>NZ_CP200314.1:4800000-6600724 GCF_056867975.1 Mitsuaria sp. MSU3D | reverse complement strand
AGCGAGATTATGAACGATTTCTTTCGAACCCGTCAAGCAGTCAGAGAAATTATTTTCATCAGCGACTGCGAGAATCTCGCCGTCAAATGAAACCCAGGACAAACCCGGTTAGTCATTCGACACCCCCGACAGTTCCTTCGGGGGCCGCTGCAAGACAGATGTCTGTGCAGCGAAGACAGCGACTGTAGCACGCTGATGAAGCGGCTCGCAAGAACTACAAGGGAAAGTTGTTGACAGCTGGCCGCGACTCGCACGGAGTACCGCTAAGCCCTTGTTTCTCCTGGAAGCCCAGCGGCGACACACCAAAAAAAGACCCGCCGAGGCGGGTCTTCGATGAAGCATGAGGGCGTCTGGCCGGTCAATCCGCGTCCTGGAACGCCTCGTCACGCTTGTTCTTGATGGACGGCAGCATCACCACCACCACCATCAGCGCCGCGGCGATCAGCAGGCCCGCCGACAGCGGCCGGGACAGGAAGGTGCTCCAGTCGCCGCGCGACAGCAGCAGCGCGCGACGCAGGTTCTCTTCCATCATCGGACCGAGGATGAAGCCCAGCAGCAGCGGGGCCGGCTCACAGCTCAGCTTGTAGAAGAGATATCCGACCACCGCGAACGCCGCCGTCATGAACACGTCGAAGTTGTTGTTGTTCAGCGTGTAGGTGCCGATGCAGCAGAACACCACGATCGCCGGGAACAGGAAGCGGTAAGGCACGGTCAGCAGCTTGATCCAGATGCCGATCAACGGCAGGTTCAGGATCACCAGCATCAGGTTGCCGACCCACATGGAGGCGATCAGCCCCCAGAAGAGTTCCGGGTTGCTGGTCATGACCTGCGGACCGGGCTGGATGCCCTTGATCGTCATCGCACCCACCATCAGCGCCATCACCGCGTTGGGCGGGATGCCCAGCGTCAGCATCGGGATGAAGGAGGTCTGTGCGCCGGCGTTGTTGGCCGATTCCGGACCCGCCACGCCCTGGATGGCGCCCTTGCCGAACTTCTCCGGGTGCTTGGAGATCTTCTTCTCCAGCGTATAGGCCGCGAACGATGCCAGCAACGCGCCGCCGCCGGGCAGCACGCCCAGCACCGAGCCCAGGGCCGTGCCGCGCAACACCGCCGGCCAGGCGTCATGGAAGTCCTGCTTGGTCGGCCACAGGCCCTTGACGCTCTTGGTGAAGACCTCGCGATGCTCGGCTGGCTGGCCGAGGTTCGCGATGATCTCGCCGAAGCCGAAGATACCCATCGCGATCACGACGAAGTTGATCCCGTCGGTCAGCTCTGGAACATCGAATGAGAAGCGCGGCGTCCCCGAGATCACGTCGGTGTTGATCTGGCCGAGCAGCAAGCCCAGCAGGATCATCGAGATCGCCTTGACCAGCGAGCCCGAGGCCAGCACCACGGCGCCGATCAGGCCCAGCACCATCAGCGAGAAGTACTCGGCGGGGCCGAACTTGAAGGCCAGCTCGGTCAGCGGCGGCGCGAACGCCGCGATGATGATCGTGCCGACGCAGCCGGCGAAGAACGAGCCCAGGCCAGCGGCCGCCAGCGCGGCGCCGGCGCGGCCTTGCCGGGCCATCTGGTAGCCGTCGATCGCGGTCACGACCGACGAGGACTCGCCGGGGACGTTGATCAGGATGGCCGTCGTCGAGCCGCCGTACTGCGCGCCGTAATAGATGCCGGCGAGCATGATCAGCGCCGGCGTCGCGTCCAGCGAGTAGATCGACGGCAGCAGCATCGCGATGGTCGCGACCGGGCCCAGGCCCGGCAGCACGCCGATCAGGGTGCCGAGCACCGCCCCGCCGAAGGCATACAGGAGGTTCTCCGGCGTGAACGCCGTGCCGAACCCCATCATCAGGTTGTTGATCAGATCCATGCGTGACTCCTCAGCCGCCCAGGAAGGTTGGCCAGATGGGGATCACCAGATTCAGACCCCAGATGAAGATCGCGTAGCTGCCCGCGGTCAGGACCACGCTGCTGAGCAGCGCATCGCGCCAGCGGAACTCGTCGCTGGCCAGCGAAGCGATCGTGATCAGCAGCGGCAGCGTGATGATCATGCCCAGTCGCGGCAGGGCGAGGCCGAACACGATGATCGCGCCGACGACGATCACCAGAGGCTTCCAGGCGAAGGCGCCGACGGGCTGGCCGCCCTCCGACTCGATCGTCAGTGCCTTGAACAGCACCACCGCCCCCAGCAGCGCGAGCAGCACGCCCAGCCCGAAGGGGAAGTAACCAGGCCCGGGGCGGGCCGAGGAGCCAAAGCTGTAGTTCGTTGCCGAGCCCCACGCGAACGCGACGCCAACGACCACGAACATCAGCCCTGACCAGAAGTCGCGTTGACTCTTGATCTTCATCGAGGGAACCTCTATCGGCTTGAATGGGCGCGATTCTAGGAATCGGGTCCCCATCGAGGTCTGTGGTTATCACGTAAGGGGTGACGCCGCACCTCGCACGGGGCGTATGGCGATCTTCACGCGCCCGCTCGGCACGGGCCTTGCGCGTTGTCTGCGCGGGCTTACCCGCCCCCACGAGCCTGGGGGGCGGCAAGCGGATGGATCCGGCTCCGGTCAGCCGGATCCGTTCAGGTCTCCCAGGTGGGCGTGCTGCGCAGCACCTCATCCATGGTCGTCAGCCCCTCGGCGACCTTCATCGCACCGCCCAGGCGCAGCGGGCGCAGGCCTTCCTGCACCGCCTGCCGGCGCAAGGCTGTCATGTCGGTGTTCGGGTGCAGGTGCTTGCGGATGCTGTCGGTCAGCAGAAGCAGCTCGTACAGCCCGGCACGTCCCCGGAAACCGGTGTTGCGGCAGTCCAGGCAGCCCACGGGCCGGTAAGGCTTGACGCCTCCGTTCAGGCGCCAGGGCTTGAGCATCTCGTTGAGCGAATCGCGCGTGACCTCCGGATCCGGCTCCTTGCAGTTCGGGCACAGCGTGCGCACGAGGCGCTGCGCCAGCACGCCGATCACCGTTGCATCGATCAGGTAGTTGGGCACGCCCAGGTCCACCATGCGGGTGATCGCGGAGGCCGAATCGTTCGTGTGCAGCGTCGAGAACACCAGGTGACCGGTCAGCGAGGCCTGGATCGCCATCTCCGCGGTCTCCAGGTCGCGGATCTCGCCGACCATGATGATGTCCGGGTCCTGCCGCATCAGCGCGCGCAGTCCCTCGGCGAAGTTGAAGTCGATGGTCGGCTGCACCTGCGACTGGTTGAACGAGGGCTCGATCATCTCGATCGGATCCTCGACGGTGCAGACGTTGACCTCGTCGGTCGCCAGGCGCTTGAGCGTCGAGTAGAGCGTCGACGTCTTGCCGCTGCCGGTCGGACCGGTCACGAGGATGATCCCGTGCGGCCGCGCGGTCAGTCGGTTCCAGCGTTCGGCGTCGTGGGTCGAGAATCCGAGCTGCGCCAGGTCCTTCACGGCGGTGTCGGGATCGAAGATCCGCATCACCATCTTTTCGCCGAAGGCGGTCGGCAGCGTCGACAGACGCATTTCCACCTCCTCGCCGGCCGGATTGCGCGTCTTGATGCGACCGTCGAGCGGGCGGCGCTTCTCGACCACGTCCATGCGCCCCAGCAACTTGATGCGCGCGGTCATCGCGCCCATCACCGTGGGCGGCAACTGGTAGACCGTGTGCAGCACGCCGTCGATGCGGAAGCGGATCACGCCCATCTCGCGGCGCGGCTCCAGGTGGATGTCGCTGGCGCGCTGATCGAAGGCGTACTGCCAGAGCCAGTCCACGACCTGCACCACGCCCTGGTCGTTGGCGTCGAGCTGGCGGTTGCTGCGACCGAGCTCGACGAGCTGTTCAAAGCTCGCCTGCTGGCTTGCCTCGCCGGATTTCGTCGCCGCGCGCACCGATCGCGCCAGCGTGAAGAACTCGGTCGTGAAGCGCGCGATCTCCTGCGGATTGGCCAGGGCCAGCTTCACGCGCTTGCGGGTGTGCGACTCGATCTGCGGAACCCAGCTGGTGTCCTGCGGTTCGGCGACCGCAATGGTCACTTCGGTCAGGCCGACCTGGATCGGCAGGCAGCGACGCGCCTCGGCGTAGCTGGCGGACATCACGTCGGCGACACGGCCGACGTCGACCTTCAGCGGATCGATGCGGACGTAGGGCAGCTTCAGGCGGCCCGCGAGCCATTCGGTCAGCGACTCGGTATCCAGCGATCGGCCATTGGTGATGCGCACGAGCCCGGCCGCGCCGAGCCGGGTCAGCGGATGCTGGGCGCTCTGGCTGGTGCCGAAGCGCGCCTCGGTGCGCTGGACCTGCTCCTGGTCGATCACGCCGTCCTCGGCCAGCCAGTGCAGCAACTGGCGCCAATCGAGCCGCGTGCCGCCGGCCTCGGCGGCCTTGGGCTTGGCGGGTGGGGCCGGCGGCGCCGGGAGGGGTGCGGCCGCCTTCGCTGCGGGAGCGGGAGCGGGCGCAGCGCTCTTGTCGCCGTGAGGCGTCGACGTGTTGTGTTTCATGGTCACTCGTCAGAGTCGACGGCCGCAGCCGCGTGGAGCTGATGGATCACGTTCATCGGCAGCGGCCGCACCAGCTTGAGCCACTTGGTGGCCGGCAGGTCATGGCGGGCCTCGATGTGGGCGGCGCGCTGTTCGAGCACCTCGCGCTCCGGCACCGCCACGCCGCGCCCCGCGACGACGATGGTATTGCCCTCGCGGGTCGGCGTCAGGTGCCAGACCTGGTCGGAGCCGAACACCTTCGCGATCCGCGCCGCGCTGCGCGTGAAGCTGGCGCTGCGGCCAAAGAGGTTGACCGTCATCAGCCCGCCGTCGGCGAGCACGCGATGGCAGTCGGCATAGAAGGCCTCGTCGTCGAGGACCGGTGCGGCCGCCTCATGGTCGTAGAGGTCGACGTTGAGCACCTGCGCACTGCCCCAGTGCTCCGCGTCGGCCACCCACGCGCCGGCATCCTCGTTGATCACGCGCAGCCGGTCGTCGTCGTCGGGCAGGTGGAACCAGTGCCGGTTGGCGCTGATGACGGTCGGGTTGATCTCGACCGCCGTGGTCTTCATCTTCAACTGCTTGCGACAGAAGCGCGTCAGCGCGCCGGCGCCCAGGCCGAGCTGCACCGCCTGCCCGCTGGTCATCTCGCGGACATCGCGCCAGAGCATCCAGGCCATCATCCGCTGAACGTATTCCAGCTCGAGCTTCTCCGGCTTCTTGAGCCGCATGGCGCCCTGGACCCAGATCGAATCGAGGTGAAGGAAACGCACGCCGTCGAATTCACTCAGCGTCGCTTCCACCCAGTCGGTCCTTCTGCCGCTCTTGTCCTTCTTCGAGTCCCGTTGCTTGCTCACGGCTGTCGTTCCCATGCCGGGTCCGCGGGGCCCGGTCTCGTCATCTGTCGGTCGATGGCCCGGCGAGCTCTCGCCAGGCGCGAAACTTGGCATCGTAGGGCATCGTGTAGGCCGGGCTGGAGCTGGGGAGCCCCAGCACACGGTAACGGGCTGCAAGAGGTCCGAGCTGCTTCAGCCCGAAGCGCAAGGCCGTGCCCCCGTTGAAGCCGATCGTGCGCAGCGCCGGCAGTTCCTGCAGCAGCCGGCCGAGGTCGCTGGCGAAGGGATTGCGGATGGCGCTGTCGAGGCTGCCTTCACGCTCGGTCTCGGTGATCACGTCCCAGACCGCGACGCGGTGGGCGCGCAATGCGGCGAGGCGCTCGGGGTAACCCATCGCGACGAGGTCGACGCCGAAGACCTCGCCGACCAGCCGCCAGAACTGGTTGCGCGGATGGCCGTAATACTGCTGCGCCTGCAGCGAGGCGACACCGGGAAAGCTCCCCAGCAGCAGCCATTCGGCGTCCGGCGCGTGGACGGGCGCGAGCCCCTGCCAGCGGGCAGGTTCGCGCAGGTCGGGAGCGCCGGGCGTGTCAGCCATTCGCGCGAGCGGCATCCAGCGCGCCCAGGCGCGGCAGCGCGGTGCGCGCATTGCGGCCCGTGATCTCGGCCGCTTCCTCCAGCGTCCAGCCCCGCAGCCCGGCGAGCACCGCGCCGATCCGTGGCAGCTCTCCCGGCTCGTTGCGAGAAGTGGCGCCTGCGGCGCGCTCCTCGGCCGTGCGGTACAGCCAGTGCGGCGGGATGTCCGGCGCATCCGTCTCGAGGACCAGCGCCTCCGCCGGCAGCTCCGCGGCGAGCCGGCGGATCTGCAGCGAACGGTCGAAGGTGAGCGTGCCGCCGAAGCCGAGCTTGAAGCCGAGGTCGATGAAGGCATCGGCCTGCTGCCGGCTGCCGTTGAATGCGTGACCGATGCCGCCGGTCTGCAATCCGATGCGACGCAGTCCGCCGAGCAGTTGATCGGCGCTGCGACGCACATGGAGGATCACCGGCAGCCCATGCCGCTTCGCGAGCTTCAGCTGCTCGACGTAGAAATGCTGCTGCGTGGCCGCGTCGAGGTCCTTGACGAAGAAGTCCAGCCCGATCTCGCCGATGCCGACCAGGCGCGGGTCGTCTCGGCACTCGGCCAGCATCCGATCGAGGCGGCCGAGGTCCTCGTCGCGCGCGTGCATCACGTACAACGGGTGGATGCCCAGCGCGTAGCTCACGCCATGCGCATGCGCGAGCGCCCTCACCGACTCGAAGTTGCCCGCGACCACCGCCGGGATCACGATCTGCGACACGCCCGCCGCCACGGCGCGCGCGACCACGGCGTCGCGGTCGGCGTCGAACTCCGAGGCGTCGAGGTGGCAGTGCGTGTCAGTCCACATGGCGACACCAGGAAAGGTTGGAAGAGACGCGGACCTTCGCGTCGCTCAGCGGAAGACCACCGTGCGATGGCCGTTGAGCAGCACGCGGTGCTCGGCGTGCCATTGGATCGCGCGGGCGAGCGTCACGCATTCGACGTCGCGGCCGATCGCCACGAGCTGGTCCGGCGTCATCGAGTGGTCGATGCGGGCGACGTCCTGCTCCACGATCGGCCCCTCGTCGAGATCCGAGGTCACGTAGTGCGCAGTCGCGCCGATGAGCTTGACGCCGCGCTCGTGGGCCTGGTGGTACGGACGCGCGCCCTTGAAGCTGGGCAGGAAGCTGTGATGGATGTTGATCGCGCGCCCTTCCAGGAAGCGGCACAACTCCGGCGACAGGATTTGCATGTAGCGCGCCAGCACGACGAGGTCGATCTGCTGCTCCTCGATCAGCTCGCGGAGCTTGCGTTCCTGCGCCTGCTTCTGCTCGTCGCTCGCCTGCAGCAGCGGCAGGTGGTGGAACGGAATGTCGTGCGACGCGGCCAGCTGATAGAAGTCGCGGTGGTTCGACACGATGGCCGGGATCTCGATCGCCAGATGGCCGGTCTGCACGCGGAACAGCAGATCGTTCAGGCAGTGGCCGAGCTTGGACACCAGCAGCAGCACGCGCGTCTTGCGCTGCGCGTCGACCAGTTCCCAATCCATGGCCAGCCGCGCCGCCAGCGGCGCGAAGGCGTCGCGCAGCGCGGATGCCGGGCGGGCCTCGGCGCACTCGAACTCGATGCGCATGAAGAAGCGGCGGTGATCGGCGTCGCCGTGCTGGGCCGAGGTCAGGATGTTGGCGCCCTGCTCGAGCAGGATGCCGGTGACGGCGTGGACGATGCCGGCCTGGTCGGGACAGCTGAGCTTCAGGATGAAGCGGGTGGACGGGGATTCCGAGGAAGGCTTCGAGGCGGTCATGATGACGCGCATCGTAATGCAGTGGTCGTGCCGCACCGGCCCAGGCGCGGGCGGAACGAGCGGCCGCGGCCTCGCGATCGGGCAACCCAGCCTCGGCGGCAACGCCGAGGCGCCAGGTCCTCAGGCCGCGAGTGGCTGCAGCGCGCCGCCGACCAGCCGGCGCTGGTGCTCGCAACGGGCCGCCAGGTCCTGGTCGTGGGTCACCATCACGAAGGCGGTGCCCAGCTCGCGGGCCATCTCGAGCATCAGGTCGAAGACCGTCGCGGCCGTGGAGCGGTCGAGGTTGCCGGTGGGTTCGTCGGCCAGGACGCAGGCCGGGCCCGTGACCAGTGCGCGGGCGATCGCCACGCGCTGACGCTCGCCGCCGGAGAGTTCGCCCGGTCGATGCAGCACGCGGGGGCCGAGCCCCACGCGCGTCAGCACCTTCGCGGCCTGTTCGCGCGCCTGCTCCTGCGGGACACGGCGGATGCGCAGCGGCATCGCGACGTTGTCCAGCGCGCTGAATTCCGGCAGCAGGTGGTGGAACTGGTAGATGAACCCGAGGTGCTGGTTGCGCCAGTCGCCGCGGGCCTTCTCGCCGAGCGTGCCGAGGTCGCGTCCCATCAGTTCGACGCGGCCGGCGGACGGCTTGTCCAAGCCGCCGAGCAGATGCAGCAGCGTGCTCTTGCCCGACCCCGAGGCGCCGAGCACCGCCAGCGTCTCGCCGGCCTTCACGGTGACGTCGAGGCCGTGGAAGACCTGCACATCGAGCGGTCCTTCGACGAAGCGCTTGCCCAGCCCCTGCCCTTGCAACACCACCCGTCCGGCGGGGATGCGGGCGGCTGCTGGCGTTGCGTTCTTCTTGGCGTCATTCATAACGCAGCGCCTCCGCGGGCTGGACGCGGCTGGCGCGCCAGCTCGGATAGACCGTCGCGACGAATGCCAGGATCAGCGAGGTCACGGTGATGGGCACGATGTCGGACCACTGCGGGTCGCTCGGCATGTGGCTGATGACGTAGATGCTGGCCGGCAGGAAGGTGGTGTGCAGCAGCTTCTCGATGGTGGGAACGATCACGTCCAGGTTGTGCGCGACGACCAGCCCCAGCCCGAGTCCGCCCAAGGTGCCGATCACGCCAGCCAACGCGCCCTGGATCATGAACACGCCCATGATCGAACGCGGGCTGGCGCCCAGCGTGCGCAGGATGGCGATGTCGGCCTGCTTGTCGGTCACCGTCATCACCAGCGTCGACACCAGGTTGAACGCGGCCACCGCGACGATCAGCGTCAGGATGATGCCCATCATCCGCTTCTCGACCTGGACCGCGTCGTACCAGTTGGCGTTGGTGCGGGTCCAGTCGCGGACGTAGATCGCCTGCCCGGCCTGCAGCATCTCGCGCTGCAATTGCGCGCCGACCTGGCGGGCCAGTTGCACGTCGCGCAGTTTCAGCTGCACGCCGCTCGGCGTGCCAGTGCGGAACAGCTTGGCGGCATCGCCCACATGGATGAGCGCGAGGCCACTGTCGTACTCGTAGTGCCCGGCCTCGAAGACGCCCACCAGCGTGAACTGCCGCAGCGTCGGCTGCACGCCCAGCGGCGTCACCTGCCCCGACGGGATCGCCAGCGTGATCTTGTCGCCGCGCTGCACGCCCAGTTGCCGCGCCAGCTCGATGCCCAGGATGATGTTCCATTGGCCCGGCTGCAGGCGCTCCAGCAGGCCGTCCTTCGCCAGCTTCTCGGCGATCGGCGTCACCGTCGGCTCCAACGCCGGATCGATGCCCCGAACGATCGTGCCGCGCATGTCCGAGCCCCGCGCGATCAGCGCCTGGCCCGACACGAACGGCGCGGCGGCGGCGACCTCGGGATTCTTCTTCGCCTGGTCCGCAACCGCTCGCCAATCAGGAAGACCCTCGCCCGTGTCGCTCAGCAACTCCACGTGCGCAATCACGGACAGCATCCGCTCACGCACCTCCTTCTGGAAGCCGTTCATCACCGACAACACAATGATCAACGCGGCAACGCCCAGCGCAATGCCGAACATCGACACGCCAGAGATGAAGGAAATGAAGCGGTTGCGGCGCCCTCCACGCCCAGCTCGCGTGTAACGCCAGCCGATCTGCAACTCATAGGGCCAATTCATAGGGGGTGGATGCTAACCGCTCGCCCTACCCTCGCCGCTTAGGACTGGCTGATGCGCAACGGACTCCGGGGCGGGCCCCAGGCCGTTGGCGCATCTCGCGGGGGCGCCAACTCGCGCCGCTCACCTGCGGTTCGCTGTGCTCGGACAGACGGCGCCCCAGTCAGTTTTTGGAGGCTCAATGCGCCAACGGCCTGGGGCCCGCCCCGGAGTCCGCGATGCGTCGAGGCCTGCGGAAGAGGAGCCATGCGGTTTCCTTCTTGTCCCCTCTCCCGCTTGCGGGAGAGGGAGGGGTGAGGGCCAGCGACGGTGGCAGTCAGTGCGCCTCGTCCCAGTTGGCGCCGACGCCAACTTCGGCCAGCAGCGGCACCTTCAGCGCGGCGACGCCGGCCATCAGCGTCGGCACCTCGGACTTCACCCAGTCCAGTTCCTCGTCCGGCACCTCGAAGACCAGTTCGTCGTGCACCTGCATGACGATCTTCGTCTTCTTGCCCTGCTCGTCCAGCGCCTGCTGCACGGCAATCATCGCCAGCTTGATCAAGTCGGCGGCCGTGCCCTGCATCGGCGCGTTGATGGCCTGGCGCTCGGCGCCGCTGCGGCGCGGACCATTGCCCGAGTTGATCTCCGGCAGCCACAGACGTCGCCCGAAGACGGTCTCGACATAGCCCTTCTCCTTGGCGAACTGCTTCGTGTCGTCCATGTAGCTCCGCACGCCCGCGAAACGCGTGAAGTAGCGGTCGATGTAGTCCTTCGCCGCCTTCTGCTCGATGCCCAGCGACTGCGCCAGCCCGAACGCGCCCATGCCGTAGATCAGACCGAAGTTGATCGTCTTCGCATAGCGCCGCTGCTCGGGCGTGACGGCATCCAGGCCGCCGCCGAAGACCTCGGCCGCCGTCGCGCGGTGCACGTCCTGCCCTTCCTGGAACGCCTTCAGCAGGCCCGGGTCCTCGCTCATGTGCGCCATGATCCGCAGCTCGATCTGCGAATAGTCCGCCGACACGATGTGGTGTCCCGTCGGCGCGATGAAGGCCTCGCGCACGCGGCGACCATCGGCCGTGCGGATGGGGATGTTCTGCAGGTTGGGCTCGTTGCTGGACAGGCGTCCCGTCACCGCCACGGCCTGCGAGTAGGTCGTGTGCACGCGGCCCGTCCGGGCGTTGACCATCAGCGGCAGCTTGTCCGTGTAGGTGCTCTTGAGCTTGGACAGCGCGCGGTACTCGAGGATCTTGGCCGGCAGCGGGAAGTCCGCGGACAGCTTCTCAAGCACCTCCTCGTCCGTCGACGGCGCCCCGGTCGCGGTGCGCTTCACCACCGGCAGGCCGAGCCGGTTGAACAGGATCTCGCCGATCTGCTTGGGCGAGCCGATGTTGAACGGCTGACCCGCGATCTCGTAAGCCGCCTGCTCCGCCGCCACCATGCGCTGACCGAGGTCGGCGCTCTGCGCCTGCAGCCGGCCGGCATCGATCAGCACACCGGTGCGCTCGATCCGCGCCAGCAGCGCCGACACCGGCATCTCGATCTGCTCGTAGATGAACTTCAGGCCGGCGTCGGCCTCCAGGCGCGGCATCAGCGTCTGGTGCACGTGCAGGCACATCTCGGAGTCCTCGCAGGAGTACTCCGACGCCTTCGCCACCTCGACCTGCGCGAACGGGATCTGGTGCGCGCCCTTGCCGCACAGGTCCTCGTAGCTCAGGCCCTTGCGGCCCAGCACGCGATCGGCCAGGGCCTCCAGGCCGTGGCTGCGATGCGCCTCCAGCACGTAGCTCTCCAGCATCGTGTCGAAGGCGGTCCCCTGGACCGCGATGCCGTGGTTGGCCAGCACGTGGGTGTCGTACTTGACGTTCTGCGCGACCTTCTTCTTCAGCGGATCCTCGAGCCAGGGCTTGAGCTTCGCGAGCACCTCGTCCATCGGCAGTTGCTCGGGCGCGTCCGGGCCGTCGTGGCGGATCGGGATGTAGGCGGCCTCCCCCGGCTTCACGCTGAAGCTGATGCCGACGATGCGCGCCTGCATCGGATCCAGCGAGTCGGTCTCGGTGTCGAAGGCGGCCAGTTCGGCGGCGTTCAGCTGCTCGATCCAGGCGTCGAGCCGGGACATGTCGACGATGGTCTCGTAGCGCTTGTCGACGGGGATCGCTGGATGCTGGACCTCGGCATAGGGATCGGTCGGGCGCGCGGCACCGAGGTCCGCTTCCGGCGCGGCACGCTTGGGCGCCTCGCCGCCGAGCTTGCCTTCCAGGTCGCGCTTCCAGGTCTTGAAGCCGTTGCGCGTGTAGAACTCCAGCAGGCCGGCTTCGTCGACCGGGTTGAAGGCCAGCGCCTCCAGCGCCGGCCAGCCCGCGACGTGCACGCACAGGTCGCAGTCGACCTTCACCGTCACCAGCTTGCGCCCCATCGGCAGCCAGTCCAGCGCCTTGCGCAGGTTCTCGCCGGCGACGCCCTTGATCTGGTCCGCGTGGGCGATCACGCCGTCCAGCGAGCCGTGCTCGGCGATCCACTTGGCGGCGGTCTTCGGGCCGACCTTCTCGACGCCGGGCACGTTGTCCACCGTGTCGCCCATCAGGGTCAGGTAGTCGATGATGCGATCCGGCGGCACGCCGAACTTGGCCAGCACGCCGGCCTCGTCCAGCTTCTCGTTGCTCATCGTGTTGATCAGCGTGACGTCCGGCGTCACCAGCTGCGCCAGGTCCTTGTCGCCGGTCGAGATCACCACCTGGTGGCCCGCCTGCGCCGCCACCCGCGACAGCGTGCCGATGCAGTCGTCGGCCTCGACGCCGGGCACCGTCAGGACGGGCCAGCCCAGCAGCTTCACCACCTCGTGGATCGGCTCGATCTGCTCGCGCAGCGCGTCGGGCATCGGCGCGCGCTGGGCCTTGTAGTCGGGGTACCACTCGTCGCGGAAGGTCGGGCCGGACGCGTCGAAGACGCAGGCGGCATGTTCGGCGCCGTAGTCGTCGCGCAGCTTCTTCAGCATGGCCACCATGCCGTGGATGGCACCGGTGGGCTGCCCGCCGGGACCGCGCAGGTCGGGCATGGCATGGAACGCGCGGTAGAGGTAGCTGGACCCGTCGACCAGCAGCATCAGAGGTTTGCTCATCCCGACATTGTTGCAGGCGCGCGGCGCCCGGACTGGCAGGAGACCGGGACTTCAACCGGCACTCGCCCGGGGGCGGGGTTTTCCTGGGGCGAGCCTTAGAATCGGCTCCACCATGAAAACCACCCGCCTCGCCCCTCTGTTCGCCGTCCTGGCCGCCTTCGCGTTCCAGGCTCACGCGGCCGACGCGCCGGCTCCGGTCCCGGCCCCCGCCGAGCCCGCGAAGTTCCGCGACGTGCCCGAGGTGAAGGTCGAACAGCTCGTCAACGAAGACGACAAGGTCCGCATCGAGGAAACCCGGGTGAGGGGCCTGACCCAAAAGGTCGTGGTCAAGAACAAGGACAGCAAGGCGCCCGAGTACGAGATCCTGCTCGGCGACACCGGTCGCGACATCCCCACCCGCCAGGGCGACGACCGCGGCAACGCGGGCGCGCGGGTCTGGCGCCTCTTCAATTTCTGACCCGTCGAGGCTGATCCGCCGCGGTCGGCCCCCGGTCCGTTCTTTTTCCTTTTCATGGCCGTATTCACCGACGTCTCGACCGAGCAGGCGCAAGCGCTGCTGGACACGCTGGCCCTGGGCGAACTGCAATCGCTCAAGGGGATCACTGCCGGTATCGAGAACACCAACTACTTCGTCACCACGACGCGCGGCGGCGAGCAGCACGAGTACGTGCTGACGATCTTCGAGCGCCTGAGCTTCGAGCAACTGCCCTTCTACCTGGAGCTGATGCGGCACCTCGCGCGCAAGGGCGTGCCGGTGCCCGCGCCGCAGCCCGACGCGCAGGACCGCATCCTGCACACCGTGGCCGGCAAGCCGGCGGCGGTCGTGGACAAGCTGCGTGGCGGGCATCAGCTGGCCCCGGACGTGTTCCATTGCGAGCAGGTCGGCGCCGGGCTCGCCCGGATGCATCTGGCCGGCCAGGACTTCCCGCTGCACCAGGACAACCTGCGCGGCCTGCCCTGGTGGCGTGAGACGGTGCCCGTCGTGCTGCCGCACCTGACGCCCGAACAGGCCGCGCTGCTGAGCGCCGAACTGGCCTTCCAGGAGCAGCTCGCTCCCGGCGCCGCGGCGCTGCCACGCGGCCCCGTCCACGCGGACCTGTTCCGCGACAACGTGATGTTCGACGGGCTGCCCGGGCGCGAGAAGCTCAGCGGCTTCTTCGACTTCTACTTCGCCGGCGTCGACAGCTTCCTGTTCGACCTCTGCGTCTGCCTGAACGACTGGTGCATCGACCTGGACAGCGGCCGCCTCGACGAGCAGCGCGCCGGCGCCTTCGTCAAGGCCTACGAGTCGGTGCGCCTGCTCACCGGTGCCGAGCACCGCCTGCTGCCCGGCCTGCTGCGCGCGGCGGCGCTGCGCTTCTGGATCTCGCGGCTGTGGGACTTCCACCTGCCGCGCGAGGCCAGCCTCCTCAAACCCCACGATCCCACCCATTTCGAGCGCGTCCTGCGCGAGCGCATCGCCAGGCCCTGGCATGCGCTGGAGTCCTTGTCATGATCCTGCACCTGCAAACGGTCCCGCCGCGCAACGGCCTGCTCTGGGTGCGCCACGGGCTGAAGGTGCTGCGGCGCAAGCCGATCGCGCTGATCGGGCTGTTCGCCGTGTTCCTGCTGGTCTCCTCGGTGCTGCAGCTGGTGCCGCTGCTGGGTCAACTGGTCGTGCTGGCGGCGCTGCCGCTGGTGTCGCTGTCCTTCATGCTGGCGTCGCACCAGGTGCTGCAGTCGCATACGCCGACGGCCGCCGTCTTCGCGCAGCCGCTGCAGCTGACCAAGGAACGGCGCCGCGACCAGTTGATCCTCGGCCTGCTCTACGCGGTCAGCACGATCGCCGTGATGTTCCTGGCGCACTGGCTGGACGGCGGCGCCCTGGTGCGCGCGGTCGAGCAGGTGGCCGCGGCGGGCAGCGCCGCCAAGCCCGATCAGAAGGCGATCGAGGCCACCATCGCCGATCCCTCGCTGACCACCGGCATCGGCCTGCGGCTGCTGCTGACGGGCCTGATCTCGATCCCGTTCTGGCACGCGCCGGCGCTGATCCACTGGGGCGGCCAGGGCGTGCTGCAGGCCCTCTTCTCCAGCACGCTGGGGGTGTGGCGCAACAAGGGCGCCTTCGCGCTGTCGGGCCTGGTCTGGGTCGGGCTGACCTTCGGCGCGACGATGGTGCTGACCATCGTCGGCATGCTGCTCGGCCTGGCCAATCTGCTGCCCTTCCTGCTCGTGCCGCTGGCGATGATCCTGACGACGGCGTTCTACTGCTCGCTGTACTTCACCTTCATCGACTGCTTCATGTTCGGCGCACCGAAAGACCTGCCCGAGACGCCGGTCACGCCGGCCTGAACACAGGTGTGAACGCGGTTCCGAACCCAGACCTGAGCGCAGACCTGGACGCAGATCGCCCGACGTCACCTGAAAGCAGGTGCCGGGTCTTGCCTCTGCGCTGGCCTCGGCGCCTGCCCGTCGCATCCCCGGTCATTGCTTCGCCATTCGCACGGCCATGCGTCGAAGGAATTGCTAACGGCTTTTTCACGTCACCGTCACTTGCTCTTCGCAGAATCCGCCCGCCTTTCCATTGCAGCGGAGCCTTCACGAATGAGCAAGCAGCACGACATCGTTGCCAGCCAAGACAGCATCAACGAGTACGACGAGGACGCGGTCCTCAATCCGTCCGCCAACCCGCATTTCGATGACATCCTCGCCGCACGTCTGTCGCGGCGCGTCGCCCTCAAGGGCGGCATCACCACGGCGGCGTCCGCGCTGCTGGGCGGCTCGATCCTGAGCGCCTGCGGCAGCAGCGACGATTCGCCCGCGCCGGCCCCCGCGCCCGCCCCGGCGCCGCAGCCGGCCCCGCTGAAGATCGGCTTCACCGCCGTCGCCAAGAACAAGAACGACCTGGTGACCGTGGCCGACGGCTACAACGTCAGCATCCTGCACGCGCTGGGCGACCCGCTGCACTTCGGCGACACGTCCTGGCAGGACGACGGTTCCGAATCGGCCGAGTCCTACAACCGCCGTGTCGGCGACGGTCACGACGGCATGTACTGGTTCGGCCTGAGCGACGCCGGTGCCTTCGACGCCAAGCGCTCGGACCGCGGCCTGCTGGCCGTCAACCACGAGTACGTCGTCGCCCCGTACGGCCTGCACCCGGCCGGCCGCGCCGCCGGCGCCGCGCGCAACGCCACCGAGGTCGAGAAGGAAATCTACGCCCACGGCATCTCCGTGGTCGAAGTCAAGCGCGACGCCACGGGCACCGGCATGAGCATGGTGCGCGGCTCGCGCTACAACCGCCGCGTGACCTCGGCCACGACGATGGACATCACCGGCCCGGCCAAGGGCAACGTCCAGCTGCAGACGCTGTTCAGCCCGACGGCTGTCCAGACCCGCGGCACCAACAACAACTGCGCCAACGGCTACACCCCGTGGGGCACCTACCTGACCTGCGAGGAGAACTACCTCAACGTGATCAGCCGTGCCGCCGGCGACGACGCGCAGCGCAGCGCCAAGGACGTGGCCAGCCTCAACCGCTACGGCCTGCCGCAGAACCGCAAGAGCCCCTACCTGTGGGAAACGGCCGGCACCGCCGACCTCTTCGCGCGCTGGAACTCGTCGGTCACCGGCGCCGCCGCGACCGCCGACTACCGCAACACGATCAACACCTTCGGCTGGGTGGTCGAGATCGATCCGTTCGCGCCGGACTCCGTCCCCGCCAAGCGCACCGCGCTGGGCCGCTTCAACCATGAAGGCGCCTGGCCCGCCGAGGCCGTCGCCGGCAAGCCGATCGTCATCTACATGGGCGACGACTCGCGCAACGAGTACATCTACAAGTTCGTCTCCAAGGCCAACTGGGATGCGGCCGACGTCGGCAAGGGCATGGCCGCCGGCGCCAAGTACCTGGACGAAGGCACGCTCTACGTGGCCAAGTTCAACGCCGACGGCAGCGGCACCTGGGTCGAGCTGAGCTTCGGCAAGAACGGCCTGGACGCCGCCAACGCGACCTACGCCTTCGCCGACCAGGGCGACGTGCTGATCAACGCGCGCATCGCGGGCGACATCGTCGGCGCCACGAAGATGGATCGTCCGGAGTGGGGTGCGGTGCACCCGACCAACGGCGAGATCTACATGACGCTGACCAACAACAGCAACCGCGTGGCCAACACCGCGACCCCGACCGGCAACCAGCTCAAGCCGGACGCCGCGAACCCGCGCTACTACGAGGATCTCAAGGGCACGACCTCGCAGAAGGGCAACCCCAACGGTCACATCATCCGCTGGAAGGAAGATGCGGCGGACGTCACCAAGCTGACGTGGGATGTCTACCTGTTCGGCGCGCAGGCCGATGCGGCCGCGGACGTCAACCTGTCGGCGCTGGCGGACAGCAACGACTTCTCCAGCCCCGACGGCCTGTACTTCGACAAGCGCGGCATGTTGTGGATCCAGACCGATGACGGCGCCTACACCGACATCACCAACTGCATGATGCTGGCGGCGCTGCCGGGCAAGGTCGGCGACGGCGGCGTGGCCACGGCCGCCGGCGGCACGCAGACCCGCGCGGGCGCCAAGGCGACCTCGGATACCCTGCGCCGCTTCCTGGTCGGCCCGAAGGAGTGCGAGATCACCGGCATCGCCATGACGCCGGACGCCAAGACGCTGTTCTTCAACGTCCAGCACCCGGGCGAGGAAACCACGCCGGACTGGAACGCGAAGACCTTCGGCAGCTACTGGCCGGCCAACCAGGCCGACCCGACGGTGAAGAAGCGTCCGCGTTCCGCGACGGTGGTCATCACCCGCAAGGACGGCGGCGAGATCGGGATCTGATCTAGCGGGCGATGTCCGACGCGAGGGCGGCCTGACGGTCGCTCTCGCCGAGGATCCGACCGAGCAGGCCCTCGATCACGGGCCGCGGCGCCTCGACTGCGAGCTCTTCGGCCACCACTTCCGCCTGTGCGCGCACCAGCTCGCACAGGCGTTTCAATTCCAGCGTGATGCTGCGGGGCGCGATGTCGCAGTCGCGCGCGAAGTCGGCCCAAGCCTGCGCATCAAATGCGCGCGCGTTGTGGGCGCCATGGGCGCCATGGGCGCCACAGGCCAAGCCATGAGCCGGTGCCACGCGCAGCCCCCCGTGATCGACGAAGAACGACAGGTCCTCCGCCCCTGAGCCTTCGCTGCCGATGAGCTGGCGGAACATCGTCCAGCGCAGCAGCGCGCGGCTGTCGACCAGCGGCGTGGGGCTGTGCGCCAACAGCGAGAAGAGTTGCGCCAGTGACACTCCATCCCGATCAGCTGGCGGCACGCCGAGCGCCTGACAGGCGCTGATCGCATGCAGGCGCCGCACGCGGCCGTCCTCGAGCCGCTGCCGATCGAAGCGCTCGACCAGCAGCACAGGCTCCGGCACGCGATGCAGCTGCACCGGCGCCACGTCCAGGCCCACGCGCGCGGCGAGTCGCATGCAGAAGAATTCGTTGAAGGGCTGAGCGCCCGATCCCTGCGCCTCAGGCGCCGGCTTCAACACGTGCGTCGACGCCATCTGCGGTCCGTCGACGAAGTGCCAGCCGCCGTCCCGCTCGACGTAGACCGCGAGCTTGTCCCGCTCCCCACCGAGCGCGCCGCGTACCTGTCCGTCCCAGACGGCGAAGGGCAGCTCATCGCGATGGCGGAGGCGCTCCGACAGTTCGTCGCGTGCGATCGCCCGTTGCACCGGCCCTGCCGGTCGTTGAAGCCCATCCGCGATCAGCCGCACCGCGCCGGCCAGATCCCGCCCCATGAGGCGCATCGCGCCGAAGCAGTCGTCGGAGCTCAGTCCCAGCGCGGCGAAGGTCCGCGACCGGGCGTCTCCGGCGGGCAGCAGATGATCGAAGAACGCGAGCACGGCGTCCGCCGTGGACTCGCTGCCCGGTCCGCCGCGCGGCGGCATCGGCAGCGACGGTGCCAGCGGAAAGGCCAGCACTTCCGAGGTCCATCGTTCGAGGTAAGCCAGCGACAGCCTGCGCGGCGACTCCGTCTGCCCCAGTGGCGCATCGGCCGCTCTCAGCCAGCCCACTTCATGCTCGTCGAGCCAGACCTCCAGACCGTTCATGCATCGTCATCCAGGTCGGAGAACTTCGAGTCGCGTGCGGTGCGGATCGCGCGTCTGACGACCTCCCGCTGCTGCGACGGGACGGCGAACAGACTCACGCCGAGCGCCCTCGCCGCCTTGAGCACGGTGGACAGGCTGACGCCGCCCTGGCCGGTCTCGATGTTGATCAGCGTCTGGCGCGACATGCCCAGCGCCTCGGCGGCTTCGACCAGCGGCAGCCTCGCCGTGGTGCGCGCGGCGCGGACGGCGGCGCCCAGCGCCAGCGCGTCCTCGACCATCGGGTCGTCGGGGGGATCAATCGGTACAACAGTGCGCATGGAGATTCCAGGATCAAAGACGTATTCGCCGGATCTCCCTCCCGGGCAATCGTGATTCCTGTTTGCTGGAATCTTTATCGCTCACCGCCCATTCTGCGCCTGGAGACACGCCTACCGGCGTGCTCCGTACGATGTCCGCTCAATCGTTCAGGTCTCGTCCCTGAACACCGTTCCGACGGTCACCGTCTCAATCGATCGGCGTGAGCTTGGCGACGCTGAGCGCCAGCCACTTCGTGCCGTGCCGGCCGAAGTTGACCTGCGCGCGCGCGTCCGGTCCCGTGCCTTCCAGCGTGAGCAGCACGCCCTCGCCGAACTTGTTGTGGAACACGCCCTTGCCAACGCGCAGCCCACCGTGTTCATTGCCGGTCTTCTCAGCCGCCGACTGCTTCATCGCGCTGGGCACCGGCGCCTGCGGGAACGCGGACGGATCGACGCGACCCGCACCCACCATCGACTTCAGCCCCGAGCCGCGCTGCCACGCCTGCTGGTAGTCCCGCGCGAAGCCGGAGCCGAAGCCCTGGTTGCGCGGCGTCAACCACTTCAGCGTCTCCTCGGGCAGCTCCTCCATGAAGCGGCTCTTGATGTTGTAGCGGGTCTGGCCGTGCAGCATCCGCGTCTGGCAGAAGCTGATGTACAGCCGCTGACGCGCGCGCGTGATCGCGACGTACATCAGCCGGCGCTCTTCCTCCAGCCCGTCCGAGTCGGACAGCGAGTTCTCGTGCGGGAACAAACCTTCTTCCATGCCGGTGATGAACACCGCGTCGAACTCCAGGCCCTTGGCCGAGTGCACCGTCATCAGCTGGATCGCGTCCTGGCCGGCCTGCGCCTGGTTGTCGCCGGCCTCCAGCGAGGCATGCGTCAGGAACGCCGCCAGCGGCGACATGATCTCGCCGGTCTCCGCGTCCGGCGTGGCGGGCGCGGCCGGGGCGACCGCCGCCGGCAGCCCGTCCGCGATCGCGCCCGGCGAGTGCTCGTCCACCGGCAGCGCCACCGCGTCCTTGCCGAAGCCCTCCTGCGTCACGAAGGCCTCGGCGGCGTTGACCAGTTCGCCCAGGTTCTCCAGCCGGTCCTCGCCTTCCTTCTCGGCGCGGTAGAACGCCGTCAGGCCGGAGTGTTCGATGATGTGTTCGATGATCTCGCGCAGCGTGAGCCCGGCCGTGGCCTCGCGCATCGCGTCGATCAGGCCGACGAAGCCCGCCAGGCTCGCGCCGCCGCGACCGCCGACCGCGCCGATGCTCTGCACCAGCGAGCGCCCGCTCGGACGCGCCGCGTCCTGCAGCTGCTCGATGGTGCGCGCGCCGATGCCGCGCGCCGGGAAGTTGACGACGCGCAGGAAGCTGGTGTCGTCATTGGGGTTCTCGATCAGGCGCAGGTAGGCCAGCGCGTGCTTCACCTCGGCGCGCTCGAAGAAGCGCAGGCCGCCGTACACGCGGTACGGGATGCCGGCGTTGAACAGCGCCGATTCGATCACCCGCGACTGCGCGTTGCTGCGGTAGAGCACCGCGATCTCCTTGCGCTCCAGCCCCTGGCGGTGCAGCGCCTGCGCCTCCTCCAGCAGCCATTGCGCCTCGGCGAAATCGCTGCTGGCCTCGTGCACGCGCACCGGCTCGCCGGGACCGGCCTCGGTGCGCAGGTTCTTGCCCAGGCGCCGGCTGTTGTTGCTGATCAGCGCATTGGCCGCGTCCAGGATGTTGCCGAAGCTGCGGTAGTTCTGCTCCAGCTTCACGACCTGGCGCACGCGGTACTCGCGCTCGAAGTCGGCCATGTTGCCCACGCGCGCGCCGCGGAAGGCGTAGATGCTCTGGTCGTCGTCGCCGACCGCGAACACGCCCTGCCCGCGCCCGGGCGGCGCGAACATCTTCAGCCACGCGTACTGCAGCTTGTTGGTGTCCTGGAACTCGTCGACCAGCACGTACTGGAAGCGGCGCTGGTAGTGCTCGCGCACGGCCTGGTTGTCGCGCATCAGCTCGAACGAGCGCAGCATCAGCTCGGCGAAGTCGACGACGCCCTCGCGTTCGCACTGGTCCTGGTAGGCCTGGTAGATCTCGACCAGCTTGCGGGTCTGCTCATCGCGCAGGTCGATGTCCTTGGGACGCATGCCGTCCTCTTTCGCGCCGGCGATGTACCAGGAGACCTGCTTGGGAACGAAGCGCTCCTCGTCGAGCTTCATCGCCTTGATGACGCGCTTGACCGCGGACAGCGTGTCGCCCGAGTCCAGGATCTGGAAACCTTGCGGCAAGCCGGCCAGTTTCCAGTGCGCGCGCAGGAAGCGGTTGCACAGGCCGTGGAAGGTCCCGATCCACATGCCGCGCACGTTCACCGGCAGCATCGCGGACAGGCGCGTGACCATCTCCTTGGCGGCCTTGTTGGTGAAGGTCACCGCCAGCACCGAGGCCGGCGTCGCATGCCCCTGGCTCATCAGCCAGGCGATGCGCGTCGTCAGCACGCGCGTCTTGCCCGAGCCGGCGCCGGCCAGGATCAGCGCGGGCTCCTGCCCCAGCGTCACCGCGGCGTACTGCTCGGGGTTGAGGTTGTCCAGCAGGCCGCGCGGCGCGCGCGGCGTGAACAGGTCCTCCTGCGGCGGGGTCGGGCGCTCGTCGCCGAAATCCTGGGAATTCATCCAGCCATTCTAGAGAGGCTGGCATCATGCTGCCCTCATGAAGACAGAAAAATCCAAGACCGCGGCGAACACGGCAGGCAGGAACACCCGGGCGGGATCAGAGGTGGCCCTGTGCGCCTGCGGCAGCAAGCTCCCGTATGCATCGTGCTGCGGGGCCCTGCACCGGGCCTTCGCCGAGAGCGGCGCGCTCATCGCGGCGGACGCGCAGGCGCTGATGCGCTCGCGGTACACGGCCTACACAATGGATCTGATCGAGTACCTGCTCGCGACCTGGCATCCGAGCACCCGTCCCGCGTCGCTCGATCGAGGGGAACGGGACCTGAAGTGGTTGGGCCTGGAGGTGCGTCAGCACACGCGCCAGGACGCGGACCACGAGACGGTGGCGTTCATCGCGCGCAGCAAGGTCGGCGGGCGCGCGCACCGCATGCACGAGGTCAGCCGTTTCGTGCGGGAGCACGGGGCGTGGCTGTATGTGGACGGCCAGATCGACTGACCAGCCGCACGGCCGGCGTGCGCCGCACCACCCTGCCCAAAACCAGGACGAACCGGTCCAGGAAGGACCGGTGACCGATGTGAAATTCCTGAGGCATGGCGAACTCCTGCTGGCGACTGTGCGTGCGGACCGAGGGGATCACGCCACCGACCACCGATGGCGCGGAATGCCTGCTGCGATGATGGACAGTCGACATGACAGGATTTTGGCGAACCACCCTGTGGCTGTCCTCTCCCCCCAAACGGGGAAAAGAGGGCAAAAAGCGCTCCAGGCGTGCGCACACCGTCCCCTTCAGCGATGACACCAGCCCTTCCGCTCCTCCATCTGGACGACCACCTCGCGGTGATCGACAAGCCGGCCGGGCTGCTCGTGCACCGCACCGCGATCGACGCCCATGAAGAGGACGCCGCCCTGCAGCGACTGCGCGATCAGCTGGGTCGGCCGGTCTGGCCGGCGCATCGACTGGACCGCGGCACCTCGGGCGTGCTGGTCTTCGCGCTGAGCGCCGAGGTGGCGAGCCTGCTCGGCCAGGCGCTGGCCGAGCGCCGCACCCGCAAGCGCTACCTGGCGCTCGTGCGCGGCTGGCCCGCCGGCGATGCCGGGGTCATCGACCATCCGCTGGCGCGCGATCCGGAGCTGGCCTCCACGGGCCAGCCGCACCTGGACGCGCAGACCGAGTGGTCCTGCCTGCGGCGGCATGAGGTCCCGGTCACCACCGATCCGCGCTTCGCGACGACGCGGCTCGCCTTGCTCGCGTGCGAACCGGTGCAGGGACGGCGCCACCAGATCCGCCGGCATCTGAAGCACCTCGCGCATCCGATCGTCGGCGATGCCAACCATGGCAAGGGGCCACTCAATCGAGTGCTCGCGGCGCACTTCGGTCGGCAGCGTCTGTGGCTCCACGCGCAGCGGCTGACGCTGACGCATCCGGTCACGGGCGCCGGGCTCGAGCTCGAAGCGCCGCCCGGCCCGGAGTGGGCGCCGTTCCTCTGAACCTCTGATGCGGGAGCCGCCGCGGAACGCGACAGAGCCACCTCAGCCGAAGCGCACCGCGTAGATCGGTGGCAGGTGCCCGGACACCAGCAACCAGCGGTCGCCGGCATCGTCCGTGGCCCACAGGTTGCCGGTCGTGCTGCCCATCAGCAGACGTTGGCCGTCGTCGTGCGCGGCCAGACCGTGGCGGTAGACGAGGTCGTAGCAATGCGCCTGCGGCAGGCCGTTGCGCAATGTCTCGAAGGTCTTGCCGCCGTCGCGCGTGCGGTTCACCACCAGCGCGCCGTCGACGGGCAGGCGCTTCTCGTCCTTGATGCCGGGCACGAACCACGCCGTGCCGGGATCCCCCGCATGCGCGGCCACCGCGAAGCCGAAGCCCGACAGCGGCGGCTTGATCTCGCCCCAGTTCGCGCCGCCGTCGACCGAGCGCCAGACGCCGTTGTGATGCTGGCACCAGAGCACGTCCGGATCCGCCGTGCTGGCGACGATGCGGTGCGGATCCTGTGTGTTCTCCTCGCCCTGCTGTTCGGGCGGCAGGAAGTCGGCGCGCATGCCCTTGGCGCTGATGTGCCAGGTCGTGCCGCCGTCCTCGCTGCGCCACGCGCCGCCGCAGGAGATGCCGAGCAGCAGCCGCTTCGGATCACGCGGATCGACGTTGATCGAATGGATGCCCGGCGCGTCGTAGCCGCCGCCGAACCAGCCCAGCCGCTCGGGCATGTGCCACAGCGTCTCGACGAGCCGCCAGGTCTCGCCCTGGTCGTCGCTGACGAAGAGGCCTCCGGGGATGGTCCCGGCCCACAGCCGCCCGTCGCCGCCGCGCTCCAGGGCCCAGATCTGCTGAAGCTTCCAGGGCGGGCCTTCGGCGCCTTCCGGCTGCTCGGGGAAAGCCGGTGCCGTGAGTTCGCGCCAGGTGATGCCACCGTCGTCCGACGCCTGCAGCTTGGCCCCGAAGTGCCCGAGATTGAGCGCGGCGAACATCCGTCCGCCGCCCTGTGGCGCGGGCAGCACCATGCTGACGGGGTCCCCCACGAAGCTGTGGCGGCCGATCGACCATCCGCCGTTGGCGGGATCGTTCCGGAGTTCGAAGAGGCCCTTGCGGGTCGCGGCCCAGGCGGTGGTGGTCATCGGTGTCTCCTTGCGATGGCTGGCGTCACCTCTCACGACGTTCGAGCGTCGCCGTTCTCGACACGTCTGCGGCGAGACGGCGCTCAGCCGCCCGACAGTGCCTGCAGCACGTAGACCTTGGACTGTGCCGTCAGCGGGTCGCTGAGCGCCTGGCGATCCCGCGCGCGGTGGCCGTCGATGAACACGGCGACATGTGTCCGCAGGTGCCCCTGCTCATCCAGGATGTAGCCACGCAGCCGGGGATTGCAGGCGAAGGCGAGCGAAAGCGCCTCCCCTAAAGTTCCGGCGTCGCAGTCCAACTGCGGGGTGTCGACGAAGCGGTGCAACTGCGAGGTGAATTCAAGGTGCGCCATGGGGTGCGATCCTGCGACGAAGCGGTCCGCATGAACAGTGGGACCACCGAGCACGACGAATGGCCTCCCCGCCTTTCGACAGCGCCGCTGGCCTGGCGCGGGCAGAATCGCGGGCCCCTCACGCGGCAAGCTCGCGGCACCCTCGCGCGAATCGCGACCACGGACCCATGACCAACGACACCCGCAACGCCGCCGACTCCGCCCACGCCCGCACCGGCATGCTCTATGCCGCGCTGGCCTACATCGCCTGGGGCCTGTTCCCGCTGTACTTCAAACGGCTGAGCGACGTCGACGCGATCGAGGTCATCG
This sequence comes from Mitsuaria sp. MSU3D, assembly GCF_056867975.1. NCBI lineage: Bacteria > Pseudomonadati > Pseudomonadota > Betaproteobacteria > Burkholderiales > Sphaerotilaceae > Roseateles > Mitsuaria sp. MSU3D. Next base: position 6,575,615 of record NZ_CP200314.1, on the reverse strand, counting down.
CGCACCGGACGCTGTGGTCGATGGTCTTCGTCGCGCTGCTGCTGACCGGCCTGCGCCGCTGGGCGTGGCTGGGGCCGGTGCTGCGATCGCCAAAGCTGCTGGCGACCTGCGCCCTGTCGGCACTGCTGCTCTCGACCAACTGGCTGGTCTATGTGTGGGCGGTGCAGCAGGGACACGTCGTCGAGGCCAGCCTGGGTTACTTCATCAACCCGCTGGTCAACGTGATGCTGGGCTTCGTGTTCCTGCGCGAGCGGCTGCGGCCGGTGCAGTGGCTGGCGATCGGACTCGCCGCCGCCGGCGTGATCTGGCTGACGGTCACCGCCGGACGGTTGCCGTGGATCGCGCTCGTGCTGGCGCTGAGCTTCGGGGTCTACGGGCTGATGCGCAAGACGGCGCAGCTCGGCGCGCTCGAGGGGCTGACGCTGGAGACGCTGATCCTGTCGCCCTTTGCCGCAATCGCCTTGGCCTGGTGGACACATCAGGGCACCAGCGCGCTCGCGACCGGCGACGCCGGCCACATCGCCTGGCTGCTGCTGGCGGGGCCGCTGACCGCCGTGCCGCTGCTGCTGTTCGCCGCCGGCGCGCGCCGCATCACGCTGACGACGCTCGGCCTCGTGCAATACCTGTCCCCGACGATCCAGTTCCTGCTCGGCGTCTGGCTGTATCACGAGCCGCTCGCCGGCGCGCGGCTCGTCGGCTTCGTGCTGATCTGGTCGGCGCTGGCCGTCTACAGCGCGGAGAGCCTCTGGCGCAGCCGGCGGTGATCGTCCCCCAAAACGACTGACGCCCCTTTCGGGGCGTCAGTTCAGAGGAGCGCGTTGCTCGTCAGTTGCGGATCAGGTGATCGAAGGCGCTGAGCGCGGCCTTCGCACCATCACCGGCCGCGATGATGATCTGCTTGAACGGCACCGTCGTCGCGTCGCCCGCGGCGAACACGCCCGGCACCGAGGTCTGACCCTTCGCGTCGACGATGATCTCGCCGTGACGCGACAGCTCCACCGTGCCACGCAGCCACTCGGTGTTGGGCACCAGACCGATCTGCACGAACACGCCTTCGACCTCGACGCGCTTGGCTTCACCGGTGGCGCGGTCGATGTAGTTCAGTCCGTCGAGCTTGCCCGCCGTGCCGGTGAACTCGCTGGTCTGCGCCTGCTTCAGGATGACGACGTTGGGCAGGCTCTCCAGCTTCTTCACCAGCACGGCGTCCGCGCGCAGTTGGTCGCCGAACTCCAGCAGCGTCACATGCGACACGATGCCGGCCAGGTCGATCGCCGCCTCGACGCCGGAGTTGCCGCCGCCGATCACCGCCACGCGCTTGCCCTTGAACAGCGGACCGTCGCAATGCGGGCAGTAGGCCACGCCCTTGTTCTTGTATTCCTGCTCGCCCGGCACGTTGACGTTCCTCCACCGCGCACCGGTCGAGATGATCACCGTCTTGCTCTTGAGCGAACCGCCATTGGCCAGCTTCAGCTCGACCAGCCCGCCCGGCGTGGCCGCCGGAATCAGCTGGTCCGCGCGCTGCAGGTTCATGACGTCGACGCCGTAATCCTTGACGTGCGATTCCAGCGCCATCGAGAACTTCGGACCGTCGGTCGACAGCACGGAGATGTAGTTCTCGATCGCCAGCGTGTCGTTGACCTGGCCGCCGAAACGCTCGGCCGCGATGCCCGTGCGGATGCCCTTGCGAGCGGCATAAACAGCCGCCGCCGCGCCGGCCGGGCCGCCGCCGACGATCAGCACGTCGTACGGGTCCTTGGCCGACAGCTTGGCCGCGTCCTTCTCCGCCGCGCCGGTGTCCAGCTTGGCGGCGATCTCCTCGACCGTCATGCGACCCGAGCCGAATTCCTGGCCGTTCAGGTAGATCGTGGGCACGGCCATGATCTCGCGGGCGTTCACCTCGTCCTGGAACAGCGCGCCGTCCACGACCACCGTCTTGACGCGCGGATTCAGCACCGACATCAGCGACAGCGCCTGCACGACGTCCGGGCAGTTGTGGCAGGTCAGGGACATGTACACCTCGAAGAGGTAGTCCCCGTCCAGGCCCTTGATCTGGTCGATGGTGGACTGCTCCACCTTCGGGGGATGACCGCCCGTCCACAGCAGGGCCAGCACCAGCGAGGTGAACTCATGGCCCAGGGGAATCGCGGCGAAGCGCAGGCTCTGTGCCGTGCCCGTGCGCTTCAGGCTGAACGACGGCTTGCGCGCGTCGTTGCCGTCGAGGTTCAGCGTGATCTTGTCGGACATCGCGGCGATGTCCTGCAGCAGCTGCTTGAGCTCTGCGGAGCTCTCGGAGTCGTTCAACGAGGCTTCGATCTCGAACGGCAGCGTCACCCGCTCCAGGTAGGCCTTGAGCTGCGCCTTCAGGTTGTCGTCCAACATCGTTGCTTCCTTCCAATTTTCTTAAGCGACTTCGAGAACCGGCCTCCCTGTCAGATCAGAGGGGCGGCCGAACACACGCCCGCGGACCGGATCGGTCCACGCGCGGTGCTTTTGCAGTGAGGGGGAGAGGAACGTCCTCATCCGGATCACCGGTCCGGGGGAAGGTCGATCCGGACGGATCGCCTGCTTCCCCCGCCAGGGCGAGATCCTTAGATCTTGCCGACCAGGTCCAGCGACGGGGCGATGGTCTTGTCGCCTTCGTTCCACTTGGCCGGGCAGACCTGGCCCGGGTTCTTGGCGACGTACTGGGCAGCCTTCAGCTTGCGCAGCGTTTCCTTGACGTCGCGGGCGATCGCGTTGTCATGCACTTCCAGGGTCTTGATGACGCCGTCCGGATTGATCACGAAGGTGCCGCGCAGGGCCAGGCCTTCTTCCGGGATGTGCACGCCGAAGGCGTTCGTCAGCGCGTGCGTCGGGTCGCCGACCAGCGGGAACTTGGCCTTGCCGACAGCCGGCGAGGTTTCGTGCCACACCTTGTGCGAGAAGTGCGTGTCGGTCGTGACGATGTAGACCTCGGCGCCCAGCTTCTGGAACTCGCCGTAGTTGTCAGCCGCGTCTTCGACTTCCGTCGGGCAGTTGAAGGTGAAGGCGGCCGGCATGAAGATCAGCACGGACCACTTGCCCTTGAGCGACTCTTCAGTGACCTCGATGAACTTGCCGTTGTGGAACGCTTGGGCCTTGAAGGGTTGGACTTGGGTGTTGATCAGGGACATTGCTTCGTACTCGCTGTCAGGTTGATGGGATGGACGGAATGATAGGGGGCTGAGGCTATCGGCGGGTTTGAATTCCCCAATGCAGCCTATTGCCTATCCCTATTGAGTCAAACTATCAAAAATCGCTTGTGCGATAGCAAAAACTTCATGACTCCGTCACAACCCGCGTGAGCGCGGGCTGTTGCCTGATGTCTCCTGGTGCCGCGTCCGGTGCTTCTCCGCACCTGAAACGTTCACAGCGCTTCAAGCGCGAGCAGTTCCTCGACCGTCTGGCGGCGACGGATCAGGCGGTCCGAACCGCCGTCGACGAGCACCTCGGCGATCAGCGGCCGGCTGTTGTAGTTGCTGGACATGGACGCGCCGTACGCACCCGTGTCGTGGATGACCAGCAAGTCGCCGACCTGCGCTTGTGGCAATTCCCGCGCCAGCACCACGCCCCCTTCGGCCTGCGTGAACACATCGCCCGATTCGCAGAGCGGACCGGCGACCACGGTTTCGCGCGTTGGCCGACGCTGGCCGTCCGCAGGAATCAGGCTCATCGCATGGAAGCTGCCGTACATCGCCGGCCGCATCAGTTCGTTGAAACCGGCGTCGACCAGCAGAAAGTGCTGCCGCCCCTGGGCCTTGACCGCGCGGACCTCGGCGAGCAGCACGCCGGACTCCGCCACCAGATAGCGGCCCGGTTCGATCTCGAGCGCCAGGTCGTGGCCGATCACGCCTTCCGCTTCCTTGCGCGCGGCATCCCACAGACTGAAGTAGTGGGCGGTGTCGATGGACTCGCCGCCCTCCTGGTAGGGGATCGACAGCCCGCCGCCGGCCGAGAGCGCGTGCAGGTCCAGGCCCTGCGCCTTCACGATGCGGACCAGGTCGACCATCGCGCCGCTGACACGCCCCAGGTGGTCGTAGTCGACGCCCGAGCCGATGTGCATGTGCAGCCCGATCAGCGTCAGCCCGCGGCGCGCGATGACCGCCAGCGCGTCCGTGAGCTGCTCATGCCAGATGCCGTGCTTGCTGTGCTCGCCGCCCGTATTGGTCTTGTTGCTGTGGCCGTGACCGAAGCCGGGGTTCAGCCGCAGCCACACCGGGTGACCGGGCGAGACCTCGCCGAGCTGCTCCAGCATGTCGATCGAGCCGGCGTTCACCGGGACGCGGTGTTCGACGACGGTCTTGAGCGTCTCGCGATCCAGCAAGTCGGCCGTGAACACGATGTCCGAGTGCACCGCGTCCGCACCCGTGCCGACGGTGAAGCCGGCGGCGAAGGCGCGCAGCAGCTCTCCGCGCGACACCGAATCGACCTTCACGCCCTGTTCCCGCATCAATCTGAGGATGTGGGTGTTGGAGCAGGCCTTCTGAGCGAAGCGCACCGTGTCGAAACCGCCCAGCGCCGTGATGCGCTCGCGGATGATGGCGGCGTCGTACACCCACAGCGGGGTGCCGTACTTCGTGGCGAGCGCTTGCAACTGCTGTTCGCGGGCGGGGGTCAGGGCTTGCGGCATGTCAGGAATCCTTCAGACGGATGCAGATTGGAACTGCCGCAAGCATCCCTCCGGCCAGCCATTCAATCAAATGCTTTGTTTTGCCTACCGAATTCATTTCTGATATGCACTGATATGCTTCCGCGATGTCCCTCCCGATCACGCATCGCCACATCGAGGTGTTCCGCGCCGTCATGACTGCCGGCAGCGTGACCGGCGCCGCGCAATTGCTGTTCACGTCTCAACCGACTGTCAGCCGGGAGCTGGCGCGGATGGAATCGCTGCTCGGCTACGCCCTGTTCGACCGCGCCCCGGGGCGTGTGCGCCCGACCGCGCGGGCGCTGGCGCTGTTTGACGAAGTCCAGCGTGCCTACCAGGGGCTGGACCAGGTCGTCGCCCGCGCCCAATCGCTGGGACGCGCCGAGGACGAACGCCTGCGCGTCCTGACGCTGCCGGCACTGGCGCACGCGCTGCTGCCGGACGCGAGCGCCGATTGGCTCGGCCGGCATCCCCAGGCGGAACTGACGCTGACACCGCAGGAGTCACCGCTGCTCGAGGAATGGATGGCGGCCCAGCGCTTCGACATCGGCCTGAGCGAGGTCTCCGTCGCCGTGCCCGGCACGCGCAGCGAGACGCTGGCCGAGCTCGACGAGGTGTGCGTGCTCCCCGCCGGCCATCGACTGCTGGAACGGCAAGTCCTGACCCCGGAGGACTTTGAGGGTGAGCGCTTCGTCAGCCTGTCCGCCGACGATCCCTACCGCCGCCAGTTCGACGCGATCTTCGCGGCCGCCGGCGTGCGGCGGCGTCTGCAAATGGAGACACACAGCGCGATCGCCGTCTGTTCACTGGTTCAGAAAAACCTGGGCATTGCGCTCGTGAATCCACTGACGGCGAGGGCCTGCGCCGGCCCCGATCTGCACCTGCGGCCATTCTCGGTGTCGGTACCCTTCCGCATCCAGGCCTTGTGGCCGCTGCACCGCGCCACGCATGCGCTGACGCAGGATTTCATCGACGCGGTGAAACGTGCGCTCGCGCCTGCGATGGCCAGTCAAACTTCCAGCCAAGCCTCCAGCGGGCGGGGCCTGCCGAGCGCACTGCGCGCGCAGGCCGCCGGAAAAGCAAAACGGCGCTGACCGCGAGGCCAGCGCCGTTCCATGAAGCGCGTGTGGCTCAGGCGGCCTTGATCGCCACCGGTGCCGGCGTCGCACTCGCGGTCGACAGGAAGCGCTCGCGGATCGAGCGCTCGATGCCGGAAGCGTCCAGGCCGCACTGGGCCATGAGCTTGCCGGGCTCGCCGTGCTCGACATACTCGTCAGGCAGCCCCAGTTGCAGCACGGGCAGCGACAGGCCTTCGGCCTGCAGCGCTTCCAGGACCGCGCTGCCGGCGCCGCCCATGACGCAACCGTCCTCGATGGTCACCAGCACATCGTGCGTGCGGGCCAGTTCCTTGACCAGATCGACGTCCAGCGGCTTCACGAAACGCATGTTGGCGACGCTCGCGTCGAGCGCCTCCGCCGCCTTCAGCGCCGGATGCAGCAGCGTGCCGAAGGCCAGGATCGCGATACGAGGCGCGTGCGCCGCGCCGCGACCGCCAGCCACAGACTGCGACGAGGTCCGGCGCATCTCGCCCTTGCCCCACGGCAGCGCGACCATGTCCTTCCTGATCTCCGCGCCGATGCCCGCGCCGCGCGGATAGCGGACCGTCACCGGGCCGTTGTGCACGTGGCCGGTGTACAGCGCCTGGCGGCACTCGTTCTCATCCGACGGCGTGATCACGCTCATGTTCGGAATGCAACGCGTGAAGGCGATGTCGTAGTTGCCGGCGTGCGTCGCGCCATCGGCGCCAACCAGGCCCGCGCGGTCCAGTGCGAACAGCACCGGCAGGTTCTGCAGCGCCACGTCGTGGACCATCTGGTCGTAGCCGCGCTGCAGGAAGGTCGAATAGATCGCCACCACCGGCCGCAGGCCTTCGCAGGCGAGGCCGCCGGCGAAGGTCACCGCGTGCTGCTCGGCGATGCCGACGTCGTAGTAACGCGTCGGGAAGCGCTTGTGGAACTCGACCATGCCCGAGCCCTCGCGCATCGCGGGCGTGATGCCGACCAGCGTCGGATCGGCCTCGGCCATGTCGCAGAGCCAGTCGCCGAACACCGTCGTGAAGGTCTTCTTCGCCGGGGAGGTCGACGGCTTGATGCCTTCGGCCGGGTTGAACGGCGTCGGACCGTGGTACTTGACCGGGTCCGCCTCCGCCAGCTTGTAGCCCTGGCCCTTGCGCGTGACCAGGTGCAGGAACTGCGGGCCCTTCTTGTCGCGCAGGTTCTCCAGCGTGGGGATCAGCGCGTCCAGGTCATGCCCGTCGATCGGGCCGACGTAGTTGAAGCCGAATTCCTCGAAGATCGTCCCGGGCACGAACATGCCCTTGGTGTGCTCCTCGAAGCGGCGCGCGAACTCGTACAGCGGCGTGTGCTTCAGCACCGACTTCGCGCCCTCGCGCGCGGCGGCGTAGAACTTGCCGCTCATCAGCCGGGTGAAATACTTGTTCAGCGCGCCGACCGGCGGGCTGATCGACATGTCGTTGTCGTTCAGGATCACCAGCACGTCGCCGAGCAGGCCGCCATGCGCGACGCCGGCGTTGTTCAGCGCCTCGAAGGCCATGCCGGCGGTCATCGCGCCGTCGCCAATGATCGCGACCACACGGCGTGACTCGCCCTTGATCCGGGCCGCCATCGCCATGCCGTGCGCGGCGGAGATCGAGGTGCTCGAATGCGCGGTGCCGAAGGTGTCGTACTCGCTCTCGTCGCGGCGCGGAAAGCCGGAGATGCCGCCCTGCTGGCGCAGCGTCGCCATCGCGTCGCGGCGGCCGGTCAGGATCTTGTGCGGGTAGGTCTGGTGACCGACGTCCCACACCAGCCGGTCGCGCGGCGTGTCGTAGACATAGTGCAGCGCGACCGTCATCTCCACGGTGCCCAGGTTCGACGACAGATGTCCGCCGGTCTTGGACACGCTGTTGAGGATGTGCGCGCGGACCTCGTCCGCCAGTTGCGGGAGCTGACCGCGGGACAGCCGGCGCACGTCCGCGGGGCTCTCGATGGTGCCCAGCAGGGTCTGCGCGGCCGTCGCGTTCGGTGGGTTGTCGCTCATGGCGTCGCCTCTCCTTGTTGCCGGATCCTTGCGGGATCCGAGCAGGATCTCAGTTGTCGCGCTCCACCACCTTGTCAGCCAGCAGGCTGAGCCAGGCGGTGTCGGCCAGACCGCTGCCGGAGAGCGCCTGATGCGCCTCGTCCCGCAGGCGGAGCGCGTACGCGCGGGCGGGCTCGAGGCCCAGCACGCTGACGTAGGTCGGCTTGTTGTTGTCCTGATCCTTGCCGGCGGTCTTGCCGAGCACATCACTGTCCTGCGTCACGTCCAGGATGTCGTCGACGACCTGGAAGGCCAGGCCGATCGCCGCGCCGTAGCGGCTCAGCGACTCCCACGCGGCCGGCGTGATCTCACCGCACGCGGCGCCCATCAGGACGCTGGCCTGCAGCAGCACGCCGGTCTTGCGGCGGTGCATGTCGCGCAACTTGGCTTCGTCCAGCGGCTTGCCGATGCTGGCCAGGTCGATCGCCTGGCCGCCGGCCATGCCGTCGTAACCGCTGGCGCGCGCCAGCAGCCGGCACAGCCTGGCCTGCAGCGCGGGGGCGACGCCCTCGTCCGGCGTCAGCACGTCGAAGGCCAGCGCCTGCATCGCGTCGCCGGCCAGCATCGCCTGCGCCTCGCCGTACTGCACATGCAGCGTGGGCTTGCCGCGGCGCAGGACGTCGTTGTCCATGCAGGGCATGTCGTCATGCGCCAGCGAATACGCGTGGATCAGCTCCACCGCGCACGCCGCGCGCATCGCGGCCTCGCGCTGGCCGCCCGCGGCGTCGGCCGCGGCCAGCACCAGCAGGGGGCGCAAGCGCTTCCCGGCGCCGAGGACGGCATACCGCATCGCATCGCCGAGGCCGGCCGGCGCCGCTTCGGGCACCCAGGCCTCCAGCGCCTGCTCGACGTCCTCGAGCGACTGCTTTACCCAACGTTCGAAAATACCCGCATCCACTTATTCATCTCCCCAAGCCTGCGCGCTCCCACCCTCAATGACCTGTACTTGTTGTTCGACGGCCTGAAGTCGTGCGCGGCAGTATTTGAGCAAGGCGGCTCCCCGCTGGTAACTGGCCAATAACTGGTCCAGCGGCAGTTGCCCGGCCTCCATGGCCTGCACCAGACGCTCCAACTCCTCGACCGCCAGCTCATAGCTGGCGGGCTCCTGCTCCTGGATCGTGGGCTGCGCCGTCTTGGCGCTGGCGGAAGGCTTGCTCATTTCAAAACGCGAAAAGGCTGATTGTAAGCACCGCCACCACCCTGCCCGCCTTCCGACCGTCGGGGGATGTGAGCGCGCCGCCACAGGCGTCAGCGGGTGTTTCGGGCGCTGGGTGACACCTGACACCCACCCGTTTCCCCTCCAGAGGCGGGCCGGGTACAATCACCGGTTCCTTTGCCCGCTGCTATGCCCTAAAAGGGCCGGCGGGCTTTTCATTCAGTCCCCATACCGGCCCGTCCAATCTGGGGGGCGGCCGTCACGGTTGACATTGGAGTCTTGGAGACCCTCTTGGATCATGTCCGACCTGAGCATCCCTCTCAGCGCGCTTGAACGCAGCACGGCCCCCAGCCACCTCCAGCTGCCCGTCACCTCCTACTTCGACGAGGACCTGTTCCGCCGCGAACAGGAACTGATCTTCCAGCACGGCCCCCGCTACCTCGGTCACGCGCTCGCCGTGCCCGAGGTCGGCGACTATTACGCCCTGCCGCAGGAGGGCGAAGGCCGCGCCATCGTGCGCAGCGCGCAAGGCCTGGAACTGATCTCCAACGTCTGCCGGCATCGCCAGGCGGTGATGCTGCGCGGCCGCGGCAACACGCAGAGCAACATCGTCTGCCCGTTGCACCGCTGGACCTACGACCTCAAGGGCGAACTGGTCGGCGCGCCGCATTTCAAGCAGGACCCTTGCCTGCACCTGAACCGCTACAAGCTGCGCGAGTGGAACGGCCTGCTGTTCGAGGACAACGGCCGCGACATCGCCGCCGACCTGGCGAAGCTGGGCCCGCGCGGCGCGCTGGACTTCAGCGGCTACCAGCTCGACAAGGTCCACGTCCACGAGTGCGACTACAACTGGAAGACCTTCATCGAGGTCTATCTGGAGGACTACCACGTCGGCCCGTTCCACCCGGGCCTGGGCCAGTTCGTCACCTGCGACGACCTGGCGTGGGAATTCGGCCGCGACTACTCGGTGCAGACGGTCGGCGTGAACAAGGCGCTGGCAAAGCCGGGCTCCGAGGTCTACGCCAAGTGGCACGACCAGGTGCTGGGTTTCTCGGGCGGCCAGTCCCCGGACCAGGGCGCCATCTGGCTGACCTACTACCCCAACATCATGGTGGAGTGGTACCCCAACGTGCTGGTGGTGTCGACGCTGTTCCCCAAGGGGCCGCAGAAGACGACCAACATCGTCGAGTTCTACTACCCGGAAGAAGTCGTCGCCTTCGAGCGCGACCTCATCGACGCCCAGCAGGCCGCCTACATGGAGACCTGCATCGAGGACGACGAGATCGCGCTGCGCATGGACGCCGGGCGCAAGGCGCTGATGGAACGCGGCGACAACGAGGTCGGCCCCTACCAGACCCCGATGGAAGACGGCATGAAGCACTTCCACGAGTGGTACCGCGGGCTGATGAAGCGCTGACGCCGTGTCGACGGGGCGCTGACGCCCCGACCCCTTCGCATCGATCCAGGTGCGCACAACGCCCCGCTCTTGCGGGGCGTTCGTTTTTGCGGCTCCGCGCAACAGGCCGGACCGGGCTTCGGCGCGAGAATCGCCGGCATGTCTGCACCCCTTCTGATGGTGTTGGCGACACTGCTGTTCGCCACCATGGGTGTCTGCGTCAAGTTGGCTTCGGCCTACTACGGCGCGGGCGAGATCGTCATGTACCGCGGCCTCGTCGGCACGCTGTTCCTGTTCGCGCTGTCGCGGGCCAAGGGGCTGTCGCTGAAGACCAGCGTACCGGCGATGCACTTCTGGCGCAGCCTGTCGGGGGTGATCGCGCTGTCGCTGTGGTTCTTCGCGATCAGCAAGCTGCCGCTCGCGACGGCGATGACGCTGAACTACATGTCCTCGGTGTGGATGGCGCTGTTCCTGATCGGCGGCGCGGTGCTGATGGGCGCGGCCAAGGTCGATCCGCGGCTGATCATCACCGTGCTCCTGGGCTTCGTCGGCGTCGGGCTGGTGCTGCAGCCGGCGATGGAGGACCAGCAGGTCTGGCACGGCCTGGCCGGGCTGGCCTCGGGGATGCTGTCGGCGATGGCCTACCTGCAGGTGACCTCGCTGGGTCGCGCGGGGGAGCCGGAATTCCGCATCGTCTTCTACTTCTCGATGGGCGGCGTGGTCGCCGGCGCGCTGACGACGATCGTGTCGCACGGCGGCTGGCACACCCACACCTGGACCGGCGCGGCGCTGCTGCTGGCCGTCGGCGTGCTGGCCACCGCCGCCCAACTGCTGATGACACGCGCCTACGGCACCGGCAAGCCGCTGGTGAACGCGTCGCTGCAGTACCTGGGCATCGTGTTCTCGGCGTTGTATGGTGTGCTGATCTTCGGTGACCTGCTGGGCCTGCTCTCGTGGATCGGCATCCTGCTGATCGTCGTCGCGGGCCTGGGGGCGACGCTGCTGCGCGCCCGGAACACGCCGAAGGACGCCCAGCACTCGGTCCAGGAATCTTGAACGGCCATGACGACTCCAGCGACGCCGCACCCGGTTTCTCCCTCGACGTCCCTCGGGACCGCCCCCACCGGAGCGGGTCTTGACGGCTTGATCACGGTCGAGCAGTTGCAGGCGCTGATGAATTCGTCGGCGCCGCCGCTGATCGTCGATGTCCGCTTCGACCTGGCCGACACCGCGGCGGGCGAGCGCGCCTACGCGGCCGGCCATGTCCCCGGCGCGTTCTATCTGCACCTGGACCGCGACCTCAGCGGTCCGAAGCAGGACGCCTTCGGCACGTTCCGCGGGCGCCACCCGTTGCCCGAGCGCGAGGCTTTCGCCGCGCGGCTGCGGGACCTCGGCATGACACCGGGCCGGCAGCTGGTCGCCTACGACGCCGCCGACGGCATGTATGCGGCGCGCGTGTGGTGGATGCTGCGCTGGCTCGGCCATGCGCAGGTGGCCGTGCTGGACGGTGGCTTCGCCGCCTGGCAGCAGGCCGGCGCCATGGTGACAACGGACGTCCCCGCCGGCGCACCGGCCGCTTCCGCCGCCTTCGAAGCATGCGCGCCGCTCGAGGCGCCGTGGTCCGCGCAGGATCTGCTCGCCGGACTCGGCCGGGTCCGCCTGATCGACGCCCGCGCGGGCGAGCGATTCCGGGGCGAAGTCGAACCGCTGGACACCCAGGCCGGTCACATCCCGGGCGCGACCAACCGGTTTTTCAAGTCCAACCTGACGCCGGAAGGCCGCTTCAAGCCCGCCGCCCAGCTGCGCGAAGAATTCAGCGCGCTGCTCGGTCCGCAGGGCGCGGACGGGACGGTGCACCAATGCGGATCGGGGGTCACCGCCTGCCACAACCTGCTGGCGATGCACCATGCCGGACTCCCCGGCAGCCGGCTCTACCCCGGCTCCTGGAGCGAATGGAGCGCGAACCCGCGCTTCCCCCTGGCAAAGGGCTGACGCGTCCCCTTATTGACAACGCGCATGGCGCGAGCACCATGGGAAGGTCAGACTGCGAAGGCAAGCCCTGACCCCGCCTGTGGTGGGGGTCGGGTCCACTCAGCCCTACCCCGTTCGCTCGAAGGAGGCTCGCCATGTTCCAGCGCATCCTGATTCCCACCGACGGTTCCGACATCACCGCCAAGGCGATCGACACCGCCATCAAGCTGGCAAAGTTCCACGACGCCCGGCTGTTTGCCATCAGCGTCAAGGAACCCTTCCCCTACAGCGCCGTGTCGGAGATGCAGCCGACGCCGCCGCAGGAATTCTTCGACGCCCAGGAGCGCATCGCGCAGGAGCGCCTGGCGCAGGTGCTCGCACTGGCGCAGGCGCAGGGCCTGGAGATCGAGGCCCACAGCGTGGAGGCGCTCCACCCCTGGGAAGCCATCATCGAGCACGCCAAGCGCGTCAACGCCGACCTGCTGGTGATGGCCACGCACGGCCGGCGCGGGCTGCAGGCCCTGCTGCTCGGCAGCGAGACGCAGAAGGTGCTGACGCACTGCGCCTTCCCGGTGCTGGTGGTGCACGGCGAAGGCGCGCCGCAGTGATGACCCGTCCCTGGCCTTGACCGGAGCGCCCTCCCGGGCGCCTCCGGCCGGCTTCAGTGGGCGTGTTTGCCGCCCACGACGATCAGCACGAACACGATGCCCACGCCCAGCCACAGCAACTGCAAGGCGGTGTCCTTCCAGGGCAGCCGACGCTGAAGTTGCGGGATCAGGTCGGCGACCGAGACATAGACGAAGCTGCTCGAAGCGGCCACCAGCAGGTAGGGGAACAGCTGCTGCCAGGGCCCCACGACGTAGTAGCCGACCAGTCCGCCGACCACCGCCGCCATCCCCGACACGGCGTTGAAGAACAAGGCCTTCTTGCGTGTGAAGCCCGCGTTCAGCAGCACGATGTAGTCGCCGACTTCCTGCGGAATCTCGTGGGCGACGATCGCCATCGCGGTGACCCAGCCCAGGTGGTGGTCCGCCAGGAAGGCGGCGGCGATGATGATCCCGTCGCAGAAGTTGTGGATCGAGTCCCCCACCAGCACCGACAACCCACCCCGACCCGCCTGCTCCTGGTCGAAATGGTGATGGTGGTGGTGCCCGTCTCCCTCGTGGTGGTGGGTGTGGCGGTACAGCTCGGCCTTCTCCAGCAGGAAGAAGAACATCAGCCCGCCCAGCAGCGCCAGGAACAGGTTGTGCGGATCCGCCCCGCTCTCGAATGCCTCCGGCAGCACGTGCAGCAGCGCGGTCGACAGCAGCACGCCGGTGGACAGACTCACCAGATGCTTGACGATGCGGCTCAGCAGGCCGACCGTCAGCATCGCCGCGATCGTCACGGAGGCGAGACCGCCGGCGAAAGTCACCAGCAGGATGTAGGTCAGGGTCATGGATAAAAAAGGCGCACCACTGGGGGTGCGCCGGTTGGGGTTCTGAAAATTGTCTCAGACTCGTCAAGCCCCCCTGCTTCGGAGGACGTTCAAACCCCGTGCTGCTTGAACCACGCCTGGCAACGTGCCCAGCCGTCCTTGGCGGGCTCGGGCTTGTAGCTGGGGCGGTAGTCGGCGTGGAAGGCGTGGCCGGTGTCCGGGTAGACGACGAACTCGCTCGCCTTGGCCGCGGCACTGCCCTGCTTGAGCGCCTCCTGCATCGCGGCGACCGTCGAGACCGGAATCCCGTTGTCCTGGGCGCCGTACAGGCCCAGCACCGGGGCGTTCAACTGCCCCACGACATCGATCGGATGCTTGGGCGTCATGGCATTCGTCTGGCCCTGCAGGCGGCCGTACCAGGCCACGCCGGCCTTCACCGCCTTGCTGTGCGCTGAATACAGCCACACGATCCGACCGCCCCAGCAGAAGCCGGTGATCGCCAGCTTCGAGGTGTCGCCGCCCTGCTGCTTCGCCCACGCGACCGCCGCGTCCAGGTCGTTCATGACCTGCGCATCAGGCGTGCGCTGGATGATCTCGCTCTGCAGCTTGGCGATGTCTGAATACACGGTCGCGTTGCCCTGCCGCGCGAACAGGTCCGGCGCGATCGCCAGATAGCCCAGCTTCGCGAAGCGGCGCGCGACGTCGGCGATGTGCTCGTGCACGCCGAAGATCTCGCTGATCACCAGCACGACATGGGCGTTCTTCTTGCCCGCCGGCTGGGCGACGTACGCCGGCATCTTGAAGTCGCCGACGGAAATCGACACCGGACCCGCATCCAGGCCTTGCGTGTCGGTGGTGATCGTCTGCGCGGACACCGGCAGCACCGCGGCCGCGAAACCGCTGCCCACCGCCGTGCCGACGAAGGCCCGCCGGCTGAAGGCCCGGCCCGGCGTCAGCGTGTCGATGTCATCGCGGATCGCGTCGGCCTGTTCAGGGGACAGGCCGGCGGCGCCTTCGGCGCGGGAATCGGAATTCGTCATCTGCGGCTCCTCTGCTGGGATACGTGGTGGACGGAACGCCGGATGCTAGCGCGGGTGCCGTGCGACAGCATGATGAACCGCAGGATGAAAGCACTTCGTTCCCGGCGGGGACGCCAAACACCGCGACAATCGCGACCCATGACGCAAGCGCAAGTTCCCCTGATCCTGGCCGCCATCGACATGGGCTCCAACAGCTTCCGTCTGGAACTCGCCCAGTTGCAGCACGGGCAGTACCGCCGGCTGGACTACCTGAAGGAAACGGTGCGCCTGGGCGCGGGCCTGGATGCGATGAGCATGCTGACCGAGGAGGCCACCGAGCGCGGCCTCGCCTGTCTGCGCCGCTTCGCGGAACGCCTGTCGGGCCTGCCCGGCCGGCAGGTGCGCGCGGTCGCCACGCAGACGCTGCGCGAGGCGCGCAACCGCAACGCCTTCCTCGCGCGGGCGCAGGAGGTGCTGGGCCATCCGATCGAGGTGATCTCCGGCCGCGAGGAGGCCCGTCTCATCTATGCCGGCGTCGCCCGGTTGCAGACGGCCGAGGACCCGCGCCTGGTCATCGACATCGGCGGCCGCTCGACCGAGATGATCCTCGGCCGCGGCCCGCAGCCGGTGAGCACGGAATCCTTCCAGATCGGCAGCGTCAGCCTGTCGATGCGCTTCTTCCCCGAAGGCCGCTTCACGGCCGAAGCCTTCCGCGCCGCGCAGGTCGCCGCAGGCGCGGAGCTCGAGGAAGCCATCACCCAGTTCTCGCGCCAGTCGGCGCAACCGCGCTGGAAGCAGGCGCTGGGATCGTCCGGCACCGTCGGCGCCGTCGCGCAGATCCTGGCCGCCAACGGCGTCAGCCCCGACGGCTCCATCACCCTCGACGGTCTGCGCTGGTGCATCGAGCAGTGCCTGGTCGCCGGCCGCGTCGATGCGCTCAAGCTCGCCGGTCTGAAGGAAGACCGCCGCGCCGTCGTCGGCGGCGGTCTGTGCATCCTGTACACGCTGCTCACCCACTTCGACATCGACCGCCTGCACCCCGCCAGGGGCGCGCTCCGCCAGGGGGTCATCTTCGATCTCGCGGAACGCCTCGATCCGCGTCTGCTCGCCGCCGGCCGCGACATGCGCGAGCAGTCCGTCGCCGAGCTGCAGCGCCGCTTCGCCGTCGATCGCGAACAGGCCGGCCGCGTGCAGTCGCTGGCGCAGCGTCTGCACGCACAGCTGTCGCCGAAGGCCGAGGAAGAGCATCGTCGCGAGCTCTCGTGGGCCGCCGCGCTCCACGAGATCGGCATGATGGTCTCCCATCACGACCACCATCGGCACAGCGCCTATCTGCTGTCGCATGTCGACGCGCCAGGCTTCTCGCAGAACCAGCTGCGGCGCCTCGGCGACCTCGCGCTCGGTCAGCGCGGTGGATTGCGCAAGCTGGAGGAGCAGTTGCAGGAAGAACCGATGGTCTGGCAGTTGCTCGCGCTCCGCCTCGCCGCCATCAAGTGCCACGCGCGCAGCAACGTCGATCCGGCCGATATCAAGATCCGCCGCGACGGCATGGACGTCACCATCGAGATGCGCAAGGGCTGGGCCGACACCCATCCCCGCGCTCACTTCCTGCTCCGGGAGGAGCTGGAAGCGTGGGCCAAGGTCGGGAAGGTCCAGTTGGCACTGGAAGCCTGACGTCACCGAGCGCGACAGGCATGGCCCGGGCCGGCGCCGGGCGTCGAGCGGGCGCCAACTCGCTTTGCTCACCTGCGGTTCGCGCCGCTCGGACAGACGGCGCCCAAGTCAGTTTTTTTGAAGCTCGACTTCGTCGCCGGCCCGGGCCATGCCTGTCCATCGGGAACGAGGACTTCGTCTGGGCTCTGGTCCGTTTGGGGCAGCGTCGTTTGGGGTCAGGTCAGAGCTCTTCGCGGTAGAGGCGCATCAGCGCCTGTTGCGCACAGACACTGTTCGGGTTGCCCTCGGTGCCGATGCGTTGTGACGTGCCGTCGGGGCCCAGTTGCCAGGCGTCGAGGGTGTCGTACAGGTAGGGCGTCAGGCCTTCGTCGATCACGCGCTGGCGCAGCTTCGCGTCCGTGATCGGCCACGCCACCTCGATCCGTCTCAGCATGTTGCGTGCCATCCAGTCGGCACTCGACAGGTACAGCGCCTCCTGCTCGTCCTTGCCCCAGCGGAAATAGAAGATCCGCGAGTGCTCCAGGAAACGCCCCACCACCGAGCGCACCAGGATGTTGTCCGTCTCGCCCGGCAGGCCCGGCGGCAGCATGCAGGCGCCCCGCACGATCAGGTCGATCTTCGCGCCAGCCTTGCCCGCACGGATCAAGCCATTGATCAGTTCGGCATCGGTCAGCGCGTTGATCTTCAGGACCACCCGCGCAGTCTCGCCGCGCCGGGCCGCGTCCTCGACCTGCGTCAGGAGCTCGCACATCGTGCGGTGCAGGTTGAACGGCGCCAGCAGCAACTTCTTGGGCGCCTTGAACTTCGACAAGGACGCCAGCTGGCTGAAGACCAGGTCCATGTCGGCCGTGATCTCCGAGTCGGCCGTCAGATACCCGAGGTCGGTGTAGAAGCGCGCCGTCTTCGGGTTGTAGTTGCCGGTCGACAGATGCCCGTAGCGGCGCAGCTTGCCGCCCTCGCGGCGCGTGATCAGCATCAGCTTCGCATGCGTCTTCAGGCCGACGATGCCGTACACCACCTGCGCGCCGACCGCCTCCAGCCGCTCCGCCCAGTTGATGTTGGCCTCCTCGTCGAAGCGCGCCTTCAGCTCCACGACCGCCAGCACTTCCTTGCCGCGCCGCGCCGCCTCGATCAGCAGGTCCGCCAGCACCGACTGGCTGCCGGTCCGGTAGATCGTCTGCTTGATCGCCAGCACGTCCGGATCCTCGACCGCCTCGCGCAGCAGTTGCACCACCGGATCGAAGCTCTCGAACGGGTGATGCAGCATCACGTCGCCCTTGGTCCGCAGCTTGTCGAAGATCGACTTGCCGCGCGGCAGCCGGCCCTTGGGCCAGCTCGGCTCGTAGGGCTGGAAGCGCAGGTCCTCGGCGTCGGTCTGGTCGATCAGCTCGTTCAGGCGCACGAGGTTGACCGGTCCGTTGACCCGGTACAGCGCCGCCTCCGGCAGGTCGAACTGCTCGAGCAGGAAACGCGACAGTTCCTCGGGGCAGGTGTTGACCACCTCCAGTCGCACGGCGCGTCCGAAGTGCCGCGTCGTCAGGCCGGAGCGCAGCGCGTGGCGCAGGTTGGCGATCTCTTCCTCGTCGACCTCCAGGTCGGAGTCGCGCGTGACGCGGAACTGCGAGAACGCCTCGACATGCCGGCCCGGGAACAGCTCTTCCAGATGCGCGCGGATGACGCTGGTCAGCAGCACGAAGCTCTGCTTGCCGCCGCTGATGGCCGTCGGCACCTTGATCACGCGCGGCAGCACGCGCGGCACCTTGACGATGGCGATGCGGTTGTCGCGCCCCAGCGCGTCCTTGCCCGAGAGGCGGGCGATGAAGTGCAGCGATTTGTTACCGACCTGCGGGAACGGATGCGCCGGGTCCAGGCCCACCGGGACCAGCAGCGGACGCACCTCGCGCTCGAAGAACTTGGCGACCCACGCGCGGATCTCATCGGTGCGGTCGGCGTGGTTCAGGATCTGGATGTTGTGCTCGCGCAGCGCGGGCATGACCTGGTCGTTGAAGATCCCGTACTGCTCGTCGATCAGGTCGTGGGCGGCGCGGCCGACACGCTCGACGTCGCGCGGCGTCACCAGCCCGCTGCCGTCGCGCTGCACGTCCAGCATGTCGGCGAAGCGCACCTCGAAGAACTCGTCGAGGTTGCTGGACACGATGCAGATGTAGCGCAGCCGCTCCAGCAGCGGCACGTCGACGCGCTGGGCCTGGGCCAGGACGCGCCGGTTGAACTCGAGGATCGCGTTTTCGCGGTTGAGCAGCGGAACGTCAGGCAAAGTCATGGACTGATTCTATGAAGCTGGTGTGACAGTCAGGTGACCCTCTTTCGGGCGGGTCACACCCCGTTGCACCGCAGTCGAGGACGAGATCCGTCCCCCGTCAGGACGACGGAGCCCCCTGCCAGGGTCGGGTCGTGTCAGGCCGGCTGGCGCATCGCGGCGGCCAGCGCTTCGGCAGTCCCCTGCTCGGCGATCAGGCGCTGGCGCTCGGCCCAGTCCAGGATCTCGAGGTGGCCGTCCGCATGCTCGACCAGGGCGGTGAGGCTCTCGACCCAGTCGCCGTCGTTGGCGTAGGTGATGCCGTCGATGTCGCGCAGCTCGGCATGGTGGATGTGGCCGCAGACGACGCCCTGCACACCGCGCTTGCGGGCCTCGCGGGCCAGCGCCTGCTCGAACTCGCCGATGAACGAGACCGCGCGCTTGACCTTGAGCTTCAGGTACTTGCTGAGGCTCCAGTACGGCAGGCCCATGCGCGCGCGCAGCGAGTTGAGGTGGCGGTTCAGCTTCAGCGTGAACTCATAGAGCGTGTCGCCCAGATGGGCGAGCCACTTCGCATGCTGGATGACGCCGTCGAACAGGTCGCCGTGCGTGACCCAGAACTTGCGGCCGTCGGCGGTCTCGTGGATCCACTCGTGCGCGACCTCGATGCCGCCGAAGCTGTGCTGCAGGTATTTGCGGGCGAATTCGTCGTGGTTGCCCGGCACGTAGATCACGCGGGTGCCCTTGCGTGCCTTGCGCAGCAGCTTCTGGACGACGTCGTTGTGCTCCTGCGGCCAGTACCAGCTGCGGCGCAGCTGCCAGCCGTCGACGATGTCGCCGACGAGGAAGAGCTGCTCGCATTCGACCTCCCTGAGGAAGTCGAGCAGCGCCCGGGCCTGGCAACCCGGCGTGCCCAGGTGCAGATCGGAGATCCACACCGTGCGCACGCGGATCGACCCGCCGTCTTCCGCCTCGGCCCCAGGCGGTTCGTTCGAAACAGCGGCGGCCATGAGGGTGTCGGTCAGCATGGCCCCACAGGTTGCCGACCCTGGATGAAAGCTTGATGACCGGACCGCCGATAATCCCCCGCCATGCACCTGATGATCCCCTTCGCCAGCTCGCTGGACCCTCATTTCGAGGGCGCCCTGCGCGAGCTGGAGCTGCCGAACCTGAGCCGCCTGCTCGGGTTGCTGGCCCCGGTGGAGGATGTCGGCGACGCCGAGGAGACTTCCCCGCTCCCCCCGCACGACCTTTTCCTGGCGCGACGCCGCGGCGTCGCCGACGACCATCCGCCGATCGCCGCCTGGCGCGTGCGCGCCGCCGGGCAGGATCCCGCCGACGCCGCCTGGGCCCTGCTGACGCCGGCCCATTTCGCCGTCGGCACCGAGGGCGTCACCGCGCTCGGCCCCGAGACGCTCGATCTGGACGAGGCGGAATCCCGCGCCTTCCTCGACGCGCTGTCGACCGTGCTGTTCCCCGCCGCCGAGGGCTGGCGGACCGCCTGGTTGTCCACCGGCGAATGGGCGATCGCCCATGACGAGCTCGACGGCCTGGAAGCGGCCAGCGCGGATCGCGTGCTCAATCGCGGTGTCGAGACCTGGTACCCGCGCGCGCGCCGCCTGCGCACGCTGCTCAACGAGGCGCAGATGCTGCTGCACGATCACCCCCTCAACCAGGCCCGCGAGGAGCGCGGCCTGCGCCCGCTGAACGCCGTCTGGATCGGCGGCGGCGCCCGTGAGCGCGGCAATGCCTTGCCTGCCGGACTCCTCATCGACACGCGCCTGCGCGCGCCGATGCTGACCGGCGACCTGTACGCGTGGAGCGAAGGATGGAAGGCGCTGGACCAGGGCCCGATCGAGCAGGCCTTGAACGCCGCGCGCACGGGCGAGCCGGTCTCGCTGACCCTGAGCGGCGAGCGCCTGGCCCGCACCTGGAGACGCCAGCCGGCCAGCGGCTGGCAGCGGCTCAAGGAACGATTCGCGGCGCCGAGCGCCGCCGTCGCCACCGCCCTGGAGCATCTGTGAGCAGTCCCCGCATCCTGACCCGCGACGTCCCGCCGGACTCCGCGCACGCGCTGCAGGCGGCCGGTTTCTCGCCGCTGCTGTCGCGTCTCTTCGCGGCGCGGGGCGTGCTGTCCCGCGATGAGCTCGACCCCGACCTGAAGCACCTGCTGCCGCCCGAAGGTCCCTTGGGCATGCTCGGCATCGACAAGGCCGCAGTGCTGCTGGCCGACGCGATCTCTGGGGGTGAACACATCTGCATCGTGGCGGACTACGACTGCGACGGCGCCACTGCCTGTGCGGTGATGCTGCGCGGACTGGCGCTGCTCGGCGCGAAGCCGGGCACGGTCAGCTACGTCGTGCCTGACCGTGCGGTCCACGGCTACGGCCTGACCCCGACCATCGTCGAGCTGGCGCTGAAGCACGAGCCCAAGCTGCTCGTGACCGTCGACAACGGCATCGCCAGCCACGCCGGCGTGGCCTTCGCGCGCGCGCTCGGGCTGAAGGTCCTGGTCACCGACCACCACCTTCCCGCGGTCACCGCCGACGGCCAGCCCACCGTGCCCGACGCCGACGCGCTGGTGAATCCCAACCAGCCGGGCTGCCCCTTCCCCGGCAAGAGCCTCGCCGGCGTCGGCGTGGCGTTCTACGTGCTGACGGTGCTGCGGGGCGAGCTGCGCCGCCGCGGCGCCTTCGGCGAAAACGCGCCGCCGCGGCTCGACGGCCTGCTCGACCTGGTCGCGCTGGGCACCGTCGCCGATGTGGTGCGGCTCGACGCCAACAACCGGCGCCTGGTGGCGCAAGGCCTGCGGCGCATGCGCGCCGGCCGCATGCAGCCGGGCGTGCAGGCGCTGTTCACCGCGGCGAGCCGCGACGCGTCACGCGCCAACAGCTTCGACCTCGGCTTCGCGCTCGGCCCGCGCATCAACGCCGCCGGACGTCTCGACGACATGACGCTGGGCATCACCTGCCTGACGACGGACGACAGCGAGCAGGCCCTGGCCCTCGCGCGCGAGCTCGATCGCATCAACCGCGAGCGTCGCGAGATCGAAGCCGGCATGCAGGAGCAGGCGCTCGCGCTGCTCGAACGCCTGATGACGGATCCGCGCCTGAACGGCGCGCCGCCGCCCGCGCTGGCGCTATTCGACGCCGACTTCCACGAAGGCGTCGTCGGCATCGTGGCCTCGCGGATCAAGGACCGGCTGCATCGCCCGGTGTTCGTCTTCGCCGAGGGCGCGGACGGCCAGCTCAAGGGCTCGGGCCGCTCCATCCCCGGCTTCCATCTGCGCGATGCGCTGGACCTCGTGTCAAAACGCCACCCGGACCTGCTGCGCAAGTTCGGCGGCCACGCGATGGCGGCGGGCTGCACGCTCGCGCCCGGCGGCGTCGAGGCCTTCGCCGCGGCCTTCGAGGACGTCGCACGCGAATGGCTGGACGAAGCCTCGCTCACCCGCACGCTGCGCACCGACGGCCCGCTGCCGCCGGAGGCCTTCTGCGCCGAAACCGTCCAGGAGCTGGAGGCCCAGGTCTGGGGCCAGGCCTTCGAGGCACCGCTGTTCTGCGACCGCGTGCAGGTCGTGAACCAGCGCATCGTCGGGGAGCGCCACCTCAAGCTGCGCCTGCGCCAGGGGGCCTGGATCCGCGATGCCATCTGGTTCGGCCACACCGAGCAGTTGCCGGAGCAGGTGACGCTGGCGTATCGCCTGAGCCTCGACGAATTCCAGGGCCAGCAGCGCGTGCAGATGGTCGTGGAGGCGATGGCCGAGTAGATCGGCCGGGGCGCTCAGCCGAGCAACTGCTTGCGCAGCCACTCCACGATCGCCGCCGCCGGCATCGCGCCGGACTCCCGGGCGATCTCCTGCCCGTCGAGGAACAGCAGCATCGTGGGAATGCTGCGGATGCCGTAGCGCGCGCTCTGCTGCGGCGCGGCCTCGGTATCGAGCTTGACGAAGCGCACCTCGGGCAACATCGCCGCAGCCTTCTCGAACTGCGGCGTCATCATCCGGCAGGGGCCGCACCACGCCGCCCAGCAGTCGACGACGACCGGCAGTTCAGTGCCCGCGATGAACTTGTCGAACACCTCCGGCGTGAGGTCCACGGCCTCCGGCCGCATCAGCGGCGTGCCGCAGCGTCCGCAATCGGGCGCTTCGCCCAGGCGCTCGCGCGGCACGCGGTTCTTCGCGCCGCACGAGGGGCAGACGATGTGGAGGCTGACGGCGGCGGAGGTGTCCATGGAATCGTTCACTCGCGAAAGGAGACGTGCCCGAGGCGGCCCGCCTGCCGGTGTCGGGCAAACCGCATGCCGGACGGACCGTCTCGCACGCGAGCGCCGCGGTGCGTCTCAACGGACGATCGGGACGTAGATGGGGTCCATGCGCGTCTGGGTCCGGCCGCCGAAGTTCTCGATCTTCGTGCCGGACTGGATCGCCGAACTGAAGGGCGTGTCGCTCATGCCCGGATAGCGCTTGCGGAAGGCGGCCTGGTCGCGCTCGAACTTCTCGGTCAGCGTGACCCGACCACCGGAGATCATGTTGAGGAACTCCCGATCCGCCACGAAGTGGTAGTTGCCCAGGTACACGGCCTTGCCGGGTTCGAGGTCGATGACGACGTCGTTGAGGATGCCCGTCGATCGGACGTGGACGGTGCCGACGTCGATGGCCCATTCCTCGATCACGTAGCGTCCCGCCGGCATCTCGACGGCGAAGAGCGAGCCGCGGGACTTGAAGTCCGGGTCGATCCGCTTCAGATCACGGATCTCGAACGGATTCACGATCATCGCCGTGCCGTGAGCGATCTTGGTCGAAGGCCCGCCGCCCTCCACGGGCCGCATGCTGAAACCATAGCTGCCCAACGGGCCGGTGTAGGTGATCGACCCCACGAGCACGCCCTTCCCGGACTCCACCTTCGGGACATAGGTTGGCGCGACGTTGCTGGCGGCGCAGCCGGTCAACAGCGCCGCCACGACCGGCAACGCCCACCCCGCGAGCCGGCTCGGCGCCCGGCGGCTCTCCCTCTCGTGTGTCATATCCCTCCCGAAATTCGATGTCTGTTCTTCGAACAAGAAGTGGACCATGCCCGGGAGTGCCCGTTCCACCGGTGTTTCCCCAGCGGTGCAGGGAACGCAGAGGGCGATGGGTACGACGATTGCCGCCCTGGGTCCAACGAGAACTCTGTTGAAGGAACGAGATGACTGCCTACAAGGACGACGGGAAGCTTTGGGTGCTGGTGGCCGACGAGGGCGTGGCGCGCCTGCTGAAGCTGCCGGAGGAAGGTGGCGACCTGGAGGACGTCACGACGCTGACCGATGCCGCCGCCCATGCGAACAACGCGGACCTGCGCCGCGACGCCGAAGGCCGGCGCGGCAACAACGTGACCTCGTCGGCGAGCGTCGATGAATCGCATCAGGAGGCGATCAGCTTCGCCGCGCGCGTGGCCAAGACCCTGGACGACGGCTACAACAACGGCGAGGTGACGCAGTTGCGTGTCGTGGCCGCGCCGCGCTTCCTGGGCCTGCTGCGCAAGGCGCTGAGTCCGCAGATCACCAAACTGATCATCGACGAGACCAACGTCGACGTCGTCCACGAAAGCCTGGGCGCGCTCACGACCCGCCTGTTCCCGGAGCGGGACTTCAGCAAGCAGAAGCCGTGAGGTCGTTCACACCTGACCCCTGCTGTAACTGTTTGTCAAATCGATGACATAGAGGCCACCCAGAATGGGGACACCACGCGGCGCACCGTCCGCCGTGGTGTCCTCCCATGCCGACCACCCATCTGCAACCGCCCGACCCGTTGAGCATCGCCCTGTCCGCCATCATTCGCGACGGCGCGCTGGACATCCACTTCCAGCCCCTGGTCGAGATCGAGCGGGCCAACATCCTGGGCTACGAAGCGCTGACGCGCGGGCCGGCGGACACGCCCCTGCATTCGCCGCTGGTGCTGTTCGAGACCGCCGCGCGCCTGGGCCGGCTCGTGGAACTGGAGCGGCTGGTCGTGCGCCGCGCGCTGCGCCGGTTCAAGGAACTCAAGCTCCCCGGCCAGCTCTTCCTGAACCTCACCGCCGACACGCTGCTCGCCACCAGCGACCGCGGCGCGCTCATCGCGCGTGAGTTCGCGCAACTCGACCTGCCTGCGTCGCGTGTCGTCATCGAACTCACCGAAACGCGGCCCATCCTCGAGCCCGAACGCCTGCAGGACAGCATGCGCAGCCTGCGGGAGCTGGGCTTCGTCGTCGCGCTGGACGACCTGGGCGAGGGCTTCGCGAGCCTGAAGCGATGGATGGACATCCGGCCGGACTTCGTCAAGATCGACCGCCACTTCATCGACGGCATCGCGCAGGAACCGCTCAAGCAGCAGTTCGTCCGGTCGATCCTCGAGATGGCCGCCAGCTCCGGCTGCACCGTCGTCGCCGAAGGCCTGGAACAGCTCAGTGATCTCACCGTGCTGCGTCGCCTCGGCGTGCCGGTCTGCCAGGGCTACCTGCTCGCGCGTCCGAGCGCCGCGCCGCGCGCCGCGCTGCGGGCCGAGGTGGACGCGCTGCTCGCGCCCGAGCACCGCCGCCGCAGCGCCGACTGGATGCGCCTGCCGCCCGACGCGATCACGACCGCCGCGCAGCTGGCTCGCCGCAGCCACACCGTCACGCCCAAGCTCAACTGCCAGACCGTGGCCGACATGTTCCAGCGCGACGAGCAGCTGTTCTCGATGCCGGTGCTGGACGAATCGAACCGCCCGATCGGCATCCTGCGCTCGCTGCAGGTGCTCAAGCGCAGCGCCGAGCGCTACTTCATGGACATCCACGAGAAGCGCTCGTGCACCGCGCTGATGGACCCGCAGCCGCTGATCTTCGACGCGGGCACCTCGCTGCGCGAGATGAGCGACGCGATCTCCAGCCTCGACGACCGGCTGATGGTCGACGGCTTCATCGTCACCCGCAACGGCGAATACTTCGGCACCGGCCGCAGCACCGACCTGCTCAAGGCCGTCTCCGACCTGCAGGTCCACAGCGCGCGTTACGCCAACCCGCTGACGCTGATGCCGGGCAACGTGCCGACCGACCAGCACCTCGACGCGCTGCTGCACGAGGGCCGCGAGTTCGTCGTCGTCGCCTGGGACATCGACCACTTCAAGCCCTTCAACGACGTCTACGGCTACGCCGCCGGCGACGACATCATCAAGCTCTGCGCGCAGATCCTGCAGGACGCCGCTGACCCGGCGCTGGACTTCGTCGGCCACATCGGCGGCGACGACTTCGTGATGGTGCTGGGCTCGCCCGACTGGACCGCCCGCATCACGCGCGTCTGCCGCGAGTTCGACCGCCAGATCCGCCCCTTCTTCTCGGCGGAACACCAGGCGCTGGGCGGCTACGTGACGCTGAACCGCCAGAACCAGGAATCCTTCAATCCGCTGCCGACGCTGAGCGCCGGCGTGATCCAGGTGCAGCCCGGCGCCTTCGACAGCGTGCGCGCGCTGTCCGCCGCGCTGGCCGAGCCCAAGCACGTCGCCAAGTGCGGCACCGGGCCCAGTCGCTACTTCGTCGACCGCCGCCGATCCAGCGCCGGCGTCACGGACATGGCGCCGCTCCTAGAATCGACGGGGTGAATACCCCTTCCCCCGTTCTGCCGGCTCCGCCGGTTTCCTCCGCCCCCACCGACGCGCCGCCGGCTTCCGCCGCCGCGCCCGGGCAGATGGCGGTGCCTGCCCTGCACCCGCAGACGAACGCGGACCTCCACTGCCACTCGACCGTCTCCGACGGCACGCTGTCGCCGGAAGCGCTGGCCGCGCGCGCCAAGGCCAACGGCGTCGAGCTCTGGGCGCTGACGGACCACGACGAGGTCGGCGGCCAGCAGCGCGCCATGGCGGCCGCGCGGGCGGCGGGGCTGCCCTACCTGACCGGCGTCGAGATCTCCGTGACCTTCGCCGGCAAGGTCGTGCACATCGTGGGGCTGGGCTTCGACCATGAGGATCCGCGCATCGTCGCCGGCCTGCGCGCCACGCGCGGCGGCCGCGGCGCGCGGGCGAAGGACATGTCGGACGATCTGGCCAGGGCCGGCATCCACGGCGCCTATGAAGGCGCGCTCAAGTTCGCCGGCAACCCGGAGCTGATCTCCCGCACCCACTTCGCGCGCTTCCTGGTGGAAACGGGCCAGTGCTCGGACGTGCCCGAGGTCTTCCGCCGCTACCTCACCGAAGGCAAGCCCGGCTTCGTGCCGCACCGCTGGGCGGCGCTGCGCGACGCGGTGGGCTGGATCGTCGACGCCGGCGGGCTGGCCGTCATCGCGCATCCGGGCCGCTACGGCTTCACGCCGACCGAGGAGTACGCGCTGATCACCGAATTCATCGCGCACGGCGGCCGCGGCATCGAGGTCGTCACCGGCAGCCACACGTCGGGCGACATGGTCCAGTACACGGACACGGCGCTCGAATTCGACCTGCTCGCGTCGCGCGGCTCCGACTTCCACAGTCCGGAGGAGAGCCGCGTGGACGTCGGCAAACTCGACCAGCACCTCTCCGGCCGCTTGAAACCGGTGTGGGGCGCGCTCGAGCACCGCATCCACTGGCCGGCCTGATCCCGCCGACTGCTGCGGACCGCCGGGGATCGCTTCGGATCACCGGGCATCGCGGCAGGGATCACCGGAATCATCCGCCGGCGCAGACCGGCTCCATGATCGGCTCGCACGCCGATTGCCACAGGTGAGGACCATGGCCCAGATCTTCGAAGTCCATCCCGACAACCCGCAGGCCCGTTTCCTGCGCCAGGCGGCGCAGATCCTGAGCCAGGGCGGCATCGGCGCCATCCCGACCGACTCCAGCTACGCGCTGGTCTGCCAGCTCGACGACAAGGCGGCCGCCGAGGCGCTGCGCCGCATCCGCGGCGTCGACGACAAGCACCACATGACGCTGCTGTGCCGCGACCTCAGCGAGCTCGGCAGCTACGCACGCGTCGACAACAAGCAGTACCGGATGATCAAGACGGCCACGCCGGGGCCGTTCACCTTCATCCTGGAAGCGACCAAGGAAGTGCCGCGGCGGCTCTCGCACCCGTCGCGCCGCACCATCGGCCTGCGCGTGCCGGACCACCGCGTCACGCAGGACCTGCTCGCGCTGATCGGCGGGCCGCTGCTGGCCACGACGCTGATCCCGCCCGGCGAGCATGAGCCCATCAACGACCCCGAAGAGATCACCGCCCGCTACGACAAGCTGATCCAGCTGATCATCGACGCGGGCGCCTGCCCGATGAAGCCGACCACGGTGGTCGACCTCACGGCCGAGCCGCCGGTGCTCGTGCGGCGCGGCTGCGGGGATCCGGCCTGCCTCGGCCTGGAGCTCCAAGAGGCCGAAGCCGACGAGTGAATCGCGAGCGGGCGCGACGCCCGTTCGAGGCACCAAGCAAAACGCCGGCGCGAAGCCGGCGTTTTGCATGAAGAGGCCCGCAGGCCTCGCGGAGGCTCAGACCGCCGCGGTGATCACGATCTCGATCTTCCACTCGGGCTTGGCCAGCTTGGCCTCGACGGTCGCGCGCGGCGGCGTGTGGCCGGCCGGCACCCAGGCGTCCCAGGCGGCGTTCATGCCGGCCAGGTCCTTGACGTCGGCGATGTACAGCTGCGCGCGCAGGATCTTGGTCTTGTCGCTGCCGGCGCGGGCCAGCAGCTTGTCGATCATGGCCAGCACCTGTTCGGTCTGGCCCTTGACGTCGGCGGTGGCGTCTTCCGGCACCTGGCCGGCCAGGTAGACCACGCCATTGTGGATGGCCATCTCGGAGAGACGCGGGCCGACGTCGAAGCGTTCGATGTTGCTCATTTGCTGTGCTGGTTGGACTTGTTGGAAGGCTTGCCGGAAGGCTTGTTGGAAGCCCTGTGACCGCGCTTGGGATCGTGCCGATGCGCGCGCGATTCCTCGTGGCGATGGGACTTGGCGGCCGGCACGACGGGAACGGGGGCCGATTTCTGACCGAGCTTGCTTTCGGTCCCTGCCATCAGCTTCTTGATGTTGGGCGCATGGCGCCAGATCAGCAGCAGGCTCATCAGCGCGATGGCCGGCAGCTCGGGACCGACGTCCCAGATGAGCATCTGCAGCAGCGGCGCGGCGATGGCGGCGGACAGCGACGCCAGCGACGAGTAGCGGAACACCACCGCCATCGCGATCCACACGCCGAGCACGGACAGGCCAAGCCACGGGTTGATCGCGAGCAGCACGCCGGCCGCGGTCGCGACGCCCTTGCCGCCGATGAACTTGAAGAAGACGGGCCACAGATGGCCGATGAAGGCCGCCAGGCCGACCAGCGCGGCGGTGCCCTCCTCCAGGCCGTACGGCTCGCCGAACTTCAGCACCAGCAGCACCGGCACGTAGCCCTTGAGCGCGTCGAAGACCAGCGTCAGGATCGCCGCGGCCTTGTTGCCGGAGCGCAGCACGTTGGTCGCGCCCGGGTTGCCGCTGCCGTAGCTGCGCGGATCGGACAGGCCCATCAGCCGGCTGACGATCACCGCGAAGGACAGCGAGCCGATCAGATACCCGGCCACGACAGCCAACAAGGGAAACAGGACACTTTGCATGGGGCGCTATTCTGCCCCGGACTTCAGCGCGCACTCGACCGGACGGGCCGCGAGCAGCTCCGTCAAAACCCGGGGTTCGATGCTGACCAGGTAGCCGCGACGCCCGCCGTTGATCAGGATCCGGGGCAGCGCCAGCACGGTGGCCTCGACGAAGACCGGCATCGCCTTGCGCGTCCCGAACGGCGAGGTGCCCCCGACGAGGTAGCCGCTGTGGCGCTGGGCGACGTCCGGCTTGCAGGGCTCGACCTTCTTGCAGGGGATCTGCCGGGCGAGCTCCTTCAGGCTGACGGTGCAGTCGCCGTGCATCAGCACGATCAGCGGCTGCGCCTTCTCGTCCTGCATCACCAGCGTCTTGACGACCTCGTGCTCGGGCACGCCGAGCTGCTTGGAGGACTCGCCGGTGCCGCCGTGATCGACGTAGTCGTAGACATGTTCCCCGAACGCGACCTTGTGCTGGCGCAGCATTTGCGTCGCCAGCGTTTCGCTGACATGGGCGGATTTCTTGCTCATGCCGTGATTCTCCGCGCTGCCCACGCCCGATGCTTGTACGAGCTTGCTGCGGGCGCCGCGGACGCTGCGCGAGCCGCCCGTTCAGCGCATGAAATGCGAGTGATGCGAGTGGTGCGAGTGGTGCGGGCGGTGCGAGTGGTGCGGGCGGTGCGAGTGGTGCGGGCGGTGCGGGCATCGGCAAGCCTGCTGACAGCCGATGGCGGCGCGCGCGCTACGCTGCGGCGGACTTCGTGTTCACCGAGCCCCCATGACGGACGCCGCCTCGACCTCCAGCTACAACCTCAAGGACCTGATCGGCGACACCGCGCTGCGATCGCTGGCATCGGTGTTCTCCGAGTCCGCGCCGGGCTTCCAGCGCAAGCGCTTCCTGGCCGTGGCGACCGAGGGGCTCGAGCCGCTGTCGATCATGCAGCGCGTTCACCGCGTGGCCGAGGCGCTCGACGCCGCGCTGCCCGGCAGCTTCGCGGCGAAGCTCGATGCCGTGGTCGCCGCGGCGCCGCACACGGGCGGCGCTTTCGTGAACATGGGGCTGTGCGATTTCGTCGCGAGCTACGGCCTGCACGATCCTGCCGCGTCGCTGAAGGCGCTCAAGCGGATGACCGCGCATGGCACCGCCGAATTCGCGATCCGGCCCTTCCTGCGCCAGGACCTGGCCAGCACGCTGAAGA
This sequence comes from Mitsuaria sp. MSU3D, assembly GCF_056867975.1. Taxonomy (NCBI): domain Bacteria; kingdom Pseudomonadati; phylum Pseudomonadota; class Betaproteobacteria; order Burkholderiales; family Sphaerotilaceae; genus Roseateles; species Mitsuaria sp. MSU3D. The sequence continues at coordinate 6,545,198 of NZ_CP200314.1, read as the reverse complement.
CGATGACCCGTTGGACCACCGATCGCGACGAGCACGTCCGCCGTCTGGCCAGCGAGGGCTGCCGACCACGCCTGCCGTGGTCGTTCCGGCTCGACGCGCTGGTCGCCGACCCGGCGCCGCTGGCGGCGATCCTGCAGGCGCTGCGCGCCGACGACAGCCTCTACGTGCGGCGCTCCGTCGCCAACAACCTGAACGACATCACCAAGGACCATGCGGACTGGGTCTTCGCCCACGTGGCCGGCTGGGACCTGGCCGACGAGCGCAGCGCGTGGATCGTCAAGCATGCGTTGCGCTCGCGGATCAAGCAGGGCGATGCGCGGGCGTTGAAGCTGATCGGCGCCAGCGAGGGCGCGCTGGCCGTCGTCGAAGGGCTCGCGATCGAGCCCGCACGCGTCGCGATCGGCGGTGAGGTGGAGATCGCCTTCGAACTGCGCTCCACCGCCGACACGACGCAACGCCTGGTCGTCGACTACGCCGTGCACTACGTGAAGAAGAACGGCCGCGCGTCGCCGAAGGTCTTCAAGCTGAAGACCGTGGAGCTCGAAGCGGGCGCGTCGACGCCGATCCGCATCCGTCGCGCGCTGCGCAACTTCACGACGCGCACGCACTATGCGGGCACGCACGCGATCGAGGTGATGGTCAACGGCCAGAAGCTGGCCGGCGGCGCGTTCGAGCTGTTGATCGAGTGAACGGCGGAGGGGCGCTCACTGCGCCGGCTCGAAGTAGACGCCGCCGAACATCGCACAGGGCGCGCCGGCCAGTGGATCTGGAACAGGTCGATGGTCTCGATCTGCAGGCGACGCAGGCTGTCCTCGCAGGCCTGCACGATCTGCGCGCCGGTCCACGCGATGGCCGGGCGATCGCCGCGCGAGCGCGCCGCTCCGCCTTTACACCCCGCGCCGTTGCACCGATCAAATTATTGTTTTACAGTAATTTCTTGCCACCCGACGGTAAGATCATGAGCGACGCACCCTTCCCTGCCAGCCACCAGCGCATCCGCTGGATTGCTCACTGCGTGCGTGCGATGGCCTTGATCGCGATGGCGGTGGTGGTGGGATTCCAAGCGATGTTCTGGACCAACCGCGGCCTGGTGGAACGCACCGCGCGCTCGGACTGGGGCCTGGACTGCCCCCTGCAATTCGACGCCGTCGCGCGCGCGTGGGGCCTGGTGGTCAACCTGCCGCAGACGCTGCTGACCTTGTTCGCGCTGCTGTGCCTGTGGCGCCTCTTCGGCGCCTACCTGCGCGGCGAGGTCTTCACCGATGGCGCGACGCGCCACCTGCGGCGCCTGGGTCAGTCGGTGACCACGATGGCCCTGGTCATGCCGCTGACCTTCACGGTCACCATCCTGGCGCTGACGCTCGGCAATCCGCCCGGGCAGCGGATACTGTCCGTGCACCTCGCCAGCGAGCACTACATCATGCTGCTGCTGGGCCTGGTGCTGATCGCGATGGCGATGGTGATGCGCGAGGCCCAGCGCATGGCGCAGGAAAACGCCGAGTTCGTCTGAGCGGACCGGCCCAGGAACCCCGCCCATGCCCATCGTCGTCCGACTCGACGTGATGCTCGCGCAGCGCAAGATGCGCTCGAAGGAGCTCGCCGAGGCCATCGGCATCACCGAGGCCAACCTCTCGCTGCTCAAGTCCGGCAAGGTGCGCGGGGTGCGCTTCGACACGCTGTCGCGGATCTGCGCGGTGCTGCAGTGCCAGCCCGGCGACCTGCTCGCCTGGGAGCCGGGCGACGAGCCCGAGGACGGAGGCTCCGATGGCGGCGCGTGAGGCCCGAGATCCTCTCGATCCTCGCGCCCCGCGTGGGCGGAAGCGCCGCCTCGGCCCACGCGCGCTCGCGATCGGCGCGGTATTGCTGCTGCACGTCGCGCTGATCGGCTGGCTTCAGCATGCCTGGCACGGGGCCGACGCCCACCGGGAGCAGCGCAGTTCGTCCATCCGCATGGTGACGATCCAGTTGCCGCCGCTGCCGAAGCCGGCGCCGAAGACGACGCTGGTCGCCCGGTCTGCGGATCGTCGGGCAAGGCCTGACCCCGACATGCCGTCCTCTCAGACCGCCCCGTCGACACCGCCGTCAGCGCGTGTCCAGGCGCCACGACCCGAGGTCGACCGCCACGCGGAAGAGCCGCGATCCACCGTGGTGGTCGCCGCGCCGGCGCCGGCCTCGGCGGCCTCCGGTGCGACCGGCCGGGACCTGATGTACGGCGCCGCGACGCAGCGCGCGGTCCGCCAGTCGACGCAGGGCCAGCCGCTGCTCGCCGAGCGCGCGGACCACGCCAGCCTCGCGCCCGACAAGATCGATGCGTCGACGAAGCTCGGCAACGAGATGATGAAAGGCGCCAGCGGCGACTGCCTGAAGGGCGAGTTCGCGGGCGGCGGCGCGGGCCTGCTGAGCGCGCCGTTCTGGCTGCTCGCCGAGGCGCGCGGCAAGTGCCGGCGATGAGCACGGACGCGTGCTCGCGCCACGGTCCGATCGATGACACCCCGATGCGGGACACGCGTCGTCAACCCACACCGGCCGCGCACCGTTCAGCGCAGATCGCGCTTTGCGACACAGGGAGAGAGTCGAAGTGAAGCCCCAGCAGTTCACCCGCGCGGCGCGCCGCGTTCCAGTCGTCGCGATCGCCATCGCCGTGGTGAGCACCCTCGCCGCCTGCGATCCGATCGCCGCGGCGACCGCCGCCGAGACGTCGGCCGCCGTCGCGGTCGCACCGTCTGCTTCCGGCGCGGTGGCCCTGCCCACGGTGCAGAGCGACATGAAGCGCGGCGCCTCCTTCCCCTACAAGCGGCTCAACGAGCTGCTGTCGAAGTTGCGCACCGAAGGCGAAGGCCTGTTCGTGAGCCGCTTCGTGCTGACCGACGCGAAGGACACGACCAAGCCGCCGCCGGCCGGCACCAAGCTCGCGCTGATGAGCGACGACGACTACATCCCCATCCCCCTCGACGACAAGGGCCGCTTCGACCTGCCGACCTTCCCCGAGCAGCAGGCCAAGGACATGGACTTCGGCACCAACGTGCCCAAGGGGGATCTGGGCGTGCGGCTGAGCATCGACCTCGCGACGCCGCCGGAGATGCTGGACATGGCCACGGTGCGGCGCATCGTCGCGGTCGGGCAGCGGCTGCGCACCGAGCTGCTGCCCTGGTACGTGCGCTGGATGTTCCCGCAGATCGACGGCGTCATCGTGTGCAGCGACCAGCCGCAGTGGAACCTCGACTGGACGGAGGGCGGCCAGCACCTGCGCCTGCCGCTGCCCTCCGAGGCCCAGCAGCGCGAGCCCGAGACACCCAAGGGCAAGCCGTCCCGCGCCTGCACCGTGCTGACCGGCCAGGAGCAATGGCCCGACGCGGCGCTGCTGCAGCCGCAACCGGGCGCCAACACCAAGCTCTACGTGAAGCTGCGCAACACGCGCGCAAGCTGACCGGGCTTGCTCTCTCTCGCGGTCCCGGCTTTGCTCCCTCTCCCGCTTGCGGGAGAGGGCGGGGGTGAGGGCCAGCGGCCTAGGCAGTCAACGGATCAGACAACGCGTCCCGTCGCGCGGTCCGCTTCCAGTTGCCGCAGCACGCGGCGCTGCACCTTCCCGGTGGTCGTCATCGGCAACGCGTCGAGGAACTCGATCTCCTTCGGGTACTCGTAGGGCGCGAGCCGCTGCTTGACGAAGTCCTGCAGCTCCGCGACCAACGCGGCCGACGGCTGCCGCCCCGGCGCCAGCACGACGAAGGCCTTCACCAGCGCGCCCCGCTCGGCATCGGGCTTGGGCACGACGGCGGCGTTGGCGACGGCCTCGTGGCGCACGAGGCAGTTCTCGATCTCGCCCGGGCCGATGCGATAGCCCGCCACCTTGAACTGGTCGTCGGAGCGCCCCTGGTACCAGAGGTAGCCGTCCTCGTCGGCGAGGGCGAGGTCGCCGGTGCGGCACCAGCTGTCCGCCGGATCGCCGGTGAACTTCGCGGCGGTCGCCGCTTCGTTGCGCCAGTAGCCGAGGAAGAAGATCGGATCGGGCACGCCCTGCGCGTCGCGCCGATGCACGGCCACTTCGCCGATCCGCCCGGGCGGACAGACCTGCCCCTCCTCATCGATGACCGCGACGCGGTGGCCCGGATAGGCGCGGCCCATGCTGCCGGGCTTGGCCGGCCACAGCCGCGCGCAGTTGCCGACGACGTAGTTGATCTCGGTCTGCCCGAACATCTCGTTGATCGTCACGCCAAGCTCGCGCTGCCCCCAGTCGAAGACCGCGTCGCCGACGGCTTCGCCCGCGCTCATGACGGCCTGCAGGTGCAGCGTGTAGCGCTCGGCGGGATGCGGCACGGCCTTCATCATCGCCTTCAGCGCGGTCGGGAACAGGAACGTATGGCTGACGCGGTAGTGCTGCATCAGCTCGAAGGCCTTCTCCGGCGAGAAGCGGCCCTGGTAGCCGAGGATGGGCCGGCCGAAGCACAGCGACGGCAGCAGCGCGTCCATCAGGCCGCCGGTCCAGGCCCAGTCGGCGGGGCTCCAGAACACGGCCTCGCTGCGCACGGTCGGATCGTGCGGATCGAAGCCGAACCAGTTCTGGCTCGCGATGAAGCCGGTGAGGTTGCCGAGCAGCGCGCGCTGCGGCAGCAAGGCGCCCTTGGGCGCGCCGGTCGTGCCGCTGGTGTAGATCAGGATCGCGGGGTCCTCGGCCGCGTTGTCGCGCGCGGCGAAGCGCGCGTCCTCGGCCTGCAGCGCGGCCATCCAGCCGGCTTCGCCCTCGTGGGCATCGGACTCGCCGACGACCATCACGTGGCGCAGCGCCGGGCACGATGCGCGCACCGAGCGCAGCGCGTCCAGTGCGCCGCCCTCGACGATCGCGACGCAGGCTTCGCTGTCCCTGAGGCGGTACTCGAGCGCATCGGGCCCGAAGAGCATCGACAGCGGCATCGCGACCGCGCCGAGCTGGTTGATCGCGATGTGCGCGACGGCGGTCTCGAAGCGTTGCGGCAGCACGAGCGCCACGCGGTCGCCGGCCTCCACGCCCAGGCGCTTCAGCGCGTTGGACAGCCGGTTGGCCGCGCGCTGCAGCTGGCCGAAGGAGTACTGCGCGCGGCAGCCGCTGTCGCTGTCGAAGAAGACGGCGGGCGCATCGGGCGTCTCGCGGGCCCAGCGGCCGCAGCAGAGCTCGGCGATGGCCAGGCGCTCGGGCACCTGCCAGCGGAAGGCGCCATGGACCAGCGCGTAGGCGTCGGGCGCGGCGCGAGTCGCCGCGCGGGGCACGGTGATGCCGTCGGCCGGGCCGGCGTCCTTGGCGGTCTTGCCGGTCATCGGGTCTCCATCCTGGAACAAGAGCGTGGATGCTAGCGAGCGGGTCCTGGGCGGTCTTCATGGAAAGCCCGTAGCGCCATGTCGGTGCCTGGGAGGATCGCGATGCCCGCGGGAGGTGCATGGGCAAGCGGCGGACGGTCCGCATATCGATATGTGAATCGCGAAGCTGAACGTGGGCGCGCTGCGGAAGCCGCGGGCCGGGACGCCTCCTACACTGGGCCGCATGAGCCTCAAGATCCTGCACAACCCCCGCTGCTCCAAGTCGCGCGAGGCGCTCGCGCTGCTGGAGTCCCGTGGCCTTCGGCCCGAGGTCGTCGAGTACCTCGAGACGCCGTTGACGCTGCCCGAGCTGCAGACGCTGCACCGGCAGCTCGGCACGCCGGTACGCGCGATGGTGCGCGACAACGAGGACGACTATCGCGAGCTCAACCTGGCGGACGCTTCGCTGACCGACACACAGCTGCTCCAGGCGGTCGCGGACCGACCGAAGCTACTGCAGCGGGCAATCGTCGTGCAGGGCGACCGCGCCTTGATCGCGCGTCCGCCGGAGCTGCTGAACGACTGGTTGAAGTAATCGGCCGGGACTGGATCAACCCTTGAAGCGCGCGAGCGCATCGCCGGTCAGACGGCACAGCCGCCAGTCCGGCATGATCGTCGCGCCCATCTTCTCGTAGAACCGGATGGCGTTCTCGTTCCAGTCGAGCACGCACCATTCGAAGCGGCCGTAGTCGCGCTCGATCGCGATCTGCGCCAGGCGCGTCAGCATGCGCTTGCCCAGGCCCGCGCCGCGATGCGCGGGCTGCACGTACAGGTCCTCGAGGTACATCCCGGGCTTGCCCAGGAAGGTCGAGAAGTTGGTGAAGGTCAGCGCGAACGCGACGACCGCGCCGCTGTCGTGCTCGGCGACCATGGCCTCGCAGACCGGACGCTCGCCGAAGAGATGCGGGAGCAGCTTCTCGGGCGTCACGTCCATCAGGTGCGACAGGTGCTCGAAGTCGGCGAGCTCGCCGATGAGGCCGACGATGGCGCTCAGGTCGTCGGGCCGCGCGGGGCGGAGGGTGTAAGGGTCGGGTATTGCGGACATGTGGGTATTCTGTATGGATGACGAGAGACTTCCCCTTCTACAACGGTGAACCCGTCGCCCTGCGCCCTGTTCAATGGGCGTGGCTGATGCTGGCCGTGGTGGCGGGCTTCTTGACGCTCTACCTGCCGATCGGCGAGTCCTCGCCGCTCCTGGCCTTCGTCCCGGCCGTCCTCTTCCCCGCCATTCCCTTGCTTGTGCTGCGTGCCGTGGCGGGCCGGCATTGGCGGGCGCTGTTCCAACGCGTGGGCATCCAGGCGATCGCGATCGCGGTGGGGATCGCCCTGCTCAATCTGGTCGTCACGGTCGCCCTGGGCCTGCTGACCACCCGCTTCTTCGGCGTGAGCGCCAATCCGGTCTTCGACGTCCTCGCGCATGATTCGAGCGCGGACCGATGGCTCTTCGCCTTGAGGACCCTGCCTCAACTGCTGGGTGAGGAAGTGCTGACGATGCTGCCCTTCCTCGCGCTGATGACGCTCTTCACGACGCGCGCGGGTTGGTCCAGGCGGGCCGCGATCGTGGCCGCGTGGTGGATCTCCGCGCTGATCTTCGGCATGGCCCACCTCCCCACCTACCAATGGAACTGGGTGCAGTGCGTGGTGGTCATCGGCTCGGCGCGTCTGGTCCTGTCGTTGGCCTACCTGTGGACCCGCAACCTCTGGGTGTCGACGCTGGCGCATGTGCTCAACGACTGGACGCTGTTTTCCGCGGGCCTGCTGCTGGCGACATCGGGTCACGCACCCGCGTGAGCGAACATCGTTCAGTGAGGTCAGTGTTCGAAGAGATTTCTAGAATCGGACCATGAAGAAACCCCTCGGGCTCGTCATGCCCATCGGCCCCATGCCCTGGCGTACCTTGACCGCTTCGGTCATCGTCGCCGTTGCGCATTCGGCCAACGCGGCGCCCGACACGTGCAAGATGTCGGAGCCTCCGGCAACGGCAGGCGAAGAGGCGCACATGGGCGAGCTCCTGCTTGTCTATCCGCGGGCGAAGGACGCCGGGGACCGTTTCACCGGCTGCCAGTCCATCTGGGGCCGCACAAAGACCGGTTCGCAACTGATCGTGAGGTTTGAGTACTCGCGAGGGACCTTCGTTGCTATCCACGACGGCGCCAAGCGAATCCGATGCGCATATAGCGACGACGAGTTGCGCAGTGGCTCAGACCCGGTTTGCCCCGAAAGCCTTCCGTCGCTGATTCCCACATTGCCGCCAGGCTGCTTCTCCAAATTTCAACGCCGGGCCGCTGGGACGAATGAATCTTTGCCCGAGTGCGACAAGTTTGAGTAGAGCGCTCCGGCACCTTGACGGATCTTGAGGTTCGCCATTGTCTCCATGGCGAAAGCGCCCTTCCCCGCGCCGCACTACAGTCGCCGTCCATGAGCACCGACTCCAGTACCGCGCCCCCTTCCGAGTACACCGTCCGCCGCCCGCATCGCAGCGAGTTCATGACGCTGCGCGGCTTGCGCCATCACGTCCTGAGGTGGGGACCTGAACCCGACGGGCAGCGACCGCTGCTCGTGATGGTCCACGGCTGGATGGACGTCGGCGCGTCGTTTCAGTTCATGGTCGACGCGTTCCGCGAGGAGCGCAGCGTCGTCGCCATCGACTGGCGCGGCTTCGGGCTCACCGATGCCAACGGAAGCGATGCGTACTGGTTCCCCGACTACCTCGGCGATCTGGATGCGTTGCTCGATGCCGTCAGTCCTGACGCACCGGTCGACCTGCTCGGCCACAGCATGGGCGGCAACATCGCGATGACCTATGCGGGCGTGCGGCCGCAGCGGCTGCGCAAGCTCGTGAACCTCGAAGGCTTCGGGCTGCCGGACACGACACCCGAGATGGCGCCGGCGCGGCTCGCGAGTTGGCTCGACGAACTCAAGGAGCCGCAGAGCCTGAAGACCTACGACAGTGTCGAGGGTGTGGCGCAACGGCTGATGAAGACGAATCCGCGGCTCTCCGCCGACAAGGCCGCTTGGCTCGCGCCGCACTGGTCGCGGCAAGGCGACGACGGGCGCTGGCACATCCTCGGCGATCCCGCGCACAAGCGGACCAATCCGGTGCTCTACAAGAAGGCTGAGGCGCTCGCCTGCTGGTCGCGCATCGAGGCGCCCACGCTGTGGGTCGAGGGCAGCGAGACCCAGCTCTCGCAGTGGTGGGGCGACCGCTATCCGCGCGAGGACTTCGAGACCCGGCTCAGCGTGGTCAAGGACCTGCAGCGCATCACGCTTCAGCAGGCGGCGCACATGATGCATCACGACCAGCCAGAGGCGCTGGCGCGCGCGGTGCAGGAGTTCCTCGGCTAGTCCGTCGACACCACCGCGGCCTGATACGCCGCGATGAACTCCGGCGGCATCCGCTTCGGGCGGCCGCCGCTGATGTCGATGCACACCAGGTCCCAGCGGCCGCGCATCAGCGTCTGGCCGTCGCTCGCGCGGCGCAGCTGGAAGCGGCGCTCCATCGCGAGCTTGCCGTCCCCCGCCGTCAGCCAGGTGCCCAGCACCAGCGCCTCGCCTTCGAAGGACGGCAGCAGATAGTCGTAGCCGCCGTGGCGGATCGCCATCGCGCGGTCGAGGCGGCGGTAGTCCTCGATGTCCAGCCCCAGCGCCACCGAGTGCGACCACGCGACCTGCTCGCACCACTTCACGTAGACCGCGTTGTTGGTGTGGTTCAGTCCGTCGATGTCCGCCGGTTGGGGGCTCACCGCCAACCGATGGGGGGACGGGTAGTCCCAGCCGCTGGACAACGGGTCGACCGGCGCGGGGATCGCTTCGTTCATCTCGCTCATCGGGGGGCGCTCATCTGGGGGTGGGTTCCGTGGGATTTCCGACGCTCGCGCTCGGGGTGCGACAGGTTAGCGTCGCGAGTTAGGCAGAATGCCGCCCTTTTCCGGCGTCGTCCGTCGCCCGTGCGACCCGCGCGCCAGTCGCACATTCCGAACACCGCGCGGCAGGGTCATGCCCTGCCGGCGTCTTCCCCTGTTGTCCCTGCCGTCCCGCTGCCCGTCCCCATGAACATCATCGTCACCGAAGAACTCAAGGCCTACATCGATCCGCTGACCGAGGACGAATACGCCGCGCTCGAGCGCAGCATCCTCGCCGAGGGCTGCCGCGACGCGCTCGTGCTCTGGGGCGACATCCTCGTGGACGGCCACAACCGCCACGGCATCTGCACCAAGCACGGCATCCCCTTCCAGACGGTGCAGAACACCCGCTTCAAGTCGATGGAAGACGTCCACCTGTGGATGATCGACCAGCACCTGGGCCGTCGCAGCGTCTCCGACTTCCAGCGCGGCGTGCTCGCCCTGCGCAAGAAGGAGATCATGGAAGCGCGCCGGCTGGCCGTGCTCAACGACCCGGCCCCGGAGGCCCCCGTCGCCGACACGACCGCCGCCCCCGTGCCCGACGCCCCGCCGCTGAAAAGCCGCGAAGCGATCGCGCGCGCCGCGCGCATCAGCAGCGCCACCGTGACGCAGATCGAGAAGATCCAGAAGGCCGCCGCGCCCGAACTCGTGGCGGCCGTGAAGTCGGGCGAGGTCTCGATCAGCGCGGCCGCCGTGATCGCCGACCTGCCCGCCGAGGAACAGGCCGCCGCCGCCGCCGGCGGGAAGAAGGAACTGCGCCAGGCCGCCAAGCGCGTGCGCGAGTCCAAGGTCGGCAAGAAGGCCGCGGGCGACGCCGTCGCCGAAGTGGCCGTGGAGCTGCTGGGCGTGCCGACGAACGAGGACGGTGAACTCGAGGCCGATCCGGCCGTCGCGCTGCTGCGCGCGCAGGTCGGCGCGCTGCAGGACGAGAACATCAAGCTGCGCGCACAAGTCGCGGAACTGCAGGCGCAACTGGCCGCGGCGAAGCAGGACGCTTCGTCGCCCTTCTGATCCTTTGCCTCCGCCGTCGGCACAAGCCGGGGTGGGGTCTCCTCATACGTCTCGCAGGCTCCACAAATCGTCGACCCCACCCCGGCTTGCGCCGACTCGAACCGAGCCCCCGCACGACGCATCGTGAAAGTCCTCGGTAGCAAATCCGGGGAAGGACGGCAGTGGTTGGGGACGGTGAGGTGTGGGGTTTTAGCCCTTGCGGCTGGGGCCCCATACCTCGGCGGCCAACGCCCAGGCCAAAGCAGGTCGGCGGTCGATCAGAACCCTGTGATCGGCCCCGAGCGCTCCTTCTCCGGTCGCCGCGACTCCACCTCATCGAAATACGGTGCCGGGTCTTGCACCCCCACCTCCGCCTCCCGGCGGTTCATGACGGTCGCATAGATGACGACGATCGCCACATAGACGATCAACGCCCCCTGCGAGCCCACCCAGAAGCTGAACGGCCAGCCGAAGAAATCGAAGCTGAGCACGCGCGCGAAATACGCGACGCCGAAGGTCACCAGCGCCCACACGACCAGCAGCATGAGCGTCAGCCGCCAATTGCCGCGGCGCACCCGCCGGCGCCGGGCGCGGAACGTTCCGGACGGGGTGCCGGAGGGGGTTCCGGACGGGTAACCCGCATCGGGGACAGGCGGTTTCGGACGCATCCCGCCATCTTAGGGAGCCCGTTCGCGTCAGCATGAGAAAATACCCGGCTTCGGGCCCCTCTCGGGGGCTCCACCCTTCGAGCGAATCATGGACATCGAACAAATCAATGCGATCGGCAACACGCTGACCGATCTGCAAGCGCGTACCGACGCGCTAAGGGGGTACCTTTGACTACGACCGCAAAGCACTGCGGTTGAATGAAGTCAACGCCGCCCTGGAGAACCCCAACGTCTGGAACGACCCCAAGCGGGCCCAGGAGCTCGGCAAGGAAAAGCGCACGCTGGAACAGGTCGTCGAGACGATCAACCACCTGACGTCCAACATCGCCGACAACCTCGAGTTGTACGAGATGTCCAAGGACGACAACGACATCGCCGGCATCCAGACCATCGAGGCCGAGTCCGTCAAGCTGGCCGAGAAGGTCGAGGAACTCGAGTTCCGCCGGATGTTCAACAACCCGGCCGACCCGCTGAACTGCTTCATCGACATCCAGGCCGGCGCCGGCGGCACCGAGGCCTGCGACTGGGCCGGCATGCTGCTGCGCCAGTACCTGAAGTATTGCGAGCGCAAGGGCTTCAAGGCCGACGTCGAAGAGCAGACCGACGACGAGATCGCCGGCATCAAGAGCGCCACCATCAAGGTGGAAGGCGAGTACGCCTTCGGCCTGCTGCGCTCCGAGTCGGGCGTGCACCGCCTGGTCCGCAAGAGCCCGTTCGACTCCTCGGGCGGCCGCCACACCAGCTTCGCCTCGCTGTTCGTGTATCCGGAAGTGGATGATTCGATCGAGATCGACATCAACCCGTCGGACGTCCGCACCGACACCTACCGCGCGTCCGGCGCGGGCGGTCAGCACATCAACAAGACCGACTCGGCGGTGCGCCTGACCCACATCCCGACCGGCATCGTCGTGCAGTGCCAGGACGGCCGCAGCCAGCACAGCAACCGCGACGTCGCCTGGAAGCGCCTGCGCTCGCGCCTGTACGACCATGAGATGAAGAAGCGCATGGCCGAGCAGCAGAAGCTCGAGGACAGCAAGACCGACGTGGGCTGGGGCCACCAGATCCGCTCGTACGTGCTGGACCAGAGCCGCATCAAGGACCTGCGCACCAACGTCGAGATCTCCAACACCCAGAAGGTGCTGGACGGCGACCTCGACGCGTTCATCACGGCGTCCCTCAAACAGGGCGTCTAAGAAAAACAATGAGACCCATGCCCCGGTGCTCGATCCCCGGCCCGGGGCTTCTTCATTCCTACAAGGAAGTCCGTCATGCGTGAAGGCACCGCCACCCTGATCCGCCGCGCCGATTACGTCGCGCCGATCTTCTGGATCCGCACCGTCGACCTGTGCTTCGACCTCGATCCGGCCAAGACGCTGGTCGCCAGCAAGATGCGCCTGGAACGCAACGCCGCGGTGCCTCACGGCCCCCTGCGCCTGCATGGCGAGGAGCTCAACCTGCTGCGCGTGCTGATCGACGGCGAGAGCGTGTCCTTCCGCCAGGAAGGCCATGAGCTGATCATCGACAACGTGCCCGACGCGGACTTCACGCTCGAGATCCGCAACACCTGCTGCCCGGACAAGAACACGACGCTGTCGGGCCTGTACACCTCCGGCGGCAGCTTCTTCACGCAGTGCGAGGCCGAAGGCTTCCGCCGCATCACCTACTTCCTGGACCGCCCCGACGTCATGGCGGTCTACACGGTGACGATGCGCGCCGACAAGGCCAGATACCCGGTGCTGCTGTCCAACGGCAACCTGATCGAATCGGCCACGCTCGACAACGGCCGCCACCTGGCCAAGTGGCACGATCCGTTCCCCAAGCCCAGCTACCTCTTCGCGATGGTCGCCGGCGACCTGGTCGCGCGCGAGCAGCGCATCCGCACCCGCGGCGGCAAGGACCACCTGCTGCAGGTCTACGTCCGCCAGGGCGACCTGGAAAAGACCGAGCATGCGATGAACTCGCTGATCGCGTCGGTCGTGTGGGACGAGGCGCGCTTCAACCTGCCGCTGGATCTGGAGCGCTTCATGGTCGTCGGCGTGTCCGACTTCAACATGGGCGCGATGGAGAACAAGGGGTTGAACATCTTCAACACCTCGGCGCTGCTGGCCTCCCCCGCCACGGCGACCGACGCGGACTTCGCCCGCATCGAGTCGATCGTCGCGCACGAGTACTTCCACAACTGGACCGGCAACCGCGTCACCTGCCGCGACTGGTTCCAGCTGTCGCTCAAGGAAGGCCTGACCGTCTTCCGCGACCAGGAATTCAGCCAGGACATGGCCGCCACGCCGAGCGCGCGCGCGGTCTGCCGCATCGAGGACGTGCGCGCGCTGCGCGCCCGCCAGTTCCCCGAGGATGCCGGCGCGATGGCGCACTCGGTGCGTCCCGACGAGTACGTCGAGATCAACAACTTCTACACCGCGACCGTCTACGAGAAGGGCGCGGAAGTCGTCCGCATGTACCAGACGCTGGTCGGCCGCGACGGTTTCGCCAAGGGCATGGCGCTGTATTTCGAGCGGCATGACGGCCAGGCCGTGACCTGCGACGACTTCGCGCAGGCGATCGCGGACGCGAACCCGGGCTCGCCGCTGACGACGCGCCTGGATGCGTTCAAGCGCTGGTACGCGCAGGCCGGCACGCCGCGCCTGCAGGCCCGTGGCGTGTACGACGCCGCCGCGCAGACCTGGACGCTGACGCTGACGCAATCGAGCGCGGCCACGCAGGGCCAGACGGCCAAGCTGCCGCAGGTGATCCCCGTGTCGCTGGGGCTGCTGTCGCGCGACGGTCAGGCGCTGCCGCTGATGCAGCAAGGGGAAGACGGCGCCGGCGGCGCCACCGACACCGAGCGCGTCCTGGTGCTGGATCAGGTCGAACAGTCCTTCGTCTTCGTCAACGTGCCGTCCGAGCCGGTGCCGTCGCTGCTGCGCGGTTTCTCGGCGCCGGTGGTGCTGGACGACGGCCTGGGCGACGCCGAGCTGCTGGTGCTGCTCAAGCATGACAGCGACGCCTTCAACCGCTGGGAAGCCAGCCAGCGCCTGGCGCTGAACCGCATCCTCGGCGCCGTGCGCTCGGGCCAGCCGCTGGTGCTGGACGCGGCCTACATCGACGCGATGCGCGCGGTGCTGCGTCATCCGGAGCTGGACCCCGCCTTCAAGGCGCTGGCGCTGCAACTGCCCGACGAGGCCTACATCGCCGAGCAGCTCGACGTCGTCGATCCGCAAGCCATCCATGCCGCGGTCGAGGCGGCGCAGACACAGCTGGCGTCGGCACTGCAGGCCGACTGGGCCTGGGCCTTCGACGCGCATCAGGTCACGACCGGCTACAACCCGGACCCGGTGCAGAGCGGCAAGCGCGCGCTGGTGAACCTGTCGCTGGCGATGCTGGTCCTGAACGCGACCCACACCGGCGACGGCGTGTGGCCGGGTCGCGCGTACCAGCGCTTCAAGGACGCGACCAACATGACCGATCGCATGGGCGCGCTGTCCGCGCTGGTGCAGGCGCACGCGGAGCTGGCCGACAGCGCGCTGGCGCGCTTCCACGCCCAGTTCAAGGGCGAGGCGCTGGTCATCGACAAGTGGTTCGCGCTGCAAGGCCGCGCGGCCGAGCGCGACGGCAAGACCTTCGCCAAGGTCAAGCAGCTGATGAAGCACGCCGACTTCACGCTGAAGAACCCGAACCGCGCGCGCAGCCTGATCTTCTCGCTGACGATGTTCAACCCGGCGGCCTTCCACCGCGCCGACGCTGCGGGCTACGTCTTCTGGGCGGAGCAGGTGCTGGCGCTGGACGCGATCAATCCGCAGGTCGCCGGTCGGCTGGCGCGCGTGATGGACCGCTGGACCGCGCTGGCGCAGCCGTACCGCAGCGCCGCCCGCGAGGCCATCGCCCGCGTCGCCGCCAAGCCGGACCTGTCCAACGACGTGCGCGAGATCATCGAGCGCGCGCTGGCCTCGGACACGCAGCATTGATGCCACGCGCGGCGCACTAGATTTGCAACCATCGGAGTCGTTTCATGAGTCAACGCGTCAGCCTGACCCAATACCTCGTCGAGCAGCAGCGGCTGCACGGCCACATCCCCCAGCAGCTGCGGCTGCTGATCGAGGTGGTCGCGCGGGCCTGCAAGCGCATCGCCATCAGCGTCAACAAGGGCGCGCTGGGTGACGTGCTGGGCACGGCCGGGTCCGAGAACGTGCAGGGCGAGGTCCAGAAGAAGCTGGACATCATCGCCAACGAGGTGCTGATCGAAGCCAACGAGTGGGGCGGCCACCTGGCCGCGATGGCCTCGGAGGAGATGGAGAGCATCCACCTGGTGCCCAACCGTTTCCCGCAGGGCGAGTACCTGCTGATGTTCGACCCGCTGGACGGCTCCAGCAACATCGACGTGAACGTGTCGATCGGGACCATCTTCTCGGTGCTGAAGAAGCCCGAGGGGGCCAAGGGCATCAGCGAGGAAGACTTCCACCAGCCCGGCACCGCGCAGGCGGCGGCGGGGTACTGCGTCTACGGACCGCAGACGACGCTGGTGCTGACGGTGGGCGACGGCGTGGCGATGTTCACGCTGGACCGCGAGCAGGGCTCGTGGGTGCTGACCGCCGACGACGTGAAGATCCCCGCGGACACCAAGGAGTTCGCGATCAACATGTCCAACATGCGGCACTGGGACGAGCCGGTGAAGCGCTACATCGACGAGTGCCTGGCCGGCACGACGGGTCCGCGCGGCAAGGACTTCAACATGCGCTGGATCGCGTCGATGGTGGCGGACGTGCACCGCATCCTGACGCGCGGCGGTGTCTTCCTGTACCCATGGGACAAGCGCGAGCCCAACAAGGCCGGCAAGCTGCGCCTGATGTACGAGGCCAACCCGATGGCCTTCCTCGTCGAGCAGGCGGGCGGCGCGGCGACCAACGGCCGCCAGCGCATCATGGACCTGCAGCCGGGCAAGCTGCACGAGCGCGTCTCGGTCGTGCTCGGCTCGAAGAACGAGGTTGAGCGGGTGACGCAGTACCACCTGGAGGCCGACAAGGCCAAGTGAGCTGACGGATGTGAGGCCCCGTCCGACTCACCCCGGACACCTCACGTCCATCACGCGGAACGCAGAACGCAGAAGGCCGCTCGATGAGCGGCCTTCGTGCTTCTGGACGCCCTCGGGGCTCAGCCCTCAGAACAGGCTGCCTTCATCGCGCTTGCCGTCGCTGTCGTCGTTGCCGCGATCGGCGGCGGCAGGCTTGTCATCGTTCTTGAGCTCGGCGAACTTCCCGGCCATCGTCGGGTTGCCCTTGGTCAGCTTCTTGATCGTCACGTCCTGCGCCTTGTCGTTGGCCAGGCGCAGGTTGCGATCGGTGCCGAGCAGGGCCTCTTTGGTCTTCTGGAGATGGTCGATGGACTTGTCGATCTCGTCGATCGCGGTCTGGAAGCGCCGCGACGCGAGTTCGTAGTTCTTCCCGAACGCCGACTTGAAGCTCTCGAGCTGCGTCTCGAAGTGGGTGATGTCGATGTTCTGCGCCTTGACCAGCGCGAGCTCGGTCTTGTACTTGAGCGAGTTCATCGCCGCGTTGCGCAGCAGCGTGATGATGGGCAGGAAGAACTGCGGCCGCACGACGTACATCTTCGGATAACGATGGAACACGTCGACGATGCCGGTGTTGTAGAGCTCGCTCTCCGGTTCGAGCAGGGACACCAGCACCGCGTACTCGCAGCCCTTCTCGACGCGGTCCTTGTCGAGCTCCTTCAGGAAATCCTCGTTGCGGTTCTTCGTGGCGGTGCGGTCGTTCTCGTTCTTCATCTCGAACATGATCGAGACGATTTCCGTGCCGGAC
This sequence comes from Mitsuaria sp. MSU3D, assembly GCF_056867975.1. Classification (NCBI taxonomy): domain Bacteria; kingdom Pseudomonadati; phylum Pseudomonadota; class Betaproteobacteria; order Burkholderiales; family Sphaerotilaceae; genus Roseateles; species Mitsuaria sp. MSU3D. Next base: position 6,528,500 of record NZ_CP200314.1, on the reverse strand, counting down.
TCATCGGCATCGCGGAAGATGTAGTCGCCCTTGCTGCCCGAACGCGCGTCGTTGTCCTTCTCGAAGTAGGCGCGCGGGAACGCGGTCGCGCGGATGCGGTTGAACTCGGTCTCGCAATGCAGCTCAAGCGTCTCGCCGACCATCTTGGTCGACAGTCGCGCCTTCATGTCGCGCAGGCGCTCGATGGCGTCGTCGCGGTCCTTGATCTGCGTCTCGTACTTGTCCTTGAGCGCCTTCTCGGCGAGCTGTTTCTCCAGCTCGGCGCGCTCAAGCCCGCTGCGGAGCTGGTCGCGTTCCTTCTCCACCGCGCCGACGGCCTGCGTCATCGCCAGCTGCTGCGTCAGCCCGATCGCATCGAGCTTCGCCTTCAGCGCCTGGATCTCGGCGTCCTTCGTCGCGGCGGCCTGCTGCGCCTGCTTCTCCAGCACGGTGAGCGCCTCCGTCACCGCGAGCTTGCGCTGGACCTCGCCCGCATCGAGCCGGGCCTTCAGTTCCTGGATCTCGCCGTCCTTGAGCGCGGCGGCCTTCTGCAGCTCGCCGGCGGTCCTGGCCTGCGCCAGCTCCACGGCATTGCGCTTGTCCTGCTCGGCCAACGCGAGCCGTTCGTGCAGCTGCTTCTCGAAGTCGGTGTCGCGCACCTGCTTGAGGATGTCGGCGTAGCCAGCCTCGTCGATCTTGAAGGCCTTGTTGCAGTGCGGGCAGATGATTTCATGCATGGCGGGATTTTCGCCGTCGATTCAGAAGAATGTCCGCACGCCGCCGATGACGCGGTAGCTGTCGTCGACCGTGTAGAGCAATGGCCATTTGTCGAAGGTCGTGCATGGATGGCCGACGCCGAACGCGATCATGTCGCCGACCTGCAGCATCAGCGTGCCGCCCTCCCCGCCGGCATCGACGTACGCGTGCTGATCGTTCAGCTTCGTGACCGCCCAGTCGGCGGGTGTCGCCCGCGGCGCGTCATGCAGGCCGCGGCGGTACCACCACAGCGGTTGCGGCAGGCAGGCGTCGTAGCTCAAGTCGCGGCGGCCGGCGGTGCAGATCGCGCGGCCCGGCTCGGGCACCGACTGCACGTAGGCCCAGACCTCGATCGCGTTGCGCAGGCCGGGGCCTTCGCCCCACAGCGGGCCGGCGCGCTGGCGCATGCGGTCCTGCATGCGCTCGTACTGCAGGCTGTCGTGGCTGAGGTAACAACCGCTGCGCAGCACCACGCGCAAGGCGTGGCCGGTGCCCGCGGCCTCCACCGAGGCCAGCGTCTTCGCCGCCATGTCGAAGAACGCCGAGCCGCCCGCGGTCAGCAGCACCTCGTCCGCGGCGAACCAGCCTTCGGCGCAGCCCAGTCGCGTCAATTCCGCGACCGTCTCGATCATCGTCAGCGCGCCGAGCTCCACGCGCGCCGTGTCCGCGCCGCTGTAGACGCCTTCGAACGCCTCGACGCCGCGCAGCGTGATCGTCGGCGCGGCATCGCGGATGAGGCGGCCCAGCGTGGCGCCCTCCTCCATCGTGCGGACGCCCGTGCGTCCGCCCGGCGTGCCGACTTCCAGCAATACCTGCAGCGGTCGCTTCAAGCCACGTTCGACCGCGGCGCGGCGCAACAGGTCCAGGCCCGCGGCCGAATCGACCAGCAGATAGAAATCGACATCAGGGGCGGCTTCCAGCTCGCGGAACACGAGGTCCAGATCCGCCTTGCCGATCAGCTGATTCGCGAGCAGCACGCGCGGCACGCCGAAGCGCCGGTAGGTGCGCACATGCGCTGCCGTAGCGGCCGTCATGCCCCAGGCACCTTCGTCGAACTGGCGTTGGAACAGCTGCGGCGCCATCGTCGTCTTGCCGTGCGGCGCGAGGCTGACGCCGGCGCGCGCGGTGAACTCGCGCATCCAGCGCGCGTTGTGCGTCAGCGCGGAGTCCTTCAGGATTGCCGCCGGCAGCGGCAGGTCGCCGTCCAGCAGCGAAAGCCCCAGCGCGCCGAGCCCGCCCAGCGGCACGCCCTCAGCGACCGCGGGCAGGCCCTTGAGCGTGCCGGGCAGCGGCTCGGCCTCGAGGGCCGAGAGGGTGAGCGTCACCGGCGCGTGGCCGGGCTGATCGTCGTGGTCGTGTGGGCTCATGGCGCGCCATGTTGCCACCGTCGGCGGGCGCCGGTGGCGCGACGCGCCCGCCGGATGCGGCGCGTCTGGCCCTCCCGGCGGCTGACGCCGGGGATCGCGAGCGGTCGCGCGTGGGCCGCCGCTCAGTTCGCCAAACGCTGCCGGCGACGCTGCCAGAACAGCACGCCGCCCGCGGCGAACGCCAGCGCGAGCGAGTCCGGCTCCGGCACCTCCGCCGCGCGGAACGCGATCGAGTCGACCTTCAGCGCGCTCCAGACATACGGATCCTCGGTCTGCTGCACGCCGAAGAAGATCGACCACAGCCCGCCCTGCGCGAAGGTGTAGGACGAGACATTGCCGCGCAGGTCGACCACCGCTTCCGTGCTCCCGTTGAAGGCGACGAAAAAGGCGTTGTCGACATTCCCGGGAGAGCCCACGTTGCCCGAGGCAACTTCACCCAGCCGTTGCGAGACCCAGTCCAGCGTGTCGCCGGCCTCGACGTTGACATCCTGCGCAATGAAGCCGCCACGCATGTAGCGACCCGCCACGTTCTGCGAGAAGAAGGTCGGCGCACCCGCGCCCGACGGGCTGAACTGCACCGGCAGCGGACAGGCGACGTTCCAGATGTCGGACGCGCAGGTCACGTTCTGGTTCAGCGGCCACGTCGAGATCGCCACGATCAGCGCCGAGTTGTTGCCGGCCAGCGCCGGATAGCCATTGCCGGCGTTGACGATGGCGGTCGAGGATCCGTTGACGTTGGCCCCGGTGGCGTACCACCCGCTCAGGCTGCCGCCCTCGAAGTCGCCGTTCACCACGGCGGCGCCATGCGCCGACAGGGCCGCAGCCGCGCTCAGCAGCGCGACGCTCAATGCTCGTTTCATGTCACTCTCCCTTGATCGCGACGCGCGACATGCGCGACGGCGGGATGCTAGAAAGCCGCTCCGACGGCGGACATCCTCAAGGGTGATGAGACCTGTCCCCCATCGAAGGTGTCGACCCGATGCCCGGGACACCAAAGGTGGGAGTGCCTTGGGACTGAAGCCCCGCCGCATGTGCGCCGCAAAAGAAAAAGCCGCTTGGGAACCCAAGCGGCTTTTCCAGATTGGTGCCGATGAAGAGAGTCGAACTCCCGACCTTCGCATTACGAATGCGCTGCTCTACCAACTGAGCTACATCGGCGCTGTCGCGAACAACAGAGTCTGAGACTATAGCCGAGATTTTCGACGTCGACAACTTCCGCACCCACGTCGCACGCAGGCAACGCCAGCCGCCGATTCATTCCTCGCCCAGATTCACCTGCACGCGCTTCAGCAACGCGGCGAGCTGCGTCTGCTCGTCGGCGCTCAGACCGGCCAGTGCCTGCACCGACACCTGCCGCGCCTGCCGCTTCAGTTCGCGCTGCACCGTCAGGCCCGCGTCGCTGACCCGCAGCCGCACCTGGCGGCGGTCGACCTCGTCGGTCTGCGCTTCGAGCAGTCCCTTGTCGCGCAAGGTCTTGATCAGCCGCGCCAGTTGCGCCTTGTCCCGCCCGCTGTGCGCCGCCAGGTCGCTCTGCGTCGCATCCGGGTGCCGCTCGAAGAAGAACAGCACCTTGCCTTCCATGTGCGTGATGTCCTGCGGCCCGTCGCGCAGGAAGCGGTACTGCAACGCGCGGTAGCGGTGCATCACCGAATGCACCAGCTCCAGCACGTCGTCGTCCTTGCCCCTCCGGCCAGTGGTGTTAGTTGACATTGTCAATCGTTCCGTCGCAAGATGGATGACATTGTCAACGAAACAGAGACCACCGGCAATGAAGCCCGATCCGCTGAACACCCCCACCGCTTCCTCCACCCTCTCCACCGCTGCGGCGCCGGCCGCCGAGCCCGCCGCGAGCCGCGTCCAGCGCGTGCGTCACGAACTCAAGCGCCGCGAGCTGACCGTGACCGGCGTCGACGACGTGACGCCGAACTTCCGCCGCGTGACGCTGACCGGCGACTCGCTGGCCGACTTCGTCAGCGCCTCTTTTGACGACCATGTGAAGCTGATCTTCGCGCCCGACGTCGACGGCACTCCGGTCATGCGCGACTACACGCCGCGCCGCTTCGACAACGCGGCACGCGAGCTGGTCATCGAGTTCGCCCAGCACGGCGACGGCCCCGCCGCGGCCTGGGCCGCGCAGGCGCAGCCGGGCCACACGCTGACCGTCGGCGGTCCGCGCGGCTCCTTCATCATTCCGACGGACTTCGCCTGGCATCTGCTGGTCGGCGACGAGACCGCCATCCCCGCCGTCGCGCGCCGCCTCGAGGAACTGCCGTCCGGCGCGCGCGTCGTCGCGCTGCTGAACGTGCCGGAAAGCGATCGCCGCCGCTTCGACACCCGCGCCGATCTCGACCTGCGCTGGGTCGACGGGGACGACGCACTGCTGGCCGCCGCCCGCGCACTGACGCTGCCGTCCGGCGAGGGCTACGCCTGGTGCGCCGGCGAAGCCGCGGCGATGGCCGCGGTGCGCCGCATCCTCGTCGACGAGAAGGGTCACGATCGCCATGCGATCCGGGCCTCCGCCTACTGGAAGCGCGGCGCCAGCCATCATCACGAGCATCTGGAGTGAACGGCAGGGGGCCGCGACGCGGGTGGAACGGCGAGGCGGACGATGAGGCGGACGATGAGGCGGACGGCGCGCCGCCTCACTTTCGCTTCACACGTGCGTGGCACACTGCCCCGCATGTCTGAAGTCCTGCACGACCCGCGCTGGCGCAACGCCTGGCGCCTCCTCTTCCTGGCGGTGGTGGTCGGCGCGAGCTGGCTCGCGTTCTCACCGCATCCGCCGCCCTCGGCCGACCTGGGCTGGGACAAGGCGAACCACTTCACCGCCTTCGGCACGCTCGCCGTCATCGGCATGCAGTGCTTCGCCGCCGGCCCGCGCCGCCGTTGGATCGTGCTGGCGATGCTGCTCGCCTACGGCGTCCTGATCGAACTCGTCCAGTCGCAGATCCCCGGCCGCGACGCCGACGCGCAGGACGTGCTGGCCGACATGATCGGCGCCGTCATCGGCGTCGCCGTGCACGCGCTGATCCTGCGCCTGCTCACGCCCCGGGCGACTCCGGCTCGCTGAACTCCCGGCGCGACATCGCGATCGCGACCGCCTGCGCGCGGTTGTTCGCGCCCAGCTTGCGCAGGATCTTGCGCACGTGGTTCTTGACCGTGAACATGCTGATGCCGAGCTGGATCGCGATCCCTTCATTGCTCAGACCCGCGCGCAGCCCCTCGACGATCTGCTGCTCGCGCGGCGTCACCAGCGACCCGGCGCGACGCGGCAAGGCCTGACCCCGCGCCTGCAGCCGCGCGCGCCGCCAGGCCGCGTGCAGCGCCGGCGTCAGCAGCTCCAGGCGGCGCAGGTGGTCGTCCTGCCAGCCCTCGCCCGCGAACAGGAACAGGCTCTGCGGCCGCTCGCCATCGGCGGCCACGCCGTGCAGGGCCAGTTCCCGCAAGCCGGCTTCCAGCAGCGGCTGGAACAGGGCCAGGTCCGATTCACGCGCGAGGTCGATGTGCAGCGGCCGCCGACCATCGCCCCAGCGTCGGACCAGGTGCAGCCACAGACCGTGATCGGCCGATTCGAGCTGCGTGTGCAGCCCGTCGCCGATGGGCTTCAGGTGGAAAAGCTGCGCCGTCAGGCGCGGCGACGGCGGCTGGTCGCCGACGCAGACCATCAGCCGGTGCGGCAGCAGCGGCTGCAGGCGGCTCTGGCTCCAGACGAAGAACTGCGCCGGGGTCGCCGGCTGTCGCGCGCTCCACAGCGCCTCCAGCAGGCGCTCGGCGAGCACGTGGTCCTGCAGCCAGGACAAGGGCAGGCCGTCCCCGTCGACCCCGCCATGGAACGGCAGGCCCATCGCCGGCAGCGCCGACGATGATGCCGGCGGCGCCACGGCAGGCGAAGCGGTCGAGGGCAGCAGCGGCGGCAGCGACGAGGAGATCGAGGGCGGCATCATGGGCATGGGCAAAGGCGTGAGCCGGGTCGCCGTCAGCCTGCCCGCGCGGCATGACGCGCCGATGAATCGCATGAATCGCGGGAGCGACCTGCGCGGGTACCCGATTTGCCCTACCTGACATCGGGTGGCAGTTGAGCCGTCCCGCCGTGGTCTGGCAAGCGGCCCACGCCGGACGCGGACACGGCAAATCGGCTACCGTTGTCGTTCGGGCCTTCCTCCCCCTGGGGCCTGCAGGAGTTGCTTGCATGTCGGATCACGATCTGCCGCTGGTGCGGCGCGATCTCGCGCGCCGTTTCGAAGCGGTCCGGCGCCACACCTTGACGCTGGCCGAGCCGCTGTCCGCCGAGGACCAGGCCGCGCAGTCGATGCCGGACGCGAGTCCGGCCAAATGGCACCAGGCCCACACGAGCTGGTTCTTCGAGGCGCTGCTGCTGCGCCCGCATCTGCCGGACTACCGGCCACTGGACGAGTCCTTCCACTTCCTTTTCAACTCGTATTACGAAGGCCTCGGGCCGCGTCACCCGCGCCCGCAGCGCGGCCTGCTGACGCGTCCGTCGCTGGACGAGGTGCGCGCCTACCGCCGCCATGTAGACACGCACATCCAGCAGCTGATCGCGCGCTGCAGCGATGCCCAGTGGCAAGAGATCGCGCCGACGCTGGAACTGGGCCTGCATCACGAGCAGCAGCACCAGGAACTGCTGTTGACCGATGCGCTGCACCTGCTGTCCTGCCATCCGTGGCGGCCGGCGCTGATCGACGCCACCCCCGCGCCGATCGTGGGCGGCACCAGCGAATGGCTGCGCCATGACGGCGGCCTCGTCGACATCGGCCACGACACGCGCGCCGCCGGCACAGCGTCGACGGGCTTCGCCTTCGACAACGAAGGACCGCGACATCGCGTCTGGCTCGAGCCCTTCGAGATCGCGAGCCGCCTCGTGACCTGCGGCGACTTCCAGCGCTTCATCGACGACGGCGGCTACCGCGAGCCGCGCTGGTGGTTGTCCGACGGCTGGGCCACGGTCCAGCAGCACGGCTGGCGAGCCCCGCTGTACTGGGTGGACGACAACGACAACGACAACGACAACGACAGCGACAACGACGGCGCCGGATCGCGCTGGTCGGTCTTCGGCCTGCACGGCCTGCGTCCGATGGATCCCGCCGCGCCGGTGATGCAGCTCAGCTTCTACGAAGCCGCCGCGTATGCGGAATGGGCCGGCGCACGTCTGCCGAGCGAGCCGGAATGGGAAGCCGCCTCGACGCTGCCCGGCATGGCGCAGCTCGACGACCAGGCCTGGCAGTGGACGCGTTCGGCCTATCACCCCTATCCCGGCTTCCGGCCATTGGACGGGGCCGCGTCCGAATACAACGGCAAGTTCATGGTCGGCCAGCTGGTGCTGCGCGGCGGCAGCCTCGCGACGCCGCCCGGCCACACGCGCCGGACCTACCGCAACTTCTTTCCGCCGGCGGCGCGCTGGCAGTTCACCGGGCTGAGACTGGCCCGCGATGCGCGCCCGCGCACGGAGACCCCCGCATGAGCAGTTTCGCCGAGGACCTTCACGCGGCGCTCGCCGGCCCCGAGCACGCGATCTCCCCCAAGTACTTCTACGACGCGCAGGGCTCCGCCCTCTTCGAGCAGATCTGCGAACTGCCCGAGTACTACCCGACGCGCACCGAGCTTGCGCTGCTGAAACGGCATGCCGATGAATTCGCCGCACGCATGGGCCCGGGCGCGCAGCTGATCGAGTACGGCGCCGGCGCGCTCGTGAAGGTGCGTCTGCTGCTGGAACGCGCGGAGCAGCTGCACAGCTTCGTCCCGGTGGACATCTCCGGTCCTCATCTGCTGGCGGCCTGCGAGTCGCTGCAGCGCGAACAGCCGGCGCTGCGCATCCTGCCGGTGGTGGCGGACTTCACCCGCATGCATGTGCTGCCCGATGCGCCGGCGGACGGGCGACGCGTCGGCTTCTTCCCGGGATCCAGCATCGGCAACTTCAACCCGGACGAGGCGCTGGAATTCCTGCGCCTGCTGCGCGAGGAACTCGACGGCGGGGCGCTGCTGATCGGCGTGGACCTGATCAAGGATCCGGCCCGGCTGCATGCGGCCTACAACGACGCGCAAGGCGTGACGGCGCGCTTCAACCTGAACCTGCTGCGCCACGCCCAGCGCGAACTGAAGCTGGAATGCGATCCGAGCGGCTTCGACCACTACGCGTTCTACGACCCGCGCAAGCACCGCATCGAGATGCACCTGATGCCCCGCGGCGAGCAGCACCTGCAGCTGCAAGGGCGCCGCTACACGCTGGTGCCGGGCGAGAGCCTGCACACCGAGAATTCCTACAAGTACAGCGTGGAGACCTTCCAGGCGCTGGCGCGGGAAGCCGGGTTCAAGCCGTCAGCGCATTGGACGGACGATCAGCGCTGGTTCAGCCTGCATTGGCTGGAGGCTTGAAGGCAGAAGGCGGAATCGGTTCGATCCCCTGGGGGATCGGAGGGCGTCTTCGTTCAGACGCGACGGGCCGTCAGGCGTCGTAGCCGTACACGTCCGCGAGCTTGCTCAGCAGCGCGGGCTCGTCCTTCGGCGAGAAGAAGTACGGGAACAGCGTGCGGGAGCGGCTGTCCTCGTCCTCGTTCAGCGATCCGCCGAACTTCTCCACCTTCTTGCGGCCGTAGGCCAGCGACAGGCTCATCAGCACCGCCGGCGCGCCGACGCTGCGGTGCAGCCGCTCTTCACCGTGCGGCTGGAAGTCCAGCATGCGGCGGTAGAAGGCCTTGTGGCGGGGATTGACCTCGATCACCAGGAACTCGGCGCCCCAGTGGTGGGCCGCATGCAGGTAGGCCAGGTGGAACAGGCTGGCCAGCACCAGCTTGGACGGACCATCCGGATCGGCGGCCAGCCGCGTGAATTCGCACAGCTGCCAGCCTTGCTGGCGCATGCCGGCCATCTCGGCCGGGAAACTCTGGTCCGCGGCCAGGTTGCCGCTGTCACGCCGCAACCCCAGCGTGGACACCAGCCGGCCTTCCCAATACGCACCCAGCGTCACGTCCGCGGAACGGCTGAGCCTGTAACCCCGTGACGCGTACCGGCGCTCCAGCAGCGCGTGGCCGGTGCCTTCCATCAGCGCACGGATCTCGATACGTCCGAACTCGGTATCGCGGGAAACGAGCTCCACGGAATCGGAGCGGACAAACGACATCTCCGAACCAATGGACTGCAGCGCCTGCAAAGGGCTTGCGGGCGCTTCCATTTCAATGTTCGACATGCGAGATTCGTCGCTCATTCCCAACTCCAGACTGCTTGGTTATCAAAGGCGAGTCTATGGCCCACTCAAAGTAATTACTGCAGGTCGCTACGATAGTTAACAAATGCGACCCTCGTCTTACGGGTCTGTCCCGGGTTCGGGCGCGGGTCAATCCCTTGCCAGGACGAAACCCCGCATTTGAGGGAATTCCGTTACATAGCGGGCACCTACGGGGAATACAGCGCCGGGCCTCGCCAGCGTGTGTATTCATCGAATCCCAAGCCCCGTGGCGAGGCGCCTCCCGGCGCCCCATTTGTTGCATGTGTAACTGGATGCTTTTCGTTCAAATGCCGAATTCATGGGACAGCCCACCCCCACTTTTTTGCGGAAATCCATACGGCATCTGGGGATATTTGTCGCTTCAGGCGCGATTTGACCGCTGAGCGATCACAAAGTTCGTATCGCGTTGCGTCTTGCTGCCGGTCGTGAGACCAGTCACGAACCGGTCAGGTGCACGGTTGCGCAGCCAGCGCATCCAGACGTTGACGCGCCTGCGCCATCAAGGCCTCGACGCGACCATCGGCCTGCGCCGCGATGGCATCCAGGTCGAACATGGCGGCCAGTTCGATGGGCGAAATTGCCATCGCCGGCAGATCGCCGACGTCGATGGCCGTGCGCAGCAGCTGCTCCAGCGACCCCTCGCCCTGGCGCACGCGGTGGATCAGGTCGCGGATCATCGCGCCCGTGCGCTGACGCCCCAGACGCGGCATCAGCAGATGCTCGAGGCGCTCGCTGGCCACCAGCCCCTGGCGTTCCAGGACATGCGCGCGCATCCGGTCGACGCGGATGACCGGTTCGGCCAGCGCGCGGTTGAGCGCCTGCACCGCCGCATGCGCGCCGCCCATCAGCCCGCTCCACTCGGCCAGCTCGGCCTGATGCTGGCCCAGCCCGCGTTCGTGCTCCGGCGTCATGCAGCTCATCAGCCCGGCGACCCGCTGCGGCGCCCGCTGCACCGCCGCCATCGCCTGCAGCGCCGCGACCGGGTTCTTCTTGTGCGGCATCGACAGGCAGGCGCCGTAGCCCTCGCCCGGCGGTTCGTGGAGTTCGTCGACCTCGGCCTGCGCCATCAGCGCGAAGTCCTGCGCCAGCTTGCCGAGGTTGCCGCAGAGCAGGCCCACCTCCAGGCCGAGTCGAAGCCAGCGGTCGCGCTGCGTGTGCCAGCACATGTCGGGCCGCGGCAGCGAGAGCTCGGCGGCGACGGCGGCCAGCATGTCGTCGGCGCGGTCGCCCATCGCGTCCAGCGTGCCGACGGCACCGCCCAGCTGCAGCAGCAGCGAGGCACAGCCCTGCTCACGCAGCCGCTCGGCGCTGCGCAGCAGCGGCATCAACCAGTTCATGAGCTTGAAGCGCAGGCTGATCACCTGCGCCGGCTGCATCATCGTGCGGCCCAGCATCGGCACGGCGGCGTGGCGTTCCGCCAGATCCAGCAATCGGCCGCAGAGCTGCTGCAGGTCGTCGTCGACGAGGCGCAGCGCCTCGCGGGTGCGCAGCACCATCGCGGTGTCGACGAGGTCCTGCGCGGACGCGCCGCGATGCACGTAGACCGCGGCGGCGGGGTCGAACAGCGCCACCGTCTCGCGCAGGCGCTGCACGACCGGCAGCGCCAGGTTGCCGCTGTGCGGCGCGGCGGCGATCAGGGCCGGCACGTCGTAGAGCTCGGCCCGGCACAGGCTGGCGATGGCCTGCGCCGCCGGCGCGGGAATCAAGCCCACGCGCGCCGCGGAACGGGCCAGCGCGGCCTCCACATCCATCATCGACTGGACCACCGCGGTCGGCGAGAACACCGATTCCATCGCGGTGGACGACAAAAAAGCCTCGAACAGCATCCAACGTCCTTTAAGGACTTCCGATGCTATCGAGGCTCCCGCGTACGCCGTACTCAAGCAAACCCGCTTGGGGTTTGTCTCAGCCGGTGATCGCCCGCCGAATCGGGCTCAGTTCGCCGGCACGTACATCTGGGCCAGACGGCTCATCAGACGCAGCGACAGGCGATGCATCGTGATGACCTCCAGCAGGCCGTTGCGGTGCAGCTCGACGACCTTCGCGTCGGGCAGCTCGGCCAGGGCCTTCTCATTGATGGTCAGGAAGCCGTCCACGTCGAGCTTCTCGCCGCTGGGCAGCTGCGCCTCGAAGCGCATGTCCTGCAGCAGGTCCAGGTCCTGCAGCAGCTCGCAGGCCTGGCGGGTGCGCTCGGCCTCGCGCTCGAAGTCCTCGCAGAACTGCTTGGCGTTGAGCAGCAGCTCGGTGGGTTCGCCGTCCGCCTTGAACAGCGGCTCGCCATCGTCACCGGCCTCGGAGAAGGCGCCCGAACCCAGGTCCAGGCACAGCGCCATGTCGGAGGTGCTTTCCTCGATGCGCGCCATGGCGAAGGGCCAGCGGCGGATGTAGGCGGGCACGTAGCGGCCGGTCCACTGGCCGTCCTTGATGAACAGGTTGCTGCCTTGCCTCAGGCCGAACACGGCCAGCGGGGCGACCGCCGGACGCTGGCCGTCGGCCGCCTGCCCGACGCGCACGAACACCACCGGGTATTCGAGGCTGGCGTCGGCGAACTCGGCCACGGCGACGAACAGCGAGTTCAGCTGCGTCACGCGGTCCAGGACCGGGGCGCCGATCTTCATGCGCGTGTTCTTGTGCTGCACCCGGTCCACGGGGACCAGGTTTTCATACATCGGGGGGTTGCTCATTGATTCACTCCATCGTCCGCCAGTCGCGAGACCAGCACCTTGTCCACACGCTTGCCGTCGAGGTCGACCACCTCGAATCTCCACGCGTCCCACTCCGCCACATCGGCCGTGCGCGGCAAGCGCCCCAACAGCAGCATCACCATGCCGGCCAGGGTGTTGTAGCGCCCACGGTCCTCCTCGGGCAGTTCCTTCAGATCCAGGCGGTCCTTCAGCTCGGTGACGGGGATCAGGCCGTCCATCAGCCAGCTGCCGTCCTCGCGCTGGACCGCCCAGGCGTCCTCGCCATCGGACGAGTTGAACTCGCCCGCGATGGCTTCCAGGACGTCGCGCATCGCGACGACGCCCTGCACTTCGCCGTATTCGTCGACGACGAACACGAGCGGGGTTTCCGCGCCGCGCATGTGCGCGAGCAGTTCCATGCCGGACAGCGTCTCGGGCACGAAGACCGGCGGCTCCAGGCCGGTCGACAGGTCCATCGATTCCCCGGCCAGCGAGCGCGCCAGCAGATTCTGCGCGCTGACCGTGCCGACCACGTCGTGCAGCCCGCCCCGGCAGACCGGATAGCGGCTGTAGCCGTGCGCGCGCAGGATCTGCAGCATCTGGTCGGGGCGGTCGCTGATGTCCAGCCACGCGATCTCGGCGCGCGGGATCATCATCGAGCCGATCTGGCGCTCGTCCAGGCGGAACACGTTGCGCACCATCTGGTGCTCGTGTTCCTCGATGACGCCGGCGTCCAGGCCTTCCTCGAGGCTGGCGGCGATCTCCTCTTCCGTCACCGCGCGGTTGGCGCGGCCGCCCATGCCCAGCAGCTTCAGCGTGAACTCGGTGCAGAAGCTCAGCAGCTTGACGAAGGGCCGCGTCACCAGCGACATGATCTCCATCGGCGGCGCGACCAGGCGCGCGACGTTCTCCGGGTACATCTGGCCCAGGCGCTTGGGCACGAGCTCGCCGAAGATGATGGTCACGAAGGTCAGCACCAGCACGACCAGGCCGGTGGCGGTGATGTCGGCGGCGCGGGAGCTCAGCGGGGTGCTGGCGCGCAGCACGTCGGCCAGCGGGCCGGAGAAGGCGGCCTCGCCGACGATGCCGTTGAGCACGCCGATCGAGGTGATGCCGATCTGCACCGTGGACAGGAACTTGGTGGGGTTCTCGTGCAGGTCCATCGCGGCCTGCGCGCCCGCTTCCCCGCTTTCCACCATCACTTGCAAGCGTGCCTTGCGGGAAGCCGTGAGGGCCATCTCCGACATGGCGAACAAACCGTTGAGCAGGATCAGGAAGAGAACTAGGGCGGTATCCATTGACAGCGCGGACCGGGTACTAACCCCGAGTCGCGCCCAAAACACAAGGTCGGCAAGGTTAGCAGAGCCTGTGTGACATCGGCACCGCAAAATCCCGCTATGCATTACCTCATCGGCGATCTCCAAGGCTGTTGCGACGCGCTGGCGCGTCTCCTGGAAAAGATCGATTTCTCCCCGTCCCGCGACCGGCTCTACCTCCTGGGGGACCTCGTCAATCGCGGCCCCGATTCCCTGACGACGCTGCGTCGCCTGCAGTCGCTGGGCGATGCGGCGCAATGCCTGCTCGGCAACCACGACCTGCACCTGCTCGCGACGGCGGCGGGGGTGCGGGCCCCGCACAAAGGGGACACACTGGACGCGATCCTGCAGGCGCCCGACCGCGAGGCGCTGCTGGAGTGGATGCGCCGGCAGCGGCTGGCGATGCGCGCGCAGGGCTGGCTGATGGTGCACGCCGGCGTGGTGCCGCAATGGGACGCGGACCAGACGCTGGCGCTGGCCGACGAGGTGCACGCGCTGCTGCGCGGTCCGGCGCTGGCGGAGTTCCTGCCGCAGATGTACGGCAACGAGCCGGACCGGTGGAAGGACGATCTGACGGGCGCGCCGCGGCTGCGTTTCATCATCAACGTGCTGACGCGGATCCGCTTCTGCAACGCGAAGGGCCGGCTGGACTTCAAGACGAAGGAAGGCCTGGGCACGGCGCCCGAAGGCTTCATGCCCTGGTTCGAGGTGCCGGAGCGCCGCACGGCGGGGCATCCGATCGCGTTCGGGCACTGGTCGACGCTGGGGCTGGTGCAGCGGCCGGACCTGCTGGCGCTGGACACGGGCTGTGTCTGGGGCGGCGCGCTGACGGCCGCGCGCGTGGCCGACGGCCAGGCGCTGGAAATCATCCAGGTGGACTGCGTGCAGGCGAAGAAGCCGGGAGCCGACTGAGCCGCGCTCGATGAAGGACCACTCGGAGCGCGCTTAGAATGTCAGCTTCTCCTGTGAGAGGAGACGTGGCTCGATCTGTCGTCGGCCGCACTGAAGGAAGCGTGGCCGAGTGGTTTAAGGCACTGGTCTTGAAAACCAGCGACGGGCAACCGTCCGTGAGTTCGAATCTCACCGCTTCCGCCACCCCATTCTGACCGCGTCCCGCCTTCCAGCCTGCAGTTGAGGAGCTCATCGATGGCCTCCACATTCGACGTTGCCAAGTACATCACCGAGCGCACGGGCGAGGTGTCGGCCATGAAGCTGCAGAAGCTGATGTTCTACGCACAGGCATGGAACCTGGTCTGGGAAGAAGCGCCGCTGCTCGACGAGGATTTCCAGGCCTGGGCTAACGGCCCCGTGCTTCCGAGTCTTTATCAGAAGCACCGCGGCATGTTCAAGGTCGACGCGACCCTGTTCCCGACGGCCGACAGCGCGCGCCTGTCGTCGGAAGAACGCGGCAACATCGACCGCGTCCTCGCCTTCTACGGTGACAAGACCGCGCAGTGGCTCAGCAACCTGACGCATCAGGAAGATCCGTGGAAGGACGCTCGCGGCGACACGCCGGCGGGCGACGCCTCGACCGCGGTGATCAGCCAGGGCGCGATGCACGAGTACTACTCGTCCCTTTGATGGGTTGACGGCTCGATGGGCAAGAAAAGCGAGGAACGCGCCCGCAGGAAGGCCGACGCTCAGGCCAGGTTCGAGGCCGGCAAGCCAGCGGTGCTCGCCCGAGTTCCGATGCCGGGCGCCCCGCGCCATGCCATGGCCCCGGCGGCCAATGACGCCCCCCGCTTGGCGCCTCATCTCGCTCGAGCTGCCACGGCTGCCGCGCGCGTGCCGAAGGCGCGGGAGGATGGCAGCCGCTTCGGTGCTCGAATGACGTGGTGCACCACGCGCGCAGACATCGACGATCACTGGTCTTGGGGAGAACCCCGCGCGTGGACGAAGGAGGAATGGAGCAACACGATCCATCCTCCGATGCGCGACCTCGCCGAACTGACATGGGGCGAGATCGACCGGCTCAGCTCGCACCGGCCACAAGATGCATCACCTGCATGAGGTCGGCGATCTGATTGAGGAAGCCCAGCAACGCTGGGTCAGTCTTGACCTATATCAATACGACTCTGTCTTCCGCTTCCGCCTCGGGGGACAGAAACGTCGCGCCTGGGGTTACATCGTGGAAACGCACTTTCACTTCGTCTGGTGGGATCGCGAGCACTCTCTGTATCCAACGGAGCCCCATTGAACGTCATGTCGATTGATTCAATTCACGACGCCCCTGCCCTGCTCGCCCTCATCGGCGGCAACGAGGACCGGCTGACGCCGGGTGCCGTGCTGCGCGAACTGATCGCGGCCTGTCATGAAACGCACGCCGTGCGGACGCCGCTCCAGGTCGTCGTCCTCAGCACCGCCAGCGGCGAACCGGACCTGCTCTGGTCCCAGTACGAACCGGCCTTCCGTGCGCTCGGCGCGACGCCGCAGTGGCTCGATCCGCGCGATCGCGACGCGGCCGGCGCCGCGGAAACGCTCGATGCCGTGCGAGCGGCCGATCTGCTCTTCATGACCGGCGGCGACCAGGAACGGCTCGTCGACGTGATCATCGACACGCCGCTGCACGCCCTCGTCCGCGAGCGCCACCGCGCCGGCGAGCTCGCCATCGCCGGCACCAGCGCCGGGGCCTCCGCGCTCGGCGCGCACATGCCCGTCGGCGATCTCGACGAACAGTTCGCCGGTCCGCCGCGGGCCTTGCATCGCGCCCTGGGGCTGATGCCGGCGCTCGTCATCGATCAGCACTTTGCGCAGCGCAAGCGCCATGCGCGGCTGCTGCACCTCGTGTCGCTCGATCCGCGCCGGCTCGGCGTCGGCATCGACGAGGACACCGCCCTGCTCATCCGCCCCGATGTGAGCCTGCGCGTCGTCGGCAGCGGCGCGGCGACGGTCATCGACGCCGCCCGCGCCAGCGATCGACGCGAGCCCGCCGGGATCATCGCGCTGGAGAACCTGGGCTTCCATCTGCTCGCATCGGGCACTTCGCTGAGCTTCGGCGATCCGACAGTCCCTGCGCATCTGCAGCGCGTGCTGCAGACGATCGCCGCCTCGGCGTCACTGCGAGACTGACGCGCGACGCTCCGACGGGCGCTTCGCCGATCAGGCGGCGATGTGCGCCGCGAAGCCGGTGAGGCCCGGTGCGACCTCGTCGGCGAGTTCGTGCCCGTCGGGATAGTCCCCGCCGTTCTGCGCGCGGAACGCCACGGGCGCTTCATCGAAGACATGGACCAGACGTGCGCGCCACGCGGCGGCGGCCGCTTCGACCGCTTCCGGCGTCATCCGTCCCGCGCCATGCACCGCATGCGTCTTCAGCACCGACATGCCGGGATAGAACAAGGTGCCATGCGTGATCGGGAACAGCAGCTGATCGATCGGCCCGTTGATCCCGCGCGGCGCGTAGTCCGCGGCCGGTCCTCCGGTCGTCACCGACACCATCGCGCGCCGGCCTTCGAAGCCACCTTCGCCGTAACGCAGCCGGTTGCCCTGGCCGTTGCGGCCGTAGGCCAGGCCGCGCGCCCAGACGCGATCGATCCAGCCCTTCATGATCGCCGGCATGCCGAACCACCACAGCGGGAACTGCAGGATCACCAGATCCGCAGCGAGCAGCTTGCGCTGCTCGTCGACGACGTCGGCCGGCTGGTGCCCCTGCTCGAAGGCGTGGCCGGACTCGCGCACGAAGTCCAGGCGTCCGGTGTCGGCGCGGACGGGAAAGTCCTGCTCGTCGTAGACGGCCTTCCAGCCCATCGCATAGAGGTCGGACTGCAGCACCTCGTGGCCCGCGGCGCGCAGCGTCTGCCCGGCGACGTCGACCAGCGTGCGCGTCAGCGAGGTCGGCTCGGGTTGTGCATGGACGATCAGCACGGTCTTGCGATCGGGGAAGTCGGTGTCAGGGGAACGGGTCATGTCGGGCTCCGGAAATCGAAGTGGATCGGGAATGAACGTCAGTCTGACAATCCCCGAGCCATCCGTGAAATCACGTCTTCTCTGTCCTACCATCGATGGCATGGATACCAGCCGCCTCGACCTGAACCTGCTCGTGACGCTCGAAGCGCTGCTGACCGAGCGCAACGTGACCCGCGCCGCCGCGCGCCTCAGCCTGAGCCAGCCGGCGGTGAGCGCGCAGCTCGCGCGGCTGCGCGACGTCTTCGAGGATCCGCTGCTGCTCCCCGCGCAGCGCGGCATGACGCCGACAGCGAAGGCGCTGTCGCTGCTGGAGCCGCTGCGCCAGGCGCTGGATCAGGTGCGCGGCGTGGCGACTTCGCATCTGAACTTCGACCCGGCCACCGCCGACCTCACGGTCACGATCGCCGCCTCCGACTACCTGCAGGCGAGCGTCCTGCAGCCGCTGGTGCTGCGCCTGCGCCGCGAGGCGCCCAACGTGCGCATCGCCGTCCGGCACATGGATCCGAGCCAGCACGCCGCGCAGATGGCGCGCGGCGATATCGACCTCGGCCTGATGCAGCCCATCGAGGCCGCGCCGAGCCTGCGCATGCGCGCGCTGTTCCACGAGCGCTACGTGCTGATCGCGCGCCGGGGCCACCCGGCCCTGGACGGAAAGGTCGGCGGAAAACAGGGCGGCAAGCTGAGCGCCAAGGCCTTCGCCAAACTCGAGCAGGTCATCGTCTCGCCGGCCGGTGGCGCGTTCTCCACGCCGGTCGACCAGGCCCTGGCCGGACTCGGCCTGAAGCGTCAGGTCGTGCTCTCCGCGGCCTCCTTCCTCTTCGTGCCGGACATCGTCAGCCGCTCCGACCTCGTGGCCCTGGTGCCCGAGCGTCTGGTCAAGGGCCGCGCGGCCGGCCTGCTGGTGCTCCCACCGCCGCTGCCGATCGACGGCTTCGACATCGCCATGGTCTGGCACGAGCGCAACCAGGGCCATGCCGCCCAGCGATGGCTGCGCGATCAGGTCCACGGCGTGGCCGCCTCTCGCGCAAAACCTGACACCGGCGGCGCCGAGTCGTGAAATCCGTCGCACCGCGGTGGGCACGTCCTGGCGTTTGCCCCAAGGGCTCGCTCACATCCTGATACGAACATCCGCCCCGCGAGGTGTGAGCGGTCCCGCCACGAGGACCGCCGCCGCGCCCAAGGGAGAACCAGGATGGAACACGTCACCGGACCGACCGGATTCCGAAAGATCTATGCGGGCTGCGACCGCGCCATGCTGCTGATCCTGGCGGTCAGCTGGCTGCTGGCGCTGGGATTGGGCTGGCGCTACGCGCAGATCGGCCTCGCCGCGGGCCTGGGCACGACCCTCCTGGCGGGCGCCGCGCTGATCTACGCCGCCGCGCCCGGCGCCATCCTCACCCGGATGGCATTGACCACCGCGCAGGCGCTGATGGTGATGCTGCACATCCACCTCGGCGGCGGGATGGTGGAGCTGCACTTCGGCGTCTTCGTGACGCTGGCCTACCTGCTGATGTATCGCGACTGGCGCGTTCTCGTGCTCGGCGCGGCGCTCTTCGCGGTGCATCACCTGCTCTTCGACCGGCTGCTGGCCGCGGGCTTCGGCACCTATTGCCTGAGCGAGCCGGATTTCGGACGCATCGTGCTGCACGCCGTCTACGTCGTCGCGCAGACCGGCATCGAGCTGGTGATGGCCGCCCACATGCGCCGCAACACCAAGGAAGGCCTGGAGCTGCACGACCTCGTGCGCGCGCTCGGCAGCCGCGACGACCGCCTCGCGCTGGACGTCGGCCACGTGAAGGCCAGCACGCCGGCGGGCGTCCGCATCAAGGAATCGCTGCAACGGCTCAACGCGGCGATGGCCCGCGTGCGGGAGGCCTCGCTGCACATCGGCAGCGCATCGACACAGATCGCCGCCGGCAACACCGACCTGTCAGGCCGCACCGAACAGGCGGCCGCCAGCCTGCAGGAGACGGCCGCCTCCGTGCAGCAGCTGGCCGCCACCGTGCGCCAGACCGCCGACGCGGCGCAGCAGGCCCGCGAGCTGGCGGATCAGGCCATGCGCGTGGCCGATGCCGGCGGTGGCGCCGTGACGCGCGTCGTCTCGACGATGGAGGAGATCCATCGCGCCTCGGGCCGCATCGCCGACATCATCGGCGTCATCGACGGCCTGGCCTTCCAGACCAACATCCTGGCGCTCAACGCGGCCGTCGAGGCGGCGCGCGCCGGCGAGCAGGGCCGCGGCTTCGCCGTCGTGGCGGCGGAGGTCCGCACGCTGGCGCAACGCTCGGCGCAGGCGGCCAGGGAGATCAAGACGCTGATCGGTGCCTCGACCGAGCAGGTCGGCGCCGGCGCGACGCTGGTGCAGGACGCCGGTCGCACGATGGTCGACATCGTCGGCGCGGTCCAGCGCGTGGCCGCGCTGATCAACGACATCGCCGACGCCGCCAGCGAGCAGCGCCGCGATTTCGGACGCATCGACGCGGCCGTCGCGCAGCTCGACGAGATGACCCAGCGCAACGCGGCGCTGGTCGTCGAGTCCGCCTCGGCGGCCACGACGCTCGACGAGCATGCCAGCCAGCTGACGCGTGTCGTCGGCGCCTTCGACCTCGGCAAGGCGTAGCGAATCAACGACGCGGCGACGTCATCACAACGTACGTCAAACGCATGCATAACGCCTGCTTGACTTGAAGCTGTCAGCAAGCTGTCCAAGCCCCTGCAATGAGTCGTCGCTGCGCAGAAATGCGTACGACACGCGGGGGCCGCGCCGGAACCATGGGCACATCTCGATACCTCCCCGGTGTGCCATGACCCTCAACCGTTCGCTTGCACGAGGCCTGTTCCTCGCCGCGGTGGCCCTGTTCTTCGGACTGGGCGCCCTGCGTTATCCCATCGGCCGCATGGACCATGCCGGTCCCGGCATGTTCCCGCTGATGATCAGCGTCCTGCTGGGCCTGGTGGCGCTGTCCACCATCGTGCGCGGCATCGTCGCCGGCGGCCCCGGCCTCGAGTTCAAGGTCAAGAACATCGGCCTGATCCTGGCCGCGCTGTGCGCGTTCTCGCTGACCTCACGCTTCCTCAACATGTCCGCCGGCATCGTCGTGATGGTCTTCATCGCCACGGCCGCCGGCAGCAGCTACTCCTGGAAGCGCAACGTGGTGATCTCGATCGGCCTGCTGGCCATCGCCTTCGCCTTCCAGAAGTTCCTCGGCCTCAACCTGCCG
The DNA here is from genome assembly GCF_056867975.1 of Mitsuaria sp. MSU3D. Classification (NCBI taxonomy): domain Bacteria; kingdom Pseudomonadati; phylum Pseudomonadota; class Betaproteobacteria; order Burkholderiales; family Sphaerotilaceae; genus Roseateles; species Mitsuaria sp. MSU3D. Next base: position 6,508,034 of record NZ_CP200314.1, on the reverse strand, counting down.
CTGCTGTAAGGCACCGATCATGGAAATCCTGCACAACCTCGCCTTCGGCTTCGAGCACGCGCTGACCTGGCAGAACCTGATGTTCTGCGCGATCGGCTGCGTCGTCGGCACCCTCGTGGGCCTGCTGCCGGGCCTGGGCCCGCTGGCCACGATCAGCGTGCTGCTGCCGCTGACCTACTCCATCCCCGTCAACGGCGCGCTGATCATGCTCGCCGGCATCTACTACGGCGCGCAGTACGGCGACAGCGTCAGCGCCATCACGATGAAGATCCCGCATGCGAGCTCCATCGTGGCCTGCATCGACGGGTACCAGATGACCTTGAAGGGGAAGACGGGTCTTGCCCTGTTCACCGCGGGCATCTCGAGCTTCATCGGCGGCACCGTCGCCATCATCGTGCTGGCCTGCCTGGCGCCGACGCTGGGCGAGGTGGCCTTCCTGTTCGGCCCGGCCGACTACTGCTCGCTGATGCTGCTGGGCTTCCTTTGCGTGAGCTTCGTGACCACCGGCAGCCTGCTCAACGGGCTGGCGATGTGCCTGATCGGCGTGCTCTTCGGCCAGATCGGCACCGACGTCAACAGCGGCATGGAGCGCTACACCTTCGACATGCCCTTCCTCGCGGAAGGCGTGGGCCTGGTGAGCATCGCGCTGGGCTGCTTCGGCATCGCCGAGATCTCCAAGAACCTGGACGCCAAGAACGAGCGCACGCCCTTCAACGGCAAGATCCACCTGATGCCGACCTGGCCCGAGTTCAAGCGCATCATCCCGAGCGCGCTGCGCGGCAGCGTGGTGGGCTCGATCCTGGGCATCCTGCCCGGCGGCGGCCCGACGATCGCGCAGTTCGCGGCCTACGCCGTCGACAAGAAGGTCAGCAAGTACCGCCACGAGATCGGCGACGGCGCCATCGAGGGCGTGGCCGGCCAGGCCGCGGCCGACGAGGCGGCCGCGCGCACCAGCTTCATCCCGCTGATGAGCATCGGCATCCCGGAGAACCCGGTGATGGCGCTGATGATGGCCGCGTTCATCATCAAGGGCATCCAGCCGGGACCCAACATGATCGCCGGACACCCGGACATCTTCTGGGGCCTGGTCGCCTCGATGTGGGTGGGCAACGTGTTCCTGGTCGTGCTGAACGTGCCGCTGGTGCGCTACTGGCTGTCGGTCTTCAAGATCCCGTACAACGTGCTGTTCCCGTCGATCCTGTTCTTCTGCTGCATCGGCACCTTCAGCGTCAACAACAACCTGGACGACATCTTCGTCACCGCGGCCTTCGGCCTGGCCGGCTACATCTTCATGCGGCTGGACATGGACCCCGCGCCGTTGATGCTGGGCTTCATCCTGGGCCCGATGCTGGAAGAGAACTTCCGCCGCGCGATGCTGATCAGCCGCGGCCACTTCGACGTCTTCGTGCAGCGCCCGATCAGCGCGACGCTGCTGGGGATCATCTCGGTCTTCATCGTGTGGCAGCTCATCGCGTTCATCCTGGCCAACCGCAAGGGCGCCAAGCCGGCCGGCAATCATGACGACGACGACACCAAGGGCAAGGACGGCGGCGGGGTGACGCCGCAGGTGGCTTGATTCATCCCCATCGGCGCGGCGTTCGCCGCCGCGCCGAGCGCATTCGGGCGCGCTCTTCCACCTTCAGCCGCCGGTCCCACGACCGGCGGCTTTTTTACGGGCGCGGCGGACGGCGGAATGCCGTCAGCGCCACCCCGCCGGCGCGCTCGTCCGAGGCGATCGCCGGCTCCGCGTTGTTGCCCGCGTACTGGCGCGGCGGAGGCAGTCCGCGGTCCTGCTCGTCCAGCGTCTGCAACTCCACGCCGCGTGAATGCAAGGGGTCGGTCCAGAACAGGTAGCTTGGCGCCGTCAGGCTGCCGACGATCAATTCGGTGAGCCAGTCCCCGGCCACCGGCGCGCCGGCGCCGAAGGTCGGACGCACCCATCGCGCCATCGTCCGATCGTCCAGCAGCGAGTCGTAGAGCTGGTTGAGGCTCGCGACGAAGCAGCCCCGCGCGGCCATCGTGTCCCAGTGACGCTGCGAGCGCATCGCCTCGGGCAGGCTGGCCTGCCCGGTGCGCATGCGGACCTGCGTGCCGAAGCCATGACGGCAGGCGTGGTGCATCATCAACAGGGTCCAGAGGTCGAGCGCCTCGCCACCCCAGTTGGACAGGCCGCGCAGCGCGATGCCGCCCGGCAGCAACGCGTGCGCGTCCAGATCGAGATCGGGCGCGGCGCTGAACACGCGGCTCACCGCCAGCTGGTTGATCGCATAACCGAGCCCCGCCAGCGCGAGCGAGCTCCGCGTCGGACCGCTGTCGGGTTCGGTGAACATCGGCCAGCGCGCCTGGATGCTGTCGCGCATCAGCGGATAGAGCACCGCTTCCGCGAAGCGCGTGCCGGCGAACAGCATCGTGCCGGTCGAGGCGCCGAGCGCGCACGCCCCCGCCGGCAACGCCATCAGCGCGACGCGCGTGGCGCGGGAGTACCGCGTCGCCTCGCCGCGCGCCTCGTCGCGGATGAACAGCACGGCCTGGCCGACCACCGGGACCGCGAGCGCGCCGCAGGACAGCCAGGTGCGCGCCGCCTCGGACACGCCGTCGGTCAACGCCAGATCCAGCGCGCGGCCGATGGCCTGGCGCGCCATCGTGGGCAGCGCCACCGACGCGAAGTTGCGCGCCCCGCAGTGGGCAAGGTTGATCGCGGCTCGTCCCAGCGCCGCGATGAACGCGCGCAGCCGGCCGCTCGGGCAGTCGCGGTCACGCTCCTGGTCGAGCGCCTGGGCCGCGGGCCCGCGCAGGTCCCGTGGCAGGTCCCGCCATTCGCCGTCGCGGACGAAGCGGTCCACCCCCTCGCCCGGCGAGCCTCGCACGACCTGCAGATCGACGCCGCGGACCAGTTGCCGGACCAGCACCGCGGTCTCGTCCACGCCGCGCGGCCCGAGAGCCTCGAGCGCGCCGTCGATCAGGAGCGCCTCCGACGTGGGAGAGCCCGGCGACGGTGGCGATGTCGGCACTGCCTCCGATATCGGCGGACTGCGGGACTGCCGGACGGAAGACGCGGCGGCGCGCGGGGTCGGCAGGATGGGCCGGGTGTCGTCGCCCCAGGAAGAGGCCGACGACGCCGTGGAGGTGAACGAGGCGGAAGGATGCATCGCCCATCAGTCCGGCGGTCAGGGGACGGGTTCTTCCCTCCTTCGGGCGTGGTCGGGCGACCGGAGGCTCCCGGCGGCGATGCAAGGGGGTCAGGCGGTGCCCAGCATCCCCTTCTGCTCGATGAAGGCCACCACCTCGTCCAGCCCACTGAGGGTCTTGAGGTTGGTCATCACGAAGGGCCGCGTCGGCCGCATCCGCTGGGTGTCGGACCGCATGACCTCGAGATCGGCGCCGACATGCGGCGCGAGGTCGGTCTTGTTGATCACGAACAGGTCGCTCTTCGTGATGCCGGGCCCGCCCTTGCGCGGGATCTTCTCGCCGGCCGCGACGTCGATGACGTAGATCGTCAGGTCGCTCAGCTCCGGGCTGAAGGTCGCGGCGAGGTTGTCGCCGCCGGACTCGATGAACACGACGTCCGCGTCGGGGAACTGCGCCAGCATGCGGTCGATCGCCTCGAGGTTGATCGACGCGTCCTCGCGGATCGCGGTATGCGGGCAGCCGCCCGTCTCCACGCCCAGGATGCGCTCGGCGGGCAACGCGCCGCTGATCGTCAGCAGGCGCTGGTCTTCCTTCGTGTAGATGTCGTTGGTGATCGCGACCAGGTCCCACTTGTCGCGCATCGCCTTGCAGAGCATCTCCAGCAGCGTCGTCTTGCCGGAACCGACCGGACCGCCGATGCCGACGCGCAAGGGAGGCAGCCGCTTCATGCGGCCGGGGATGTGATGGAGGGCGGAAGCCGCGGTGGTCGAGGGAGAGGTCGTGCTCATGATCGGAACAATCGGGAGTACTGGGTTTCGTGGCGCGCCGCGAGGATGGACAGCATCGGCGCGAACAGCTGCCGCCGCGCGGGCGGCGTGGCGATGGCCTCGGCCACCGCGGCGGGGATCTCGGACGCGAGCCGCGTCAGCACGCGCTGGCCGGCGGTCTGGCCCAGCGGCACCGCCTTGAGGGCGGCCTGGACCTGGTTCTCGGCCCAGCCGAAGGCCTGCGAGAACAAGGCCTGCTCGACCGGGACGTCGATCGTCGCGAGCGCGAGCGACATCACGAAGGCATGGGGCATCGGCTGGCCCTCGCCGCACTCGACGAGCAGCGCAAGCTGCCCGGGCGAGGCCATCGGCTGGCCGCGCAGCCAGACCAGCAGCGACTGCCCCATCTGCTCGCTCTGCAGGCGCGCCTCGGCGCCATCGCGCGTCGTGCGCAGCCAGCGGGCGAGCTCGCGCAGCGCGGACTCGTCGCCGGCGCGCCACGCCGTGATGCCCTGCGCGATCGCCGCCAGGTCGCCGCGCGCGAGCAGTCGCAACTGCTGGCTCAACCACGTACCGGCGCTGACGTCGTCGTGCACGAGGCCGTGTTCGACCGCCGCCTCCAGCACCTCCGAATACGAGAACGCGCCGATCGGCAAGGCCGGCGACGCGAGCCAGGTCAGCCGCAGCTGCGGCGGGACGGGATCGGTGACGGGATCAGTGGTCGTGTCCACAGCCCGGGCCGTGCACGTGCGGGGCCGGAGCGGCCTGGATCGCGATGGTCTTCTTGGCCGCGGGCTTGTGGTCGTGCGCGTGGCCGTGGTCATGCGAATGCTCGTGGCCATGCCCACCGGCCGCGTACGCACCGCCCTCGGGCTCGAAGCTTTCCTCGACTTCGTTCACGATCAGGTGCATCGCACGCAGCATGTCGGCGAGCACGTGATCGGGCTCGATCTTGAGGTGATCCGGCTTCAGCTCGATCTGCACGTGGCGGTTGCCGAGGTGATACGCGGCGCGCACCAGGTCGAAGGGCGAGCCGTGCGCGGTGCAGGCGGTGATGCGCAGCAACGCCTGCGGCGCCGCGACGACGCGGACCAGCGAGCCGTCCTCCGCCACCAGCACGTCGCCGCCGCGCACCACGGTGCCGCGCGGCAGGAAGACGCCGAGCTCGCGGCCCTGGCTGTCGGCGACCTGGAAGCGGCTCTTCTGGCGCGTGTCCCAGTCGAGCGTCACGGCGGCGGCGCGCTTGAGCAGCACGGGGGCCAGGCCGGCGCCCTGCGCCAGCAGTTTGGAAACTTGGATCATTCAGAACAGGAAGTAGCGCTGCGCCATCGGAAGCACCGAGGCGGGCTCGCAGTGCAGCAGCAGGCCGTCGGCGCGCACCGCATAGGTCTGGGGATCGACCTCCATCCGCGGGGCGTAGGCATTGTGGACCATGTCCTTCTTGCCCACGCCGCGGATGCCCTTCACCGCGACCGCGGTCTTGGCCAGGCCGTAGCGCTGCGGCACGCCGGCGGCGATCGCCGACTGCGACACGAAGCTCAGCGACGCCCGCGCCAGCGAGCCGCCGAAGCTCCCGAACATCGGCCGGTAATGCACCGGCTGCGGCGTCGGGATCGACGCGTTCGGATCGCCCATCGCGGCCATCGCGATCACGCCGCCCTTGAGGATCAGCGACGGCTTCACGCCGAAGAAGGCCGGCTTCCAGATCACCAGGTCGGCCCACTTGCCGACCTCGATGCTGCCGACCTCATGGCTCACGCCGTGCGCGATCGCGGGATTGATCGCCAGCTTGGCGACGTAGCGCTTCACGCGGCCGTTGTCGTGGCGCTCGGTGTCGCCGGGCAGCTGGCCGCGCTGCTGCTTCATCTTGTGCGCGGTCTGCCAGCAGCGCAGCACCACCTCGCCCACGCGGCCCATCGCCTGCGAGTCCGAGCTGAACATGCTGATCGCGCCGAGGTCGTGCAGGATGTCCTCGGCCGCGATCGTCTCCTTGCGGATGCGGCTCTCGGCGAAGGCCAGGTCCTCCGCGATCGCGGGGTCCAGGTGGTGGCACACCATCAGCATGTCGACGTGCTCGTCGAGCGTGTTGATCGTGTATGGCCGCGTCGGGTTGGTCGAGCTCGGCAGCACGTTGGCCTCGCCGACGACCTTCAGGATGTCCGGCGCATGACCGCCGCCCGCACCCTCGGTGTGGAAGGTGTGGATCGTGCGGCCCTTGAAGGCGGCCACCGTGTCCTCCACGAAGCCGCTCTCGTTGAGCGTGTCCGTGTGGATCGCCACCTGCGTGTCGGTGACCTCGGCCACGTCCAGGCAATTGGAGATCGCCGCGGGCGTCGTGCCCCAGTCCTCGTGCAGCTTCAGGCCGATCGCGCCGGCCTCGATCTGTTCGACCAGTCCCTCGGGCCGGCTCGCGTTGCCCTTGCCGAGGAAGCCGAGGTTCATCGGGAACGCGTCGGCCGCCTGCAGCATGCGTTCAATGTGCCACGGGCCCGGCGTGCAGGTCGTCGCGAAGGTGCCGGTCGCAGGACCGGTGCCGCCGCCCAGCATCGTCGTCACGCCGCTGGCCAGCGCTTCCTCGATCTGCTGCGGGCAGATGAAGTGGATGTGCGAATCGATCGCGCCGGCGGTCACGATCGCGCCCTCGCAGGCGATGACCTCGGTGCCGGGGCCGATGATGATGTCCACGCCCGGCTGCGTGTCCGGGTTGCCGGCCTTGCCGATCGCGACGATGCGATGGTCCTTCAGGCCGATGTCCGCCTTCACGATGCCCCAGTGGTCGAGGATCAGCGCATTCGTCAGCACCGTGTCGACGGCGCCCTGCGCGCGCGTGCGCTGCGACTGGGCCATGCCGTCTCGGATCGTCTTGCCGCCGCCGAACTTCACTTCCTCACCGTAGCCGCCGGCGCGCAGGGTCAGGTCTTGCTCGACCTCGATGACCAGCGCCGTGTCGGCCAGCCGGACGCGGTCGCCGACGGTCGGGCCGAACATCTCGGCGTAGGCGCGTTTGCCGATGCGGGCCATCACAGCGCTCCCTGGATCAGGCCGCGGAATCCCCAGATTTCGCGGCTGCCGGCGTAGTCGACCAGCTCCACGGTGCGCTGCTGGCCGGGTTCGAAGCGCACGGCGGTGCCGGACGCGATGTTCAGGCGCATGCCCCGCGCGGCCTCGCGGTCGAAGACCAGCGCGCCGTTCGTTTCTGCGAAGTGATAGTGGGAACCGACCTGGATGGGCCGGTCCGCGCCGTTGACCACGGTCAGCACGAGCGTGCGGCGGCCCGGATTGAGCGCGAGTTCGCCGTCGTCGACCAGCAGCTCGCCGGGCGTCATGCGACCACCATCCGAGCGACCAGACCCAGGCCGAGCAGCGCGATCGCGCCGCCTGCGGCGCGCGACCAGACCGGCGCGAGCGAACGCAGCTTCAGCCCGAGGGCAAGACCGCCCGCATGCAGCAGCGCGGTCGCGAGCACCATGCCGGCGAGTGCGGCACCGCCCTGCAGCTCGGCGCCGTGCGCCAGGCCGTGGAAGACCGCGAACGCGCCGACCAGCGCGGCCGACATCGTCGCGCCCAGGCGCCAGCGCGCGGCGGCGACCAGACCCAGCACCAGCACCGATGCGGCGACCATCGGCTCAACACCTGGCACCCGCAGTCCTTCGTCGGCCAGCGCGAGACCGACCAACGCCCCCGCCAGCAGCAGGCCCGCGAAGGCGAACGGCGCGGCCAGCATGCGGCGGCCGGTCTGCGTCAGCGCGCTCCACAGGCCGACGGCGAGCATCGCGGCGAGGTGGTCGAGGCCGGTGAACGGATGGGTGAAGCCTTCGCCGAAGGCGGCGCCGGCGCTCTGCGTGCCGTGGTCGTGCAGGCTGCCGTCGCCGGTGTGGGCGAACACGAAGACGGGGAGCACGGCGGCGACGGTCAGGGCGAGCGCCTGGAGGGCGGTCACGGCGGCGTCGGCGAAGGACGCGGGAAGGAGTCGTGCGGTCATCGCTGTCCTCAAGGGAATCAATGGATCGGGGGATCTGGGATCGGAGATCGGGGATCCGCGATCAGGGGATCGGCTGGTGGACGGTGACGAGCTTGGTGCCGTCGGGGAAGGTGGCCTCGACCTGGATGTCGGGGATCATTTCCGGCACGCCGTCCATGACGTCGTCGCGGGTGAGGAGCTCGCGGCCCTCTTTCATCATCTGGGCGACGGTCTTGCCATCGCGGGCGCCTTCCATCACGGCGGCGCTGAGGAAGGCGACGGCTTCCGGATAGTTGAGCTTCAGGCCTCGCGCCTTTCGCCGCTCGGCGAGCAGCGCGGCGGTGAAGATCAGCAGCTTGTCTTTTTCGCGAGGCGTCAATTCCATGGTCTCCCTCCTCTAGCAAGCCCCATGCCGGTGCGGCGGGCCGCGTTACTGCCCCGGCCGCTGGCCCTCACCCCGACCCTCTCCCGCAAGCGGGAGAGGGGGTAAGAGGGTGGAGGCGCGCCACGCGCGTGTCGACGCACGGGGGGGGCAAGAGGGCGGCGCACCACGAGCGTATCGAAGGCCGAGGGACCGGGGGCCGTTTCCGGAGGTCAAGGAGGGAATTCGACTGCCGGGAGGCAGTTGAAGGAGGGACACGGAGGAAACGGCCCCCGGTTCCTCGGCCGGCGCGCCCGGTCCCGGCATGTTTCGTGCATTTCCCAGGCACCCCGCCCATGGACGCCCCCCTCCCTCCTCAGGACGCCCCGCAGCACATCATCAAGCTGCGGCGGGACTACAACGCCTGGGTGGCGAGGGAGACGCTGGAGGACTACGCGCTGCGCTACACGCCGCAGCGTTTCCGTCGCTGGTCGACCTGGCGGGTGGCCAACACGGCTTTCGGTGCGGCGTCCTTCCTGATCCTGGAGGCGGTGGGCGCGACGCTGCTGCTGCATTACGGCTGGACCAATGCCGCGCTGGCGATCCTGGCGACCGGGCTGATCATTTTCCTGGCCGGGCTGCCGATCAGCGTCTATGCGGCGCGGCACGGCGTCGACATGGATCTGCTGACGCGTGGCGCGGGCTTTGGCTACATCGGCTCGACGCTGACCTCGCTGATCTACGCGAGTTTCACCTTCATCTTCTTCGCCCTCGAGGCGGCGGTGATGGCTTATGCGCTGGAGCTGGCGCTGGACATCCCGCCGCAGTGGGGTTACCTGATCTGCGCGGTGGTGGTGATCCCGCTGGTGACGCACGGCATCTCGGCGATCAGCCGGCTGCAGCTGTGGACGCAGCCGTTGTGGCTGGCGCTGCTGGTACTGCCTTTCGCCTGGGTCGGGTGGCTTCATCCTGGTGCATTCGACGGCATCACGACCCAGATTGGGTCGCAGTCGGGCACGGCGGCCTTCGACGTGCACGCCTTCGGTGCGGCGCTGACCGTCGGCGTGGCGCTGATCACCCAGATGGGCGAGCAGGCCGACTACCTGCGCTTCATGCCCCGCCAGACGAAGGAGAACCGCCTGCGCTGGTGGGCCGCGGTGCTGGCCGGCGGGCCGGGCTGGATCGTGCTGGGGGTTCTGAAGATGCTGGGCGGCGCGCTGCTCGCCTACCTGGCCGTCAGCCACGCGGTGCCCGCCGAGCGCGCGGTCGATCCCAACCAGATGTACCTCGCCGCCTACGAGTACGTGTTCCCGCAATACGGCTGGGCGGTCGCGGTGACGGCGCTGTTCGTCGTCGTCTCGCAGCTCAAGATCAACGTCACCAACGCCTACGCGGGCTCGCTGGCGTGGAGCAACTTCTTCTCGCGGCTGACCCACAGCCATCCGGGCCGCGTCGTCTGGGTCGTGTTCAACACGCTCATCGCCTTCATGCTGATGTCGATGAACGTTTTCGAGGCGCTCGGGCATGTGCTCGGCCTCTACGCCAACGTCGCCATCGCATGGATCATGGCCGTCGTCGCGGACCTGGTGATCAACAAGCCGCTGGGCCTGTCGCCGCCCGGCATCGAGTTCAAGCGCGCCCATCTGTACGACGTGAACCCGGTCGGCGTCGGCGCGATGGCGCTGGCGTCGGTGCTGTCGGTGGCGGCGCACCTCGGGATGATGGGCGACCTGGCGCAGGCGTGGTCCGCGGCGATCGCGATGGTGACCGCGCTGGTCACCGCACCCTTGATTGCGTGGGCGACGAAAGGGCGCTACTACCTCGCACGTCCGCTGGCGGAGATCCAGGCCGCAGGGCTCCAGACGGAATCGGCCGAAGGCGTGCGCCGCTGCGTGATCTGCGAGCGCGACTACGAAGGCCCGGACATGGCGCACTGCCCGGCCTATCGCGGTCCGATCTGCTCCCTGTGCTGCACGCTGGACGCGCGCTGCGGCGACCTCTGCAAGCCGCACGCGAGCCTGTCCGCGCAATGGACCGCCGCGCTGCGCCGCGTGCTGCCGCAGCGCAGCTGGCGCTACATCGACACCGGCCTCGGCCACTACCTGCTGTTGATGCTGGTCCTCACGCCGCTGCTGGCCACGCTGTTCGGGCTGCTCTATCACCAGCAGCTGCAGCAGCTGCCGCTGATCGACGCCGCCGCGCAGGACGCGCTCCGCGCGAGCCTGAAGGCAGGCATGCTGAAGGCCTTCTTCGCGCTGCTGCTGGTGGCGGGCACGGTCGCGTGGTGGCTGGTGCTGGCGCATCAGAGCCGGGAAGTCGCGCAGGAAGAATCGAAGCGGCAGACGCAGGCGCTGATGCGCGAGATCGCCTCGCACCGCCGCACCGACGAGGCGCTGCAGGGCGCCCGCTTGCAGGCCGAGCGCGCGCAGGCTGCCGCCGAAGCCGCCAACCAGGCCAAGAGCCGCTACATCAGCACCATCAGCCATGAGCTGCGCACGCCGCTCAACAGCATCCTCGGCTACGCGCAGCTGATGGCGGCGGACGCGTCGCTGCCGCCGCAGCGGCGCCAGGCGGTGCAGGTCATCAAGCGCGGCGGCGAGCACCTGATGCAGCTGATCGACGGCACGCTGGACATTGCGCGCATCGAGGCTGGCCGGCTCAGCCTGGAGCCCGCGCCGGTGCGCTTCGACGAGCTGCTGCGCGAGCTGGCCGACATGTTCGAGCCGCAGGCCGCGGCGAAGGGCCTGCGATTCCGCTTCGAGCCCCAGGGCACGCTGCCCGAGTGGGTCCGCGCGGACGAGCAGCGGCTGCGTCAGATCCTGATCAACCTGCTGGGCAACGCCATCAAGTTCACCACCGAGGGCGAGGTCACGCTGCGCGTGCGGCACGGCCGCGAGATGGCGACCCTGGAGATCGCCGACACCGGCCCCGGCATGGACGCGGCGGAACTGGCGCGCATCTTCGAGCCCTTCGCCCGGGGCACGAGCGGCGCCGGCGGCGCGCCGGGCGCGGGGCTGGGCCTGACGATCTCGAAGATGCTGACAGCGCTGATGGGCGGCGAGATGTCGGCGACCAGCGAGCCCGGCCGCGGCTCGACCTTCCGCGTGCGGCTGTTCCTGCCGGAGCTGCACGGCCGCATCTGGGACACGCCGCGCATGCGCCGCGCGGCGAAGGAGCGCCTCGGTCTGGACGGCGTCTCGCCGCGGGTGCTGATCGTCGACAACGAGTCGGACGATCGCCAGCTGCTGACCGAGTTGCTGGAGCCGCTCGGCTTCACGGTGCGCGACGCGTCGAGCGGCCACGATGCGCTGGACCTCGTCGCCGCCGGCTGGGTGCCGGACGCGGTGCTGATGGACCTGGCGATGCCCGGCATCGACGGCTGGGAAACGATCCGGCGCCTGCGGCGCATGCTGGGCGAGCTCGGCGTGAACGCGCCGGCCGTGGCGGTGGTGTCGGCGAACGCCTTCGAGCGCGGCCAGGACAACGATGCCGGCATCTCCGCGCGCGACTTCATCCTCAAGCCGGTCCGGCACGAGTTGCTGCTGGACTGGCTGACCGAGCAGCTGTCGCTGTCCTGGCGCGTCGGGACCGAACGCGCGACGCCCGATCCGCAGCCGCCCGCCGAGCCGGTCGAGACGCCGCCGGCCGAGCGCCTGACCGGACTGCGCGAGGCGCTGCAGCTCGGCTACTACCGCGGCGTGCTGCAACAGCTCGATGCGATCGAGGCGGTCGATGGCGCATGGCGCCCGTTCTGCGAGGCGCAGCGCGCCTTGGCGCGGCAGTTCCAGTTCGAGGCGATGCTGCGCGGCCTGGCGCGCAGCGAGAACCCCGCGTGAGCGCGGCCATGACGGTGAGCGTGGCCGTGACCGCGACAGATGTTGGACGACCTGCGATGAACTCTTCGCTTCCTTCCGCCGTGGCGGCGCTGCTCGATCAGCAGCAAGGCGATCGTGTCCTGATGGTGGACGACGTGCCCGACAACCTGTCGCTGCTGCATGACGCGCTGGACGAGCACGGCTACACGGTCCTGGCGGCGACCAGCGGCGAGGCCGCGCTTGCCTGCGCGCAGCAGGGCCGGCCGGACATCGTGCTGCTGGACGCGATGATGCCGGGCATGGACGGCTTCGAGGTCGCGCGGCGGCTGAAGGCGGACCCCGCGACGGCGCACATCCCGATCATCTTCATGACGGGGCTGACGGAGACGGAACACCTGGTCGCCGCGCTGCAGGCCGGCGGCGTCGACTACGTGACCAAGCCGCTGGACACGCGCGCGGTGCTGGCGCGGATGCAGGTCCACCTGCAGGGCGCGCGGCAGGCGCGGCAGACGCGCCAGGCGCTGGACGCCTTCGGCTACGCGAGCATCGCGGTGCGGGCTTCGTCGGGCCGCTTGCTGTGGCAGACGCCGCTGGCGCGCGAGCTGCTGCAGCTCTACTACGGCACGATCGCGCCGCAGACGCCGGCGCCGGTGCTGGCGTGGCTGCGCAAGACGCTCGACGAAATGGCGGCTCACACGCCCGCCGACGGCATGCCGCCGCAGGAGCCGGCGCGGCTGTGCGCCGAGCTCGGCGCGCGGCGCTTGAGCTTCCGGCTGCATCACTGCATCGGCGGCGAGGACACCCCCGGCGTGGCGGGCGTCGGTGCGGCGGCCGGCGGCGACTGGCTGATCGTGATGCGCGAGGTGTCGGACGTTGCGGTGATCCGCTCGCTGGGCCTGGCCTTCAGCCTCACGGCGCGCGAGGCCGAGGTGCTCTACTGGGTCGTCAAGGGCAAGATCAACCGCGACATCGGCGAGATCCTCGGCGCCAGCCCGGCGACGGTGAAGAAACACCTGGAGCGCATCCACGCCAAGCTCGGCGTGGAGACCCGCACGGCGGCGGCATCGATGGCGCTCACCAGGGTGAGGGAGATGCATCCGCAGTGGGAGGTGTGAGCGTCCTTGGCGCGATCGGATGCCAGGCTGGCGGAATCGGATTGGCGCGCGGGTTGCCGTTCCCGGACCATGGGGCACGTCAACCTCCAGCACGTCGACATGCGTCTCCAGCAACAACCCGTCGCCCTCGTCACCGGCGCCTCCTCCGGCATGGGCAAGGACTTTTCCCTGCGGCTGATCGCCGAGGGCTACATCGTCTACGCCACGGCTCGGCGGTTCGACCGGCTTGAAGAGATCCGCGTGGCCGGCGGCGAGACGCTGGCCATGGACGTGACCGATGACGACTCGATGTCGTCCGTCGTCGATCGGATCCTGGCGGAGCAGGGACGCATCGACGTCCTCATCAACAACGCCGGCTACGGTCAGTACGGCGCGCTGGAAGATGTGCCGATGGCCGAAGGCCGTCGGCAGATGGAGACCAACCTGATCGGCGCGGCGCGGCTGATCCAGCTGTGCCTGCCTCACATGCGGGCGCAGGGCCGCGGGAAGATCCTCAACATCTCCTCCATCGGCGGCAAGCTGGCGACGCCGATGGGCGGCTGGTACCACGCCTCGAAGTTCGCGCTGGAAGGCTACTCCGACGCGCTCCGCAACGAGGTGGCACAGTTCGGCATCGACGTGGTCGTCATCGAGCCCGGTGGCGTCGCGTCGGAGTGGGCCCGGATCGCTTCCGATCAAGCGTTGCGGTACTCGGGCAGCGGCGCCTACGCAGGGATGGCCCACAAGTTCAACGATCTGCAAAAGCAGCAGACCCAGGTGCCGGGACCTCAAGTGATCAGTGATCTCATCGTCAAGGCGCTGAAGGCGAAGCGCCCGAAGGCGCGCTACCACGGCGGTTTCCTCGCGGGCCCGATGCTCTTCCTGCGCTCCATCCTGTCCGATCGGCTCTTCGACCGCATGATCATGATGGCGATGCGATGAGGGCGACCCATACCCCGATGGTGGCGTCGGTCTCTGCGCGGCTCGCCGCGCTCGGCCTCGATGTCGACGTCGTCGCCGCCCGGGCGGGGATTCCCGCGGGATTCAACCGGCGACCGGGGACGAGCCTGGACACGCGGCAGTTCTTCGCCTTCTGGCGCGCCGTCGCCGAGCTCTCGGGCGACCCCTTGATCGGCTTGAAGATCGGCGGCGAGGTCGGTCCGTCCCAGCTGGAGGCCGTCTCGGTGGCCGCGCTGCATTCGGCGACCTTCGGCGATGCGCTGGCCCGCCTGGCGCGCTACAAGGGGCTGTGCTGTCCTGAAGAGGTGCGCGTCGAGCGTTCTGGCGCGGACGGCAGCGGCAGCGGCAGCGGCGGCAGCGGCGGCGACAGCGGCAACGGCGGCGACGAACGCGGTCTGGCTCGCCTGAGTTTTCATTGGATCCTGGCCAAGGAGTCCTGCCCGCCGATCATCAGCGATGCGGCCTTCGCGGCGGCGCACGCACTGGCGCGCGTGGGCTCCGGTCGCACGGTTGTGCCGCGCCGCCTGGAGTTGATGCGGACACCGCCGGAGACCGCGCCCTACGCGGCGTACTTCGGTTGTGAGGTGCGCACCGGTTGCGTCGGGGACGCGCTGGTCTACGACGCCGAGGCACTGGCCATCCCCTTCGTTACGCGCAACGAGGATCTGCTCGCGGTTCTCGTGCCGGCGCTCGATGCGCAGCTTGACGCGATGGGCGAGCCCGGCATCGAGACGCAGGCGCGCTCGGTCCTGATGAAGATGATGCGCGGCGACCGCCCCACCATCGACACGCTGGCACGTGCGCTCAACATGAGTGCCCGGTCGCTGCAGCGTCGGCTCGGCGAGGCAGGTACCAGCTATCAGGGCGTGCTCGATCACGTCCGGCTGGAGACGGCGAGACGGCTGCTCGCGGATACCGCATTCACGCCAGGCGAGATCGCGTTCTTCCTCGGGTTCGAAGAGGCCAATTCGTTCCAGCGCGCGTTCCGGCGTTGGGAGGGAAGGACGCCGGCGCAGTGGCGGGAGCAGTTGGGGTCCTGACTGCCCCCTCTGCGTCCAGGATTCAACCCTGGCGACGGCAAGGTTTCAATCATGCAACTCATAATGTTGCATGAAATCCAACAGCCAGCTGTCCGACGTCCTCCACGTGCTGCTGCACATGGCCGAGGGCGACGGCCCGTCCACGTCCGAATCGCTCGCCGCCGCGATGCAGACCAACCCGGTCGTGCTGCGCCGCCTCATGGGCGGGCTGCGCGAAGCCGGTTTCGTCGCGTCGGCGAAGGGCCACGGCGGCGGCTGGGTGCTGTCGTGCCCGCTTGACCGCATCACCCTTCGCGACGTGCATGACGCGCTCGGCGGCGCGTCGCTGGTATCGCTCGGCTTCCGCGAGGAGCACCCGGACTGCCTCGTCGCCCGCGCCGTCAACGACGCGCTCGGCAACGCCGTGCAAGAGGCGGAGGCGCTCCTGCTGAAACGGCTCGGCGCGGTGACGCTGGCCACGCTGTCCCGCGACTTCCACCAGCGCATGGTCGAGCTCGGCCATGCGCCCCATCGCCTCGAGGAGCATCACCATGAAGATTGATTTCGCCGTCATCGGCGGCAGCTATGCCGGCATGGCCGCGGCCCTTCAACTGGCGCGGGCGCGTCGCCAGGTGCTCGTTGTCGACGCGGGGAAGCGACGCAACCAGTGCGTCGACGATCACGGTGGCGAAGCGCACGGCTTCCTGACGCAGGATGGCCGCGCGCCCGCTGCGATCGCGGAGGAAGCGCGCCGGCAGTTGCGGCTCTATCCGACCGTGCAGTGGATGTCCGGGCTCGCCGACGACGGACGCGTCGCGCCGGACGGCCGGCTCGAGTTCCGTGTGGGCGACGTCGCGGTCAGCGCCGGACGGCTGATCCTCGCCACCGGTGTCCGCGACGAGCTGCCGCCCGTGCCCGGTCTCGCCGAACGTTGGGGACGCAGCGTCTTTCACTGTCCGTACTGCCATGGCTACGAGCTGAACCAGGGCCGCATCGGCATCGTCGCCGCGTCTCCGCTGGCGCAGCACCACGCGATGATGCTGCCGGACTGGGGCGTGCCGACGCTGTTCCTGAATGGCGCCTACGAGCCCAGCGCCGAGGACCTTGACGAGTTCGCCCGCCGCGGGACGCGCGTCGAGCCCACGCCGATCGCTCGTATCGACGGCGTCGCCGACGTCGTGCTGCAGGATGGCCGGACGTTGACGATGGACGGCCTCTTCACCCAGCCGCGCACGACGCCGTCGAGCACGATCGCCGCGCAGCTCGGCTGCGTCATGGAGGACGGACCGATGGGACCGTTCATCAAGGTCGGCCCGATGCAGGACACCAGTGTGCCCAAGGTCTTCGCCTGCGGCGACGCCGCCCGCGCAGCCGGCAGCGTCACGCTCGCGGTGTCCGACGGCGCGATGGCCGGCTTCGGCGCGCATCGGTCGACGATGTTCTGACCGGGCTCCGCGAGCGCCCTCCTATGGCAGATCCCTCGGGATCAAGGGCAGCTCGTGCCGCGCTCCCTCTGGAGTTCCCGAACCGGAACCAGCTGGGCCGCACAGGACGGCACCATGGCCTGCAGCAGGTCGGCGTCGATGGCGTCGAGCACGTCGATCCCATACTGACGGTACGCCCGACGTCCCGGTGAGCTCTTGGCCAGTTGGTAGATCCGTTGGATCGCCGCTCCGAGGCGGGCGGCGAACTCGGCACTTCCCCCGGCCTGGGAGAACAGCGCCGCCTTGGCCACCTGCACGGCCCATCTGGTCTGGGTCTCGACGTGTTCACCCTTGCTATCGCGGAGGCCCACGAGATTGTGGATGCGCGACTCGAGCACGTCGAACGGACTCATCACGCGCAGGATCTGCCCATCCCCGAATTCAAAGGTCAGGCATCCCGCGATCACGCGCCGAGTGAACACACCGCACTTCTGCAGACCGCCGCTGGCGAAGAGCATGTGCAGCACATCGACATTGCCTTCCTTCATCGCGGGCGCCGGAATCCGCACCTGAGCGACCAGCGAGGTGCGCGCGGTCTTCTTGGGCAGTTGCACGCGGGCACCGAGGCGCCTGGCCATTTCATTCGCATCCGCGACGCCACCGATCACGTCCGCATCCGCGGTGACCGCCGCGCCGTCCGTCGGGAGGCCAAAGCGCTTCATCCAGAAGCCCAACGCCTGTCCGCCCACCAGGATCACGCCGACCGGCAGGCTGGTCAGCACCCGATCCAGCAAAGGTCCCTCCAGCGGAGCTTCATCGTCGGGCAGCTGCGGGCGCGTCGTCATGGTCAATAGGGAGAGTCCAGGGCCTTCGCATTCTTGGCCCGCTCTTCGGTGAACCGGATCAAATCAGCGGGTTTCGACTTCCCGGATTTGACCGCTTCGATGTCGCGCGTCTGTGCGAGTTGTTTGGCCGCACGCAGATCGTCCTCGATGCGAGCCGTGGCCTGCGTGCCGTGATCGCCGCGCAGCAGCTCCAACAGCAGTTGCGAGCGGACACCGGAGACCTCCAAGGCCTGACCGATGCGAGCCCAGAACTCCACCTGCTGCGCCGCGGAGCGGGCCACGTACTCGCCAGTCTCTTGAGCGTCCCTGAAGAGCTGGTTGCTGATCCGGATCGAATTCGAACTCATGGCTCCACCGTGGGAAGTTGCACTCGGTTGTGGCACTCTGCCACAACTTGAGATTTTCTCACAAGCAATGAAAAGGGCCCCTTGCGGGGCCCTCCTCAGTCCGACATCGGTGGCGCTCGCCGTCAAGGCGGCGGGTCGCCTCGCCCTCAAGGCAGCCGGATCCGCTCGCCCTCGCGCGCTTCCCGCGTCTGCTCCCGGCCGCGGCCGACCGTGAAGGTCACGCGCAGCGTCTTCTGCTCGCCGTAGGCCGGATCGCGACCGGCCAGGTCGTTGTCGACACGGAGGTCGAGCACGCCGCCGCGGCTGGCGTTGCGGACCCGGTCCGTCACGTCGACCGTGCGTCCGCCGCTGCCGTAGGTGGCGCGCACGATGTTCAGGCGCTGGTCCTGGGACGGACCCTGTCCGCCGGGGTTGTAGCCGCCGGGGTTGGTGGCGCTGCCCGGACGGCCGTCCCAGCCGCCGTTCCAGCCGCCCTGGCCCCAGTCGCCGCGGCCCCAGCCCGTGAACTGGCCGCCGTCGATCCACGCGCCTTCGCGGTAGTCGAAGGTCCTCACCTGGCCGCTGCGGTCGCGGGCATAGATGCGCAGCATCTTCGTGCGGCCCACCGCCGGATCGTCACGGAACAGGTCGTTGGTCACGCGCACCTTCGCGTCGCGACGCGCCAGCTCGCGCAGGCGGGGCGTCACGTCGATGCTCGCTTCAGGCACGCCGTAACGCGCGCCCAGGATCGCGTAGGCGCCGTCGTCGTGGCCGCCGCCTTCCCAGTTGCCGTTGCCGCCGCCCTGGCCCCACTCGCCGCCGCGCCAGCCGGTGAAGTCGTTGCCGTCGATGACGCTGCCCTCGCGGAACTCGAAGGTGCGGTTGTCGCCGTTGCGGTTGCGCGCGTAGATGCGCAGCGTCTTCGTCTGGCCGTAGGCCGGATCGTTGCCGAACAGCTCGTTGGTCACGCGCACGCGGTCATCGCGTCGCGCCAGGTCGCGCAGCCGGTCGGTCACGTCCATGTTGCGCTGCGCCGTGCCATAGCGCGCGTTCAGGATCTGCCACTGGCCGTCGTCGCGCGCCGCCCAGGCCGACGTGCCCGTCAGCATCGCCACCAGCAGCATCAGCGCCGCCAGCAGCGCCTTGGCCATCCGGCCCATCGCGCGGTCCGGCCGCGGGGCCGTCATCGTCATTGCAGTCATCGTCATCGCGGTACCTCCTGGTTCTTTCCTGTTGTTCGGAGTTCTTCTTGAGTCCTCGTCCCCGGGGAGGCAAGTGCCTCGCCCGGGGAAGGGGCAGCATGTTGCATCAACGGCGTGACACGATCGCCGGTGCACGCACACTTCTTCGAGGTGTTACGAGCGGTCACCACCACCGAACGTCGAGTCGAACCGTGAGTCAAAGCGCGAGTCGAACCCGGAGTCGAACTTCGAATCGAACCTCGACTCCGGCGCGTCGACCACCGGGGCGTACATCACGTCCGAGCGCAGCACGTACTTGGTGCCCGAGGTCACGGGCGCGCCCTCATGCCAGGTGTCATGGACGAAGACCAGCGCACCGCCGGTCCTGGGCCGCACGGCGAAGTCGCGGAAACCCGTCTCGCCGCCCTCGAAGCCCTCGTTCAGATAGACCAGGAAGCTCAGGCGGCTGACGAGCCCGTCCTCGCGCCACGGACCGTCCTTGTGCATCCGGAAGCGCTGGCCCGCCGTGTACTTGTAGAAGCGCAGTTCCCGGGGCAGGCCCACCGCGCGCGTGCCGTCGAGCTCCGGCAACGGCAACTGTCGCAATCGTCCCCACAGGCGTTCGACCCAGGCGGCGCTCGCCACCATCGTCCGCTCGTTGTTGCGGATGTGGGCCAGCAGCTGCTGTCCCGCCTCCAGGCGGACCGTCGCGGCGTCGAAGCCGCTCTGCTCCGCCAGCGCGATCACCTCGGTGCATTCCTCGGGGGAGAGGAAACCCGGCACGGTGAAGACGCGGTCGTTGTGGGTCTGGATGTGCATGACCCATTCTCACCGCATGTACGCCATGTGCCGTATATGCCCCGCGTCCCCTCCTTCCTAGCATCCGATCACTTCCCGAAGTCCTGCGTAGTCCGTACTAAGTCTTCCTTCCTCCACCGGAGCTCCCCATGTCCTCGCATCCGAAATCCTCCCGTCCCCAGCGCCGCCACGCGCTCAAGACCCTGGCCGTCGCCGGCGCGCTGACCGGCCTGAACCTGGCCGCCCTGCCCGCCTTCGCCGCCGACACCATCAAGGTCGGCGTGCTGCACAGCCTGTCGGGCACGATGGCGATCTCGGAGACCGTGCTCAAGGACACCGTCCTGATGGCCATCGACGAGATCAACGCCAAGGGCGGCGTGCTGGGCAAGAAGCTGGAGCCGGTGATCGTCGACCCGGCCTCCAACTGGCCGCTGTTCGCCGAGAAGACCCGCCAGCTGCTGACCCAGGACAAGGTCGCGGTGATCTTCGGCTGCTGGACCTCGGTGTCGCGCAAGTCGGTGCTGCCGGTGGTCGAGGAGCTCAACGGCCTGCTCTTCTACCCCGTGCAGTACGAGGGCGAGGAACTGAGCAAGAACGTGTTCTACACCGGCGCCGCGCCGAACCAGCAGGCCATCCCCGCCGTCGACTACCTGATGAGCAAGGACGGCGGCGGCGCCAAGCGCTGGGTGCTGCTGGGCACCGACTACGTCTACCCCCGCACCACCAACAAGATCCTGCGCGCCTACCTGAAGAGCAAGGGCGTGAAGGACAGCGACATCGACGAGAAGTACACCCCCTTCGGCCACAGCGACTACCAGACCATCGTCGCCGACATCAAGAAGTTCTCGGCCGGCGGCAAGACGGCGGTGGTCTCGACGATCAACGGCGATTCCAACGTGCCGTTCTACAAGGAACTCGGCAACGCCGGCCTGAAGGCCAAGGACGTGCCGGTGGTGGCCTTCTCCGTCGGCGAGGAAGAGCTGCGCGGCGTGGACACCAAGCCGCTGGTCGGCCACCTGGCGGCGTGGAACTACTTCATGTCGATCAAGAACCCGACCAACGACGCGTTCATCAAGAAGTGGTCGACCTATGCGAAGGCGAAGAACCTGCCGGGCCACAAGGACAAGCCGCTGACCAACGACCCGATGGAGGCCACCTACATCGGCATCAACATGTGGAAACAGGCGGTGGAGAAGGCCAAGTCGACGGACACCGACAAGGTGATCGCCGCGATGGCCGGCCAGACCTTCAGCGCGCCATCGGGCATCACGTCCAAGATGGACGAGAAGAACCACCACCTGCACAAGTCGGTGTTCATCGGCGAGATCCGCGCGGACGGGCAGTTCAACGTGGTGTGGAAGACGCCTGCCCCGGTCAAGGCCAAGCCGTGGAGCCCGTATATCGCTGGCAATGAAGGCAAGCCCGACGAGCCGGCGAAGAAGTGATGCGGCGCGCCCTGCTCCTCGGATGGATCCTGGCGTTGTGCGGCCTCGCGCCCCTGGCGCAGGCGCTGACGCAGCCGCAGGCGCTGTCCGTCGCGCAGGGCGAGACCGATGACCGCATCGCCGCGCTCGGCAAGCTCGTCGCGGCGCCCGACGCACGCACTGCGGTGCTGCTGCAGGCGCTGTCCGACGAGCGCGTGAAGCTCGGTCCTGATCAGCGCGTGCTGATCACGACCGACGCCGGCGTCGTCGACGCCGCGACCGGCGCATCGGTGACGCTGACACCGGACGCGCAAGCCGCGCTCGAGGATGTGATGCTCAACAACCGGCTGCGCGGCGAGCTCGATGGCGCGCTCGCCGGCCTGCGCCTGTCGAGCGCAGACAAGGCCGAACGCCTCGCCGCCGCGAAGGCGCTGATGGAAGCCGGCGGCGACGACGCGCGCGTCGCGCTGCTGGAGACCGCCATCACGAAGGAGCAGGACGCCACCGTCCTCGACGCCTTGAAGCTCGCCCGCGCGGCAGCGCTGGCCGCGAGCCCCGACGCCGCCAAGCGCCTCGCCGCCGCGAAGTTGCTCGGCGAATCGCACAGCCCCGAGACGCGGCTGCTGCTCAACCAACGCCTGTCCGACGAACAGGACCCCGAGGTCAAGCGCGCCTTGCAGCGCTCGCTGCGCGCCGTCGAGGACACCCTCGCCTGGGGCGAACGCCTGGGCGCGCTGTTCACCGGCATCAGCCTGGCCAGCATCCTGCTGCTGGTCGCGCTGGGCCTGGCCATCACCTACGGCCTGATGGGCGTCATCAACATGGCGCACGGCGAGCTGATGATGATCGGCGCCTACGCGACCTACCTGGTGCAGGTCGCCTTCCGCCAATGGCTGCCGGGCTGGTTCGACGCCTACCTCATCGTCGCGATGCCCGCCGCCTTCCTCGCGTCGGCGCTGGTCGGCGCAGCGCTGGAACGCACCGTGATCCGCTGGCTCTACGGCCGGCCGCTGGAAACGCTGCTCGCCACCTGGGGCCTGAGCCTGGTGCTGATGCAGGCGGTGCGCTCGCTCTTCGGTGCGCAGAACGTCGCGGTGGAAAGCCCGTCGTGGATGGGCGGCTCGCTCGCGCTCCTGCCAGGACTCGCACTGCCGGCGAACCGGCTCGTCATCATCGTCTTCGCGCTCGTGGTGCTCGGCGGCATGTCGCTGCTGATCGCGCGCACGCGGCTCGGCCTGTTCGTCCGCGCCGTCACGCAGAACCGCCCCATCGCCTCCTGCATGGGCGTGCCCACCGCGCGCGTGGACACCTACGCCTTCGCGCTCGGCTCGGGCCTCGCGGGCCTGGCCGGCTGCGCGCTGAGCCAGGTCGGCAACGTCGGCCCGGACCTGGGCCAGAGCTACATCGTCGACGCCTTCATGGTGGTGGTGCTGGGCGGCGTCGGCCAGCTCGCCGGCACGGTGCTGGCGGCGCTCGGCCTGGGCCTGGCCAACAAGGCGCTCGAAGGCGTCGTCGGCGCGGTGCTGGCCAAGATCGCCGTGCTGCTCTTCATCATCGTCTTCATCCAGAAGCGGCCGCAGGGCCTGTTCGCGGTCAAGGGCCGCGCGCAGGAGTCCTGAATGCGCAGGGATCCCCTCATGACCGCGACCTCTCCCGCTTCCCCCCACCGCCCGCGGTCTCCGACACCGCGGCGTCCGCCATATCGCCAACCGCGCCGGCCGCGCCGCAGGCGGCACCCCACGCCGCCCTGCTGCTGCCCCAGCGCCCCGCCCTGCTGAGCGGCGCCGGCTGGGTCGCCGTGCTGGCCGCTCTGACCGTCGCCTGCGTGCTGCTGCCGTCGCTGAACCTGCTGGTGCCGGCCGGCCATCCGCTGCATGTGGACGGCTACTGGATCAGCCTGCTCGGCAAGTTCTGCTGCTACGCGATGTGCGCGCTGGCGATGGACCTGATCTGGGGCTTCGCCGGCATCCTCTCGCTGGGGCACGGGCTGTACTTCGCGCTCGGCGGCTACGCGATGGGCATGTACCTGATGCGCCAGATCGGCACCGACGGCCAGTACCGCAGCACGCTGCCGGACTTCATGGTCTTCCTCGACTGGAAGGAGCTGCCCTGGCACTGGGCCTTCAGCGACAGCTTCCTGGCCACGATGCTGCTGGTGCTGCTGGTGCCGGGCGGCATCGCCTTCGTCTTCGGCTTCTTCGCGTTCCGCTCGCGCATCAAGGGCGTGTACTTCTCGATCATCACGCAGGCGATGACCTACGCCGCGATGCTGTTCTTCTTCCGCAACGAGAGCGGCTTCGGCGGCAACAACGGCTTCACCGACTTCAAGCGGCTGCTGGACCTGTCGATCACGACGCCGGGCATGCGGATGACGCTGTTCGTGCTGAGCGCCGTGGCGCTGGTCGGCTGCTACCTCGGCCTGCGCTGGCTGACGCGGGCGAAGTTCGGCCGCGTGCTCAGCGCGGTGCGCGACGCGGAGTCGCGGCTGATGTTCTGCGGCTATTCGCCGCTGCCCTACAAGCTGGCCGCGTGGGTGCTGTCGGCGCTGATCTGCGGCCTGGCCGGCGCGTTGTACGTGCCGCAGGTCGGCATCATCAACCCCGGCGAGATGAGCGTCGCCAACTCCATCGAGATCGCCATCTGGGCGGCGGTCGGCGGACGCGGCACGCTCGTGGGGCCGATCGTCGGCGCCTTCGCGGTGAACGGCGCCAAGAGCTGGCTGACGCAGTTCGCACCGGAGTACTGGCTGTACCTGCTGGGCGCGCTGTTCGTCGCGGTCACGCTGTTCATGCCGGACGGCATCGCGGGGCTGGTCAAGCGCAAGTTCGGGAAGAAGACCGACGGCCGGCCCGTCGACGGTGCCGAGGAGACGACGCCATGAACCCCGACCTGCTCGAACAGGGCGCCGAGCGCCTGCGCGCCGCGAGCGGCCCCGGCTACGGTCGCGTCGTGCTGCCGGGCCAGCTGGACCTGGCGCACGGCCGCATCCTGTACCTGGAGGACGTGTTCGTCAGCTTCGACGGCTTCCGCGCCATCAACGGCCTGTCCATCGACATCGCGCCCGGCGAGCTGCGTTGCATCATCGGCCCGAACGGCGCGGGCAAGACGACGATGATGGACATCATCACCGGCAAGACCCGGCCCGACACCGGCACCGTGTTCTTCGGCGGCACGATCAACCTGCTGCGCCACAGCGAGGCCGAGATCGCGCAGCTCGGCATCGGCCGCAAATTCCAGCGCCCGACGGTGTTCGAGGCGCTCAGCGTCTACGAGAACCTCGAGCTCGCGCTGCAGGGCTCGCGCGCGCTGCGGACGTCCTTGTGGGGCGTGTTGAGCGGCGCGCAGAAGGACCGGCTGGCGGAGGTGCTGACGCTGATCCGCCTGCAGGATCAGATGACGCGCCCTGCGGGGCTGCTGAGCCACGGGCAGAAGCAGTGGCTGGAGATCGGCATGCTGCTGGTGCAGGACCCGAAGCTGCTGCTGCTCGACGAGCCCGTGGCCGGCATGACCGACCAGGAGACCGAACGCACGGCGGAGCTGATCCTGACGCTGAAGGGCAAGCACAGCATCATCGTCGTCGAGCACGACATGGGGTTCGTCGACCGCATCGCGGAGAAGGTGACGGTGCTGGCCGAAGGCTCGGTACTGGCCGAGGGCACGCTCGCTCAAGTGCAAGCCGACGAACGCGTGATCGAGGTGTATCTTGGACGTTGAACTTCAGGACCGGACCTCGACGGTCCCCGCCGCCGCGACGATGCTCGAGGCGACTGGCATCCATCAGTACTACGGCGGTTCGCACATCCTGCGCAACGTGTCGGTCAGCGCCTCGCCGGGTCGGATCACCGTGCTGCTCGGGCGCAACGGCGTGGGCAAGACCAGCCTGCTGAAGAGCCTGATGGGCTTGATCCCGATCCGCGCGGGCAGCGTCACGCTGGCCGGCACGGACATCACGCGCGCGACGCCCTACCAGCGCGCGCGCTCGGGCATCGGGTACGTGCCGCAGGGGCGCGAGATCTTTGCGCGGCTGACGGTCGAGGAGAACCTGCGCATGGGTCTGGCGAGCAAGCCGGGCGGCACGCCAATCCCGGAGCACTTGTACGCGCTGTTTCCCGTGTTGAAGCAGATGCTCAAGCGGCGCGGGGGCGACCTGTCCGGCGGCCAGCAACAGCAGCTCGCGATCGCGCGGGCGCTGGCGGCGTCGCCGCGGCTGCTGATCCTGGACGAACCGACCGAGGGCATCCAGCCGAGCATCATCAAGGACATCGGCCGCGTCATCCGGCGCCTGGCCGACGAGGGACTCGACGGCCACCCCGTCGCGATCCTGCTGTGCGAGCAGTACTACGACTTCGCAGCGGAACTGGCCGACGAATTCCTGGTGCTCGAACGCGGCAGCGTCATCGCACGCGGGGACAACGCGGACATGCAGACGCCGGAGATCCGAGGCTTGGTGGCGATCTGAGGCCTGCGGGATCCACGGCAGGGGCAGAAATTTTCGAGAAGAGTTTCGAGCGTCCAGGGCAAGACCTGGCACGCGCCACGCCACTAGGGAGGTTCCACCGCCGAGCCTCCCGCCATGCCCCTCTTCGACCCCGCCCTCTTCAACACCCTGCCTCGCCTGCAACCCGTCGACCGATCCCGGGTCGATGACGCGCTGGATCCGCATCACGGCTTGCTGACACTGTTCGTGCGCGAGCTTCCGCCCCGCGCGGGCGGATCACCGTCCGGCGACATCCAGTTCGCCACCGGCACGAAGGACGCCCTCACGGCGTGGGCGGTGGACGTCGTCGTGGACGCCCTGCCCCGCAAGGGTCTCTCGCTCGCCCAGCTGCAAGGCATGTGGACGTCGATGCTGTCGGGCATGGTCGAGTCGATCCTGACGGCGGTTCGCACCGCCGATTTCTCGGGCATCGCCGACGCCGCGCAGGGGCTGGGCAGCATGCTCCAGCTGGGCCAGGATCCCGGCGAGCCGCCACGCCTGTGCCGCTTCACCTCCGACAACGGCCTCTCGCCCGCCCCGGCCAAGGCGACCGAGGTCGTGCTGCCGCTCTCGGAAGGCCTGCTGCTGAAGCTGTTCGACGTGGCCGTGGCCTCGGCGCGGTCCGCCAGCCCCGCCGGGTCCACGATCGGTGTGCGCGCGCGATCGCAGGCGCTGAAGGCGCTGCTCTGCGAGCAGCCGCTCAAGGTCGACATGAGCCACGCGCGCACCCTGTGGCGGACGGAGGCGTCGCGGCAATCGCCGGCGTTCGTGGCGATCCGCGACGTCGTCTCGGCGCAGGAGCGCCTGGTGCGCCGCGGACTGGTGCCCGCGACCCGGTTCGTCTCCCCCGGCCCGACACCCGCCTCGCCTCGGACGCCGGAAGATCGCGCGCTCATCAGGGCCCTTCATGCCGCAGGGACGGACCGCCCCGCCGGGCAGGTCGCCCAGGACACCCCGGCCCCGTGGAGCGCACAGAGCGTGCCTGAACCCGGACCCACGCCGTCCGACCGCGAGCGCGGGTCCTGGGTGTTCCAGCCCGACCGCCATGGATCCCGGGCGACCCTCCACGTCGATCCGCTGCCGGCGACCGCTTCCACCGAAGACCTCGCCAACCAGGACCGGCAGTTCCGGCTGCTCCGCGATTTCGTGCTGGTCCGCCTGTTCCAGGAGGGGGTCACGAATCGGCTCGACGTCACGCTCAAGGGCGATGACATCCTCGTCGGCGAACTGCCCGTCGCCACCCGATCCCGCCGCGGCGCATGGATCCCGGACCTCGACGCCATCAAGGAGGCCCGGAGCGTGACGACGGTCATCGAGCGGCCGTCCACGCACTCGACGATCGACCAATGGTGGGACGGCAGCGCGTACCGGTTCTTCGAGCCGCGCATCCGTGCGACGGAGGTGCGGCAGCTGCGCCTGTTCCTCCAGATGAGCGCGGACAGCTCGAACCTGGCGCTCGAGCGATACCGCTACCCGGACGAGGCCGTCTGGATCCAGATCGATCGCCACGGCCATCAGCGCATCGTCGGCGGCGAGGCCCTGCTGTCGCGCCTCACCCCGGACACGCGGGTGAAGCTCGAGATCGAAGGCCACGACAGCCTGAGCGACACGGGGGCGCTCGAGTTCGAACACTACGCCCCCGCGGCGCTCATCGACCGGGTGAAGACGGCGTTGCGCGAGCTGGGGATCAGCCGGACCGCGAGCCAGGTGACCTTGCGGTCCTGCGCGCTCGTGAGCCGGGCCGCCCCTGGATCGTTCGCCGAGCGTTTCCTGGAGGCCGGCGTCGAGCAAGGCCTGCTGACCGGCGACGCACAGGTGACCGCCTACTCGGAGCTACTGGGGTTCGTCCTGAACCGATGGGACTGGTGGATGGCGCCGCTGTTGCGTCCGGACGTGCCCCGGGTCACGATGCGCTTCCTCGGCGCCGCCGAGGAACGCCATGCGCCTGGCAAGACCTGGATCTACACGCGCAATCCGACGACCGGTCGGATCGCGCGCCACGACAAGTACCCGGCCGCCCCCGGTCAGCGACCGGCGGACACGGTCTATCGGGAAGCGTCGGCGATCAGCCTCGAGCGCTGCACCATCCTCGGCGCGGCCGGACGCGTCATCGAGCGCCTGCGTCCCACCGCGCGCCATCACCTGCTGCCCGCGACGCCCGACACCGCCGCTTCGACGCTGAGCTTCTTCGACGAGTCGACCGGCGCGACCGCGGCGATACCGGTCGACGATGCGGCCGAGGCGCGGCTCGTGGACGCCTACCTGCGGCAGCTGTCCATGCTGCTCGACGAGATGCCGGCCGAGACGGCCCGCGCGATGTCCACGGAACCCGTCGGCGCCCAGGCGCCCGACGGCCTCAATGTGGGACTGCTCGCGCTGGCGCTGAGCCAGCTCTCGCGGACCTCACCGGCGGGATCCCCCTACCAGGCGGCCGTCACCTACCTCGGGATGACGCAGGGGGCCGCCTTCCTGGGGGCGGATGCCGCGACGCTGGCGAACATGATCCGCACGACGATGCAGAGCACGGACGCGGCCGTCGTCTCGGGTCTCTCCCAGGCCACGGCACTGCTGACCAAGGGCCTGCGCGGCCTGGGCTCGGTGCTCCAGGCCGGTGTCGTCGGCCTGGACATCAAGAACCTGGTCGACGCGATCGCCTCGGGACGGGCGTCCGCGATCGGCGTCGCGGGCACGCAGCTGGGTTTCGACATCGCCGGACTGGGCCTCCTGGGCGCCAGCGCCATCGCGGCCCTGACCGGCTTCACCCTGCTGTCCACCGGCTTGAGGGAACTGGCCGTGCCGCTCGCGGGCATCGCGATCGGCGTCACCGGCCTGGTGCGAGCCGTCGCCGAAGAGGAGGAGCGGCTCAACTTCAATCTGCAACCCCTGCACGGGATCGACGAGGGGTACGACACGCCGCTCCGGTCGCTGCCCGCCGGCAGCAGCAGCGACAGCAACAGCGGCGGTGGCAGCGGCGGCGACCGGCAGTTCCTGGCCGTCGCCGGCTGGGCGCCGGTGAACCGCATCGACTTCGTCAAGGGCGAGGTCGGCTTCGACGACGCCACCATCGGGGAGACCTCGGTCCATCTCTCCGGTCTCTACACGTCCGGCGGCCATGCGCATGACTGGAAGATCAACGACGGGTCCGACGCCCAATTCGCCAAGTCGCGCGAAGAGATGGACTTGGATCTGTGGTCCCTGCTGTGGAAGCCGGGACGCGCGATCCGTCCGATGGCCGCGCTCACCGGGGAGCAACGGGATCCGTCCCGCATCCTGGTGCTGGCGACCAGCCCCGCGGTGGACATCGACTTCGAGGTCTATTCCAACAGCCGGGCCGGCGGCGACTTCTCCGTCCTCGGCGATGCGCGGCTGGACCGGATGGAGCGTCGCAGCGGCGGGCAGTTCGTCGGCGACTACGTCACCTCCAGCAGCATGGCCAAGTCCGCCGATGTGTGGCGCTACGCGTACCGGAAGAGCGCGCTCACGGTCGTACTCGACCAGCAGGCGCGACTGCTCGCGCTGCCGGGTCGCGCCGGCCTGGACGACGCGCGCTTCACCTTCAGGAACCACGACGGAGAACCGGATCGCGGCATCCACCCGCTGGACCAGTCGCTGGTGGACTGCCGGCTGATCGGCGGCGGGGGTCAGGTCGTGCTGATGCTGCCCGCCGACGGCACGGTCCGCAACCCGGTGACGATCGTCCCGTCCGCGCGGCCCGGCGAATCGTGGACCGTGCTGCTCGACGGCGCGTTGAGCGCCGGCGGCAAGGCCTTCGAGTTCCTGGACGGCCATGGCCCGGGCAAGCGTGCAGGCAAGGGCGAGGGCGAGGGCGAGGGCGAGGGCGAGAGTGCCGCCATCGGCTTCCGGCTCAACGGACAGACGATCCGGTTCGAGTCGATGCCACGCACGCCCGTGACCGTGGTCGACCCCCGGCAGCCCGAACTGGGCGTGTGGCTGGACCTGGGTCGGAAGCGGGCCGCGCTGGTGGTCGATCTCGGTTATGCGCCTTACGACATCGATCCGGCGGCGGAGGTTCGAACCCACCTCGACGCGTTGGGCCATCCACTCCTGGAGGGTGGATTGACGGCGCAAGTCCTGCCACGACGGGACGAGGGGCTGGTGCTGCTGACGGCTCAGACCGACGCGGTTGACGCGCCGATCCCCGGCGATGACGTGCGCTCCACGCCGGGTTTGCCGCAAGACCTGGCACTTGCGGGCGCGGGCCGCCGCGCGCCGCTCGGCGGCTACGTCGATCTCAAGAGCGGTCATGCGGTCCTGCAGGGCGATCAGACGCTCTGGATCCACGACCCCGCGCCCTCGTTCGCTCCCGCTGCTGCTCCCACCGCCACAGGCCTCGGCCGAACCGCGCGTTGGCACAGGACGACGACGGCGGGCGACAACCGAGGCGTGTCACCCGTCAGCGACGCGCCATTCCAGCCTCCACCGGATCGAGGCGCCTTGCAGCGTGCCGAGCGCAGGACGCTGCTCACCGATCTGAAGCGCTTCACCGCGCAGGCGATGGACGGTGGTCGACCGTGGGTGCCTCTCGGCGACACCCCGGCGCAGTCGCGCGACTTCGTGTTCCGCCTGCGCCGCGCCGGCGTGGAGATCGTGATCGACAACGGCGATTCCCCAAGAGGCGTGGACCGGGGCAGCGTCCAGGACCGCTACGACGCCAACGCCGACGCGCTGGCGCTGTTCACGGAGGACCTGCGGCGGCTGATCGAGATCGACGACTACCTGACGCCGAAGTCGCGCCGGCGCGGAGACGCCACACCGCCCGAGCCCTTCTCCCGCACGCTGATCCAGGGCGACGGGCACGAGATCGACCTCTCGTCGACGCTGCGCAGGCGGGACATCGACGAAGCCGTGGTCCTGCCCGAGGTCGACGAAGCGCCTCGCCGCCTTCGCCTCGACGAAGAGGCCGGCGCGGACATCCGGTCCGCCTACAACGGGCTGGACCTGCTTCTGTTCGATGCCGCCCGGCCAGCTTCCCCCTGATCCGCATCCGCGACGCCCTGCTCGTCGGGGACCACGCCTCCGGCCACGTGCTGATGCCCGATCCAGCGTTGACGATCTCCCGGCACGTTCCCGGGACGGCAACGGCAACGGCAACGGCGACGCCGATGGGGATGGGGATGGCAACGGGGACGGGGGTTGCCGCGATGTCGACGACGCCCCCAATCTCCACGGCACTCGCCTTGCCCGCCGAGCGTCTCGACGTCCCGATCCTGACGCTCAGGGATCGTCGTCTGTCGCTGGTGCGGGACGGCGGTGACCTCGTCGCGCGATCGGGCGACGGATGGGACGAGCAACGTCTGCCGTGGTTCTTCGATCCCGACGCGCCGGGCGGTGGCGCCGAGGCGTCCCGCACGGACCGCGCGCTGTTGACGCGGATCCGCCAGGACGATGGATCGTGGTCGTTCGGCGAGCTCGTCAACGACAACCTGCTGGACATGGTTGCAGCACAGGAGCACGTCGGCCGCTCGACCGGACGCTCGATCGACTGGTCCATCGCCACCGACGACGACCCGCGCGCCAGGGTGCCCCGGCTGACGATGGACAAGACCGGTCACGTGACCGCGGCGACCTTCCGGTTGCAGGCGCTCCGCTTGAACGCCTTCATCGCCGGCATGCCGGCGGAAGGACGTCCAGGGACTTCAGACCTGACCCTCCCGCCAGCGCCTCGGATGTCATCGTCGGCGCTGCTCGTGCCGCAGCACGGCTGAGGTCGTCGGAACAGGCGCGGCTGCGGCTGCGGCTGCGGCTGCGGTAGCGGTAGCGGTAGCGGCAGCCGCAGCAGCGACAGCGGCAGGGTGGGCTCAGTCCGCCTGGATCTTGGCGGACGAGATCACCTTGCCCCAGCGCAGGAACTCCGCGTCCGAATGCGCCTGCAGCTGCTGCGGGTTCATGTAATCCGCGGTAGCGCCGAGCTCGGCGGCCTTCTTCTTGAACTCGGGCGTGGCCATGATCTTCTGGATCTCGCTGGTCAAGCGGTCCACCACCGCCTGCGGCGTCTTGACCGGCGCGAACACCGCGAACCACGATCCCGCATCCAGGTTGGGCAGCCCCGCCTGCGCGGCGGTCGGCACATCCGGCAGCGAGGACAGCCGCTCCTTGCCCGTCACCGCGACCGCGCACAGCTTGCCCGCCGCGATGAAGGGCATGAACGGCGGCGGCGTGCCGAAGGTCAGGTCGACCTGGCCGCCCAGCAGATCCTGCAGCGCCGGCCCCGTGCCCTTGTACGGGACGTGGATCATCTGGATGCCGGCCTGCTGCTCCAGCATCACGCCGGTGACGTGCTGCAGCGAGCCGTTGCCGGACGACGCGAACGACAGCTTGCCGGGGTTCTTCTTCGCATAGGCGATCAGCTCGGCCGTCGTCTTCGCGGGCACGCCCTCGCGCAGCACGATCAGCTGCGGCGCGGTCAGCACGTTGGCCACCGGGCGCAGGTCTTTCAGCTCCCACGCGCCCTTCTGGATGTGCGGCGTGATCACGTGATATCCGGAGTACTGCATCAGGATCGTGTAGCCGTCCGGCTCCGCGCGCTTGGTGGCGACGGCGGCCAGCGCGCCGCTGGCGCCGGAGCGGTTGTCCACCACGACGGTCTGGCCCAGCGCCTTGCCCAGCGGCTCGGCCAGCATGCGCGCGGCGATGTCCGTGGTGCCGCCGGGCGCGGCGCCGACCAGCATGGTGATCGGCTTGTTCGGATAGGCCTGCGCGTGCGCGGCGGTCATCGGTGCCAACGCAGCAGCGGCGATCGCGAGCAGCGCGAAGGCGGGAGCGGCCACGACGAGGCGGCGGCGGATTCGGTTCATGGTCTTGTCTCCGGGAAGCCGCTCGTGGCGGCGTTGTCGTTGGGGGTGAAGCGGAAAAAATTCAGGCGTCGCGGGCCAGCGCGCGCTCGCGGATCGCGTCGAAGTCGCGCGGCCGCGGATGCAGGTCCAGCCGGCGGCCGGCGCTGACGATCTGGCTCGGCACCGCGTGGCCGATCAGTGGCGGCAGACGCTTGGCCGCGGCGATCAGGCGTTCGAGGTCCACGCCGGTGTCGCAGCCCATGCAGTGCAGCGCATGGACGATCTCCTCGGTGCAGACGTTGCCGGTCGCACCGGGCGCATACGGGCAGCCGCCGATGCCGCCGAGCGACGCGTCGAAGCGGTCCGCGCCCGCGTCGATCGCCGCGATCACGTTCGCCAGGCCCATGCCGCGCGTGTTGTGGAAGTGCAGCGTGAGCTGGGCCTCGGGCCAGCGCTCGCGGAAGGCGCGCACCAGCGCGACGACCTGCGTCGGATAGGCCATGCCGGTGGTGTCGCACAGCGTCACGCCGCGCGCGCCGAGGTCGTCCAGGAAGTGGCCGCACCATCCGAGCACGGTGTCGACCGGCACGTCGCCTTCCATCGGGCAGCCGAACGAGCACGACAGCGACACGTTCACCGCGATGCCGGCCTGGTGCGCCATCGCGGCGACCTCGGCCAGGCCGGCGAAGGACTGCTCGCGCGTCATCCGCAGGTTGGACAGGTTGTGGCTCTCGCTGGCGGACATCACCAGGTTGAGTTCGTCGGCCCGGGCCTCGATCGCGCGTTCGGCGCCGCGGACGTTGGGAACCAGCACCGTGTAGATCACGCCCGGCTTGCGGACGATGCCGGCCATCACCTCGGACGCGTCGGCCAGCACGGGGATCGCCTTCGGGGAGACGAAGGCCGTCACCTCCACCTTGGCCAGGCCGGCGTCGGACAGCGCATCGACCAGCGCGATCTTCTCGGCCGTCGGCACGAAGGTCGTCTCCGCCTGCAGGCCGTCGCGGGTGCCGACGTCCTGCATGAAGATGCGGCGGCCGGCGCCGGTCCAGACATCGGACGGCGCGCGGGCTGCCGCGCCGGTGGCAGCGGAGAATGCAGCAGAGGAAGGGGAAGAGGTAGCAGTCATCGCGTGACCTTCAGGAAACGATCTTGCGATCACGGAGCGCGGCGATCTGTTCGGTGGTGAGGCCGATCTCGCGCAGCACCTCGTCGGTGTCGCCGCCCAGGCGCGGCGCGGCGCGGCGCACGGCGCCGGGCGTGCCCATCAGCTTGGGCACGATGCCCGGCACGTCGAGCTCATGGCCGTCGCGCGTCTGCTGTTTGATGATCATGTCGCGGGCGCGGAAGTGCGGGTCCTCGACGATGTCCTTGGCCGTGTACACGCGCCCGGCGGGCACGCTGGCCTCGGCGAGCGGCGCCAGCACGTCGTCGACGCTGCGCGTCGCGGCCCACGCGCCGATGGCGGCGTCGATCTCCTCGACGCGGGCCACGCGGCCGGCGTTGTTGGCCAGCGCCTCGTCGTTGGCGAGATCCTCGCGGCCGATCACCTGCATCAGCCGCTTGAAGATCGAATCGCCGTTCCCCGCGATCAGCACCACGCCGTCCGCGCAGGGATAGGCGTTCGACGGCGCGATGCCGGGCAGCGCCGAGCCGGCGGGACCGCGCACGGCGCCGAAGGCGCTGTACTCGGGGACCAGGCTCTCCATCACGTTGAGCACGGCTTCTGTGAGCGCGACGTCGATGACCTGGCCGCGTCCGCCGTTGACCTTGCGGTGGTAGAGCGCGGTCAGCACGCCGATCGTGCCGTGCAGCGCGGCGAGCGTGTCGCCGATGGAGATGCCGCAGCGCACCGGCACGCGGCCGGGTTCGCCGGTCAGGTGGCGCAGGCCGCCCATCGCTTCGCCGATCACGCCGAAGCCCGGCAGGTCGCGATACGGCCCCGTCTGACCGTAGCCGCTGATGCGCAGCATGATCAGGCCGGGGTTGGTCTTCGCGAGTTCCTCGTAGGACATGCCCCAGCCCTCGAGCGTGCCGGGGCGGAAGTTCTCGATCAGCACGTCGGCTTCGGCAATCAGTTGCCGGGCGATGTCCTGGCCGTCCTTCTGACGGAGGTCGAGCGCGATCGAGCGCTTGTTGCGGGACTGGACCTGCCACCACACGGAGGTGCCGTCCTGGATCATGCGCCAGTTGCGCAGCGGGTCGCCGCTGCCGGGCGCCTCGATCTTCACGACGTCGGCGCCGAAGTCGCCGAGCGTCTTGCCGGCGAACGGGCCGGCGATCAGTTGCCCCATCTCGACGATGCGCAACCCGTGCAGGGCCTGCAGACCTTCCATGCTCGATGTCTCCTGTTTATGGAGACGGATTCTGGGAAGGTCCGCCTCCGGTGGGAATGACGGAGTGGCGGCGCCAGCTTTCACGGATCGCGAAAGCGGGGTGGGGTTGCCACCTAAGTCAGGGTGACCAGCTGCTTGTCGATGAAGTCGATCTCCCGCTCCGGCACTCCCGCAGCATCGGCGTAGACAGACCAGAGCTGGCAGGCCTCCCGGACCTCGTCGATCACACGCTGGGCCTGTCGAACGCCGAATCGATCCGCAACGATGAGAAGGTCCGAAAGCTCGATGTTCTTGAACTTCTCGTTGACGGACATCAGGTGTTGATGGGTCCACTCCCCTTTCGGGTTGTGGGCGAACGTGAGGTCGTAGGCGGGCGCGAGGCGCCATGCCGGCTCATCCTCTGGAAGGATGAAGCTCAGGTTCTTCACGTGGTCATCGCAATTCATGCCGACGACATTGAAGACCATGCGCCGGAAGCCTTCAACACGATCCTCGTACGGAAGGTCCAGTTGATCCATCGTGAGGAAGAACTGCTCGTAGGAGTGGACGCCCTTGAGCTTGTAGTCCAGGTGCTGCATCGCGCAGAGCGTCTGCACGTGATGTCGACCCGAACTCCCATGCCGATCGAAGCGACGGGTCATGAAGTGCGCGCGGCCGTTCTCCTCCAGCAGGTCGCAGTCACTCATCCGTATGCCGGCGGAACGCGCCATCAAGTGATAGGCGAACTCGATGCGTCCGTAGTTCTGGGAAGCCCCCAACTCCTTGTC
This sequence comes from Mitsuaria sp. MSU3D, assembly GCF_056867975.1. Classification (NCBI taxonomy): domain Bacteria; kingdom Pseudomonadati; phylum Pseudomonadota; class Betaproteobacteria; order Burkholderiales; family Sphaerotilaceae; genus Roseateles; species Mitsuaria sp. MSU3D. Next base: position 6,472,556 of record NZ_CP200314.1, on the reverse strand, counting down.
GACGCCGACGCCGTCGAACTTCAGCAGCCAGTGCTCGAAACCCGCTGGTGCGTCCACCTGTCCTGAGCGCAATTCCTTTGTCTGCGGATTGATGGCCACCACGGCCTTGGCCCGGGCACCGCCCGCCGAGGTGCCGACATCGATGATCGAACGCAGCGCGGCGCTGGTGTGCTCGTCGTCGTCGATGGCGCCATGGACAGCCTCGCGGGCGACCAGCACCAGCTTGCGCATGTCGATGGCACTGGCCTGCTGGGTGCGAGGACCGCGTACCGGCTTGAACGTCATCGCCCCCATGGCCCGGGTGCCCATGTAGGCGAGGCGATCCAACGCGGAGACCTGCGAGGCGGACATGCCTTGCCGGGCCATGTAGCTGTTGATCAACGCATTCCCGAAGTCATCAGGAAGCGCATCGGCGAGCAACGCCGGCAGGCGCTTGTACGTGTTGACCGGGAGATCCGGGAACAGATAGACGTCCTGCGCGTTGAGCGGCATGTGCAGCGGTGCCAGCTCGATACCTGTCCCGCGAAACGCGGGGTCATACGCGAACGCGTAGTACCCATAGGTCGGATCGAGCGCCGCCACGCCGACGAGCATGTCCCACAGATGGACTTCAACGCGATCAACGGGGCTGTACGGCATAGGGGAAGGAAGGCTACTTGATCCCAGCGCGACGATTGGCGACGAATGTCAATTTCCGGGCCTGCTCCTGCGCTTGCTTCACGCTCGTCGCGGTAGCCCGCTGCCGCTGGTTGCTCCTGCGAGGCAAGTTCAGGGGATTGATCGTCGGCACGGGCGCCATGGCGTCAAACCACGAATCGCGCCCCAGAGCGCGCATCACTGCCAGCAAGGTCCGCACGGTCGAACCGGCACCCTTTTCGAGATTGCGCAGCGCCCGGACACTGATGCCGGAACGCTCCGCGACAGTGGCCTGATCCAGGTTGCGTTGGAGGCGAAGGGCGCGGACCTTCTCGCCGATGCCCTGTTCGATCTCGTCGTCGGTGCGGATGGTGGCCACTATTCAACTCCACAAGCGGCAGAGTTCTGCCGACTAATACGCCGATATGAGCGCTATCGGTACAAGTATGCCGACTAAAGATCACCTTTGCAAACACCATAAACGGCAGTTTTCTGCCGCTCGCATGGAAATTAATCTTTAATAGGCAATTTTCTGCCGATTAAAAACCAACTCTCTTGCTGCGGGAGAGAGTTGCGGGAGAAGGGGGCCATTCAAGCAGTGATCACAAGCACAGATGATCGATGAACACCCGCACATGCCTGGGCAGCGCATCGAGGTCGCGCACGCCGATGAGCAGCGTGCGGTCGGACCAGTCCTCGTCGAGCCCGACGCGCCGCAGGTTCAGCGGTTTGAGCAGCGGCTCGACCGCCACGTCGGGCAGCACGGCGATGCCCATGCCTGCGGCGACCATGCGGCACATCGCGTCGAAGCTGCGCACCTGGATGCGGTTCTTCAGGCGCCGGCCGAGTTTCTCGGTCTCCATCTCCAGGCGCTTCTGCAAGGAGGTGGCCTTCGCCAAGGTGACGAAGTCGTGTTCGACGGCCTGCTCCCACCGCACGGTCTTGCGTTTCGTCAGCGGATGCCCCGCCGGCGCGACCAGCACCAGCCGGTCGTGCCGGTAGTTCAGGACGTGCAGGCCCAGCGCCGGCGTGCGATCCGCGAAGATGCCGAGGTCCGCGCGGCCGTCCAGCACCGCGACCACGATCTCGTGGCTGTCGGCTTCCTCGAGCTCGATCCGGATGCGCGGGTTGTCGCGCACGAAGGCCGACACCTGCGCCGGCAGGAACTGCGTCACCGCCGAGGTGTTGGCCCAAAGCCGCACGACGCCGGTCAGGCCCGACGCGTAGTCGGACAGGTCGGCCGTCATCTGGTCCACGTCGCTGAGGATGCGCTGCGCGTGCTGCTGCAGCGCCAGACCCGCGGCCGTCAGCGTGACGCCGCGCGAATGCCGCTCCAGCAGCGTCGTCCCGAGCGAATGCTCCAGGTCGCTCAGGCGCTTGCTCGCCGCGCCGACCGCCAGCGCGGCCAGCGCCGCCCCCTTGCTGATGCTGCCCGTGCGGGCCACCAGGCTGAAGAGCGACAGCGAGACGAGATCGACGCGATGCAGGTTCATGGCGGACGAAGTATCGGTCCGCGCCGCCGCCGCGAGGGCGACGGCGCGTCGGTTCACCGCCCGACAGTCGCTGCGTCAGGTCGTCTGCGCGGACAGCAGCGCCTGCGGTGACGGCATCCGAGGCACCCCGAAGGATGAGGTCCCGCCGAAGTCGGCCTCCTGGTGCGACGACATCGCCTGCTTGAGCAGGTTGGCCTGGCGCGCGGAGTCGCCGCCATGGGCCCGGTCCGACGCCGCATCCTCCGCACCGTGCGTGCTGTCCCCGTCCTGAGCTTGAGCGTCAGGTGCATCGGGGACGGACGGCTCGTCCGTCTCCGGAGTCGCGACCTCGAACAGGATGTCGGCTTGGACAAATCCCAGCGACCGGGATTCCTCCAGTGAACGCCGCAAGTCGTTCAACGAGTTCTGAAGCTCGGTGTCCCGATAGGAACGGCCCTCCGGCGAGCCCAGTTCGATGCGCTGCCCTGTCGCGACGGCGCGCAGTGCCTGAAGGTGGAGATAGGACGTGTCCAGCACCACACCGGCGCCCGAGGACGCACGCAGCCTGATGTGCTCGGAACGGACCGCATCGAGGAGACGCTTGAGACCTTGGAGGACGACGTAATCCGGTGCCGCCATGGTGGGGGCCTGTTCCCCATCATCCGGACGGACGAGCCGAGCATGGCGACCGATGAACGCCGGCATCCAGTCGTCGGCGTCGACCACTTGGGCCTGGCCATGATGCAGCAGGCCCAGCCCTCGGGCGAGGCCGAGCGCATTGGCCAATGCCCGCCAGTTCCCGCTTGCCGCCCAGCCCATGGCACCCGCGAGCGCAGTGACGGCGGTGGCGTCCGAAGACCACTCCGGGCCCTGCGTTTCCGAGAGCCACTCGAGAAACCTTGCCGCATAAGCGCGTGCGATCTCATCATCGAAGTTGAGAAGACCCCTCAACCTCCTTGCGTCGCTCATCTGGATCATCGGTGCGGTTCCTTTCAGTCCGCCCCGGACGAGGCCGAGCGCATCCATCCCGAGATGCCGCAACAGCCTGCCCAAGCGCGAGCCAAGCTCGGTTTCCAGCAGGCTGAAGGGCGGATTGACGAGGACGTCCTGCAAGACGACCTCCGGCGACAGATCGCCGAAGAAGCCGTGCAACTGAACCGCACGGTCGACCTGCTCTGCCGTCTGGATGCCGCCGTCATGCAGCGCCTGCGCGTCGTCCTCGCCATAGCCCGCGGCCACCAGACGATGGAACGGGTGGCCGAGCAGACCTTCGCGCCAGGCGGCTTCCAGAGGCTGCTTCGACGAGACACGCAAGGTCTTGCCTCCCACGTCCTGCGACGTCCAGCCGTCTTCCCGACCGACAGGCGGCCTCGACGAAACGATCGCGACATCCAGGATGCCGTCGCGCCTGGCCTGCTCCAGGAAGGGGAGCGCGGCCTCGATCAGGCGCCGGTCCAACCGATCCTCGGGCGAGCCGGTCGCGGGCACTTGCAGACGCAGCAGCTGCCTGCCGACGGCTGCGCGCAATGCCGCCAGACGCAGGGGGTGCGGGCCGAGGGCCTGCTCCAGATGCTCGGGCATCTGCAGGGTCGGCTCGGGCGTGTCGCTGGCGACCAGCGCAACCGGCAGTGCGCCGAAGTGCTTGCGCAGCAGGATCGCACGCGTCACGCGCGCCTCCGTCCGGACATTCAGGTCGTACAGTTTCCTCGCATCCTCCGCGTCGAATCCGCCATCCATCAGCACCGGGATCGCCTGACTGACCTTGCCTGAGCGCCAGGCTGCTTCCAGAGCCCCCGCCGATGACAGGTACCAGGTCTTGCCGTCCACCACCTGGGTCGTCCACGGACGGAGCAGATCGACGACGGGCATCGGCGAGGCGATCGCGACGTCGAGGAGATCGAGCTCTCCCGCCTTCTGAAGCGCGGGCAGCCTCGCCTCGATCAGGGCCATGAACGCCTGCTCCCGCGGCGACTCCCCCGGCGGCACATGCAGCCGGAGCTGCTGTCCGCCGACGGCGGCGCGGAGCACGGCCAGGTCCAGATATTTCGGTCGGAGGGCTTCAGCCACGTCCGCCTCGTGATGCCCCATCCTCCGGAGCTCGTAGTCCAGCGTATGGAGAAGTCGCTCGTAGGTGAAGAGGACGATGTAAAGCGGCGCATCGAAGGTGACCGTCTGCGCACCGTCTTCCGGCGGAGCCAGCGATGCGAAGCCGCGCAGCGCCTGCGGGTCCCAGACGGAAGAGTCGCCCACCGTCGACTGACCGGCAACGCGCAGTCCGCTTTTGGCGGCAAGCTCGATGGCGTCCTGCAACGCCCGGTTCATGCCGCCCGCCGCCTGGATCAGACGCAGCGCGATCGTGATGTTCGCGGAGGCGTGGACACCCTGGGGATTGGAATCCTGGGCCTCATGCAGCCACGTGCGCACCTTCGACACCAAGGATCGAAGCATGCTCATCTCGATCAACGGATGGCCGTTGTCCGGCAGGAGTCCGTCGATCAGACCGGTGCGCTGGACTGGCGCGAGACCGTGACGGACGGCCGCGGAGCTGGCCTGCGGGCGGCGCCTCCACCAGGGTAACGAGCTCAGGTAATGCGCAAGCTTGAGCTGTCCGTCGTCGAAGGGTTGCTGCTCCAGCACGTTCTCGGCGACGAGCTTCCAGGACAGGCCGTCGAAGAGCTTGCGCAAGTCGATCGCACGGGTCACCTGTTCCAGCGTCTGGACGCCGCGCTCGAACAATGCCTTCGCCTCTTCTCCGGTGAAGCCGCCGGCCAGCAGGCGCGGGACGGGCTGGCCGGCCTGAGCCTCGCGGTGCTCGGCGACGAGGTCGACACCCGGCGAGAGGTGCAAGGCCTTCCCGTTCGGCCCCAGCGGCGCCCAGGGCGCCGCCTCGCCCACCGGAGGCATCGACGAAACGAACACCACATCGAGCAGGCCATGGTCCAAGGCAATCTGCAGCCGAGGCAGGGCGTCCTCGATCACGGAACGGAGGGCCGCCTCCTGCTGCGACGTCCCTGGCCGCACCCGCAGGTGGAGCGTCCGATCGAAGGCTGCGGCCTCCAGCGCGGTCAGGTGGAGATACCACGGCGCGGTGACGCGCATGGCCTTCGCCTCTTCGTGGCGCGCCAGAAGCTTGTCGCGCAGCCTGTCCACAAGATGCCTGGCAAACACGGGGCCGAAGGGAATGATCGCCGGATCGGCGGTCGCGTCCTGATCGCCCTCCTGTTCGTCCACCTGCGCGGACGGATCGCGCCTGGCGTTCAGTGCCGCCTGGATCTGCGCCACGAATTGACGGTGTTCATCGTCCTCGACCGAGCCGGGGTCGAAGAACGGCAACTGGGCATTGAGCCGATCGATGTGCCGGCCGGCGGCGCGGAGGCGGACCACTTCGAGCAGCGTCTCGGAAGACCGCAGACGCTGATCGCTCCAGTGGGACCTCAGCTCGTTCAATATCCTGATCTCCTCCTCACCCAGCGAATCATGACCTTGCACGTCGTCCATGAGGACAGCCAGCGGCAGCGGGCCGAAGTGGCGCCGCAGGTCGATCGCCCGCTTGATCTGCGCCTCCTCACGCAAGCCAAGCAGGAACAAGGACCGGATCTCCTCGTCGCCGAATCCGGCGCCTTGCAGCGCATTGACGGCGGGACGCGGGCTCGCGCCGGCTTCGACGGTGGTGAAGGTGACCTCGCTGAACCAGGCTTCCTTCGGGAATACGCCGCTGACGCCAGTGAGGCGGTAATGGCGGTAGGGAATGCCTTTCGTGTCGATCAGTCCGAACTCGTTCCTGCCGTGCTCCACGCCGCGAATGGTCCACGGCATGGAGACGTCCATCCACGCGCCGTCCTTGCGCCTCGCCTCCACCTTCCATTCGGACAGTGAATTGCGCTGGTCTTGCGAAAGCTCTGGGGACGACGATGATGAAGCGTGCGTCAGCGTCAAGCCTTTCAACGCAATGGGATGTGCAAAGTCGAACTGGATGAACTTCTCGGGATCCACCGAGATGTCCGGCTTCGGCTTGCCTTCCTTCGGCGAAGGGTTCGATGTGGCCGGTCGCCACGCGACGACCTCGTCAGCCCCTTCAAAGCCGTCGACGAGGTTCTGAGGCTGGGAGCGGCCGTCCCAGGCGCCCCCGGCTTCATATTCCTCGACAGCGACAAGACCCTTCTTGTACAGGACGACCAGTTCGGGCAATGCGGGAACGATGGGTAGCGAAGGGCCCGGACTGTGAGCGCCCGAGTACGTCAGCCTGCTCCGTATGGCATCCCGCACTCGAATGGCTGCGTCATGCCTGGCGATCAGCTCGTCGGGATGCTCTTTCGGCACGTCCCCGCCCTCACCGACGAGTGCGCCGGGACGGAGGTCGTACGCGACACCTTTTTGCCACGTGCTCTCGCTGTCCTTCACGCTGAAGTCGTCACCGGCATCGTTGAGCTTGAGGAAGTACTTCGACACATACCGGTAGGCGGTGATGATCGGCTCCCCGAACGCCTCCGAGGCCTCGACGCTGACCAGTCCCGAGCGGTCGGCCGACCCTTCGTAGCGTCGACGGTTCGCATTGCCCAGCGCCACGTCCTGCGGCGACACGCCCGCCTCCCGCAGGCGGGACAAGGCGCAGTGGTGGACGACACCCGCCTGCAGCATGCCTGCCGTCCACTGGTCATCCATGGTGTCCGCGGCGAGCATGGCGAGTGCCAGCTCGTGCACCACGGCAGGCGGACGTCCTTTCAGTTCCAGGACCTTCGCGAGCAATGGCAGCGCGAAAGGTGTCGACGGCTTCTCGCCATCCAGCATGCGGATGAAGTCGTCCAGCGCCTCGAGCGCGTCGTCCCCCCGCTGGCTCTGGAAGCGGGCGATGGCCCAGGACTCAAAAGCCTCGAATTGCGCCATGGAGAGTTCGCGACGCAGGATCCGCTCGTCGTACGCCCAGGGCGCACGGCGTGAAGCGAGCTGCCTGAGCATCGGCGCCTGGCGATCGGACGGCGTCAGATCGCTCGCCACGTAGTCGTCGATGAAGGCTGCGGGCAGTGACCACGTCCCCTCATCGATCAAGACGGTCAGCAGCGCATGCAATCGCCGCAATTCGTCCGTGGTGCTGCTGCGGATCTGCGTGGCGACGGGCTCCGGCATGCCCCGCGCCTTCAGATAGGCCACGACGTCGGCCTGCGGATGGCGGCGGGATCCGTCGGCACGGATCGCGGCGGCAATGTCCGCGACGCCTTTGGAAACGGCGTCGAGCTGCGTCTCGGAGGCGCGGAGATGGGAGACCTCCAGGCCAGCCAGCGTCGACACCTGCCAGGCCGCGGGATCGCGGTGGTAGTCCATCAGCAGGACCGTCGCCGGGTGGTCGCCGGTGCTGCGGCCCTCCTCGCTCGCTCCGTGCCTGCGCCATTCGACGGACTGATGCATCCACACCTTTCGCGGTGCCGCCGAGAGGTCCCAGCGCTCTTTCGGGTCGAACAGGACCAGATGCGCGCCGGGCGCCGTGGCCAGCACGTCCCCTTCCGTGCCGGCAGCCAGATGCACCATGAACCCGCCCTGCATGACAGGCAGCGCATAGCGCCTGCCAGCCACCTCCAGCGAGAGGTGGCGCGCGCGCGGCGAGGTCGCGTGGTTGCGGACGGTGACCTTGCCACCGGCCACGTGGATCTCGAGATCTCCGCCCGAACGTGAGAAGCGGATGCCCTCCAGGAATTCGCGTGCGCCGATGTCCTCGATCAACAGGACGTCCTGCGCCGGATCCATCGCGGCGTTGTCGATGACGAGCGATTGCCCGGCGCGGATCCGGTAGGTGTCCGCACCACCGCCGCCCCGCAGGACGGTGTCGTCCGGGAATTGCCGGGCATCGATCCTGTCTTCCTTTTCCGTGCCGTGGCCCGGGATCGAGGCCGGAGCGGGCATCCCGGACGCGGGGCCAGGCTGCAAGCCCTTGTCACCCACGCTGGCGGCCTTGAGCGAGGCACGGACGCGAACCGGCCCGTCGGCCGGTTGGCCGGGTTCCGGCAGGACCAGGGCGACGGGCGCATGGCTCTTGTCCTTCGCCCACACCATGATGCCGACCGCGCTCGCTGGCGTGGCGACGTTCCGCTGCCCCGACAGCCGCAAGCGCAACGGGGCGAAGCCGGTCTTGGCGTTGGCCGGCGGCGTCTCGACGATGAGCAGGTCGTCACCTTCCGCGCACAGGCGAAGGCGCTCGACGGGAACGTCCAGGGAAAGGTCCATCGGCATCCCCGTCATCGGCATCACGCGGACGTCGCCCCCCCCGGAAGAAAGTTGGAAACGGTTGTACGCCCCGTCGCCGGAGAGCGTCCTTCGGGAGTCGGGAAGCTCCGTGTTGATCACGAGGTGCTTGTCGAGCTCCGTCAACGGAACGGCCTTGTCCCCGATCACCCCGGGATTGATCAGGGAGACGACCGTCCCGACCGCATCGACGAACACCACCGCCGGCGCGGAGACGCCGCGCGACGGCTCGAGCCCGTCGAAGTGGCGCTTCAGCGTCAGCGACTCCTCGCCGATGAGCACGACCAGATCCTGTCCGTCGCGGCGCAAGGACAGCGCCTCGTGCAGCACGTCGATCTTGAGCAGCAGGCTGGAGGTGGCGTCGCCACCCACGTCGACGCTCGCGCCGCTGACCCCGCGCGTCCACACGGCCGCGTCATTGGACGTGACGAAGATCCGGTTGTCGTTGCGGATCAGATAGGTGTTGCGTCCCCCCAGCCCTCGGATCTCCCCGTCCTCGGACGAGATGTCGAAGCGTTCGTCCTTCTCCGAGCCGACGACTTCGGCCTTCTTCGCATTCCGGATGTTGATCCGATGAACCCCGACGACCCTGCTCGGCTGAAAGACATTGTTGTGGTCGAAATGCACGCGGAAGCCGGGATCCGATCCCGCGGGCTCGAACGGAAACTCTGGGGACAGAGGCGGATGGGCGGCCGCTCGCTTGTGGGCGAAGGGCGTGAACTCGATCGTCAGATTGGACTGTCCGGCGTCGATTCGAACCTCGTCGTCACCGCCGCCGCCGAAGATGTCGACTGCGGTCTTCCCATCGATCTGGTAGATCTCGTCCCCCGGACCGCCGTGGACAGATCCATCCCTCACGCCCTCGAGTTCGAACAGTTGGCGGGATCGCTCGTTCCGCGTGTCTATGTTGTACATCTGACGGTGGTAGCGGGGGTAGCTTCTCAACGAGAGCCACGCGGTTCCAGGCTGAAGATCCGCACGCTGGCGATCGCGGACGATCCTGAGCACATCCAGGGCCGACGTGCGCGTCGGCTGCAGCACGTAGCTGTAGTGATCATCTTCCGTGCGGTCCGCAGTCTCATTCCTGAAGGTCGCTGGCCTGGCGCCTGCCTGGATCTTCGGGACGACGAAGCGGTCGTAACCCTGCTTGGACAGCTGTTCGACCCGGAACTCCAGGAGCTCCTGCTCCTGAGCCTCGATCGACCGTTCCAGGCTGACCGCATTCAACCAGGCGCTCTTTTCCTTCTCGGCGCGCATGGTGACTTCGGTCGAGAATCCGAAGGCCTTCGCGAAGAAGGCCAGCGCGATGTCACCGTCGCTGGTCGATGCGCGGAGATGCTGGCCGAACTCGTCGAACCAGAGGACCGCCTGCGTCAGCGCGTTGGCAACGAACATGGCCAACGCCAATGGCGCCGCCACGCTGCCCATGATGCTCGACGCCACGCCGAGCGCGGTACCGGAGACGGCCGCGGCGCCGCCCGCCACGAAGGTCGCGGTGCCGATCACCGCGCCTGTCACCGCCATGGCGGCCGAGACGGACGTCATGACGGTGTTGGCGATGAGGCTCTTGCCGGCGTGGCTGTCCCACGCCTGACCGCTTGCGATGAAGTCCTGCCATTGCAGCACGCACGACGCCACGCCCAGACCGGCCATCGCGACATTGGCGACGCCGCCCGCGAGCCCGGCGCTGATCCCGCGGAGCACGCCGGAGCGCGCGACCGGACCCAACGTGCTCATCGCGCGGCCCGCCATCATCGCGAGCGGGGAGATGACGATGCTCAGGCTCTGCGTGACGCTCAACCCCTTCGTGGTCGGGCTCATCTGATCCCAGTTCGCCAGGATCTGTGAGATGCCCAGGATGGTGTCCATGAAGTCGACCGCGCCGTCCAGCTTGTCGGAGAACGCCGCGACGGATTGACTGCTGGCCGAGGGCCGCTCACGCGCTGCCGTCATGAAGCGCCGGACGCCGTCCGGCGCCGAGTCGACCAGCAGGCGATAGGCCTTGTCGGGAAGCTTGTGCAACGCCCGATCCGCATAGGCGAGCTTCACCAGTCCCCTGCTGTCCATGAACGCCTGAATCCGCCCTGCATCCAGTCGCAGCCCGCTGCTGTCGGCCGTCACCACGCCGATCTCCTGGAGACTGGCGAGCGAGTTGCTCCTGTTCAGGCCCTGCATCTTGTTGAAATCGATGCCGTCGTCGTTGCCGGCTCGTCGGCCGATCTCCCTGGCGACTTTCTCGATGGGCGTGTCCGCCGCGTGAGAGCCCCTCGGCGGCGCCATGCCCGCCACGTCGTCGATGCGCTGACCGGTCCTTGCCAGCCAGTCGTCGAAGCCCGCGCGCGTCTCCGGCGACAGGTCCCGCAGGATGTCGCCGAGCAGGCTGGTGGGGGCGGCGTCGTCGCCGCGCGCTGCCTTGAGCAGCTCGGCATCGTTCGAGAAGATCCCATCGGCGTCGGGGGTGGTCGCCGCCGTCAGCCGGTCCGCGATCTCACGGGCCGTTGGCGAGGGCTCGTCGATGAACGCCGATCCTGCGCCGGACTGGTTCTCCCGCGCGCCGATCCATTCGCCCATGGCGCGCAGCCGGTCGGCGATCTCGGCGTCGGGCCGGTCGGTCAGCAGCGTCACCCATTGCTCGAAGAGGTCGGCATCGATCTTGAGGCGAGCCACGGGATCGCCCGGCATATCGGCGATCGCGCGCAGCAGATCTCGCGTCAAAGGCTCGCCGTCGATCTGCGCTCCCAGCGTGGCCAGGAAGTCCATCGGCACATCGATGCCGTCCACGTGCAGCGTGCGTCCGGCAAGCCCATCCGCCACCGATTCCCCCGTCCGCGCGTGCCGGTCGTCCAGATGCTCCGCGCGGCGGTTCCACGCCGAGTCCTCATCGTCGGCCTCGGCCCCGGCCCCCGGCCCGCCGTCCGGATACTTGTCGATCCGCTCGATCCGGCCCGTGTCGGGATCCTTCCTGAACATCCACGTCACGCCGCGCGCATGGTTCATGGCCGCGGCCCCCGGATACCTGACAGTCCTGCGGGACGGCTCCTTCCCTTCGAGCTCGAGCTTGCGGGTCAGCACTTCGCCATACGCCACCATGGTCGCGTCCTTGCGAAGGATGCCCTTGTCGATGGCGGCCGCCATGAAGGCGTCGGCGAAGCTGTCCGCCAGCACCGGCGTCTCGATCGCGCAGGAGACGAGCGTGAGCTTGCCTGCCCTCGACGTCAGCCCGATGTCCTCGATCACCGAGGCCACCCGATCCGCCAGCGCCGTGGCGCCGTAGCCCGACAACTGCTGCGTCCGCGTGGCGTGATCGTGGCTGCCGTGGCCGCTGATCTCGATCTTGACGGGCAGGGCGGCGCCAGCCCGCTCCAGGAGGTCCTTCCCGTACCGGATCACGTGATGGCCGGCCCGATCCACCTGGATCCACACCGTCTCGTCGGGATGGCTGCGGAGGGTCCGATGCGCGCCCTTCCACATGACGAGGTCGTCCTCCATCTGCAGGTGGACGAGCAACCTGGCCCCTTCGCCGGCGGCGCGCATGTCCGGCAGCGCGCCGTCATCGGCGGGGCGCCACGACGTGGCCGGCTCCAATGCCCTGATCGGCAACTCCCGTGGGTCCAGAATTCCGTGAAGCTCCTGCAGCGCCGGGACGTCCCAGCGCCACTGCCCCTCCTTGCGTTCGGCGAGCACGGACCGCCCCGCCGTCACCCGGTCCTCATGGATCGTCAGTTCGCCGGGCACGCCATTGCGCACAAGGCCAGGCGAGTGGCCGAACTCGGCGACGATGAACTCATCGAGCATCCGCAGGTCGGCGTCCTGCAGCCGTCGGCTTTCCGGGCCGCTCCCGGCATCGGACGGCCTGAACCTCAGCAGCGAGTCGGCCTGCGGGCCGTCCTTCATCCCGGGCCAGACGATCCGTATCGTCCCCGCCGCCCGGTCGAGCGTCTGTGTCGCCTGGGGCATGAACCGGGCCAGACGCGCCAACGGGGTCGCCTCGTCCACCCCGACATCGATCGGGGTCTGCAGCGAGGCCATCCTCGCCTGCCGTTGTGGCAGCAGGCTGGCCAGCAGATCGCCGCGATGGACCCGGCTGCCATCAGGATACGAGGTCCATCCCACGCCCGGGGCCGGGGCGTCGCTCAGATAGATCGGCGTCTGCAGCAGATGGCTGCGGGCCAGTTGCATCGCCGTGCCGTGCACGACGTCCAGAACGTCCAGTGCCGCGTGGTCATTCGCGTCGTCCGACAGGGACATCCGGATCACGGCGTCCGCATCGACGGCGAACGGGCGTTCGCTCAGCATGACCTCCAGGAGCGCCAGGGTCTGCCGCGCATAGGACCGCCCGACGGGATCGGGCCGGGTCTCGAGGGGGAGCCTGTCCATGGCGCTCACCGCGCTTTGCAAACCGAAGAGCAGGGCCGCGTCATGAAGCGGGACGTCCATCGACGGGTCGAAGCGCTGGAGCAACTGCGACGGCATCCGCGCCCGTTCGACCAGACCCGTCGGGAGGCCGCTCCAGGACAGCTCCGCAACATCCCGGCCAAGGGGATCGCCGATGTCGGACAGCTGGATGTAGGCCGCGCGGAGCTTCTCTGGATCCCGCTGCCAGACGCCGTCGGCGATCAACCTCGCCACAGGGGGCAAGGCGCCGACCGGGATGTCGTCGTCCAGTTGGGAGAACAGCGCTGCCAGGTTGGCCCGCGTGTTCTCGACCACGGCGTCGGGAGCGCCGGCCGTCAGTGTCATGAGGCCGCCCCTGGCTTGAGTCGATGTCAGCGTGGAGAACAGCTCGGAGAGCCTGCCGGCCGCGCCCGGTCGAAGATCCCGGACCTCGGACGGCTCGACGGTCTGGATGGCGGCCAGTCCGTAGGAATCGCCCTCCCCGGCGGGGTACTTGTCGGTCCGGACGATCTCGCCGGTGCCGGGGTTCCTCTTGAAGACCCAGGTCACGTCGGGCGCACGGGTCGTCTCGTCCGCGCCCGGATACCGTCGCGTGAACCGGGACCGCGCCTCTTCGCCCGCCTCCAGGTGCATCTTCAAGTGCTCGCTGTACGAGACCAGTGCGGCGTCCGGGCGGATCACGCCCTGGCGGATCGCATGATCCAGGAACTCGGCGCCGAAGCTGTGCTGGACCGACGGCGTCTCGAGCGCGCAGGAGACCAGCGTGACCTGTTCGGCCCGGCCCTTCAGCTGGAGCTGGTCGAGCACCTGGGCGACCCTGTCCACCAGCGTCGTGGAGAGATACCCCGACAAGGCCTGCGACCGTGTCGCCAGGTCATGTCGTCCATGGCCTGTGATCTCGATCTTGACGGGGAGATCGGCGGCGGCCTGCCGCAGCAGGCGCTCTCCCCACCGGATCACGTGGTTGCCGGCGCTGTCCACCTGGATCCAGACCATCTCATCCCGATGGCGGACGATGCTCCGACGCGCATAACGGAGCATGACCGGATCGTCCTCCATCTGCAGCAGCACGCGGAGCTTCGAAGCGCCTCCGCGGGGGAGTCTTTCCTTCGGCCAGCGCAGGCCGTGGAGATCGAAGTCCCACGACGACACCGGCTTCGATCGATCCGCCGAGCCTCCGCCGTGCCCCACGGCCGACCAATGTTGGCGGAGCGCTTCATGGACCGGCACCCACCCGCCGTCCTTCCGATCGGCAAGCGTGGCGCGGCCGGCGGTCAGCGCGACCCCGTCGAACCTCAAGTCGCCGGGCACGGCGTTCAACGACGACACGGACGAGTCGAAGAACGCGCCGACGAGGAACTCGTCGACGGCACGGATCTCGGCCTCCTGAACGCGCTGGCTGTGCGAGCCGGGCATGGCATCGGCCGCCGCGAACCGCAGCACCGAATCGGCCTGCGGTCCCTCCGGGGTCCTGGGCCAGACGATCGTGATCGTGCCCGCGCCCCGGTCAAGCTGCTGCTTCGCGTCCGGCATGAACGCGAACAGGCGGGACAGCGGATGAACCTCGTCGAAGTCGGCGCTGCCGTTGGTCCGCGCCCGCGTGATCTGCGCTCGACGCCCCGCCAGCAGGTCCGGCAGGAGATCACCGTGATGGACGCGACTGCCGTCCTCATGGCGCGCCCATCCGGCGTCGGATGGCTCCCGCGCGAAATCCGTCAGGTAGACCGGCGCCGGCATGACGCCCTTGCGGGCGAGCTTCATCGACGTGCCGTGCACGATCTCGAGGACGCGCAGTCGCGCGCGATCACCGGCCTCTCCGGACGCGGCCAGGGCATCCAGGTGATCCGCATCGACCGTGAACGGCCGTCCGCTCAGCGTGGCCTGCAGCAAGGCCAAGGTCTGTCGCCCCAGCTGAAGACGGACCGGATCGTTCCCGGTCCCGGCGGCCCCCCCGTCCAACGCGCGCACGCCGGCGTCCACGCTTTCCATGAACGCGAATTCCTCGATCGGGAGTGCCAGGGTCCTGGGGGAGCGCGACAGCAGCGCCGACGGCATGCGCCCTCGATCGACGACACCCATCGGGCGATCGTCGACCTGCCAGTGACGAGGCGCCTGCGGGAAAGGGTCGTACGCACGGGAGAGCGCGACAAACCCGTCGTGCATCAGGTCCGGGTCCTGTCGCCAGAGGCCGTCGGCGATCAACCGCGCGGCGCGCGGCAGGAGGTCAGCGTCCGCCTGCGGCTGCTCGGCGCCCAGGTCCCCCAGGCGGCGCAGGACCGCCGTCGCGATCGCATCGGGCGTCTCGCCGAGGAGCACGGCCTGGAATCCCTCCGTCGCGTCGATCGGCACCTTCTTCAACGTGCCCTTCAGCGTCGAGAACAGCTCGAACAGCTTGCCGGCCTGACCGGCCTGGGGAATCCCGCGTGCTCGCTCCGGGGCGACGCCGACGTCATCGGCACCATCGAACGACAGGGCCGATCGCCGATGTTCCGGTGAAAGATCATCGACCTCTCCCCGCCCCAGCCCCAGCGCCAAGGCTTGGACCGGCATCGCCGGATACTTGTCCCGGACCGTGATTTCTCCGGTCTCCGCATGCCGCTGATAGATCAGCGTCACATCGGGCGCGCGATGGCGTCTCTCCGCGCCCCTGAACGGCGACGAGGTGCGCCGCCAGTGTCTCTCGGGGACGTACATCAAGTGCCTGTAGGCGGTCACGGACGCCGAGGGGGTCACCAGCCCGTCGCCGTAGGCACTGCGAAGAAACGGCTCGGCAAAGCCGGTGTCGGCTGCCAGGGATTCCAGAGCGCAGGAAAACAGGACGACATGATCCGCCGGCCGGTGTATCCCGTACCCGCGCAAGGTGTCCGTGGCCAGTCGCGACAACTCCGTCGGTCTGTGGTTGCCCACGGTGATGGTTCCACCGTCGTTCCACACCCGGAATCCATGACCGGCGATCATCAGCTTGATGGACGTTTCGGGTCCGACCAGCTGCGCGAGCGCCTCGCCGTGAACGATGCGCGACTCCCCGGAGGGGCCTCGCTGAATCCAGATCGTGAAGGCGGGCGCCTTGTCGGCCAGCGCGTTGCCCAATGCCTGGCTGGCGTCGTCCGCCTGGACCTGAAGGACGATGCGCAACTCGTCCAGGATCCCTGCCGTTCGCGTGACACCCGGCGACTTGCCGGGCAACGACCATTCGGACAGCGCAGGTTCCTCCTTGATCCAGTACGTGCCGAAGGAGGAGATGGCTTCCCGGACTGCCGCTCGATCGAGGCGCCAGCCCTCAGGGGAATGCTCGGCCAGTGTCAGGCGCCCGGCCCTGATGCGTCCGGCCTCCATGACCAGGTGGTCGGGCAGGTTCCAGGTACCGTCGAAGTGAGCGACGGCGAACGCCTCCATCGAACGGAGCGTCTCGTCCTGGCGCCTTCGCGCAGCCTCTCCGTCCTCCGGTTGCCAGGGCTCGAACCGCATCGTCTTGGTATACGGTGCGCGCGCGTCGGTCAGTTCGAGCGTGAGCGTCCCCTTGCCGCGATCCAGGATCTGATCTGCTTCGGAAGAGCGCATCGCAAAGATCTTCCAGGGCTCGCGATCGTCGATGACCGGTGGCTCACGCCGGACCGGCTGGCCAGCGGGTCCGGCGGCACTGGACACCACCGCGCCATCCTTCCAGGACATGATCGCCGGCGGCGCCAACGCGCCCTGCCCGGCTGCCCATTGCACGTCTGGAAAGACCTTCCAGAACGCCTGCAGACGCGCCTGATCACGGGGTGCCGAGGAGCCGGTCAGCGCCTCGATGGTCTCCGCGTTGACCCTGAGCGTGTGTCCGGCCATGGCGGCTCGGAGGACCTCCTCGATCAGGTGGGACAGCTGCCCCCGCACGCCGGGTCCGGCAGCATCGGCCGGAAACTCTCCCGACGATGCCAAGTCACGGATCCGTTCGTTCACGGCCTGCACAGCCTGGAGGAAGAAGGCAGTGACGCTCGACAGCTTCGCACTCTTCGGTTTGTGCGATGAGAACGCGTATTTGACGGATTCAGGATCCACCTTGGCACTCACGTCGGTGCCGCTCAACATCTCATCGGGCAGCAGGTTGACGTACTGTTCGGACGTCGTGCCGATGGCGTACGTCTCCGGATGACTCTTCCCGACGATCTGCCGGATGACGTCGTACGCCCGATAGAGTTGTTCAGGATCAGCTTCCCAGAGCCCTCGCGCGAGCGCCGAAGAAGCCTCTTCCAGCAGCCGCGCATGCGAAGGCCCCGAACGGGTCACGTCCCGCTTCGGTCCGAGGATCTGCCGGGCAGCCTCCACAAGCTCCGGTGGGCAGAGGGGGATCGTGGTGGACGACGCCTCGGTCGCCCACGACGCCTTCCATCGCTGCGTCAACAGGAGCAAAGCCCCTTCCGCCTCGATGCCGGACGGCCCGTTGTCGTACGGGTTGGTCCGGTGCATGAAGCGCGCCCCGGTATCAGGCAGCCCGTCCCAGTCGTCCTTGAGGACCGGGAGCCGGCGCGCCCCCTCGTCGGCGGCGCCGTCCGTCCGATCGCCCGGCGGCATCGACGGTCCGCCGATCGGTTCAACGTCGGGGGGAACTTGTCGCGCCGGGTGACCTGCCGCGTGGCCGGATCGAACTCGTACACGAAGGTCCCTTCAGGGGCGTGCGTCTCGTACGGCCCGCCCATGTAGGACTGCAATTCGCGCGATCCGCCCGTCGCCACCCGGAGCGCGTGGGCATAGGCGGTCAGCGTCGTGACGCCGGGGCTGAGCAGGCGCTCGCCGTGCGCCGCGCGGAGGAACTCGCTGCCGTAATCATGCGGGAGGACCGGGGTGGCAAGGACGCAGGTGTCCAGGGTGATCTGGTCGACCAGCCCGGGGGGCAGTCGCAGCTCCCAGAGTGCCTTGCGCACCCGCTGAGCCAGCGCCTTGGGCGAGTAACCGGAGAGCGCGGCCTGCGCCCCTCGACCTCGCCGGCCAGCGTGACCGACGATCTCCAGCTTGACGGTGCCGTCCTTCGCCAGACGGCCGAGGAGCTCCTCGCCGGACACGACCCGCACACCGTGGGAGCGATTGAGCTGGACGTGGACGGACTCCCCCGGGTGCTTCGCCATCAAGGCCGCGGCGGTGCCCTGCATATCGACCTCCCTGGGCCCGTCCGGCTCCAGCTGCAGGATGAGGCGCAGACGGGGCACGGCTGGGTCTTGAGAAGCACGCCTCGGGGCCACGCGCGACTGCATGTCTGCAAAGGACCCGACGACATCGTGCGAGGCCAGCACGGTGAGGGCCTGGTTGATGGCGGCGGCATCGGCGGACCAGCGTCCCCCTGTCCGGGTGGCGACGACCAGTTTTCCCGCCAGGATCCTGTCTCCGTCCAGTTGCATCTCCGGAGGGAAGACGACCGACGGATCGACGATGTCCGGCGTGAAATGCGCTCGCACGAAGTCGTCGAGCAGCCGGATCTGACGATTCTGATTCGCGCGCGCTTCGGCGGAGGCCTTGTCGGGCAGAGGATCGAATCGCACGATCGACTTGAACGCGCCGATGCCCCCCGTGGCGCCACGTTCAACGACGATGCGCCCCTTGGCGCGATCGAGCCTCTGCGACACGGTCCCCTGATCGGCCCAGAACGCGCGCAGGGGTGCCTTCGGATCGACCGGCGCATCCGGTCTCATCGGCAGCGGCGGCGGCAACGGTGCCGACAACGCGTCCAGGAGGTCCGCGTCGGTGAACATCAGTCGGCTGTCAGGCAGTTCGCGCCACTCCGGGCGGTTGAAGTCGGAGACGAAGCGCGGGGTCTTCGACAGGCCGCGCTTGGCCAGCCGTTGCAGCATCGGGTAGACCGACCGCAGCGCATCGAGCCGGGACCGGTCCGCGTCCGCCGTCGAGGCGGCCATGGCCGTGACAGCGCCAGCGTCGATCATGAACGGCTCGCGCAGGACGGCCGCCCTGAACACCTGCTCCATCACGCGCGCCGACGCCAGCCGCGCGCCATCGATGCCCGGGGCGGTCGCCACGACCTCCAGCGCGTCGGACATGGCAACGAGCCATGCGGCCTTGTCCCTTCGCACCGCCCGTCCGGCCTGCAGTGCCGCTCGACCGCGAAGCTCGAGTTCAGGTTCCGCCGCAAACCATCCCGGAGCGTCGCTTCGCAGCATCACGCGATCCCTGAACTTGCCGCGCGTCATCTTGAACGCCGACTCGACCTTCCGGTAAGCGTCGTACAGCTTGCGTGGGCCCACGTCGCGCAGCGCCTCGACGAGGGTTTCGCCCGCCTGGCGGAGCTGCGCTTCCATCTGCACCAGGATCGACGGGTCCGACTTCGATCTCGACGTCATGTCGGCCGTGGCGGACCGCGTCGCGATCTCCGGCGAAGCCTCCGGCTTCACCTCCGAATCGAGGGTCAGGACATTCCAGAGCGCGGCGACCGAGCGGTCGACGGCCGTCGATTCGAGGCCGCCGCCGCTCGCAAACTTCGGAAGCACACGCTCCAGATCCTGCGAGAGCAGGTCGAGCAGACCCTGGTTCGCCCGGGCTTCGAGCCGATGCGGCTCCGTGCCCGCCGCGCGGATCAACGCTTCCGTCTTGCGGCCGAGGTGGCGTCGCATCGGTGGCGTCCACGCCGTCGCGCCTTCCTGCTGGGGAACGGGAGACGGCGCGTCGAGAGCAGCAGCGGACGGAGCGGAGGTGTGCGTTTGGGAAGTCATGAAAGCTGTCGCAGGAAATCTGAACAGCGCCTCAGTGACAACCTCCGTCCCGCGGTTGTCGTGTTCGCCGACGGTTCCCGACGGCGAACCCGGGCATCCGACAACCGGACCTCAGACCGGGCCGCAGACTGGACCACAAGCCGGGCCGCAAGCCGGGCCTCAGACCGGCCCACTACACTGCCGCCCGATGCTCAACCGCATTTCCTTCCGCCAGATGCTGCTGATCGGCTTCCTGTCGATCGCCGGCCTGCTCGCCGCCGCGTCGCTGGGCGGCCTGCTGACGCTCGAACGGCTGACCGTGCAGAGCCGCGAAGCCGTCGTGCGCGCCGCGCGCATGAGCAGCGAGGTGCAGCAGCTCGGCGACCGCGGCGTCAGCATGGAACGCGCCGCGCGGCAGTACGCCGTCCTGGAGGACCACGTGCTGCGCCAGCGCTTCGAGGAGGACGCCGACGACGCCGAGCGGCTGCTCGGCCTGCTGCGCGCGCAAGGCCTGACCCCCGCGCCGCTGGACGCCTGGAAGACCAAGCTCGACGAGATCCGCGCGCTGATGGACACGCCCCGCGGCGCCAATCCGCGCAAGCGCGAGACCGACCTGATGACGCGCTTCCGCGAGCTCGGCGGCCAGACCGGCGGCCTCGCCGAGGACGTCCGCAAGCACGCCGAGACCAGCAACCGCGTGCTGCAGGACAAGCTCGAGAACGGCCGCGTGCTGCTCGGCCAGCAGGTGCTGGGCGCGATCGGCGTCGCGGCGCTGCTGTCGCTGGTGTTCGGGATCTTCCTGACCCGTCCGCTGCGCCACCTCGCCCGCGCCATCAAGGGCCTGGGCGAGAACCGCCTGGACGACCGCATCGAGATCCGCGGCCCCGCCGACCTGCGCGTGATCGGCCAGCGCCTGGACTGGCTGCGGCTGCGCCTGGCGGAACTCGATGCCGACAAGGCGCGTTTCCTGCGGCACGTCTCGCACGAGCTCAAGACCCCGCTGGCCGCGCTGCGCGAAGGCACGGCGCTGCTGGAGGACGAAGTCGCCGGACCGCTCAACGACAAGCAGAAGGAAGTCGCCCGCATCCTGCGCGACAACACCGCCGTGCTGCAGCGCCAGATCGAGGACCTGCTGCGCTTCAACGCCGCCGCCTTCGAGGCGCGCGACCTCAAGCCGCAGCGCACCGAGCTCATGTCCCTGATCCAGGGCACGATCGACCACCAGCGGCTGCAATGGCAGGCACGCGGATTGCACATCGCGCTCAACGGCGGACCGCTCGAGGCGGATGTCGACCCGGCCAAGATCGCGGCCGCCGTCGGCAACCTCCTCTCCAATGCGATACGCTTCGCCCCGCCCGGCGGCCGCGTCGACATCGACCTCGCGCGCCAGGGCGGCCAGCTCACCATCGACCTGCGGGACGACGGACCGGGCGTCGCGCCGGCGGACCAGGCCCGGATCTTCGAGCCCTTCTACCGCGGCGAACGCCAGCCCGAAGACGCCCTGAAGGGCACGGGCATCGGCCTGTCCATCGTCACCGAATACATCGCCGCCCACGGTGGTCACATCGACCTGCTGCCCGCCGACCAGGGCGCCCATTTCAGAATCACGCTGCCATGCGCCCACACGCCCCGGTTCCTGAAGTCCACCAACGCCTGACGGCCCGCCCCGCGCCGGCCGGCCCGCGCGGGTCCGCGCCTGTCGCCGTCCGCCTTGCCGCCTGCTTCGCCGTGGGCCTGTCGACGATCGTGGCCGCCGGCTGCGCGCAGCAGCCGCCCCGGACCATCGTCAAGGAAGTGCGCGTGCAGGTGCCGGTGCAGGTGCCCGTCGTCGCGCCCACCGACAACGCGGCGCGCATCGTGCTCAACCTCAACGACCGGCTGCGCCAGATGAGCCCGCTCGAACTCGCGCAGGAAGTCGCCCCGCGCGACGACGGCGCGCTGCCGCCCGGCAACGCCGTGCAGCTCGCGCTCGCGCTGATGTTCAGCCACGCCAACGGCGAGACCTTCCGCGCCCAGACGCTGCTCGACCAGGTCCTGCGCGACGCGCGCCCGGAGGCCGACGAATGGCGCCCCATGGCGCAGTTCCTCGTCGACCGCGTCGCCGAGCAGCGCCGCATGGAAGGCGAGCTCGACAAGACCCGCCTGGCCCGCGACGACCTGCAGCGCCGCCTTGATGAGGCGAACCGCAAGCTCGAGGCGCTGAAGGCGATCGAGCGCAGCCTCGGCGGGCCGCGCTCGGCGTTGGACAAGCCATGAGCGCCGCGCAGGGTCGTTCCGAGGGGCTCACATGAGCGGTGGTGCACGCCTGCTGATCGTCGACGACGACGCCGACCTGCTCAAGCTGCTGTCGATGCGGCTGGAGGCCGCCGGTTACGACGTCACCGCCGTCGGCAGCGCCGAGGCCGCGCTCGCGCAACTGGACGTGCAGCGGCCCGCGCTGGTGCTCAGCGACGTGCAACTGCCCGGCATGGACGGGCTGGCGCTGTTCAACACGATCCGCGAGCGCCACCCCGCCCTGCCCGTCATCCTGCTGACCGCGCACGGCACGATCCCCGACGCCGTCGCCGCAACCGCGCAGGGCGTCTACACCTACCTGACCAAGCCCTTCGACGGTCGCGCGCTGCTCGACACCATCGCGCAAGCCCTGACCCTCACCGCCGTCCACCAGGACGACAGCCCCGACCAGGCCTGGCGTGAATCCATCGTCAGCCGTTCCAACGTGATGGCCGAGGTGCTGGCCGAGGCCCGCCTGGTCTCGGCCTCGCAGGCGCCGATATTGATCCGCGGCGAGAGCGGCAGCGGCAAGGAACTGCTCGCCCGCGCGATCCACGCAGCCAGCCCGCGCGCGAAGCGGCCCTTCGTCGCCGTCAACTGCGGCGCGATCCCGGAGCCGCTGCTGGAGTCCGAGCTCTTCGGCCACGTGAAGGGCGCCTTCACCGGCGCGCTCGCGAACCACCGCGGCCTGTTCCAGGCCGCCGACGGCGGCACGCTGCTGCTCGACGAGATCGGCGACATGCCGCTGCCGCTGCAGGTCAAGCTGCTGCGCGTGCTGCAGGAACATCAGGTGCGCCCGGTCGGCGCCAGCGCCTCGGTGCCGATCGACGTGCGCATCCTGTCCGCGACCCACCGCGACCTCGAGGCCGCGCTGGCCGAGGGCCAGTTCCGCGAGGACCTCTACTACCGCCTCAACGTCGTCAGCCTGACGCTGCCCACGCTGGACGAGCGCCGCGAGGACATCCCGCTGCTGGCGCAGCACTTCCTGCAGAAGCTCGCCGCGAAGTACGACAAGCGCGTCAACGGCTTCGCCCCCGACGCGCTGAAGGCGCTGACGATGGCCACCTGGCCGGGCAACGTGCGCCAGCTCCACAACGTCGTGGAACAGGTCAGCGCGCTGGCCACGTCGCCGCTGATCCCGCTCTCGCTGGTGCAGCGCGCGCTGCGCCTGCCCAGCATTGAAGTACTTCCTTACGCCGAGGCGCGACAGCGCTTCGAACGCGAGTACCTGGTGGGCCTGCTCAAGCTCACCGACGGCAATGTCGCCGATGCGGCGCGGCTCGCCGACCGCAACCGGACCGAGTTCTACCGCTTGCTGCAGCGCAACGGACTGGAGCCGTCGATGTTCCGCGCCGACGGGCCTGTCGCCGATTAGCGACAAGAAAATCCCTTTCAAATCAACGACTTGGAAGAAGAGGCGGCAATCCCGTCGCCTCACGGCGACAGAAATTCCCGTGTGCGGCACCGCACCAACGACGCAAGTCGTTGATTCATAACGGAAATCCCATGTGGCACAGGCCTTGCAGTAGGTCTGTCACATGAGAAATATTCACTCCCCCTCCTCTCGGGTCCTCATCCAGGCGGCCAGTGCCCGCCTCCAGGCCGACCAGCGTCGGTGGATGGGGTCGGTTCTCGGGCTCGCGGTCGGCGCGGCGCTGCTGGCGGCTTCCGTCGCGGCGCACGCCTTCGGCTTCGACGAGGTGGCCGAGCGCGCCAAGGCGCTCGCCGCCAAGCCCTACGTCGCGCCGCCGGATTCGCTGCCGGTCGAGTTGAAGAACCTCAACTACGACCAGATGCGCGACATCCGTTTCAAGCCGGCGCGCGCGCTGTGGCGCGAGGAGAAGCTCCCCTTCGAGCTGATGTTCTTCCACCTGGGCCACTACCAGACCCAGGCCGTGCGCATCAACGAGATCGTCGGCGGCCAGGCAAGACCTGTCCCCTTCAAGCGCGAGGACTTCGACTACGGCAAGAACAGCCAGCTGTCGCCGCAGAAGTGGGGCGACGTCGGTTATGCAGGCTTCCGCGCGCATTACGCGCTCAACAACGACAAGTACAAGGACGAGCTGGCCGTCTTCCTGGGCGCGAGCTACTTCCGCGTGCTCGGCGCCAACCAGCATTACGGCCTGTCGGCGCGCGGCCTGGCCATCGACACCGTCGGCGGCAAGGGCGAGGAATTCCCGCGCTTCAGCGAGTTCTGGATCGAGCGCCCCACGGCCGACGCGAAGTCGCTGACCGTGCATGCGCTGATGGACTCGCAGCGCGCCAGCGGCGCCTACACCTTCGTGATCAAGCCGGGCGCCGAGACGGTCGTCGAGACGCGCGCGCGGCTGTTCCTGCGCTCGCCGGTCGCGACGCTGGCGCTGGCGCCGCTGACCAGCATGTACCTGTTCGGCGAGAACCAGCCGCAGAAGGGCGACTTCCGGCCCGAGGTCCACGACAGCGACGGCCTGATGGTCGCCAGCGCGAGCGGCGAATGGATCTGGCGTCCGCTGATCAACCCGAACGGCACGCTGACGACCTCGTTCACCTTGCCGGGCGTGAAGGGCTTCGGCCTGATGCAGCGCGACCGCCGCTTCGCCAGCTACGAGGACACCGAGGCGCGCTACGAGATGCGTCCCTCCGCCTGGGTCGAGCCGACCAGCGACTGGGGTCCGGGCCGCGTGGAGCTGATGTCGCTGCACACGCCCGACGAGACCCACGACAACGTCGTCGCCTACTGGGTGCCGGCGAAGCAGCCGGCCCCGGGCCAGCCGCTGGACTACTCGTACCGCCTGCACCTGCAGGGCGAGCAGCAGCAACGCCCGCCCGGCGCCTGGGCCGTGCAGACGCGCACCGGCTACAGCTACGCCAAGCTCGACAAGAACGAGCAGCAGTTCATCGTCGACTTCGAAGGCCCGTCGCTCGCCGCGCTGCCCGCCGGCGCCGAGGTCAAGGCCGTCGCCAGCACCAATGGCAACGGCGAGGTCACCGAGGTCAACGCCTATCCGAATCCGGTCACCGGCGGCTGGCGCATGGCCGTCCGCATCAAGCAGCTCCGCCCCGGTCAGTCGACCGAGCTGCGCGGCTTCCTCCAGACAAAGCAACAGGTCCTCACCGAGACCTGGAGCCTGATTCTTCCTCCCCAGTGAAGGAGCACGACATGACCGCATCCCTGCCCACCGGCACCCTGCATCAGGCGGCTTCCGCGCCGGGTCCCGTCGGACCGAGCGCCCCGGCGATCAAGCGCGGCGCGATGGTGCCCCGCGCCTGGGGCCAGCGCACGCCGCCGGTCGAGTCGCTGCCCGCCGCCCAGCCCCCCGAGGCCTGGGAGACCGCAGCGAAGCACCGCCGCAACGCGCTGAAGCTGTCGATCCTCGGCGCCACCGCGCTGGCGACCAGCGTGCTCTGGCGCACCCACAACGGCTGGGCCGCCGACCCCTGGGCCTTCGCGCTGCAATGCGTGCACCTGGCGCTGTTCGCGCTGCTGTTCGCCTGGGTCAGCGCCGGCTGCGTCACCGCGGTGATGGGCTTCTGGGTCATGCTGCGCGGCGACCGTCACGCCATCAGCATCAAGGACGCCGGCAATGACGCGCTCGGCGCCGACGCGCGCACCGCGCTCATCATGCCGATCTGCAACGAGGACGTGACCACCGTCTTCGCCGGCCTGCGCGCCAGCTGCGAGTCGCTCGCGGCCGCCGGCGCGCTGCGCCTGTTCGACGTCTACATCCTGTCCGACAGCAGCGACCCCGAGCGCCGCACGCAGGAGCTGGCCGCCTGGGCCGAGCTGCGCGCGCAGTTCGCCGGCCGCGGCCGCATCCATTACCGCTGGCGCCAGCGCCGGGTGAAGAAGAAGGCCGGCAACGTCGCCGACTTCTGCCGCCGCTGGGGCCGCAACTACCGCTACATGGTGGTGCTGGACGCCGACAGCGTGATGAGCGGCGACTGCCTGCTGGGCCTGGTCCGTCTGATGGAGAAGCACCCGCGCGCCGGCATCCTGCAGGCCGCCAACCAGGTCTGCGGTCACGACACGCCGCACGCCCGCGCGCAGCAGTTCGCGAGCCGCGTGACGGGTCGCCTGTTCGCCGCCGGCATGCAGTTCTGGCAGCTGGGCGAGGCCCACTACTGGGGCCACAACGCGATCATCCGCGTCGAGCCCTTCATGAAGCATTGCGCCCTGGCCCCGCTGCGCGGCAAGGACATCATGTCCCACGACTTCGTCGAGGCCGCGCTGATGCGCCGAGCCGGCTACCAGGTGTGGCTGGTGGCGGACCTGCCGGGCAGCTATGAACAACAGCCGCCGCACCTGCTGGCCGAGCTGCAGCGCGACCGCCGCTGGTGCCAGGGCAACATCCAGAACGCCGGCCTGATCGCCGAACCCGGCCTGCACGGCGTGCACCGCGCGATGCTGGTCACCGGCGCGCTGTCCTACCTGGCCGCGCCGCTGTGGCTGCTGTACGTGGGCCTGGGCGTGCTGCTCTGGAACGTCGGCGGCAGCGATGCCTTCCAGCCCTTCCTGGAAGACGGCTCGCTGGCCCCGGGCGTGGCCACGCTGTGGTTCGGCACGATCGGCATGCTGGTCCTGCCGCGACTGCTGTCGGTGGCCGCGCTGATCCTGCGCGGCGAGCAGTCGCAGTACGGCGGCTCGCTGAAGCTGGTGGCGTCCTGCGCCACCGAGGCCGGCATGTCGCTGCTGCAGGCGCCGCTGCGGATGGTCGCCCACTCGATCTTCTGCGTGGTCGCGCTGACGGGGATCTCGCTGGACTGGAAGTCCCCGCCGCGGGCCGCCGAGGATGTGTCCTGGCGCGAAGCGTTCGCCGCCTACGGCCGCATCAGCGCGGTGACGCTGGTCCTCACCGCACTGATCGGCGCGCTGAGCCCGTCGACGCTGATCTGGATCGCGCCGATCGCCCTGCCGCTGCTGCTGGCCGCGCCGATCACGGTGCTGTCGAGCCGCTCCCGCCTGGGCGAGCGCATGCGCCGCGCCGGCCTGCTGGTGATCCCGGAGGAAAGCCGCACGCCGACCGTGTTGCGCAACGCCTGGGCCTATGGTCGCCAGGAGCGTCATCTCCCCGGCTTCGCCGACCTGCTGGCGAGCCGCCGCCTGACCGCGCTGGCAGCCGAGGCGATGGGTCGCCGCGACGTCGGCCAGGGCACGCGCGCACAGGTCCGTGGGCATCGCATCAGCGAACTGACGGCGCAACCGGGTGCGCTCGACACGATGTCGAATGCCGATCGCATGCGCTTCCTGAGCGAGCCGGGTCACCTGCTGCGCCTGGCGCAGCCGCTGCGCCCCTCGACGTTCACCGAGGTCCGCCCGGACCTGCGACTGGCGGCCTGATCAGAGAAACGCTCCATCGGCCCGGGCACCCGTCGACGAGTCATGGCGGAGGCGCGGCGCCCGGGACCGGTGGTTGCGTTGCGCGTGCGGGAGGCCGAGCGCGGGCGCTCCACGGTGCAGGGGGCATCCCTCCGGGAACCCCCAGCACCATTCCGGCCCCAGCAGCGCTCGCGGTGTTCCCGTTTCGACCGCTACGTCGGATCCCGGTCGTAGGTTCTGACCTCCTCCGGCAATCGGACCCAGCCGTGCATGCGGCAGGTATAGACCGAGTCCTGCGGGGGCGGGAACGACGGATCCGCGAAGGCGCCGACGGCGACGCCGACCGAGCCTTCGACACCCTCTTCCGTGTGGAAGACGTTGCTGCCGCAGACCGGGCAGAAGTGGAAGCGGAAACGGGCGCCTTGGTCCCCGGCGCGCACGAACTCGGTGGCGATGCCGACGACCTCGTAGGGCTCGGCGAAAGCCGCCAGCGTCGCGAAGACACTGCCCGTGCGACGCTGGCACGCCAGGCAATGGCAGAGGCCGGTTCCCAACGGCTCTCCCTGCACCACGATCTTCAATTGGCCGCAACTGCACGAAGCGGTACGTGAAGCCATGCGATCACCTCCCTGGAGACCGTCTGTGGAACGGCCATGCTAAGCGCTGCCTTAGTGTGCTGGCTACAACTCTGAGACATCGTTGCCACAACGACATGCATGGGCGTCCCCAGAGTGGGGGATGCGCGCGGGCCGGAGACTTGCCCTGGCATCGCCCTGATGCGGGGCCTACATCGCCCAGAGGCGGGGCGAGGTGCCGTCCAGGCCCCACAAGACCTGACGCCAAGCGGCCCAGCAGCGGCGCAGCAGCAGCGACACCGGCTCGACGACCGGTCCCAGCGCCCGCACCACCAGCACGCCGTCCTGCGCCGCCGTGGCGCCGGCGGTGAGGCGCAGCGGATCGGCCTCGATCAGCGCGCGGACGGCGTCCAGTGCCTGCTCGCGACGTTCGCGTCCGATCGCGGTGCCGGCGGCGAACACCAGGGTGCCCAGGCAACGGTGGCCGGCCAGTCCGAGGTCTCCGTCCATCAGCAAGGCGTCGTCCGCATCGAGCAGGCCGCGTTCGAGCCAGGCGCCCGGGATCTCCAAATGCTGCTGGAAACGTCCTGACGCATACGGCTGCCCCGCGCCGGGCAGGCCAAGCGCGGTGATGTCCCACGCGAACATTTCCGCCGTCGGCGCGAGCGTGAAGCGGGCCTCGTTGAGCGCCTCGCAGCCGGGATAGGCGATCGCCTCGAGCGGCAGCCATTCGAGCCGCGCGTGATCGCCCAGCTGCGCCTGCACGCGCTGTGTCGCGAGCGCGCCCGACGGGCTGCGATAGAAACGCGTCGCGCCCGGCGTGGTCACCAGCGCGTGCGCGCCCTCCCCCACCGTCACGGCGATGTCCAAGGTATCCCCGCCGACCAGGCCGCTGGGCGGATGCACCAGCACGCTGTGGCAGATCCCGTCGCCTTCCGGATAAAGGCTCTTCAGCAGGCGCAGCGGTCCCTCATGGTCATGGCTGACGACGCAGCGACCGCGCTCGACGCGGTAGTCGGCGCGCAGGCGGGCCAGCCACTGCTTGGCGGCCGGATCGTTGGAGGAGGCGGAAGCGGGGGAAGGCGAGGACTCGGGAGGCGCGGTCATGGGCGCGGATGTTAGGGGCATCCGCCCCTCATTTCGGCAGCGTGACCCAGGCGTAGTCCAGCCAGTTGTCGGCGCGGTGAACGGCCTTCACGCCCTGGCGCACCGCCCACGGCGCCGCCTGCCGATGCAGGGGCAGGACGTGGATCTGCTCACGGTACTCCTGCAGCGCGGCCCGGATCAGCTGCTCGCGCTTGACGGGATCGGCCTCGGTCGAGGAGGCGCCCGCGAGTTGATCGAACTTCGGATTCCTCGACCGGCCGTAGTTGTAGTAACCGGCGCCGGACGGCTTGTCGTCGCTGCGGTAGACCGGCGTCAGGATGGTCTCCGCGTCGGTGATCGCGCCGCCCCAGCCCATCAGGTAGAGGCTGGTCTCGTAGCGCTCCAGCTTGGGGAAGTACAGGACACGCGGCATCGCGTTCACCTTCACCTTCACCTTGATCTGCGCCCACATCGACGCCAGGGCGAGGCAGATGGCCTCGTCGTTGACGTAGCGGTTGTTGGGGCAGTCCAGCGTCACCTCGAAGCCGTCCGCATAACCGGCGTCGGCCATGGCCTTGCGCGCGGCGGCGAGATCGAACGGCAGGCGCGTCTCCAGCGCCGGATCGCCGAAGGCGCCGAGCGGCGACGGCGTCAGCCCGCCCGTGGGCTGCGACAGCCCGTTCATCAGCCGCTTGTGGATGGCGTCGATGTCGATGGCCTGGTACATCGCGCGGCGAACGCGCAGGTCCTGGAACGGGTTCTTGCCGCTGGGCGAGCGGCCGTACACCAGCGTGTCGCGCGCCTGGTCCATGCCGACGAAGATCAGGCGGTTCTCGAGCCCCTCGATCACCTGCACGCCCGCTGTCGCGCGCAGCCGCGGCACGTCGCGCGGCGCGGGATCGAGCAGCAGGTCGATCTCCCCCGACACCAGCGCGGCGAGCCGCGTCGCGTCGTTCGAGATCGGCGTGAACTGCACCTCCTGCACGTTGCCCTCGAAGCGGCCCCACCAGTTGGGGTTGCGCTTGTAGACGGTGCGGATGCCGGGCTGGCGGCGGACCAGCATGAAGGGGCCGGTGCCGTTCGTGTTGAAGCTGGCGAAGCTCTCCTCGTTGTCCTTGAAGCTGAGCGGCTTCGTCACCTTGTGCTGTTCGCTCCAGGACTTGCTCATGATGAAGAGCAGGTCCAGGTGCTGCAGGAAGATCGGGTTGAAGCGCGGCTGGGTGATCTCGACGGTGAGCTCGTCGAGCTTGCGCGCGGTGCCGACCGCGTTGGCGTAGACGGCGACCTGCGAGGTCGGCGCCTTGGCGCGCTGCAGCGAGAAGACGACGTCGTCGGCGGTGAACGCCGAGCCGTCATGGAACCTGACGTTGGGACGCAGCTTGAAGCGCCAGACGAGCGGGCCGACCTGCGTCCACTCGGAGGCAAGACCCGGCACGATGTTGAGCTGGCGGTCGCGGGCGGTGAGCCGCTCGTAGACCTGCGAGTTCATGCCGTTGGTCAGGCTCTCGTTCTGCGAGTGCGGGTCCATCGTCTGGGCGTCGCCCTGGCTGGCCCAGCGCAGCGTCTGCGCGTGGGCCGCCGGCGCGCCGCCGACAGCTCCCCCGACCACGCCGGCGCACAGCGCCAGCAGCATGAGCAGTCGTGTCATCCCGCGCTCCCCGACGTCGTGTGATGTCGGGGAGTGTAGGGAGCACGGGCTCAGCGGGAGGTCGGGGTCTTTCCGGACGGGTCACTGCTCATCGGGCAGTACGCGAGAAGGGACAGTGAAATTCTGGGCGTAGTGCCAAGCCCTGCGCGCAGCCTCTTCTTCCGACCACGACCCTGCAACCCCCGACGTCGGCGTGGGCATCGGCAGCCGTTTTCGATTCATATCAAACAGACCGGGGTACATCCGCAACATGGCTTCGAACATCAGCTGGCGTGAGCGCGCAAAAACTTCGTGCATGGGTTCCGTCGTGTACATGTGAAAGTTCCTTGTCGATAAACGGAAAAGGGAGCAGTTGGACCGTAGGCGCAGCGAGGGTGTTGAGCGAAGACATCGAATGGCCGAGCCGCGTCGCGACCTCGGCCACTGCATCCATCGGCTCCCGGACGTCGTAGAACAGCCGCTGAGCCTCCTTGCGATCGATCGCGAACGCATGCGATGGATATCGCCGCATCAATTCATTGATCCCGTCCGCACCGATGTTGCCGCCCTTCTGCGCCAGACGCTCCCCGTAGGCGGCGGCAATGGCCATCGCACGCGTCACCTCGACGAGCCGACGAGGATCGACCTTTTCGAGCAGCGGCCGGAACAGTCGCGCGGTCATCAATGAAGCCGCATTGACTGCCGCCTCGTTGGACAGGCCCTGGGCCGAGATGGCATGCACCGCGATGGCGAAGCTCTGTATCTGGTGTGGCAGCAGCTGGTCCAGGACGCCGCCGAACTCGAGCCCGGAGC
Source organism: Mitsuaria sp. MSU3D (assembly GCF_056867975.1). Taxonomy (NCBI): domain Bacteria; kingdom Pseudomonadati; phylum Pseudomonadota; class Betaproteobacteria; order Burkholderiales; family Sphaerotilaceae; genus Roseateles; species Mitsuaria sp. MSU3D. The sequence goes on along the minus strand of NZ_CP200314.1, from coordinate 6,441,471 downwards.
CGCGAACCGAGAATTCGCCCACCCTCGGAACCTGCATGTCGATAGGCCCCAACTCGCCACGATCGCCCATGTGCAACACGGACGCGCCGAGCACGATCAGCGTTCCCGCGCTCTTGCAGTAGCGCGGCACGAGCGCCTCGACACGCTTGTAATGAAATCCCAGGGCCCTCGCGATACGGGACGCCGCATGCGGATCACCACCAGGCGTCTCCAATACGACAAGGACATGCTCGTTCGTGCGGTGCTCGTCGAGCACTGTGCTCAGTCGTTCATAGCCCTCGACTGTGACCGGCCCCGCATAGGTCACTACATCGAACGGCGGTGCCAGAGGCGCCGCCCTTGATCGTTGGGCCGGCACATCGTTGGCCGGCGCCACTTCCTTCATAAGAACTGCCATCAGATGCCCTCCAGCGCCATTCATCAGCGCGAGGTCTGCATCTTCGAGCGGACGCGTCAGGCGAACCATTGCCTGAACTAGGAGACTTTCACCTCAAAGATTGAGGAGCGCCACCGCTCTGAGTCAGCGGCAGCCACCAAGACTTGCTGTCATCGCGTGGACCGTCTCTCCCGAGGCGATCCCCCGGCGTCACTTCGCCGGCGCCTGCCAGAGCTCGTCGAGCCGCTGGAAGCCCCAGGTGGCCGGATCCTCGCGGCCGACGATGCGGTCCGACGCGTGGTTCGCCGACAGGTCCAGCACCTGCGTCGGGATCGGCATCTGCGACTTCGTCGAATAGAACACCCGCACCCGCGGCGCCGTCAGCGCCGTGGCGTTCTGCTCCAGCACCACCCCCAGGCGGCCCGACTGCAGCTTCACCAGCGTCCCCACCGGATAGATGCCCACGCACTTCACGAAGGCCTGGAACACCCGCGGATCGAAATGCCCCGTCCACTGCGCCATCCGCGCCAGCGACGACGCCGGATCCCACGCGTTCTTGTAGGGCCGGTTCGAGGTGATCGCGTCGTACACGTCGCACACCGCGCCCATGCGCGACAGCAGGCTGATCTGCTCGCCCGCCAGCTTGCCGGGGTAGCCCGTGCCGTCCATCTTCTCGTGATGCCGCAGCGCGACGTCCAGCGCCGCCTCGGGCACCGAGGTGCCTTCCTTGAGCATCTCGAAGCCGCGCGTCGGGTGGTCGCGCATGATCGCGAACTCGGCGTCGGTCAGCGCGCCCGGCTTGTTCAGCACGTTCAGCGGCATCATCATCTTGCCGACGTCATGCAGCAGACCGGCGAGGCCGGCCTCGCGCGTGCGCGGCTCGTCCAGACCCATCTGCCGCGCCAGCGACACCATCAGCGCGCACACCGCCACCGAGTGCATGTAGGTGTAGTCGTCCTTGGTCTTCAGCCTCGCCAGGCTGATCAGCGCCGACGGATTGCGGACCACCGAGCTCGCGACCTCCTCGACCAGGGGCAGACATTGCTCGGCGTCGATCGCCTTGCCCAGCCGGGCCTCGCCGAACAGCGTCATCACCGCGCGCTTGGAGCGCTGCATCACCTGCGTGGCGCGCTCGAGCTCCTCGCCCATCGACGCGGGCGCGGTGCTCAACTCGAGTCGCGGCGCCGCGGCAAGGACGGCGGGAGCGGCGGGAGGCTCCGTCGCCGCGGGCGCCGCGGGCGCCGCGGACGGGGCGGGCGCGGCAGCGGGCGGAGCCAGGGCCGCCTTCGGCGCCTCGGGGGCGTCGACGTCCAGGCCCTTGGACGCGTCGATCCAGCAGAACGGCACGCCGCTGGCCTTCAGCGCCTTCAGATCCTCGGGATCGGTGAGGACGAATTTCGTCTTCCAGAAAGGGTGCGACAGCCACGACCCTTCCATCCCTTGCAGATACATGCCCAGCTTCACCTGGGCGGTGGGGACCTTCTTCAGCATGACTGGCGTTTTCGTCCAGGGCAACACAGTATGGCGCCCTCCCCGGCGCACGCACAGTCAGTACAGGCAATAAAAAACCGCCCTAGCGGGCGGTTGGCTACTGCTCTTCGCTTGCACCGAGGCTGGCTCACAGCCTGCCACGGATCAACGGAACCGCGATTGCGGGACTGTACGGAGTTCGGATGGCAAGCCTGCCAAATATTGCGACAGAAGCTTCAGTTCGGCGTGACTGAATTGCTTCACCTGGCCCGCCATCACCGCGTTGGTGCGCCCGTGATACGGCTTGCCCTCGATCTGGTAGGACTTCAGCGCCACGTACAGATAGTCGGCGTGCTGGCCGGCGATCTTGGGGTAGGTGCCGTCGATCGGCTTGCTGAAGTTGGCGCCATGACAGCTCGCGCACGCGCCCTTGTCCAGCAGCTTCTTGACGTCGGCCGGCGCCTCGACCGTCGCGGGCACCGCGTCGACCTTGGCCAGGCCGGCGTAGTACTCGGAGATCTCGGTGATGTCCCGGTCGCCCAACGGCAGCGCGATGCCGCGCATGGTCGGGTGCTTGCGGTCGCCCTTGGCGTACGCCGTCAGCGCATTGGCGATGTACTTGGCGTTCTGGCCCGCGATCATCGGGACCTTGTGCACCTCGGGGAAGGTGGCCTGATAGCCGGGGATGCCATGGCAGCCGATGCACATGGCCACCTTGGCCTGCACCGGGGCCTGGGGGCCAGGTGTTGCCGCGGACGTCGCGGCGGGGGTGGTCGTCGACGGCGCTTGTCCCGGCGCGGGCGACGAAGGGGCGTTGGACTGAGCGGCTACAACAAACGCACTTCCGGCCAGCATCAACGCGAGGGAGATCTGCAGTTGTCTTCTCATGGTCCCGATCTTCTAGGATTTGGGGCGGCGCGATTATAGGGGGGGCCCTATATACTGGTTTTCACCCCTGCGCTAGAGAAGCCCCTCATGAAATTCCAAGGTTCCCAGGACTACGTCGCCACGCCCGACCTGATGCTGGCGGTCAACGCGGCCATCACGCTGACGCGGCCGCTGCTGGTCAAGGGCGAACCGGGCACCGGCAAGACGCTGCTGGCCGAGGAAGTCGCCAAGGCCCTGGGACTGCCGCTGCTGCAGTGGCACGTGAAGAGCACGACCCAGGCGCAGCAGGGCCTGTACGAGTACGACGCGGTCAGCCGGCTGCGCGACAGCCAGCTCGGCGACGACAAGGTGCGCGACATCGCCAACTACATCGTCAAGGGCACGCTGTGGGAGGCTTTCGCGTCGGACACGCCGGTGGCGCTGCTGATCGACGAGATCGACAAGGCCGACATCGAGTTCCCCAACGACCTGCTGCGCGAGCTCGACCGCATGGAGTTCTACGTCTACGAGACCCGCGAGTGGGTCCGGGCGAAACACCGGCCGCTGGTGTTCATCACCTCCAACAACGAGAAGGAGCTGCCCGACGCCTTCCTGCGCCGCTGCTTCTTCCACTACATCAAGTTCCCCGAGGCCGACACGATGCAGGCCATCGTCGACGTCCACTTCCCCGGGCTGAAGAAGGACCTGCTGGCCGTCGCGCTGAAGACCTTCTACGACGTGCGCAAGCTGCCGGGGCTGAAGAAGAAGCCCTCCACGTCGGAACTGATCGACTGGCTCAAGCTGCTGCTGGCCGAGGACATCCCGCTGGAGGCGCTGCAGACGCAGGACGACAAGGTCGCGATCCCGCCGCTGGTGGGCGCGCTGCTGAAGAACGAGCAGGACCTGACCCTGTTCGAGAAACTCGTCTACATGCAGAGCCGCAACCGCTGAGCAGGGTCAGCTGAGCAGAGTCAGCTGGGCAGGATCCGCCGAAGCCGCCGGGCCAGAACAAAATCGGAACAAGGATGAGACAGGCATGAGCCAAGACTTCAACGCCGCCTGGCGCACCGCGCTGGCCGACGCGCTGGGATTCGTCGGCGGCGGCGTGATCGGCCTGCTGGTCGGCCGCTCGCTGGGATGGGAATTCATCGGCGAGCCCGGCTGGGGGCCCACACAGATCCTGGGCCTGCTGACCATCCTCGTCGGCATGGGCGGCTGCCGCTGGCTGCTGCGCCGGCTGCTGCTCGGCAACAAGGGCTGAGGCCCGCCCTGCCCTCGCCCGTCCTTCACCCTCCCCCTTTTCCTCGCACCGCCGGCCGAGGGTCGGCTCGACTCATGACCGCACCCACCCCCTTCACCGCGCCGGTCACGCTGACCGGCCCGCATGCGCGGATCGAGCCGTTGTCGCAGGATCACCGCGAGGCGCTGGTCGACGCGGTCGCCGACGGCGAGCTCTGGAAGCTCTGGTACACCACCGTGCCCGCGCCCGACCGCATGGGCGCGGAGATCGACCGGCGCCTGGGACTGCGCGACGCGGGCTCGATGAACCCGTTCACCGTGTTCGATGCCGACGGCCGCGTCGCCGGCATGACGACCTACATGAACATCGACGCGACCAATCGCCGCGTCGAGATCGGCTCCACCTGGACCCGCGCGTCCAGCCAGCGCAGCGGGCTGAACACGCAGTGCAAGCTGCTGCTGCTGCGGCACGCGTTCGAGACGCTGGACTGCATCGCGGTGGAGTTCCGCACCAACCGCCTCAACACGCAGAGCCGCCGCGCGATCGAGCGCCTGGGCGCGCAGCTCGACGGCATCCTGCGCTCGCACGTGATCATGCCCAGCGGCCTGCCGCGCGACACCGCCGTCTACAGCATCACCGCGGCCGAATGGCCGACCATCCAGACCCACCTGCAGTGGCTACTCGACAAACCCCGGAGCGCCTGATGCCCGCCGTGAAGAAGACTCCCGCGAAGACCCCCGCAAAGACTCCCGCGAAGAAGCCCATCAAGAAGCTCGCGATCCGGAAGCCCGCCGCCACGAAGAGCGCATCGAAGAAGAACGCCTCCGCGTTGAAGACCTTCGACGTCGACGCGCTGTGGGCGCTGGCGCGCATCGGCGCGCCGAGCCTGTCGCCGGACGGCGCGCAGGCCGTCGTGCCGGTGACGCGCTACGACATGGAGAAGAACAAGGGGGCGACCGCGCTGTGGCTGCTGTCGACGCTGGGCGGCGAGCCGCGCGTGCTGACCTCCGCCGGCGAGAAGGACGGCCAGCCGCGCTGGAGCCCGACCGGCGAATCCGTCGCCTTCATCGCGCGTCGCGACCAGGAAGGCGACAAGGACGACGCACCGCAGCTCTACGTGATCCCGCCTGATGGCGGCGAGGCCCGCCGCGTGACGAAGCTGCCTTTCGGCGTCGAGTCCTTCAAGTGGTTCCCCGACGGCCAGCGCCTGGCCTTCGTGTCCTGGGTCGACCCGGGCCTGAAGGGCCAGGCCGCGCAGGCCGATCGCCGCAAGGCCGAGAAGGACCGCAAGGAATCGGCCTACGTGACCGAGGAAGGTTTCTACCGCTTCTGGGACCACTCGCTGCCGATGAACCGCGTGCCACATCTGCACGTGATCGACCTGGCCAGCGGCGAGGTCCGCGACCTGTTCGAGGGCACCGAATTCGAACTCAGCCGCGCCGAGCCCGATGCCGACACCTTCGACATCTCGCCGGACGGCCGCCGCATCGTGTTCAGCTTCGACCCGAACACGCCCAAGACGCTGGAGCACCGCAACGCGCTGGCCGAGATCGACGTCCGCTCGGGCCGCGCGCAGGTGCTGCTGCACGAGCCGGGCTGGGACCTGGTCGCGCCGGTCTACAGCCACGCGGGCCACCACATCGCCTTCATCGCCACCCACCAGGGCCTGAAGCACACGATGCCGCAGCAGCTGGCGGTGCTCGACACGCACGGCAACTGGGCTGTGCTGTCGGAGGACTGGGACCAGGAAGTCGCCGCCCCGCTGCGCTGGGACGAGGACGACCTCGGCGTGCTCTTCTGCGCCGAGGACCAGGGCCGCCGCCATCTCTACCGCTTCGACGTGAAGACGCTGCACGCGTTCCCGCTGTGCGAGGGCGGCCATGTCGGCGCGTTCGCGCTCGAGGCCGGCACGCTGGTCGTGCTGCACGACAGCGCGTCCTTCCCGCCGCAGGTCTCCGTCGTCGATCGCGAGGGCGACGCCGAGGAGCAGGTGCTGCACCGCATCGAATCCTTCAACGACGAGGCGCTCGCCTCATTGCGCTTCGGCGAGGTCGAAGAGCTCTGGTACGAAGGCGCGCTGGGCGAGCTCGTCCAGATGTGGCTCTACCACCCGCCCGGCTTCGACCCGAAGCAGAAGACCAAGGTGCCGCTGATGCAGCTGATCCACGGCGGCCCGCACACCGCCATGGGCGACAGCTGGCACTGGCGCTGGAACCACCAGGCGATGGCGTCGCAGGGCTACGTCGTCGCCTGCGTGAATTACCACGGCTCGTCGAGCTTCGGAAACCGCTTCGCCGACTCGATCACCGGGCGTTGGGGCGAGCTGGAACTGCAGGACGTGGAAATCGCGACCGACCTGCTGCTCAAGCAGCCCTGGGCCGATCCGAAGCGGGTCTTCGCCACGGGCGGCAGCTACGGCGGCTACATGGTCGCGTGGATGAACGGCCACGTGCCGGCCGGCCGCTACCAGGCCTACGTCTGCCACGCGGGCTGCTTCGACTGGACGGCGATGTTCGCGAACGACGCCTACCTGTGGCATGCCAAGGAGTTGGGCACGGCGTACTGGAAGGATCCGGCCAAGGTCGCCGCGCAAAGCCCGATCGGCTACGCGCAGCACTTCAACACGCCGACGCTGGTCATCCACGGCCAGCTCGACTACCGCGTCCCCGATGCCCAGGGCCTGGCCTACTACAACACGCTGAAGGCGCAGGGCGTCGACGCCCGGCTCGTCTGGTTCCCCGACGAGAACCATTGGGTCATGAAGCCGCGCAACTCCAGGCTCTGGTACGGCGAGTTCTTCGACTGGCTCAAGCGCCACGACACGACCGGCACGAAGGCGGGCATCAAGGCCGGCGCGAAGTCGGAGGCGAAAGCGAAAGCGGGCGCGGGAGCGAAAGCGGGCGCAAGGAGCGGCTCGAAGAAGCAGCGCGCCTGAGGAGCAGCACCAGCAACGCGAGGCCCGCCGCGGCCATCGCGAGCGTCGAGGGCTCCGGCACCGCCGGCGGCGGCAGCTGCTCGGTACGCGGTGGCAGCACGAACAGCGGCGGCGTCGGCACGGAGAACGGTGGCGGTCCCGCGGGCGGTGGCCCGATCGACACGCGCGGCGGACTCGAGAACGAACCCGGCGGCGTCTCCGGCACGCCGGTCAAGGGCGTGGGCGGCAATGTCGACAAGGGCGGCGTGTCCGCCGGCACCGGTGTCGGCGCACCGGCGCCCGGCGGATCGAAGAGCAGTTCGCCTTCGCCGGGTGGCGTGGCGCCTCCACCCCCGCCGCCGCCCGGCACGCGGGCGACGCGGCTCACGTTGCGGCACACGGTGGGCACCATCACGCAGGCCGTGCCTTCGCAATAGACCAGCGCACGCTCGCGCTGATCGTCGGACCAGCGATCCCGCGTGACGCTCGCACAGACGCGTCCCTGGCCGAAATGCATGTCGCGGATCTGCGGCTCGTAGCCCGCGTTCCCCTCGATGCGATCGCGCGAGATCTCGACGACGTCGTCGTACTCGTGCGCCCGCATCCGCGTCTTGAGGCGCTCACGCACCGCCGGCGCAAGATCGGTGTAGCGGTCGACGGCCGCGGGCACGTCGCCCATGAAGCTGTCGTGGCCCGGACGGTCCCATGAACAGGCGGCAGGCGCGGCGGCCCGCGCCGGCACGGGGGCGAGGAGCGCCCCAACCGCAAAGGCGGCAAACAGGTACTGCAGTCGTGACATGGGAGGGCGACGGCCCTGTGGGACCTCGGCAAAGTTGAACGCGAGCTTCCTTTGGCAAGACCGGGACCCGGGGACAGGTGTTGCGCAAGGCGTACTGCGTATCGCCGAGAGCGTCGCGCGACTGCGTGTGGCGCGACGGTGGGTGGCGCGACTGCGTGTCGCCAAGCGCGGGCACTCCACGGCGCAGGGGGCATCCCTCCGGGAACCCCCAGCACCATTCCGGCCCCAGCATCGCCCGTTGACTGCGGGCCTGGGTGTGCGAGGTGCTGGCTACACCTCGTCCCAGTCGAGGTCGCCGCAGAGGACGCGCAGGCGGCCATCCTGCCAGTAGGCGACGGATACGGTCACGCACATCCTGGCGCCGTGCAGGCTCAGGTAGGGGCGCGTGGTCTGGATCTCGCCGACCGTCTCGACCGCGCGGCGGAAATAGGGTCGGCGCGCCCAGCGGGCATCACCCGCACGCTCCATCGGCAGGAAACGTGGATCGATCTCCGCCGGGCCCGAGGCGGGCACCGCGCGCGCACCGATCTCCCGGCCGTCGTCGTCCAGCAGGTAGCACATCTGCGCCCCGTCCAGCTTGAGGAAGGGCTGGCAGGCCTCGACCAGCGGACGCCCCTGCTGCACCGTCTGCAGCGCCAGCGCCAGCGCCGTGCGGAACGGCGTCAGCCGGTCCAGGTGATCACGCCGCAGTTGCGCCTGGCGCTCGTTGAACAGGCGCCAGACATCCTCCAGCGCGGACACGCCCTCGCCGTCGCGCAGGAACGGCGCCGGATGGCCGAAGGCGAAACCCTGCACCAGGTCGACGTCCGCATCCATCGCGAGCTGCGCATCCTCGACGGTCTCGATGCCCTCCAGCAGCACCAGCGAACCGCACTCGTGCAGCAGCGCCACCATCTGCGAGAGAACCCGCGCCATGCGCCGCGAGCCGCGCGAGCGCATCAGCAGCGAACGGTCCAGCTTGACGATCTCCGGCCGGATCCGCCAGATGCGATCGAAGTTCGAGTGCCCCACGCCGAAGTCGTCCAGCGCCAGCAGGCAGCCGGTGGCGCGCGCGGCCTCGACCGCCTCCTCGAAGCTGTCGTCGCGAGCCATCACGTCCTCGGTGACCTCGAAGACCAGGCGGTGCGTCGGCAGGCCCAGCTGATGCACGACCTCGACCGCGCGCGCCAGCATGCGCACCTGCAGCGCCGCGTGCATGAAGACGGCCGGATGGATGTTCAGGAACAGCCAGCAGTCCGGCTGCCGCTGCGCGACGAAGTTGTGCACGTGCAGCAGGCGGCACAGGCGGTCGAGCCAGATCTGCTGCTCGAAGCTGCCGACGCCCTCGAAGGCGGTGACCGGGGTGATGGGACGGCCGCGCTCGTCCTCGACGCGGATCAGGCCCTCGTAGCCGACCGGCCGGCGGTGCGGATAGCTGTAGACCGGCTGGAACGCGCTGGTCAGCCGGTAGTTCTGGAAGCTGCCGACCCAACGGCCGCGCTCCTCGCCGACGGCGCCGTACAGCGCCTGCAGCATGCCTTCGACCTCGGCGTTGTCGTCGCCGCTGCCTGTCCCGTGATCCATTCGCCCGACCCCAACGTTGGAGGCTGCGCGGTTCCGCGACCGCGGAGCCGTGTTTGACGCCGATGCTACGCCTGGGACCCGCCGGCCGGCATGGATAATGCCCTGATGCCCCGGAGTCCAGGGGGAGGCCCATGCTGATCCAGTTCTTCTACACGCTGCGCGCCGCCAAGCTGCCCGTCTCCGTCAAGGAGTACCTGACCCTGCTCGAAGCGATGAAGGCCGGCGTGCTCGACGACACCGACATCGGTGGCAGCGGCCCCACGGTGGACAAGTTCTACGCGCTCGCCCGGACCTCGCTGGTCAAGGACGAGGCGCTGTTCGACAAGTTCGACCGCGCCTTCGCCGCCTACTTCAAGGGCGTCGAGCTGATGGGCGACCTGTTCAAGGCCTTGCCGCAGGAATGGCTGACGAAACAGCTCGAACGCGAGCTGACGCCCGAGCAGCTCGCGCAGCTGAAGGCGCTGGACTGGGACGAGCTGATGGACACGCTGCGCCAGCGGCTCGAGGAACAGCAGGAACGCCACGAAGGCGGCAGCCGCTGGATCGGCACCGGCGGCACCAGCCCCTTCGGCAACGGCGGCGCGAATCCGCGCGGCGTCCGCATCGGCGGCCCCGGCGGCCAGCGCAGCGCGGTCAAGGTCTGGGACCAGCGCGCCTACAAGGACTACGACGACAACATCGAGCTGGGCACCCGCAACATCAAGGTCGCGCTGCGCCGGCTGCGCCGCTTCGCGCGCGAGGGGTCGGAGCTGGAGCTCGACCTCGACGACACCATCCACAAGACCGCCGCCAACGCCGGCATGCTCGACATCCGCATGATCCCGGAGCGTCACAACAAGGTGAAGCTGCTGCTGCTGATGGACGTCGGCGGCACGATGGATGAGCACGTGCACCGCGTCGAGGAGCTGTTCTCCGCGGTCAAGAGCGAGTTCAAGCACCTGGAGTTCTTCTACTTCCACAACTGCGTCTACGACTTCGTGTGGAAGAACAACCGGCGCCGCTTCAGCGAGAAGACCTCGACCTGGGACCTGATCCACAAGTACAACCGGGACTACAAGCTCATCTTCGTCGGCGACGCCACGATGAGCCCCTACGAGATCCTCCAGCCCGGCGGCAGCGTCGAGTACAACAACGAGGAAGCCGGCGCCGAATGGCTGCAGCGGCTCACCGCCCATTTCAACAAGCACGTCTGGATCAACCCCGAACCGGCCGGGGTCTGGCAATACCGCCAGAGCATCTCGCTGATCCAGCAGTTGATGCAGCAACGCATGATGCCGCTCACCATGGGCGGACTCGAACAGGCGATGCGCGTGCTCAACCGATGACGGCGACGACCCTGACGCGTCCGGTGACTCATTGGCTGCGGCGCGCGCTGCCGATCTTCACGATCGGCGCGGCGCTCGCGCTGCTGGGCGGCTGCTCGCTGCTGCCCACCGACCGCAAGGCGCAGCTGAAGGTCGCGGCGACCGAAGAGGCCGATGCCAACAATCCCTACGTGACCAGCACGCGCAAGATCTCGGCCTATGAGCTGACCGTCGAGGCGCCGCCCGAGCTGCGCTCGCTGCTGATGGAGCACCTGGACCTGGCGCGCTTCCGCGACACGCCCGAGGACATGCGCCTGACCGCCGGGGAGTTGCGCCGGCTTGCCGCCGTCGCGCCCGAGCAGGCCACCAAGCTGCTGGAGACCGCCGGCTACTTCAACGCCAAGGTCCGGACCGAGGAAGTGGGCGACCTGTCCGACGGCGTGCGCAACCTGCGGCTGATCGTCGACACCGGCCCGCGCGCGCTGGTCCGGCAGATGGACCTGCGCATCGAGGGCCCGCTGAAGACCGCCACCGAGCGCGGCGACAAGCTCGCGGTGGCCCTCGACCGCACGTTGACGCAGAGCTGGCTGCTGCCGCCGCAGACGGGCTTCAGCCAGGGCGACTGGGCCGCCGCCAAGAACGCGCTGCTGACGCGCGCGCGGGCGCAGGGCTATCCGCTGGCCCGGATGACGCACAGCGAGGCCGTCGTGCAGGCCGACGACAACCAGGTCGACATCGCCGTCACGCTGGAGAGCGGGCCGCTGTTCACGCTCGGCGAGCTGACCGTCGAGGGCCTGAACCACCAGCCCGAGGAAAGCGTGCGCCGGCTGGCGGGCTACCAGCTGCACCAGCCCTACAACGAGAAACTGCTGCTCGACTTCCAGGAGCGTCTGGTGGGCACGCAGCTGTTCGACAGCGCCAGCGTCGAGATCCAGCCCGAGAGCGTCACCCCGCCGCCCGGCGCCGAGACCGTCGAGGTGCCGGTGACCGTGAAGATCCGCGAGGCCGCGCGCCAGCAGGTCACGCTGGGCGTCGGCTACCGGACCGTCGACGGCCCGAGCGCCAACATCGAATACACGCACCGCAAGCCCTTCGGGCTCAACATCCGCGAGCGCAGCAAGCTCGAGCTGTCGCGCGTCCGCCAGGCGCTGGACACGGAAATCAGCTCCCACCCGCAACCCAACATGCAGCGCAGCCTGGCGCTGGTGAAGGTCGAGCGCATCGACGACAACGACCAGGTCAACCTCAACCTCAGCACCCGCTTCGGTTATGCGAAGGAGACGGAGCCCGAGGACCGGCTGACCTACGTCGAGGTCATCCGGTCCTGGGAACACAAGCCGGCGGTTCCGACGACGGTGGCCGGCGCGGTGTCGCTGAACCAGCAGATGACGTGGCGGCGGCTGGACTCGCGCGTGCTGCCGACCAAGGGCTGGAGCGCCACCGCCACGGTCGGCGGCGGCTGGGCCGACAGCTCGGCGGAGAAGAACGGCCCGTTCGCGCGGGCGACCGGCAAGGTCTACTGGTACTCGCCGCTGTCGGGGCGCTGGCTGTTCTCGACACGGCTCGAGGGCGGCCAGATCCTGGCCAAGGGCAAGCTGGGCCTGCCGGAGGCGCTGCGCTTCCGGACCGGTGGCGACGACAGCGTGCGCGGCTACGGCTACAACGACCTGGGCCCGGTGAACTCCACCGGCGCGCAGACCGGCGGCCGCGTGCTGCTCAACGGCAGCGTCGAGGTCTCGCACCCGCTCACGCCGCGCATCCCGCAGCTGATGGGCGCCGTGTTCATCGACGCCGGCCAGGCCGCGCAGAACTGGGGCGACTACCACCCCGCCTGGGCCTACGGCACCGGCCTGCGTTATCGCAGCCCGGTCGGCGTGCTGCGCTTCGACTTCGCCAAGGGCAACCTGGTCGACAAGTGGCGCCTGCATTTCAGCGTCGGCATCAACCTGTAATCCGATGAGCGACCCGCGCGACGACCTTCCCACGCCCTCGTCTCCGGACGCGGCGCCCGGCGGCGTGCCCGCGCCGGCGGCGGCGGCGGCACCCGCCGCTTCGGCTTCGGTCGAGGCAGAGGCAGAGGCCGCACCGCGTCGCCGCCGTCGCGGCCGTGGCCTGCTGTGGGTGCTGCTCACGATCCCGGTGCTGATCGGCCTGATCGCGCTCGCCCTGACCTGGGCGCTGAAGACGGAAGGCGGCACCGCCTACATCCTGGCGAAAGTGCCGGGCCTGTCGCTGCAGAACGCACGCGGCCGGCTGCTGGGCGACTTCGATGTCGACCGCGCCGAGCTCGTGCTGCCCGGCACCGAGGACCGCATCGTCCTCGAGCAACTGCAATGGCGGAACGTTCGGCTGGTCTGGAACCGTTCGCCGCTGCTGTGGGGCGAAGTCCGGGCGGACCGGCTGGCCATCGCGCGCCTGCGGGTGCAGGTCGCGCCCAGCGCGTCGACCGAACCGGCCAAGCCGCCGCTCAGCCTGCTGTCGCCGGTCGCGATCACGATCGCGGACCTGGAGATCGGCGAGGTCTTCGCTCCCGGCCTGGTGCAGCCGCTGCGCGGCCTGCGCGGCAGCGCGGCGCTGGGCGCCGACGGCGGCAGGCAGCACGCGCTGACCGTCAAGTCCTTGGGCTGGCAACAACTGACCCTCGCCGGCGAAGCACGGATCGCGACGCAGGACGACCTGAAGCTCGCCAGCCGCTGGACGCTGAGCCAGCCGACCGGCGAGCTGCCGTGGACCGCGCCGTTCCAGCTCGACGGCCCGATCGCGGACCTGACGCTGAAGGGCTCGCTCGAGGCGGCGAAGCAGCGTCTGCAGGTGCAGGCGCGCCTGCAGGCGTTCGCGCCCTTCCCCGTCGCGCAGCTGGAGACGCAGGCCAAGGACCTGGACCTCGCCGCGCTGCTGCCCGGCACCGCCGGCGTGCCGCGCACCGGCCTCAGCGGCAAGGTCACGATGACGCCGAACGCGGACAAGTCGCTCAGCGTCAAGGCGGACCTGGACAACAGCGCCGCCGGCCGGCTCGACCAGGATCGCCTGCCGCTGCGTCAACTGCAGCTGGACCTGCTGCTCGATCCGTCGAACTGGACCCGGCTGCGCCTGCCTCGACTGGACGCACTGCTGACCGGCGGCGGCCGGCTGCAGGCGGTGGGTCAGACCAGCCAGGCCGACGGCAGCGTGCTGACGCTGCGCCTCACCGGCCTGGACAGCCGCCAGATCGACGCGCGTTGGCCCGTGGTCCAGGCGCGCGGTGAGCTCAAGCTCAGCACCAAGGCCAACCTGGTGAAGGCCTCCGCGGACCAGTCGCTGCAGGTCGAAGGCGACCTCACCGGGCAACTCGGCCAAGGCAAGCTGCAGGCGCCGCTCGCGGTCACGCTGGCTGCGGAACTGCGCACGCAGTCGATCGACGTGCAACGCCTGCAGGCGCGCTCGGGCGCCGCCACGCTGAACGCCGCGGGCGAGTTCACGCTGAACGAGGCCCTCGACTTCGCCTCGGGCTGGAAGACCCGCGTGGAAGCCTCCGTGCAGGGCCTGGATCCGCGCCGCCTCAGCCCGGAGCCCCTGCCCGCCGGCGCGGCGCCGCAGGCCATCAACGGCCGCTTGAAGGCTGCGCTCCAGTCGGTGCGCGGCAGCCTGTGGCCGCAGGGCAAGGCCGAGCTCGACCTGCAACCCAGTCAATGGCAAGGCCTGCCCCTCAGCGGCCAGGTCCGCTACAGCCGCAACGGGACCGCCGCGCCGGACCTGCTGGCCGATCTGCGACTGGCCGACGCGACGCTGCAGGCGCGCAGCCGCATCAACGCCGCGGCGCGGCGCGAGCAGGTCGATCTGTCGATCAATGCGAACGCGCCCAGGCTCGCCAGCCTGCAGCCGATGCTGCGCGCGCAGTTCCCGCAGGCGACGATCGTCGGCAGCGCGCAGGCGCAGGCGACCGTCGTGCTGATCCAGCCGGGCGCGCGCCAGGCCCAGTACGGCAGCGACGGCAAGTGGCAGTTGCAGGGCTTCGGGCTCTCCGGCGTGCCGGGCCTGCCGGCCAACTCCGGCAGCCGGCCGGCGCTGCAGCTGGACAACGCCTCAGGCCAATGGACGCTGTCCAGCCTCAAGGACGCGAAGCTCGCGTGGACCACGCAGCTCCGCAACCTGCGGCTGCCGCAGCAGAGCATGCGACTCGACGAGCTGCAGCTGGACCTCTCCGGCAGTTGGGCGCAACACCGCCTGACGCTGACGACGCAGGGCCAGGTGCCGCTGCCGCCGGTGCTGACGCACCCGGCGCCGACCAAGGTGGTCGCGCGGGCACAGGCGGCGAGCGCGAGCGGTTCCGCCCTCGCGCAGACGGTGCCGCTGGACCCGCAGGGCGCGCGCGCGCGGATCGCGCTGGACGGCGCGCTGGAAGCCGATCCGCTGCAGGCCTGGCGCCAGGGCGCGGTGTGGAACGCGCGCGGGCTGACGCTCGCGCTGGAAGCCAGCCAGCAGGCCACGCCGCTGCTGAAGGCCGGACCGCTGGCGCTCGCGCTGAGGCTGGATCCGGGACTCGACCCGCGCCAGGCGACGCTCGCGCCGGGGCGGATGGAGCTGCTCGGCGCCGGCCTGCGCTGGGATCGCATGATGTGGCAGAGCTCCAACCAGCCCAACCTGCCCTCGGGCGAGTGGGACGTCCAGGCGGTGATGGAGCCGCTGGCCGCCGCACCGGTGCTGAGCAAGCTGCAGCCCGACTTCGGCTGGGGCGGTGACCTGCAGATCGAAGGCCGGTTCAAGTCGCGGCGCGACGCGCGCGGCCTGACGGTGGACGCGATGCTCGAACGCACCAAAGGCGACCTGACCGTCACCGACGAAGTCAGCACGCAGCGGCTCGCGCTCACCGACCTGCGGCTGGGCGTGATCGCGGACCAGGGCGTGTGGCATCTGGTGCAGGGCGTGGCCGGCGAGAACATGGGCGCCATCGGCGGCGCGGTGACCTTCCGGACCGCCAATGCGCACGCGCTGCCGACGCCGGGCGCCAAGCTCGAGGGCGGCATCGAGGCCAAGGTCGACAACATGGGCAACTGGGGCCCGTGGCTGCCGGCGGGCTGGCGCCTGGGCGGCAGCCTGGCCGCGACGCTGAACTTCGGCGGCACGCTGGGCGCGCCGGAAGTCCGCGGCCAGGCCGGCGCGCAGAAGCTGTCGCTGCGCAATCCGCTGATGGGCGTGGACATGCAGCAGGGCGAGCTCGCGCTGACGATGAGCGGCCGCGAAGCCAAGCTCGAGAAGTTCACCGCGCGCGCCGGCAACGGCACGGTCAACATGGACGGCACGCTGCGCTTCGGCGCGCAGCCCAGCGCGGAGCTGTCGTTGAAGGCGGACACCTTCGCGCTGCTGCAGCGCGTGGACCGGCGCATCGTCGCCACCGGCGCCGCGCAGCTCAAGGCCAGCGCGCAGCTGCTGGACCTGAAGGGACAGTTCGTCGTCGCCGAGGGGCTGTTCGACTTCTCGCGCGGCGATGCGCCGCAACTCGACAGCGACGTGCAGGTCGTGCGCCAGAACGCGCCGCCCAAGGCCGTCGACGGCAGCGGCAAGCCGATGCGGCTCAAGCTCGACCTGGACCTGGACCTCGGACGGCGCCTGCAGCTCAAGGGCTACGGCATCGACACGAAGCTGCGCGGCCTGCTGCACCTCGCGCAGGACGGTCAGCCGCGGCCGCAGATGACCGGCGAGGTCCGCAGCGAAGGCGGCACCTTCAACGCCTACGGCCAGAAGCTGGTCGTCGAGCGCGGCATCTTCAGCTTCGTCGGACCGCTGGACAACCCGCGGCTGGACGTGCTCGCGATCCGGCCCGACATGGAGAACGAGGCGGTCCGCGTCGGCGTGACGGTCACCGGCACGGCCAGCAGCCCGCGGATCAAGCTCTATTCCGAGCCCGACAT
Organism: Mitsuaria sp. MSU3D; assembly: GCF_056867975.1. NCBI lineage: Bacteria > Pseudomonadati > Pseudomonadota > Betaproteobacteria > Burkholderiales > Sphaerotilaceae > Roseateles > Mitsuaria sp. MSU3D. The sequence continues at coordinate 6,425,050 of NZ_CP200314.1, read as the reverse complement.
GAGCGAGACCAACAAGCTCTCGTGGCTGGTGCTGGGACGCTCGCCGGACAACCTGGGCCGCAGCGACACCGCGCTGATGCAACGCGCCGCGATGGCGCTGATCAGCGGCGACGGCGAGAGCGCCAGCGACAAGCTGATCCACAACATCGGTCTGGACGAGCTGTCCTTCAGCGGCGAAGGCGACGATGCGCGCGGCACCGTGGTGCGGCTGGGCAAGCAGGTCAGCCGCAACGTCTTCGTCGCCTACGAGCGCGGGCTGAACGCCACCACGGGGTCCTGGCAGGTGATCTACAAGCTCGCTCAGCGCTTCACGCTGCGGGCGCAGGCCAACGAGTACCAGCAGGGCCTGGACGTGATCTGGCAGTGGAAGTGGGAGTAGCGGTCCGATAGCAAGCGCATGGCATGGGCATGGCAGTCGGAACGGCAGCGGGCGTGGTCGCCTGCACGCCAGCCCGGGCGGGCCCACTGAGGCGCGCGGCTTCATGCGAGAATCCGCCGCTTTCGCGGACAGGGCCCCACCGGGGCCGGTTCACGCGGGCTCTCCGTAGTTCAATGGATAGAACGGCCGCCTCCTAAGCGGCAAATACAGGTTCGATTCCTGTCGGAGGGACCAACGCCTGGCGTCGGTCCCGACGCCTTCCGCGCTCCTGCGGCACTAGCGCTTCAGCACGATCGTCACCAGCGCCGACGCGTCCACCACGCCGGTCACCGTGTGCACCACGCCCCCTTCGAGATAGCACAGCTGCCCCGCGCGCAAGGGCTGGCGCTGCTCCGCGCCGTCGCGCTGGACGATCAGCTCGAGTTCGCCTTCCAGGCAATGCAGCGTGATCTCGCCGTCGACCTTGTGCGACGGCAGCGACTTGCCCTTGGGCAGGACGACACGCATCACCTCCAGGCCCTCCGACTTGAACAGTGCGGAAGACGGTGTCGCGGTCAGCGCGGCACCCAGCGGCGCGACATCGATCGGCTGGGCGGGGGCGGCATGCGGCAAGGCCATGGAACTCCTCCTGGTGGGCGGGCGACTGCGGCGCGTCGAGGTCGCACCGCGGCTGGCGTTGCATCGATCATGGCACCGTCCGTGCCCGTTCGCATCCCCGAGGCGGCCGACACCCTGCCGGAAGTCATTCCCCGCGTTCACCCACCGCGTACCCACCGTTTCCACACCGCGCCCGGAATGCGCGCAAGATGCTCGCGATACGCGTAAATGCGGGGTAAACCGGCTTTTCATGCCGGGCCGCTTTTTTGCCTCACGCATATACTGGGAACGCCTTTGTTCCGTCCCGCACAACGGGGACGGACCATGCGGCGCCAAGCAGCCAGGCTGTACTGATTCAAGGTTTTTCATCATGGGCGCCAAACTGAAAGTCGCGGGCTGGGTCGCATTGGGTGCGATGGCCGGTGTCATGACGACGATGCAGCTGCAGGCCAATGCCCGCAGCACCACCAGCCCCCTTCCGCTCGAGGAACTGCAGCAGCTCGCCGCCGTCTTCGGGATCGTGAAGTCCGACTACGTCGAGTCCGTCGACGAGAAGAAGCTGATCAACGACGCCATCTCCGGCATGGTCAGCGGCCTGGACCCCCACTCCCAGTTCTTCGACAAGAAGAGCTTCAAGGAATTCCGCGAGAGCACGTCCGGCAAGTTCGTCGGCGTCGGCATCGAGATCGGCATGGAAGACGGCCTGGTCAAGATCGTCTCGCCGATCGAAGGCAGCCCCGCCTTCCGCGCCGGCCTCAAGAGCGGCGACCTGATCAGCAAGATCGACGACACGGCCGTGCGCGGCCTCACGCTCGATCAAGCGGTCAAGAAGATGCGCGGCGAACCGGCCACCAAGGTCACGCTGTCGATCTACCGCAAGTCGGAAAGCCGCACCTTCCCCGTCACGATCAGCCGCGAGGAAATCCGCGTGCAGAGCGTGCGCGCCAAGCTGGTCGAACCGGGCTACGCCTGGATCCGCGTGAGCCAGTTCCAGGACCGCACCGTCGAGGACTTCAGCCAGAAGCTGGCCGAGCTCTACAAGCAGGACCCCAAGATCAAGGGCGTCGTGCTGGACCTGCGCAATGACCCGGGCGGCCTGCTCGAGGGCGCGGTCGCGATCTCCGCGGCCTTCCTGCCCAAGGGCGTCGAGGTCGTGTCGACCAATGGCCAGCTCGCCGAGTCGAAGGCCAGCTACCGCGCCGATCCGGACTTCTACGCCCGCCGCGGCTCGGGCGATCCGCTGCGCCGCCTGCCGGACGCGATCAAGAACGTGCCGATGGTGGTGCTGGTGAACGAAGGTTCCGCCTCGGCCAGCGAGATCGTCGCCGGCGCGCTGCAGGACCACAAGCGGGCGACCGTGATGGGCCTGCAGACCTTCGGCAAGGGCTCGGTGCAGACTGTGCGCCAGTTGGGCCCGGACACGGCGGTCAAGCTGACCACCGCGCGCTACTACACGCCGAGCGGCCGCTCGATCCAGGCCAAGGGCATCGTCCCGGACATCCCGCTGGACGAGACCGCCGAGGGCAACGTCTTCGCCGAGCTGCGCATGCGCGAGGCCGACCTGGAGAAGCACCTCCACGGCTCGGACGAGAAGACGGAAGAGTCGCGCTCCAAGGAACTGGAGAAGATCCGCGAGGAACGTCGCCAGAAGCTGGAAGCCGACTACGCCAAGCGCGCCGAAGCACCGAAGCCGCTGCCCGAGTTCGGCAGCGCGGAAGACTTCCCGCTGCGCCAGGCGCTGAACCAACTGCAAGGCAAGCCGGTCGCGGTCTCCAAGGTCGCGCAGGAACGCAAGGCGGAAGCGAAGACCGAATAAGTCTTCCCCAGCCCCAAAGACAAACGCCCGATGCTTGCATCGGGCGTTTTGCTTGGTGGGTGCCGATCAACTCGGCGAGGTGCCGTTGCTTTCTTCCGCTTCGGCGTCCGGGGCCTTCGAGTAGCGGGCGAAGGCGTTGGCGGCCCAGAGGCCGACTTCGTAGAGCAGGCACATCGGGATCGCCAGCGCGAGCTGCGAGACGATGTCCGGCGGCGTGATCACCGCCGCGATGACGAAGGCCAGCACGATGAAGTAGCCGCGGAACTGCTTGAGCTGCGGCACCGTGACGATGCCCATGCGCGCCAGCACCACCACCACCACCGGCACCTCGAACGCGGCCCCGAAGGCGATGAACATGTTCATCACGAAGCCCAGGTAGGCCTCGATGTCCGGCGCCGCCGTGATGCTCTTGGGCGCGAAGCTCTGGATGAAGGTGAAGACCTTGCCGAACACGAAGAAGTAGCAGAACGCCACGCCCGCGAAGAACAGCAGCGTGCTCGACACCACCAGCGGCATCACCAGGCGCTTCTCGTGGGAGTACAAGCCCGGCGCGACGAAGGCCCAGACCTGGTACAGCACCACCGGCAAGGCCACCAGGAAGGCCGCCAGCAAGGTGATCTTCAAGGGCACGAGGAACGGCGACAGCACGTTCGTCGCGATCATGGAGCTGCCCTGCGGCAGGTGCGAGACCAGCGGCACCGCGAGCAGGTCGAACAGACCGCCCGGACCGGGCCAGGCGCACAGCACCCCGAAAGCGATGGCGACCGCCACCAGCGCCCGGATCAACCGGTCGCGCAGCTCCATCAGGTGGGACACAAAAGGCTGTTCGGTGCCGGCCAGTTCGTCTTCTTGGGGGCTGCTCATGGGGCTCGGCGGGAGGGACGGAAGCGCGCCACGCGGGCCGCGCCGGATTGGGCGTGGCGACGCACGCCCTGCCGCTGCTTGTACCAGACCGGCGTGGCGCCGCGCTTGAGGCGCCAGTTCTTCTTCGGATGCGCGTAGACAGGGACCTGCCCGCCGTAGCCACCGATCGTGCCGTCCGCGTTCGTCCCGTCCACGGACAGGTCGGACCAGGTGGACTGCAGCGACTGGTTGGCGGCGTCCATCTGCTCCTGCACGCTGGACTGCACGTCGTTGACGGCGGTCTGGAACTGGCCCTTCATCTTCTGGAGTTCCTCCAGTTCGATGGACCGGTTCACCTCCGCCTTCACGTCGGACACGTAACGCTGCGCCTTGCCCAGCAGCGTGCCCACGGTGCGGGCAACGCGCGGCAGGCGCTCAGGGCCGAGCACGACCAGCGCCACGGCGCCGATCAGCACCAGCTTGTCAAAGCCGAAATCGACCATGCGAGCCGCGCTCAGGAGCGCGTCTTGGCGTCGACGTCGACGGTGTTCGGATCAGCCGCCTTGTTGGCGTTGGCCACCTGCTGCGGCGGCGTCTCGGACGAGGTGCCGTCCTTCATGCCGTCCTTGAAGCCCTTGACGGCAGCACCCAGGTCGCCGCCCACGTTGCGCAGCTTCTTGGTGCCGAAGACGGCGATCACGACGACCAGCACGATCAGCCAGTGCCAAATACTCAAACCACCCATGACAATCTCCAGAGTCGGAAGCCGAAATTCTACGGTGCGCGCATGACAGGCATGTCGGCGATCAATGCCCGTCCATGGCCGCATCAGCGGCTTATGGACCTCGTGCTAACCGCTGAGCGAACAGCGAACGTCACTGTTCGCCACGGTTGCGCTGCGGATTGCTGCAGCGGCGGCCAGTAAATGAGGCCGGCGCTCAGCCTTTCAACCAGGGACGCGGACCGCCGATGGCGTGCATGTGGAGGTGGAACACCTCCTGGCCACCATCCGATCCGGTGTTGATGACGGTCCGGAAACCATTTGTGACGCCGAGTTCCTTCATCAACGTCGGCACCAGCACGGACATCTTGCCGAGCAGCGGCGCGTGCTCGGGCTGCAGGTCGACCATGCTGGCGATGTGCTGCTTGGGAATCAGCAGGAAATGCACCGGCGCCCACGGATGGATGTCGTGGAAGCCGATCAGGTCGTCGTCCTCGTAGACCTTCTTCGCGGGAATCTGGCCCTGGACGATCTTGCAGAAGATGCAGTTGGGGTCGTGGCTCATGGTCGGCGGCGGTCGGAAGCGGTCGAAAAGCGGTCGAAACGGTGAACGGTTGTCAGATCGGCATGGGCCGGCGGTCATTCATGGCCAGCCAGCCTCGCACGATGCGGTAGAGGAACCAGATCGAGATCAGGCACCAGGCGATCCAGCCCGGGATGATGAACAGGAACCACAGCGGGATCGTGACGACGTACAGGATGCCGCACCACAGCACGCTGCGCAGCCGCCAGGAGAAGTGGGTGGCCTGCCAGGTGCCGGCGGCCTCGTCGCGCTTCACCAGGTCGACGATCACCGCGACGATCAGCAGCACGATGCTGGCCTGCACGCCGGGCAGCAGCGCGCCGATCGCGACGACGGCATGCAGCGCGTAGCTGATGATCCCGACGGTGCGCAGGCCTGCTTCGCGCTGCGGGTCGAGGACGACGTCGGGCGGCTGCGGTTCGAACGTTTGGGTCATGCGTTCTCCTTCATGCGTCCCCCGGACGGGGGCTTCGACGGGCGAATTCCTCGAGGCCGGACAGCCCTTCGCGACGGGCCAGCTCGGCCAGCACCTGCTCGGGACGCAGGTCGAAGGCCGCCAGGGCGACGATCGAATGGAACCACAGGTCGGCGACCTCGTAGACCAGCTTGTCCGGCACGCCGTCCTTGGCCGCGAGCACGACCTCGGTCGCTTCCTCGCCGACCTTCTTGAGGATCTGGTCCAGACCCTTGGCGAACAGCTTGGCGACGTAGCTCTTGTCGGGATCGCCCTCGGCGCGGCGTTGGGCGACGACATCGCCCAGATGCGCCAGGACGTCGGTCCCGTTCAGCGGAGCCGTTGCCGCGGCAGTCAGCGGTGCCGTCACCGCGGGCGACGGGCTGTCGGGCGGGAACGGCGTGTCTGGCGCGGCGGTCAGGTCAGGCGTATCCATGGCGCTCATGCCTTGTAGATGCTGGCCGGGTCCTTGAGGACCGGCTCGACCGTCGTCCACACGCCGTTCTCCAGCTTCTGGAAGAAGCAGCTGTGGCGGCCGGTGTGGCAGGCGATGCCCGGTTCGTGGCCGTGCTGCGTGATGCTCAGCAGCACGACGTCGTTGTCGCAGTCCAGCCGGATGCCGTGGACCTGCTGCACGTGGCCGGACTCCTCGCCCTTGTGCCACAGCCGCTGGCGCGAGCGGCTCCAGTAGACCGCCTCGCCGACCTCGGCGGTGCGGGCCAGGGCCTCGCGATTCATCCACGCGAACATCAGGATGTCGTTCGAGCCCTGTTCCTGGGCGATGACGGGCACCAGCCCGTCGCGGTCCCACTTGATCTGATCCAGCCAGTCCATCGGGGCAGTGTAGTCCGCGGTCGCCGCGGCGGCAGCGTTCACACCATCGGTCGTGCCTTCAGACGACATGGGTCGCCCCGACGTGGAAACGCTCCGCGGCGAACCACTGCAGCACCGGGATCGTGCCCGGCAGCACCGGTTGCACCTGCACCGGCAGATGCTGCCAGCTCATCGACTGGCCTTCGCGCATCTCGAACTCGCCCTGCCACTCGTACACCTTGCAGAAGTGCAGCCGCACCTTGGCGTGCGGGTACTCCATCAGCTCGATCTTCCACGGCTGCGCCGCGCCGATCGTGATGCCGAGCTCCTCGTGCAGTTCGCGACGCAGGGCCTGCTCGACGGTCTCGCCAGCTTCGAGCTTGCCGCCCGGGAACTCCCAGTAGCCGGCGTAGACCTTGCCCTCGGGGCGCGAGGTCAGCAGGAACTCGGTCTCGCGGCCGTTCGGCTCGCGGCGCACCAGCACGCCGACGGCCACGTCCACCGGCACGCGATCGCTCGCGGCGGACGGGCTGTGCGGGTTCGCGGATTCGTTCTTTGAAGACATGGACTTGTCAGACATGGTCGAGGCCCTCCGGCGCATCGCCGTCCCGGGCCGGGGCCGCGGCGCCGTCGGCGGCACCGCCCGCAGCAGCCCCCTGGCCCGCCAGATCGCGGGCGAACTGGTAGGCGACGCGCCCCGAGCGCGATCCGCGTTCCAGCGCCCAGACCAGCGCCGGCTGGCGCGCGGCCTCGATGCGGGCGGCATCCAGGCCGAAATGCGTCAGCCACTGCGCGACGATCGCGAGGTACTCCTGCTGACTGAAGCTGTAGAAGCTGATCCACAGGCCGAAGCGCTCGGACAGCGAGATCTTCTCCTCCACCGCCTCGCCCGGATGCACCTCGACATTGCCGTCGCGCTCCGAGTAGGTGGAGGCGAGGTTGTCCTTCATCTGCTCGGGCAGCAGGTGGCGGCGGTTGCTGGTCGCGTAGATCAGCAGGTTATCGGTGGCCGCGGCGACCGAGCCGTCCAGCATCGACTTCAAGGCCTTGTAGCCGGCCTCGCCTTCGTCGAAGCTGAGGTCGTCGCAGAAGATCACGAAGCGTTCCGGGCGATCGGCGACCAGGTCGGCCAGGTCCGGCAGGTCGACCAGGTCGCCCTTGTCGACCTCGATCAGGCGCAGGCCCTGTCCGGCGAATTCGTTGAGGCAGGCCTTGATCAGCGAGCTCTTGCCGGTGCCGCGTGCGCCCGTCAGCAGCACGTTGTTGGCAGGCTGGCCCTGCACGAACTGGCGCGTGTTGCGCAGCAGGCGATCCTTCTGCGGCTCGACCTCCTTGAGGTCGGCGAGCCGGATCGTGGAGAGGTGCTTCACCGGCTCCAGCCGGGCGCTCGCGCCGCGCTTGCGGTAGCGGAAGGCGACCGCGGCGTCCCAGTCGGGCGGCGTCAGGGGCTGGGGCAGCACGGCCTCCAGGCGGTTCAACAGCGCGTCGGCGCGCCGCAGCACAGCTTCAAGGGCGTCGGGAACATTGGCCATAGCCACCGAGTGTAGGCGGCGCCCCGAGCCGTTCAGGGCGCTTGGCATCGCGAAAGCTCAGGCGAGCATTCGCATCGCGGCATCCAACTGTTCGGTGGGAAGCCGCTTGAAGCCGGAACGTGCATAACGCTGCAGCCGGCCGATGATGAAGCTCACCAGCACCGAGGCCTGCGCCTGGGCCTCGACGGTCGGCGTGGTCGATCCCGAGGCTTCCGCGGCGGTGCGCAGTCCTTGCCGCAGCGAGGACTCGACCTTGTCGAAGAACTGGTTCATGCGCGCGACCAGGCGCTCGTTCTCGTAGACCAGCGCGTCGCCGACCATCACGCGGGCCATGCCCGGATTGCGCTCGCCGAACTGCAGCAGCACCGCGACGATGCGCTGGGCCTGCGCCAGGCCGTCGGTCTCGCGTTCGGCGATCTGGTTGAGCAGCGAGAAGATGCTGGTCTCGATGAATTCGATGAGGCCCTCGAACATCTGGGCCTTGCTGGCGAAGTGGCGGTAGAGCGCCGCCTCGCTGACCTCCAGCCGCGCCGCGAGCGCGGCGGTGGTCACCCGTTCCGCGCCGGGCTGCTCCAGCATGCTGGCCAGCGTCTGCAGGATCTGCACCCGGCGCTCGCCCGGCTTGAGCCGCTTGCGTGGCAGCTCCGCCGGCTTGGCAGCGGCGGAGTCCGGGGTGTCCGAGGAGCTGGGGTGCATGGAAGGGGCCGAAGTGTGCGGCGATTCTGGCACAGCCGGAACGCCGTCTTGACGTCGATGCCGGACGTCGTACGCCGACTCCCCGAGGACGCCCCGAGGCCGCGCCAAGGCCGCCCAAGGCCGGTTCCCGGCTCATGTCGGGAAGACCGCCCCCCTGCGAGGTGGCAGTCCTTACCCGTTCCGTCGTCGAGCGGTCCCGGCCGGTCCGCGCTCAGTCGCGCAGCCAGCCGAGGCGGCGCGCCTCGTAGATCGCCTCGACCTTGGAGCGCACCTGCAGCTTGCGGTAGGTGCGCTTCACGTAGGTCATGATGGTGTGCGGCGACACGTTCATGAACTGCGCGATCTCGTCGAAGGTGAAGCCCTTGGCGGCCAGGTGCAGCACGCGCGATTCCTGTTCGGACAACGCAACGACCTGTTCGTCGACCAGCGGCATCGGGGCCGAATCGCCGAAGCCGCGCGGATGCGAGCCCGCGCCCTGCGGCGCCAGGCGCAGCAGCAGCCGCCGCGCGATCACCGGCGAGATGGGGCTGCCGCCCGCGCGCAGCGAGCGGAGCTGGCCCGGCAGATCCAGCGCCAGCGAGTCCTTGAGCAGGTAGCCGGTCGCGCCGGCTTCGATGCTCGAGAGCACATGCTGCTCGTCGCCGAAGACGGAGATGACCATCACCTCGCACTCGGGCGCGACGTGGGCCGCGTGGCGGATCAGTTCGATCCCGCTGCCGCCGGGCAGGTCGAGGTCGACCAGCAGCACGTCGGGACGCGTCTGGTCGAACATCTTCCGGCCCTGCTGGAGATCGGTGGCCATGCCCACCAGACGGATGTCCGGCGCTTTCTCAAGGGCATGGGCGAACGCTTCGCGGAAACGAAGCTGATCCTCGACGATCAAGACGCTGAAAAGTGACATGCAATCCCTCACGGCCTGTGCAGCCGTTTCGTGGCGCATTCTGGGATGTCGCGTGTTTCAGCGGCAATCCCCAGCTTGCAGTGGTATGACCTTCGACCAAGCCCGGTGGCCAGCGGGTCAGCCAAGGGCAAGCGGCGATCCTGGCGGCCTGGCAGAAACGACCGAGCCCCCTCGTTCGGAGGGGGCTCGGTGCATGGATCCACCCATCAGGGGGACCGGAACGGCAGCGCGGGCGGCCTCTTGCGAGGCCGGGTGACGCGCAATCGCTCAGTGCGAGCGGATCATCGTGCCGTAGGCCTGCTCGGACAGGATCTCCAGCAGCATCGCATGGGGGACGCGGCCGTCGATGATGTGGACGGCCTTGACGCCGCTGCGGGCGGCGTCCAGCGCGGAGGCGATCTTGGGCAGCATGCCGCCGGACAGCGTGCCGTCGGCGAAGAGCTCGTCGATCTCGCGCGCCGACAGGTCGGTCAGCAGGTTGCCCTGCTTGTCGAGCACGCCGGGGGTGTTGGTCAGCAGCACCAGCTTCTCGGCCTTGAGCACCTCGGCCAGCTTGCCGGCGACGACGTCGGCGTTGATGTTGTAGCTCTCGTTGCTCTCGCCGAAACCGATCGGGCTGATGACGGGGATGAACTGGTCGTCCTGCAGCGCCTTCACGACGCTGGGGTCGATGGCGACGATGTCGCCGACGGAGCCCACGTCGTGCTCCTTGTTCGGGTCGTCCTTGTCGATCAGCTTGAGCTTCTTGGCGCGGATCATGCCGCCGTCGCGGCCGGTCAGGCCCACGGCCTTGCCGCCGGCGACGTTGATCAGGCCGACGATGTCCTGCTGCACCTCGCCGGCGAGCACCCATTCGACGACGCTCATCGTCTCCTCGTCGGTGACGCGCATGCCCTGGATGAAGTGGCCCTTCTTGCCGAGCTTGTTGAGCGCGTCCTCGATCTGCGGTCCGCCGCCGTGCACCACCACCGGGTTCAGGCCGACCAGCTTGAGCAGCACCACGTCCTCGGCGAAGTCCTGCTGCAGCGCGGGGTCGGTCATCGCGTTGCCGCCGTACTTGATGACGATGGTCTTGCCGTGGTACTTGCGGATGTAGGGCAGCGCCTGGGACAGCAGCTCGGCCTTGTCGCGCGGCGGGATGTGGCTCAGATCGGCGTCGTGGACGGGAGGGGTGTTGCTCATGGTGCTGTCCGGAGGAGGCTGAGGGGATGGGACCAAACGGGCGCCATTCTAGGACCGGCAAAATCGACGCCATGCAAGTGCAGCAATATCTGAAGCTGTCCGCCGGCGTGGCCGTGCTGACCATCGCCCTGAAGACGGCCGCCTGGTGGTGGACCGGCTCGGTGAGCCTGGCCTCCGACGCGCTCGAATCGGGGGTGAACCTGGCGGGGGCGCTCTTCGGTCTGGCGATGGTGACGGTCGCGCGGCGGCCGCCCGACGAGGACCACCCCTTCGGCCATCACAAGGCGGAGTACTTCTCCAGCGCCTTCGAAGGCGCGCTGATCCTGATCGCGGCGCTGGGCATCGGCTGGGCCGCGGTCGAGCGGCTGCGCGCGCCGCAGCCGCTGGAGCAGCTCGGCCTCGGCATGGCGCTGTCGCTGGTGAGCACGGCCATCAACGGGGCGCTGGCGTGGAAGATGCTGCAGGCCTCGCGCGAGCATCGCTCGATCGCGCTCGAGGCCGACGCGCGCCATCTGTTCACCGACGTCTGGACCTCGGTCGGCGTCGTCGCCGGCCTGATCGGCGTGATGCTGACGGGCTGGACCTGGCTCGACCCGCTGCTGGCGATCCTGGTCGCGCTGAACATCCTGCGCGAGGCGGTGCATTTGATGTGGAAGTCCACCGGCGGGCTGATGGACATGGCGCTGGACCCCGAGGATCAGCAGGCGATCGCCGAGGTGCTCGCGCGTTTCGAGGCGCCCGAGCTGCGCTTCGATCACGTCGCGACGCGCGTGGCCGGGCAGCAGCGCCATGTCGATTTCCATCTGCACGTGCCGGCCCGATGGACGCTCGGCGAAGCCGCCGCGCTGCGGGGTCAGGTCGAGCAGGCGCTGATGCGCGCCCTGCCCGGCCTGCGCGCCAGCATCCAGCTGCTGCCGATCAATGTCGAGACGCGCTTCGCTGAAATGGCGGCGCGCGAAACCGCCACCTCGGGGGCCACCTCACCCGTCACCTCAACGGCCGCGACCGCGGCCACCCCCCACCAGAAAGGACAAGGATGATCGCGCTGCTGCAACGGGTGAAGGAAGCCCGGGTCGATGTCGGCGACCGCTGCACCGGACAGATCGGCACGGGCCTGCTGCTGCTGATCTGCGCCGAGCCGCAGGACACCGAGGCGGTGGCGGAGAAACTGCTGCAGAAGATCCTGAAGCTGCGCATCTTCAGCGACGACGCCGGCAAGATGAACCGCAGCGTGCAGGACGTGGGCGGCGGCCTGCTGATCGTTTCGCAGTTCACGCTGGCGGCGGACACCTCGGGCGGCAACCGGCCGAGCTTCACCGGCGCCGCGCCGGCGGAACTCGGTCGCCGGCTCTACGACCACGCGGTCGCGTTCGCGCGGTCGCAGCATCCGGTCGTGGCAACCGGCGAGTTCGGCGCGGACATGCAGGTCCGGCTGGTCAACGACGGGCCGGTCACGATTCCGATGCGGATGTGATGAGAATGCGGTACTACCACTGCACATCGAAGCAAGGAAACCCACCATGATCAGCTACGTCACCCTGGGCAGCAACGACCGCCGCGCGGCCAAGGCGTTCTATGACGCCGCGCTCGCGCCGCTGGGCCTGAAGCCGGGCTACTCGGACGACGAGATGGTCGGCTACGGCCCCGAGGGCGGCGAGACGCAGCTGTGGGTGGTGCAGCCCTTCAACGGGCTGGACGCGACGCCCGGCAACGGCACGATGCTGGCGCTGGCGGCGTCGACGCGGGCGCAGGTCGACGCGGTGTACGCCGCCGCGATCAGCGGCGGCGGCAAGGACGACGGCCGCCCCGGCCCGCGCGAGAACTACGGGCCGAACTTCTACGCGGCCTACTTCCGCGATCTGGACGGCAACAAGGTGGGCGTGGTGTGCCGGTCGCCGGCGTGACGATGGCCGCCTGAGGAAGTCCTTCCGAACCCGCCAATGCAAAGGCCCGCCTGAGGGCGGGCCTTGAGGGAAGCGGGTCTCCCCGCTTCGGTGTGGTCGACGATCAGTCGGCCACCAATCCGACATCAATCGGGCCTCAGTCGGCGTACTGTCCGGCCGCCTTGATGACCGGCGTCCACTTGGCGATCTCGTCGGCGACGAACTTCTTGTGCTCGGCCGGGTTCACGCGGTTGTCGGTGACGATGACCGCGCCCAGCGCTTCCTCGCGCTTGTGGAACTCGGGATCCTTCAGCGCCGTCTTCAGCGCCGTGTTGATCTTGTCCAGCACCGCCTTCGGCGTGCCCTTGGGCGCGTACATGCCGTGCCAGATCGTCACGTTGAAGCCCTTCAGGCCGGACTCGTCCAGCGTCGGCAGCTTGGCGAGCGAACCGCCCAGGCGCTTGGACGTCGACACCGCGTAGGCCTTGACCTTGCCGCCGTCGATCTGCGTCGTGGTGTTCGTCGTCTGGTCGCACATCAGGTCGACCTGGCCGCCGATCAGGTCGGTCATCGCCGGGCCCGTGCCCTTGTACGGGACCGTGGTCATGTCGATCTTGACCGAGCTCATGTACAGCAGGCCGCACAGGTGCGACGCGGAACCCAGCCCCGCGTTGGCCAGGTTGATCTTGCCCTTGTTGTCGCCCAGCCACTTGACCAGGTCGGCGTAGTTGGCGGCCGGCAGATTGGGACGCGAGATCAGCGTCATCGGCACTTCGTTGATCAGGCCCAGGTACTCGAAGTCCTCCAGCGTCTTGTACTGCAGGTTGCGGTACAGGGCCGGCGAGGTCGAGATGCCGATGTGATGCAGCAGCAGCGTGTAGCCATCGGGCGCGGCCTTGGACACCTTGGTGGCGCCCAGCGTGCCGCCAGCGCCGCCGACGTTCTCGATCACGATCGTCGCGTTGAGGGGCTTGCGCAGCGCCTCGGCCAGGTCGCGCGCGACCTTGTCGGTCGGGCCGCCGGCGGCGAACGGGACCACGATGGTCACCGGCTTGTCCGGGTAGTCGGCCCAGGCGGCGCCAACGCTCAGCGCGGCGACGGAAGCGAGCAAGATCTTCTTCATGGTGTCTCTTCCTCGTTGGAAGTGTGGGTGATGGCGCGGATGCTAGGTCTCCCTCCCACATTGCAACTTACGGAAACTACGTAAGCCGGGATCCCCCGAGGCATAGAACCGATGCCATCCCCCCTCCATCTGCGGGAATTCAGTCGAACTTCCGCAAGTCCTCGATGACTTTTCCGTCATTGGGCAGCGCGCCCGCCGCGACGAACACCACCTCGCCGCGCAGCTTGGTCACATCGCGCAGCGCCGCCGCCAGACCGTCGGCAAGACCTGCCAGCGCGCCGCCGTCGGTCTCGACGCGCAAGGTCATCCGGTCCTGCGCCATCTCGCCCTCGACGACCAGCCGCCCGCGCCCCGCCTGCGGGAAACGCCGCAGCACCTCGGCCACCTGCCCGGCGTGCACGAACATGCCGCGCACCTTGGCGCTCTGGTCCGCGCGCCCCATCCAACCCTTGATGCGCACGTTGGTGCGTCCGGTCGGGCAGGTGCCGGGCAGCACCGCCGACAGGTCGCCGGTGCCGAAGCGGATCAGCGGGTAGTCGCGGTTGAGCGTCGTGACGACGACCTCGCCCACCTCCCCGTCGGGCACCGGGTCGCCGGTGCCGGGCCGCACGATCTCGAGGATCACGCCCTCGTCGACGACCAGTCCCTGGCGCGCCGCGGTCTCGTACGCGATCAGCCCGAGGTCCGCGGTGGCGTAGCACTGGAAGCCGGTGACGCCGCGTTCGCCGCACCAGTCGCGCAGCGCGGCCGGGAAGGCTTCGCCGCTGACCAGCGCCTTGCGCACGGACAGGGGCTGGCCCTGCTCCGCCGCCTTGTCCAGCAGGATCTTCAGGAAGCTCGGCGTGCCGACGTAGGCCTGCGGCCGGAGCTCGGCCATCGCCTGCAGCTGCAGCTCGGTGTTGCCGACGCCGCCGGCGAAGACCGTGCAGCCCAGCGCCTCCGCGCCGCCTTCCATCATGGCGCCGGCCGGCGTGAGGTGATAGCTGAACGAGTTGTGGACCAGGTCCCCCGCGCGCAGACCCGCCGCATGCAGGGCGCGGCCGACGCGCCAGTAATCGCGTCCGTGCCCTTCGGGCTCGTAGATCGAGCCCGGCGACTGGAACACGCGACGCGCGCCGGCATTGCGCTTCAAGCCGCGCCAGCCGATCGTCGAGAAGCCGCCGAAGGGTTCGAACGGCACGCGCTCCGCGTCCGCGCGCACCGCCTGCTGGCGGGCCAGCAGCTCCGACTTGCGCGTCACCGGCAAGCGCGCCAGCGCAACGCGCGTGCGGACCAGGTCCGGCTCGACATCGCCGAGCAGCTCGCCGAATGCATCGGTGTTCTGCCGCGCGTTGGCCACCTGGTGCGGCAGCGCCGCCAGCAGCGCGGCCTCGCGCGCGCCGGGATCACGCGTCTCCAACGCGTCGTAGAAATCAGCATCGGCGGCGCCCATCACTCTTCCGCCCATTGCGCCAGGCGACGCTTGAGGTCGTCCTGCAGCTTGCGCACGTCGGCCGCGTTGCGGCAGACGCGCGTCTCCCAGTCGGGGCTGCGCGCCGGCTTCTTCGCCAGCTTCGCGGTGATCTGGCCGTCGCCGGCCGCGAGCTGGAGCACCTCCTGGTTCTCGAAGCTCCAGCCGGTGCCGCGCTCCGTCAGCGCACGCAGGTCGCGCAGCGCGCGCTTCAACTGCACGAGCGCCTCCTCGGCCTTGAACGGCGGGGGCGCGAAGAAGTCGTTGTCCATGAACTGCTCTCCCATCAATCCTTGAATTCAAGCCAGCCAGCGCTTGCGGCGCTTGTAGCTCTTCACGTCGCGGAAGCTCTTGCGATCGGTGCCGCCCATGCCGAGGTAGAACTCGCGCACGTCCTCGTTGTCGCGCAGGGCCTGGGCCTGGCCGTCCATGACGACGCGGCCGTTCTCGAGGATGTAGCCGTAGTCGGCATAGCGCAGCGCCATGTTGGTGTTCTGCTCGGCCAGGAGGAAGGTCGTGCGCTCCTTCTGGTTGAGGTCGCGCACGATCTCGAAGACCTCCTCGACGATCTGCGGCGCCAGACCCATCGAGGGTTCGTCCAGCAGCACCATCTTCGGATCGGCCATCAAGGCCCGCCCGATCGCGCACATCTGCTGCTCGCCGCCCGAGGTGTAGGCCGCCTGCGAGCTCCGCCGCGTCTTCAACCGCGGGAAGTAGTTGTAGACCTTCTCCAGCGTCTGCGCGACCGCCGCCTTGCCGTCGGTGCGCGTGTACGCGCCGGTGAGCAGGTTCTCCTCGATCGTCAGGTGCGCGAAGCAGTGCCGTCCCTCCATCACCTGCACCACGCCGCGGTGCACGAGGTCCGCCGGCGTGAGCCGCTCGATGCGCTCGCCGCGCAGCTCGATCGACCCCTTGGTGACCTCGCCGCGTTCGCCCGCGAGCAGGTTGGACACCGCGCGCAGCGTCGTGGTCTTGCCGGCGCCGTTGCCGCCGAGCAAGGCCACGATCGCCCCTTCGGGCACGCGCAGCGAGACGCCCTTGAGCACCAGGATCACGTGGTGATAGATGACCTCGATGCCGTTGACGTCGAGCAGCGCGGGCGCCGCAGCCGCAGCCGCGGGCACTGCGACGGCGGAAGGGATGGAAGTGGCTTGCATGGCGGTGGTGCTCAGGCGGCGTTCAAGCGGGGTTCAAGCGGAACTCAAGCGGAACTCAAGCAGCCTTCAACCGCAGCTGCGCGGCTTCAGGTTCTTGTCCTTGGCGTACTTGGCGGCGTACTCCTTGACCAGCGGATCGATGTGGGTCTTGTCCGACTGGTACCAGTCGGACGCGAGGTTCCACTTCGCGCCGTCCCACTGGACGATGCGCGCCCAGTCCGTGCCCATGTGGTTGGCGCAGCTGGTCTGCACCGGGCGCATGACCTCGCCGAAGCCCAGCGCCTTGAGCCGGTCCGCGCTCAGGTTCAGGTTCTCGAAGCCCCAGCGCACCTGCTCCGGTGTCATGACCTTGCCCTTGCCGAACTTCTCCTGCGCGGTGCGGATCGCCTCGACCTGCAGCATCGAGATCATCATCCCCCGCGTGTGCGCGATCGCGCCGATGCCGGTGGCCGGGCCGGTGCCCTGGCCCTTGTCGTAGACGAACTTCTTCAGCTCGTCATGGACCTTGTCCTTCGCCGAACTGTTGTGCAGCGTGATCGCGTTGTAGCCCTTGGCGCCGGCGCCGATGTCCTTGACGTCGTGGTCCGAGCCGGCCCACCAGATCGCATAGATCTTCTCGCGCGGATAACCGCTGGCCTGCGCTTCACGGATGCCTGCGGGCGTCATCACGCCGGCGGACCAGAACAGCACGTAGTCCGGCCGCTGCTGGCGGATCTGCAGCCAGGTCGACTTCTGCTCGACTCCGGGCGGCGTGACCGGGTAGAGCAGCACCTCGAAGCCTTCGGCCGCGGCGCGTTTCTGGATCAGCGGGATCGGCTCCTTGCCGTAGGGGCTGTCGTGATAGACAAGCGCGATCTTCTTGCCCTTGAGCGAGCCCTTCTCCTTCTTCGCGATGTCCTGCAGCATGACGTCCGCGGCGGTCCAGTAGGTCCCGAGCAGCGGGAAATTCCATTCGAAGACGGTGCCGTCGGCCGACTGCGACAGGCCGTACCCCGGCGTCTCGACGACGACCTTGTCGACGAAGGCCTTGTCGGTCACCGCGAAGGTGATGCCCGTCGACTGCGTGTCGAAGCCCGATGCGCCACCGCCCTTGCCCTTCAGGCGCTCGTAGCACTCGACGCCCTTGGCGGCGTCGTACGCGGTCTCGCATTCCTCGAAGGCGAGCTTGACGCCGTTCACGCCGCCGTCGCGCGCGTTGATCAGCTTCAGGTAGTCCTGCTTGCCGTCCGCCCAGGGCATGCCCAAGGGCGCGAACTGGCCGGTGCGATACACCAGCAGCGGGATGAACTGCTCGGTCGCGGCTTGCGCCTGCGCCACGGCGGGCAGCATCGTCGGCAGCGCGGCTGCGACCAGCGTTGCCGCGCCTAGCGCGCCACGCGCGAAGGTCTTCAAGCTCATGGTGTCGTCTCCTGGTGGTGCACTCTGCGGTGCGGTTTGAAATCGGTGGGATTCAAGGCGCCCTCAATGAGGGAACGGCCACAGCCTCAGCTTTTGACGGGCGGTGGACCACAGGCGGGCCAGGCCGTGCGGCTCGACGATGAGGAAGAACACGATCAGCGCGCCGAAGATCATGTGCTCCAGGTGCGAGGCCGCGCCGGTGGACAGCGGCAGCCCCAGCCAATGCGGCACGTGGTTCAGCAGCAGCGGCAGCAGCACGATGAACGCGGCGCCGAAGAAGCTGCCCGCGATGGACCCGAGCCCGCCGATGATGATCATGAACAGCAGCTGGAAGGACTTGTCGATGCCGAAGGCCGCCGGCTCCCACGCGCCCAGGTGCACGAAGCCCCACAGCGCGCCGGCCACGCCGACGATGAAGCTGCTGACCGCGAAGGCCGTCAGCTTCGCGTGCACCGGCCGGATGCCGATGACGGCGGCGGCGACGTCCATGTCGCGCATCGCCATCCACTCGCGGCCGATGGCGCCGCGCACCAGGTTCTTGGTCAGGATCCCGCACACGACCACCAGCGACAGGCACAGCAGGTAGCGCTGCGCCGGCGTCTCCAGCGGCAGGCCGAACAGCTGCAGCGTGCCGACGCTCACCGAGCCCGACGAGGAGTTGTTCGTCACCCACGGCACGCGGTTGGTGAACCAGTCGATGAAGAACTGCGCCGCCAGCGTCGCGACCGCGAGGTAGAGCCCGCGGATGCGCAGGCTCGGCAGCCCGAACAGCACGCCGCAGACCGTCGCGGCCAGGCCGCCGCCGATCAGCGACAGCAGCAGCGGCATGCCCTCGATGCGCACCTGCAGGTTGTAGGCCGCGTAGGCGCCGACGGCCATGAAGGCGCCGGTCCCCAGCGAGATCTGCCCGCAGTAGCCCACGAGCACGTTCAGGCCCAGCGCCGCCAGCGACAGCACGAGGAAGGGGATCAGCACCGCGCGGAAGGTGTAGTCGCTCGCCAGCCAGGGCACGGCGACGAAGGCCACCAGCGCCAGCGCGATCACCGCCCGGCGGTCCTGCGCGATCGGGAACAGCGCCAGGTCCGCGCGGTAGCTGGCCTTGAACTGGCCGTTTTCACGATAGAACACGGTCGTCTCCTTGATCGTTCGTCGAGTACGGACTCAGACGCGATCGATGATCTTGTCGCCGAAGAGACCTTGCGGCCGCACCAGCAGGAAGCTCAGCGCGAGCACGTAGGCGAACCAGTTCTCGATGCCGCCGCCGACGGACGGGCCGAGGTAGATCTCCGACAGCTTCTCGCCGACGCCGATGATCAGCCCGCCGACGATCGCGCCCGGCACCGAGGTCAGGCCGCCGAGGATGACGACCGGGAAGGCCTTCAGCGCGACGAGCGAGATCGAGTACTGCACGCCCAGCTTGCTGCCCCAGATGATCCCGGCCACCAGCGCGACCAGCCCGCCGACGGACCAGACGATCACCCAGATGCGCGACAGCGGGATGCCGATGGACTGCGCGGCCTGGTGGTCGTCGGCGACCGCGCGCAGCGCGCGGCCGGTGCGGGTCTTCTGGAAGAACAGCGACAGCAGGCCCACCAGCGCCCCGGCGATCACGGCCGAGTACAGGTCTTCCTTGTTCAGCAGCAGCCCGCCCGGGAACGTGTCCCCGAGCACGAACAGCGGATCCTTCGGCAGGCCCACATCGATCTTGTAGGTCGAGCTGCCGAAGATCAGTTGCCCGGCGCCGTCGAGGAAGTAGCTGATGCCCAGCGTCGCCATCAGCAGCGTGATCGCCGGCTGGTTGACCAGTCCGCGCAGCGCCAGCCGCTCGACCAGCCAGGCGACGACGACCATGCAGGCCGCGGCGGCCGCCAGCGCCAGCACGTTGGCCAGCAGCAGGCTCTCGAAGCCGAACCACTGCGGGAACCATTCGGCGAAGCGCGCCATCGCCAGCGCCGCGAACAGCACCATCGCGCCCTGCGAGAAGTTGAAGACGCCGGAGGCCTTGAAGATCAGCACGAAGCCCAGCGCGACCAGCGCGTAGAGCATGCCGGCCATCAGGCCGCCGAAGACGGTTTCGAGGAAGAAGCCCATGATCGTTTCCTTTGTCTTCTTCCCGGCGTCACTCGCCCGCGCCGAGGTAGGCGCGGATCACTTCGGGATTGGCGCGCACCTCGTCGGGCGTGCCGTCGCCGATCTTCTTCCCGTAGTCGAGCACCACGACGCGATCGCTGATGTCCATGACCACGCCCATGTCGTGCTCGATCAGGACGATGGTCGTGCCGAACTCGTCGTTGACGTCGAGGATGAAGCGGCACATGTCCTGCTTCTCCTCGACGTTCATGCCGGCCATCGGCTCGTCGAGCAGCAGCACCTTGGGCTCCATCGCCAGCGCGCGGCCCAGGTCCACGCGCTTCTGCAGCCCGTAGGACAGGCCGCCGACCGGCGTCTTGCGATGCGCCTGGATCTCGAGGAAATCGATGATGCGCTCGACCTTCTCGCGGTGCTCGATCTCCTCGTGCACCGCCGGCCCGATCCGCAGCGCCTGCCACAGCAGGTGGCGCTTCATGTGCAGGTTGCGACCGGACATGATGTTGTCCAGCACGCTCATGCCCTTGAACAGCGCCAGGTTCTGGAAGGTGCGCGCGACGCCGCGCTCGGCCATGCGGCGCAGCCGCGTGCGGGGGCTCCACTGGCGCACGTCCTCGCCGCGATAGCGGATGTCGCCCTGCTGCGGCTGGTAGACGCCGTTGATGCAGTTCAGCATCGAGCTCTTGCCGGCGCCGTTCGGGCCGATGATGGCGCGGATCTCGTGCTCGCGGACGTCGAAGCTGATGTCGTTGAGCGCCTTCACGCCGCCGAAGGACAGCGAGATGTGCTCGACCTCGAGGATCACCTCGCCGATGCGCCGGCCCGGCGCCGGGTCGCCTGCGGAGCGCGGCGATGCCGCGCCTTGCGCCGGCGTCGTCGGCGGCACGGCCTGGCCGGCCTCCTGGAACTGCGCGCCGGCCGGGGCCGCGGCGCCGCCGCTCGCTGCATTGACGGTCAGACTGGCGCTCATCAGGCGGCCCTCCGGGTGTGCGGGAAGGTGGTCGCCTCCTCGATGCGCAGGTCGGCGCTGACGCTGCCGCTGCGGCCGTCCTCGAAACGCACCGCCGTCTCGACGAACTGCGAGGTCTTGCCCTCGTAGAGCGCATCGATCAGCACGCGGTACTTGTCGGCGATCGCGCCGCGGCGGACCTTGCGCGTGCGGGTGAGCTCGCCGTCGTCCGCGTCCAGCTCCTTGTGCAGCACGAGGAAACGCGTGATCTGGCTGCCGGCCAGGCGCTCGTCCTGGGCGAGGTCGGCGTTGACCTTCTCGACGCAGTCCTTGATCAAGCCGAGCACCTCCGCCTTGCCGGCCAGGTCGGTGTAGCCGGCGTAGGCGAGGTTGCGGCGCTCGGCCCAGTTGCCGACGGCCTCGAAGTCGATGTTGATGAAGGCGCAGACGCGGTCGCGGCCATCGCCGAAGGCCACCGCCTCCTTCACGAAGGCGAAGAACTTCAGCTTGTTCTCGACGTACTTGGGCGCGAACATCGCGCCGTCATGCGCGCCGCCGCGCAGCCGGCCGACGTCCTTGGCGCGGTCGATGATCTTCAGATGGCCGCCCGCGTCGAGGAAGCCCGCATCGCCGGTGCGATACCAGCCGTCGGCGCCGAGCACCTCGGCCGTCGCCTCCGGGTTCTTGTAGTAGCCCTGGAGCAGGCCCGGCGAACGCACCAGGATCTCGCCGTTGTCCGCGAGCTTGATCTCGACGCCATCGATGGGCACGCCGACGGTGTCGGACTTGGCCTCGTGGTCCGGCTGCAGGCAGACGAAGACGGCGGTCTCGGTCGAGCCGTAGAGCTGCTTCAGGTTGATGCCGATCGAGCGGTAGAAGCTGAAGAGATCGGGGCCGATGGCCTCGCCCGCCGTGTAGGCCACGCGCACCCGCGAGAAGCCCAGCGCGTTGCGCAGCGGGCCGTAGATCGCGAGGTCGCCGAGGCGGTACTTGAAGCGCTCCCAGCCGCCGACCGGCTTGCCGTCCATCAGCGCCGGGCCGACGCGGTTCGCCAGCGCCATCGCCTTCGCGAACAGCCAGCGCTTGGGCGCGCCGGCGTCCTCCATGCGGATCATCACGCTGGTGAGCAGGCCCTCGAAAACGCGCGGCGGCGCGAAGTAGTAGGTCGGACCGATCTCCTTGAGGTCGATGCTGACGGTGCTGGCCGACTCGGGGCAGTTGACGACGTAGCCGCAGGCCAGCCACTGCGCGTAGCTGAAGACGTTCTGGCCGATCCAGGCGCAGGGCAGGTAGGCGAGGACCTCCTCGTCGGCGCTGAGCTTGTCGAAGCGCGCGCCGGCCTGGGCGCGGTCGATCAGCGAGGTGTGCGTGTGCACGACACCCTTCGGATGGCCGGTGGTGCCGGAGGTGAAGAACATCGCCGCCACGTCGCCGGCGCGGCCCGCGTCGACTTCGCGTTCGAACCAGCCGGGATGCCGCAGCGCATGCGCGCGGCCGTCGTCGCACAGGCCGTCGATCGAGGCGAGTCCGTCCGCGGCGTAATGGCGCAGGCCGCGGGGATCGTCGAACCAGATGCGCCGCAGCGCGGGGCATTGATCGCGGATCTCGAGCAGCTTGTCGACCTGCTCCTGGTCCTCGACGACGACGAAGGCGACGTCGGCGTTCTGCAGCGGGTACGCGAATTCGGCGGCGACGGCGTCCTGGTACAGCGGCACCGGAATCGCGCCCAGCGACTGCGCCGCGAGCATCGAGGCATAGAGCCGGGGCCGGTTCTCGCCGATCACGACGAGGTGCTGGCCGCGCGTCATGCCGGCGGCGGCGAAGCCATGCGCGAGGTCGCGCACGAGCGCCGCCAGCGCCGCCCAGTCGAGCGTCTGCCAGATGCCGAGCTCCTTCTCGCGCAGCGCCGGCGCATGGGGGCGCTGGGCGGCGTGAGCGAGCAGCAGGCGGGGGAAGGTCTGTTCCACCGTCGTCTCCTTTGTGCTTCCCCGCTGTCGCCTCTCTGATGGAGGCGCTCTGGCCGCGGGGTTGCGCCGACTGTAGGCCGGCTCTTTGACGTCGTGTTGTCGTTGCGACGACAGTCCTAGGGAGACTTCGGGGGAGCGTTTTCCCGGATCAGGCGGGCGTTCTCTCGATGGCGTCCGCGCGTGCCTGGTGCCCGACGGGCTGTTGCGGCACGGACGCGATGGTCAGGGCCGGGAGTCCGCGACGAGGCCCGAGCCCAGGCCAGGAGAGCCCGAGAAGACGCGGGGCTTCGGCGGTCCGAATGGCGGTGCACAGCCCGCGGAAGTCTCCCTGCAGCTCGGCCAGAGCGTCCGGCTTCTTCAGGTCGACGCGCCAGCGATCGTGGAACGACCTGAGCCGGCGCCCGATGAGCCAGTCGTTGCCTTCCTTGCAGCGCTGTGTGAGTTTGCCGATCAGGTATCCGAACTGGGGGACGTTACCGGGAATGACGATCTCATCCGGACACGGCGACTCCGGTTGGGTCCCGTCGCTGGTCAAGTCCTTGACGGCGATCGACAGCATGCAACGGTTCAGGGACATCAATTCGTCGAGATAGCGCTGGCGCCTCTGCGTGGAAGCGCCGGGATCTTCACTTCGCGACTCCTGCGCCGCCTTCAGCAGCACCCCGGCCCGCTCCACGAAGAATCTGAGACCGCAGTGTTCGCTCTTCATGAGACGGTCGACCGTCTCCTTGACCACGATCGAGTGAGCGGCCTGCGCCTTGATCGCGGTCAGGACGTCCTCAGCGGAAGCGAGCAGCTTCGGGGCGTGCCGATCCAGCAGCGCGTCGGTCTGCCTGGTGATGTCATTCAGCTGCGAGCGGACCTCGGCGTGGTACTGGTCCTTGGCAAGCTGGTCCTCGGACGTCCACCGGCTGACCGGGATGGTGGCGCCAACAGCGATTGGAAAAGAAGGCGTCGTCGTTATTGCAGAAAACATCAGGCCACACGTCAAAAAGGTAAGAAGCTGCGCTAGTGAACTGGGTTGTCAAACAGGTTCCTGCTCCGTGTTTCCCCCAGGGCACCGCGTCAGGTTCCTGTCATGCGCCGGCGCGATGAACGGGGGATGGCCCCGACCCCCGACACCGTTGTCCACGCCGCGCCAGGTTCCCCCCTGCATGCGGCCCTGCAGACGCCCCTCTCGGGGGCTGTGCCGACGCAGCCGATCCGCTTGCGCGCGCGGGCCGCGAGCGCGCAGGAGATGAGCGCCATTCCGTGGCTGAAGGCGATCGAACCCGAACTGCGCGAACGCGTCGCCTCCAGCATCCAGGTGGCGGAGGTCGAGGTCGGCGAGCGGATCTGCCGCATCGGGCGCGAGGCCAACTTCTGGTTCGGCGTCATCGACGGACTGCTGAAGATGAGCAACGACGAGGCGGCGGCGCGGCAGGTCACCTTCACCGGCGTGCCGCCGGGCGGCTGGTTCGGCGAGGGCACGCTGCTCAAGCGCGAGGCCTACCGCTACAACATCCAGGCGCTGCGGCGCAGCGTGGTGGCGGGGCTGCCGCTGGAGAGCTTCCACGAACTGCTGGCCACCAGCCTGGCCTTCAACCGCTACGTGCTCAACCAGCTCAACGAGCGGCTGGGCCAGTTCATCGCCGCGCGCGAGATCGACCGCCAGAGCGACCCCGACCTGCGCGTGGCGCGCAACCTGGCGGCGCTGTTCCACCCGCAGCTCTACCCCGGGGTGAACGGACTGCTGCGCATCACGCAGCAGGAACTGGGACACCTGGTGGGGCTCTCGCGCCAGCGCGTCAACGAGGCGCTGCGCCACCTGCAGGAACAGCGCCTCATCGCCGTCGAGTACGGCGGGCTCAGGGTGCTCGATCTGGCGGGGTTGAGGGTGTATCCGCAGCAGTAGCGATGTGCTCGTCTGACCGGTCGACGATGGACTCGACAACGACGGTCGAGGCAGTCGGCCTCACGCCCCGAACGGTGTCGCTTCCGGCGGTTCCGGCGGCAGCGCCGCGTACTGGCCCGCGTTGATCTCGTAGAGCAGGCTCGCCGCCTCGCCCGGGCAGTCGGCGACCGAGCCGGTCAATCGCAGGCCGACACGCTCCAGCGTCTTGCGCGCCGCCGTGTTGCCCGGCGCCAGCAGCGCGTGCACCGACGTCGCATGCAGGCTCTCGAAGGCCAGCGTCAGCGCCGCGGTCGCCATCTCCGCCGCATAGCCCCGGCCCCAGTGATCGGACAGGAAGTGGAACTCCAGCAGCAGCGCCGGCGCGCCGCAGATGCGGCCCCGGCTCAAGCCGCCGAAACCGATCGCGCCCAGCGAGGGCTGCTCCCGCAGCGCCACCGCCCACGGCCCCAGGCCGTCGCGCGTCCACAGCGCGCGCCAGAGCTCCAGCCGCTCCGACGCGGCCGGACCACCCGCGTCGAATCGACGATTCGCGGGATCGGTCAGCAGGTCGCGGAAGGCGCGTGCATCCGCCGCGGCAGGCGGACGCAGGCTCAGCCGGCGGGTTGCGGTGAGCCGCTCGACGGCGGGGATGGAGATGAAGGGCGCAAGCATAGGGTTAACCCGCAAATTATGCGCCCAACCCGGATTTCAAGTGCAGCGTCGACCGGGCGGTCGGTGACAGGCCCGGACTTGCGTCACGAAACGTGACCAAGCGCATGGAACCGCGGAAGCTTCGAGCCCGTCGCGCGCCAATCGCCCACCTTGTGTCCGCATCACAGGGGGATGCCCCTCGCGAGGGCGGTGCCGACAGCCCGCGGACAGGTCGGACAGGCCCCGCTCGCATAGCATTCCCGGCATCCGCGGGTCTCGCGGGGGGACCTCTCCCCCAACGGGTCCCGTCCCTCAGGACGACGCGGCGCCCGGCGCCGCAGGAACGAGAGCCTCGTGATGAAGCTGCTGGTCATCGAAGACAACCCGGACATCGTCGCGAACCTGTTCGCCTACCTCGAGCCGATGGGCTACGCGCTGGACGTGGCCCGCAACGGCCTGGGCGGGCTGGCGCAGGCCGCCGCCGGCTCCTACGACGCGATCGTGCTGGACCTGACCCTGCCCGGCCTGGACGGCCTGGATGTCGCCCGGCGCCTGCGCAAGGACTTCCGCCGCCCCACCCCCATCCTCATGCTGACCGCCCGCGACACGATCGCCGACAAGGTCACCGGCTTCGAGAGCGGCGCCGACGACTACCTCGTCAAGCCCTTCTCCCTGGTCGAGCTGGAGATCCGCCTCAAGGCGCTGATGCGGCGCTCGCATGGCCTGAACCTCAGTTCGGCGGTCAGCTACGCCGACGTCAGCTTCGATCCCGACACGCTCGAAGCCACCCGCGCCGGCAAGCCGCTGCAGCTGACGCCCACCGGCTACAAGCTGCTGTCCGCGCTGCTGCGCGAAGCGCCCAAGCTGGTCCGCCGCGAGGACCTCGAGCGCGAGGTCTGGGGCAACGATCCGCCCGACAGCGACGCGCTGCGCACCCACATCCACGCGCTGCGCGCGGCGCTGGACAAGCCCTTCCCCGTCCCGCTGCTGAAGACCCATCCGGGCATCGGCTACCGGCTGGTGTCGCCCGATGCGGGATGAGCCGCGGCGCGACCCCGGCGATCCACGCGGCCACCCTCGTGGCGAAGCCCGCGCCGGCCGCTCGACGGCCGCGCCGACCACGCTGCGCACGCGCGTGGCCGCCGCCTTCCTGCTGCTGACGCTGCTGGTCTGCGGCGCCTTCGCGGTCGCCGCGGTGCGCATCGCCTCGAGCATCGAGGACCGCCTCGTCGACCAGCGCCTGGACCGCACCGCCGACGAGCTGATCGCCCGCGAGAAGCAGGGCCTGGAAGCCGACCTGCCGCCCAGCGTCACGCTCTACAAGGGCGATGCCATCCCGCAGGCACTGCGCGGCAAGCCGCCGGGCAAGTACACGCTGCCGCAGGAGGACGCCACCTTCACCGCCCTGGTCCGCGACGACCTCGGGACGGTCTTCGTGCTGACCGACCGCGACGAGGATTTCGCCAAGATCGAGGCGGGCGTCTACGGCCTGCTCGGCCTGGCCTTCGTCTGCTGCCTGGGACTGGCGCTGTTCCTGGCGCAACTGACCGCGAGCCGCATCGTCGCCCCGGTCACCGCGCTGGCCCGCGCCGTCGAGACCGACACCGCGCCGCGCGAATATCCGCTGCTGGACTCGACCGACGAACTGGGCGTGCTGTCGCGTGCGTTCGCGGCCAAGACCGAGGCGCAGCAGCGCTACCTGGACCGCGAGCGCTGGTTCACCGGCGATGTCAGCCATGAGTTGAGAACGCCGCTGGCTGTGATGCTGGGCGCCGCCGAAATCCTGAAAGCGCGGCTGCACGATCGCGACGACATGGTCGAACTGGCCGAGCGCATCCGGCGCACCGCGGCCGACACCAGCGAGCGCGTCGTCGCGATGCTGCTGCTGTCGCGCGACCCGGCCAGCATCGGCGCGCCGCCGACCGCGCTGCTGCCGCTGCTGCGCCAGGAGATGGAACGCTGCCGGCCGCTGCTCAAGGGCAAGGAGGTCGAGATGACGCTGCATGCCGCGTCCGCCGACGCCGGCCTGGAAGTGCCCGCGCGGCCCGAGCTCGCGGCCATCGCGCTGGGCAACCTGATCCGCAACGCCTGCCAGTTCACCGACCAGGGCCGCGTCGACATCCGGCTCGAGGCCGGCCGCGTGGTCATCGAGGACACCGGCATCGGCATCCCGCCGGCGGTGCGCGACCGGATCTTCGACCGCTTCATGCAGGTCGACCCGGCGGGCGCCGGCAGCGCGGGCCTGGGCCTGGCCATCGTCAAGCGCGTCGCCGAGCACCTGGGCTGGACCGTCAGCCTGGAAGCGCCGGCCCGTGGGGGTACGCGATTCGTACTCGCTTTTCCCACGTCGCCCGCCTCCGCCGAGGTGCCGGCCGGCCATCGGGACATTCTCCCGACTTGAGTTGAAACAGCCCTGGACGGGGCTGTCGTCCTCCTATACTGTATGCACATACAGTGATCTCACGCCGGTTCCTCAACCGGCGTTTTTGTCTCTCGACGACGCCCGCCATGCCTGCCCTGTCCGCCCCTCTCGCCCCACTTCCGCCTGCCGTGGCGGAGGCGATCTGGCGCGGCGACGCGCTGGGCCGCGGCACCGACACCGTCTGGCCGAGCGGCTTCGACGCGCTGGACGCCGAGCTGCCCGGGGGCGGCTGGCCCGGACGCCAGTTGACCGAAGTGCTGCTGCCGCAGTTCTCGCTGGCCGAATGGCGGTTGGCGGGACCGTCGCTCCGACGCGTCGTCGCCGACGGTGCCGCGGTGGCGATGGTCGGACCGCCCAAGCGCCCCCACCTGCCCGGCCTGATGCACCTGGGGCTGGATGAGCGCCACCTCGTCTGGATCGACGCGCGCGCGCCGTCGGAGCGGCTCTGGTGCACCGAACAGCTGATCAAGTCCAATGCCGCCGGCGCGGTGCTGGCCTGGCTGCCGCAAGCCGCGCCCGAGCAGTTGCGGCGGCTACAGGTGCTGGCGCAGTCGTTCGAAGGACCGGTGTTCCTGTTCCGGCCGCTGGCGGCCCGTCATGACCCGTCGCCGGCGCCGCTGCGGGTGCTGGCGACGATCGATGTCGACTGGGCCCTGGACGTCCAGATCCTCAAGCGCAAAGGCCCCGCCCACGAGACCCCGCTGCGGCTGGCCTCGATCCCCGGCGGGCTCGAGCATGTCCTGACCCCGCGCGTGATGCGGCCCAGCACGATGCGCCCGGTGGCGCCGATGACGGTGCCGGTCGCCGACGTGGCCGACACCGTCAACGAGTCGGCCGGCAAGGGCCAGGGCAGTGCCGGGCCCCTGCTCGAAACGGTGTCCGAATCCCTCCACGAGCCCGTGGCGCTCACCCTGTTCCCGGAGTTCTCCCATGTTGTGGGTCGCACTGATCCTGCCGCCTCGTCCGCCGGCACCGTTTGAGGACCCGTCGACCGCGCCGCCGCCGCATCCCTGGGGGATCTGCGCGGAGACGCAGGCGGGCCTGGCGGTGTGGTGCCTGCAGTTCACGCCGCGCGTGGCGCTGATGGAGGACGCCGTCGTGATGGAGGTCGAGGCCAGCCTGCGGCTGTTCCGCGGCCTGCCCGCGCTGAAGGCGCGCCTGAGCGACGAAGCGCCCGACCTGGGCGCCGTGGGCATCGGCTGGGCGCCGTCGGCCACCGCCGCGCTGGTACTGGCGCGTTGCGGCGTGCTTGACCTCGGCGGGCGGCTGTTGCAGGCGGTGCTGGACCCGTTGCCGCTGCAGGCGCTGAGCGCCGGCGCGGAACACGCGGAACCGTTGAGCCGCGCCGGCATCAACACACTGGGCCAGTTGCGGGCGCTGCCGCGCGGCGGCATCAGCCGCCGCTTCGGCGCGGCGCTGCTGACGATGCTGGACCAGGCCTACGGCCTGCGGCCCGAGGCGCACGCCTGGGTCGCGCTGCCCGAGGACTTCCACGCCCGCGTCGAGCTCCCCTGCCGCGAGGACCACGCGCCCGCGCTGCTGCTGGGCACGCGGCCGCTGCTGATGCGGCTGTGCGGCTGGCTGGCGGCGCGCCATGCGGGCGCCACCGGCGTCACGCTGCACTGGGTGCACGACTCGATGCGCGCCAAGGACGCCGGCGAAGGCGGTTGCCTCACGATCCGCACCGCCGAGCCGATCCGCGAGCTCGAACACTTCTGCCGGCTGATGGCCGAGCATCTGGCCAAGACCCAGTTGCTGGCGCCGGTCGGTGAACTGCGGCTGGAGGCGGTCGGCGTGCAGGCGCTGGTGGAGGACAGCGGCTCCCTGCTGCCCGACGTGGTGCGCACCGGCGAGACGCTGTACCTGACCCTGGAACGCATCGCCGCGCGGCTCGGTCCTGAGCGGGTGCAGCAGCCGGTCCTGGGTGACGATCACCGACCCGAATGGCAGACGCGCTGGCGAACCTGCGGCGACGGCCGGACGGCCTCCCGCCGCAAGGGTCGGCAGGCGGCGGTGCGCGCGCCGGCCGTGCCGGAGCCCGCCTTCCTGCTCGACCCGCCGCTGCGGCTGGCGGTGCGCGAGCACCGGCCGCACTACCAGGGCCCGTTGACGCTGCTGGTCGGGCCGGATCGCATCGAGGGCGGCTGGTGGGACCGCATCCCCGACACGAAGGCGCACCGCAAGGTCACCCGCGACTACTGGATCGCCGTCAACGAGAACGCCGGCGTGCTGGCCGTCTATCAGGAACGGCTGAGCGGGACGGGCAACGGCGACGACGACAAGTCCGCCGTGCAGGCGTGGTTCCTGCACGGGATGTATGCCTGATCAGGCACCCTCCGTTCGTACAGGCCGCTCACCATGTCCGCCCTCCCTGGCGCCTCGGTCCTTCCCGACTACGCCGAACTGCGCTGCCTCAGCAACTTCAGCTTCCTGAAGGGGGCGAGCTGGCCCGAGGAACTGGTCGTGCGCGCCAAGGAGCTCGGCTACGCCGCGCTCGCGATCACCGACGAGTGCAGCATGGCCGGCATGGTGCGCGCGCACGTGGCCGCGAAGCAGCACGGCATGAAGCTGCTGGTGGGCAGCCAGTTCCTCATTGAACCCAGCGGCGCCTCAGGGCGCGCCTCAGGCGCCTCAGGCGCCTCAGGCGCGTTGGGCACGTCGGGCGCGTTGGGCGCGTTGGGCGAGCAGGATGCGGGGGACGAAGGCCCGTTCACGCTGGTGGTGCTGGCCTGCAGCCTGAACGGCTACGGCAACCTGTGTCAGTTCATCTCGCGGCTGCGGCGCTCGGCCGAGAAGGGCACCTACCACTGCACGCGGGCCGACATCGGCCCGCAGACGCTGGACGACTGCGTCGTGATCGCCTGCCCCGACCGACATGCGACGCCGGCGCAATTGCTGTCGATGGCGCGCTGGCTGTTGTCGCGCTTCACCGGGCGTTGCTGGCTGGGCATCGACCAGCCCCAGCACGCCGACGACGAGATCCGCCTGCTGCGCCTGCGCGAGGCCGGCGCGCTGACCGAGATCCCGCTGGTGGCCGTGGGCGACGTCACCATGCATGTGCGCAGCCGCAAGCCGCTGCAGGACGTGCTGACGGCCACACGCCTGGGCAAGCCGCTGACCGAGTGCGGCCAGGCGCTGGACCGCAACGCCGAGCGCCACCTGCGCCACCGCAGCCGCCTCGCGCTCAGCTTCCCGGCCGACCTGCTCGCCGAGACGCTGCGCGTCGTCGAGTGTTGCGAATTCAGCCTCGACGAACTGCGCTACCACTACCCGTCCGAGGTCGTGCCCGACGGCCAGACGCCGGCCAGTCATCTGCGCCGTCTGACCTACGAGGGCGCGGGCCGTCGCTGGCCCGAGGGCGTGCCGGCCGCGGCCAGCGAGCAGATCGAGCGCGAGCTCGCACTGATCGAGGAACTGCGCTACGAGCACTACTTCCTGACGGTGGCCGACATCGTCCAGTTCGCGCGTTCGCAGGGCATCCTGTGCCAGGGCCGCGGCAGCGCGGCGAACTCCATCGTCTGCTACTGCACGCACGTGACCGAGGTGGACCCGGCGCGGATGCAGGTCCTGTTCGAGCGCTTCATCAGCAAGGAACGCAACGAGCCGCCGGACATCGACATCGACTTCGAACACGAGCGCCGCGAGGAGGTCATCCAGTACCTCTACCGCAAGTACACGCGCGAACGCGCGGCGCTGGCGGCGGTGGTGATCTCCTACCGCGTGAAGAGCGCGCTGCGCGACGTCGGCAAGGCACTGGGCTTCGAGCCCGAGGTGCTGGACACGCTGTGCGGCAACCACCAGTGGTGGGACGGCCAGACCATCGATGCCGAGCGGCTGCGCGAGTCCGGGCTCGAGGCCGACGACCTCGCGGTGCGCCAACTGGTCGAGATCACGTCGGAGCTGCTGGGCTTCCCGCGACACCTGTCGCAGCACCCGGGCGGCTTCGTGCTGACGCACGGGCCGCTGACGCGCATGGTGCCGGTGGAGAACGCCTCGATGCCGGACCGCACCGTCATCGAGTGGGACAAGGACGACCTCGACGCGGTGGGCTTGCTCAAGGTCGACGTGCTGGGGCTGGGCATGCTCACGGCGATCCGCAAGACGCTGGACTTCGTCGGCAAGCGCGAGCGCTATCCGTTCGAGCTGAAGGACATCCCGGACGGGGACGACGAGACCTACAAAATGATCCAGCGTGCCGAGACCATCGGCGTGTTCCAGATCGAGAGCCGCGCGCAGCGCAGCATGCTGCCGCGGCTGAAACCGAAGGAGTTCTACGACCTGGTCATCGAGGTGGCGATCGTGCGTCCCGGGCCGATCCAGGGCGGCATGGTGCACCCCTACCTGCAGCGACGTCAGGGCTTCGAGGAGGTCGTTTATCCGCAGGGACTGGAAACGGTCCTGAAGCGCACGCTGGGCGTCCCGGTCTTCCAGGAGCAGGTGATGCAGATTGCGATGATCGCGGCCGGATTCTCAGGCGGCGAGGCCGACGAACTGCGACGCTCGATGGCCGCGTGGAAGCGCAAGGGCAACCTGGACAAGTACCGCGCGAAACTGATCGACGGGATGCGGGAACGGAACTATCCGGTGTCTTTTGCCGAGCAGATCTTCGAGCAGGTGAAGGGCTTCTCGGAATACGGCTTCCCGGAGTCGCACGCGGCCTCGTTCGCGCTGCTGGTCTACACGAGCAGCTGGCTGAAGCGGCACCGGTCAGCCGAGTTCCTGGCGGGACTGCTGAACGCGCAACCGCTGGGCTTCTATTCGCCGAGCCAACTGGTGCAGGAGGCCAGACGCAAGGGTGTCGAGGTGCTGCCGCCGGACGTGATGCACAGCGACTGGGACTGCACGCTGGAGCGCGCGGATGGGCGTGTCATCCGCCCGACGCAGCGCGGCGCGGCCGCCGACACGATCGATGCGATGCCACTGGATGAGGACGGCATCGTCGTGGAAGACGATGGCGACCCCTACCTCGACGCAGAGGAAGCGCTCGCGGCCGACGCGGCGCCGGTGAAGGTGCGGCTGGGATTGCGGCTGGTCAAGGGACTGCAGCAGGCCTCGGCGGCGCTGATCTGCCGGGAGCGTCGGAACGGCCCGTTCAACGACGCGGAGGACCTGGCGCGACGCACCGGACTGAACCAGCAGCAGATGACGATGCTGGCGGCGGGCGATGCGTTGACCAGCATCAGCGGCCACCGCCGCCAGCAGATGTGGGATGCGGCCGCGCAGCATGCGCCGCCGCCGCTGCTGGCTTCTGCGCCGGTGCAGGAGGATTTCCTCGCGCTGCCGCAGGCGCCGGAGGGCGAGGAGATCGTCTTCGACTACGCGTCGCTGGGCCTGACGCTGCGCCGCCACCCGCTGTCGCTGCTGCGGCCGCTGCTGCGCGAACAGCGCTGGATGTCGGCCGAGGAACTGAACGAATTGCCCGACGGCCGACCGGCACGCGGCTGCGGGATCGTGACGGTCAAGCAGCAGCCGGCGACGGCCAAGGGCACGATCTTCATTTCCCTGGAAGACGAGACCGGCGACATCCAGGTCATCGTCCACCGCGCGCTGTGGCAGCGGCAGCGGCACGTCATGCTGCACTCGCGCCTGATGGCGGTGAAGGGCAAGTGGCAGCGCAGCGGCGACGTGCGCAACCTGATCGCCGGACACCTGCAAGACCTGACCCCGATGCTGGGACGGTTGAGGACGGAGAGCCGGGATTTTCATTGATCCGGCTCCGCCAGCATCCTCTCACCGGATGGACTGTCCACGGCATTCCCCAACGAAACGAGCTTGCGCATGGCTTGCTTGTCAAACGTCATGAACACTTCACCGCCTGCAAGACGACCTTCGCAAGCAATGGCGCCGTCAGCAAAATCTCCGCCCAGATCAAGCATCGACAGACCTGCGGCGACAGCCAGTCGATCCACCTTGACGGCGGGTTTCTCCACGACGCTACGAATCGCTTCGGCGATGTCCTCGCACGCGAACTTGTAGGATCGTCCCAGCACCCAAGCGAATTCGCAGAGGCATGCGACGGTCACGATGACCAATTGCGCCTCAACGAGGAGTCTTGCAGCGGCACGAGCCTGATCGAGATCATCCAGAACAGCGATCCTCACCAGGACATTCGTGTCCACCGTGATCCTCATTTTCCCCCGCCCATCCACGTGCGATCGTCTCGCTCATCTCCTCGATGGACACCGGACCGGCGCGGCCCCTCGGCACGTTGGCAAGGATGCCGTAAAGATCGCTGATGTCACCGGAGCGCGGACCGCGCAACACACAGCAACCGTCCAGCAGAAGATCGATTTCGATCTGTTCTCCGGGCTTCACCTTCATCTGTTGCAGGACCAGCGGGTCCAACTGGATGGTCCTCCTTTGCGACACGGTCATCGGCAACAGGTCGATCGTCAAGACGCTCATGACACGCGCTCCTTCGAAATCCGTTTAAGGACTGAAAGCCTAGCTCTGGGCCGCACTGAAAAACCGCCTCTCCCTCTGACTTCCGTCAATGGTGGGAGAGATCGCAGCCCATCCCCCGGATGTAGGTCCCGTCCGACGAACACATGCGACCTTGTGGGGATGCCCGTGGAACGCGGCTTGCGGAAAGATCGACTCAACTGTCCTTCTGCCGACCTCGCCGCCGACCTCGCAGGTCACGCCGGAAAGGCGGCCTCAAGACCATGAAGAAGATCGCCGCCCTTCCCGATGCGATGCCCGTCCCGGCACCAGTCATCTGTTCCCCGTCCTGGGCCCTGCTCGGCATCGAGCCGCTGCGTGCCGCGATGGAATACGCCAGCTGCCGCATGATGGACCGCAGCGGCCATCCGCCCGGTGACGGACACCCCGTCATCGTGTTCCCCGGCCTGACCGCGGACGCGCAGTCGATCGCGCCGCTGGTGGGCTTCTGCCACGGGCTCGGTTATGCGGCGCGCGACTGGGGACGCGGCATCAACACCGGTCCCACCGGCGACATCGACCTGTGGCTCGACACACTCGCCGCCGACATCGAGGCGCTCGTCGCCGGACAGTCGCAGCCGGTGTCGCTGGTGGGCTGGAGTCTCGGCGGCATCTATGCGCGCGAGATCGCCAAGCGCATCTCGCTGCCGGTGCGCCAGGTCATCACGATCGGCACGCCGATCACCGGCGAGGCGACGCAGACCAACGTCAGCCTGATCTACCGCTGGGTCAACGGCAGGCTGCCGGTGCTCGACGACGATTTCAAGTCGCGCCTCATCGCCGCGCCGCATGTGCCGACGACCTCGATCTACAGCCGCAGCGACGGCGTCGTCGCGTGGCAGGCCTGCGTGCAGCCGGAGGACCATCCGATGGTCGAGAACGTCGAGGTCGACGGCAGCCATTGCGGCCTGGTCTGGAATCCCGCCGTCCTCAAGGTCGTGGCGGATCGGCTGTCGCATGCGCCGGATACATGGCGTCGATACGGCGAAAGCACCGAGCCCGCAGCCATGACCGCCACTCGGTCGATGAACTGAACACCGACTGATGTCACCCGCTGGACGAACGGAGGGCCGCTGAAGGAAATGGCGAACCGGACCAGGTTGAGCCGGACTCATGGCCCTTCCTCATCAACCGTCCTTGTCCATGTCGTTTCCTCTCCCGACCCTTGAAGCCTTCGTCATCAATCCGCTGAGCGGGGACGTGTTCGTCCAGAGCATGGCGAAGTACGCACCCGCCGAGAAGCTGGCCGCCGAACTTTTCCGACGCCCCATGCCGGACACCTTGAAGGGCAAGGCGGCCCACATCGAGGATTGCGCCCGGTACGTCCAGGACCATACCGAATTGGCCGAGTGCCCACGCTTTGCGCCGAAGCTGGCGACGCGCTTCGATCAACTGCGGACCCAGCTCAAGTCCTGCACCGACGGCCTGCAGACGCTGCGCATGGCGCGGGAAGCAAAGTCCATGGTGGCCTCACTTGTCTTGAGGCTCGCTCCCGCCGGCGACGTCAAGATCAAGCCCTATGGCACCCCGCCGGGCAACATCCCCGAGATGCTGGACTTCCTTGACTACCCTTACAACGTCCAGGCCCTGGCCGTCGATCACATGCGCCCGGACGCGCTCGACATCATCACCGCGCTGTTCAACCAGTCGTTGGAGCAATCGAGGGAATTCCTGGAAGACAGTGACTTCGGTCCTTCACCCGACGCCCTCATCCTTGCCGCCGAGAACGGCCAGTCTTTCGATTCGGTGCGGCGAAAGATGTTGAATTCGGGGGCGAGCGCCTCTCTCCATAGCGGTCGTCACAACAGTTGTTACGACGTCGAGTACGGTTGATCCGAGAAGGGCTCTGGGCACCGCGCTCATCGCCCTGCGGACATCGCGCGACCGCAGGCTTGCGGTCGCGCGGTGATCATCTGATCAACGCGATCAGGATGATGATGGGAATGGGCACGCCCAGGAAAAAGAGCAGCAACGATCGCATGTGAGTTCTCCTTGTCTCAGTCGATGAGGTCGCGCTGCCGGCCGCCGAAGGTGGCCAGCAGGCTCGCGGTGAATGCGCCGATCAGCAGCGCGACAACCATCCACAACGCCGTCGTCAGCGCCGTCTTGCGAGCGGCGTCGGCGGCTTCACGGGCACGGGTCTCCAGGGCTTGCGCCTCGGCGCGAGCCCGCTGCAGCGTCTCGGTGACGCGCCGCTCCGCCTCCGCTGGCGTCAGGCCTGTACGCTGCGCCACCAGTTGTCCAGCAGCGCGCGTGTCTTCCGGCGACAGCGTCCCGCCATCGCGCAACGCACGCACGAGGAGGCGATTCAACGACGCCGAAGACTGCTCGTCCGCATGGACCATCGAGGCATCCGGCCACGCGCGCAGCGTCGCCGGATTGGCCTCGGCGGGCGCCGCGGAAGACGTCGATGCCGTTGTCGGCGCCGTCGCCGCGGGCCGCAGCAGCGTGTCCACGTAGTAGCCGAAATCACCGCTCCCCAGCGCGGTCCGCGCGGTTCCCGAAGAACTGCCCTTCACGCCGGACTCATCCGCCGCAGTCCCAGCAGCAGCTGTCGCAGCCGCCGCCCCTGTGGCCGCGGTCCCGGCCGCCAACGCCGCGCCCTTCACGCCGATCCCGGCGATCGCGCCGACCGAGGCGGTCAGCACGGCGGCGGTGAACAGCGTGGCCACGGCCCACGACAGCAGGCCATGGGCCGTGTCGCGGAAATGAACCTCGTCCGCATCGGTATCGCGCCATCGCACGCGCAGCCGGCCGGCGAGATAACCGCCGAGTCCGGACGCCGCCAATTGCGTGAACGCGAGCCAGACGATGCCCGCCACGCCCAGCGTCGCGGCGCTAGCGCCGTCGCCGGCCCAGGGCGACGCGGCGGCCAGTCCCAACCCCGCGCCGAGCAGCAGCAGGATCAACGACAGCGCCGCCGCGGCAGCGGCGCCGGCCAGCACCGCGCCCCATGACACTGCGGAAGTCGACGCGCGGGGCGCGACAATTCCGCCGACATCGGCCTCGCCTGGATACCAGGCCTCATTCTTTGCCACCATGGCAGTCCCCTCGAGTTGTGATGGACAGCTACAGGCAAGGGGCGGGCCTGACGTTTCGTTACCCTCCTCTCCACCATCCGCCGGCCGACACCCAGATCCGCACGTCGGCACGTCGGCAGGTCAGCAGAAGGTCCACGGTCAACTGTGAGCAGTCAGCAATCAGCGGGTCAGCGGGTCAGCGGGTCAGCGGGTCAGCGGGTCAGCGGATCAGCGGATCAGCGGTGAACAGGCCGGCCCCGCGTAACCTACGCACGTAACGCCCGTTACGCCGATGCCGTCACACCGCCGAAGCACCCGGCGCAGAATGCGCCTCCAATGACCGCTCCCGCCGCCTCCCTCGTCGCTGCCGCTCCGGCCGCCGACCTGCCCTTGCATCGCATCCAGTTGCTGCCGCAGGGACTGCGCATCGACGGACTGCCCGAACTGCGCGGCCGGCTGCTGCCGCGCCTGCTCGCCGCGCTGCTGCAGGCGCACGAGCAAGGACTGGCGCGCATCGACAGCCCGTGCTCGCGCGCCGAGCTGCGCGAGCGCATCGCCGGCATGGCCGAGCTGCACCGCACGCAGGTCTGGCGCGCGCTCGCGCTGCTCGACGACGGACCGCTGGCCGCGCTGATCGAGGCCAGCGCCCGCAGCAGCGGCCCGTTCTGGCTCAACGCCGCGCTGCTGCCGAGCTGCCGCTTCGAGATCGACGGTGAACCCGCCACCGGCGAAGCCCTCGCCCGATGGCTCGGCCAGCAGCGCCCGGTGCGCGCGCCAGCCGCCGCGCCGCTGCTCCCGCTGGCCTACGCCGAGGCGCTCGCCCGCGCCGACTACCTGCTCGACCGCGGCGAGCTCTATCCCGCCCGCCTCGCGTTGCAGCAGGCCGCGCCGCACGTACCGCCGGGAGACGCCGCCGCCGCCGCCGCGCTCGGCCTGCGCCGCGCCCGCATCGCGCGCCGGCTCGGCGACTGGGCCGCGCTGCAGGACGAGCTGCGCGACCTCGGTCAGACGCTCAACAACAGCCGCCTGCCGCGCTTGGAGCGGCGTCAACTGCGCGCCCGCGTCGCGATCCTCGCGGCCTGGCACTGGTTCGGCAGCCTCGGCCAGGCGGCGCCCGCGCTGGAGAAGCTCGACGAGGTCGATCCCGACGTGCTCGCCGCCGACTCCACGCTGCGCTGCGACCACGGCAACCTGCGCGGCATCGTGCTGCGCGACCTCGCCATCGCCCGCGGCGACGCGGCGCTCGCGACGCAGTCGCTGGCCAGCCTCGGCGACGCGCTGCGCAGCGCCTCGCTGGCCGGACTGCCCGACGCGCTCCAGGTCTGCGCCGCCAATCTGTCCAACGCGCTCGGCCGGCTTGTCGAGGCCGACCTGCTGCCCGCCGACGGGCCGGGCATCGAGGACGCGCTGCGCTGGCTGCTGCTCAGCGACGCGCTCTGCGCGCGCTGGCAACTGGGGCGCAGCTCGCTGCTGAACACCATCTTCCTGCTGCGGCTCGCGGCGCTCGGACACCTGGACTTCGCGGCGCTCCAGCGACTGGCCACCACGCAAGGCCTGCCCCTGCCGGCCACGTCATTCGGCGACCTCGCGGCGCAGCGCTGGGCCTCCTGCCGGGCGCGGCAGTCGCAGATCCCGGCTGATCAGCGCTGTGCGTTCCTGTTGCTGTGGGCGCGGCATGCGCTCGATGAAGGTGATGCGTTCAGCGCCACCGACCTCGTGCGGCAAGCCAGGCTGCAGGCGCGCAAGCTGCGCGATGAAGGGGCCAGGCGGCGCTATCTCGACGAGGCCGAGGCGTTGATGCCGCAGTCGCGGCAGGCGTGAGGTCCTTTGAACACGGCGGGAGGTCGAGCGCGGGCACTCCACGACGTGGGGGGCATCGCCTCCGCGAACCCCCCACATCATTCCGGCCCCGGCAGCACTCGCTGTGATCGGGCCTTGGCGGAACGGAAGGCACGGGAAGCACGGGAAGCACGGGAAGCACGGGAGCAGCGGGCGCAACAGGCGGACCGGGCGCAACGGGCGTAACGGCACTTCGATGCGTTCGAGCTCGGGGGACTTCGCACACTGGCGGCATCCCTCACAGACCGGAGACCGCCATGTCCTTTCCACGCCTGATGGCGAGCGCCCTGCTCGCCTGCCTCGCCCTCACGGCCTGCCGCGCATCGATCGCGCAGTCGCCGTCCACCGCCTCGGGCGCCGTCGCCGCCGTGCCCGCCGATCAGCGCGAGCGCTGGGAAACCCGGCCCGAGCTGCAACGCCACTTCACCGGGCTCGGGACGAAGGGCACGCTCGTGCTGTTCGACACCCGCGCGCATCGCTGGATTGCGTCGGACAGTGTTCGCGCCTTCGAAGGCTTCCTGCCGGCGTCGACCTTCAAGATCCCGATGTCGCTGATCGCGCTGGAGACCGGCGCCGCCGTGGACGAGACACAAGCCTTCAAGTGGGACGGCACGAAGCGCCGCATCGAGGACTGGAATCGCGACCAGACGCTCGCCTCGGCCTACCAGGTGTCGGCGGTGTGGGTGTTCCAGTCGCTGGCGCGGCAGATCGGCCAGCCGACGGTGCAGCAGTTCGTGCGCGACTTCCGCTACGGCAATGCCGTCGCCGGTCCGATCGGCGACCGCTTCTGGCTCGACGGCGACATGCGCATCTCGGCGGTCGGCCAGATCGAGTTCCTGCGGCGCGTGCATGACCGCGCGCTGCCGCTGTCCGACCGCACCTACGACATCGCGCGCCAGGTGATGTTGCGGGACCAGGGTCCCGGCTGGCGCCTGTACGCCAAGACCGGCTGGGCCGACAGCACCAGGCCGGGCCTCGGCTGGTTCGTCGGCTGGGTGGAGCAGGACCGCGACGCGCGTCCCGTCTACTTCGCCCTGAACATGGACATGACCGATCCCGCCTTCTCCCCGAAACGGGCGGAGATCGTCCATCAGGTCCTGCGCTCGATGGGCGCGCTCGAAGAGCGATGACCGATACTTCCGGATCGTCATAGATCCTGGATTGGACGCCCCGATGAAGACCCGTTCCCTTGCCCGCCTGGCACTTGTTCCCGCCCTGCTGCTGACCGCCGGTCTGGCGCAGGCCCAGGTCGTCGTCGCCGACGCCTGGGTGCGCGCGACGGTGCCGCAGCAGAAGTCGACGGGCGCCTTCATGCAGATCAAGTCGCCGACGGACGTGAAGCTGATCTCGGTCAGCACGCCGGCGGCCGGCGTGGCCGAGGTGCATGAGATGGCGATGGACGGCGACGTGATGCGCATGCGGCCGGTGACCGCGCTGGCGGTGTCGGCAGGCAAGCCGGTGGAACTGAAGCCCGGCGGTTATCACGTGATGCTGATGGACCTGAAGGGCCCGCTGAAGACTGGCGACGCGGTGCCGCTGACCTTCGTGTTCGAGAGCGCGGACAAGTCCCGCTCGACGGTCACCGTCCAGGCCCCGGCAAGGACTGGCCCCGTCGTGTCGCCCGATGCCAAGGACCCGCACGCGGGTCACGGCGACCACAAGCATTGAACGGCTGCCGAGCGGCGCGCTCCTGCGCTCTCCTGGCGCGTCAGCGCCTGAGGCCCTCCGCCAGGTGATCCACCAGCGCCTTCAGCCGTTGCGGCAGGAATCGCTGGCTGGGCATCAGCGCATGCAGCGGCATCGGCCGCCCGACCCAGTCCGGCAGGACCTCGACCAGCGCGCCGCTCGCCAGGCTGTCGCGGATGTCGAGGCAGCTCTTGTAGGTCAGTCCCCGCCCTTCGAGGGCCCACTGATGGGCGATGCCGCCATCGTCCGCCGTGCGGCGCCCCTGCACCGTCACGTCCAGCGGCGCCGCCTGCATCGCGTCGCGTCGCCAGAAGCGCCATTCGCGCTCCAGCCGGTCGCCGATCTTGAAGCGGATGCACTCATGCTGCGTGAGTTCCCCGGGATGGGACGGCCGGCCGTGCCGCTTCAGGTAGTCCGGCGAGGCCACCAGCAGCCGGCGTCCGTCATGGAGCTTGCGCGCGACCAGCCGTGAGTCGGCCAGCTCGCCATACCGCAGGGCCAGGTCGACTTCGTCGCGCACGACGTCCTGCAGCGCATCGCCCACGTTGAGCTGCAGCTCGACCCCGGGATGCCAGTCG
The DNA here is from genome assembly GCF_056867975.1 of Mitsuaria sp. MSU3D. Classification (NCBI taxonomy): domain Bacteria; kingdom Pseudomonadati; phylum Pseudomonadota; class Betaproteobacteria; order Burkholderiales; family Sphaerotilaceae; genus Roseateles; species Mitsuaria sp. MSU3D. Next base: position 6,384,008 of record NZ_CP200314.1, on the reverse strand, counting down.
AGGAAATCATCCAGCAGCGGCAGCACGATGCGCCGCGTCAGGTCGCTGGACGCGCTGACGCGGATCCGCCCGCGCAGCGCCGTCGCCCCGCGCCCCTTGGCGGAAGCCTCGTCGCCGCCCTCCGAGACCAGCGCGAGGCCTTCATCAAGCAGCTCGAGCGCGCGCTGCGCGTAGTCCCTCAGCCGTTCGCCGGCGGCGGTCAGCCGCAGCGCCCGGGTGCTGCGCTCGGCGAGCCGCACGCCCAGCCGCGCCTCCAGCTTCTTCAGCATCGCGCTGGCCGCCGCGGGCGTGATGCCCATCTGCCGCGACGCCGCCGTCAGGCTGCCGCCGCGCGCGCATTCGATCAGCAGGCGCAGTTCGGCGGTGTTCTCGATGTCCATGGCGGCTCCCTCCGGCGATCTTCAATCCCGCGTTGAAACTGATAGCGATTCAGCGCTCTTCATTGATTCTGCCGGAAGGCTCACCATTCGTTCCCACAGCATCCCGCTACCTCCGTCTTTCCCCACCTTTTCCCTTCCATCCGAACCTCCAGGAGTCCCGCCATGAAAGCCGTCGGCTACTTCAAGTCCCTGCCCATCACCGAGGCCGAGTCGCTCATCGACCTCGAACTGCCCACGCCCGCCCCCGGTCCGAAGGACCTGCTGGTCGAGGTCGCCGCCATCGCCGTCAATCCGGTCGATACCAAGATCCGCGTGCGCCGTGCCAGCGCCGACGGCACGACGCCCGTGATCCTCGGCTGGGACGCCGTCGGCACGGTCCGCGCGATCGGACCGGAGGTGACCGGCTTCGCCGTCGGCGATCGCGTCTGGTATGCCGGCGACATCACGCGTCCCGGCAGCAACGCGCAGTTCCAGAGCGTCGACCATCGCATCGCCGCGAAGGCGCCGGCCTCGCTCAGCGACGCCGAAGCCGCCGCGCTGCCGTTGACCGCCATCACCGCCTGGGAGCTGCTGTTCGACCGTCTGCAGGTGCAGCAGCAGCCGGAGCGTCCGGTCAGCCTGCTGGTGACCGGCGCGGCCGGCGGCGTGGGCTCGATCCTGGTCCAGCTGGCGCGCCGGTACGACCACCTGACGGTCATCGGCACCAGTTCCGAGCCGGACGGTGAAGGCGGCAAGTGGCTCCAGGCGCTGGGCGCGCACCACGTGATCAACCATCGCGAACCGATCGCCCCGCAGATCGCCGCGCTGCAGAAGCACGGTGTGCCGCCGCTGCGCTACGTCACCAGCCTCACCCACACGCCGCAGCACTTCCAGGGGTTCGTCGAGGCGCTGGAGCCGCAGGGCAAGCTGGCGATGATCGACGACTTCGGCCCGAACGACCTGGACGTGATGGCGCTCAAGGGCAAGTCGCTGTCGCTGCACTGGGAACTGATGTTCACGCGCAGCATGCATGCGACGCACGACATCGCCGCGCAAGGCCGCCTGCTGAGCGAGGTCGCGGCCCTGGTCGACGCCGGGAAGATCCGCACCACGCTGTCCGACGTCGTCGGCCCGATCACCGCCGAGACCCTCAAGCGCGCTCACGCGCTGCAGGAGAGTCAGCGCCAACGTGGCAAGCTGGTGCTGCAGGGTTGGCCTCTCTGAGCCTCGTGCGCTGTACGGCCTGCGTTGCGCGCATGCCGCACTTCCTGTCACGACTGTGACGTCTTACCGCCCCGGCCCGCCGGGGCGTTTTCATTCGTGGGGACTTCCGGGAAAACCTCCAGTGCGCGCGCCCTCCGCGCAGGCGATACCTCCGGACTCGGACGCCACCAAGCAGTTCGGGCGACAAAGTCAACGAACGGCCGACCACGGCCACGAAGAACAAGAGGGATCGTCATGAACATCCGCAAGGTCCTGGCCGGCGCCCTGGTCGCCGTGCTGCCGGCCGCATGGCTGTGCGCCGCCGCGCCCGCCGCCGCCGCCACCATCGGGGTCATCCTGCCGGGCAGTTATCCAAGCGCCGAGCAGGCCGAGGAACTCCAGCTCGGCATGACGCTGGCACTCAAGACCTGGCCCGGCGACGCCGCGCCCAAGCTGATCGTCAAGGACAGCGGCTGCGACGCCCGCAAGGCGGACGCCATCTCCCAGGAGTTCATCAAGGCCAAGGTCGACGTCGTGCTGGGCAACTGGTGCGAGATCAATGCCGGCGCGGACGCGCTGCGGGCCGCGGGCATCCCGTTCATCTCCAGCAACGCGGAGCGGATGAAGGCCCAGGACCTGCAGCTGCAGCTGGGCCGTATCGAACTCAATGCCGGCGAGAAGATCGCCGCCGACCTGCGCCGCCAGACCGGCCTGCGGATCAGCGCGCGGACCTCGTGCTGGATGGACTTCGACGCGACGCTGTCGGAGCGCGTCGACGCCGTGCTATGCCCGGTCCTGACGATCGACCGCGGCCGCTGGGACCAGGTGGCCAACACCTACGGGGCCGCGTTCCGCAAGCCGTTCACGGCCTCGGCCGCGCGCGGTTACGCGGCGATGGAAGTGGCGCTGAACTATCTGCGCCGCGCCAAGGGCATGAAGCCCGCGGCCGCGCTGAAGGAAACCCAGTCGATGGCGACGCTGCTCGGCCCGGTGCCCGCGCTGGACGCGCCCGCCCCGACGACAGCGTTGCAGCTGGTCTTCAAGCACGAGCTGCCCAAGCTCAATCCGCAGCAGTCACAGACGCTGGACAAGCTGGTCAAGACCAAGGGCTGCGGCTGCCCGGGCGGGACGCTGCGCAACGGCTGCCCGCGCGACTCGGGCCCGTGGGGCGAGCTGCCCTTCGTCGTGCGCGGCGGCGGCACGCCCGCGGCCTGCGCAAAGCCGATCGGGGTGCTGGAGCTCTAACCGGGCACCGCCCACGGCGCGCCCTGCGTGTTCATTCGGGCGCCAGGCTCACGGCGCGCACAGATCACTTCAGCAACAGAGAAGCCAGACGCATCGCGATCTCGATCAGCGTGGGCGGCGAACCGTCCGAGGACGAGGGCCAACCCGACGACGACCAGTCGCGCCCGCCATCACGGCGGCCCTCGCGACGCTCGTTCTCCGCGTCGTAGCGCTTCTCGTACTTGCCCTTCCAGAACAGGCCGTGCTTGCCGCCGGCCGGATCGCGCTGCTCGAAGTTATAGGAGGCCAGCCGCGCGCGGCGCTCGCGCTCGAGCTGTTCGTCGGCCTCCTGTCCATCGTGTTCGAGGGCGTCGAGCAAGGGTCCCAGGTCGTCCATCGACGGCGCGACGACCGTGTGATGGCAACGCCCGCAGCGCGTCTCGCGCGTCGGGTCCATCGGCGCGCCGCAACCGCGGCAGGACCAGCCGACCGGCTTGCCGCCGTTGGGCATCAGCAGCGGCTCCGACGGCGAGCGCCTGCGCAGCGCATTCGCCAGGCGCGGCATGTCCACCATCAGCAGCGGGCTCTTGCACCAGGTGCAGTCCTCGCTCTTGCCGTCCGCCGGGCCGCCACAACTCAGGCACGACAGCGTGCGCTTCTCGGCCTGCAGCGCGTAGCGCTCGCCGGGCAGCAGGGGACGGACCAGGCCGCGCTCGGCCAGCATGCCGGCCTGGCTGTGCAGATGGCCGCCGCAGCTGCCGCACTCCAGCACCGGGAAGCGCCCGTAGCGCGTGAGGTTGCGAACCTCTTTCAGCGCCTTCGCGCACAGCGGGCAGGCGCGATTCGGCTGATGCGGCCGGTCGCTTCGGCGCAGGCGATTCAGGTCGCGCAACAGCTGGATCCACGCGGCCGTCGAGAGATGCACCGACTCGCGCGCGTCGAACCAGACCAGGCCGCAGGGCTCGCAATGATCGATGTCGACCGTCGCCGGCGCGTGGTGGCCGGGCAGGCTCACATGGCGCATCGGCGCACGGCATTGCGGACAGTCGATGAACGCGCCCTTGCGCAGCGGCAGCTCCCCCGCCATCGCCAGCGGCGGCAGGGCCGGGGACGGATCAGTCAGCGGCTGGGGCACGGTGTCGGGGAATTCGTCGCCGGGGTGGCGGCCCCGCGACGAGGTCGGCAAAGAGGGCGGCAAGGACATGGCCAATATTCTGGTCCCTGCACCCATCGCCCCGATGGGGGGTTGCGGGTCAGGTCGAAGTCAGCGTGAGGCACGACACGCCGCCTATAGTCCGGTTCTCGGCGAGCGACGGGCCTCAGATCCCTCGCCCCACGACGACAAGGAATGCCCATGGTCAAGAAGCAACAGAAGACGGCCGCGCCCCAGCCCGCGCAAGGCCGCCGCAAGGATGCCGGGTCCGCCTCGCCAGACTCGGCCAAGGCGGCCAAGGCGGTCAAAGCATCCAAGGCCAAGGCGGCCGAAGCGGCGGACACGCCGTTCGCGGAGCAGGTGAAGACCTCGGCGCAGCAGATCTGGTCGGCCGGGCTGGCGGCGTTCGCGAAGGCGCAGGACCAGGGCACCGCCACCGTCGGCAAGGCCGAGGCGACGCTCGACGCCACCGCGCGCCGCATGAGCGATCTGGCCGGCGAAGTCGGCTCGCGTGCCGGCCAGCATTGGGACAAGCTGGAATCGATCTTCGAGGATCGCGTGGCGCGCGCGCTCACACGGCTGGGCGTGCCGGCGGCGGACGACGTCGCGCAGTTGAAGGAACGCATCGGGGCGCTGTCCGCGGAAGTCGCGATGTTGCGTGCCGCGCAGGCCGGCGTGGCGCCCAAGCCGGCGACCAAGCCCAGCCCGAAGCGCCCGGCGACGAAGTCCGCGAAGGCCACGAACGCCACGAAGGGCGGCAAGCGCACCACCTGACCCCGGCGCGCCGCGCTGCGGCGTGCACTGCGTCACGAAACGCATCGCCATCCCCATCGCCCAGGGGGATGGCACCCGCGAGACGGTCTCGAACAATTCGACACAAGCGCAGACGCTCCTGCGCACCTCTTGTCGAACTTCCCGAGCCTGTCCCATGAAGCGCCTCCTCGCCGCCGTCCTCTTCGCCGCCCCGCTGGTCGCCCTGGCGGCCCCGGTGAACCTGATCAACAACGGCAGCTTCGAATCGAACGCGATCGGCAACGGCAGCTACAGCATCGTCGGCAGCACCGCCGGCTGGACCGTCGGCCCGAACGGCCTGGAGATCCGCAACAACGTCGCGGGCAGCGCGTTCAGCGGCGGCAACTACGTCGAGCTCGACACCACCGGCAACAGCTGGATCAGCCAGACGCTGAACACCGTGGCGGGCGCGACCTACACGCTGTCGTTCTCCTACGCCAACCGCCCCGACTTCCGCAGCGCCGCCAGCAACGGCATCGACTGGAGCATCGGCGGCCTGAGCGGCCTGGTCGGCAACAACACGACCACCACCTGGCAGACCCTGACCACCACCTTCACCGGCACCGGCAGCCCGATGACGCTGCGCTTCGCCGCGGCGGGCATCAGCGATTCCTACGGCACCTCGCTGGACAACGTCAGCGTCAGCGCCGTGCCGGAACCGCAGAGCATCGTGCTGCTGCTGGCCGGCCTCGGGATGATGGGCTTCGTCGTGCGCCGCAAGGCCGCCGGCAAGGCCTGACCCCGCCAGGGGCGAGCTGTCATCCAGCATTCGAGTCCTCGACGACTCGTTGGGAGCGCCGTGGGTAGAGACCGCGGACGCGCAAGGAGAAAAGGGCACCCCACGCGGGGTGCCCTTTTCCATTGGCGAAGCGGCGTCGCGTCAGCCCAGGTAGCGCGCTTCCAGGTGGCGGCGGAAGTGCGCCGGGTTCAGCGCCTCGCCGCTGGCGCGCTGCACCAGCTCCGGCGTCTCCCAGCGGCTGCCTTGCGACCACACGCGGGCCTTCAGCCAGTCGAAGACCGGCGTGAGTTCGCCGCGCGTGATCTCCGCGTCCAGGGTGGGCCGCTCGCGGCGCATCGTCGCGAACCACTGCGCCGCGTACATCGCGCCCAGCGTGTAGCAGGGGAAGTAGCCGTAGAGCCCGCAGCCCCAGTGCACGTCCTGCATGCAGCCGTCCTTGTAGTTGCCGCGCGTGTCCAGGCCCAGCAGTTCCTGCATCTTGGCGTCCCACAGCGCGGGGATGTCCTCGACCTCGATCTCACCTTCGATCAACGGGCGTTCGATCTCGTAGCGCAGGATCACGTGCGCCGGGTAGGTCACCTCGTCGGCGTCCACGCGGATGTAGCCCGGCGCGACGCGCGTCATCAGCTTGTGCAGGTTGTCCGCGGCGAATCCCGGCTGCTGGCCGAGATGACGCTCCACCAGCGGCTGCAGCAGTCCGGCGAAGCCGGGATGCGAGGCCAGCTGCATCTCGAAGGACAGGCTCTGGCTCTCGTGCAGGCCCATCGATCGCGCGCCGGCCACCGGCAGGCCGAGCCACTCGCGCGGCAGGTTCTGCTCGTAGCGGCCGTGGCCGGTCTCGTGGATGGTGCCGGTGAGGCTCTGCAGGAAGCCGTCGTCGCGATAACGCGTCGTCATCCGCACGTCCTCCGGCACGCCGCCGCAGAACGGATGGGCGCTCTCGTCGAGGCGACCCGCCTCGAAGTCGAAGCCCAGCAGCTTCATCGCATCCAGGCCCAGCGCGCGTTGCGACGCGGCGGGGAACGGCCCTTGCGGATGGATCACGCTGTCGGTCGCCTGGCGCGCCATCACCTGCCGGATCAGGCCGGGCAGCCACTGGCGCAGATCGCCGAAGACGCGGTCGATGTCGGCCGAACGCATGCCGGGCTCGTAGTGGTCGAGCAGCGCGTCGTAGCGACTCAGGCCCGAATCATCGGACAGGCATTGCGCCTCTTCCCGCGCGTAGCGGACGACCGGGCGCAGGTTCTCGACGTAGCCGGTCCAGTCATTGGCGGCGCGCTGATGGCGCCACTCATGCTCGCAATGCGAGTTGGCCAGCGAGCGCGCCTCCACGAGCCGCTGCGGCACCGCGTTCGCCGAGCGCCACACGCGGCGCATCTCGCGCAGCGAGGCGCGCTGGAAGTCGTCGAGCGGCTCCTGCGCCGCGTCGTCGAGCAGTTGGCGCAGCGCCGGGTCGGTGCCCAGCTGGTGCAGCAGCCCGCCCATCTCGGCGAGCGATTCGGCGCGGGCCTGCGCGCCACGCGCCGGCATGAAGGCGGACTGGTCCCACGAGGCGATCGCCTGCAGGTGGGACAGACGATGGATGCGCTGGTGGCGCTGGCACAGGGCGTCGTACGCCGGGGTGCTGGGGGTGCTCATGGGGGGTCTCCTCTTGGGTCCCGGAATTGTGCCGGGAAGCCCAACCCACCCGCGGCCGACGCGGCTCACTCAAAAATGGCGATGCCGATGGCGGTCATGAGCAGGTAGCGCATGAATTTGCCCACCGCCATGTAGGCCACGCAAGGCCAGAACGGCAGACGCAGCCAGCCCGCGAGGGCGCATAGCGGATCACCGACGATGGGCAGCCAGCTCATCAGGCAGGTCCTGGCGCCGAAGCGACGCAGCCAGCCGAGCACGCGCTGGTCCCGCGGCGTGTGGTGCACGGCGGCTTCGTACGCGCGTTCCGCGCCGTAGCCCATCCACCAGGTGATCGCGCCGCCGATCGTGTTGCCGGCCGTGGCCACGAGGATCGCGGGCCAGAAGAGCTCCGGCTTCGCGTGCACCAGCAGCAGCACGACGGGCTCCGATCCCATCGGCAGCAAGGTCGCCGAGACCAGCGCGATGACGAACACCGCGCCCAGCCCCACCTGCGGGAGAGATAGGGTCTCCAGCATCAGGTGAATCATCTGTTGCAGCCAAGCTTCCATGCGTGGGATTATCTGAAGACCATGTCCTTGCGCCGCCTTGCCGTCTCGTCGTTCACGTTGATCGGCCTGACCGTCGCCGGGTCGGGGCCCGGCGGGCCGCCGCAGTGGGGTGTCGTCGCGATGGCGCAGACCGCGCCGCCGCAGTCCGCCCCACAGGCAAGCGCGGCGCCCGGGCCGTCGACGTCCCCGCAGACTTCCCCGGCACCGATCGCCGGCTGCCCGATGCTGATCGCGTCCGGCAATCCTCAGTATCCCCCCTACCTCTGGCGCGATCCGACGGACGAGCAGAAGCTGGTGGGGGCCAATGCGGACATGATGCAGTGGTTCGCCGCGGAGATCGGCATCCCGATCGAGACCCGCTACGTCGGGCCGTGGGGCCGTGTGCAGGAGGAGATGCGCGCGGGCCGCATCGACCTGATCGCGGGCGCCTTCTTCACGCTGCCGCGTACCGAGTACATGGACTACTTCCACCCCGCGTTCCGCGAGACGCGCAGCGTCATCTGGACGCGGACCGCGGCGCCGGTCGCGTACAAGCGTTGGAGCGACCTCGCGCCCAAGCAGGGCGTGACGGTGATCAACAACAGCTTCGGCGTCGAGTTCGACAACTACGCCCGCCAGTCGCTGAAGATCAGCCAGGTCGCGAGCATCGAGCAGGCGATCCTGATGCTGCAGCGCGGCCGCGCCGACTACATGATCTATGAGGACACGCCGGCCGAGGCCTATGCCGCGCGCAACGGCGGTCCGGCGATCCAGCCGCTGATGCCGGCGATCGCGCGCGAGGGCCTGTACGTGACGCTGTCGCACCGCTCGCGTTGCAACTCGCCGGAGCTCCGGGGCCGCATCGCCCGCGCGGTCTACAAGCTGTCGCAGGACCGCGTGATGAACCGCTTCGTCGAGCAGGGCTTCATGCTCTGGCGCAAGCAGCCGTCGCTCTGACGGGAACTGGGAACGGGCGGGTCGGGGGCGGTATACTTCTGCCTCTTTTTTGTGCAACCGCCCCACTGTTCCCGATGCCCACGCCGCTGCCCGGCCCTCTCACGCTGGGTCCCTACGTCCTGCCGAACCGTCTGTTCGTCGCCCCCATGGCGGGTGTGACCGACCGGCCCTTCCGCGTGCTGTGCAAGAAGCTCGGCGCGGGGTATGCGGTGAGCGAGATGGTGACCTCGCGCAAGGACTTGTGGAACAGCCTGAAGACCTCGCGCCGCGCGAACCATGAGGGCGAGTCGGCGCCGATCTCCGTGCAGATCGCCGGGACGGAGGCGTCGATGATGGCCGAGGCCGCCGCGTACAACGTGGACCGTGGCGCGCAGATCATCGACATCAACATGGGCTGCCCGGCCAAGAAGGTCTGCAACAAGTGGGCCGGTTCGGCGCTGATGCAGGACGAGGCGCTGGCGCTGGAGATCGTCGAGGCGGTGGTGGCCGCGTGCGCGCCGCGCGGCGTGCCGGTCACGCTGAAGATGCGCACCGGCTGGTGCCAGGCGGAGAAGAACGCGGTGGCGCTGGCGCGCGCGGCGGAGTCCGCCGGTATCGCGATGGTCACCGTGCACGGCCGCACGCGCGAGCAGGGCTACAGCGGCCGCGCCGAGTACGACACGATCGCCGCGGTGAAGGCGGCGTTGCGCATCCCGGTCGTCGCCAACGGCGACATCGACACGCCGCTCAAGGCGCGCGAGGTGCTGGCCGCCACCGGCGCGGACGCGATCATGGTCGGCCGCGCGGCGCAGGGCCGCCCGTGGATCTTCGCGGAGATCGCGCACTTCCTGGCCACCGGCGAGGAACTGCCCGCACCGCGCATCGCCGACGCCAAGGGCTGGCTGATCGAGCACCTGCACGACCACTACGCGCTGTATGGTGAACTGACCGGCATGCGCAGCGCGCGCAAGCACATCGGCTGGGCCGTGCGCGCGCTGCCCGGCGGCGAGGACTTCCGCCGCCGCATGAACACCCTCGAGAGTTGCGACGACCAGGTCCGCGCGCTGACGGACTGGCTCGACGCGCTGGCGGACGACCATGACCGGCTGCCCTACCTGCCGGCGAACGACGACAGCCTCGAAGACGACAACACTGACGCAGCCGCCGCCGCGAACGACGAACAACACCAAGACCAAGAAAGAAGGCTGACGGCATGACGCCCAAACCGATCGACTCCTGCATCCGCGAAAACCTGGAGGTCTACTTCCGCGACCTCGGCGGCGAAGTCCCGCACTCGATGCACGAGATGCTGATCCGCCTTGTCGAGAAGCCGCTGCTGGAAGTGGTGATGCAGCACAGCGACGGCAACCAGAGCAAGGCCGCCGAGTGGCTCGGCATCAACAGAAACACGCTGCGCCGCAAGCTCGTCGAACATAAATTGATCTGAGCCCCGCGCGCCGAACCGAATCCCCTTTAGAGAGCTCCCATGGCCCAACTCACCGCCCTGATCTCGGTCTCCGACAAGACCGGCATCGTCGATTTCGCCAAGGCGCTGCACGCGCTGAACGTGCGTCTGCTGTCCACCGGCGGCACCGCCAAGCTGCTGGCAGACGCCGGCCTGCCGGTGACCGAGGTCGCGCAGCACACCGGCTTCCCGGAGATGCTGGACGGCCGCGTGAAGACGCTGCATCCGAAGATCCACGGCGGCCTGCTGGCCCGCCGCGATCTGCCCGAGCACGTCGCCGCGATCCAGCAGCACGGCATCGACACGATCGACATCCTGGCGGTCAACCTGTACCCGTTCGAAGCCACCGTCGCCAAGCCCGGCTGCACGCTGGAGGACGCCATCGAGAACATCGACATCGGCGGTCCGGCGATGGTCCGCAGCGCGGCCAAGAACTGGAAGGACGTGACGGTGCTGACCGACGCGTCGCAGTACGCGCAGGTGCTCGAGGAGCTGAAGGCCGACGGCAAGACCAGCGACAAGACGCGCTTCGCCGCATCGGTGGCCGCCTTCAACCGCATCGCGCAGTACGACGCCGCGATCAGCAACTACCTGAGCGCGCGCCTGGAAGACGGCTCGCTGTCCGAGTACCCCGCGCAGATGAACAGCAGCTTCATCAAGGTGCAGGACCTGCGCTACGGCGAGAACTCGCACCAGACCGCCGCGCTCTACCGCGACCTGCATCCGGCGCCCGGCTCGCTGGTGACCGGCAAGCAGCTGCAGGGCAAGGAACTGAGCTACAACAACATCGCCGACGCGGACGCCGCGTGGGAATGCGTGAAGAGCTTCGACGCACCGGCCTGCGTGATCATCAAGCACGCGAACCCCTGCGGCGTGGCCGTGGCGGCGAACGCGGCCGAGGCTTACGCGAAGGCCTTCAAGACTGACCCCACCAGCGCCTTCGGCGGCATCATCGCCTTCAACCGCGAGGTGGACCGCGCCGCCGCGGAGCTGGTGTCCAAGCAGTTCGTCGAGGTGCTGATGGCGCCGTCCTTCAGCGCCGAGGCGCGCGAGGTCTTCAAGGGCAAAGTCAACGTGCGCCTGCTCGAGATCGCGCTGCCGCCGGGCGGCGCGCGTCCCTGGGACCAGGGCCGCAACGCGCAGGACGTCAAGCGCGTCGGCTCGGGGCTGCTGGTGCAGACCGCCGACAACCACTTCCTGACGAAGGCCGACCTGAAGGTCGTCACGACGCTGCAGCCGACGGCGCAGCAGCTGGACGACCTGATGTTCGCGTGGACCGTCGCGCAGTACGTGAAGAGCAACGCGATCGTCTTCTGCGGCGGTGGCATGACCCTGGGTGTCGGCGCCGGCCAGATGAGCCGCATCGATTCGGCGCGCATCGCGTCGATCAAGGCGGAGAACGCCGGCCTGCCGCTCACGGGCTCGGCCGTGGCGAGCGACGCGTTCTTCCCGTTCCGCGACGGCCTGGACGTGCTGGCCGACGCGGGCGCCTCCTGCGTGATCCAGCCGGGCGGCTCGATGCGCGACGAGGAAGTCATCGCCGCCGCCAACGAGCGCGGCATCGCGATGGTGTTCACGGGCGTGCGCCACTTCCGTCATTGAGTGCGAGCGCGCCTTCACCGTCGCGTGAAGGCGTCGTCAAACACACATCCGACCCTCGCCCCACGATGGCCCCGCGACGGCCTTGCCGTCGCGCGGGGACAACTGCGGAAAGAAATGTGACATGTTCGCGGCGCTGGCGATCGGGTTTCCCCTGATCCCGGTGCTACCTTGCGCCCCGGCACCGTTCTGGTGCTGTTGTTCAAGAGCAAGCAAACATGAAAAAGATCTCCGCCATTGCCGCCGCCCTCCTGCTGGCCGGCGCCGCCCAAGCCCAAGCACCGAAGCCAGAGCTGTACGGTGAGGTGGGCTACAGCTTCATCACCATCGACGCCGGCGGCACCGACCTGGAGCCGGGCCTGCTGCGCGGCCTCGTGGGCTGGAACGTGCACCCCTACCTGGCCGTCGAAGGCATGCTGGCCACCGGCGTCAAGGACGACAAGACCTTCGGCGTCAAGACCAAGGTCTCGAACGCCTACGGCGTGTACCTGAAGCCGAAGTACGACTTCGGCAACGGCTTCGAAGTGTTCGGCCGCCTGGGCTACGTGCACACGAAGATCAAGTCCAGCTTCGGCAACGAGTCCGGTTCCGACAGCGACGGCGACGTGTCGTACGGCGTTGGCGTGAGCTACTCCTTCAACAAGCAGTGGTACGGCGCGCTGGACTACACCAGCTACTACAACAAGGACAGCGTCAAGGCGACCGGCGTGACGCTGGGCGTCGGCTACCGCTTCTGATCGCCGCGATCGCCTCGCGGCGATCCGGACGGGCTCCTCGGAGCCCGCGAGACAAAGCCCGGCTCCGGCCGGGCTTTTGCGTTACTGGGGCGAGTTGCCATCGACCTCCATGCAGATGGCCAGTTGACACGCCGTGATCTCCTGCCCGTCCAGAGCAAGTCGAGACAGCGTCAACGCCGCTGGCTCGCCACTCCGAAGCGCCCGTCGATAGGCGTTGAAAGCTCGGAGGAACCCTGCGGAGTGATCGACGAAGAGCGCCGAGAGAAAGCCGTCCGGGTGCTGGAGATCGATCCCCACCCGTCGGAGCGCGAGTCTGCGAAAGTCCTTCAAGTTCTTGGTCAGGAGATGGACCACGTCTTCTGACTCGCGCGGAACAAGCGCCATGGCGCACGCCGCCACGTGGGCATCCTTCATGGAGCGGACAGCGTGCTTCGCCCCGATGAGTTCTCGCTGAATATCCTCGGCATTCACCTCGGCCTCTGGCAGCGAAAGTCGCATCAAGACCTCGTTCTGGTGAGCATGCGCGAGATCCCTTCGTCGTCCCGAACGCACGAGGGCTCGACTCATCTCCGACAGGATGTCCGCACTCCAGCGGAGCTCGATGAGTCCTTCGTAGTCGAGATGAATGAGCAAAGCCCGTGTGGTCCCACCGAACAGCGTATCTGCGTCGGCAACGACGGGCACGCTGATCGCATCAGTCACAGATCCACGGCCTCATACTCTTCGCCGACCGACTGACCCAGCTGCTGCAGCGCGTCCCACTGCTGGCGCCGGGCACGCTTCTGCCAAGCCAGCAGATCCGACTTCAGCACCCGGCGTTGATTCCCCACCCGTTGGAACAGAGGGATCTCCCCCGCATCGATCCGGGCCGTCAAGTACGGCCGCGACACTTTCACGAGGTTCGCCGCCTGTTGCGTGGTCAGCACCATGTCTTCACCATCCTTCTTTGTCTTTGAACGTGTTGCAGGGTCAGGTTTTGCTGCGGGTCTGAGCAACTGGGCACCGAGCACCTGCTCGAAGGCCTGCCTGACCAGCTTCTCCTTCGCCGCGGAGAGCGGCACATGCCGCCTGACCGCGTCGACGAGTGGCCCTACGTCGAGAACAAGGCTGGACGAGGAAACCGACTTGATCGTTGCCATGGCTGTGAGCTGAAAGTCTAAGGACACTCGAAATTCTCGCAATACTCGAAATGCGTCAAGTGACTGACGCGGATTAGTCATTGGTCTCTACTCGGGATCGCACGGCCTGGGCGCGGCCGCGGAGCGGGCGTACGCTTGCTCCCATTCAAGAACGACAAGGCGGAGACACCCCATGGACCAAGCCCTGCACGAGCGCCTGCACCTTGTGTTGGAGCAGCAGCGCGCCGCGTTCGATCGCGAGCGGATGCCGACCTGTGCGCAGCGCCGGGACCGTCTGGCGCGGCTGCTGCGGATGAGCGTCGAGCACGCGGAGGCGCTTGCCGACGCGATGTCCCGCGACTTCGGCCACCGCTCGCGGCACGAGAGCCTGCTGGCCGATCTGTTCACCGTGCAGTCAGGCGCCCGGCATGCGATGCGGCATCTCAGGCGCTGGATGGCCGTCAAGCGCGCCCCGACCGCCCTGCACTTCCTGCCCGCCGGCAACCGGCTGATGCCGCAACCGCTCGGCGTGGTCGGCATCGTCTCGCCGTGGAACTATCCGTACTACCTCGCGATGGCGCCCGCGCTCGCGGCGCTGGCCGCCGGCAATCGCGTGATGATCAAGCCGTCGGAGCTGACGCCGGCCACCTCGGCGCTGATGGCCAGGCTCGTCGCCCAGCACTTCGCGCCCGACGAGATGACCGTCGTCACCGGCGATGCGGAGGTCGGCAAGGCCTTCACGCAACTGCCCTTCGACCATCTGTTCTTCACCGGCTCGACGCCCGTGGGTCGTCTGGTCGCGCAGGCCGCGGCGCAACGCCTGACCCCGGTCACGCTCGAACTCGGCGGCAAGTCGCCGGCGATCGTCGACCGCAGCGCCGACCTCGGGCGCACCGCCGAGCGCATCGCCTTCGGCAAGCTGCTCAACGCCGGACAGACCTGCGTCGCGCCGGATTACGTGCTGGCACCGAAGGAGCTCGTGCAACCGCTGGCCGATGCGATCGTGGCCGCCGTGCGTCGGCTGTATCCCCGCATCGAAGGCAATCCGGACTACACCGCCATCGTCAGTCCGCGCCATCACGCGCGGCTGAAGGGCCTGCTGGAAGACGCGCAAGCCCGCGGCGCGGCGCTGCGACCCACGCACGACGACGCGCCCGCGGACCGTCGCCTGGTCCCGACGCTGCTGCTCGACACCACCCCCGAGATGGCGGTCATGCGCGAGGAGATCTTCGGCCCGCTGCTGCCGATCGTGCCGTACGGTCATCCGTCCGAGGCGATCGCGCACGTCAACGGCGGCGACCGGCCCCTGGCCTTGTACTGGTTCGGCGAGGACAAGGCCGCGCGCGACGACGTGCTCGCCCGCACCCATGCCGGCGGTGTCACGGTCAACGACTGCATCTGGCACCTGGGCCAGGAGGAACAGCCCTTCGGCGGCGTCGGCGCCAGCGGCATGGGCGCGTACCACGGCGTCTGGGGCTTCAACACCTTCAGCAAGCTCAAGCCGGTGTTCCTGCAGTCGCGCTTCGCCGGCACGAAGCTGTTCCATCCGCCGTACGGCGCGACCTTCGACCGCCTGCTCGGCCTGCTGAAGAAGATCGCATGAGCGCGGCGGACGGAAGCGATGCCGACATCCTGATCGTCGGCGGCGGCTCCGCGGGCGCGGTGCTCGCGAGCCGGCTCAGCGAGGATCCCGGCTGTCGCGTGCTGCTGCTCGAAGCGGGAGGCCGGGGCGACAGCTGGGTCACGACCACGCCCTTCGCCGGGGTGCTGCAGGTCGCCGCGAAGCTCAACAACTGGGGTTTCCAGACCGAGCCGCAGTCCGGCCTGAACGGCCGGCGCGGCTACCAGCCGCGCGGCAAGGCGCTGGGCGGATCGTCCGCCATCAACGCGATGGTCTACACGCGCGGACACCGCAGCGATTACGACGCATGGGCCGCGGCCGGCAACGTCGGCTGGGGCTACGACGACCTGTTGCCCTTCTTCATCCAGGCCGAGCGCAACGAGCGCTTCGGCGCCCCGTGGCACGGGCAGGACGGCCCGTTGCGCGTCGGGGACCTGCGCACCGATTCGCCGATCCACGCGGCGTGGCGGGCGGCGGCGCGGGAGTCGGGCCACGCGGTCCTCGAGGATTTCAACGGCGCCGACCTCGAGGGTCTCGGCGTCTATCAGGTCACGCAGCACGAGGGCGAGCGGTGGAGCGTCGCGCGCGCCTATCTCGAACCGCATCTGGGCCAGCGGCCCAATCTGCGCGTGGAGACCGGCGTGCGCGCGTTGTCGCTGGTGCTCGACGAGCGGCGCGCGGTTGGCGTCGAGGTGCTGCAAGGCGGCCTTCGACGTACGTTGCGGGCGAGGCGCGAAGTCATTGTCTGCGCCGGCGCGCTGCAGTCGCCGCAGTTGCTGATGCTGTCGGGCATCGGCGACGGCGCGCAGCTGCAGGCGCACGGCATCGCGGTGCGGCACCACCTGCCCGGCGTCGGTCGCAACCTGCACGACCATCCGGACTTCGTCTTCGGTTATGAGTCCGATTGCCTCGATCTCGCGGGCATCTCCGCGCGCGGCAGCGCCCGCTTCGTCGGACAGCTGCAGCGCTATCGCCGCGAACGGCGCGGGCTCGTGACCAGCAATTTCGCCGAATGCGGCGGCTTCCTGTCGACGCGCCCCGGCCTGCCCGCGCCGAACGTGCAACTGCACCTGGTCGTGGCGCTGGTCGAGGACCACGCGCGCAAGCTGCGGCTGGGGCATGGGCTGTCGTGTCACGTGTGCCTGCTCAGGCCACGCAGCCGCGGCGCGCTGACGCTTGCCAGCGCCGATCCGCTGGCCGCGCCGAGGATCGATCCGGCCTTCCTGCAGGACGCCGAGGACGTGCGGGAATTGATCGAGGGCTACAAGCTCACGCGCGATCTGATGCGTGCGCCGTCGATGAAGGCGTTCTGGAAGAACGAGACCTGGAGCGCCGGCGTGGACGCGGACGCCGACATCGAGGCGCTGCTGCGCCGACGCGTCGACACGGTCTACCACCCGGTCGGCTCGTGTCGCATGGGCAACGACGACCTGGCCGTCGTCGACGACCACCTGCGCGTGCGAGGCATCGAGGGCTTGCGCGTCGTGGACGCATCGATCATGCCGAGCGTGGTCAGCGGCAACACGAACGCGCCAGTGGTGGCGATCGCGGAGAAGGCGACACAGTTGATCCGCGCTGAATGAGGAAGCCTCCCTGCGCAGGGCGGGGCGTCAGCCGCTGACCGGGCCGGTCGTGGCCGTCAGATCACCGAGGCGTTGAGCGTGAACTGAAGTGACGTCGTCGGGCTGAGATTGAGGAAGCTGTCGGTCAACTGCACGAGCACGTGCTTGTCGCCATCCGCGCCGAATGCCGAGCCCGGAATCTCTCCGCCGCTCTGCCAGTCCGACCAGTGCTGACCGTTGTCGATGCTGTAGTGGACATACTCTCCGGCCTTGAGCCCTGAGACCAGCACGGTCCCATCCGCAGTGATGCGGTCCGCGTGATACGGACCGGTGTCATTCTTCAGCGTCACGTCCGGCGCGTTGGGCGCAATCGTGTCCGCCCGCACGGTCAGCACGCGGGTCGACGTGTTGCCGGCCTTGTCGGACGCCGTGATCAGCAAGGTGCTCTGTGCCGGCGTGTTGCTGGTCTGTCCCGCGCTGAAGTAGTCCGCGGCCCAACTGGCCCCGCCATCCGCGCCAAAGGCGTAACTGGAGCCGCCGATCCTCACATCGACGACGTCACTGCCGTGGGTCGCCACCGTGACGCCGCTCTGTCCATTGAGTTGCAGGAGCGAGTCGCTCGCGAAGGGGGCATTGGGGGCCGTCACCTCGATCACGGGCGGCGTCGCGTCCAAGGACAACTGCACCGTGTCCGCCGCCCCGGCATTGCCCGCGGCATCGACCTGCCGGACCTCGACGGTATTGGCACCCTCATCCAGGACACGCGTCGCCAGCTGTGTACCATGGCCTTCGCGCCAATGCTCGTCACCGTTGACCTTGAACTCCCAGCTCGCACCCGGCTCGAGCCCGTCGACCGAGACATAGCCGCTGGCATTGATCAGATTGTCCGGCGCCGCGACGCCGCCCTGCCTGTGGACGCTCGCGAGCACGGCGTCCGGTGCGACGCTGTCGACGGTGACCGCCAACGATTCGACGTCGCTCACATTGCCGGCGAGGTCAGTCTGGCGCACGTCGACGGTCTGGTGGCCTTCATGCAGCGCACCGGCCGCCAACGAATCTCCGGTCCCGGCCTTCCAGTCGCCGCCGTCGATCCGGTATTCCCAGGTCGCGGTGTCCTCCAGCCGATGAACCAGCAGGCTGCCCTGTCCGTTGATCGCCGGCAGGCCGGTGCTGGTCGCCAGGTCGGGACGGTCCGGCGCCAGACTGTCGCGCGTGACGGTGATCGAGCTCACGGCGCTGTCGTGGCCGGAGGCGTCCGTCTGCATCAGCGCCACGTCATTGCGACCTTCGACCAGATAGGTCGCCGCCAGCTGCGAGCCGCTGCCGACGTGCCAGTCACCCTCGCCGTTGATGCGGTACTTCCAGGTCGCGTCGGTCTCAAGGTTGTCGAGAACGACCGATCCCTGAAGTGGCACCAGATCGCCATGGCCACCGTCGAGGTGGGCATGCAGCATGTCCGGCGCATGCAGATCCTGGCGGACCGTCAGTGTCGCGGCGGCACCCGGGTTGCCGGCCGCATCGACCTGCAGCACGTCGAGCCGGTTCTCGCCATTCGACAGCGCGGTCGCGGGAATGCGCCCGTCCTGCCCTTCGATCCAATCGCCCTGCCCGTTCACGCGGAACTTCCAGCTCGCGCCGGCTTCAATGCCCGAGACGTTGATGAAGTCCTTCGTGTTCAGCAGGTCGGTGCCGCTGCTGGTCTGCAGCACCGGCGCGTCCGGCGGCGTGAGGTCGAGCGTCACGGTCAGATGGCTCAGCGGACCATGCTCGCCGCCGGCGTCGACCTGGAAGGCCTCGACCTTGTTCAGGCCCGCGACGAGCACGCTCCCCGGCACCTCGCCGCCCGTGCCCTGGACCCAGTCGGCCGCGTCGTTCACCCGGTAGAACCAGGTCGCGCCCGGCGCGAGGCCGGAGACGGCGATCGTGCCGTCATTGCTCAGCCCGTCGTTCGACGCACTGCCTGAACTGCCGTTGTCGTGCGCCAGCGTCAGCGTCGGCGCGAGCACCTCGTCGTGGACCCGCACCGCGAGCGTGGCGACGTCGCCGCGGCGGCCTTGATCGTCGAGCTCCGCGACCATCACCGCGTGCACGCCGCGGTTCAAGGTGGCGGCATCGATGCGGCTGCCCTGGCCGGCGTGCCAGGTGTTGTCCCCGTCGATGCGGTACACCCACGCGCCGCCCGGCGAGGCGAGCGCGACATCGACATGTCCCGCGCCATCGATCGTGTCCTTGCCGGAGCTGGTGGACAGCCGCGGCGCCGCAGGCAGCGGGGCTTCCGGCGGTGCGGGGGGTGCCGGCGGGGACGGCGGCGGCGTGGGCGCCGACGGCGTGGCGGCGGCCGAGGCGCGGCTGTCGCTGGCATGGCTGTCGCTGCCGTGGCCGCCCGCGCTCGCGACGCCGGCCAGCAGGACCCCGGCGCCGGCGATCATCCACGGCCACACGGCATCGTGGTGGCAATCCTCCTCCGTGCCGTCGCTGTGGACCTCGCGGCAGGAGTCCGCCTGGTGCGTCGCCGCGTCCGCGTCCGCGTCGGCGCCCGCCACCTTGGCCGGGTCCTCCGTCGCCGCAGGCGGTGCCTCCGCGGACGCCGTCGAGGCGTCGGTCGAGCCGTCCGCCTCGTTCCCGCCGTCCGACGCCTCCAGCGGAGCGGCCTCGTCGGGCTGGTGGCCTCGGGGCCTGCGGGTGGCGCCGGATGCAGGCGCGCCGGCGGACAGGGACACGGCGGACAGGGACACGGCGAACAGGGACACGGCGGACAGGGACGCGGCGGGCAGGGCAAGGTCCGCCACCGGCGTCGTGGTGGGCACGGGCGGCATCCCGATCGTGGTCTTGCTGGCTGGGGCAGGAGTGGAGGTCGTCATCGGCGTGCTGCGTAACCGGAAAGGACAGAAGACTCCCAGTGTCTTGTCATACGCCCGCCGGAGACGATGACCGGTTCTTGCAAGATTTCCAACGAAACCGACTTACTTGAGTTGAACCCCTCGTTGAGTAGAGCCATCGTGGCGTGGAACCCTCGTTGAATGGAGTCATCGTCTCCGGTGTCGGCGCAGACGGGTCCTGGGCCGATCGAGACTCCGAGCCGCCCCACCCGCAGTCCGGGATAATCCGTCCCATGGTCCTTGCCGAAATCACCGGCCTGTTCCTGTCCTGGCTGGCGCGCCTGATCACCGGCGCGCAGGGACACTGGAAAGGCTGTCCCCCGACGTCCGAACAACGCATCTACTTCGCCAACCATCAGAGCCACTTCGACTGGGTGCTGATCTGGGCCTCGCTGCCCGGCGAACTCCGCGCCCGCACCCGCCCGATCGCGGCGCGCGACTACTGGACCAGTTCCGCGCTCAAGACCTGGCTCACGAGCGCCGTGTTCAACGCGGTCTACGTGAGCCGCACGCGCGCGACACCCGACGAGGATCCGCTCGAGCCGCTGGTCGACACGCTGCAGGGCGGCGACTCGCTGGTCATCTTCCCGGAGGGCACGCGCTCCAACAAGGGCGCGCCGCAGGCCTTCAAGGCCGGCCTCTACCACCTGTCCGAGCAGTTCCCCGACGTGCAGCTCATCCCCACCTGGATCGACAACGTCCAGCGCGTCATGCCCAAGGGCGAGATCGTGCCGGTGCCCATCCTGTGCACCGTCACCTTCGGCGCGCCGATCCGGATCGAACCCGGCGAGGACAAGCGCGCCTTCCTGGAACGCGCGCGCTCGGCGGTGATGGCGCTGCGTCCCGGAGGATGGAAGGAATGAGGTGGCTCAAGTCATTGAACAGCGGCGAGCAGGTCGCCTTCCTGTTCGTCGTGCTGTTCGGCGCGCTGCTGCTGGTGAGCATCGGCTCGGTGCTGTGGTCGCTGCGCGAGCGCCCCGACGACCAGCAGGAAGCCTGGCAGGCGCGCTGGGCCAGGTTCCGGCACGAGCTCAACATGGTCTGGGTCGGCGCCTGCCTGTTCTGGGCCGCGTGGGTGTCCGGGCCGGTGGGCGCGACGCTGCTGTTCGCCGTGTTCTCGTTCCTGGCCTTCCGCGAGTTCATCACGCTGCTGCACACCCGCCGCGCCGATCACCGCGGGCTGATCATGGCCTTCTTCGTGATCCTGCCGCTGCAGTACGTGCTGGTGGGCACGCGCCACTTCGACCTGTTCTCGGTGCTGATCCCGGTCTACGGTTTCCTGGCGATCCCGGTGGCCAGCGCGCTGGCGGACGACCCGGGTCGCTTCCTGGAGCGCAATTCGAAGATCCAGTGGGGCATCATGGTCTGCGTCTACGGCCTGTCGCACGCGCCGGCGCTGCTGCTGCTCGAGTTTCCGAAGTACGAGGGCCGCGGCGCCTTCCTGCTGTTCTTCCTGGTGGCCGTGGTGGCCTGCGGACAGATCGCGCAGGCGATCGCGACCAGCCGCTTCCGCGCCAAGCCGGTGGCGCGCCGCATCAGCCGCTCGTTCACGATGAAGGCGTGGTGGATCGGCGCGTTCACGGCGGCGCTCGTGGGCGCGCTGCTCTACTGGATCACGCCGTTCAAGGCGGGCCAGGCGGCGATCGCCGCGTTCGTCGCGGCGGGCTGCGGCAGTTTCGGCGTGTTCGTGATGCAGGCGCTCAAGCGCGACGCGGGCATCAACGCCTGGGGCAATCGCAGCGCGATCACCGGCGCGGTCGGCCTGCTGGACCGCATCGCGGTGATGTGCTTCGCGGCGCCGGTGTTCTTCCATTCGGTGCGGTGGTATTTCCGCGCCGGCACTTGACCCTTGAAGGAGGCGACGGCATGCGCATCCTCGGCATCGACCCCGGCTTGCAGACGACCGGCTTTGGCGTCATCGACGCGGACGGGCCGCGGCTGGCGTACGTGGCCAGCGGCACGATCAAGACCAACGCGCTGCCGACCGGCGACCTGCCGGGCCGGCTGAAGATCCTCTACGACGGCATCCGCGAGGTGGTGTCGCGTTACCAGCCGACCTGCGCGGCGGTGGAGATCATCTTCGTCAACGTGAACCCGCAGTCGACGCTGCTGCTGGGGCAGGCGCGCGGCGCGGCGCTGACGGCGCTGGTGTCCTGCGACCTGCACGTGTCGGAGTACACCGCGGTGCAGATGAAGAAGGCGATCACCGGGCACGGCGGCGCGGCGAAGTCGCAGGTGCAGGCGATGGTGGCGCGGCTGCTGAAGCTGCCCGGCGAACCGGGCAAGGACGCGGCGGATGCGCTGGGCATCGCGATCATGGACGCGCATGCCCGCGTGTCCTTCGAGGCGATGGGCAAGCAGACGACGCTGCAGCGTCGGCAGCACGCGCAGTTCAAGGGCTCGCGGACGTATTGAGCGCGGCGGCCCGGTTCAGGGTTCGTCGTGCCAGTAGTCGAGGTCGCCCTCGCCCACCTTGCGGATGGCCTCGAACGGTTGGGTCGCGTTGGCGGGCACGTGTTCGGCCATGAACTTGTTCGAGTCCGGATAGACGCAGATCTCCGGCTGTTCCATCGTGCTGACGGAGAGGTAGCGGATCGGCGCGTCCGAGGTGTTGATGATGTGATGCGGGTACTCGGGGCCCGCGGGGATGAAGATCACGTCGCCGGCCTTGATCGGCAGACGCTCGCCGGCGACGCGCAGCGTGCCGGTGCCCTCGAGGATGATGAACATCTCCTCCTGCGCGTAGTGCAGGTGGTACGGGCAGGTGGTCTTGCCGGGCTCGACGATGTCGTAGGACGCGCCGAGCTTGCGCGCGGCGGTCCCGCGCGCCAGACGCGCGGAGCGCGCCTCGTACATCGGCTCGCGCTTGAACGAGGTCAGCTCGGCCTCGTGGAAATTGCGGATCAGCTGGGCGGCTAGCGCCTGGGCGCGGTCGGTCATGCGGGGGTCTCCTGGCAATCCTGACAAACTGAAGTGGCGGGTGCCACGCGTTCCGGTAGTCGCAGACTAGCTTTGAAACCGCTCCCCTACCAATCCATGCCGCAGACCATGGGGACATCGCTGACTAGCATTGATTGCTCCCGACCTTCAGGAGCACCCATGCCTCAACCATTCCAGATCGACGTCAACCACGACCCCGAAGCCGAGGTCTGGATCGCCCAATCATCCAAGGTGCCAGGACTTGCCATCGAGGCCGGCGACCTTGTGACGCTCGACGATCGACTGCAGCAGATCGTCCCCGAACTGCTCGAAGCCAACGGCTGTGCCGCCGGCCCCCAGAAGCGATGGACTTACCTGCTGAGGCTCAGCGCGTGATCATCACGCCGTCGTCGCCGTGCCCGCGCCGTAGCGGTTCGGCTGGCTCGGCTGGACGAGCCAGTAGATCATCACGATCCAGCCGATCAGCGGGATGATGCCGATCAGCTGCCACCAGCCGCTGCGGTCGATGTCGTGCAGCCGGCGCGCCGCGACGGCAAAGGACGGCAGCAGCGTCAGCAGCGAAAAGACCAGGCTCAGCTTGTCCGAGAACACGCTCAGGATCGCCGAGCCCAGCACCAGGAAGAGCACGAACCACCAGTACTCGGACCGGCTCGCGGTGCCGTTGAAGTCCGCGTACTTGCGCAGGCAGGTCTGGATCGAATCGCCGAAATTCATGGCACTCCCTCTTTCTCGTGTGAACATGGACGTCCCCGGATCGGGGACCGCCGGATCGTAAGGGCCTGCCCCCGACGTGGCGATCCCTCCGAGGGTGGACGAAAGTCAGTTGGAATAAGTGGCCCTCCCACCGTGTTCATGCAATACCCCCCACCTGACTTCAACCCAGGAGACTCCGCATGACGAAGACCCTCACGCTGACCGCCGCCGCCATCCTGATGGCCGCCGCCGGCCTCGCCGCCGCGCAGTCGGCCCCCGCGACCGCCAAGGGCGACGCGCTGGTCGGCCCGAACGAGATGACGCTCTACACCTTCGACAAGGACACCGCCGGCAGCGGCAAAAGCGTGTGCAACGGCGGCTGCGCCACGAACTGGCCGCCATTGATGGCCCGCGCCGAGGACAAGGCCTCCGGCGACTGGTCCGTCATCACCCGCGACGACGGCTCCAAGCAATGGGCCTACAAGGGCAAGCCGCTGTACTTCTGGGTCAAGGACACCAAGCCGGGCGAACGCAGCGGTGACGGCGTCAACCAGGTCTGGCACGCTGCAAAGCCATAAACGGCCTGGCTCGCAGACCGTCTCGCCCATGCCTCTGGTCCTCGACGAAGCGCTGCCGCTGCTTCCCCGCCTGCGCCGCCACGCGCGGCTGCTGTGCGGCGACCATGCCCGGGCGGACGACCTGCTGCAGGACACGCTGGAACGCGCCGCCCGCAAGGGCGCGCTGTTCCATGCCGAGCCGGGGCCCGCGCGCCAGGATGCGCTGCGCAACTGGCTGCTGACGCTGATGCACCGCCTCTACCTGAACCAGCGGCGCGACGCCAGCGAGGCGATGCACGACTCGCTCGACGAGGACGATACCCCGCAGCCGACGATCGAGGAGCCGCAGCAGCGCGTCGCCCTGCGGCTGGACCTCGAACGGGCGCTGGCCGCGCTGCCGGCGGCCTCGCGCGAGATCCTGCTGCTGGTCTGCGTCGAGGAACTGAGCTACCAGGACGCCGCCCGCGTGCTGGACGTGCCGGTGGGCACGGTGATGTCGCGGCTGTCGCGCGCCCGCGACCGGCTGCGCCTGTCGATGGACGGCGCCGCATCGGGCCGCCCGCCGCTGCGGGTGGTGAAATGAGCGCCGCATCATGACGCCCGACGACATCGACTTCGACGAATCCACCCTCCACGCCTACGTGGACGGACAACTGCCGCCCGAACGCGCCGCGCAGGTCGCGGACTGGCTGCTGCGCCACCCGCGCGCCGCGCAGCAGGTGCTCGGCTGGCGCGAACAGCGCGAGTCGCTGAAGGCGCTGCATCGCGACTGGCTCGACGAGCCCGTGCCGGCGTCGCTCACGACCGCACTGCGCCCGCCGGCGGCCAATGCCTCACGCTGGCCGCGCGCCTGGGCGGCGGCACTGCTGCTGACCCTCGGCCTGGGAGCCGGCGCCGCGGGCGGCTGGGGCGGTCATGCCTGGTGGTACGGCAAGAAGGAAGCCGCCGCAATGGCCGCCGCCGATGCGGCCGCGCGCGCCGCCGGCCGCGATCCTTCAATTCCGGAATACGTCCGCGACGCCGCCATCGCGCATGCCGTCTACCAGCCCGAGAAACGCCATCCGGTCGAGGTCGGCGCCGACCAGGCCGATCACCTGATGCAATGGCTGAGCAAGCGGCTCGGCCAGCCGCTCTACGCGCCGGTCCTGCGCGACTACGGCTGGAAGCTGGTCGGCGGCCGCCTGCTGCCTGCCGGCGACGATGCATCCGTCGGCGCGGCGCTGGCCCGCGCGCAGTTCATGTACGAGAACGAGGCCGGCGAACGCTTCACGCTCTACGTCAGCACCGGCGCGAGTTCGCCGGAGGCGCCGGTGGCCTTCCGCCTGATGCGGCGTGTCGAGGCGGGCCAGACCACGCGCAGCCTGTACTGGATCGACGGGAAGCTGGCCTACGCGCTCAGCGGCAGCTTCGACGAGCGGCGCCTGCGCGTGCTCGCCGATCTGGTCCACGCGCGCATCGGCATGATCGCGCGGGCGGCCTCCGCGCCGTGAGGCTCGCCCGGACCATGGCCCTGACCTTCCGGCGGTCAGGACCCGGCGGGCACAATGCGCGGCCATGTCGTCGTCCCTCTCTCGCCTGATCGTCGGCCACATCCGCGGCCACTGGCGGCCCTACGCAGCCAGCGCGCTGATGCTCAGCACCATCGCCGTCCTGACGGTCTGGATCCCGCGGCAGGTGGGCCACGTCGTCGACGCGCTGGTCTCGCACCGCCTCGCCGGCTGGGACCTGATCGGACAACTGGGCCTGCTCGTGCTGGCCGGCCTCGCGATCTATCTGCTGCGCGTCGGCTGGCGCCTGGCGCTGTTCCGCACCGCCTACGAGCTCGGCCGTCAGCTGCGCATGCGGCTGTACGCGCAACTGACGAATCAGGGCCCCGCGTTCTTCCACGCCCAGCGCACCGGCGACCTGATGGCGCTGGCGACCAACGACGTCGACGCCATCGAGATGGCCGCGGGCGAGGCGCTGCTCGCCGCCTTCGACGGCTCGCTGACGCTGATCCTGGTGCTCGGCATGATGACGATCGGCGTCGACTGGCGCCTGGGGCTGGCCGCGCTGGTGCCCTTCCCGTTCATGGCCTACGCCTTCTGGCGCATCTCGACGCGGATCCACGTCGCCTCCTCCGATTCGCTGAAGCGTTTCTCCGCGCTGAACCAGCAGGTGCAGGACAGCCTCGCCGGCGTGCGCACCGTGCGCGCGCTCGGCCTCGTGCGGCGCAGTCGCGAGCAGTTCGGCGACCTGGCCCGCGACGCCGGCGACGCCGCCTACCAGGCGCAGCGCTGGGAAGCGATGTTCGAGCCGGCCGTCGGCCTGTCGCTCGGCGCGGCGACGGTGATCGCGCTCGGCGTCGGTGCGTGGCTCGTCGGCACGGACGTCATCAGCATCGGCCAGTTGACCGCGTTCACGATGTACCTCGGCCAGTTGATCTGGCCGATGTTCGCCGCGGGCTGGGTGCTGTCGCTGCTGGAACGCGGACGCGCCGCCTGGTCGCGGCTGCAACCCGTGCTGGATGCACCGGTCAGCCTGGTGGACACCGGGACGAGCGACGTCCCCGCGCACGCCGGCATCACGTGGGAGCACGTGTCCTTCCGCTACCCCGGCATGACGCAGCCGACGCTCGAGGACATCGCGCTGACGCTGCCGCCGGGCCGCACGCTGGGCATCGTCGGCGCGACGGGATCGGGCAAGTCCACGTTGCTGCGTCTGCTGCTCAGGCAGTACGAGCCCGACGCTGGCACCGTGCGCCTGGGCGGCATCCCCGCGCCGCAGATCCGCCTCGAGGCGCTGCGGCGCGCGCTCGCCTGGGTGCCGCAGGAACCCTTCCTGTTCTCGGCCTCGGTCGCGGACAACATCGCCCTCGCCCGCCCGGACGCGACGCGCGAGCAGATCCTGGCCGTGGCCGAACTCGCCGCCGTGCACGACGACATCGCGCGGCTGCCGCTGGGCTACGACACGCTGGTCGGCGAACGTGGCGTCACCTTGTCCGGCGGCCAGCGCCAGCGCATCGCGATCGCGCGGGCGCTGCTGGCCGAGGCGCCGGTGCTGCTGCTGGACGATGCGCTGTCGGCCGTCGACAGCGGCACCGAGTCGCAGATCCTCGACCACTGGCGCGAGTTGCGCCAACGGCATCCCGAGCGCAGCCTCGCCGTGGTCAGCCATCGCTTGTCGGCGGTCATGGAGGCCGATGAGATCGTCGTGTTGAAGCAGGGCCGCATCGTCGAACGTGGCCGTCATGACGAGTTGCTCGTACTGGGCGGCTGGTATGCCGGCCAGTGGCGCTATCAACAACTGGAGGCCAGCCTTGACGCCGCCTGAGACCGCGTCCGGCAAGGACGGCAAGAACTCGCACAACGCGAAGCTCGCGAAGGACGCTCAGAACGACCACTCGCCGCGCGAAGCGCTGGCCCTGCTGGCGCAGGCCGCCGCGCCGGAGCGCCGCGGCCTGGTGAAGGGACTGGGCTGGCTGGTGGTCGCGGCGTCGCTGGAGGCGATCGGCCCCATCCTCGGCAAGCACTTCATCGATGCGCACGTGCTGACGCGCAACTTCGAGCTCGGCCCGATGGCGCTGCTGCTGGGGTCCATGCTGCTCGCCGGCTGGACTGCCAGCCTGCTGCGTTACGCGCAACTGCGCCGCATGGCCTCGGTCGCGCGGCGCTCGGTGCTGCGCCTGCGCGAGCAGGTCTATGCGCACGTGCTGGCGCAGCCGATGGCCTTCTTCGACCGCAGCATCACCGGCCAGTTGCTGAGCCGGATCACCAACGACACCGACGCGGTCAACAACCTGTACCGGCAGGTGCTGTTCGTGATGCTGGACTCGACCATCGTCGTGGCCGGCGCGCTGGTCGCGATGGCGTGGCTGGACTGGCGGCTGATGCTGATCGTGCTGGCGCTGGTGCCGGCGAGCTCCGGGATCATCTGGCTCTACCAGCGCGCGAGCAGCGGCCCGGTGCAGCGGGCCCGCGCGCTGCGCGCCGAGCTCAACGCGCAGATGGCCGAGAGCATGGCCGGCATGGCAATGCTGCAGTCGGCCGGCGCGGCGCAGCGCTTCGCGGCGCGCTACGAGACCGCCAACCGCGCGCAGCTCGACGCACGCGTGCAGGAGCTGCGCGCCAACGCGTGGCTGCTGCGTCCGGCGCTGGACCTGCTCAACGTGCTGCTGATCGTCACGGTGATCTACGGTTTCGGGCTGCGCGAGCTGTCGGGCCTGGAGGTGGGGCTGCTGTATGCGTTCCTCGCCTACATCGCGCGCGTGGTCGAGCCCCTGATCCAGATCACGATGCAGTTCAGCCAACTGCAGCAGGCCCTGGTGGCCGCGTCGCGCGTGCGCGCGCTGCTGCGCGAGCCCTGCGAGCCCCGGTCGTACCGGCCCGACCTCGTGGTCGGCCCGGGCGCGATCCGCTTCGAGCACCTGCAGTTCGCCTACAAGCCCGAGCAGCCGGTGCTGCGCGACCTGGACCTCGACATCCCGGCCGGCAGCTTCGTCGGCATCGCGGGCCACACGGGCTCGGGCAAGTCGACGCTGCTGGCGCTGCTGCTGCGCTTCTACCAACCGCAGCAGGGCCGGATCCTGATCGACGGACAGCCGCTCGACCAGTTGCCCGACGAGACCTTCCATGCGGCGCTCGGCCTGGTGCCGCAGGAGCCGTACCTGATCGCCGGCAGCGTGCGCGAGAACATCCGCATGGGGCGCGCGATCTCCGACGAGAAGATCGAGGCGGCGGCCCGCGCGTCGCGCGCGCATGAGTTCCTCAGCGCGCTGCCGCAGGGCTACGACAGCCGCCTGGGCGACGGCGGGCTGGCGGTGTCGACGGGGCAGAAGCAGCTGATCGCGCTGGCCCGCGCGCTGGCCGGCGATCCGCGCATCCTGCTGCTGGACGAGGCGACGGCCAACATCGACAGCGCCACGGAAGCGCAGGTCGGCGAGGCACTGCGCGCGCTGCGCGGGAAGGTCACGGTCATCGCCATCGCGCACCGCCTGTCGACCATCCGCGAAGCCGATCAGATCGTGGTGCTGAACCACGGTCATCTCGACGAGCGCGGCACGCACGACGAGCTGATGGCGATCGACGGCGGGATCTATCAGCGGCTGGTGCAGTTGCAGGCGCTGGAGGAGTAATGCTCCCGCCCTGAAAGTGCGAAGGCCGCTCGATGAGCGGCCTTCTTCGTTGGAGGAGGAGCGCGGAGCTCGGCTACACCAGCAGCACCAAACGCTCCAGGATCAGCACCGCGAAGAACCCGATGCCGGCGATCACGGTCCACTTGATCAGCAGGATGCCGCGGCGGCGCCAGATCGGCTGCCTCGTGCCGATGTAGACGGCGAAGCAAAGGAGGCCACCAGCCAGCAGCAGCGCGAAGACGAGGCGGAAGACGAGCACCTTCAGCGATCCGACGCGCTCACCACGCCGGCGCCAGCTCGGCGAACCCCGCCGGCGCGTCGCGCTCGTCCTCGAAGGTCACGATCTCGTACGCCTCGGCGTCCGACAGCAGTTCGCGCAGCAGCAGGTTGTTCAGCGCGTGTCCGCCCTTGAACGAGGTGTACGCCGCCAGCAGCGGATGCCCCACGACCTGCATGTCGCCGATCGCGTCCAGGATCTTGTGCTTCACGAACTCGTCGTCGTAGCGCAGGCCCTCGGCGTTCAGCACGCGGTAGTCGTCGACCACGATCGCGTTGTCCATGCTGCCGCCCAAGGTCAGCCCGCGCGAACGCATCAGCTCGATGTCCTTGGTCATGCCGAAGGTGCGCGCCCGCGCGATCTCGCGCTTGTACTGGCCGCTGCCCATGTCGAAGACATACTGCTGGCCCGTCGCCGACACCGCCGGGTTGTCGAACTCGATCTGGAAGCTCAGCGTGTAGCCGTGGTGCGGCACCAGCTTCGCCCACATCAGGCTCTTGCCCTCGCCCTTGCGCACCTCCACCGGCTTCTTCACCCGCAGGAACTGCTTGGGCGCGTTCTGCAGCTCGATGCCTGCGGACTGCAGCAGGAAGACGTAGCTCGCTGCCGATCCGTCCAGCACCGGGACCTCGTCCGCGTTGATGTCGATCAGCAGGTTGTCCAGGCCCAGGCCCGCGCAGGCCGAGAGCAGATGCTCGATCGTCTGCACCTTGGGCTGCCCCGGATCGCCCTGCGGGCTGATCGTCGTGGCCATGCGCGTGTCGCAGACGCTGTGCGTGTTCACCGGGATGTCGACGGGCTGGGCCAGGTCGACGCGCCGGAACACGATGCCCGTGCCGGGCGCGGCCGGGCGCAGCGTGATCTCCACCTTCTGGCCGCTGTGGATGCCGACCCCGACCGCACGGGTCAGCGATTTGATGGTGCGTTGCTTGATCATGGACGTATTGTCCCAAAACGGGGTCAACCCTGCTGGGCGCCGGCCTGGATCACGGCCTCATGGTCGGCCCGCGCCACCGGCAGTCTCAGCGTCACCACGGTGCCGTGCCCGGGGCTGCTGTCCACGCGCAGCAATCCGCCCAGCACCTTCGCGCGGCGCTGCAGGCCGCGCAGCCCGCGGCCCTGCGCGATCGACGCCACGTCGAAGCCCTCGCCGTCGTCCTCGACACGGATCTCCACGCGCTTGCCGAGGTCGCGCGTCACCACCCGCACCCGCGACGCTCTCGCATGCTTCAGCGCGTTGGTCAGCGCCTCCTGCATCAGGCGCAGCACGTGCAGCGCGTCGGGCGGTTCCAGCCACTCCAGCGGCGGCAGGTCGTGCACGTCCCATTCCAGCTTGAGCCCGCCGAGCTGCAGCCGCTTGCCCAGGCGGTAGCGCATGGTCGCCAGCAGCGACACGATGTCGTGGCCCACCGGCTCCAGCGAGTCGATCACCAGGCGCAGGTCGTCGACGCAT
Source organism: Mitsuaria sp. MSU3D (assembly GCF_056867975.1). Classification (NCBI taxonomy): domain Bacteria; kingdom Pseudomonadati; phylum Pseudomonadota; class Betaproteobacteria; order Burkholderiales; family Sphaerotilaceae; genus Roseateles; species Mitsuaria sp. MSU3D. The sequence goes on along the minus strand of NZ_CP200314.1, from coordinate 6,353,423 downwards.
TCGCGCAGCACGGTCACGACCTGATCCTGCGGCATCGAGCCCTGCTCCACCGCCACCATCGCCGACAGCAGCGACGAGCCCAGCCCGTCGTGCATGTCCTGCATGATCCGCTGCCGCTCCAGCAGCAGCGCCTGCTGGCGCTCGACCTCGCGCAGCTTGTCGTGCTGCGCGCTCAGTTGCACGCTCTGCTCCTGCAGCCGCTGCGCGAGTTCCCCGTTGGCGCGCTCCACCCCGCGCAGCGCCTCGATGTAGCGGAACTGCACCGCGTACAGGAAGCTCGCCAGGATCACCAGGGTCGCGAACGGCATCAGGTAGATGTGCTCCGGCCACCACCAGCCCGCGAGCAGGCCCAGGTCGTGCACGCCCAGCACGACGCCGATCACCAGCGCGGCGGCCATCACGCGCAGCTCGCGCGTGCCCTGGCGCCAGGCCACGCTGGCCACGAAGCCGGTGCCCGCCAGGCCCACGACCGCATTGCAGATGTGCAGCAGCACCAGCGCGTCGAAACCGTTGCCCCACAGCGGCATCGACGCGAGGCTCGACACCAGCACGAAGAGCCCGATGCCGCGCTCGAAACGCGTGAAGCGCTGCCGCGCGAAGCGCAGCGCGAAGAGGAAGGTCAGCAGCATCACCCACGACATCGAGGCGTGCGTGACCCACCAGAACCATTCGAGCGCGTCGCGCGTGCGCGGCAGGTCCAGGTGGTAGTGGAGGTTGCGCACCAGCCACGCCACCGTCGCCAGCGAGAACAGCAGGTAGGACGGGTCCTCGCGCCGCTTCACCCACAGCACGAGTGCGAAGAGCCCCAGCGTCACCAGCGTCAGCCCGGTCGCCTGCGGCACGCCGATCTGCAGCACCCAGCGCCGGTCGTGGCGCGGCTCGAGGTCCTCGCGCGCGCCCAGCCACACGCTGGACACGGAGTAGTAGCCGGCCTGCATCACGGGGACCGCGATGATCACCTCGATCTCGCGCGCCTGCTGGATCTCGGTCAGCGCCGACGGCAGCACCACCCACAGCGGCCGCACCCATTGCTCGCGCGCGCCGGACTGGTTGTCGAAGACCGGCCGCCAGCCGTCGTCGGTCTTCACCAGCACCGCCGCCGCCAGCGCCACCAGGCGCGGCATGTAGAGCGCGACGCTGGTCGGCCAGCGGCCGTTCGGCGCGGCGTAGCGGACGCGGTACCAGCGCATCTGGAAGCGCACGTCGCTCGTGTCCTGGGTCGCTTCGCGCTGCTGCACCTCGGGCAGCCGGATCCGCTGCCACGCCGCCGGGTCCTCCGGCGGCAGCAGTCCCCGCGGCAGCGCGCCGTTCGCGCCGTCCATGACACGCAATGAGCGCCACCAGGCCTTCAGCTGATCCTGCGTCCAGTCGCTGGTGGCGACCTCCGCCTCGGTCGCGCGCTGCGCGCCGGCGAGCGGCGCCGCCTCAGGCACCGGCCGTGCCGGTCCGAGCGGCGACGCTTGCAAGACCTGCGCGGGGGGTGCCGCGCCGGTCGCCTGCGCGGGCTGTCCGCCTTGCGCTCGGCCCATTTCGGGCATGAACGCGAACAGCGCCAGCACCAGGCTGGCCAGCAGCGCGATCAACAGCGGTGTCGACGGGCGCGACGCCCACGCCCGCCGCGCACGCGCGGCCGGCAGTGCCGACGTCGTTTTCCCAACCTCACCGTGGACCATGCATTCGCTCTGTCTTGTGATCGCGCGCCAGTGTGCCGAAGTTCACCGAGTGGCACGAGCGTTCATTTGCAACAGACGCCCCGCATCCCTCAAATGCGCGGCCACGGGAAGAAAAAGGCCGTGTCCTTTTCGGGACACGGCCTTGAAGCTGATGGCGTCGAGAGCGTTCGGTCTCAGTCCGCCTGCTTGCGCAGGAAGGCCGGGATCTCGATCTCGTCCATGCCGTTGGACGACAGGGCCTCGACCTTCGCCGCGGCCGTGCGGCCATGGCGCCAGACGCTCGGCACGCTCATGCCGCCGAAGTCCGTCGCCGACATCGGCGCCGCCGCTGGCGTGCCTTGCGCGGCGGCCGAACCCGGCATCACCACCGGCTGCGTCAGCACCGGCATGTTGTCGGTGCCGGTGCGCAGCTGCGGCTGCTGCACGACGAGCTGCGGCTGCTGGCGCGCCGCGGCGCGCTGGCTCAGGCCGGTCGCGATCACGGTGACGCGCAGCTGGTCGCCCAGCGATTCGTCGTAGGCCGTGCCGTAGATGATGTGCGCGTCTTCAGCGGCGTAGCGCTTGATCGCGGTCATCGCGTTGCGGCTCTCGGCCAGCTTGAAGTTGTTGCGGCTGGCCGCGATCAGCACCAGCACGCCGCGCGCGCCGGACAGATCGATGCCTTCCAGCAGCGGGCAGGCCACGGCGCCTTCCGCCGCCTTGGACGCGCGGTCCGGACCGGCCGCGACCGCCGTGCCCATCATCGCCTTGCCCGGCTCGCTCATCACGGTCTTGACGTCTTCGAAGTCGACGTTGACCAGGCCCGGCATGTGGATGATGTCGGAGATGCCGCCGACCGCGTTCTTCAGCACGTCGTTGGCGTGCGCGAAGGCCTGGTCCTGCGTGACGTCGTCGCCCAGCACTTCCAGCAGCTTGTCGTTGAGCACGACGATCAGCGAGTCCACGTTCGCCTCGAGTTCCTGCAGGCCCAGGTCCGCGGCCTTGCCGCGGCGGTTGCCTTCGAACTCGAACGGCTTGGTGACGACGCCCACCGTCAGGATGCCCATTTCCTTGGCCACGCGGGCGATCACGGGCGCCGCGCCGGTGCCGGTCCCGCCGCCCATGCCGGCGGTGATGAACAGCATGTGCGCGCCGGTGATGGATTCGCGGATGCGCGCCTCGGCTTCCTCGGCGGCGGTTTTGCCGACCTCGGGTTTCGCACCGGCGCCCAGGCCGGTATGGCCCAGTTGCAGGAGTTGATCGGCCTTGGAGCGATTCAGGGCTTGGGCATCCGTGTTGGCCACGATGAATTCCACGCCCTGGACACCTTGGCTGATCATGTGCTCGACCGCGTTGCCGCCGCCGCCGCCCACGCCGATCACCTTGATCTGGGTGCCTTGATCAAACTCTTCGATCATCTCGATCGCCATATCAAACCTCCTGTCCATATTGTGCAGTTGCCATCAGCAAAATAGAAGTGGGATCCACCCTTTTTTAGGGTGCAAAACCCTCAAACGTCGTAAAGAAAGCGTGAGCCGGTCAGTGCCAGCTTCTTAGAAATTCCCCAGGAACCAGTCCTTGGCGCGACCGAACAAGGTCTTCACGGACCCCGCCTGCTGCGCCGCCTTGAATCCCCGTGTGCGCGACAGCCGCGCTTCCTCCAACAATCCCATCACGGTGGCCGAACGGGGATTGGCCACCATGTCGAACAACGCGCCGTTGTAGGTCGGATTTCCCCGGCGCACCGGTTTCAGGAAAATATCCTCGGCCAGTTCCACCATCCCCGGCATCACCGACGAACCGCCCGACAGGACGATTCCGGAGGACAACAGTTCCTCGTAGCCGGATTCCCGGATGACCTGGTGGACGAGGGAGAAGATTTCCTCGACACGAGGTTCGATCACCCCGGCCAAAGCCTGCTTGGAGAGCATCCGGGGTGCCCGGTCGCCCAAACCCGGCACTTCGACCTGATCCGCCGGATCGGCCAGCAATTGCTTGGCCACGCCATGCTCGACCTTGATTTCCTCCGCATCCTTGGTCGGGGTGCGCAGCGCCATCGCGATATCGCTGGTAATCAGGTCGCCGGCGATCGGAATCACCGCGGTATGGCGGATCGAACCGCCGGTAAAAATGGCCACGTCGGTCGTGCCGGCACCGATGTCGACCAGCGCCACGCCCAGGTCGCGCTCGTCGGAAGTGAGTGCCGCCAAACTGGAAGCGCTAGGGTTGAGCACGAGTTGCTCGACTTCCAGCCCGCAGCGGCGCACGCACTTGACGATGTTCTCCGCCGCGCTCTGGGCGCCGGTCACGATATGGACCTTGACCTCCAGCCGGCCGCCGCTCATGCCGATCGGTTCTTTCACCTCATGGCCGTCGATCACGAATTCCTGGGGTTCGACCAGCAGCAGGCGCTGGTCGTTCGGAATATTGATGGCCTTGGCGGTTTCCACGACCCGGGCGACATCCACCGGCGTGACTTCCTTGTCCCGCACGATGACCATCCCGGTCGAGTTCTGACCGCGGATATGGCTGCCGGTAATCCCGGTGTAAACCCTCGAGATCCGGCAGTCGGCCATCATTTCGGCCTCTTTCAAGGCCTGCTGGATGGACTGGACGGTGGCGTCGATATTGACCACGACCCCGCGCTTGAGCCCGTGACTGGGCGCGACGCCCAGACCGGCGATGCGCAATTGGCCGTCCCCCATCACCTCGGCCACCACCGCCATGATCTTGGCGGTGCCGATGTCCAACCCGACGACCAAATCCTTGTATTCCTTGGCCATGCCTGTCCTCAATTCTTCTTGGCGCCCTTGGGCGCAGTGGTAACCGTCGTCACGCCCGCGAGCCGGACCGCATATCCGGATTCGTGGCGGAGGTCCGCCGATACCAGCGAGGTGCGGTAGCGGGCGGTGATCTGGGGAATGCTGGCGATGAATTGGCCATACCGGGCGACGACCTCGGCCTCGCTGCCGCGGCCGAGTTCGACGATCGCGCCCTTTTCCAGCGTCGCCTTCCAGGAGCCGCGGCCGGACAAATCCAGCCGGGCGACACCCTCGTCCAGTTTTCCGTGGGTCAGCGGGTCGAGTTGCCGCCACATCGCCAGCATCGCGGCCGAGGATTTCGCCGGACCGGCCAGGGTGGGCAGATCCTCGTCCTCGACGTCGCCGAGATTCGCCTCGAAGACCTCGCCGAAACTGTTGACCAGCCGGGTATCGACGACCGCCTCGCTGTCGGCGTCCGCGTTTTCGGCCTTGGTTTCCCAATAGGCGGCGGGGCGGTGTTCCTCGAGCGCGACGACCAGGTGCAGCGGCCAGACGCGGCGCACCGTCGCGTGGCGCACCCAGGGCACCGCCTCGAAGGCGGCGCGCGCCTGCTGCAGGTTCATCGTCAGGAAGTTGCCGCTCAGCCGCGGCAGCGCATTCGCCCGCAGCGACGCGCCGCTGTTGCGACTGACGTCGCCCTCGACCGTGATCGACTTGATCGAGAACGCCGGCTGCCGCGCCAGCCAATGCAGTCCCACGGCCCCCGCGGCCAGCGCCACGACGGCCAGCAGCAGGCCGGCCACGCCGTTCATCACGCGGATGTCCGGCGGCAGCGGGCTGGCGGTGTGGGTGAAGGTGGCGCCCATGGGGGTGGCTGGTGGGGGGTGACCCGGTGTCCGTTCAGGCCTGGCTGTCCAGCCGCGATTGCGACAGGAGGTACAGGCACAGCTTCGGGTAGGAGATGCCGACGGCGGCGGCCGCCTTCGGCACCAGCGAATGGGAGGTCATGCCCGGCGAGGTGTTGATCTCCAGCAGGAACAGCTGGCCGTCGGAGGTGCGCCGCATCACGTCGACGCGACCCCAGCCGCGCGCGCCCAGCGAGCGGTAGGCCGCCAGCACCAGGTCCTGCACGCGGGCCTGCTCGTCGGCCGGCAACTGGCCGACCAGATACTGGGTCGTGTCGGTGAAGTACTTGTTCTGGTAGTCGTAGTTGCCACCCTCGGCGCGGATCTCGATCACCGGCAGCGCGATCGCGTCGGCGCCCTCGCCCAGCACCGGGCAAGTCAGCTCGGCGCCGTCGACGAATTCCTCGCACAGCACTTCGGCGTCGTACTTCGCGGCGAGTTCGACGGCCGCCTGCATGTCCGAGTAGCCCATCACCTTGCTCGCCCCGATGGAGGATCCCTCGTGCGGCGGCTTGACGAAGATGGGCAGGCCCAGCTCGTCCGGCACGGTGCGGACGCGCTCGCACTGCAACTCGCCGCGCTTGAGGCTGACCCAGCGCGGCGTCGACAGCTTGTCGGCCAGCCAGACGCGCTTGGTGGTGATCTTGTCCATCGCGATGGCCGATGCCATCACGCCGGAGCCGGTGTACGGGATGCCCATCAGTTCGAGCGCGCCCTGCACCGTGCCGTCTTCGCCGTGGCGACCGTGCAAGGCGATGAAGGCGCGCTGGAAGCCTTCCGTCTTGAGGTCGAGCAGGTTGCGCTGGCCCGGGTCGAAGGCGTGCGCGTCGACGCCTTCCGACTGCAGCGCGGCCAGCACGCCGCTGCCGGACATCAGCGAGACCTCGCGTTCGGCCGAGTCGCCGCCGAAGAGCACGGCGACCTTGCCGAGCGCCTTCGCATCGATGGCATCGATGCCGAGGTGTCGATACAGCGCCGATGGCGCCGAGGCATTGTTGAGGTCAGTGGTCATGCACGGCCTCCCTTCGTCATGAGTTCAACGGTGCGCGCGGGGACGGCGGCGATCGAGCCGGCCCCCATCACGATCACCACATCGCCGGCGCGCGCCTGGTGGGCGATCGCCTGCGGCAGTCCCTGCCAGTCGCCGACGAAGCCCGCCGCGGTGCCGCGGTCGGTGACCGCCCGCGCCAGGCTTTCGCCGCTGATGCCGGGCAGCGGGGACTCGCTGGCGGCATAGATCTCGGTCAGCAGCACGCCGTCGGCCTGCGCGAGGACGTCGGCGAATTCTTCGAAGCAATCGCGGGTGCGCGTGTAGCGGTGCGGCTGGAAGGCCAGCACCAGGCGACGGCCCGGATAGGCGCCGCGCGCGGCCTTCAGCACGGCCTGCATCTCGACGGGGTGGTGGCCGTAGTCGTCGATCAGCAGTGCGGTGCCCACGCCCGCCGCGCCGCTGGAGGCCGCATCGGCGCCCTCCCCTGTGGCCAGCACCGGCAGCTCGCCATAGGACTGGAAGCGCCGGCCCACGCCGCCGAAGTTGGCAAGACCTTGCAGCAGCGCCGCGTCGTCGACGCCCAGCTCCATCGCCATCGCGATCACCGACAGCGCGTTCAGCACGTTGTGCTGGCCGTTCAGGCGCAGCAGCACCTGCAGCGGCGGCAGCTCGCGGCCCTGGCGGTCGCGGCGCAGCGCGTTGAAGCGCATGCCGCCGCCGGCCTCGGCGCTGACGTCGGTCGCGCGCACGGCATTGCCCGCGTCCAGCCCATACAGGATCACCGGCCGCGACAGCATCGGCACGATGCTGCGCACGCCCGCGTCGTCGCCGCACAGCACGGCCGCGCCCCAGAACGGCATCCGGTGCAGGAAGTCGACGAAGGCCTGACGCAGACGGGCCATGTCGTGCCCGTAGGTGTCCATGTGGTCGGCGTCGATGTTGGTGACGATCGCCAGCTGCGGCAGCAGGTGCAGGAAGGAGGCGTCGGACTCGTCCGCCTCGACGACCATGTGCAGCCCGCCGCCCAGCGCCGCATTGGCGCCCGCGGCCAGCAGCTGCCCGCCGATCGCGTAGCTCGGGTCGAGGCCGGCCTGCTGCATCACCGTCGTCAGCAGCGAGGTGGTCGTCGTCTTGCCGTGCGTGCCGGCGACGGCGATGCCCATGCGCGGGCGCATCAGCTCGGCGAGCATCTGCGCGCGCAGCAGCACCGGGATGCCGTGCTGGTGGGCGGCCATCAGCTCGGGGTTGTCGGCCTTGATCGCGCTGGACTTGACCAGCACCTGCGCCGCGCCGACGTGCTCGGCGGCATGGCCGATCTTCACGTCGACACCGAGTGAACGCAGGCGGCGCGTGGTGTCGCTCTCGCCCTGGTCGGAACCGCTGACGCGATAGCCCTGCGCGGCCAGCAGCTCGGCGATGCCGCTCATGCCGGCGCCACCGATGCCGGTGAAGTGGATGCGTTGGATGGCGTGCTTCATGTGCGCACTCCATTGCCGGACTTCGCGTCCCGCGCATTCACCAGCGCCTCGAGCTCGTCGGCCACGCGCGACGCCGCGCGCGGGCGCGCCAGCGAGCGCGCCTTCGACGCCATCGCCAGCCAGTGCTCGCGCGGCTGCTGGAGCAGGTCGAACAGCGCCTGCGCGCTGAGCTCGCCCTGCGGCAGGTGCGTGCCGGCGCCGTGCTGCGCCATGTATTGCGCGTTGTCGCGCTGGTGCGAGGTCGTGCTGACGACCAACGGCACCAGGATGCTGGCGACACCTGCGGCGCACAGCTCGGACACAGTCACCGCGCCGGCGCGGCAGATCACCACGTCGGCCTCGGACAGGCGCTGCGCCATGTCGTTGATGAAGGGCACGACCTCGGCCTGCACGCCGACCTTCGCGTAGGCGGCCTGCACGAGCGGGAAGTTGGCTTCGCCGGTCTGGTGCGTGACCTGCGGACGCTGGTGCTCGTCCCACAGCGCGAGCGTCTGCGGCAGCACGTCGTTGATCGCGCGCGCGCCGAGCGAGCCGCCGACCACCAGCACCTTCAGCGGACCGTTGCGATCGGCGAAGCGCAGCTCGGGCGCGGGCAGATCCTCGATCTCGGCGCGGACCGGGTTGCCGGTGACGACGCTCTTCTTCTGCTGCGCGGCGGCAAGGCCGTCGAAGCCGAAGGCGATCTTCTTCGCCACCGGCGCGAGCGCCTTGTTGGACAGCAGCAGCGCCGCGTCGGCATTCACGAGCATCAGCGGACGGCGCATCACCCAGGCCATCAGGCCACCGGGGAAGCAGACATAACCACCCATGCCAAGCACTGCATCGGCCTGGCGCGCGCTGAAGATGTGGGCGCTCTGCCCCAGCGCCTTGAACAGGCGCACGACGCCGAGCAGCGAATGCTTGAGGCCCTTGCCGCGCAGGCCGGCGAAGGACAGCCGGTCCATCGGCAGGCCCGACGGCGGCACGAGCTTGTTCTCCATGCCGGCTTCGGTGCCGAGCCAGGACACGGTCCAACCGCGGCGCTGCATCTCGGCGGCCACGGCCAGTCCAGGAATGACGTGACCGCCCGTACCGGCGGCCATCACGACGAGGTGACGCGTGCTCATGCGCGGCCCCCTCGCATCAGTTGTCTATTCTGGCTGCGCCGAACCCGCAAAGCCTCGCTTCGCGCGGCCGGCTGGCCACGATGTGTCCAGCCGCTCATGCTCGGCCTCCTCGCATGAGTTGGCGGTTTTCAATGTCGATTCGCAAGCAGATCGCCAATGCCACGCAGTTGAGGACGGTGGCGGAACCGCCGTAGCTCATCAGCGGCAGCGTCAGGCCCTTGGTGGGCAGCGCGCCGAGGTTCACGCCCATGTTGATGAAGGCCTGGCCGCCCATCCAGATGCCGATGCCCTGCGCGTAGAGACCGGCGAAGACGCGGTCCAGCGCCACCGCCTGACGGCCGATGTGGAACAGCCGGCGCGACAGCCAGAAGAACGCGAAGATCACGATGGCCACGCCGATGAAGCCGAGCTCCTCGCCGATGACGGCGAGCAGGAAGTCGGTGTGGGCCTCGGGCAGGTAATGCAGCTTCTCGAGGCTGGACCCCAGGCCCTGGCCGAAGAACTCGCCGCGCCCGAAGGCGATCAGCGAGTGCGTCAGCTGGTAGGCCTTGCCCTGCGCGTACTTCTCGTCCCACGGGTTCAGGTAGGCGAAGATCCGTTCGCGACGGAAATCGCTGAAGGTGATCATCAGCACGAAAGCGCCGATCAGCACCGCGACGCTGAGGAAGAACATGCGGCCGTTGACGCCGCCCAGGAACAGGATGCCCATCGCGATGGCCGCGATGACCATGAAGGCGCCCATGTCCGGCTCGGCCAGCAGCAGCATGCCGGTGAAGGCCAGCGCGGCGGCCATGGGCCACACGGCGCGGACGAAGTTCTCCTTCACCTCCATCTTGCGGACCATGTAGTTGGCCGCGTACATCGCGATGGCCAGCTTGGCCAGCTCGGACGGCTGGAAGTTCATGACCCCCAGCGGCAGCCAGCGGCGCGCGCCGTTGACGCCCTTGCCGACGTGCGGGATCAGCACGATCATCAGCAGCGCCAGCGCGACGACGAAGATCTTGGGCGCGTGACGCTCCCAGAAGCTCACCGGCACCATCACGGTGATCCAGCCGGCCAGCAGGCCGATCACGATGAACAGGCTCTGACGCACGAAGAAGTGCATCGGCTGGTACTTCGCGAACTTGGGGTTGTCCGGCAGCGCGATCGAGGCCGAGTAGACCATCAGCAGGCCCAGCGCCAGCAGCGACAGCACGACCCAGATCAGCGTCAGGTCGAAGCCGAGCAGCCGCGTGGGCTGGCCGGACGAGGTGGAGACCCAGTCCCGCACCGGCACGTCGACGCTGCCGGCGCCACCGGCGCCCGCGGCCCCCGCGCCCATGCCGCGGCGCGAGGCCAGCGCGCGCATGCGCTCGCTCAGGTTGTCGAAGATCGATGCGGCGCTCATCCGATGAGGCCCTCGTCTTCCGCCAGTTCGCGCACGGTGGCGATGAACACCTCGGCGCGATGGGCGTAGTTGCGGAACATGTCCAGGCTGGCGCAGGCGGGGCTCAGCAGCACGCTGTCGCCCGATTGCGCCTGCGCGAGCGCCCAGTGCGTCGCGGCCTCGAGCGAGTCGTGGCGATGCATCACGACGCCGCTGTCCTGCAGCGCGGCTTCAATCTGCGGCGCGTCGCGGCCGATCAATGCCACCGCGCGGGCATGCAACGCAATCGGCGTCGCGAGCGGCGAGAAGTCCTGCCCCTTGCCGTCGCCGCCCAGGATCATCACCAGCTTGGCCGGTGCGCGGTCGGCGCCCAGGCCCATCACGGCGGCGACGGTGGCGCCGACGTTGGTGCCCTTGGAGTCGTCGTAGAAGTCGACGCCCTTGATCGCGGTGACGAACTCGACGCGATGCGGCTCGCCGCGGTACTCGCGCAGGCCGTGCAGCATCGGGGCCAGCGGGCAGTCGATGGACGTGGCGAGCGCCAGCGCTGCCAGCGCATTCGCCGCGTTGTGGCGGCCGCGCACGCGCAGCGCGTCGGCGGGCATCAGGCGCTGGATGATGAGGTCTTCGTCATCGTCCTTGCGGCGCTTCAGGCCCTTCAGCTCTTCTTCCTGCTCGCGGGCACGGACCAGCCAGGCCATGCCGTTCTCGACGAGCAGGCCGAAATCGCCGGGACGACGCGGCGCGTCCAGACCGAAGCGCACGACGTTGCGCTCGACCAGCTTCGCTGGACGACCGCGGCCCTGCTTCACCGTGATCGGTGCGGGCACCAGCGCTTCGACCTCGGGGTCGTCGCGGTTGATCACGAGCACGCCGTGCTCGCCGAAGATGCGGCCCTTGGCGCGCGCGTAGGCCGGCATGTCGCCATGCCAGTCCAGGTGGTCCTGCGTGATGTTGAGCACCGCGCCGGCGCTCGGCTCGAAGCCCTTCACGCCGTCCAGCTGGAAGCTCGACAGCTCCAGCACCCAGACCTGCGGCAGCACCTCGAACTCGGCGGGCTTGGGCGGCGGCGGCTTGATCGGCAGCGGCTGCTCGTCGAGCAGGTCGGCGACCGTCTCGAGCGCGGTGCGGTCGTCGGTCGGCGCTTCCACCACCGGTTCGTCGACCGGCGCCAGCAGCACATCGGCCGGATCGTCGACGGCGACATCGGCAGCGTCATCGTCGGGCACCACCGCCTCGACAGCCAAGTCGACGATCGCCTCTTCGGCCGCATCGACGTCGGTCGCCGCATCGGCGACTGCTTCGTCCTTCGGCTGCGGCATCGGCTCCTTGTCGAGCGCGTCGCTCAAGGTCCCCAGCAGCGTCGGGCCGATGTTGCCGGCCATCGCGACGCGGCGGCCGGCGCGCTCGACGAGCAGCGCGGTCATGCTGGTCGTCGTCGTCTTGCCGTTCGTGCCGGTGATTGCGAGCACGCCGGGCTCGTAGCGGTACAGCGTCTTGAGCTCCGCCAGCGCCTGCGCGAACAGCTCCAGCTCACCGCGCACGCGCAGGCCGATCTCCTCCGCCCGCGCGAGCAGCGGCTTCAGGCGCGCATCCAGCGGCGACAGGCCGGGGCTCTTCAGCAGCACCCAGCTGTGGTCGATCGCGCCCAGCAGCTCCGGCGAGAAGTCGCCGTGCTCGAAGGCGGCGTCGGGCAGGCGCTCGCGCAGCGCGGGCAGCTGCGGCGGCTGCTCGCGGCTGTCCCAGACCGTGACGCGCGCCCCCAGGCGCGCGGCCCAGGCCGCCATCGCGAGCCCGGAGTCGCCCAGGCCCAGCACGAGCGCGTGCCGATCCTGGAAGAGCGCCGGGAAGTGGAGGGAGGACATCGTCGTTCCGTTCCCGCTCAGCGCAACTTCAGGCTGGCCAGCCCGACCAGGCACAGCAGCATCGTGATGATCCAGAACCGGATGACGACCTGCGTCTCCTTCCAGCCCGACTTCTCGAAGTGGTGGTGCAGCGGCGCCATCTTGAAGATGCGCCGGCCCTCGCCGTACTTCTTCTTCGTGTACTTGAACCAGGTCACCTGCAGCATCACCGACAGCACCTCGGCGACGAAGACGCCGCCCATGATGCCGAGCACGATCTCCTGGCGCGTGATGACGGCCAGCGTGCCCAGGCCGCCGCCGAGCGCCAGCGCGCCCACGTCGCCCATGAACACCTGCGCCGGATGCGCGTTGAACCACAGGAAGGCCAGCCCCGCGCCCGCGAGCGCGGCGCAGAAGATCAGCAGCTCGCCCGCGCCGGGGATGTAGGGGAACAGCAGGTAGCGGCTGTACACCGACGAGCCGGTCACATAGGCGAAGACGCCCAGCGCCGAGCCCACCATCACCACCGGCATGATCGCCAGGCCGTCCAGGCCGTCGGTGAAGTTCACCGCGTTGCTGGTGCCGACGATGACGAGGTAGGACAGGCCGATGAAGCCGAACACGCCCAGCGGGTAGCTGATCGACTTGAAGAACGGCAGCATCAGGTCGGCCTTGGGCGGCAGCTCGGTCGAGAAGCCGCTCGTGACCCAGCGGAAGAACAGCTGCACGACGCCGAGGAAGCTGGTCTCCGACACGCTGAAGGCCAGGTAGATCGCCGCGATCAGGCCGATGATCGACTGCCACAGGAACTTCTCGCGGCTGCGCATGCCCTCGGGGTCCTTGTTGACCACCTTGCGGTAGTCGTCGACCCAGCCGATCAGGCCGAAGCCCATCGTCACCAGCATCACCACCCAGACGAAGCGGTTGGACCAGTCGAACCACAGCAGTGTCGAGATGCCGATGCCGATCAGCACCAGCACGCCGCCCATCGTCGGCGTACCGCTCTTGGCCAGATGCTGCTGCACGCCGTACTCGCGGATCGGCTGGCCGATCTTGAGCTCGGTCAGGCGGCGGATCACCCACGGGCCGAAGGCCAGGCCGATCAGCAGCGCCGTCAGCGCCGCCATCACGGCGCGGAAGGTGATGTAGCTGAAGACGCGGAGGAACCCGAGTTCAGAGTAATTGGCCTGCAGCCACTGGGCCAGACTAAGCAGCATGGGGGTCTCCTGGGCCGCCGGACTGCAAGGCGGCCACGATCTGTTCCATCTTCATGAAGCGCGAACCCTTGACGAGGATGTTCTGCACTTGCGGCGCGTCCTTCAGCGCGCCGATCAGCCCGGCGACGGTGTCGAACGCGCGGGCACCCGCGCCGTACGCGGTCGCGGCGTCACGCGCGGCGGCGCCGGCCGTCCACAGCGCGGCCAGGCCCTGGTCGGCCGCGTGCGCGCCGACTTCCTGGTGGAAGGCGGGGCCCTGCTCGCCGACCTCGCCCATGTCGCCGAGGATCAGCCAGGACGCGCCCGGCAGTTCCGCCAGCACGTCGATGGCGGCGCGGACGCTGTCGGGGTTGGCGTTGTAGCTGTCGTCGATCAGCGTGATGCGGCGGCCCTGCCACACCGCCGTCTGCAGCGCCGAGCGGCCTTTCACGGCCTTGAACGACTGCAGACCGTCGCGGATCGCCGCGAGCGGCGCCCCCGCGGCCAGCGTGCAGGCCGCGGCGGCCAGCGCGTTGCGGACGTTGTGCTGGCCGGCCATCGCCAGCGCGACCGGGATCGCGCCGGCGGGCGTGAGGATCTCGATCGCCCAGTGACCCGCACCGCCGGCGATCACGCTCGCATCGGTCGGCGCGACCCACTGCGCGCGGCCCATCACGTCGGCCTGGCCCTGCAGCGCGAAGCTCAGCGTCGCGCGGCCCACGGCCTGCGACTGCCACACCGGCGCGCACGGATCCTCGGCGGGGAACACCGCGACACCGGCCGTGCCCAGCGCGCCGATCACGGCGCCGTTCTCGCGCGCGACGGCCTCGACGGTGTGCATGAACTCCTGGTGCTCGCGCTGCGCGTTGTTGACCAGCGCCACCGTCGGCTGCGTCATCGCGGACAGCGGTGCGATCTCGCCCGGGTGGTTCATGCCGAGTTCGACCACCGCCGCGCGATGCCAGGCGGCCTCGTTCTGGCGCAGGCGCAGCAGCGTCAGCGGCACGCCGATCTCGTTGTTGAAGTTGCCTTCGGTCGCGAGCATCGCCGCGTCGCCCAGCCAGGCGCGCAGGATGGACGCGATCATCTGCGTCACCGTCGTCTTGCCGTTGCTGCCGGTGACGGCGATCACGGGCAGGTGATGCTGCTCGCGCCAGGCCTGGGAGAGCAGGCCCAGCGCGGCCTTCGCGTCGGGCACCAGCAGGCCTGGCAGGTCGGCCTCGGCCAGACCGCGCTCGGCGATGGCCGCGGCCGCGCCGGAGGCCTTGGCCTGCGCGAGGAAGTCGTTGGCGTCGAAACGCTCGCCGCGCAGCGCGACGAACAGGTCACCCGCGCGCAGTGAGCGCGTGTCGGTGTGCACGCGCAGCAGCGGCGTGGACGGCTCGCCCACCAGCGTCGCCGCCGGCAGCAGCGGCGACAGCAATTCGAACGCGCGGCCGAGCGTCATCATCGGCGCGCTCGATTCGCTCGACGCGCTCAGCGCACTCGATGCGCCCGGAGCGGCGGAGCCGGCGTTGATCGGGGTCGTGTCGCTCACAGCCCGGCCCTCTCGATCAGCGCGGCACGCGCCGCCTGCACGTCGGAGAACGCGCGACGTTCGCCGTGGATCTCCTGATAGTCCTCATGCCCCTTGCCGGCCACCAGCACGACGTCACGCGCGCCCGCCTGATCGACGGCGCGCGTGATCGCCGCGGCACGGTCCGCGATGACTTCGCGCGCGACACCCGCCGGCAGGCCGGCCTCGATGTCGGCGAGGATCTTCAGCGGGTCCTCGGTGCGCGGGTTGTCGCTGGTCAGCACGACGTGCGCGGCCAGGCGCGCGGCGATCGCGCCCATCAGCGGGCGCTTCGTCGGATCGCGATCACCACCGCAGCCGAACACGACGCGCAACTCGCCGCCACGCGCGGTGGCCAGCGGCTTCAGCGCGCTCAGCGCCTTCTCCAGCGCATCCGGCGTGTGGGCGTAGTCGACCACCAGCTGCGGCAGCTCACGACCGCTGCCCACGCGCTGCATGCGGCCCGGCACCGGCGTCACCAGCGCGACGACGCGCGCGATGTCCTCCAGGCCATGGCCCAGCGCCCGCAGACCGGCGATCACGCCGAGCAGGTTGGACACGTTGTAGTCGCCGATCAGGCCGGTCTGCACCGGCACCGTCGCGGCGCCCTCGCGCAGCGTGAAGGCGAGACCGTGCGCGTCGTGACGCAGGTCGATCGCGCTCAGGCGCGCATCGGCCCGGTTGAGCCCGTAGGTCCACACGTCGAGCTGGCCGGCAGCGCTCAACTCGGCGGCGAGCTCGACGCCCTTCGGATCGTCGATGTTGAGCACCGCGGCCTTCAGGCCGTCCCAGTCGAACAGCTTGCGCTTGGCCACCCAGTAGGCGTCCATGCCACCGTGGTAGTCGAGGTGGTCCTGCGTGAAGTTGGTGAGCAGCGCGACCTGGATGGTGGTGCCGCTGAGCCGGTGCTCCTCGATGCCGATCGAGGAGGCCTCGATCGCGCACGCGCCGAAGCCGTCATCGGCCATGCGCTTGAAGGCCTCCTGCAGGCGCACGGGATCGGGCGTCGTGAGGCCGGTGGCTTCGATCGAGGCATTCGTCGTGGCGCCGGGCACCGGCGGCTGGCCGACGCCCAGCGTGCCGATCACGCCGCAGCGCGATCCCAGCAGCGTCAGCGCCTGCGCGATCCACCAGGCGCTGGAGGTCTTGCCGTTCGTGCCGGTGACGGCGAGCACGTTCAGGCGCTTGCTCGGCTCGCCGTAGAACGCCGACGCGATGCGGCCGCAGTTCAGCTTCAGGTCGGGCAGCGACGCGATGCGGGCGTCGGTGAAGCCGTACTCTGCAGCGCCCGCATGCTCGACCAGCGCGGTCGCCGCGCCGGCCGACAGCGCGCCCGCGACGAACTGCCGCGCGTCCTTCGCATAACCGGGCCACGCGATGAACGCGTCGCCGGCGCCCACGGCGCGGCTGTCCGTGCGCAGCTGGCCGCTCGGCGTCCATTCCTGCAGCCAGCGGGCGGCGGCTTCGGGGGATTTCAGGTGCATCAACATGGTTCGTGCCCGCTCAGAAACTCTCGTCGACGGCTTGCAGCCGTTGCTGCGCCACGATCTGCGGCTTCACGTCGAGGTCCGGCGGCTCGCCCAGCAATCTGAGCGTCTGCGCCACGACCTGGCTGAAGACCGGACCTGCCACGGCGCCGCCGAAGTACTGGCCGTTCTTCGGCTCGTCGACCATCACCGCGACGATGATGCGCGGCTTGGAAATCGGTGCGATGCCCACGAACCACGAACGGTATTTGTGGCTCGCATAGCCCTTGCCTTCCTGCTTGTGCGCCGTGCCGGACTTGCCGCCGACGCTGTAGCCGGGAACCATCGCCTGCGGCGCCGTGCCGCCCGGGCCGGCCGCCATCTGCAGCATCCCGCGGATGTCCGCGGCGACCTTCGGGCTGAAGACCTTGATGCCGTTCACCGGCTGGTCGGCCGGGCGCCGGGTCATCGTGATGGGGATGATGTCGCCCTCGCGCGCGAAGACCGTGTAGGCGCGCGCCAGCTGCAGCAGCGACGCGGACAGGCCGTAGCCGTAGCTCATCGTCGCCTGCTCGATCGGACGCCAGCTCTTCCACGGGCGCAGCTTGCCGGTCACCGCGCCGGGGAAGTCGATCTGCGGCCGCTGGCCCAGGCCGATCGCGGTGAACATCTCGTGCATCTCGCGCGGCTGCATCATCAGCGCCATCCGCGCGGCGCCGATGTTGCTGGACTTCTGGATCACCTGCGTCACCGTCAGGTCGCCGTGCGGGTGCGCATCGGTCGGCGACCAGCCGGAGATCACCACGCTGCGCGGACCGGTGCTCAGCAGTGTGTCGGGACGCACCCGGCCGGTCTCCAGCGCCAGCGCGGTCGTGAACGGCTTCATCGTCGAGCCCGGCTCGAAGACGTCGGTCAGCGCGCGATTGCGCAGTTGCTCGCCGGACAGGTTCTGGCGGTGACCCGGGTCGTAGCTCGGGAAGTTGGCCAGCGCCAGCACCTCGCCGGTGTGGGCATCCAGCACGACCACCGAGCCGGCCTTGGCCTTGTTCTCCGCCACCGCGTCGCGCACGCGCTGGTAGGCGAAGAACTGCACCTTCGCGTCGATCGACAGCTCGATGTCCTTGCCGTTGGTCTCGGGCACGCGCTCGCCGATGTCCTCGACGACGCGGCCCAGCCGGTCGCGCACGACCGAGCGCGAACCGTCCCGGCCCTGCAGGTCCTTCTGGAACGCGAGCTCGATGCCTTCCTGGCCCTGCTCCTCGATGTTGGTGAAGCCGACGATGTGCGCGGCGGCTTCGCCCTCGGGGTACTGGCGCTTGTATTCGCGGTCCTGGAACACGCCCTTCAGGCCGAGTTCCTTGATCTTGCGGGCGGTTTCGTCGTCAGCCTGGCGGCGCAGGAACACGAAACGGTTGGCCGGGTCGAGGCGCTTGTCGAGCTCCGCGCGCGACATGTCCAGCAGCTTCGCGAGCTGGCGGCGCTTGTCGGGATCGGTGTCGACTTCCTTCGGGAAGGCCCAGATCGACGGCACGGCCACGCTGGCGGCCAGCACCTGGCCGCTGCGGTCGCTGATCTTGCCGCGGCTGGCCGGCAGCTCCATCTTGTGGGCGTAGCGGGCTTCGCCCTGGCGCTGGAAGAAGTCCTCGCCGATCAGCTGGATGTAGGCCGCGCGCGCCAGCAGGCCGGCGAACGCCAGGCCCACCAGCGCGACCAGGAACCGCGAGCGCCACGGCGGCGTCTTCGACGCCAGCAGCGGGCTGCTCGAATAGCTGACGCCACGCGTCGAGCCGTTGCGCGCTGCATTGCGCGAGGCGTTCCGGGCGCTGTTGCCCAGCTTCTTGCGGAGCTTGCCGATCATCGGGCGGCTCCTTGCACTGGAGGCTGCGCACGACCGCGCACACCGCTGGCCTCGATCGCCGGCGCCTCCGGATTGAACGTGATCGCCGGCGAGATCGGACGCATCTTCAGCCGCTCGCGCGCGACCTGCTCGACGCGCAGGTTGGTCGCCTGCGCCTGGCGGTCGGCCATCAGCTTCTGGTAGTCGGCGTCGAGCCGGCGGCCCTCGGTCTGCGCACGGTCGAGCTCGGTGAACAGGCGGCGCGATTCATAGGCGCTGCGCACCATGTAGATGCCGGACACCATCACCGCGGCGATCAGCAGCAGGTTCAGGCGGCCGATCATCGACGGCCCCCCTTCTTGCGCTTGCCGGTGTCCTCGGCGACCGGCGGCGGCAGCGGCGCGTCGGTGCGCTCGGCCACCCGCAGGATCGCGGAGCGCGAGCGCGGGTTGCCGCGCACCTCGTCCTCGCTGGGCTTGACGCGCGCGATGGCGCGCAGCGGTTGCGGCTTGGGTTCGGCGAACGGAGCGCGGCGGTCGAACACTTCCTTGCTGTGTTCAGCGATGAAGTTCTTGACGATGCGGTCTTCCAGCGAATGGAAGCTGATCACCGCCAGCCGGCCGCCCGGCTTGAGCTTGGCCAGCGCGGCCTTCAGCCCCTGCTGCAACTCTTCAAGCTCGGCGTTGACGAATATCCGTAGAGCCTGAAATGTGCGCGTCGAAGGATCCTTGCCCGGCTCGCGGGTTTTGACTGCACCAGCCACGACTTGGGAAAGCTCGGCGGTTGTCCGGACAGGGCGCCCGCCTTCCCGGCGAGCCACAAGCGCCTTTGCAATCGGGAGAGCAAACCGTTCTTCGCCATAGTCGCGGATCACCTGTGCAAGTTGGTCCACCTCCGCGCGGGCGATGAACTCCGCGGCGCTTTCGCCCCGCGTCGTGTCCATGCGCATGTCGAGGGGGCCGTCGAAGCGGAAGCTGAAGCCGCGCTCCGGGTTGTCGATCTGCGGGCTGGAGACGCCCAGGTCCAGCAGGATGCCGTCGACCTGGTCGACGCCCAGCGCGTCGAGTTGCGCGCCCATGTCGGCGAACGCGCTGTGGCAGATGTGGAAACGCGGGTCGTCGACCCGCGTCTGTCCGGACGTTGCGGCCGCGACCGCCTCCGGGTCGCGGTCGATGGCAATCAACCGTCCCTTCTCCCCCAGCCGTGACAGCAGCAGGCGGGAGTGGCCGCCGCGCCCGAAGGTGCCGTCCACATAGATGCCGTCGGGGGTCGTGAAGGCGCCGTCCACCGTCTCGTGCAGCAGCACGGTCGTGTGGGCGAAGGCGGGGGCGGCGGAGGACGGGGACTGCTCGCTCATGACGGTTAGAAGCTGAAGTCCTGGAGCACGGCCGGCATCTCGGACTGCATCACGGCGGCCTCATGGGCGGCGTAGGCCTGGGCGTCCCAGAGCTCGAAGTGGCTGCCCATGCCGAGGAGCATCGTGTCCTTCTGCAGCCCGGCGGCGGTGCGCAGCTCCGGCGCGATCAGCACGCGGGCGGCGGAATCGATCTCGACGTCCTGGGCGTTGCCGAGGAAGACGCGCTTCCAGCCGGCGGCGGACATGGGCAGCGCGGCGACCTTGTCGCGGAACTGTTCCCAGGCGGGACGGGGGAAGACCATCAGGCAGCCTTCAGGGTGCTTGGTCAGCGTGAGCTGGCCGCCGCACAGCGCCTGCAGGACCTCGCGGTGCCGAGCAGGGACGGTCAAGCGCCCCTTGGCGTCCAACGCCAAGGCACTCGCCCCCTGAAACACGACATTCGCCACTTTGCCCCACCGAATTGCACTTTCTCCCACTTTAATGGCGGGCCGCGCCCCGGTCAAGGTAATTTGGCGTTTTTCCCAATCAAATCAATTACTTAGCTCCCATTTTCAAGCCAGTGCGTGAAATAAAAGTCGTTCAAAATGAAGGACTTAACAACTGCAGTGCAAGTGATGGATCAACTCAAATCGACTGTCGTACCCGCCTGAAACCGGGACAGCGGCCCCCAGGCGGAGGCACCAATGTGGGGGTCGGCCGCGCTCCCACCCTGCCTCAATGAGCTATCCACCGTCCGACAGTGGCGGAAAAGTGGGAGCCATGCAAAAAGCCCGGCCAGGCCGGGCTTTTTGGTGGGAGAGCGGTTCGAAACCTAGCGGCCGAGGCTCAGGGGGTCACAGCGGATGCGGCGGTCGATGCGGCCGCCGGCTGGCCCGCGCCCGTGGAGACCGGCGAAGCGACGGCTGCACCCTGCCACCACTGCGGCGTCGGCCCCGGCTGTTCAATCGCCAGCGGCGAACCGATCACCGGCGTCACCAGCTCCACGTTGCGCAGCCGCGCCAGCGCGCTGATGCGCTCGAACGGGTCCTGCCAGCGGTGCATTGCCAGGTCGAAGGTGCCGTTGTGGATCGGCAGCAGGCGCTTGCCCTTCAGGTCGACATGCGCCTGCATCGTCTGCTCCGGCTGCATGTGGACGTAGGGCCAGCGCGGGTCGTAGGCGCCGGTTTCCATCAGCGTCAGGTCGAAGGGGCCGAAGCGCTCGCCGATCGCCTTGAAGCCGTCGAAGTAGCCGGTGTCGCCGCTGAAGAACACGCGCAGGTCGTCGTCGATCAGCACCCACGAGGCCCACAGCGTCGAGTTGCGGTCGCTCAGGCTGCGGCCCGAGAAATGCTGCGCGGGGGTCGCGGTCAACTGCACGCCCGCGATCGACGTGCCCTGCCACCAGTCGAACTGCTGCACCTTGGCCGCGGGGACGCCCCAGTCGATCAGGCGCTGCCCCACGCCCAGCGGCGTCACGAAGTGGCGCACCTTGGGCGCCAGCGCGAGCACGGTGTCGTGGTCGAGGTGGTCGTAGTGGTCATGCGACAGGATCACCGCCTCGATCTCCGGCAACTCGTCGAGGGCGATCGGCGGCGCGTGGAAGCGCTTCGGACCCATGAACGAGAACGGCGACGCGCGCTCCGAGAACACCGGATCCGTCAGCCAGAAGCGGCCGCGCAGCTTCAGCAGCAGGGTTGAATGACCGAGGCGGAACAGCGTCCGGTCCGGCGCGGCCAGCAACTGGGCCTTGGTCAGCGCCTGCACCTCGATGGGCGTGTCCGGCGCGGTGCCGGCAGGCTTGTGGAACATGAAGTCCCACATGATGCCCATCGTCTTCCAGAAGCCCTGCTCGGGCTCCACCGCGGGGTTGTGGAACTGGCCCTTCGCCCATTGCGGCGACTGCTCGACGGCGGGCTGGGTGCCCTCCGGCGCGGGGGCGGAGACGCCCTTCGAGGGGATGGCGGCGGGCGAGGACATCACGCGGGAAGCGGTCATGGCGAGGGCTCCAACAATCAGGATGGCGGCAACGCTGCTCAGCGCGCTCAAGGAGCGCGGCAGCAAGGCGCGGGCGCTGCGGACGACGGGGTGGCGGGGAGACTGAGGGCGCATTTGAAAACTTGCACTACACAGTGTAGTTTTGCAGCAGTCTAGACGCTCAATCCTGAAAAGTAAACTCCCCGGTGTAAGATTGATCCCATGACTTCCGACGCCGCCCGCCCCCTGCCAGCGCCGCTCGCTCCCGAGGAACTCGCCGCCTACGGCGAGGCGGAGCGCATGCGGCTGACCGACCGCAAGCGCCAGGCGATCGTCGACGCGGCCATCGCGGAGTTCCGCGAGCATGGTTTCGAGGTCGCGAACATGGACCGCATCGCGGGCCGCGCGCAGGTGTCCAAGCGCACCGTCTACAACCATTTCAGCGGCAAGGACGCCCTGTTCGACGCGATCCTGGAGCGGCTCTGGGTCGCGACCGAGGCGAAGCTCAAGCTGACCTACCGCGCCGACCGGCCACTGCGCGAGCAGTTGCTGACGCTGGTCGAGCAGAAGCTCGCGATGAGCGACGACCCGCAGTTCCTGGATCTGGCGCGGGTCCTGATCGCCGAGGCGATCCACGCGCCGCAACGCGCGCGGGAGATGCTGTGCCGGCTCGGCGGCCGAGAGGAAGCGCTGACTGTGTGGATCCGCGCGGCGATGGCGGACGGCCGCCTCAAGGACGGGGATCCGGCCTTCGCCGCGGCGCAGCTGCAGGCCCTGGTCAAGGGCTTCGCTTTCTGGCCGCAGATCACGATGGGACAGCCGTCGCTGGACAAGGCGCAGCAGCGGCAGGTGGCCGATTCGGCGACCGACATGTTCCTGCGCTTCCACGCGGTCGATCCGGCGCGCTGAGCGGCACGCCCGGCATCGCCATCCTGCGCAGGCCGCTGGCCCTCACCCCTTCCCTCTCCCGCAAGCGGGAGAGGGGGTAAGAGCGGCGGGGATCAGAACGTCGTCGACGCCGAGCCGCTCAGGCGGAAGGTGCCGACGACGTCGGCCAGCTTCTGCGCCTGGTCCTTGAGACTTTCCGCGGCAGCCGCCGATTCCTCGACCAGCGACGCGTTCTGCTGCGTCACCTGGTCCAGCTGCGCGACGGCCACGTTCACCTGGCCGATGCCGTGGCTCTGCTCCTGCGCGGTGTGGCTGATCTCGCCGATCATCTGCGCCACACGCTGCACGCTGCCGACGACCTCGTTCATCGTCTCGCCGGCGGAGGACACCTGGCGCGCGCCAGTGTCGACGCGCTCGACGCTGGCCGTGATCAGCGTCTTGATCTCCTTGGCCGCGCCGGCCGAACGCTGCGCCAGCGCACGCACCTCGCTCGCCACGACCGCGAAACCGCGACCCTGCTCGCCCGCACGCGCGGCCTCGACGGCGGCGTTCAGCGCGAGGATGTTGGTCTGGAAGGCGATGCCGTCGATCGTGCCAATGATGTCGCCGATCTGCCGCGAGCTGGTGCTGATGTCCTGCATCGTCGCGACCACCTGGCCCATCGCCTCGCCGCCCTGGCGCGCGACGCGGCTGGCGGTATCAGCCAGTTGCCGCGCCTGGTCGGCGTTGGCGGCACTGTTGGCCACGGTGCTGTTGAGCTCCTCCATCGAGCTCGCCGTCTCCTGCAGGTTGCTGGCCGTCTCCTCGGTACGCTGACTCAGGTCATGGTTGCCGGCGGCGATCTGGCGCGACGCCACCGCGATCGACTGGCTGGTCTCGCGCACCTGCAGCATCACCTGCTCGATCTTGTGCACGAACTGGTTGAAGCCGCGCGAGATGTCGGCAAGCTCGTCCTCGCCACGCACCTGCAGGCGCTGGCTGAGATTGCCCTCGCCGGCGCCGATGTCGTTCATCGCGCGCTTGATGCCAGCCAGGCCTTTGAGCAACGCACCGACCGCCGCGGCGGCGACCAGTGCCGCCACAATCGTCACGACCAGCATCGTCAAGCCCGCGTTGCGCAGCACGTCGGACAGCGCGGCCAGAGCCTCGTTGCGCTCGGCTGCGGCCACCAGCACCCAGTCCGTGCCGGGCACGTCCACGGCCTTCAGGAAAAAGCGGGCGGCGCCGACCTCGGCCAGCGTCGGCTCGTCGCCATGGGCGGTCGACAGCAACGCGCCGTCGATCGCGGCGGACAGGTCCTTCACCGGCTTCAAGGTCAGTGCCGCGTCCGGGTGCGCAATGACGGTGCCCTGCTTGTCCAGCAGCATCGCAAAACCGCTCGCGGTCGGCTTGATCGACTTCATCGTTGCGACGATGTCGTCCAGCGCCACGTCGGTGCCCACCACGGCCTTGAGTTCGCCGCCCGCGCGCACCGCACTGGCGAAGGTGACGACCAGCTTCTTGCTCGACGCCGCCACGTAGGGCGCGGTGATCACCGGCTGGTCCGTGCCGGACGCCAGCTTGTACCAGCCGCGGCCGGTCGGGTCGTACTCCGCCGGGCGTTGGCGGTCGGGGATGGAGATCATCCGCTTGTCCGCGCCGCCGACGTAGGCCAGATCCAGCCGGCCCGACTGCAAGGCCTGCGTCAGCACGGGGCGCGGGTCCTCGAGCTGCGCGGCCGATGCCATCGCGGTGACCACGTCCTTCTGCGTCTTCACCCACGCGGCGATGCCGGCGGCATTGGCGGTGGCCAGATCGGTCAGTTGGGCCTGCACCTGGCGGCGCGCATGATCGCGCACGGCCCAGTAGCTGGCGAAGGTGGCGAGCGCGACGGCCGCCACGACGATCAGGATGCTGATGGCGATCAGGCGCGATTTGATGGTCTTCAACACGGTGGGAGTCCGGGGGGGGGGAGGCCGGCATTGTGCGGGTAGCGTCACCTCCAACCAAGGGTTTCCACCAAGAAGAAGGCCGAGGCGTGACGGTGGTCACGGCCTCGGCCCAAAGCGGAAACAGTGCTTTCCGCGGCTCAGAAATTGAAGAGACGAACCCTTCGCTGATTCAGTTCGATTCCTTGATCAGACGGCCCGACTGCGCCTGCAGCGGCCGGGCGTTCATCGGGTACAGGTGCGAGAACACCGAGATCTGCTGCGACGACACCTGCACCGGTTGGCGCAGCACCAGCCACAGCACGCCTTCGCTGCAGGGCGGCGTGGTCATCGAGCCCATGTACGAGAAGTAGGCCTGGTCCCGCGGCAGCAACTGGGTGAGGTCGATGGGAACCGGCGCCGTATAGGTATCGCCGCGTTCGAGGGGGAGGTAGTTCCAGACCGTCTGGATCAGCGCCTGGTCCTGGCCGCGCTCCAGCAGCACCGCCACCGTGGCCTGGCGCCCCTCGGCATCCTTGTGGACCAGGTGGGCCACCATGTCGTACTGGCGGCCGTTGATGCGCTCCTCGCTCGGGCGATGGAAGTGGAACTGCTGCAGTTCGTAGCGCCGACCCATGATCGTCAGGGCATTGCCCGCCGCCACATTCACCTGGATCGTGTGGCCGTTGTCGACCACGGAGAAGCTGCTGGGCTTGTAGTCGAACTGGATGCGCTCCTGATCGACCTTGATCGTGTCGCGCAGGTCGATCGGGCTCTGGCGGGTGCCGATCGCGCATTGGCGGAACTCAGGCTGCAGTTGGCCCCATTTGTCGGGCGCGCCTTCGCCGGTGTAGGCCCAGGGGATCGAGGATTTCGCCGCGGAGGCCGCCACCGCGGGCTTGGCGGCGCGGCGCGCGCGCAGGTCAACCGGGTTGGCGGTTTTCACGTCCATCGCCGCGCCGGCCGGTTTGGTGCTCAGCTTGAGCGCGGCGGCGTCCTCCTTCAGGCGGTCCGCCAAGCGGTCACGCAACTGTTCCCCGGACGCCTCCCCTTTCGGAGCGGGCGCAGGCGCAGGCTCGGCCGCGCGGAGCGCGCCAGGCAGCAGCAGGCACAGGCAGAGGCAGAGGCAGAGGCAGAGGGCCGCCGGCAGCAGGACACCGGATGCGGGACGGTCAGACATGAAAGGGAGCTCCGGGAACGACAGAAGGATCGCCCTGTCTATTTCGGAGCCTGGCCGGGCATCTTGAGGGTCGCCCGATGTGCCGATGTGCCGATGTCCGATGTTCCGATGTCACGCGGGCGGCGCCGCCGCGGACACCTCGCGCTTGACCCAGGTCCAGGCAACCAGCCCGATGCACATCATCGCGGCGGAGGTCACCGCCAGCGCGAGCATCGAGTGCATCACCAGCGGCACCAGCACGCCCGCCACCAGGCCGTTGGCCGCGCTGCCGATGCAGGCCTGCAGCGAGGAAGCCATGCCGCGGCGCTCGGGTGCCTGGTCCAGCACCAGCAGCGTCACCACCGGCACCATCAGCGCCCAGCCGAAGGCGAAGCTGCTGATCAGCGGGAAGGCCCACAGCGGGCTGTGCGGCAGCGTCAGGTTGCAGACGATGTTGGCGACGGACGTGAAGCCCATGATCAGGAAGCCGCGCCGGATCTGCTTGCGCGGCGCGATCTTGCCGGCGAGCCGGCCGCTGAGCCAGGCGCCGCCCATGATCCCGCCGATGCTGAACAGGAAGAAGATGAAGTACTGCGTCGGCGCCAGGCCCAGGTGTTCGCCGAGGAAGACCGGCGCGGCCAGCACGTACAGGAACATGCCGTTGAACGGGATGCCGCTGGCCAGCGCCAGCAGCAGGAAGCGGCGGCTGCCGACGAGCGAGCGGTAACCCCGCAGCAGCGAGCCGACATGGAAGGGTTGGCGGTGGTCGCGATGCAGGGTCTCCGGCATCAGGCGCCAGGTGATCGCGAACAGCAACGCGCCGACGAAGACCAGGAACCAGAAGATCGCGTGCCAGTCGGCGTGCACGTAGAGGAAGCCGCCGATCATCGGCGCGATCGCCGGCGCGAGGCCGAAGAAGATCGTCACCTGCGACATCACCCGCTGCGCCTCCGACGGCGGGAACATGTCGCGGATGATGGCGCGCGAGACCACCACGCCCGCCCCCGCCGACAGCCCCTGCACCGTGCGCCAGAACACCAGCTGGCCGATGCTGCCGGCCAGCGCGCAGCCCATCGAGGACAGCGCGAAGACCGCCATGCCCCACAGCACGACCGGGCGGCGGCCGAAGCTGTCCGACAGCGCGCCGTGGAACAGGTTCATCACCGCGAAGCCGAGCAGGTAGCCCGACAGCGTCTGCTGCATCTCGATCGGCGTCGCGTCCAGCGCCTGGGCGATGCCGGCGAAGGCCGGGATGTAGGTGTCGATCGAGAACGGCCCCACCGTGGCCAGCGCGGCCAGCAGGATGGCGAGGGCCCAGCGCGGGGCGCGCCACAGTTGGCTGGCTTCGGGGTTCATGCGTGGATGCGGTGCGAGCGTGCGAGGAAGCCGCCGACGATAACGCCGGCAAGCCGCGGAGCTGGCCGTCATGCAGGCCGGGAACGCCGCTTGCGGGTGAAGCGTGCGCGGGTCGCCCGGGCGTCCCGGGCGATGACCGGCAGTGTAGCGGGGCCCCTACACTGCGGGACTTTTGCGGAACTTCGGGCGGGGAACGTGGTGCCAGGCGTATTGAGCATTGGGGTGGTCGGACTGGGGGTGATGGGTCAGCGGATGCTGGCGCGTCTGGCCGGTCACGCCCGGCTGCGGGTGACCCGCGTCTGGGACGAGAACCCCGAGGTGCTGGCGCAGGCGCTGGCCCACGACCCGCTGCTGCGCGCGGCCACCAGCGCCGAGGCGCTGATCCGCGAGCCGGGCCTGCACGGCCTCTACATCGCGACGCCGCCGGGGCCGCACATCGCCTTGACGGAACAGGCATTCGACGCGGGCCTCGTGGTGCTGTGCGAGAAGCCGCTGACCACCGATTTCGAGGCCGCGCGCGCCTGCATCGAGCGCATCGAGCGCGAGCGGCAGCGGGCGGCGGTCAATTACTCGCTCGCGTCGTCGACCGGACTGGCGCAGCTGCAGCTGGCCTTCGGCGCCGGATCGCGGCGGCCGATGGGCGCGCTGCACGGCGTGGCCATCGACTTGCGCTTCGCCGCGTGGCCGCGCCCCTGGCAGGCCGGCGCCGGCGCCTGGCTGTCGCAGCGCGCCGAGGGCGGCTTCTCGCGCGAGGTGCTGTCGCATTTCATCTTCGTGCTGCAGCGGGTGCTGGGACCGGCCAAGGTCGTGCGCAGCCAGGTCGAGTACCCGGACGACGGCGTCGGATCCGAGCTCGCGGTGGAGGCGGAACTGGTCGCCGCCGGCGTGCCGGTGACGATCAGCGCCAGCCTTGGCGGCGATCGCGCCGACGACAACCGCATGCTGTGGCGCGCCAGCGAAGGCGAGATCGAGCTGCGCGACTGGTTCGGCGTGACGCAGCAGCGCCAGGGCGAACGCGTCCAGAGCATGGGCGACGCCGAGACGCTGCGCATGAACGGCATGACGGACCAGCTCAGCCACTGGTCGGCGATGCTGGACGGACACTCGCACAGCCTGCCGGGCTTCGCCGAGGCGCTGGCGGTGCAGAGGACCATCGAGGCCGTGCTCGCCGGCCAGCCCTGAGCCCCCCTGCCCCCGGGGTAAACTCGCGCCCGTGAAGCAAGCCAGACCGCCGCTGGTGCGATCGTGGAAACACGGCACTGGAGGAAGGTCCGGACTGCATAGAGCGGCGTAGCAGCTAACGGCTGCCCGGCGAAAGCCGAGGATCAGAGCAACAGAGACGAGTCGAAGCGGGTTCCGCCAATCGGGTGTTCTGTGAGGGAGAGGGCGCAAGCCCTCTCGTTCGTGAGGCGCAAGCATCGCGGACTTGCGCGCAAGCGCAAACCGAGCAGCCACCCGACGCGGGCAAGGCCCGCGTCGGGTGAAACGGGCAATCTCTACGCGCAGCAACACCAAGTAGGCCAGCGTTGATGCGGCTCGCAGAGCTGGCGGGTAGGTGGCACCGAGCCGGGCAGTGATGCCCGGCCCAGATGAATGGCGGTCACGCGGAAAATCGCAAGAGGATCCGCGCACAGAATCCGGCCTATCGGCTTGCTTCACGCTTATGACAAACCTGCAAGCGAACATTGGCTTGCAGAACTTTTCAGGGTCTTTCGCGGATCCGGCCCGGTTGGGCACATCGGTTGCTACCTTCGGGCCATGCAGATCGAACCTCTGGACCCCCACAGCCCCGCCGCGATGTCCCTGCTGGCGCAGTCGGACGCGTACATGGCGGCCCTCTACCCGAGCGAGAGCAACCACCTCGAGGATCCGCACGCGTTGGCCCAGCCGCGGGTGCGTTTCATTGGCGTGTGGCTGGCGGAATGGCTGGCCGGATGCGCGGCGGTGAAGGTGGTCGACGACGCGGAAGTCCCCTACGGCGAGATCAAGCGGGTCTTCGTCCAGCCGCACTTCCGGGGACGCGGAATCTCCAAGGTGTTGATGGAAGAGCTGGAGTCCCACCTCAGGGCGCAAGGCATCGAACTGGCGCGGCTGGAGACCGGCGTGCACCAGCCGGAGGCGCTGAAGCTGTACGAGACGCTGGGCTACGACCGCCGCGCGCCGTTCGGCAACTATGCCGAGGACCCGCTGTCGGTCTTCATGGAAAAGCGCCTGACGGCCAACTGAAGTCGACCGAGCGTTGACCAGGCGTCGACACGCGCGACGCTGTCCCCTGGAGGGGTTCCCCCGTCCCGGGGGACGTCCGGTGAACCGACGCCGCGGTGCCGCCGTACCGTGCGAGGCTGTCCTGGCTCTCGCCGACGCGCCGCCGCCTCATGGCCCCGACCGCCCCTTCCCACGCGCCCCACGCGTCACACGCGTCACACGCGTCTCCCCACGCCGCCGCGCCAAAGCTGGCTTCGATCGAGGCCGCCCGCGCGCTCGCCGCGCTGGCGGTGGTGCTCATGCACGCGACGCACCTGATGCGCGTGCCGCAGTTCACCGGCCATGTCGCGCTGGGCGGCGTGTTCGACTTCGGCTACGTCGGCGTCGACTTCTTCTTCGTCCTGAGCGGCTTCATCATCACCTTCGTCCACCACGCGGAGCTGGGCCGCGGCGCGGCGCGCTGGCCGGGTTACCTGTGGAAGCGCTTCGTGCGCGTGTTCCCGATCTACTGGATGGTGCTGGCCATGACCGCCGGACCCTCGATCCTGTCGAGGCTGCTGGCCGGCCGCATGCCGGTCTCGGAACTCGGCAGCGACGACATCCCCGGCACGCTGCTGCTGTGGATCGGGGCGAAGGAGCCGGAGTACGTCGGCGTCGCCTGGTCGTTGCAGTACGAGGTGATGTTCTATCTGAGCTTCTGCGTGTTGCTGCTGCACCTGCGCGGCGGCCTCGCGCTGTATGGGCTGTGGGCCGCGCTCGTCGTGGCGCAGACCTTCGGCGCGCTGCCTGGCACCCTGCCCTGGAAGCTCGGCGACCCGCATTGCCTGCAGTTCCTGATGGGCGTCGCGACCGGGCTGCTGGCGCGCCGCGCGACGCTGCCGCTGGTCCGGTGGCAGGGGTGGATGGTGGGCGCGATCTTCGTCGCCGCCGTGCTCTACGAACGCCTCGGGCCGCAAGGGGCGCATGCCTTCGGGGGACGCGTCGCGCTGGGGCTCGCCTCGGCGTCGGTGCTGGCCACGCTCGTGGCCATGGAACGGCGCCATGCAGTCCGCGTGCCGGCCGCGCTCGCGCAGCTCGGCGCGGTGTCGTACTCGCTCTACCTCGCCCACTGCCTGCTCATCAACATCGTGCTGGCGCTGCTGGCAAAAGCCGGCGTGTATCGCGCACTGCCGGAAGTGGCGACCTTCTCGATCGCCGTCGTGGCAGCCGTCGTCGGCGGGTGGCTGATCGGGCGATGGCTCGAGCTGCCGGTGGTCGCCTGGCTGCGACGGCGCACGGCGCCAGGCGCGGCGCCGGTCGCGATGACCACCGGCTAGGCCCTACTCCTCGTTGTCGCCGCTGCCGCCGGCCTGCTCGTTGCGCTTCTCGGCCTGCCTCAGCAGCGGGGCCTCGAGCTTGTCCATGCCGTCGATGAAGCTGTCCACCGGCTTCGGCGTGGCCAGGCGCAAGGACGGCGGGGCCAGCGTGGCCATGTAGTTCGGGCCCAGCCAGTACTGCTGCTCGGTGCGCCGTCCCACCGTCAGCACCAGGCCGACAAGGCACATCGCGCCGATGCCCACCGCCACGCGCCGCGAGGCGCGCGGCCAGACCACGGTCGCGTGCCACCACAGCAGCAACGCGGCCCCCACCGACATGACCACCGTTTCCAGCGCCAGCAGCCGCGGCGCGTTGAACATGTAGGCCACCAGCGGCAGCAGCAGGTCCAGCAGCTGCATGGCGACCGTCGCGACCAGCGCCCGCCACAGGTGGGCGCCGAATGCGAACCAGTGCCGGAACAGCTGCGTGATGAGCGCCCAGAGCGCCGACCAGATCAGCGCCACACCGATCGGCGCGAGCAGCGCGCTCACCGTATCGACCCAGCTCGCGGAGCCGTCGTTGCCTGCCCAGTTGGAGCCCCACAGCATCAGCGCCCAGAGCGCCAGCATGGCGGGCAGCGCCCACGACGGCCGCGCGTCGCGCTTGACGGGCTCGTCGGCGCGGTTCATCGGCTTCTCGGCCGGCAAGGGATCCAGGACCGTGCGCAGCCGCAGCCGCGTGGTGCCGATCTGCAGCAGGGCCGACGACGGCCACGCCGCGCGGCTGCCCGCCGCGAGCCGGCGTCCGTCGAGCCATCCGCCGTTCTGGCTGGGCAGCAGTTCCAGCACCGGGCCACCCGCGGCAGGCGCGGCCTGCTCGTCCAGGGTCTCGTCGCTGCGCTCGGCGGCCGGTTCGCCGCGGTCCCAGTGCAGCAGCGCGTGGGCGCCGGCCAGGTGCGGATCGGACAGCACGAGGTCGCAATCCGGCGACCGCCCGATGCGCAGCGGCCACGCGCGCACGCGGTGCACTTCCCGGCAATGACCGTCCCGGTCGACGATCTCGATTACCGCGGCGTGGTCCATGCGAATCCTTGCAGATAGTGACGCGTCAGCTTGGTGGCATTCGCGAAGCTGACGCCGCGGGCGTCGAAGCGGCCGAGGGCGCCTTCCGTCGCGGCGTCCACGTTGGTGACCAGCACGGTCAGGTCGAAGAGCCCCTCCAGCTTGCGGTAGGCGCGCAGGCAGGCGACCGCCCGCAAGGGCGGACCCTCCTTCTGCTGGACGAAGTCCTCGCGGCAGTAGGGCGCGGTGCGGTCGCGATCCGGACCGCCCAGGCGTTCATTGCGGAAGCTCGCCGAATAGATCGCGGAGAAGCGGATCGCGCCGAGCTTGCTGCCGTCGTAGACCTCTTCGGTGACGCCGAAGTAGCCGGTCTGCAGCGACTCGCTGATGAACAGCGCATGCTCCATCCGGCATTGCGTGCGCTGCATCTGCAGGCCCTGCTCGTCGGCGGAGGAACCGCTGCCCCAGCAGCGCATGTACTCCTCCTGCGGGATCGGGAAGCGGTAGCGCGGATGCGTGAGCGTGCGCCACGGCTGCGCGAGGAAGTTGCGCGAGAGCTCGTCCTGGTAGGCCATCAGCTGCTGGCGCAGCTTGGGCCACGCGGCGCCCTTCATCGGCGCGGCGTTGCGGCTGCGCGC
Source organism: Mitsuaria sp. MSU3D (assembly GCF_056867975.1). Taxonomy (NCBI): domain Bacteria; kingdom Pseudomonadati; phylum Pseudomonadota; class Betaproteobacteria; order Burkholderiales; family Sphaerotilaceae; genus Roseateles; species Mitsuaria sp. MSU3D. Next base: position 6,321,445 of record NZ_CP200314.1, on the reverse strand, counting down.
GAGCAGCGCGGCCGCGTGCTCCGCCGGGACGAGGAAGCTCATCTGCTGCGCGAAGATCATCGTGGACACGTTGATGCCGACGATCTCGCCGTCCTCGTCGATGACCGGACCGCCGCTCATGCCGGGGTTGATCGAGCCGGAGTAGTAGATCAACGGATCGAAGCTGCGCTCGACCAGGCCGTTGTACGTGCCCTCGACGACGGCGAACGCGACGTCGTGCGGGTTGCCCATCGAGTAGATGCGCTCGCCCTTGGCCAGCGGCTGGTCGGCCTTGCGGAACACCAGCGGCGTGGCCGTCATGCGGGCGATCACGTTCTTCGGATCGCCCTGGGGATCCGTCGCGGCGCCCTTGCGCACGATGCGCAGCAGCGCGAGGTCGCGGCGGGCGTCGAAGTCCAGCAGTTCGATGTCGCCGCCGTCGCCTTCGGGCGTCTGGTACTGCAGGCGATAGCGTTCCGGCTCCAGCGCGTGCTGGCTGATGACGTGGTAGTTGGTGATGACGTGGCCTTCGGCGCTGACGACAAAACCCGACCCCACCGAGGCCTGGCTGCCGTTGTACAGCGTGCGGACCTGCAGCAGCTGCGAACGGCTGCGGTCATAGAGCCGGCGCGCGCTGGCCGAGACCGGCGCCGACGGCATCGCCTGGCTGGCGGCGATCGAGGGGGCGCTGGGCGGAACGGCCGGGGTGGTCGGCAGGGCCGGTGAATGCGGCACGACGGGCGAGGCCGGCGCCACCGGCGCGGGGCGTGTCTGCGCCGCGGCGGGCAGCCCCAGTGCCGCGCTCAGCAGCAGCAGGACCGCCCCGGCGGCGGCACGCCCAGGGGTGAGAGGTTTTCGCGACAACGCAGGAGACTCCAGGAGAAGAGCAAGGAAGAGCGGACGCCGCATGCTAGCGGCTTTGCCCAGGCCGGCAGCAATCGGGATGCCGGACGGCCTTGCCTGCCGCCCGGGCGGCCAAGCAGGGCGCGGCCGAGGGGCACGGGCCTGCAGGCACTCGTCACTCACTGCTGGGGGCGCTCTCCGGCAGGGGGCTCCTCGGCCGCGGCCGGCTTCTTCGGGCGAGGCTCGCCGGGCCAGGGGCCGAACAGCGGCAGCGGCATGCGCACCGGCGTCACGTCCAGGTAGAGGTTGACCACCGTGTAGTCCTCGGGCCCGAGTTCATCGGTGCTCCAGCCGATGCTGCCCGGTCCCTTGTAGAGCCGGAACAGGAAACCCAGATCCGCCAGCGTATCGCCGGCCCTGGGCGCGGCCTCGAAGCTCAACCCCCGGAACTCGGGCTGCACGCTGTCGATCAGGATGGACATCGCCGTGGAGATCGTCGAGTCGCCCAGCATGTCCGTGTAGAACTGCGGCAGCGTGTAGTAGGGCTTGTAGTCGGGCGCGCCGGGCTCGAGCTTCTGCCCGCGCAGCTTCACCGCCGAAGGCGTGACGCCGCGGGTGCGCAGGTTCATCCGGTCGCCGTGGTCGAGGTAGGTCAACCGGGCGTTCTTCAGGTTGAAGACGCCGAGCCCGCGATCCGAGGACGCCTCGCTCAGGTCGACCAGCAGCGCGCCCTTGTGGCCGATGATCTCGACCTCGTCGCCGCGGATCACGGCGGCGGAGTTCTCGTCCACGCCGAGTCCGAGCTTGTAGTTCTTGGCCAGCATCAACGGCACCATGCGGCCGAAACGCCCGCGCTTGAGGAAGTGCTGGTCGACGAAGAGCCCGGGCCCGACGAAGCCCAGGCCGCGGTCGATCTGCTTGCCCTCCTCCCACTGGCCCTTGAGGATGCTGATGACGCTGGGCGCGTCGCGGAACATCACCGTGCTCATCACCGCGGCGCCGGCCGAGGTGCCGGCCACGACGCCGCCCTTGCGGTAGACGTCCCAGATGGCGTCGAGCATCGGCGTCGAATGCCCGCCGGGGAAGAGCACGTCGACGATGCGCTCCTGCGAGCCGCCGGTGAAGAAGATGCCCTTGGCGTTGCGCACCTTGGCGATCAGCGCGGCGTCGCGCACGACCTTGTTGAGGTCGACCCAGGAGAACTTCGGCGCGACGGGCAGTGCCTCGGCGATGGCGCCGCGGCGCTGCAGCTGCTCGACGACCTGCTTGGCGCTGGCCTCGGGATCCTCGGCCGCGGTGCCGAACACGACGAAGCGCGCGCCGCGTCCGCCGGCCAGCGCGATCAGGCGATTCCAGACCTCGTCGTTGTCGGCCTTCAGCGCGCCGCCGATGGCCATCGCGTGGCCTTTAATGGGGACATCGGACGAGGGGCCAGTCGTTGCCTGGGTCGGCGGCGCGGACGACGGGGCCATGGCAGCGGGAGCGGCCGTGGTAGCGGGAGAGGCTGTGGGAGAGGCTGCGGGAGAGGCGGAGGCCGGCGCGGCCGTCTTCCCGGTCGCCGCCGACCGGGGCGGCGCGGGAGTGGCGGGCGGCGCGGCGAGCGCCGGCAGCACAGTCCACGACAACAGGAGCGCGCCGACGGCGCGGCGCAGCAGACAGCGATCGAACATCGTCAGAGCCTCCCGCCGCGCGGGGGCGGCTTCTCGCACCACCATAGCCTCCCCCACCCCCCAACGGGTGACCATTGGTCACAGGTCAGTTGCTTCGTCGCGACTGTCGCGGGTCATCACCCTTGTCCGTGACGGTCCGCTCCCTAGACTGGTCCGACAGAGCCACCCCCATCGGCCCAGGGAGCCCACCATGACCCTCCGCACTTCGCGCGTCAGCCGCGCCACGCATCGCCCGCCGTTCGCGCCCCGCGTCTGCGCGGCCGCGGCACTGATCGCGCTGTGCGGGTTGGCGCACGCGCAGGTGACGCCGCCGGAGTCGGCCGCATCGGCCCCCTCCGCCCCGCAGAAGCTGCAGCGCGTGCAGATCACCGGCTCCGCGATCAAGCGCATCGCCGACGAGGGCGCGCTGCCCGTGCAGGTGATCAACCGCAGCGACATCGTCAAGGCCGGCGTCACGACGGCGGCCGAGATCATGGCCACCGTCTCCGCGATGAGCAACGCGCTGACCGACGGCGTCAGCATCGGCACCGGCGGCTTCCGCGACCAGATGGGCTTCAACTCGGCCAACCTGCGCGGGCTGGGGACCTCCTCGACGCTGGTGCTGCTGAACGGCCGGCGCATGGCCAACTTCGCGTCGCCCGGGGACGACAACGGCGTCGACCTCAACAACATCCCGGCCGCGGCGATCGAGCGCGTCGAGGTGCTGCTCGACGGCGCCTCCGCGATCTACGGCACCGACGCGATCGGCGGCGTCGTCAACTTCATCACCCGCAAGGACTACCAGGGCGTGCAGGTCGACGTCTACGGCGGCAAGACCGGCGAAGGCGGCGCCAGCAAGCGCACCGCATCGATCGCCGCCGGTCATGGCGACCTGGCGCGCGACCGCTTCAACGTGATGGGCGTGCTGGACTTCCAGAAGACCGGCGCGCTGCGGACCTCGCAGCGCGACTTCATCTCGGACCTGCGCATCCCGGAACGGCTGCCGCATCTGCTGTCGTCGGCGGGCTTCCCCGGCAACATCCGGCTGGGCGGCGATCAATTCGACTACCTCGAGTCGCAGGGCTTCGCGATCAACGGCAAGCCGATCACGTCGCGCAACATCAACCTCAGCGCGCCCAACTGCCAGCCGCCGCACACGCTCTACCTGCCCGCGGGCATCGGCGGCGTGGACGGCTGCACCTACGACTACATGCGGGACCTGGAGCTCTATCCGAAGACCGACAAGGGCAGCTTCCTGGGCCGCGGCGTGTTCAAGGTCGCCGACAACCATGAGGCCTTCGTCGAAGCCTCCTACACGCGCAGCAAGAGCTGGTACGTGGGCACCAGCAACCGCATCGACGCCGACCTGGACGTGTCGATGATCCCGGCGCTGGCCGCGACGGGCCTGGGCGACGCGCTGCCGGACGACCGCCTCATCACCGTGCGCACCCGCATGCTGGAGGCCGGGCCGCGCGCCAGCGAGCTGATCAGCACCGGCAGTCGCGTGGTGGTCGGCATGACGGGCACGGTCGGCGCGTGGGACTACGACTGGGGCTACAACCACAGCGTCAATCGCGTGTCCGATCGCGACGTGCGCGGCTACCTGCCCTACACCGAGACTCTGCAGGCCTACGCCGACGGACTGCTCAACCCCTTCGGTCCGTCGAGCGAGGCCGGCCTCGCCTTCCTGCGGAACAACAACATCAACCAGGAAGTGCGCAGCGCCCGCGGATCGATGGACAGCCTCGACGTCAAGGCCACGCGCAGCCTGATGAAACTCGGCGGTGGCGATCTGGCGCTGGCGCTCGGCGCGGAACTGCGACGCGAGAAGTCCAGTTCGGCCGCCAGCGACCTGCTGATCTCCGACGAGATCCTCGGCGATCCGACGCCGGGCGACGCGCAGTTCACGAACAACTCGCGCAAGGTCTGGGCCGCCTACGGCGAACTGCTGGCCCCCATCACCAAGGAGTGGGAACTCCAGTTCGCGCTGCGGCACGACCATTACCAGAAGGTGGGAGCGACGACCAACCCGAAGGTGGGACTGCGCTACGCGCCGATGAACAACCTGACCTTCCGGGCATCGGCCGGCACGGGCTTCCGAGCGCCGTCGATGAATGACCTCTATCGCTCGGTCAAGACCAGCGAGACCGCCACGCTGCCCGATCCGGTGTGCATGCTGGAGAACGACAACGACCTCGGGTTCTGCGCCAACAACTGGGAAACGCGGACCTACTCGAACCCGAACCTGAAGCCGGAGAAGTCGCGTCAGTTCTCGATCGGCCTGCTGACCGATCCGACGCCCGAATGGAGCCTCGGGCTCGACTACTGGCACATCGAGAAGCGCAACCTGATCAGCACGATCGGCGATGACGTGATCCTCGCCAACCTCGACAAGTACGAGCCGCTGGTGCATCGCTACAACGAGAACGAGGGGCTCGCCGGTTGCGACTATGACCCGGATGATTCCGACATCTGCTACATCGAGCTGCACAAGGAAAACCGCGGCAAGCAGAAGGCCTCGGGACTGGACATCACGATGCAGTACCGCTCACCGGCCTCGTCGCTGGGACGCTTCGGGGTGAAGCTGGTCGGGACCTGGACGCTGAGCTCCAAGAAGCAGACCGGCAACGGGGATCCTTACATCAGCAACCTGGGCCGCTTCGTCACCGACGGCGTCGTCCAGCGCTGGCGGCACCGCGTCAACTTCGACTGGTCCCGCGGAGCGTGGAGCGTCAATCTGGCCAACTCGTTCTCCAGCGGCTACGACGACCAGAATTCGGCCATCGATACCAACACCGGGCTGATCGTCGGGAAGAACAAGGTCAAGGCATATTCGCTCTGGGACCTGTCGGGCGGGTGGGACGCCACCTCCGCCCTCACCCTCCGGGCGGGAGTAAAGAACCTGTTCGACAAGGCACCGCCGTTCTCGAACCAGGCTTACTTCTTCATTTCGGGGTATGACCCGAGCTATACCGATCCGAGGGGACGGTTCTTCTACCTGTCGGCGTCGTATCAGTTCAAGTGAGGGCGCCTGCCTGCTGACGTCTGTGCGTTGGCCGCCAGTGCGTGGGGCCCCGGAGTCAAGCTCCGGAACCCCACGCACTGCCGTCCCCAACCACCGTCTCACTTCAACGGTTTTGCGACCGAGGACTCAGTCGAGTTCTCGATCAAGCGCTCGGCGTTGCTGCCGAGGACTCAGTCGAGCTTCCAGCTCATGACTTCGCCGCCGCGCAGCGGCTTGAGCTGCGCAGCCTCGCCGAAAGCGACGGACTCGGGGAGCGTCCAGTCGGTCTTGCGCAACGTGACCTGCGTGGTGTTGCGCGGCAGGCCATAGAAGTCGGCGCCGTGGAAGCTGGCGAAAGCCTCGAGCTTGTCGAGCGCGCCCGCGGCCTCGAAGGCCTCGGCGTAGAGCTCGATCGCGGACAGCGCGGTGAAGCAGCCGGCGCCGCAGACCGAGTTCTCCTTCATCACCGACGCGTGTGGCGCGCTGTCGGTGCCGAGGAAGAACTTGGCGCTGCCGGACGTCGCGGCCTTGATCAGCGCGAGGCGATGCTCCTCGCGCTTGAGCACCGGCAGGCAGTAGTAGTGCGGACGCAGCCCGCCCATGAAGATCGCATTGCGGTTGTAGAGCAGATGCTGCGGCGTGACGGTCGCGCCGGTGAAGCGGTCGGCACCGGTGACGTACTGCGCGGCTTCCTTCGTCGTGATGTGCTCGAAGACGACCTTCAGTTCGGGGAAATCCTTGCGCAGCGGCTGCATCACGCGGTCGATGAAGAAGGCCTCGCGGTCGAAGACATCGACGTCGCCGTCGGTCACTTCGCCATGCACCAGCAGCAGCAGGCCGGCCTTCTGCATGGCCTCGAGCGTCGCGTAGGTCTTGCGGATGTCGGTGACGCCGGCATCGCTGTTGGTCGTGGCGCCGGCCGGATAGAGCTTGAGCGCGACGACACCGGCGGCCTTGGCGGCGGCGATGTCATCCGGCGTGGTGCGGTCGGTCAGATAGAGCGTCATCAGCGGCTCGAAGTCCACGCCGGCGGGCACCGCGGCGAGGATGCGCTGGCGGTACGCGAGGGCCTGCTCGGCCGTCGTGATCGGCGGCTTCAGGTTCGGCATCGCGATCGCGCGCGCGAACTGGCGCGCGGTATACGGGACGACGCTCTGCAAGGCGGCACCGTCGCGCAGGTGCACGTGCCAGTCGTCGGGACGGGTCAGGACAAGGGTTTCGCTCATGGGGCGGGATTGTCTCACCGCCCCAAATGCACGCCCGCCAGCACCATCAGCATGACGATGCCCATACCGCTCAGTCCGCCCACGAACAGGTTCCAGAGACTGCCACGGAGGTGGCGCCATCGACGCGCCGACGCCAGCTCCATATCGATCTCATCCATCTTGGTCTGGAACTCCTGCCGGGTCACCGGCTGTTGAGACCTCGGAAGGGTGTGATGGTCTTGCATGTTCATTCAGATCTCCTTGGTTGGTGCCAGGTGTTGCCGGGCGGATTCCCGCACGATGTCATCGCGCCTCGTGCGGCTCGCCGCACAGTTCGGTCGAATCGCGAAGACACCGATTGTTGGGATCCGACCGCCGCTCGTCACTGACCTCAACCAGGAGTCTTCCGCTCATGCATGCCGTGGACGAGTGACAACCCCTCCGCCTTCCGGTGAAGGCCGGAAAGCAGAAGGCCCGCACCTTGCGGAGCGGGCCTTCGTGGCGGTACGCGGGACGCCAGCGGCGTCCGGGATCAGTGCTGCAGGATCTTCGCCAGGAAGTCCTTGGCGCGCGGCGAACGCGCCTCCGGATCGCCGAAGAATTCGTCGCGGGTGCAGTCCTCGATGATCTTGCCGGCGTCCATGAAGATGACGCGATGGCTGACCTTGCGCGCGAAACCCATCTCGTGCGTCACGCACATCATGGTCATGCCCTCGTTGGCCAGCTGGACCATCACGTCCAGCACCTCGCCGACCATCTCCGGGTCCAGCGCCGAGGTCGGCTCGTCGAACAGCATCACGATCGGATCCATCGACAGCGCCCGCGCGATCGCCACGCGCTGCTGCTGACCGCCCGAGAGCTGGCCCGGGAACTTGTCCTTGTGCGCCATCAGGCCCACGCGCTCCAGCATCTTCAGGCCGCGCGTCTTGGCGTCCGCCATGTTGCGGCCCAGCACCTTCACCTGCGCCAGCGTCAGGTTCTCCGTCACCGACAGGTGCGGGAACAGCTCGAAATGCTGGAACACCATGCCCACGCGCGAGCGCAGTTTGGGCAGGTTGGTCTTGGGGTTGGTCAGGCTGGTGCCGTCGACGACGATGTCGCCCGCCTGGATCGGCTCCAGCGCGTTGACGGTCTTGATCAGCGTGGACTTGCCCGACCCCGACGGACCGCACACCACCACCACCTCGCCCTTCTGGATGTTGGTGGAGCAATCGGTCAGCACCTGGAACGGGCCGTACCACTTGGAGACGTTCTTGATTTCGATCATGGAGCGGACCTCAGCGGATGATGGCGATCTTCTTCTGCAGCCGGCGGACCAGCATGGACAGGCTGAAGCAGATCACGAAATAGACAGCGGCCGCGACCAGGTAGGTCTCCATCGGCCGGTTGAAGTTCGAGCCGGCGGACACGAAGCCCTTCAGCAGGTCATAGGCGCCGATCGCGTAGACCAGCGACGTGTCCTGGAACAGCACGATCGTCTGCGTCAGCAGCACCGGCAGCATGTTGCGGAAGGCCTGCGGCAGCACCACCAGGCTCATGGTCTGGCGGTAGGTCATGCCCATCGCGTACCCCGCGAAGACCTGACCCTTGGACACCGACTGGATGCCCGCGCGCATGATCTCCGAGTAGTAGGTCGCCTCGAACAGCGTGAAGGTGATCAGCGCCGTCTTCTCCGCGCCCAGCGGACCCGCGATGTACGGGATCAGCAGGAAGAACCACAGGATCACCATCACCAGCGGGATCGAGCGCAGCGTGTCGACGTAGATCGCCGCCGGGCGCTCCAGCCACCACTTGCCCGACAGGCGCATCAGCGCCAGCACCGTGCCCAGCACGATGCCGCCGATCATGGCCGAGACGGTCAGCTGGATCGAGAACCACAGCCCCTTGGACACGAACGAGACCAGGACATCCCAGGTCAGGAACGAGAAATCGAGTTGCGTCATGTCACTTCGCCCCCAGGATGCCGGGCACGCGCACGTACCACTCGATCACCTTGGCCACGCGGTTGATCGCGTAGGCCGAGACGAAATACAGGATGGTCACCGGCAGGAAGATCTGCACGAAGCTCGACTGCTCCGACGCCTGCAGCGAGAACTGCGCCAGGTCGGGAATGCTCACCGCGAAGGCGACCGCCGAGTTCTTGACGATGTTCATGCTCTCGCTGGTCAGCGGCGGGATGACGATGCGGAACGCCATCGGCAGCAGCACGTGGCGATAGGTCTGCGGCAGCGTCAGCCCCAGCGCCTGGCCCGCGTAACGCTGGCCCTTGGGCAGCGTCAGGATGCCGGCCTTGACCTGCTCGGCGATCCGCGCCGAGGTGAACAGCCCGATCGCGATCACCACCAGCACGCTGGGCGGCATGTCCAGCACCGGGAACAGGCGCGGGATCACGTGGTACCAGACGAAGAGCTGGACGATCAGCGGAATGTTCCGGAACAGCTCCGTCCAGGATTCCCCGAACATCGCCAGCTTCCTGTTCGGCACCGTGCGCAGCACGCCGATCAGCGATCCGGCCACCAGCGCGACCAGCAGGCCGGCGACCGAGACGAACATCGTCCACCCCCAGCCGTGGATCATCGCGTCCAGGTAGGTCTCATAACCGGGGGCCCCGAAACACTTCGGCGCGGCCTCCCCGGTCACCATGTCTGTGCAGTACAACTGCCAATCCCAGCTCGCCATGGCGTGCTCCATCCATCAAAACGAAAGCCTGTTGCGACAAGGCGCCCCGCGGGGCGCCTTGTACTCAGGCGAGGCCGATCACTTCTTGAGGTATTCCTCGACCGGCTTGTCGTTCGGGTTCGCCCACGCGTCCTTGGTCGCCGCCGTGGCCGGCAGGCCGACCTTGGTGTTGGTCGGCGGGATCGGCTGCGTGAACCACTTGTCGTACAGCTTGGCGATGTCGCCGGACTTCATCAGGCCCTTGATGCTGTCGTCCACGGCCTTCTTGAAGGCCGGGTCGTCCTTGCGGATCATGATGGCGATCGGCTCGACCGACAGCACTTCACCCACGATCTTGAAGCCCGCCGGATTGCGCGACTTGGCGATGTTGCCGGCCAGGATCTGGCCGTCCATCACGAAGGCGTCGGCACGGCCCGACTCCAGCAGCAGGAAGCTGTCGGCGTGGTCCTTGCCCAGCACTTCCTTGAAGTCCACGCCGGTGGCGCGCTCATGCTTGCGCAGCAGCTGGACCGAGGTCGTGCCGGTGGTCGTCGCGACGGTCTTGCCGTTGAGCTGGGCGATCGTGGTGATGCCGGAATCGGCCTTCACGGCGATGCGCACTTCCTCGACGTAGGTCGTGACGGCGAAAGCCACGTCCTTCTGGCGCGTCAGGTTGTTGGTGGTGGAACCGCACTCGATGTCCACGGTGCCGTTCTGCACCAGCGGCACGCGGTTCTGCGAAGTCACCGGCAGGTACTTGATGTCCAGCTTGGCCAGACCCAGTTGCTTCTGGACGTCGGCCAGGACGCGCTGGCAGATCTCGACGTGGTAGCCCACGTACTTGCCGTCGCCGAGCGTGTACGACAGCGCGCCCGAGGACTCGCGCACGCCCATGGTCACGCTGCCGGTGTCCTTGATCTTCTTGAGCGTGTCGGCCTGCGCCACGCCAACCAACGCAGCGCCAAGGGCCAGTACCAGCAATGCCTTCTTCATAGATGCTCCTGCTTTGTTCGGATTCAAAAAGCGGATTCGAGGGAGGTTCGAACGGTGGTCCCCCCAACCGGCAGAGCAGACCATGACCGGTCGCTTTGCTGGGTAGGGAGTATCACGCATCTCGACTTGTTGCGTGGCTTACGTATGCAGGTTCCGTGCCTGGTTGAGCTATCGAGGTCAGGGGGCGATTTTCTCGGCATGGGTCAGGAAGTTCCACAGCGCCTGCGCGACCGGCTTGACCCGCCGCGTCGACCCCTGCCGCTCGCGGTACATGCGCAGCTCCATGTTGAGTTCGTACTGGCCGGGCTCGGCCGCCCGCACCAGGCGGCGCGCCTTCACTTCCTTCTTCACCGAGCTCGCCGGGAGGAAGGCCAGCCCGTGGCCCTCGATGGCCATGGCCTTGAGGCTCTCGGCCATGTCGGTCTCGAAGACCGATTCGAAGTTGAGCGGTTGCGCCGCGCCCTTGACGATCAGTTCCACCAATCGCCCGAGGTAGGCGCCCGAGGCGTAACTGAGGAATGGGATCTTCTGGCCCGGGTGTCCGGAAATCCGGAACATCGGCGCGCCGCTTGTGTCAGCTTTCGCATACGCGGCCAGCGTCTCGTGGCCGAGCGAGACCGACTCGTAACGCTCCGGGTCCAGCTGCAGCGGCTGGCTGGGGTGGTGGTAGACGACCAGGAGGTCGCAGTTGCCTTCGCTGAGCTGCAGCGTCGCGTCGTGGACGTTGAGCGCGTTGAGCCGGCACTTCACCTCGCCGAAGCGCTGGCGCAGTTCCATCAGCCAATGGGGGAAGAAGCTGAAGGACAGCGAGTGCGGGACGGCGAACTCGATCATGTCCTGCCCCGCCGACTGGTGGCTGCGCAGCATGTTGCGCGTCGCCTGCAGGTTGCCGAGCAGGTCGACGGCCTGGCCGAGCAGCGTCTCGCCGGCGGCGGTGAGCCGCGTCGGATAGGACGAGCGGTCGACCAGATCGACGCCCGCCCAGGCCTCGAGCGCCTGGATGCGGCGCGAGAACGCGGGCTGCGTGACATGCCGCAGTTGGGCCGAGCGGGAGAAGCTGCGCGTCTCCGCCAGGCTCACGAAGTCTTCAAGCCATTTGGTTTCCACGGCGCGGGAGTTTATCCCTGCGGATCCTGTCGGTCCTGCCCGTCCTGCTGAAGGGCCCACATCTGGGCGTAGCGGCCGCGTTGCGCCAGCAGCGCCGCGTGCGTGCCCCGCTCGACGATGAGACCCTGCTCCATCACCAGGATCTCGTGCGCGTCGACCACGGTGGACAGCCGGTGCGCGATGACCAGCACGGTCTTGTCCTGCGCGGCGGCCTCGAGCTCGGCCTGGATGGCGCGCTCGTTGCGCGAGTCCAGTGCCGACGTCGCCTCGTCGAAGATCAGGATGGGCGGGTTCTTCAACAGCGTGCGCGCGATGGCCACGCGCTGCTTCTCGCCGCCGGAGAGCTTCAGGCCGCGCTCGCCGACCATGGTCTGGTAGCCCTGGGGCAGATGGCGGATGAAGTCGTGGATGTGCGCGGACTTCGCGGCGGCCTCGATCTCCTCGGTCGTCGCCTCGGGCCGGCCGTAGGCGATGTTGTAGGCGATCGTGTCGTTGAACAGCACCGTGTCCTGCGGCACGATGCCGATGGCGCGGCGCACGCTGTGCTGCGTGACCTCGGCCAGGGACTGATCGTCGATGGCGATGCGGCCCGACTGCGCGTCGTAGAAGCGGTAGAGCAGCCGCGCCAGCGTGCTCTTGCCCGAACCGCTGGGGCCGACGACCGCGACCTTCTTCCCCGCCGGGATCTCCAGGCTCACGCCCTTGAGGATGGGGCGCTGCGGCTCGTAGGCGAAGTGCACGTCATCGAAACGCACCGCCGCGCCGCTCACGCGCAGCGCCTGCGCGCCGGGCGCGTCGGCGATCTCGCGCTCGCGGGCCAGCAGGCCGAACATCTTGTCCAGGTCGGTCAGGCTCTGCTTGATCTCGCGGTAGATCACGCCGAGGAAGTTCAGCGGGATGTAGAGCTGGATCATGAACGCGTTGATCATCACGAGATCGCCCAGGCTCATGCGGCCGTCGACGACGCCCTGTGTCGCGCGCCACAGCATCGCCACCAGCGCGACCGCGATGATCACCTGCTGCCCGCTGTTGAGCAGCGACAGCGTCCGCTGCGACTTCAGTTGCGCGCGGCGCAGGCGCTCCAGGCTCTGGTCGTAGCGGGCGGCCTCGAAGTCCTCGTTGTTGAAGTACTTCACCGTCTCGTAGTTCAGCAGCGAGTCGATCGCCTTGCTGTGCGCGTGCGAATCGAGCTCGTTGAGCAGCTTGCGGTACTTGGTGCGCCACTCGGTGACCACGATCGTGAAGCCGATGTAGAACACCAGCGCCGCGCCGGTGATCCAGGCGAAGAGCACGTCGAACTTCACCGCGAGCAGGCTGAGCACGAGCACGACCTCGACCAGCGTCGGGAAGATGCTGTAGAGCGAGTACGAGATCAGCGCATGCACGGCGCGCGTGCCGCGCTCGATGTCGCGGGTCATGCCGCCGGTCTGGCGCTCGAGGTGGAAGCGCAGGCTGAGGTCGTGCAGGTGACGGAACACCTGCAGCGAGATGCTGCGCGAGGCGCCCTCGGTGGCCTTGGCGAAGATCAGCTCGCGGGCCTCGGTGAAGAGCGAGGTGCACAGCCGCAGCAGGCCGTAGGCCAGAAGCAGCCCGACCGGCACGACCATCAGCGCCTGCGCGCTGCCGGCGGGGATGTCGAGGCTGTCGACGAGCTGCTTGAGCAGCAGCGGCACGCCGACGTTGGCCAGCTTGGCGGCGACCATGAAGGCCAGCGCGATGCCGACGCGCCAGCGGTAGCGCCAGAAGTACGGGAGCAGGCGGGCGATGGTGTGCCAGTCGCCGCGCGCTTCGGGCGCGGCGGCGCCTTCGGGCAGCGGCGCGGACGGGGCCGAGGGAGTCGGCGTAGTGCCGGCGAGTGTGGAACGGCGCATGGAGAGGGAGCGTGGGCCTGCCGTGGAGTCGGGCATCCGCCCTGGCGAGGGCGGACATGCTGGACGACAATGCCGCTCATTGTCACCGTTTGGCCATCATGAGCGACTCCACCGATCCGAATGCCCCCGCCAGCACCGCCGGCCCCGCCGCGCACCCGTCGGGCGCGCCCCTGCTGTCGCCCGAGACCATCGGCCCGCGCGAGCTCGTGATGCGCGTGATGCCGATGCCGGCGGATGCCAACGGCAATGGCGACATCTTCGGCGGCTGGATCATGGCGCAGGTCGACCTGGCCGGATCGGTGCTGCCGGCGCGCATCTCGCGCGGCCGGATCGCGACGGTGGCGGTGAACCAGTTCATCTTCAAGCAGCCGGTGTCGGTGGGCGACCTGCTGAGCTTCTACGCGCAGGTCACGCGGATCGGGCGCACGTCGATCACGGTGCACGTCGAGGTCTTCGCCGAGCGCAACCCGGCCAATCCGCATGTGGTGAAGGTGACCGAGGCCAACCTCACCTACGTCGCGATCGATCGCGACGGCAAGTCGCGCGTCTTCGGCGAAGCGGTCTGATCGCCGCCCGGGCACGACACGCTGCGCCTGGCCCCGTGGCCGTCCTCGTTGCCCGTTGGTGAACGGCGCGGCCCCGCAATGGGGCCGTCCGGCTGGTCTGCGCCCCGTGGTGCGAATGGGCATTCGCGCACCAGGGTTAGTACGTAGATCCCGCAGCATCGAAAAAACCTCGGGTGGGATACTGCCCGGCCAGGGTGCGCAGACACGCCGGTGACGGCGCCTGCGGCCACCCGCAACCGGAGCCGTATCCCATGCTGACCCCCTCCGCTTCCGCCGCGCCGGCCGAGTCCGTGCCGTGGTATCGCCACCTCTACCTGCAAGTCATCATCGCGATCGCGATCGGCATCACGCTCGGCTATTTCGAGCCCGCCTTCGCCGTCAAGCTGCAGCCGCTGGGAGACGCCTTCATCAAGCTGGTGAAGATGATCATCGCGCCGGTGATCTTCCTGACCATCGTGACCGGCATCGCCAGCATGACGCAGCTGAGCGCGGTCGGCCGCGTGTTCGGCAAGGCGATGGTCTATTTCCTGTTCTTCTCCACGCTGGCGCTGATCGTCGGCCTGGTCGTGGCCAACGTCGTGCAGCCGGGCGCCGGCATGAACGTCAACGTGGCGGACCTGGACCAGAAGGAAGTGCACCGCTACGTCGAGAAGACGCACGACCTGACCCTGGTCAGCTTCCTGATGGACGTGATCCCGAAGTCGCTGATCGGCGCGCTGGCGGACGGCAACATCCTGCAGACGCTGTTCGTCGCGGTGCTGTTCGGCATCGCGCTGGCGCTGACCGGCGACCGCGGCAAGCCGGTGCTGACTTTCTTCGAGTCGCTGACGGCGCCGGTGTTCCGGATGGTCCACATCCTGATGAAGGCCGCACCGATCGGCGCGCTGGGCGCGATGGCGTTCACCATCGGCAAGTACGGGCTGGCCTCGCTGCTCAACCTGGGCATGCTGGTGGGCAGCTTCTACCTGACCTCGCTGTTCTTCGTGCTGGTGATCCTGGGCATCGTGGCGCGGCTGTGCGGCTTCTCGATCCTGAAGCTGATCCGCTACCTGAAGGCCGAGCTGCTGCTGGTGCTGGGCACCTCGTCGTCGGAGTCGGCGCTACCGTCGCTGATGGAAAAGATGGAGAAGGCGGGCTGCAAGAAGACCGTGGTGGGGCTGGTCGTGCCGACGGGCTACTCGTTCAACCTGGACGGGACCAACATCTACATGACGCTGGCGGCGCTGTTCATCGCGCAGGCGACCAACACCGAGCTGACGCTGACCCACCAGATCACGCTGCTGCTGGTGGCGATGCTGAGTTCCAAGGGCGCGGCGGGCGTGACGGGCGCGGGCTTCATCACGCTGGCGGCGACGCTGTCGGTGGTGCCGGAGGTGCCGGTGGCCGGCATGGCGCTGATCCTGGGGGTGGACCGTTTCATGTCGGAATGCCGGTCGCTGACCAACTTCGTCGGCAACGCGGTGGCGACGATCGTCGTGTCGAAGTGGGAGAACGCGCTGGACCACGACGCGCTGGACCTGGCGCTGTCGGGCAAGACCGTCGATCCGGACGATCTGCCGGTGCGCGTGGCCGGACCGGCCGAGACCGCGTGAGCGATCACGCGGCATGAACGACAACGGGCCTCGAGGGGCCCGTTGTTCATTCTTCTTCGTGCGGTCGGCGTCATGGCGAGGCCCTCACGCGAGGTTTGCTGGCGGTGCGCGCTTGGACGGCGCGGGCCATTGCCGCATCGGCCTCCGCCAGTTCCTCATCGCTGAGCAATGCAGCGCCTACGCCCTCCGGAAGAAACCAACCGAGCACACACTGCTGATCTCGCACAGCCAATTGGATGTGCGTACCCGAGCGGAATTCGGTGCCGTCCAAAATCGGCCGTCCCTGATAGAAGGCGGCACGAACGAGTTGCCAAGACGGATGTCCATCCCGTTCACGCATTTCGTGCCCGATGTTGAACACCGCGCAGTCCAGCCCGCGCAGCAACATGGATTCATCCTCGGCGTCAGCAGGTCGATTGACCGGCATGGGGCGTCCGGACAGGTTCTGCGCGACCCTGAGTTCGGCCATGGCGGACTGGTACTCCCGCCGACCGGACAGCGTCGTCATGTCCCAGCATTGAGAGACACAGAGCACCGCGCCAACGACGGCAGGAGAAACAATGGGGCGTGCCGAGTAGAGCTTGGAAGCCTGCTGGCGTGAAGCCTCCGCAAAACCCAACGCACGCTCTGCATCCCCTTCAAAGAAATACACACCGTCCCCAAGCCAGTCATAGCGATTGGCGGATGGCGTGAGTCGCGCAAGTCGCCCCTTCACCAGCCTGTCGCGAACCGTGATATCGCAGCCGTGGAATGCGAGGATCAACTGCCCCTGGTTCATTGATACCTCGGCATCAGGTTCCCCTCGTCGTCGATGATGCCGGCCTTCTTGGCCAGTTCGAACGCCACCTCCGGCGAATGCACCTTCAAACTGTCTTCGCGCGGCAGCCCAAAGGTGCCGACCTTGTGCGCCCAGCTCGGCGGCTCGGTCACTTTCACCGACGCCTTCGCGACCTGCCCGCAGCGCTCGCACAGACTTTTGCGCTTGGCCGGCTTCGCGCTCTTTCCATTCGACTTCTTGCTCATCAGGACTCGCTCCAATCAACAGAGGAGTGCTCATGATTTCAAGGCGGCGTGATCGCGCCAATCGCACGTTGTCGTGCAGTTGGCGCTCTCGGTGACTCGGTCAAGTGGTGCCAATTGCGCGAATGAGGGTTGTCCGTCGACGGCATCCCGCAGAAAGCAGAAAGCAGAAAGCAGAAAGGGCGCCCACGGCGCCCTCTCGTTCAGTGCGGCATCGCCGCGCCCGATCAGAACTTCGAGAAGTCCGGCTGGCGCTTCTGGAAGAAGGCCTGGAAGGCCTCCATCGCCTCGGGGCTGCGCAGGCGCGCGCCGAAGATCTCGGCCTCGGCCTGGATCGTCGCCAGGAGCTCGTCCTTCGACGAACGGCGCATCAGCTGCTTGCTCTCGCGCACGGCGCTGGGGGGCAGCTTGTTGAAGCGCTCGGCGATGCGGCGCGCATGCGCCACGACTTCGCCCGCCGGCAGCACCGCGTTGGCGACGCCGCATTCCACCGCCTGCTCGCCGGTGAAGGGATCGCCCAGCAGGATCTTCTCGGCCGCGCGGCGCGGGCCCATCAGGCGCGGCACCAGCAGGCTCGAGCCGAATTCCGGCACCAGGCCCAGGCTCACGAAAGGCATCGCCAGCCGCGCGTCGTCGGCCACGTAGACGAAATCACAGTGCAGCAGCAGCGTCGTGCCGATGCCGATCGCCGCGCCGTTCACCGCCGCCACGATCGGCTTGTCGCAGCCCACCATCGCCCGCATGAACTGGAACACCGGCGCGTCCTCGTCCCGCGGCGGGCTGCCCATGAAGTCCTCGATGTCGTTGCCCGAGGTGAAGATCTGCGGCTGGCCCTGGATCAGCACCGCGCGCACGGCGTTGTCGGCGTTGGCCGTGACCAGCGCGTCAGCCATCTCCTGGTACATCGCGCGGGTCAGCGCGTTCTTCTTTTCCGGTCGTGCGATCTCGATGGTCTGCACGCCGTTCACGATGGCGGTCTTGATGCTCATGAAGCACTCTCCTCGTTAGGTCTGCCGTCCGCCTGCTGCCTCATGCAGTCCGGCAACGGATGGTGTTCGGATGAATGGACGCGATCATGCCAGCCACGCGCTCACCTGCGGCCACAGGCTGCGCTCGAATCGATCGCGGAAGAAGCCGAAATGGCCGATGCGACGCTCCCCGATGTCCTTGGGGGCGATGCGGCGCATCTCCGGACGCGCGCCGGCATAGAAGCCGTGCAAGGACTCCGTGTTGCGGCGGGACATGAACTCGTCGTCGGTGAAGGCCAGCGAGAGCATCGGCACCGACAGCGACGCGTACTGCGCGCGCAGCGCGTCGCCGCCCTCCCCCATCATGTACTCGCGGTCCAGGCACCAGCGTCGCCATTGCGCCATCACGCCGCGCGGCAGGTCGCCGACCTTGCGCAGCTTGCGGCCGGGGAAGTAGCCGAAGGTCGGCAGCGCGAGCGGGACCACGACGTACCAGAGCCACCACACGTAGCGGCGCAGGCCGATCGAGTTCTCGCGCCAGTAGCCGCTGCCGCAGCCCACCGTCACGGCGCGAGACACGCGGGAACGGTTGGGCAGCATGCCGAGGATCTGGCCACCAAGGCTGTGACCCAGCCAGTGGATCTCGCGGCGGTCGCCGAGCAGGCGGTCAAGGTGCGACAACGCCGCTGCGGCGTCGCGCTCGGCCCAGGTGTGGATGTCGGCTTCAAGCCCTCGCAAGGAGCGCTTCATCGCGTCCGGACGCGAGGCGCCCATGCCGCGATAGTCGAAGCTCAGCACCAGCCAGCCCTGCTCCGCCATCCAGCGGGCGAAGGCAGCGTAGTAACGCTGCTCCACACCCATCGCCGGAGCGATCAGCAATCCCGCCTTCGCGGTCGCCACATCGCCGTAGAGATGGCCTCGAAGCTCAAAGCCATCCTCCGCTCGGAAACTGATCATCGCGATCTCCCCCGATGCCGTTTGGCGTCCTGCTCAGGGCGCCTACCTGCGCTTGGCCAAGCGCGGGCTCTCCACGCAGCAGGGGGCATCCCTCCGGGAACCCCCAGCAGCATTCCGGCCCCAGCGAATCTCTTGGACTCGCGAAGACCGTACTTGAAGAACCGAGCGCTTCTTACAGGCGCTCGATGATGCCCGCCGCGCCCTGGCCGGCGCCGACGCACATGGTGACCATGCCGTACTTGCCACCGGTGCGACGCAGACCGTGGATCACCGACGCCGCACGGATCGCGCCCGTCGCGCCCAGCGGGTGGCCCAGGGCGATCGCGCCGCCGTTGGGGTTCACCTTGGAACGGTCCAGCACGATGCCCTTGCTGTCCAGGTCGTTCAGCACCGCCAGCGATTGCGCGGCGAAAGCTTCGTTCAGCTCGATCCAGCCCAGGTCCTCGGCCTTGATGCCGGCCAGCTTCAGCGCCGCCGGAATCGCCTCGATCGGGCCGATGCCCATGATCTCGGGCGGCACACCACGCACGGCGAAGGAGACGAAACGCGCCAGCGGGGTCAGGCCGAAACGCTTCACGGCCGCTTCAGACGCCACGATCAGCGCGCCCGCGCCGTCCGAGGTCTGCGAGCTGTTGCCGGCCGTGACGCTGCCCTTGGCGGCGAACACCGGCTTGAGCTTGGCCAGACCTTCCATCGACGTGTCCTTGCGCGGACCTTCGTCGGTGTCGACGATGCGGCTCTTGACGATGACCCCGTCACCGTTCAGGTCCGGCTGGCGGTCCTTCAGCTCGAACGGGGTGATCTCGTCCTTGAAGTAGCCGCCTTCGATCGCGGCCAGCGCGCGGCGGTGCGACTCCAGCGAGAACTCGTCCTGCGCCTGGCGCGAGACCTTCCACTTGTCGGCGACCTTCTCGGCCGTCAGACCCATGCCGTAGGCCAGGCCGATGTTCTCGTCGCGTTCGAAGATCGCAGGCGGGAACGAGGGCTTGTTGCCGCCCATCGGGACCATGGACATCGATTCGACGCCGCCGGCGATCATCACTTCGGATTCGCCGATGCGGATGCGGTCCGCCGCCATCGCCAGGGCGGTGATGCCCGAGGCGCAGTAGCGGTTCACCGTCACGCCGCCGACCGTGTTCGGCAGGCCCGACAGCACGGCCGCGACGCGCGCGATGTTCATGCCCTGCTCACCTTCGGGGAAGGAGCAGCCGATGATGGCGTCCTCGATCACCGACGGGTCCAGGCCCGGCACCTGGGCCATGGCGGCCTGGATGACGCGCGACAGCATCTCGTCCGGACGGGTGTTCTTGAAGTAGCCCCGGCCCGACTTGCCGATGGGCAGGCGGGTGGCGGCGCAGATGTAGGCGTCTTGAACTTGCTTGCTCATGATGTGTTCCTTGTGTGCCGCTCGGATCAGTTGCGGACCGGCTTGCCGGTCTGCAGCATGCCCATGATTCGCTCTTGGGTCTTCGGATGCTCGAGCAGGCTGCAGAAGTGCTTGCGCTCCAGCGACATCAGGTATTCCTCGGTCACCAGCGAACCGGCTTCCACTTCACCGCCGCACACCACGTCGGCGATCAGCGAGGCCAGGTGGAAGTCGTGCGCGCTGATGAAGCCGCCGTCACGCATGTTGGCCAGCTGGGCCTTCACGGTGGCGATGCCGGAACGGCCCGCGACCGGGAACTTGGCCTTGAGCGGGGCGCGGTAGCCGGAGTCCGCCATCGCCTTGGCCTGGGCCGTGGCGACGAACAGCAGCTCGTCCTTGTTGGGGACGATGATGTCGCTGTCGAGCAGGTAGCCCAGCTTCTGCGCTTCCAGCGCGGAGGTCGCCACCTTGGCCATCGCGGCGTTGGTGAAGCCGTCCTTCAGGAAGGCGAAGATGTCCGCGTTGGCATTGCCGGCCGAGGCCATTTCCGCGGCGCGGCGCGCGATGTAGGTCAGGCCGCCGCCGCCCGGGATCAGGCCGACGCCCACTTCCACCAGGCCGACATACGACTCCATGTGCGCGACGCGGCGGGCGCAATGCACCGCCAGTTCGCAGCCGCCGCCCAGCGCCAGACCGCGCATCGCGGCGATGACCGGGACGCTGGCGTAACGCACGCGCAGCATCATGTCCTGCAGCTTCTTCTCTTCCGGGGCGATGCCCTTGGCGCCCTTGGTCATGAAGACCGGCATCAGCGCTTCGAGGTTGGCACCGGCGGAGAACACGTCGTCCGGCGACCAGATGACCAGGCCCTTGTACTTGGCCTCCGCGATCTCGACGGCCTTGAGCAGGCCCTCGGTCACCGTCGGGCTGATCAGGTGCAGCTTGGCGTTGATCGAGGCGATCAGCACTTCGCCGTCCAGCGACCAGACGCGGACTTCCTCGTTCTTGAACTCTTCGGTGCCGGCCTTCAGCGGCTCGACGGCGCCTTCGCCGACCAGCGCTTCGGGGAAGGCCTGGCGCTCATAGACCGGCAGCTTGGCGCGCGGCTTGAACTTGCCTTCGGCGGCGCTCCACGAGCCGTCCTTCGAGTGCACGCCGCCGTTCTCGGCGACCGGGCCTTCGAAGACCCAGGCGGGCAGCGGCGCGCTCGACAGCGTCTTGCCGGCGTCGATGTCGGCCTTGACCCACTCCGCGACCTGCTTCCAGCCGGCGGCTTGCCACAGCTCGAACGGGCCCTGCTGCGAGCCGAAGCCCCAGCGCATGGCGAAGTCGATCTCGCGCGCGGTGTCGGCGACGGTGTCCAGGTGCACGGCCACGTACTGGAAGGAGTCGCGCAGGATGGACCACAGGAACTGGGCCTGCGGGTTGCTCGATTCGCGCAGCAGCTTGATGCGGTCCGCGGCCGGCTTCTTCAGCATGCGCGCGACGATCTCCTCGGCCTTGCCGCCGCCGGCGACGTATTCACCGGTGGCGAAGTCCAGGCGCTGGATGTCCTTGCCGACCTTCTTGTAGAAGCCCGCGCCGGCCTTCTGGCCCAGCGCGCCCTTCTCGATCAGGCCCGCCAGCACCTTGGGCGTGGCGTAGGTCGAGTAGAAGGGGTCATCCTTCAGGTTGTCCTGCATCGTCTTGACGACGTGGGCCATCGTGTCCAGGCCCACCACGTCCGCGGTGCGGAAGGTGCCCGACGAGGCGCGACCCAGCTTCTTTCCGGTCAGGTCGTCGACGACGTCGACGGAGAGGCCGAACTTCTCCGCCTCGATCATCGTGGCCATCATGCCGGCGATGCCGACGCGGTTGGCGACGAAGTTGGGCGTGTCGTTGGCGCGCACGACGCCCTTGCCGACCGCCGAGGTCACGAAGCTCTCGAGCTGATCGATGACTTCGGGGTTGGTGGTCGGCGTGTTGATCAGCTCGACGAGGTACATGTACCGCGGCGGGTTGAAGAAGTGGATGCCGCAGAAGCGCGGCTTGATCGATTCCGGCAGGACTTCCGACAGCTTGGTGATCGACAGGCCCGAGGTGTTGGACGCCACGATCGCGTGCGGTGCCACGAAGGGCGCGATCTTCGTGTACAGGTCCAGCTTCCAGTCCATGCGCTCGGCGATGGCCTCGATGATCAGGTCGCAGTCCTTGAGCAGCTCGAGGTGTTCCTCGTAGTTGGCCTGCTGGATCAGCGCGGCGTTCTCGGCCACGCCCAGCGGCGCCGGCTTGAGCTTCTTCAGGCCCTCGACGGCCTTGGTGACGATGCCGTTCTTCGGGCCTTCCTTGGCGGGCAGGTCGAACAGGACGACCGGCACCTTCACGTTGACCAGATGGGCGGCGATCTGCGCGCCCATCACGCCGGCGCCGAGCACGGCCACCTTGCGAACTTGGAATCGACTCATGGTTTCTCCAATGAACATCCCGAGGATGTAGGAATGTGGTTTGTACGGCGCGCTCATGTCGGCGCGTCCATCGATCGCTTTATTCGACGCGGATCCAGGTCTGCGTGCGGCCCAGCATCGGCATGCCGACGAAACCGCGGACCTCCAGCTTCTTGCCTCCGTCGACCGGACGCAAGCGGACGCGATAGACCTTGCCGTTGCCCGGGTCGAGGATGTCGCCGCCGTCCCAGAGCGCGGCGTCGCCGACGTTCTTCTTGACGCCGCGCAGGATCGTCAGCCCGATGATGGGCTGGCCCTTGCGCTCGTCGCTGCATTCGTCGCACTTGGCGTCCTGCTTGCCCGGATCCGTGATCTTCTCGATCTTGCCGGAGAGCACGCCGTTGGTCTCGCTGATGCGGACCGTCGAGCGCTCCTGCTTGGTGTCGTCGTCGATGGTCTTCCAGACGCCGACCGGCGTGGTGGCGGTCGCCGCCGGCGCGGAGGCCTGCGCGAGCGCCAGGTTGGCGGACAGTCCGAGGCCCAGGGCGACGGCGGTGGCGAACAGCGGTTTCATCGTGTCTCTCTCCGATCTTTTATTTGGGAACGCAGCGGCGGACGCGCCAGGGGGAACGCGGGCGCCCCGCTCGAGGGGGCGCCCGTGACGCTGTCCTTAGAACAGCGCCTCGTCCATTTCCATCAGCGGGCTCAGACCGGTGCGCGCGGTGCGGATCAGGCTCGCGGTCTCGGGCAGCAGCTTGGCGAAGTAGAAGCGCGCCGTCGCCAGCTTGGCGGTGTAGAACGGATCGCCGCTGTCCTTCTTCTCCAGCGCCAGCTTGGCCATGCGCGCCCACATGTAGGCGAAGGTCAGGTGACCCACGACGCGCAGGTAGTCCACCGCGGCGGCGCCGACTTCATCGGGGTTCTGGAAGGCCTTCATGCCGATCTCGGTGGTCAGCTTGGTGACCTTGTCGCCGATGTCGGCCAGCGGGTTGATGAACTCCTGCATCGCTTCGCTGGTGCCCTCTTCCTCGACGAACGCGGCGATCTTCTTGCCGAACTTCTTCAGCGTCGCGCCGTTGTTGCCCAGGATCTTGCGGCCCAGCAGGTCCAGCGACTGCACGGTGTTCGTGCCCTCGTAGGTCATGTTGATGCGCGAGTCGCGCACGAACTGCTCCATGCCCCACTCGTGGATGTAGCCGTGGCCGCCGAAGACCTGCATGCAGTGCGAGGTGGCGATCCAGGCGTTGTCCGAGATGAAGGCCTTGATGATCGGAGTCAGCAGGGCGACTTCGTCCTCGCAGGCCTTGGCCTCGTCGGCGTCGTCGCTGCTCAGCGCCTTGTCGAGCTGCAGCGCGGTGTAGGCCGACAGCGCGCGGCCGCCTTCGGCGTAGGCGCGCGCGGTCAGCAGCATCTTGCGGACGTCGGGGTGGACGATGATCGGATCGGCCGGCTTGTCCGGCGACTTCGGGCCCGACAGCGCGCGCATCTGGATGCGGTCCTTGGCGTAGACGACGGCGTTCTGGTACGCCACTTCGGTCAGGCCCAGCGACTGGTTGCCGACGCCCAGGCGGGCGGCGTTCATCATCACGAACATCGCCTGCAGGCCCTTGTTGGGCTGGCCGACCAGCGTGCCGACGGCGCCGTCCAGCACGATCTGCGCCGTGGCGTTGCCGTGGATGCCCATCTTGTGTTCCAGGCCGCCGCAGTAGACCGGGTTGCGCTCGCCCAGCGAGCCGTCGGCGTTCACGTTGAACTTCGGCACGATGAACAGCGAGATGCCCTTGGAGCCTTGCGGCGCGTCCGGCAGGCGGGCCAGCACCAGGTGGACGATGTTCTCGGCCAGGTCGTGCTCGCCGGCGGAGATGAAGATCTTCTGGCCGGTGATCTTGTAGGTGCCGTCGGCCTGCGGCTCGGCCTTGGAGCGCAGCAGGCCCAGGTCGGTGCCGCAGTGCGGCTCGGTCAGGCACATCGTGCCGGTCCACTCGCCGGAGGTGAGCTTGGGCAGGTAGGTGGTCTTCTGCTCGGGCGTGCCGTGCGCATGCAGCGCTTCATACGCGCCGTGGCTCAGGCCCGGGTACATGGTCCAGGCCTGGTTGGCCGAGTTCATCATCTCGTACATGAACTGGTTCAGCAGGACCGGCAGGCCCTGGCCGCCGTACTCCGGGTCGCACGACAGCGAGGGCCAGCCGCCCTCGACGTACTGCGCGTAGGCTTCCTTGAAGCCCTTGGGCGCCTTGACCTCGTGCGTGGTCTTGTCCAGCGTGCAGCCTTCCTGGTCGCCCGACAGGTTGATCGGGGTCAGGACTTCCGACGCGAACTTGCCGCCCTCTTCCAGCACCGCGTTGATGGTGTCCTCGTCGACCTCCGCATGCGCGGGCAGCAGCTTCAGCTCGTCGACTGCGTGCAGCAGCTCGTGCAGCACGAACTTCATGTCGCGCAGGGGCGGGTTGTACTGAGGCATGGGGGTCTCTCCTGAGGATTGGTTCTGTGAAAGGATCGAAAGGGACTCGCCCCGCTCAGGCGCGCTTGCGTCCCGAGGCCGCGGCCACGGTCGCGCCGGCGGCGGCGGAGTGAGGAGGTGTCTGCCGCGTCTCGGCATCGGCCTTGCGGCCGGCCGGCGTGGCGAAGCTGCCGAGGATGCGCTCCAGGCCCGTGCGGGCCCGCGCCAGCGCGCCTTCGCTGCGCAGGAAACGCGCATCGTGATGCAGCGACAGGATCAGGCCGTGCATCTCGAAGAGGATCTGGTCCGGATCGGCGTCCGGGACGAGGTGACCGACCTCCTGCGCCAGCAGGATGGCCTTGCGGATCGCGGCGTGCCAGTCGCGCACCATGCCCACCAGCGCGTCGCGCACCAGGCCCGGCCGGTCGTCGAATTCGACGGCGCCGCTGATGTAGATGCAGCCCGAGTCGACTTCGACCGAGGTGCGGTGCACCCAGCGCTCGAACAGCGCGCGCAGGCGCGGCAGGCCGCGCGGCTGGCGGATCGCGGTGTAGAAGACTTCCTCTTCGAACTTGGCGTGGTACTCGCGCACCACGGCGATCTGCAGTTCCTCGCGCGAGCCGAAATGGGCGAAGACGCCGGACTTGCTCATCTTCGTCACATCGGCGAGCGCGCCGATGGACAGCCCCTCCAGCCCCATGTGCGAGGCCAGGCCCAACGCCGCGTCGAGGATCGCGGCACGGGTCTGCGCGCCCTTCTGCAGCGAGCGCGAGCCGCTGCGCGACGAGGCGAGCGGCTTGGCGGCGACAGGCTTGGCGGAGGTGAAGGAGGAGGTGGACACGGTGCCCGGAATAATAAAACGAACGATCGTTCTATTTTGAGCAGTTCCGGGCCGGAAACGCAATCCTTGACCACCCTTTTTTAGTGATGCCGGCCTAAAAAAGAACCAGGCGGCTCGTCCGAGTTCAGCAGCCCGGCATGACCGCATCACGACGATGCGGCCGCGATGACGAAGCCATGCCGAGGGTTTACCCGACCCCGCACGTCCGACTTCTCTGCGACGCTGGCTCACCTGCGGGGCGTGGGAGCCGAAGTGACCTTCGACGACACGCGCCCGCCAAGCGCCGGCATAGACTGGCGCAAACAGGGAGCCACAAGAATGCACCAGCCATCGAATGGCGTGTTCCGGGTTCTGGTGTGCCGGGTGCAATCCCGGCTGTGCGGCCTGCCGCTGGACGCCGTCGAGGAGACCCTGCGGCCGCAGCCGCTGCGGCCACTGGCGTCGCCGGTGGTCCATGTCCAGGGCCTGGCGCGCATCCGCGGCGACTGGCTGCCGGTCGTCGACCTGGCCGGGCTGCTCGGCCTTGAGCCGGCGCCGCCGCGTCGCTACGTGATCGTGCAGGCCGGCGGGCACCGGGCCGCGCTCGCGGTGACCGAGGTGCTCGGCCTGCAGGCCCTGCCGGCCGACGAGATCCGCGCCCTGCCCCCGCTGCTGCGCGATCGCGCGCATGGCGCCATCGCCGCGCTGGCGGAGCGCGACAACGATCTGATCGCCGTCCTCGACCAGGCGAGACTGCTGCCGGAAGAGGCGCTGTCGGCGCTCCACGACATCGACGGACCGTCGGACGACGGCACGCCCCCGGCTCGAGCGGAGGCCGGTTCATGACGCGCGCCGCGCCGGCCGCCCTCGATCCTCCTCTGCTGCTGTCGCGGCTGCGCGTGTTGCTCGCCGCCCGGCTGGGCCTGCATTTCGACGAACGACAGGATGACCGGCTCACCGCGGCGCTCACGCGCGTCGCGGGGCCGGTCAGCCCGGAACGCTTCCTCGACCAGATGGAGCTGGCGCCGACGCGCGCCCGGCTCGACGCGCTGGCGGCGGAACTGACCGTCGGCGAAACCTTCTTCTTCCGTCACCCCGAACAATTCGACGCGCTGCGGTGCGACCTGCTGCCCCTGCTGGTGCGGGGCGCGTCGGGCGCCTCGGACAGCGGCGCGCCCACCCGGCGACTTCGCGCGTTGTCCGCCGGCTGCGCCAGCGGCGAGGAAGCCTACACCCTCGCGATCACCCTCCACCGCGCCGGCCTGCAGGCACAGGGCGTGGACTGGGACGTGCTCGCGGTGGACCTGAACCCGGCCGCGCTGGCCCGCGCCACGGCAGCCCGCTACGGCGAGTGGAGCCTGCGCGCGACGCCGCAGGAACAGCGCGACCTCTGGTTCCGTGGCGTCGATCCCGGCCTGTGGACGCCGCTGCCGGCGATCCGGGAGCGCGTGCGCTTCGCGCAGCGGCACCTCGGTCAGCCGGACGCGATGTTCTGGGCCCCCGGCAGCTTCGACATCGTTTTCTGCCGCAACGTGCTGATGTACTTCGAGCCCACCGCGCTGCGCCAGGCGATCCGCAATCTGACCGGCGCGCTGGCACCGGGCGGTGTGCTCTTCCTGGGCCACGCCGAGACGCTGCGCGGCAAGGACGAGGCGCAGGAGGCCGGCCTCGTGCTGAGGCAGGCGCATGGGTGCTTCTTCTACCGGCGCGAGGCGCCCGAGACGACGCCGTCCTGGCCCTTCGCGTGGCCGGCCACGACGCCGGGCCCCGCCGCCACGCCGGTGACGGACACGCAGGGACAGACCGCTGCCGTCGTCACGGTCTCGTCCCGGGACGTCCCGCCCCCGGACGGGGACGCCGACCAGACCCTGCTCGACGAGGCGCTGCAGCTGATCGAAGCCGGCCAGGTGGAGGACGGCCTGCGCGCCTGCGCGCGCCTGCTCATCCCCGGAACATCGGCGACGCTGCAGGCCGAAGGCCTGTTCCTGCAAGGATTGGCCATGGAGGAGCGCGGCCAGTTGCCCGCCGCCGAATGGCATCACCAGCGCGCCGCCGCCAAGGACGCCGCCTTCGCGCTGCCGCATCTGCGGCTGGGCCTGCTCGCGCGCCGGCGGGGCGAGATCGTCGCCGCCGGTCGCGAGTTGCGCCGCGCGCTGGAACTGCTCGACCACGAATCGCCCGAGCGGCTGCGCCGCTTCGGCGGCGGTTTCGACCGCGACGACCTGCGGCGCCTGTGCCGCGACGAGATGCAGGAGACCCGCGCATGACGCAAGCGTCCCGCGAGCTGCTCGCCGAATGGCGCGAGTCCTTCGACCGCTCCTTCGGCGAGCCCCGCCGCCACGCCGACGAGGAGGCGGTCCTCGACGTGCTGGGCATACGGATTGCCGGCGACCCGTTCGCCCTGAACTTGGCCGACCTGGCCGGACTGACGCCCGCGATGCCCGCCGCCCCGTATCCCGCCGCCGCCCCCGGGCTGCTCGGACTCGCCGGCCATCAGGGTCAGGTCTTGCCGCTGTACGACCTGCAGGCGCTGATCGGCCGCGGCCCTGCGGGCACCGTGCGCTGGTGGGCGATCGCGCGCAGCGCGCCGCTGGCGCTCGCCTTCGAGGGATTCGACGGCCAATGGCGGCTCGCCGCCGGCGACCGGCTGCAGCAGAGCGACGCCGCCGGCACCGGCTGGGCCGTGCGCTGCGGCGGCGCGCTGCGTCCGCTGATCGAGCTGGACGGCCTGATCGCCGCCGTCACGGCCAACGCCGACAGCGGCGCGCCGACCTCCTCGACGACCTCCGCGACGACCTTCACGACGACAACAAGCGCCGGCGCCGCCGGCCGATGACAGGGAGACCCGTGCCATGTGGACCTTCGGAAGAAAGCTGTCGGTGGGCTTTGCGCTGTCCTTCGCGCTGCTGCTGCTCATCGGGATCCTGTCCTACCGCGGCGTCGACGTCATGACGCAGACCAGCTACCAGGTGGCCCGCACGCATACGGCGGTGGGTCACATCGGCACGGTGATGAGCCTGATGAAGGACGCGGAGACCGCGCAGCGCGGCTACCTGCTGACCGGCGAGGAGCCTTACCTCGAGCCCTATCGCAGCGCCCTCGCCAACGTGCCCCGGGTGCTGGCGGAACTCAAGCCGATGCTCCGCGACAGCCCCGCGCAGCAGGCCAGGTTCAACCAGGCGGTCACGATGATCGACGGGCTGATGCAGCTGCACAAGGACCGCATCGAGACCCGCCGCACCGGCGGCCTGGACACCGCCTTGAAGACGGTGTCCCTGGGTGAAGGCAAGCGCCGCATGGACGAGCTGCGCGCGGTCGTCGGCCAGATGGAGGAGGAAGAGAACGACGTGCTGCGCGAACGCGCGAAGGAGGTCGAGTCCACCGCCACCACGGTGCGCGCGGCGATCGTCTGGGGCACGGTGGCGGGCGCGCTGCTGGTCCTGATCGCGGCGCTGACGCTGAGTCGCGCGTTGAGCGGGCAGGTCGGCACGGCGGTGAAGCACGTGCAGCGCTCGTCGGCGGAGCTGCAGGCCGCCGCGAACCAGCAGGCCGCCGGCGCGCGCGAGACGGCGACCTCGATGACCGAGATCTCGACCACCATCTCCGAACTGCTGGCGACCTCGCGCCAGATCGCCGACAGCGCGCAGCGCGTCGTCGTCATCGCCGAGCAGACGGCCGGCCTGGCGCGCGGCGGCGACGGCACGCTGCAGTCGGCGCGCGAGAGCATCGCCGCGATGCGGCGGCAGATCGACCTCGTCGTCGACCACATGCTGGACCTGGGCCGCAAGTCGCAGCAGATCGGCGTCGTGCTGGACCTGGTGGGCGAACTGGCCGAGCAGACCAACATCCTGGCGATCAACGCGACCATCGAGGCCACCGTGGCCGGCGACGCCGGCCGGCGCTTCAGCGTCGTGGCGGACGAGATCCGCAAGCTCGCCGACCGCATGACCGCGTCGACCAAGGAGATCCGCCTCCAGATCGACGACGTGCGCGGCGCGGTCAACACCACCGTGATGGCGACCGAGACCGGCTCGAAGGCGGTCGACGCGGGCGCGCGCCAGTTCGACGACGTCGCCGCCAGCTTCGCCAAGATCGCCGGCCAGGTCGTCACGACGACGGACGCGGCCCGCGAGATCGAACTCTCCACCAAGCAGCAGGCCACCGCCGTCGAGCAGCTCAACGTCGCGCTGTCCAACACCGCGCAGGCCTCGCGCGAGACCGAGGCCAGTTCCGGCCAGACCTCCCAGACCGCCACCGAGCTGGCGGAGATGTCGCGCGACCTGCTGCGCCTGGTGCAGTCGCAGCCGACCTGACCCGGCGGCAAAGCCTTCAACTCCCCCGTCAACCCGAGACACCGATCGCCGTGGCCAAGGACCCCTACCGCTTCTTCCGCGTCGAAGCCCGTGATCTGCTGCGGCAGATGGGCGAGGCCGTCCTCGCCGCGGAGCAGGCCCCCGCGCACGACCTGCCCCCGCGGCTGCTGCGGCTGGCCCACACGCTCAAGGGCGCCGCGAGCGTCGTGCGTCTGCCCGCGATCGCCGCGCAGGCGCATGCGATCGAGGACCTGCTGACGCCGCTGCGCGACAGCGGCGACGCGCCGGGCCGCGCCGAGCTCGACGCGCTGCTGGCGCTGATCGACGCCGCCGAGGAATCGATCACGGCGCTCGACGCGCCCGCGGCGGGTGCGGGTACGGGCGCGAGGGACAAGGTCGCCGCGGCATCTTCCTCGAAGGTCGAGATGTCCGCCGGGCCGGTCCCGGCGGCACCAGCGCCCGAACGCGTCGATGGTCGCGTCGACGATCCTGTGGACGACCCCGTCGGCGCGTTGCTGACGATCCCCCAGCTGATGCCCGAGGAACTCGACGGCTTGCTCGCCGACATCGCCCGCACGCAGGGTCACCTCGCGCCGCTGGAGCGCGCCGGCATGCTGCTGCGCGAACTGCGCGGCGCCCTGCAAGGCCAGCAGGAGATGCTGGCCGGCCCGCTGGCGCGCATCGAGGACCAGATCGAACGCGGTGCGCGCCAGCTCGCGCGCGAGCTCGTCGCCTTGCGCGACAGCGCCGAGCAGCTGCGTCTGCTGCCGGCGTCACAGCTGTTCGCGCCCTTGCAGCGCGCGACGCGCGACGCCGCGCGCTCGCAGGACAAGCAGGCGCGCCTGACCGGCCACGGCGGCGATGTGAAGCTCGAAGCCGCGCTGCTGAACGCCATCTCCGCCGCGCTGGTGCAGATGGTGCGCAACGCCGTGGCGCACGGCATCGAATCGCCGGCTGAGCGCGTCGCCGCCGGCAAGCCGCCGCAAGGTCGCATCGAGTTGCGCATCGAGCGCCGCGGTCGCGACGTGCTGTTCTGCTGCTCGGACGACGGCGCCGGCCTGGACCTGGACGCCGTGCGGCGCACCGCCGTCGACAAGGGCGTTCCCGGCGCGGCCCATCTCGACGACGCGGCGCTCATCGACCGCCTGCTGCGCGGCGGCCTCAGCACCGCGCGGCGCGTGGACGCGCTGGCCGGCCGCGGCGTCGGCATGGACGTGGTCCGCGACACGGCCGACCGGCTCGGCGGCCGCCTGACGCTGCACAGCCGCCGCGGCGAAGGCACGACGGTCGAGCTCTGCGTGCCGTTGCAACTGGCCGCGCTGCGCGCGATCCGTCTGTGCGCCGGCAGCGTGTCGGCCTGGGTGCCGCTGGAGGCGGTCGAATGCGTGCTGCAGCGCCCGGTACTGACCGGCTCGCACGTGGCCGTGGGCGACGAGCTGCTGCCCCACCTGTCACTGGCCGAGGCGCTGCGCCCCGGCGTCGCGGCCCCCCCGCCGCGTTCCGCGCTGGTGCTGCGCGCCGGCGGGCAACGCGCGGTGCTGGGCGTGGATTCGCTGGACGGCGTCACCAGCGTCGTGCTGCGACCGCCGCCGGCGCTGCTGCCGGCCTCGCCGCTGATCTCCGGCCTGGCGCTGGACGCGGCCCAGCAGCCGGTGCCGGTGCTGGCGCCCGAGGGCCTGATCGCCGCGGCGCGTCAGGCGCGCCCCCGGCCCGTCGCGGCGCCGCCGCGCACCGGCACGATCCTGGTCATCGACGACTCGCTGACGACGCGCATGCTGGAACAGAGCATCCTCGAAGCCGCCGGTTATCGCGTGCACATGGCCGCCTCCGCCGAGGACGGCCTGGAAGCCGCGAAGCGCGAGCGTTATGCGCTGATCCTGTGCGACGTGGAGATGCCGGGCATGGACGGATTCGAATTCATGACGCGCATCCGCGCCGACGCGGCGCTGCGCGACATCCCGGCGGTGCTGGTGACCTCGCGCAATGCGCCGGAGGACCTCGCGCGCGGCAAGGCCGTCGGCGCGGACGGCTACATCGTCAAGGGCGAGTTCGCGCAGAACGAGTTCCTGGCGCAGGTCGCGGGGCTGGTCGCGCGCTCGGCCGAGGCCGGCGCGGGCGGCGTGCCGCTGCAGGGAGCCTCGGCATGAGCAGCGGTTCCGGGGCATCGGGCGCATCGGGCGCGGCCGGCGGTGCCGGCGGCATCGGCGGCCTGGGCGGCAGTGCGCCGCCGTCGACGAAGACGCTGCGCGTGCTGGTGGTCGAGGACTCGATCACCGTGCTGGCGCACATCCGCGAGGTCCTGGCCGCGCAGCGCGACATCGAGGTCGTCGGCGAAGCCCACGACGGCGCGCGGGCCGTGGCGCTGTGCCAGCAGCTGCGGCCGGACGTCGTCTCGATGGACATGATGCTGCCCGGCATGGACGGCCAGGCGGCGACCGAGGCCATCATGGCCCACTGCCCGACGCCGATCCTGATCGTCTCGTCGTCGACCAACCGCGGCGAGCTGCTGCGCACCTACGAGGCGCTGGCCGCCGGCGCGGTCGAGGTGCTGGAGAAGCCCAGCGCCGGCCAGCCCGAGGGCGAATGGGAGGAGCGCTACGTGACGCTGCTGCGGCTGGTGGCGCGGATCCGCGTCATCACGCATGTGCGGGCACGCATCGGCGGCCGTCCCGCCGCGGGGCTGTCCGCGCTCCCGCCGACGCCGCGCCGCGCGGTGCTGGCCCTGGGCGCGTCCACGGGCGGACCGGGCGCGCTGATGAAGGTGCTGCAGGCGCTGCCCGCGCCGGCACCGTTGCCGCTGCTGATCGTGATGCACATCAACGCCGTCTTCAGCCGCGGCTTCGCCGAATGGCTGGACGCGCAGACGCCGCACCGCGTGCGCTACGCCCACGGCGGCGAACGCCTGCACGACCTGGCCGGCCAGGTCGTGCTGGCGCCACCGGACGTGCACATGGTCGTGCGCGGAGGACAGATCGAGCTCAGTCACGCACCGCCGCGGCACTCGTGCCGGCCGTCGGTGGACGAGCTCTTCGAATCACTGGCCGCGGAGATCGGCCCGGGCGTCGCGGCGGCGCTGCTGACCGGCATGGGGCGCGACGGGGCGCAGGGCCTGCTCGCGATCCGGCGCGCGGGCGGCTCGACGCTGGCGCAGGATGAAGCCAGTTCGATGGTCTACGGCATGCCGCGGGAGGCCGCCCAGCTGGGCGCCGCCGAGCGCGTGCTGCCGTTGACCGACATCGGCCCCGCCCTGTTGGGCTTGAGCGGCATGGCCTGGGGAGGGGCCCGCACATGAACAAGAGAACCCTCATCGTCGAGGACAGCCTGACGGTCCGGATGGACCTGCGGGAGGCGCTCGAGGACGCCGGCTTCGACTGCGTCGAATGCGCGACGCTGGCGCAGGCCCGGGCCGCCCTGGCCGACGGCATGCCCGCGCTGGTCCTGCTGGACAACCAGCTGCCCGACGGCGACGGCGGCAGCTGGCTGGCCGAGCTGCGTGCCACGCCGCAGGGCGGCGCCGACTGCATCGTGCTGATCCTGTCCAACGCCTCGCAGGCCGGCGACCGGCTGCGCGGCATCGCGCACGGCGCGGACGAGTACGTCGGCAAACCCTACGACCGCACCTACGTCGTCGACCGCGCCCGCGAGCTGGTGCGCCAGCGGCAGGCACGCGTGGCGACGCCGGAGCCGCATGTCGCCTCCGTGCTGCTGATCGACGACAGCGAGACCTTCCGCGAGGCACTGGGCGAGGCCCTGGAGCCGCACGGCTACGACATCCACATGGCGGCGCACGGCGAGGAAGGCCTGCGCCAGGCCGCGGCGCTGCGGCCCAATGCGGTGATCGTGGACCAGCACATGCCGGGCATCGACGGCGCCGCGGTGATCCGCCGGCTGCGCCTGGACCCGGCGCTGCGCCACACGCCCTGCCTGCTGCTGACCGCGGACGAAGGCCCGGAGGCGGAACTGCGCGCGCTGGAAGCCGGCGCCGATGCGTTCGCGCGCAAGCAGGACGACGTCGACCTGATCCTGGCGCGCGTCGCCGCGATGCTGCGCAGTGCCAAGTCCAGCCTGCCCGAGCAGGGTGCGAGCCTGCTCGGCCCCAAGCGCCTGCTGCTGGTCGACGACAGCGCGAACGTGCTGGCGGAACTCGGTGCGACGCTGCGCGACGACGGCTACGACGTGATCGCCGCCGGCACCGGCGAGCTGGCGCTGGAGCTGCTCGCCGTGCAGCCGGTGGACGCGGTGCTGCTCGACGTGCAGATGCCGGGCATCGGCGGGCTGGAGACCTGCCGCCGCATCAAGTCCGCGCCGGCCCTGCGCGACATCCCGGTCGTCCTGCTGACGGCCTTCGAAGGGCGCGCGTCGATGCTGGCCGGCCTGGAGGCTGGCGCCGACGATTACGTCGTCAAGGCCAACGGCGAGGTCGAGCTGCTCAAGGCCCGGCTGCGCGCGCAGCTGCGCCGCAAGCAGTTCGAAGACGAGGCCCGCCGCGTCCACGCCGAGCTGCACAGCAACGCGTTGGAGGCCGCCGAGGCGCGCGCCGCGCGCGACCTGGCCGACAGCCGCGCGGAGCTGCTGGCCGTGCTGCAGCAGCGCAACGACGCGCTGGAGCAGCTCAATGCCGAGCTCAGCCGCGCCAGCAGCGCCAAGACCGCCTTCCTGTCGACGATGTCGCACGAGCTGCGCACGCCGCTGAACGCGGTGATCGGCTTCGCCCAGCTGATGCGCGACGGCGCGGCGGGTCCGGTCAGCGACCGGCAGTCCGAGTTCTGCAACCACATCCACAACGCGGGGCAGCATCTGCTGTCGCTGGTCAACGACCTGCTGGACATGGCCAAGATCGAGGCCGGCCGGGTCGACCTCGACATCGAGCCGGTGGACCTCGACGAGCTGCTGCGCGACGCGCTGGCGATCGTCCAGGAGCGCGCGCGGCTGAACCGCATCCAGATGGACTTCTTCGGCGTCGGCGGCGGCCAGCGGCTGTGTGTCGACCGTCGCCGTCTGCGGCAGATCATCTACAACCTGCTCTCCAACGCCGCGAAGTTCACGCCCAAGGGCGGCAACATCCGGCTCGAGGCGCGCCGCGTGACGCGGCTGCGCGCGCGCGAGGCGCTGCCGGGCTTCCCGGACGGGCGGCGCTCCGAGCTGCCGGACAACGAGTTCGGCGAGTTCATCCAGATCAGCGTCACCGACAACGGCATCGGCATTCCGCCCGAGGGGCTGGACAAGCTGTTCCAGCCCTTCAACCAGGTCCGCAACGTGCTGACGCACAAGGTCGAAGGCACCGGCCTGGGACTGGCGACGGTGGCGCGCCTGGTGCAGTTGCACGGCGGCGCGGTGGCGGTGAGCAGCGCGCCGGACCAGGGCAGCTGCTTCACCTGCTGGCTGCCATGGCGCGATCCGGTCGTGCCCGACGTCATCCTGCCGGAAGAACCCGGCACGAGCCCGCTGGCGCTGGTCATCGAGCACAACCAACCGGCCGCGGCGCTGATGCAGACGCAGCTGAACGCGGCGGGCTTCCGCGTGCGCCACGTGGCCTCCGCGGAAGCGGCGTTGGAGCTGGCGCCGCAGCTGCGGCCCGACCTGATCACGCTGGAGGTCAACCTGCCGGGCGGGCTGGACGGCTGGGAGCTGCTGTCGCGCCTGAAGAACCTGCCGGGCTGGGCGCACATCCCGGTCGTGGTGGTGTCGGTGGACGCGGGGCAGGAGGTGGCGCTGTCGCTCGGCGCATCGGCGGTGCTGCACAAGCCGGTGTCGCGCAAGGCGCTGAGCAAGGAACTGGAGATGCTCGGCTTCAAGCCGACGGCCACGCGCAAGTTCCTGGTGCTGGCGATCAGCGACGCGCCCGGCGACCTGCAGTCGCTCAGCGCGCACCTGTCGCAGCCGGGCTTCTCGGTGCTGCGCGCGACCGGCGGCAAGGAAGGCATCGAGCTGGCGCGGCGTCATGTGCCCGACCTCATCGTGCTGGACCTGCTGATGACGGAGGTCGACGGCATCGGCGTCGTCGAGGCGCTGCAGCGCGATCCGCTCACGGCGGCGATCCCGGTGATCGTCGTCGCGGCCTCGCAGCTGACGAGCCGCGACCGCGAGCTGCTGAACCGCCACGTGCAGCGCGCGACCGCCACCCGCGACCCGGCCGTCGAGGGGGCCGCGCCGACGCCCGCGCCGGGCACGCGCACACCGGCGAACCCGCAGGGACACTTCATGGACGAGGTCAAGCGCGCGATCAGCCGCACGAGCTGGGGCGACCTCGATCCGCTGGACGAATGAACACGAACGAGACGTGCGACGAGGGAGACACGACATCACGATGCAAGCGACCGCGATTCCCATGACCATCGTCCTCGTCGAGGACTCGCTGACCATCCGCCGCCAGCTGCTGCAGCGGCTCGACGCGGTGCCCGGGCTGCGCGTGGTCGGCGAGGCCGCCGACGAGGCCACCGCCCTGACGCTGATCGGCCACCTGCGGCCGGACGCCGTGCTGCTGGACCTGTCGCTCGCCCAGGGCGGTTCCGGCCTGGCGGTGCTGAAGGCGCTGCGCAAGCAGGGCTACGCGGGGCAGGTGCACGTGCTGTCGCACCAGACCGACGCCTACCGCGCGGCGGTGCTGGCGGCGGGTGCGAACGGCTTCTTCGACAAGGCCGAGGAACTCGACGTGATGCTGTGCCAGCTGATCGGTCGGTCAGAGGTGCCCGCGCCCGAGCCGCTCTCGCCCGCGGCGCTGCGGGAGCGCCTGGACCAGACGGTGAAGCTCGCGATGCGGGACGGCTCCGAAGTTGTCGTGCACATGATCGCGGGGCCGCCCGCCTCGCTGCCGCCGCTGGCGGCGCAACTGATCGTCGCGCTGGACGGCGCGGACCTGGTCGGCTGGAGCGGTGCGCCAGGCGATGCGCAGCTCTGCGTCGTGCAGATCGACGGCGACGACACGCCAACGCTGCGGGAGCGGCTGGACGCGCTGGCGCCGGAGACGCGGCTGGGACAAGCGCGGCTGCCGGACGATGCGCTCTCGGCGGGCGGGCTGGTGGCCGTCGCGGAGCTCCGGGCGCTGGGGAAATTGCCGTCCTGAGCCGTGACGAGCGTGCGACCGGGGACATGACTCGAACGGGTCAGCGCTTACGGGTCATTCGCCGACTTGAACCTCGGCCAAAGGGCGCCTAAGTTCGGCGAACAGCTGAAATAACGTCTCGGCGGCACCACCGTGCCCGTCTGGCACTTGAGTTGCCCCCTCCGACTGGATTACTCTCTGTCGCAGGAGGTCAACGACCGTGGACGTTCTGCAGCTGGACATCTCGGGCCGACCGCAGGCCTGGATCTCGTCGAAAGAAGCAGCGGTGCTGTACGCCAGCGACGCGATCGCGTGGACGCTGGGGGCGCCCTTCCACGTCCTGCGCGGCGGGTACCAGCGTCTGACCGGCCTGCAGTCACGGATCGAGCTGCATCCGATCGTGGCGGTCCGCGGCGCGGTCCCGAGCCGCGCCTGGCGCCAGGCGCCGGCGCTCTCCAACTTCAAGCTCTTCGCGCGGGACCGCCATGTCTGCGCGTACTGCGGGCACGTGCTGCACGCCGACCTGCTGACGCGGGAGCACAT
The DNA here is from genome assembly GCF_056867975.1 of Mitsuaria sp. MSU3D. Taxonomy (NCBI): domain Bacteria; kingdom Pseudomonadati; phylum Pseudomonadota; class Betaproteobacteria; order Burkholderiales; family Sphaerotilaceae; genus Roseateles; species Mitsuaria sp. MSU3D. Next base: position 6,284,086 of record NZ_CP200314.1, on the reverse strand, counting down.
CCAGCCGGTGTCGCGCAACGGCCGGGACACGTGGATGAACTGCATCACCGCCTGCCGCGCCTGCAACGGCCGCAAGGGCAACCGCACGCCGGAAGAGGCGCACATGTCGCTGCTCTACCTGCCCTACGTGCCCAGCCTGCACGAGGACATGATCCTGCGCGGCCGCCGCATCGTGGCCGACCAGATGGAGTTCCTGCTGGCGAGCGTGCCGAAGTCGTCGCGCTTGTATCTGTCGTAGCGACGCCCACGCAGTGTGATGGCCGCTGTCAGTTCGCCGGCGTCGGCGCCGTGCGCACCACCGCCTTGCGGTTGCCGGCCGCGTCGTAGGTGTAGGTCACCGTCGAGCCGTTGGAGTACCTCATCTTCTCGATGCGACCCAGCGCGTCGTAGCTGTAGCTCTCCGACACCGGCGGCGCGACCTGGTTCTTCTTGATCGCCGCCAGGAGGGCCGGCATCAGCAGATCCAGCAGGTCGTCGTCGTCGGTTGCCTGTTGCGCATGGCTGGGCAGCGCGAACGAGGCCGACAGGCAAAGCGCCACGAGGCGCCGCGCGTTGCGGCGCGAACCCTTGGAAACCGTGGTCATTTCGAATCCTCCCTCTCTTACTTCATGAACCGGACGCCGGAGAACAAGGCCTCCTTGCCGGGCGGGACCCGTCACGACAGTTTCGAGACCTGCCGCGCCGTGGCCCGATCGTGATTCACCAGCGCGGTCAAGGTCTCGAAGCGAATCTCCACCAACCCGAGGCGATCCTCTACGCGGATCGTCTAAGGGTCGCTGAGTTCGCGCGCGGGCGTCACGTCGATCCAGACGGACAGGCGGCCGGACGGCGCCCGACTGAACTTGCCAACCCGAAAGATGAATTGCTCGGCCCGGTAGATCGACTCGGCATGCAGTTGCCTGGGCACCGCGAAAACGTGCGCCTGCTCCTGGCCGCGCAGCGGGTCGAATCCCTCCCGCACATGTAGAGCCCGTCGAGCGGCGCCGCGCTGCTCGCCGCCGACGACAGGCTCGGCAACGCCGCGAGCGCGGTCTTCAATGGCGTGGTCCTCACGTCGACTGGTCACCGTCTCTCATTTCATCAATCTGACGCCCGCCGCCATGAACGGCTGGCCCGGGACCGCGTCGCACATGACATCGTCGAACCGCCGTTCGACTTGGCGCGTGTGATTCACCAGTGCAACCAACGACTTGAATCGGATCGCCACCAGTCCCCGGCGGTCCTCCACGTAGAGCGTGTACGGGTTGGCGTACTCGGGCGGTGGCGTCACCGCGATCTCGGTCGCCCAACGGCCGGAGGCGCCCCGATGAAAAGGGGCCACCCGGATCTCCTGGTCATAGATGTGAGATGTCCCCGGCCGGAGTCGCATGGAAACGGGGAACTCGTGGGTTTGCTCCTCGCCGCGCAGCGGATCCAGCCCTTCGCGAATGCAGGAGAGCCCCTTGGCGAGTCCTTCGCACCCGATGAGTACCGTCGAGATGGTCTCGCTGCCCTGGCCGTCACTGGGCTTGCTATCCCGGAAGGTCTTCTCGATGCGGCCCGTCTGCAGATCAATGACGATCTGACCTTCCGGATCGTGGCAACGGAACTCGTGACGCCCGGTTGGGACGACGACCGCCTCGACACCGGTGCCCAACAGCAGCAGTCCAGCGACAAATCCCCGCTTCAGTAAGAACGGGTACATGCCCATCCGCTTCATGGGTTGCCTCCTCGTTCGATCAACCGCACTCCGCTGAACAAGGTGGGTTCCTTCGCGTTCGCCATGCAGTCCACCGTGCCGAAATGGCGTGCAGCCTTGCGGCGGACATTCGCCGGCCCGATCAGTGACTCGAATCGGATACCAACCAAGCCGTGTCGATCCTCGACACGCAGGGTGTAGTGCCCGCTCAGGTTGCGCGAGGGAATGACCTCGATGTCGGTGGCCAGCAGGCCGGATGCATTGCGATGAAATGCCCCCACACTGAAGGCATAACCCTCTACCTCGTAGTGCTCGCCAGCATGCAGGCGCTTTGGAAACGCGAAGACATGCGTCTGCTCCAGCCCCATCCGCGGATCGATTCCCTCGCGCAGGCAGAACAGAGATGCAGTGCCGCATCGGACAGGCACGGTGAGAAGCCGTTCGAAGCCTTTGCCATCCGAGGGCTGAGCCTCATGAAAGACCTTGCCGATGGCGGCCCCCGCATATGAATTGACGAGCATGCTCCCACGGTCGCCGCAGTTGAAGCGGTACAACCCATCGGCATGGGCCGCCACGCCTATCGACAGCAGCGAACACGCGAGGATGGCGGTCGGTCCAGTGACATGCACGACTGTTTCTCCCTATCGGCAGCTCGGGGTCGTCTACTTCAACATCTGCCGGATGGCGGTGTCAAAGGGTCCGTGATGTGCCTTGTCGTTGTATTGCGGATCAGCGCCCCGGTTCCAACGGTACACATTTGAAGCCCCCCTGGCGTCGTTCGTCAGGTGTATCGCCTCGTGGAGAACAGCGTGGGTGGAGTTCCCGTTGAACCCGGACCTAAGGAGACTCTGCAAAACCCCGCGCTGATCTGCCGCAAGAGCGTGACGGTTCGGGGAGCATGCTGCACATGAAGCAGCTCGGATTTCGATTCAATCGCTCCACGAAGAAGACGCGCAAGCGCGAGTTTCTTGAGGAGATGGAGCACGTCGTGCCGTGGGGCGTCCTAATGCAGGTCGTGGACCCGTACTACTCGAAGGCCAAGACCGGGCGCCCGTTCCCGGTGGAGACGATGCTTCGGATCCACTATCTGCAGCAGTGCTTCGCCTGCCCGATCCGGCGATGGAGGAAGCGTTGCACGACGTGCCTCCCTTAAGTTCATCTACGGCCTGTAGCGGCCGTTTCGATGCGTGCAGTCCAATGTAAGGGAGTAGTCCACCGCATATGACTCCCCGGTTCGGGCGGTCAGTGGCGGGAGGAGGATTGGTCGGCGCCCGCCGAGGGCCATGACCAGGTCAGCGGATCAGGGGTTCCCGCAGTGGTCGCCGGCCGCGCTCGGACGTGGAACCCGGTCTTGTAAACAACTTGCTTCGGAACTACCACCTGTGGACAACTTCGAAGTCCATCCCCCTGCGCGACCCCCATGGATTCGAGGGTCTACGCGGTGTTGACGCAGGGGGTGTCCATAGCAGGTCCTGCTGGCGAGCGTGCCGAAGTCGTCGCGCTTATATCTGCTCTAGCGCGACCTGCAGCCGGTCCTCTCATCGGGCCGCAGCGTCCCGCACGCCTGGGAAGCCCCCTTGCCCGTGCTGCCGTCGCAGTCGTTCGCAAGCGCTTAAGAGGCTCCAAAGCCGACTCCTGTAGAGTCACTCCATGCCCTGTTGCGGGCGGCATGTCCCATGCCGGCGAGGTAAAGACTTGTTGCCTGGTCAACGGAAGGTCACAGATGTTCGTTGGCCGGTGCATCGATTTGGAGAACTGAGATGAAGAAGCTGCTGATTGCCACGATGGTGGTGGCCCTGGCCGCCTGCACGACGACGAATCCCGACGTGATCCAGCGCGGCGACGCGCAGCGGCTGTCGCAGGTGCAGGACGCCACGGTGCTGTCCTGGCGGCCGGTGACGGTGGACGGCTCGCAGAGCGGGGTCGGCGCCGTTGCGGGCGCGGTGGCGGGTGGCGTGGCCGGCGGCAGCGTCGGTGGCAGCCGGGAAGGCGTGATCGTCGGTGTGCTGGGCGCGGTGGCTGGCGCGGCGCTGGGCAACGCCGTGGAGCGCAGCACGACGAAGGAACAGGCTGTCGAGATCCTGCTGCAGCTGCGCAACGGCGAACGCCGCGCGATCGTCCAGGCGCAGGGCAACGAGAACTTCGCCTCCGGCGAGCCGGTGATCATCGTCACCACCGGCGGCAAGTCGCGCGTGATGCGCGCGCCGCAGGCGACCCGGACGAACTGAGCGCCGCTCAAGGGAGCGCGTTGCACGCTCATCACGACGAAGGGGCCCCACGGCCCCTTCTTGCGTTTACATATTCACAATCAGCCATTGCCGGTCGCGGCAACCCGCAACGCTGGAAGTTGTTCCAGCAGGTTGACGATGTGCACGTCCACAGCCTCCCATACCAAGTCGACATCGATGTCGCTGGCGCTGTGGGCGATACGATTGCGCATGCCCTTCATGAGCCGCCACGGCACACGCGCGTGTGCCGTCACGAACGGCTCATGCTCCTTCAGGAGCCTCGAGGCGGCTTCTTCCCAACACCAGCACATTGAAAAGCACAGCGTGTTGCGTCTTCTGGTCTGCCAGAAAGTCGGCCTTGCCGAGTCCGGTCACATGGTTGCACGCGAAGCTCGCGGCTTCCTGCATGTGTTCCAAATGGTCGAGCACGCTGAACCTGCTCATACGGGTCGCGCCTCCGCGAGAACCTTGCTGCGATATTTGATCGGCACTTCAGGCGGCGTCAGCAGGCACACGGGAACGCCCAACGCCTCTTCGAGGTCGAGGTAGAGTCCCCCGAGATCGAACAGCGACGCCCCGGGCAGCGCGTCCACCAACAAGTCCAGTTCTTCGTTGTCTTGATCCTTGCCATGCACCACCGAGCCGTACACACGCAGGTTGGTGGTGGGATATCGGGCCACGATCGCACCCAATTGGTCTCGCTTCAGAGCGAGTGCTTCAGAGGGCTTCATTCATGCTCCTTTCGCTGCGGAAAGCTCACCGCAGTCAGAAAAGGATAAGGCCGCTCCGACGCGCTCAAAACGAGCGGTGTTGCGGAATCACTTCACCCGCTGCTTCTCGAGCTTGCGCGCCAGCGTGCGCCGGTGCATGCCCAGCCGACGCGCGGTTTCCGAGATGTTGAAGTCCGTCGCCGCCAGCGTCTCGTGGATGTGTTCCCACTCCAGCGTCTTGATGGACGTGGTCGCGCGGTCGGTGACCTCGACCTCGGCATCGCCCTGCGCGCGCGAGAACGCGGCCTCGATGTCGTCGGTGTTCGCCGGCTTGGCCAGGTAGTGCCGCGCGCCGAGCTTGATCGCCTCCACCGCCGTCGCGATGCTCGCGTAGCCGGTCAACACCACGATCACCATCTCCGGATCGTGCTCATGCAGGGTCTGCACGCACGCCAGGCCCGAACCGCCGCCCGCGAGCTTCAGGTCGACGACCGCGTACTCCGGCGCTTCCTCCGGCCCGCGGTCGGTCAGCAGCTTCTGCACCTGCTCGGCGCTCGTCGCGCGCAGCACCTGATAACCGCGGCGTTCGAACGAGCGCGACAGCGTCCGCGCGAACGCATCGTCGTCCTCGACGATCAGCAGCAGGCGGTCGGTATCGGTGACCAGGTCATCCGGCGTCATGGGCAGCATTGTCGGGGAGTCCAAGGGGGGCCAGCGCGGACAGGGGCATTCGGATTTCCACCTCGGCGCCGCCGCCCTCCTCCGCCGGCCGGTTGCGCGCCTGCAGCTTCCCGCCCAGCGAGCGCACCACGTTCAGCGCGAGGAACAGCCCCAGCCCGCCGCCCGCGCGGCCCTTGCTCGATTGATAGGGCTTGCCGAAGCGCTCCAGCATCTCGGGCAGGAAGCCCGCGCCGCGGTCGCTCACCTGCAGCACCAGCTCGCCGTCCTGGGCAAGCGCGCGCAGCGTCACCGGCCGGCCCGGCGCGGCCTCGAGCGCGTTGTCCAGCACGTTGTCGATCATCTGCTTGAGCCCGACGTCCGACACGATGCGCACCTTCGGCAGGTCCGGCGCCGGCAGGTAGGCCAGGCCGTGATGCGGCCGGGTCGCGCGCCAGTGCTCCGTCAGATCGTCGAGGAAGACCTGCAGCGTGGTCACCACCGGCGCCTCGCCGCGCAGCTCGCCCGCCGACATCAGGATCCCGCTGACGATCGCCTTGCAGCGGCGCAGCTGGATCTGCATCTCCTCGATTTCCTCGCGCAGCTCCGGATCGCCGGCGAACGGCGCCATCCGCGACCAGTCGCCCAGGATCACCGACAGCGTCGCCAATGGCGTGCCGAGCTCGTGTGCCGCGCCCGAGGCGAGCAGGCCCATGCGGACGATGTGCTCCTCCTCGGCGGCGCGCTGGCGCAGGTCGGCCAGGCGCGCGTCGCGCTGGCGCAGGTTGCGTCCGATGCGCTGGATGAAGATCACCAGCAGCGCCGCGTTGATCGCGAAGCAGATCAGCAGGCCGCCGATGTAGTGCGGCGGCAGCGCCAGCCCTTCCATGTCCGGCACCAGCAGCGGCAGGTGCCACTGCGTCAGCGCGACGAAGCAGCCGCCCGTCACCGCCACCGTGAACCAGATGTAGCGCGACGGCAGCAGCACCGCGCCCACCGCGATCTGCAGCAGGAACAGGAAGATGAAGGGGTTGGTAACGCCGCCGCTGTAGTACAGCTGGCCGCTCAGCACCGCGATGTCGACGAGCAGGCCGGCGAAGAGCTCGGCGTTGCGCACGCTCGGCACCCAGCGCGTGCGCAGCCAGCAGGCGACGTTGAACAGCACCAGGATCGCCAGGAGCGTCAGCATCTCCGGCATCGGCAGCCGGATGTGCAGCGCGAAGTGCACCGACAGCACCGTGCCGAACTGCCCCGCCGCCGCCAGCCAGCGCAGCTGCACCAACTGCTGCAGGTTGTTGCGGCCGGCCTGCAGCGCGCCCTCGCCGGACGAGTCCGCGATGCCCAGCGTCCCGGCCGCGCCGTCCAGGTAGCGGCTGTCGTCGGGGTGGTCGTCGTCCGGATCGGGACGGCTCAGCGGCATGGAGGTCGCCTCAGTCCGCCAAGCGGCGGCGCTCCGCGCGCCACAGCCAGAGGCCCACGCCCGCGAGCATCGCCGCCATGGCGAACCACGTCAGCGCGTACTGCAGGTGGTGGTTGTTGAAGCGCACCACCGTCAGTCCGCCGCGCGGCCACTGGGTCTGGTCGTCCGCCGCGGCGGCGTCGACGAAGTACGGTGCCACCGGCCCCTCGACGACCTTGCGCGCCTTGGCGATCGCGTCGACATCACGCGAGTACCAGCGGTCCTCCGCCGGCACGTTCCTGCGCAGCAGGCTGCCGCCCGGCTCGCTCAGGCGCAGCAGGCCGATGACGCGATCCTCGCCCTGCGTCTCCGACGCCGTGCGCGACGCGCGCGTCTTGAATTCCGGCGGCACGAAGCCGCGGTTGACCAGCACCCAGTCGCCGCGCTCGGTGCGCAGCGGCGTCAGCACCCAGTAGCCGGTGCCGAGCTCGGTGCTCGCGCCGACCAGCGTCTCGCGCGAATGGTCGAAGGTGCCGGTGAGCGCGACCTTGCGGTACTCGTCGTCGACCTTGGTGATCGCGTCCCAGCGGTCCGCGCCGGGCGCGCGCTCGGGCGCGGCGGCCAGGCGCTTGTCCAGCCGGGCGATCAGGTCTTCCTTCCACGCCAGCCGCTGCACCTGCCAGACGCCGAGCGTCACGAAGACCGCAAACGAAAGGGCCGCGCCCAGCAGCAGCGCCCAGAAGGCGATGCCGCGGCGCGGCCGCTGCGGTTCCGGAGGGAACGCCGTCATCAGGGCATGTTGCGCATGTCGTGGACCGGCATCATGTTGCTGTTCAGGTGGAACATCACCCAGATCGAGCCGGCCAGCATGATCACCACGACGGCGATCGTGAAGATCAGCGACAGCATGGACCAGCCGCCCTCGACCTTCGAGTTCATGTGCAGGAAATAGACCATGTGGACCACGATCTGCACGACCGCGAAGCCCAGCAGCACGATGCCCATCGCCGCCGACGACGAGATCGACTTGGTCATCACCAGGAAGAACGGGATCGCCGTCAGGATCAGCGACAGCAGGAAGCCGATCAGGTAGCCCTTGACGGTGGCGTGGTAGCCGACGTCCTCGTGATCGTCGTGGCCGTGGCCGCCATGGTCGTGGCCATGCGCGTCATGGCCGTGGTCGTGTTGGTGGTTGTTGCTCACGGCAGCACTCCCATCAGATAAACGAAGGTGAAGACACCGATCCAGATCACGTCCAGGAAGTGCCAGAACATCGACAGGCAGATCAGGCGACGCTTGTTCTCCTTGGTCAGGCCCAGCTTGGAGACCTGGATCATCAGCGTCACCAGCCAGATGCAGCCGAAGGTGACGTGCAGGCCGTGCGTGCCGACCAGCGTGAAGAACGAGGAGAGGAACGCGCTGCGCTGCGGACCCGCGCCTTCGTGGATCAGGTGCGCGAACTCATAGAGTTCCACCGCCAGGAAGCACAGGCCGAGCACGCCGGTGATCGCCAGCCAGGCCAGCGTGCCGGTCTTCTTGTTGCCCAGCATCTTGATCATGGCGAAGCCATAGGTGATCGAAGACAGCAGCAGGAAACCGGTGTTCAGCGCCACCAGCGGCAGGTCGAAGAGGTCGGCACCCGACGGGCCGGCCGCGTAGCTGCGGCCCAGCACCGCATACGTCGCGAACAGCACCGCGAAGATGAGGCAGTCGCTCATCAGGTAGATCCAGAACCCGAGGAGCGTGCCGTGCTGCGGGTGGTGGTCGCCGTTGTCGTAGAACACCGGCGTGCCGGTGTTGTTCGTCATGGTCGTTGCTTGCATGTTGGAGTTCGCTCGCTGCGCAATCAGGCCTGGGCGGCCAGCACCTTGGTGCGGGCTTCTTCCGTGCGGGCCACTTCATCCGCGGGGATGTAGTAGTCACGCTTGTAGTTGAAGGTATGGACGATCGCCGCGATGACGGTCACCGCGAAGGCGACACCCGCCACCAGCCACATGTGCCAGATCAGGGCGAAGCCGAACAGCGTCGACAGGCCGGCCAGGATCACGCCGGCGCCGGTGTTCTTCGGCATGTGGATCTCCTTGAAGCCGCCGACCGGACGCTGATGTCCGCGGGTCTTCATGTCGTGCCACGCGTCGTGGTCGTGGACCACCGGCGTGAACGCGAAGTTGTACTGCGGCGGCGGCGACGAGGTCGACCACTCCAGCGTGCGGCCCTGCCACGGATCGCCGTCGAAGTCGCGCAGCTGGTCGCGCTTGAAGTAGCTCACCACCAGCTGGATCAGGAAGCTGCCGATGCCGGCCGCGATCAGCAGCGCGCCGAAGGCGGCGATCTGGAACCAGATCTGGAAGGACGGATCGTCGAAGTGGCTCATGCGGCGCGTCACGCCCATCAGGCCGAGCACGTACAGCGGCGTGAAGGCGACGAAGAAGCCGATCTGCCAGAACCAGAACGAGCACTTGCCCCAGAACGGATCCAGCTTGTAGCCGAAGGCCTTCGGGAACCAGAACGAGATGCCCGCCAGCAGGCCGAACAGCACGCCGCCGATGATCACGTTGTGGAAGTGGGCGATCAGGAACAGCGAGTTGTGCAGCACGAAGTCGGCCGGCGGCACCGCCAGCAGCACGCCCGTCATGCCGCCGATCACGAAGGTGACCATGAAGCCGACGGTCCAGTACATCGGGACCTCGAACTTGATGCGGCCGCGGTACATCGTGAACAGCCAGTTGAAGATCTTCGCGCCCGTCGGGATCGAGATGATCATCGTCGTGATGCCGAAGAACGAGTTGACGCTGGCCCCCGACCCCATCGTGAAGAAGTGGTGCAGCCACACCAGGTAGGACAGGATCGTGATCACGACGGTCGCGTAGACCATCGACGCGTAGCCGAACAGCTTCTTCTGGCTGAAGGTCGAGACGACTTCAGAGAAGATGCCGAAGGCCGGCAGCACCAGGATGTAGACCTCGGGGTGGCCCCAGATCCAGATCAGGTTGATGTACATCATGGCGTTGCCGCCAAGATCGGTCGTGAAGAAGTTGGTGCCGACGTAACGGTCCAGCGACAGCAGCGCCAGGGCCGCGGTCAGGATCGGGAACGAGGCCACGATCAGGATGTTCGAGCACAGCGAGGTCCAGGTGAAGACCGGCATCTTCATCATGGTCATGCCCGGCGCGCGCATCTTGATGATGGTCGCGATCAGGTTGATGCCCGAGAGCGTGGTGCCGACCCCCGCGACCTGCAGCGACCAGATGTAGTAGTCCACCCCCACGCCCGGACTGGCGAGCAGCCCCGACAGCGGCGGATAGGCCAGCCAGCCGGTGCGCGCGAATTCGCCGACGAACAGCGAGGCCATGCACAGCACGGCGCCGCCGGTGGTCATCCAGAAGCTGAAGTTGTTCAGGAACGGGAAGGCCACGTCGCGCGCGCCGATCTGCAGCGGCACGACGTAGTTCATGAAGCCCGTGATCAGCGGCATCGCCACGAAGAAGATCATGATCACGCCGTGGGCGGTGAAGACCTGGTCGTAGTGGTGCGGCGGCAGGAAGCCCAACTGGTCGCCGAAGGCGATGGCCTGCTGCGCGCGCATCATGAGCGCGTCGGCGAAGCCGCGCAGCAGCATCACCAGGCCCAGCACGATGTACATGATGCCGATCTTCTTGTGGTCGATGCTGGTCACCCAGTCGCGCCAGAAGGGGCCCCAGAGGCGGAACTTCGTCATCAGCGCGAGGAGGACGAGCCCTCCCAGCGCGACCATGGCGAAGGTGCCGATCAGGATCGGCTCGTGCAGCGGAAGCGCCTCCAGGCTGAGGCGCCCGAAGATGAGCTTTTGAACGTCAATCATCTTGGATCTCTGTTGTGCTTGCGATCCCGGCGCGGCTGGTCACAGCGAACGCACCGGGAAGCCGGTCAGTTACGGGTGGCCGAGGCCTGCCATTGCGAGGCGTACTGCCCCGCGTTGTCAGGCGTGCACAGCGCGGCCACGAAGATCCGCTTCTGCTCGTTGCTCCAGGGCTTGCTGGCCAGGCCGTCGATGGCGCCCTTGCCGCCGCCGCCGGCGGCGTCGATGGCCATCATCTGGCCCATGCACATCTTGGAACCGTCGACGCAGCGATTGACGACCGCGTCGAACAGGCCGGGGGCGACGCTCGAGTAGCGGCGCACCGGCTGGCGCTCGGAGGGCTTCTCGAGATCGAGGTACAGCTCCTTGGTCAGCGCGACGCCGTCGGCCTTGTTGCGCTCGACCCAGGCGGCGAACTCGTCGTTGGACAGGCCGTGGAACTTGAAGCGCATGTGCGAGAAGCCGTCGCCGCTGAAGTTGGCGGAGAAGCCGTCGTACACGCCGGGCTTGTTGATCACCGCGTGCAGCTGGCTCTGCATGCCGGGCATCGCGTAGATCATGCCGGCCATGGCGGGCACGTAGAACGCGTTCATCACGGTCGACGAGCTGATCTTGAAGTGGATCGGGCGATCCACCGGCGCGACCAGTTCATTGACGGTCGCCACGCCCTGGTCCGGATAGATGAACAGCCACTTCCAGTCCAGCGCCACGACCTCGACGTTCAGCGGCTCGACACCGGCGGGGATCGCGCGCTGCGCGTCCAGCCGCTCCAGCGGGCGGAAGGGGTCGAGCTTGTGGGTGCTGATCCAGGTCATCGCGCCCAGCGCGATGATGATCAGCAGCGGCGCGCCCCAGATGATCAGTTCCAGACGGGTCGAATGGTCCCACTCCGGCGAGTAGGTCGCCTGGGTGTTGGACGCGCGGTAGCGGAAGGCGAAGACCAGCGTGAGGATGATCACCGGGACGATGATCAGCAGCATCAGCAGCGTCGATGCGACGATGAGCTGCGCCTGCTGGTTCGCGATGTCGCCCGAAGGTTTCATCACGACCATGTTGCAGGCGGTGAGGGGCAGCGCCAGGGCCAGCAGCCCGAGACGGGCCAGTGACCGGATGGGGCCGGCGGGACTTGTTTTTGCAGATGCTTTGAGGTACATGGGACTCAGCAGACCATCAGGCGTAGTTCACGCGGAACCCCCTTCCTCGCCTCGGGTTCCCGTCAGCGGAAACCGGGTGGGGTTTCTTCCGAAGGGAAAGCGATAAAGGGGAAAACGACACTTGTCGACCGTTGCACGCCGGGCGCAGATTTTGCCCGATTGACCAAAGCTAACTATTGGACATTTTGTCCCAGGTAGGAGACGTATGAACAGCAGCACCCTTCCGACAGCCGGGCAACACCTCGCGACCGTGGGGCAGCCGCTGCCGCGAGGCAGCGGGGTGGCGACGAAAGAGGAACAGGACGCGGTCGCCCCGGGCGACATCGCGGTGGGCGTGGTGATCGGACGGGCGTCCGAGTACTTCGACTTCTTCGTCTACGGCATCGCCTCGGTGCTGGTGTTCCCGTCGATCTTCTTCCCGCACATGGAGCGGCTGGAAGGGACGCTGTACGCCTTCGCGCTGCTGGCGCTGGCTTTCGTGGTGCGGCCGATCGGCACGCTGGTGGGCATGGAGATCCAGCGGCGCTTCGGCCGCAGCGTGAAGCTCACGGTGGCGCTGTTCCTGCTGGGGATCTCGACCTGCACGATCGCCGTCCTGCCCGGGTTCAACACCTGGGGCGGCGCGGCCATCGGCCTGCTGGCGCTGTGCCGGATCGGTCAAGGCCTGGCCCTGGGCGGCTCCTGGGACGGCCTGCCCTCGCTGCTGGCGCTGAACGCCCCCGAAGGCCGGCGCGGCTGGTACGCGATGCTGGGGCAGCTCGGCGCGCCGATCGGCTTCCTGATCGCCGCGGCGCTCTACGCCTACCTGTGGAGCAGCCTGGCGACCATCGACTTCCTGAGCTGGGGCTGGCGTTTCCCGTTCTTCGCCGCGTTCGCGATCAACGTCGTGGCGCTGTTCGCACGTCTGCGCCTGGTCGTGACGCACGAGTACGAGAAGAACCTCGAGGAGCATGAGCTCGACCCCTGCGACGTCGACGAGCTGTTCGAGAAGCAGGGCGCCACCCTGTTCATCGGCGCGTTCGCGGCGCTGGCCAGCTATGCGCTGTTCCACATCGTCACGGTGTTCCCGCTGTCGTGGGTGATGCTGTACGGGGACCAGAACGTCACCCAGTTCCTGGTCGTGCAGATCATCGGCGCCCTGCTGGCGGCGGGGGCCATGCCCATCTCCGGGCTGATCGCCGACCGGATCGGCCGGCGCAGCACGCTGGGCATGCTGGCCACGACGATCGGCATCTTCAGCCTGTTCGCCCCGATCCTGCTGGACAGCGGGACCATGGGCCAGAACATCTTCATCCTGGTCGGCTTCGTGCTGCTGGGGCTGTCGTACGGCCAGTCCTCGGGCGCGGTGACGTCCAACTTCCTGCCCCACTTCCGCTACACGGGCGCGGCGCTGACCTCGGACCTGGCCTGGATCATCGGCGCGGCCTTCGCCCCGCTGGTGGCGCTGGGGCTGTCGGCCAAGTTCGGACTGTGGGCGGTCACCGCCTACCTGCTGTCGGGCTCCATCGTCACGCTGGTGGCGCTGCGGACCAACCGCATGCTGACGATGAAAGACAAGGATTGACCCCCGGCGCGTCCGACGCCTTGCGCGCCTGACGCCCAAAGTCGCTACACGGGCTTGACAGCCCGCGACGCGAAAAAGCAACGGCCGATCGAGAGATCGGCCGTTTTCTTTTGTGCCTCGCCCACCGCGCACCGCGCTCGCCCGCCCGAGGCTGGTTTGAAGGACCACAAAAACCCTACTGAATTAGATAGCAAGCTACCTAATTAGAATCGCGGTCATGACGTCCTCGAACTCCAAGCCCCCTCGCACCTTGACGCGCACCGCGCGCGAGACCGCGCTGATGTCGATCGGCATGACGCTGCCCGTGCTGGAGCGGGCGTACCGCGCGAAGGCCAACCTGGCCATGGCCCATGTCGGCCTGTCGCAGGCGCTGGCCTGGCCCCTGGTGATGATCGGTCGCCGCGGCGACGGCCTTCGGCAGGGCGAGCTCGCGACGCTGCTGAGCATCGAGGGCCCGTCGCTGACGCGTTCGGTGGACCAGTTGATCACCGGCGGCTTCATCGAGCGCCACGAGGATCCCGACGACCGTCGCGCCAAGACGCTGCACCTGACCGCCTTGGGCGCGGACGCCTGCGAGCAGATCGAGGACACGCTGCGCGACCTGCGCAACGCGCTCTACGAGGGCATCCCGGACGCCGACATCGAAGCCGCGCTGCGCGTCTTCGCCACGCTGTCCGAGCGCGTCGGCGCGCCGAAGGCGATCGTGCCGCCGCGGCGCAAGTGACGCCGACTTCCGCAGCCCCTCAGTCATGAAGTTCCCCGCCCTTTCCTTGCCATCGCTGCGCATGCCGTCGCTGCCGCCCCTCCTGCGGCCGCGTTTCACCCGCGCCGAGTGGATCTTCTCGCTCAAGGCCTTCGTCGGCGCGATGCTGGCGGTGTGCCTGGCGAGCTGGGCCGGTCAGCCACACCCCTTCTGGGCCATGATGACGGCGTACATCGTCGCCAACCCCATGGCGGGCGCCGTGCGGTCCAAGGCCGTCTTCCGCTTCTGCGGCACGCTGGTCGGGGGCACGGCGGCAGTGCTGCTGGTCCCGCGATTCGCCCATGCGCCGGAACTCCTGAGCCTGGCCCTGGCGTTGTGGGTCGCGGGCTGCCTGACCCTGTCGCTGCACGACCGCACGCCGCGCGCCTACGCCTTCATGCTGGCGGGATATACGGCGGCATTGATCGGCTTCCCGTCCGTGGACGCGCCGTCCTCGATGTTCGACACCGCCGTCGCCCGTGTCGAGGAAATCGGCCTGGGCGTGCTCTGCGCCACGCTGGTCCACAGCCTGGTCTGGCCCACCAGCCTGGCGACGTCGGTGCTGGGGCTGCTGGATCGCACGCTGGGCGACACGCGCGGCTGGCTCACGGACATCGTCTCGCGCCGTGACGGCCGGACCGACCGCCGCCGGGTCGCCGGCGACATCACGCAACTGCGGCTGCTGTCCACGCACATCCCCTTCGACACCGGTCACCTGCGATGGACTGCGGAGGCCGTGCACGCGATGCAGGACCGCGTCGCCGCGTTGACGCCGCTGCTGGGCAGCATCGAGGACCGCCTTCAGGCGCTGGAGGCGCATGGCGGCGTGCCGGAAGACGTGCAGGCGCTGCTGGACCGCCTCGGCCCCTGGCTGGCGCTGCCCGCCGCCGATGCGCAGGCGCAACTGCCGGCGCTGCGCGCGCAACTCGCCGCCTTGACGGGCGACGCGCCGCGCGGACAACTCGCCGACGATCCCTGGGCCCGGCTGCTCCGCCTCGCGCTCGCCGAACGACTGTCTCAATTGCTCGACGGCTGGCTGCACAGCGTGCAACTGAGGGCCGACATCGACCGCGGCCTCGCGGGTGCTGCCGTGCCGTTGCGACCGTCGCCCGCGCCGAGCGGCGCAAAGCTGCACGTGGATCTGGGCATGGCGCTGTGGTCCGGCGCGGCGGCGCTGATCGCGATCCTCGTCTGTTGCGCCTTCTGGATCCTCACCGGATGGTCGTCGGGGTCGGGGGCCGCGCTGATGGCCGCGATCTTCTGCTGTTTCTACGCCTCGATGGACGACCCGGTGCCCGCGATCAATG
This sequence comes from Mitsuaria sp. MSU3D, assembly GCF_056867975.1. NCBI lineage: Bacteria > Pseudomonadati > Pseudomonadota > Betaproteobacteria > Burkholderiales > Sphaerotilaceae > Roseateles > Mitsuaria sp. MSU3D. The sequence goes on along the minus strand of NZ_CP200314.1, from coordinate 6,268,809 downwards.
GCTTCCTCACCTGGACCCTCTGGTCGCTGCCGGTCGGCGCGCTCTTCGTGCTCGTGGTGCTGCCGCTGGTCCAGGACATGTGGACCCTGGCCGTGTTGTGCGCGCCGGTGTTCCTGGTGCTCGGCGCCTTCCTTGGACGTCCGTCGACCGTTGGAGCCGCGCTGCCGTTCCTGTTCGGTGTCATGGGCACCCTGGTGATGCACGACTCGGCGCAGGCCGACCTGACGAGCTTCGTGAACGGAACGCTGGCCCAACTGGCCGGCGTTTTCGTGGCCTCGCGCGTGACACGGCTGATGCGCTCCGTCGGCGCGGACTGGAGCGCCCGCCGCATCCAGCGCGCGACCTGGCGCGAGCTCGACGACCTGGCCCGCCTGCCGCGATCCGCCGGCCGCGCGCAGGCCTACCTGCTGCGCATGCTGGACCGCATCGCGCTGCTCGCGCCGCGCGTGGCGCAGGCGGGCGGCTCGGTGCCGGGCGTCCCGACCGACGATGCGCTGCACGACCTGCGCGTCGGCGCCGACCTCGTGGCGCTCCAAGGCGCGCGCGGCCAGTTGCCGGGCGAGGTGACCCTGCCGCTGCAGCCCTTGCTGACGGCCATCGGCGACTGGCAGCGCGCGCGCATCGCCGGCGACGCCGACGCGATCGCATCGCCACCCGCCCTTCTGCTGGATCGACTGGACACGGCGCTCGCGCGTCTCGTCGAGGTCTATCCCACGTCCCGGTCGCTGCCGACCGAAGCGATTCCCGCCGCCAGCGCGCTGACAGGCCTGCGTCGCAACCTGTTCCCGCAGGCGCCGGAGCCGCGACTGCCCATCGACGCGATCGTTTCCCCCGAGGGGCCGGATCGATCCGGAGAGGACGGACTTGCCGACGAGATGGAGCCGACCGACGGGAGCGAACCCATCGAAACGACCGACACGACCGACACGACCGTTTCGAGCGGCTCGAGCGGCTCGAGCGATCTGAACAAGGAGAACCCGGCATGACCGGCGCAGTGGATTTCTTCGGGCTCTACCTGCCCTGGCTGATGCCGCTCGCGGCGCTGGCGCTCCTGGCGCTGTCCGCCGTGCGGCGGCTGCTCGCATGGGCCGGCGCATACCGCTGGATCTGGCATCCGGCGCTGTTCGACCTCGCGGTCTACGTGCTGCTGCTGTGGGCCTTGAGCGTCGCCTCGCTGCGCGTGCTGCACGGGCCGGGATGACGACGCTGACGACCTGCCGCCTTCAACGAGCGACCTCTCCGCATGACGGGTCGACCGATCAACGTATGAACGACTCCGGAAACCTGGACTCCACGACATGAAGCCTTCTTCCTTCCCCCTGCGCCGCGCGATCTCGATGGTGGTCACCCTGGCGGCGGTCGGCGGCGCCCTGTGGGCGGCCGGCAAGCTCTGGGACCGTTACGAGCTCCAGCCCTGGACACGCGACGGCCGCGTGCGCGCCAACGTCGTGCAGATCGCCCCCGATGTGTCCGGCCTCGTCACCGCCGTGCCGGTGCAGGACAACCAGCAGGTGGCCGCCGGCGCGCTGCTGTTCGAGGTCGACCGCGCGCGCTACGAGCTGGCGCTGCGGCAATCGCAGGCGCAGCTGTCGGCGCAGAAGGTCGCGCTGGCGCAGGCGCTGCGCGAGGCCGATCGCAACAAGGGACTGGGCACGCTGGTCTCACAGGAAGCGAGTGAGCAGACCCGCAGCCGCGCCGAGCAGGCGCGCGCCGCCGTCGCACAGGCCGAGGTAGCCGTCGACAGCGCCAAACTCAATCTGGCGCGCGCTGAGATCCGCGCGCCATCCGCCGGCACCATCACCAACTTCGACCTGCGCCAGGGCGCCTATGCGACCGCCGGGCATGCGGTGCTCGCGCTCGTGGATGCGGGTTCGCTCTACGTCGAGGGCTACTTCGAGGAAACCAAGCTGCCGCGCATCCACGTCGGCGACGCCGTCGAGGTCAAGCCGATGGGCGCGAGCCGCGCGCTGACGGGCCGCGTGGAAAGCCTCTCCGCCGGCATCGCCGACCGCGACCGCAGCACCAGCGCCAACCTGCTGCCCAGCGTGAACCCGACCTTCAACTGGGTGCGACTGCCGCAGCGCGTGCCGGTGCGGGTGAAGCTCGATCCGCTGCCGGCGGGTGAGCGGCTCGTCGCCGGTCAGACAGTGACGGTGCAGGTGATCTCCGGCACGACGGCCAAGGGCTCGGCAACGGCAACGGCCGCGGCAACGGCGGGCTCGACAGCAAAGGCGGAGTTGAAGTCATGAGCGTCGTGATAAGACCGCTGCTGGCGGTGATCGCCGCCGCAGCGTTGGCGGCGTGCTCCACCACGCCGAAGGGGCCGGACTATCAGGTGCCCGCCGACGCCGTCGTGATGAAGCCGCGCGCATCGGCGCCCTTCCTTGAACAGGCACGCGCCGCGGACGCCGCGAAGATGGCGAGCGCCGATGCCGGCGCGGATCGGGCGGCGGCGACGCCGGTCCCCTTCGACGCGGCCCCGCTGCCGCCGCATTGGTGGCGCTTGTTCCAGGACCCCAGGCTCGACGATCTGGTGGAACGTGCCCTCGCGCGCAACACCGACCTGCGCCAGGCGGTCGCGAACCTCGAACGCGTCCAGGCCCTCGAGTCCGAAGTCGCCGGCGGCGAGAAGCCGACCGTCAGCGTCAACGGTGGTCCCAGCTACGGTCACCCGTCCGGCCTGTCGATGCTCAGGAAGGACTACGTGCCGCCCGACACCTACCGCTACAGCGCGGGCGTGGGTCTCTCGTACCAGCTCGACCTGTTCGGCCAGATCCGCCGCGCGATCGAGTCCTCGCATGCGAGCACCGAGGCGGCCTCGGCCGCGCTCGACCTCGTGAAGGTCAACGTGGCGGCGGGCACGGCGCGCGCGTATGCGGAAGCCTGCGCGACGGGCCAGCGGCTCACGTCCGCGCAGCATTCGGTCGATCTGCAGCGCGAGGCGATCGACGTCACCGAGCGCCTGCAGCGCGCCGGCCGTGTCGGCGAGATCGACGCGGCGCGCGCCCGCAGCCAGCTCCAGCAACTGCGGGCGGCGCTGCCGCCGTTGCTGGCTCAGCGGCAGTCTGCGCTGTACCGCCTCGCGACCCTGACCGGCGAACTGCCCGAGGACTTCCCGCGCGAGCTGGCCGACTGCCATGTCGCGCCGCACGTGGCGGGCACAATCCCGGTTGGCGACGGTGCCGCGCTGCTGCGCCGCCGTCCCGACATCCGGCAGGCCGAGCGCGAGCTGCATGCGGCGACGGCGCGCATCGGCGTCGCGATCGCGGACCGTTATCCGAAGATCAGCCTGGGCTTGTCGGCCGGCTCGGCGGGCACGCTCTCGGGCTTCGGCAAGAGCGACACGCTGAGCTGGAGCCTGGGGCCGCTGATCTCGTGGACGCTGCCCAACAACGGCATTGCGGACGCGCGGATCGCACAGGCTGAAGCCGGCACGCGGCAGGCCGCGGCCCGCTTCGACGGTACCGTGTTGAACGCGCTGCGCGAGACCGAGACAGCCCTCAACCAGTACGCCCGCGAACTGGACCGTCGCGCGGCGCTGCAAGCCTCGCGCGACGAGGCGGCGATCGTCGCCGGACAGGCGCGGCGCCTCTACCAGGGGGGCAAGGTCGCCTACCTGGACGCGCTCGACGCCGAGCGCGCGCTCGCCGCGAGCGATGCCGCGCTGGCCGCCTCCGAGGCCACGCTGATCGATGAGCAGGTGCAGCTGTTCCTCGCGCTGGGCGGCGGTTGGGAGTCGGTCGAGCCCGCGACGCAGGCCGCGCGCTGACAAAAAAAAGGCGGTCCTTCGCGGGACCGCCTTCTTCTGACTTCACCGGCTGTTGGCCTTCACTCCCACCCTCTCCCGCAAGCGGGAGAGGGTGCAAGTGTGAGAGCGCTCGCGCCGCCTCCTCCCCGGCCGCCCCTCAGCGGCCGTGTTCCTTCATCAGGGATAGCTGATCGTCAGCTTGTAGGGCGAGGTCGTGCTCGATCCCGAGTACGACATCACCTTGATGTAGACCGTCTGCGCGGTCGCGCCGTTCTGGTACGTCAGCGACTCCGTGCTGCCGACCGCTTCCGAGCGTGCCAGGCCCGTGCCGGTGGACTTCACCACGTACAGGTCGTAGTCGATGCTCGACGAGGTCGGGCCGGTCATGTCCACGCGCAGGCGCTGGTTGGCGGCGAGCGTGACCTTGAAGAAGTCGATGTCGCTGGCGCTGCCGATGAAGCCGGTCAGCTGGTTGCGGCTGCCGACGGCGTTCGCGGCGGAGATCGTGTTGTTGGGCTCGACCTCATCCGCCGCGTCGACCACGTTGTTGACGGTGAAGCTGACCGGCGTCGAGGTCGTCGTGTTGCCGGCCGCGTCGTAGGCCTTGGCCACGAGGCTGTGCGTGCCGTTGGCCAGCTGCGCCGAATTGACGGCGATCGAGTACGGCGCGGTCGTGTCGATGTCGCGCAGCGCGCCGTCCAGCCAGAACTCGACCTGCGTCACGCCGACGTTGTCGCTGGCGGTGGCGGAGAAGGTGATCGTGCCGGTGGTGCCGTTGACCGCGGCGGTCACCGAGGGCGGCGTGGTGTCGCCGCCGCTGACGCCCTGGTTGACCCAGATCGGCGCGGACCACAACACCTTGCCGTCGTCCTGCGTGACCTTGGCGTAGTAGAAGTGCTTGCCGTTGGCCGGCGTGACGGTGGCGGTCGGGTTGCTGCTCAGCAGCGTGACCGTGCCGTTGCGGCCGGGCACGCCTTCCCAGATCTCGGTCTGCACGACGGTGCGGCCGTTCGGGTTGTAGAACCCGACGTTCAGCGACAGCGCGCCCGCGTTGTCGAAGCGCTCGCCCATGATCTTGCCGTTGGCGCTGAAGATCAGTTGCGAGTTCTTGTCCAGCGTCGCGAAGACGCGGCGTGCCTTCAGCGCGTCGACCAGCGCGGCCTTGCTCAGCGGCGTGCCCGTGGGGATCAGCACCGCGGTGCGGTTCGTGTAGGACTTGCCCCAGTTGGCGCAGTGGTTGTCCTGGTTGGTCGCCGGCGCCACGTGGAAGCCGCGCTCCAGCAGCTTCTTCCACGAGCCTTCGTACGAGCTGCGCGAGGTCTCGGTCTCGGTCGTATTGGACGAGAACGCCGAGGTGTTCATCACCTCCGACATCACCATCACCTCGTCGCCGTCGGCGCTGTAGGCCATGTCGGTGCCGCTGATGATGAACTGGCCGTTCGAGTCCGGATGGTTGAACTGGCCGATCAGCCCCTGGGCGCGCATCACCGAGTACAGCGTGGCGTAGTCGTTCTTGGCGATGTAGCGGTCGCCGAAGAGCTCGTTCTGCGCGTTGTATTCCCACGAGAACAGCTCGTTGCTGTTGAAGATGTTCAGGTGGCCGCCGTTGCTGATGACGCCCCACTCCATGCCGTACATGGCGAGGAAGCCGGCGTTGGCCGCGGTGTAGTCGGCCGCGATCTGCAGGCCGCGCTGGTAGCGCGCCTTGGCCGCGGTGGCGCTGCCGCTGGTGTTGGTGCTGGACGAGCCGTCGTAGTAGTGGTTGTGGTCGGTGTTGGCGAAGATGTCCAGGCCCGCGTCCTTCGCGTACGGGAAGGCCGCGTCGGGACCGAAGGCGCCGCTCTGCGCCGGCTGCGACGAGTTGCAGCTGCCGATGGCGCCGCCGCCGTCGGAGTCGTTGGTCTGGCCGTGGAAGCTGCCGTAGTAGATGGTGTAGGGCCACGAGCCCGCGCCCACCGCCGCCGACTGCGCGCGCACGCGTTGGTCGGCCTCGCCCGCGGCGCCCATCGCCAGCGGACGCAGCGTGCCCATCGCGATCCTGGCCGGCTTGCCGATGGCGAAGTTCCAGCTCTGTTCGACCGCGTGGCCGCCTTCGCCGGCCTGCTGGGCGGCGAGGATCTCGGCGAACTGGGCGTCGCCGCCGCTGCTCTTCAGGGCGACGTCGGCCTTGGCGCTGAGCGCGGTCAGCGTCGCGGTGTAGATGCCATCCGGCAGGCCGGCGCTGCCGCGCCCGGCCCAGTTCAACGTGACGCTCTTGACGTCGCCGGCGTACTTCTCGACGCCGCTCCAGCGCTTGACGACGGCACCGGCGGGCGAGCGCAGTTCGACGCGATAGGCCAGCAGCGTGCCGACGGGCGCGCCGACGTAATCGAGGTGGACCGCGAAGTCGCGCGCGCCGGTAGTCTCGGCGCCGGTGAACGGCACGTCGAGCGCGGCGTCGAACTCGTGGTGGTCGGGGTACTTCGCCGAGGGATCGGCGGTCAGCGCGGTGGCGCGGTCATCGGGCGTGGTCGCCTGCTGCTGCGTCTGCGACTTCTCGCCGTTGAGGCCGCCGCCGCAGGCGGTCAGCACGACAGCCATCGCGCTCAGCGTGGTGAGGCGCAGCACGGCGCGTCCGGACTGGGGGAACAGGGTGCGGAAGTTCATGGGAGTTCTCCTCGACTTGGTTCAGGCCTGCTTGCGGCGGCGGATGCTCAGGCCCATCGCGCCCAGCGCGACCACGGCCAGCGCGATCGAGGCGGGCTCGGGCACTTCCGGCACGTCGACCTCGGGGATCAGCGAGCCGGCGAACTGGACCATGTCGTAGCGGATGGTCCCGCCGGTGCCGTAATTGCCGCCGGTGCCGGCGTAGGCCTGCGTGCCGGGCGCGAACATGCTGACCAGTTGCACCGCGAAATTGGCGTTGTCGTCCACGCCGGCGATGTCGGAGAAGTTGAAGCCCAGCCCCTTCACGAAGACGCTGTCGCGCAGCATGCGGAAGGTGGTGGCCTCGACCCAGTTCTCGCCATCGATCGTGTACAGCAGCGCGGTCCAGGCGGACGCGGTGGCGCTGTTGCGCTGGTCGAAGGTCAGGACGATGTCCTGGAATCCGGTGGTGTCGATCGAGAACTGCACGCCGGTCGTGCGGTCGCCCGTGCCCTGGCTCGCGTAGCCGGCGGTGTTGAGCGCCATGCTGCCGCCGGTGGTGTCCGACGAGCCGGACTGGCTGACGAAGGTCGTGGACACGCCCAAGGTGTCCAGGAAGGCACCGCCGTGGTCGGTGTAGGTCGGCTTGGTCGAATAGACCGGCTGGTTCTGGGCATTGACCCCGACCTGGTTGAAGCCCCACAGCGCGACGGTGTCGGCATGGGCCAGACCGGCCCACAGGAGACCTGCGGCGAGCAGGATGGATTTGAATTTCATGGCAACCCCCGGACTGTCGTATCGATGATTCAACGGTTTGCGCAAACGTTTACGGCAACAATTTGTCGGCAAATCATGTGAAGTTGTGCGCTTGACTTCACGCACGTGAAGGAACGGGCGGAGCGTAGGGTCGCTTCGTGACAAGCAGGTTGCGGGGAACCCCGGAGGCGGGAATGCCGCACCCCGCGTTTGAGGGGGAGGACGACGGGCCGGCGCCCGCCCACGGTGCGATGCACCGTGCAGGCCGCGTGATCAGAGTGCATGGCGCACCTCCCTGGAACGGTCGCCGCGACGCGCGTAGGACAGCACCCGTCGCACAAGGCGCCTTCGTCCGACGGGTGTCTCCCGCGGGGCCCCGAATACTGTCCGCACCGCCACCCGAGGGGCCGCCGATGACCGTGATCCGCAAGGGCCAGCAGCCCGCGGAGCTGACCCGCGAGCAATTCCATGAGCGCTTCATGCGCCGCTTCCAGGACCCGGCCTACCGCGCCGAGCACGAGGCCATCGCGCGCCTGGAGGTCATCGCCTTCGAGGCGATGAAGGAGGGCCGCAAGTCGCCGATCACCCGTCCAGCGGGCAGCGGCTTCAAGGACCCGTCGTACGAGACCTCGGTCGAGTGGCTGGACGCGCATCAACGGCTCCAGCTGGCGCAGCAGCGCTGGAGCGATCCGGCCACGCGCTCGCGCGTGCTGCTCATCTGCGGCAGCGACCGCAACGACGGCACCTGCCCGGGGGAGATGTCCAAGACCTGGCGTCTGACCCAGATCGCCAAGGACCAGCTCAGCCGGCACGACGTGATCATCGATGTCCTGGACCTGAGCCTGATCACGTCCGAGTACGGCCGCCAGATCCATCCGTGCAAGGGCTGCGTGTCCACCGCGATGCCGCTCTGCCACTGGCCCTGCAGCTGCTATCCGAATCACGCGCTCGACCAGTCCAGCGACTGGATGAACGAGATCTACGAGCGCTGGGTCTCCGCGCACGGCGTGATCCTGTTCACCCCGACCTACTGGTATCAGTCGCCCAGCGCATTGAAGCTGATGATCGACCGCCTGGTCTGCGCGGACGGCGGCAATCCCGATCCGACTTCGACCCATGGCAAGAAGGCCGCGGAAGCCAAGGCGATCGAAGAAAAGGGGTGGGACTATCCCAAGCACCTCGAAGGCCGCGCTTACGGCCTGGTGGTGCACGGCGACGTGGCCGGCGTGGAAGCTCAACGCCGCAACCTCGGCGACTGGCTGGACTGGATGGGCCTGATCGACGCCGGCAACCTGTCCCGGCTCGACCGCTACATCGGCTACTTCGAGCCCTACTTCAACAGCCACGAGGCGCTCGACCGCGACGAGGCCCTGCAGGACGAGGTCCGACTGGTGGCCAACCTTGTCGGCGACGCGGTCAAGCAGTTGCGGGAGGGAAAGCTGCCCCGTTCCAATCGCAAGGCCGTCCGCCCGAAGTGACGACGGCCTTGCCATTCCGTAAGACCTCCCCTCGACTCATCGACTCAAGGAGCACTCCGATGGCCCATTCCCCCTCCCATTCGACGCATCAACTCCGCCCGGAACTGCCAGCCGACACGCCGCCGTTCCCGACCTCCGATACCGACGTCGATTCCGACGACCTCGACAGCGTCTACGGCCAGCTCGTGAAGGGCGTGGGCCATGAGTTCGTCACCGACGGCAACGTCGACGAACTCGCCCGTCGCGCCGAGCAGGACGGCCATCCCATCCTCGCCACCGAACTCCGGGAGTGGAAGGCGCCCTGCTGACGCCGGCCCGCTGATCTCCGTTCCGCAATGAGCCAGGGCCCCTTTCGGGGCCCTGCTTGCTGGCGCGCGGGGTCAGGCCTTGCCGTCGCTCAGCACTTGATGCCGGCGTGCAGCGCCACGACGCCGCCGGTCAGGTTGTGCACGTCCACATGACCGAAGCCCGCCGTCTTCATCATGGCCTTGAGTTCGGCCTGCGGCGGGTGCATGCGGATCGATTCGGCCAGGTAGCGGTAGCTGTCGGCGTCGCCGGCGATCAGCGAGCCGATGCGGGGCAGGATCTTGAAGGAATACCAGTCGTAGGGCTTGCGCAGCGGCGCCGCGACCTGCGAGAACTCCAGCACCAGCAGCCGGCCGCCTGGGCGCAGCACGCGGTTCATCTCGGCCAGCGCCTGGTCCTTGTGCGTCATGTTGCGCAGGCCGAAGGCCACGCAGACCAGGTCGAAGGAGCCGTCCTTGTAGGGCAGCGCCTCGGCGTCGCAGAGGTTGGTGGGCAGCACCATGCCCTCGTCGATCAGACGCTCGCGGCCGGTGCGCAGCATGGCCTCGTTGATGTCGGTGTGCACGACCATGCCGCGCTCGCCGACCTTCTTCGCGAACAGCCGGGCCATGTCGCCCGTGCCGCCGGCGATGTCCAGCACCCGGTCGCCCGGCTTCAGGTTGGCCACGGCCAGCGTGTACAGCTTCCAGGCGCGGTGCATCCCCATCGACATCAGGTCGTTCATGACGTCGTAGCGCGCGGCGACCGAGTCGAACACGCCGCGCACGCGCCTGGCCTTGGCGGTTTCGTCGACCGACTCGAAGCCGAAATGGGTGGAGCTCATGGTGGGGTCCTGCTGAATGGGGGCGCGTCGGAGGCAATCGCCGCGCGAGGTCGATCGATCAATGGCTGCCGCAGCTGCTGCCGCCGCCGTGCGAATGGCCGCCCGCGGCCTTCGTCGCCATGGGCGCGTCGCGGTCCAGGCCCGCGGCGGCCAGCTTCTCTTCGTACTCGCGCATCAGGCGGTCCTGGTCACGGCCGAGCTCGTACAGATAGGCCCAGGTGAACAGGCCGCTCTCGTGACCGTCGGAGAAGGTCGGCTTCAGCGCGTAGTGGCCGACCTGCTCGACCGCCACGATGGTCACATCGCGCTTGCCGGTCTGCAGCGTCTCCTGGCCCGGGCCGTGGCCCTGCACTTCCGCCGACGGGCTGCGCACGCGCATCAGCTCGAACGGGATGCGGAAACGCACACCGTCGGTGAAGGCGAGCTCCAGCACCTTGGATTGCTGGTGCACGACGATGTCGGTGGGGAGCGGGGTGGTGGAATCGATGCCGGCCATGATCACGCGATCTCCCCGGCTGACCGGGCACATCGCTGCGAAAAACAAGCGGGCAGTGTACCGGTGCGTGGCCTCGCACGACGGGGGCTGGTCGGGTGGGCGATCGGGGCGCCCGGCCGGCGGGGTGAGCAACGAAAAAAATCCCGCCAGCTTTCACCGGCGGGATTCAACGGGAGCCCCGTTCGGGCCCGAGGCACCCGGCTTACCAAACGAGGAGAGTGGCAAGTCCTGCGGGGCTCCTTACCAGCTCAGGTTCAGCGTGTACGTGCCGCTGGTGCCCGAGTAGTAATAAGCCCGCACGTACACGACGATCGAGGACGATCCGGTGTTCGCGTACGTGAAGCTGTCGACGGCGCCAGCGCCGTTTTCGCTGAGCTTGAGCTGCGTGCCGCTGCTGTTCTGCAGCTGCAGGTCGAAGTCCTTGCCGCTGGCCGGCGTCAAGGTCGCGCTCAGCGTCTTGCCCGCGGGCAGCGTGACCTTGAAGTAGTCGTTGGTGTCGGAAGTCGACAGGCTGCCCGTCACCTGGACCGGCGCGCTGACGGTCTGCGGCGCGGTGCGGCTGTTGTTGGGCTCGACCTCGGCGATCGTGCCGCCGCCACCGCCGCCGCCCTTGATCGCCGTGATCGCGGCGTTCGCGTCCAGCAGGCCGGAACCGCACTGGCTGCAGGTGCCGGGGAAGGCGCGGGCGCTGCTCTTGAGCGCGGCCGTGATCTCGTCCGGCGTGGCGGTGGGCTTGGCGCTGTACATCAGGGCCGCGACACCGGCCACGTGCGGCGTGGCCATCGAGGTGCCCTGGTAGTAGGCGTAGCTGTCCGCGCCCGGCGTGCTGGTGCCGTTGTTCAGCGTCGACAGGATGCCGTTGCTGGCGCTGGAACGGACGTCGCCGCCCGGCGCGGCCAGCGTCACGATCGAGCCGTAGTTCGAGTAGTACGCGCGGGCGCCGTTGCGATCCGTCGCCGCGACCACGACCACGCCCGAACAGTTCGCCGGGCTGGAGTTCGACGCGTTCTGGTTCTCGTTGCCGGCGGCGACGATGACGCTGGCGCCGCGCGAGCGGGCACCGTTGATCGCCGTCTGCGTCGTGGTGTCGCAGGCGCCGCCACCGCCCAGCGACAGGTTCAGCACCTTGGCCGGCGTCGCGTTGGTCGGCAGGCCGGAGACGCTGCCGCCCGAGGCCCAGGTCATGCCGTCGGCGATGTCGGAGGTGTAGCCGCCGCACTTGCCCAGCACGCGGATCGGCTGGACCTTGGCGTTGTAGGCGATGCCCGCCACGCCCAGGGCGTTGTTGGTCTTGGCCGCGATCGTGCCGGCCACGTGCGTGCCGTGCCAGCTGGACGTGGAGGCCGGGTCGCCGGCCTGGCACTCATTGGCGGCGTTGTAGTCGCCGGGGTCGCTCGGGTCGTTGTCACGGCCGTTGCCGTCCACGGAGACCGTGGTGTCCACGATCATGTCGTAGCCCGCGACGATCTGGCCCGACAGGTCCGCATGCGGCCGGTAGCCGGTGTCGATGACCGCGACCACGACGCCGGTGCCGGTCGCCTGGTCCCAGGCCGCCGGTGCGCGGATGCCGCCGACGCTCTCGGACAGGTCCCATTGCGAGCCGTAGCTGCTGTCGTTCGGCACGAACAGCGCGTGCATCTTGCGGTCGGGTTCGACGTATTCGACGTTGGCGTCCTGCGCCTTGATCCGATCGCCCAGCTCGCGCAGTTCCTGCAGGTTCAGCCGGCGGTCCAGCTTGAACACGTGGGCGCCGGTGCCCATCTGGCGCACCAGCGACAGCCGGGTGCCCAGCGGCGCCGCCAGTTGCTGCAGGCGCTCGGTACGGGCGCCGATGGCATCGCTGGCCACCGATTGCGCCTGGATCGCGGCGCCCAGGCGCCCTTGCACGACGGTGCTGCCGTCCTTGTATTTCACGATCAGACGATCGGTCTGTTCGCTCAGTTGCCGCGGCGCCTTGTCGATGTCCACCGACGACACGCCCGCCTGGGCGGCGCCCATCGTGACGAGACCCACAGCCAGCGCGACGCTGAGCTTGTTCAATCGCAACATGCTTGTCATCTCCAGAGTTCTCGATCGACGCCGGGTTCGCCGACGCCTGCAAAGCCCCGAACGTCTGGCGCGTTGGCACCGCTGGTGGGGCACGCCGATCGGCCCAATCCGATTGGCGTGCGATGCAGTGTAGGAAGACAGTTGGGCGCCAACCGACCTACCTGAAACAGTTAACAGGAAGGAATACCCCTATAACCTATTTGTGTCAAAACGCAGACTTTGATCCGCCAATCGCCCCTTTCTTGCAGCTAACGCCCTGATTCGTAATGTTTGCGCGCAGTTTGCGGACCTGCGCGAACGGCGTGCCCGGGGTGTCGGAAGCCATGCGCGGGACGCCTCGGATGGCGGGGGACAGGGGGGTCGATTAGCCTGTGCGGCTTGTCGTTTTCGCCACACATTGGTGACAAATAACCATGCTTCCACTACGCCTGATTGCGGCCGCGGCTGCCTCCACCCTGGCCCTCGCCGCAGCACCAGCGCGCGCCCTGGATGTCGCAAGCTTCTCGCCCGACGTCCAGCCTTGCGCCGACTTCTATGACTACGTGAACGGGCCGTGGGTCGCCCGCACCGAGTTGCCGGCCGACCGCACCCGGATCGGCAGCTTCGACGCGCTGCGCGTGGCCAACGACCGGCTGCTGAGCGATGCGCTGGCGGAGCTGCTGGCCAAGCCGGAGCTGCAGAAGTCGCCGGGCTTGAAGCAGGTCGCCGCGTACTACGCCAGCGGCATGGACCGGGCCGCCATCGAGGCGCAGGGCCTGAAGCCGATCAAGCCGTTGCTCGATCGCGTCGCCTCGATGAAGTCGGCGGAGGACCTGCCCTTCGTGCTGGCGCAGTTCGGCCGCGTGGGCATCGCCGCGCCGGTGGGCGCCTCCGTGCGCGCCGACGTCAAGAACACCCGCGTGAATGTGCTGACGCTGGGCCAGTCGGGCCTGGGCCTGCCGGACCGCGACGACTACTTCAAGGACAGCGACATCGCCAAGAAGCTGCGCACGGCCTACCGGCTGTATGCGCAACGGCTGTTGTCGTCGGCAGGCTTCGACGCCACGCCGGCCGCGATCGACGCGCTGATGGCCTTCGAGTCCCAACTGGCCGACGCGACGACGCCGCGCGCGCAGCTGCGCGATCCGCTCAAGGTCTACAACCCGATGACCACGGCCGAACTCGCGGGCAAGGCGCCGGGGCTGGCCTGGGACGGTTATCTGAAGGCGCTCACCCGCAGCGACACGCGGGCCGGCGGCGTCGAACGGCTGATCGTGGCGCAACCCGACTTCCTGGCGCGCGTCGCACAGATGGCCGGGAAGGTCCCGCTCGCCACCTGGCAGACCTACCTCCGGATGCGCGTGCTGGAGAACAGCGCCGCCCGCCTGCCGAAGGCCTTCGCCGAGGCGGATTTCGACTACCGCGGCGCGACCATCTCCGGGCTCGAGCAGCCGATGCCGCGCGACGAGGAAGTCATCCAGCTGATCGGCGGCCGCACCGGCGGCAGCCCGCTGGGCCTGGCGCTGGGCGAGCTGTTCGTGTCCAAGGCCTTCTCGCCCGAGGCGCAGCGCCGCGCGACGCTGCTGATCGGCGACGTCAAGGCCGCGATGAAGACGCGCATCCAGAACCTCGCCTGGATGAATCCCGACACCAAGGTCAAGGCGCTGGAGAAGCTCGAGGCGATGCAGCCCAAGATCGGCGCGCCCGCGTCCTGGCCGAAGTACGAGGGCATGACGCTCGATCCGAAGGACTTCGCCGGCAACCAGCTGCGCGCCGCGGCCTGGTTCCACGGCGAGCAGATCAAGGACCTGGACCGCCCGAGCGACCGCACGCGCTGGACGATGTCGCCGTACATCGTGAACGCTCAGGCGGGCGGCCTCAACGAGATCACCTTCCCCGCCGGCATCCTGCAGCCGCCGTTCTTCGACGCGAAGGCCGACGACGCTGTCAACTACGGCGGCATCGGCATGGTGATCGGGCACGAGATCGTCCACCACTTCGACGACCGCGGCCGGCAGTTCGACAGCATCGGCAGCCTCAACGACTGGTGGACCGCCGCTGACGCCGAGAACTACAAGGCGCGCGCCGACCGCGTCGTGGCGCTCTACGAGAGCTACGAGCCGGTCAAGGGCACGCACATCAACGGGCGGCTCACGCTGGGCGAGAACATCTCCGACATGGCCGGCATGCCGATCGCCTTCGACGCGCTGCAGAACGCGCTGCGCCGCACGGGCAAGACCGACAAGATCGACGGCTTCACCCCCGAGCAGCGCTTCTTCCTGTCCAACGCCATGGTCTGGCGCAACAAGTCGCGCGAAGCGGCGCTGCTGAACCAGCTGCGCACCGACCCGCACTCGCCGGGCAAGTTCCGCGTGCTGGCGCCGATGTCCAACATGCCGGAGTTCGCCAAGGCCTTCAGTTGCAAGGGCGGCGACGCGATGGTGGCAGCGGATCCGATCAAGGTCTGGTGACGCGCCGACCCCGCCGCGGCGACACCGTGCCGCGGCCTCCGGGGCCTGCCCGCCGTGAGGCGCGGCAGGCCCCGTGCCATTCGGGACCCATGCCTTTCGGGACGGCCGAGCGGAAGTCATGGCCCGAACCCATCACGCCGAGGGTCAGGTCTTGTCATCGCGTCGTCATGCGCTGCGGAGCCGATCGTCATGCATGACTTTCGACCCGATGGATACTGGGGAAAGTCGATTCACGGCGGGTCGCGATGAGGTGCGTTTCGTCGCGGAATTCCGGCGCTCCGGCCCTCGGCTTCGACGCTTGGTCGCGCGCCGCTTGGTCGAGGCCCTCGTGCTGCCTACGCTGAAAAAAGACCGATCGTTCCGCCACCGTGATGCGGGCCGCGACGGTTCCTCAGCCCACAGGAGCACGACATGCACGCCACCACCCGCCCCGTCCGCCACGTCCCCACGAACTTCCTCCGCGCCGCCGCCCGTCTCACCGCCGGCGCGGTCTTCGCCGTCCTGACCGCGGGCGCCGCGCAGGCGGCGCCCGACGACCTGCAGCGCGTCGAGATCTCCGGCCGCCGCCCGGGCGAGATCCCGCGCACCGACGTGCGCGCCACCTGCCCCGGTGTGGACAAGGCGCTCGGCGACCGCCTGGGCCGGGTCCAGTTCATCGAAGGCAAGGAAGGCCTCTCCACGGTCAGCTTCCGGCTGAACGGCAACGTCATCAGCGAGGTGCAGGACCGCGGCCCCCTCGCCTATCGCACCCCGCTGCGCCGGGCCGTGCGCGCGCTGCAATGCCAGGGCGCGGCGCGCGACACGCTCTACGTGATGCAGGTGTCGTTCCGCAACGAGGACTCGCGCGACGACATGAGCGGCCGCATCGCGCTGCTCGAGATGGCACCGCCGGCGGCAGGATCGACGGGCGGCGCAGCCAGCGCGGCGATGGTCGACGGGCGCTGATCGGGTTGTTCCGGGAGGGGTCTTCTCCGGCGGCTGGCTAGGATGGCCGGCACGACAACCCGGAGACCCCATCCATGCCCGTCCGCTCCACCGACGCCGCGCGCCGTTCCCTGCTGATCACGGGTGCCCTGGGCGCCACCGCCGGCGCCCTCGGCTGGCCCGCCACCGCGCGCGCGCAGGCCTGGCCGTCCAAGCCGGTCCGGTGGGTCGTCGCCTACCCGGCGGGCGGCGGCTCCGACTTCCTGGCGCGCCAACTGGCGCCGGTGCTCGGCAAGGCGCTGGGGCAGACGCTGGTCATCGACAACAAGCCCGGCGCGGCGGGGATCATCGGCACCGACAACGCCGCCAAATCGCCGCCTGACGGCTACACCATCCTCACCGGCGACAACGGCGCGATGGTGTTCAACAGCGCGCTCTACAAGAAGCTGCCCTACTCGCCGGCGGACTTCGCGCCGGTCGGCTTCATGGCCCGCTTCCCGCTGCTGCTGGTGGTCAACCCCAACGCCGGCTTCAGCTCGGCGAAGCAGTGGCTCGATACCATCAAGGCCAGACCCGGCAAGTACAGCTATGCCTCGCCCGGCGTCGGCAGCCCGCATCACCTCGCGATGGAGCTGCTGAAGGATCGCACCAACAGCTACATCGTCCATGTGCCTTATCGCGGCACGGCGTTCTCGACGCAGGATCTGATCGCGGGCGTGGTGCCCATGGGCATCCTCGACACCGCCGCCGCCCTGCCGCACCTGCGCGCCGGCAAGCTGAAGGCGCTGGCGGTGCTCGCGCCCAAACGCATTGCCGCGCTGCCCGACGTGCCGAGCTTCGACGAGACCGGCGTCACCGGCGTCGACGTCAGCGCCTGGCAGGGTCTCTTCGTCCCGAAGGGCACGCCCGAAGCGATCGTGGCGAGGCTGGGCGCGGAGCTGGGGAAGGCGCTCACACAGCCGGAACTGAAAGCGAAGCTGGAGGATTTCGGCCTCGAAGTCGCGCCGGGCGACGCCGCCGCGTTGGCACGTTTCATCCAGTCCGAAACCCAGAAGTGGCATGCGCTGATCCGCAGCCGCGGCATCTCGGCGGAGTGAGCCGTTGCGCCGGCCGGGAGAGCCGACCGTCCGGTCGGTCACCTCCTGGGAGGTGATAGCGCTGTCCTCCTCTGAGGGAGACCGGACTCATTACTCCACGTGACCGT
This sequence comes from Mitsuaria sp. MSU3D, assembly GCF_056867975.1. Classification (NCBI taxonomy): domain Bacteria; kingdom Pseudomonadati; phylum Pseudomonadota; class Betaproteobacteria; order Burkholderiales; family Sphaerotilaceae; genus Roseateles; species Mitsuaria sp. MSU3D. The sequence continues at coordinate 6,251,950 of NZ_CP200314.1, read as the reverse complement.
GAAATAGCCACGGGTTATCCCTTGAAGGGCGATAAACGAAACGCCCTGACAGGCTGTCATACGCAATACAGTTTGACCCAGCGCAAAGACAAAATGACAACGACGCGCTAGGAGACCTCCACCATCACTCCAGTTCCGCCTCATCGCGGAGCCGTCCGGTCATGAACAACAACAACGCCGTGCGCGCGACGGTGGCCCGTCGCGTCTCCATCTGGTCAAGTGCCGCGATCGCGGTCCTTCTGATCGTCATCTGCGGTGCCCTGTCCTGGGTGCTCACCAATCAGGCGCGGCAGCGCACGCAGGACTACATGTCGGCGGAGGCGACGTCGGTGGCGCGCGTCGCGGATGCCCTGGACCGCACGGCGCGGGATTCGGCGAACCGGCTGTACGACGTGCTGGCCGGCGACTTCGAAGGCGGCACCTTCACGCTCGCGGGCGACGGGGAACTGGCCTTCAACGGCCAGAAGCTCAACGGCAACTTCGACGCGGTCGACCGCTTCACCCGCCGCACCGGCGGCGTGGCGACGATCTTCGCGCGCAAGGGCACGGACGACTTCATCCGCATCACCACCTCGCTGAAGAAGGAAGACGGCTCGCGCGCCGTCGGCACGACGCTGGACCGCGCCGGCGCCGCCTTCGGCAAGCTCTCGGCGGGGGACACGTACGTGGGCCCGGCGACGCTGTTCAAGTTGCCCTACATGACGCGTTACTCGCCGATCAAGGACGCGGACGGCAAGGTCGTCGGCATCCTGTTCATCGGCTTCGACATGCGCGGACTGCAGCAGGAGCTCGTGAAGATGGCCGACGCGGTCAAGCTCTACGACACCGGCGGGCTGTACCTGCTCGATCCGGGCAAGACGCCGGCTGACGCGCTGCTGCGCGCCCACCCGCGCGCCCAGGGCAAGAAGCTGTCCGAAGTGATGCCGGCCGACCAGGCCGAGCAGTACGTCAAGACGCTCGTCGACGATCAGGACGGCGTGCTGGAGACGGTCCGGGCCGTCTACGGCGAGAACTACAAGGACGCGTTCGCGGTGGCGCGCAAGTCTCAGGCCACCGGCTGGTGGGTGATCGCCGAGGCCTCGCGGGCGCAGGCGCTGGCGGCCCACAACACCACGCTGTGGGTGCTGTGGGGACTGATGCTCGCGACCGTTGTCCTGCTGGGGTTGGGCGTGACCTGGATGCTGGGACGCTGGGTCGGGCAGCCGCTCGCGGACCTGAACGAGGCCGTCGCCGCGGTCGCGGCCGGCGATCTGACCCGCCCGGTGATCGTGCGTCAGCAGGACGACCTTGGCGCCCTGTCCGCGGGCGTCGAGCGCATGCGCCTGCAGCTCTCGCGCACCATCAACGAGGTGCGCCAGGCCAGCGATTCCATCGGCACCGCCTCGGCGGAGGTCGCCGCCGGCAGCCGCGACCTGTCGGCCCGGACCGAGCAATCGGCCAGCCATCTGCAGGAGACCGCCTCCGCGCTGGAAGAGCTCGCCAGCTCCATGAGCCAGACCGCCGCGTCGGCCGCGCAGGCCCATCAGCTCGTCGGCGAGTCCGACCGCGCGGCGCAGCGCGGCGGCAACGTCGTCGCCCAGGTCGTGACCACCATGGACGCGATCTCCGCCGCCAGCCGGCAGATCGGCGACATCATCGGCACCATCGACTCCATCGCGTTCCAGACCAACATCCTGGCGCTCAATGCCGCGGTCGAGGCCGCGCGTGCCGGTGAACAAGGTCGCGGCTTCGCGGTCGTCGCCGCCGAAGTCCGGCACCTCGCCCAGCGCAGCGCGGAAGCCGCCAAGCAGATCAAGGGACTGATCACCACCAGCGGCGAACGCGTGGAATCCGGTGCCAAGCTCGTCGGCGATACCGGCGAAGCCATGCGGGACATCGTCACCAGCGTGAAGCGGGTGACCGACATCATCGGCGAGATCTCCACCGCCTCGCGGGAGCAGTCCCAGGGCGTGACGCGCATCAATGGCGCGGTGGCCCAGCTCGACCAAGGCACGCAGCAGAACGCCGCGCTCGTCGAGGAAAGCACCGCCGCCGCGGAAAGCCTGCGGGAACAGGCCCATCGCCTGGTCGCGCAGGTCGGGCAGTTCCGGGTCTGACACGCACCGCCCCGCCCCAATGCAAAGCCCGCCTTCCGGCGGGCTTTTTCGTTGGCGTCGCGCCGACGTCGCGTCGGCGCGTCGGCGGCTCAGGTCCTCAGACCAGCACCCGCTCGATGCCCCCGTTGTTGGCCTTGGCGACGTACTCGGGCATCCAGTTCTCCCCGAGGATCTTGCGGGCCATCTCGACGACGATGTAGTCCGCCTCGAGCAGGCCGTTCTGCAGATCGTCGCCGTAGCGGCTGAGCCCTTGCAGGCAGGACGGGCAGCTGGTGAGGATCTTGAGATTCTCCTCGGCGCCGACCTTGCCCGCCGCCCGCAGCTGCGTCTCCGCCTTGCGCAGTTCCTCTTCCTTGCGGAAGCGGACCTGGGTCGACACATCCGGTCGCGTGACACCCAGCGTGCCGCTCTCGCCGCAGCAGCGTTCGCTCTTCATGACTTCGGGGCCGACGAGCGCCTTGACGGTCTTCATCGGATCCTGCAGCTTCATCGGCGAGTGGCAGGGATCGTGATAGAGGTAGGCCTGCTTGGTGTCGAGCTGGATGCCCTTCTCGAGCAGGTACTCGTGGATGTCGATGATGCGGCAGCCGGGGAAGATGTCCTCGAACTTGTAGCCCTGGAGCTGGTCGTAGCAGGTGCCGCAGCTGACCACCACCGTCTTGATGTCGAGGTAGTTCAGCGTGTTGGCCACGCGATGGAACAGCACGCGGTTGTCGGTGATGATCTTCTCGGCCTTGTCGAACTGACCCGACCCGCGCTGCGGGTAGCCGCAGCAGAGGTAGCCCGGCGGCAGCACGGTCTGCACGCCGGCGTGCCAGAGCATGGCCTGCGTCGCCAGGCCGACCTGGCTGAACAGCCGCTCCGAACCGCAACCCGGGAAGTAGAAGACCGCCTCCGCTTCCGCCGAAGTCTTCTGCGGATTGCGGATGATGGGGACGTAGTCCTTGTCCTCGATGTCGAGCAGCGCGCGCGCCGTCTTTTTCGGCAGACCGCCCGGCAGCTTCTTGTTGATGAAGTGGATGACCTGTTCCTTGATCGGCGCGGTCCCCACGGTCGCCGGCGGCGCGCCGGTCTGCTTGCGCGCGACGCGCTTGAGCAGGCTGTGCGCGATGCGCTGCGCCTTGAAGCCGACGCCGACCATCGCCGCCCGGGCGATCTTGATCGTCTCCGGGTTGGTCGCGTTGAGCATCAGCATCGCCGCCGCATTGCCGGGGCGGAAGCTCTTCTTGCCCATCTTGCGCAGCAGGTTGCGCATGTTCATCGTGACGTCGCCGAAGTCGATCTTCACCGGGCACGGGTTCAGGCACTTGTGGCACACCGTGCAGTGGTCGGCGACGTCCTCGAACTCCTCCCAGTGCTTGATCGACACGCCGCGGCGCGTCTGCTCCTCGTACAGGAAGGCCTCGACCAGCAGCGAGGTCGCGAGGATCTTGTTGCGCGGGCTGTAGAGCAGGTTGGCGCGCGGCACATGCGTCGCGCACACCGGCTTGCACTTGCCGCAGCGCAGGCAGTCCTTGATGGACTCGCTGATCGCGCCGATGTCGCTCTGCTGCATGATCAGCGACTCATGCCCCATCAGCCCGAAGCTGGGCGTGTAGGCATTGGTCAGGTCGGCGAAGGTCGTCTGGCTGCCACGGCCGCCGGTCCCCGGGCGCAGCAGCTTGCCCTTGTTGAAGCGCCCTTCCGGATCGATCCGGGCCTTGTAGCCGGCGAAGCCCGCCAGCTCCTCATCGGTGAGGAACTCGAGCTTGGTGATGCCGATGCCGTGCTCGCCGGAGATCACGCCGTCCAGCGAGCGCGCCAGCGTCATGATCCGCGCGACCGCCTCGTGCGCGGTCTGCAGCATCTCGTAGTTGTCCGAGTTCACCGGGATGTTGGTGTGCACGTTGCCGTCGCCGGCATGCATGTGCAGCGCCACCCAGACGCGACCGCGCAGCACTTCCTTGTGGATGCGCTTGCACTCCTCCAGGATCGGCGCGAAGGCGCCGCCCGCGAAGACGTCCTGCAGCGGCTTGAGGATCTGGCGCTTCCAGCTCGCGCGCAGCGTGTAGTCCTGGAGCTGCTCGAAGTAGGAGCGATCGCCTTCACGAGGGACGTCCAGCTCCTGCATCCAGGTGCGCCATTGCAGGCCGGTCTCGTCCAGCAGCGCCAGCGCCTGCGCCACGCGGTCCTCGAGCAGCTCCGCGCTCGGGATCTCGCCGGCGTCGTCGCCCTTGCCCAGCGGCAGGTTGCCGTCGGCGAAGAAGGTGCGCAGCGCGTCGATCAGCGCCAGCTTGTTGCGCAGCGACAGCTCGATGTTGATGCGCTCGATGCCCAGCGTGTACTCGCCCATGCGGGGCAGCGGGATCACCACGTCCTCGTTCACCTTGAACGCGTTCGTGTGCTTGGAGATCGCCGCCGTGCGCTTGCGGTCCAGCCAGAACTTCTTGCGCGCATCGGCGCTGACCGCGACGAAGCCTTCGCCCGAACGGCCGTTGGCCAGGCGCACGACCTCGCTGGTGGCGCGCGCGACCTCATCGGCGTCGTCACCGACGATGTCGCCGATGAGCACCATCTTCGGCAGCCCGCCGCGCTTGCTCTTGGTGGCGTAGCCGACCGCCTTCAGGTAGCGGTCGTCCAGATGCTCGAGGCCGGCGAGGATGGCCCCGTTGGGCTTCTTCATCTCGCCGAACATGAAGTCCTTGATGTCGACGATCGACGGCACGCAGTCCTTCGGATTGCCGAAGAACTCCAGGCAGACCGTGCGCACGTGCGCCGGCATGCGGTGCACGATCCAGCGCGCGCTGGTGATCAGGCCGTCGCAGCCTTCCTTCTGGATGCCCGGCAGGCCCGCGAGGAACTTGTCGGTGACGTCCTTGCCCAGGCCCTCCTTGCGGAAGGTGCGGCCCGGGATGTCCAGGCGCTCGGTACGCTCCAGCGTCTTGCCGGTCGCGTCGTAGTAGTGGAGGTCGAAGCTCGCGACCTCGACGTCATGGATCTTGCCGAGGTTGTGGTTGACGCGCACGACCTCGAGCCACTTCGCATCCGGCGTGACCATGCGCCAGGAGGCGAGGTTGTCCAGCGCCGTGCCCCAGAGCACCGCCTTCTTGCCGCCGGCGTTCATCGCGATGTTGCCGCCGACGCACGAGGCCTCGGCCGAGGTCGGATCGACCGCGAAGACGAAGCCGTGCAGCTCCGCCAGGTCCGACACGCGCTGCGTGACGACGCCGGCCTCGGTCCAGATCGTCGGGATCTCGCGATCCAGGCCCGGCAGGCGCTGCATCTCGACGCCACGCATGGCCTCGAGCTTCTCGGTGTTGATCACCGCGCTGTTCCAGACCAGCGGCACCGCGCCGCCGGTGTAGCCGGTGCCGCCGCCGCGCGGGATGACCGTCAGCCCCAGCTCGAAGCAGCCCGCCACCAGCGCAGCCATCTCGGCCTCGGTGTCCGGGGTCAGCACCACGAAGGGGTACTCGACACGCCAGTCGGTCGCGTCGGTCACGTGCGCGACGCGCGACAGCCCGTCGTACTTGATGTTGTCCTTGGCGGTGGTCTTCGCGAAGACCTTGGTCGCGCGCTTGCGCAGTTCGGCCACCTGCTCGAACTGGTGCGAGAACGCGGCCACCGCCGCCTCCGCCGCGGTCAGCAGCTCGCCGACCCAGGCGTCGCGCTTGGCGTCGTCTTCCGGATGACGGCGGCGCTGCACTTCGCCCAGGCGATGGCGCAACGCGCCGATCAGCGCCTCGCGACGCTTGGGGTTGTCCAGCAGGTCGTCCTGCAGGTACGGATTGCGCTGCACGACCCAGATGTCGCCGAGCACCTCGTACAGCATCCGCGCGGAGCGGCCGGTCTGACGCTCGGTGCGCAGCTGGTCGAGCAGTTGCCATGCGCGGGCGCCGAGCAGGCGAAGGACGATTTCGCGATCGGAGAAGGACGTGTAGTTGTACGGAATCTCGCGCAGCCGGGCGGCGGGCGCGTGCGGCTGGTTCGGGTCGCCGGCCATCGCGGGGTCGGCGGGCATCAGCAGATGCGGTGCATTCATGGCGGCCAGGTGCTCGCGCACCGGGGTTGCGGCAGGCCGGCGTCCAGGGGAGCGGACACCGATGCCAGGCTGGAAAGACAGGCGGAGAAGGCAAGGGCCCGCGACCGGACAGCGCCCTGGACTTGTGGTCCCCGCACCCGCTGGACACGGGCATGGAAGCGGCGTTCGCGAATGGCCGCGATCAGCGGCCGGCCCGGTCTGGGCAATGGTTGGAATCCTAACCCACCCCCAGAGGGCCATCCCCGGCGAGGGACTCTATAAACCTCGGCGTCCCCGCGGCCGATGCGGCATCGATTCGGGATGCACCGCTAGGCGCAAGCCACAGCCATAGCAACGCTATGGCGAGGACTTGCAACGACGCGGGGCGCCCGAAGCGATGCTGCAGCGGCTGCGGGGAAGTTCGCCAGTGTCACAATGGCTGGATAAGCTCGCCGGCCCTCGGCGGACCGTCCACCCGACGACGTCCGCCGCGGACCGCAGAACCACCCTCCCCGAGCATCGGAGACCCATGAAGCACCTCCCGACTTCCCTGTTGGCCACATCGGCCGTCGCGCTGGCCGCGCTGATCGCCCCCGCCGCCGCGTCGGCGCAGACCGAGATCCAGTGGTGGCACTCGATGGGCGGCGCCCTCGGCGACTGGGTCAACGACCTGGCCAAGGACTTCAACGCCAGCCAGAAGGACTACAAGATCGTCCCGACCTACAAGGGCAGCTACGACGAGTCCATGGCCGGCGCCATCGCCGCCTTCCGCGCCGGCAACGCGCCGCACATCCTGCAGGTCTTCGAGGTCGGCACCGCCACGATGATGGCCAGCAAGGGCGCGATCGTGCCGGTGGGCCAGGTCATGCAGCAGGCCGGCGTGAAGTTCGACAACGGCGCCTACGTGCCCGCCGTCGCCGGTTACTACACCGCGCCGAACGGCCAGATGCTGAGCTTCCCGTTCAACAGCTCGACCACCGTCTTCCACTACAACAAGGACGCGTTCAAGGCCGCCGGCCTGGACCCGAACAAGCCGCCGAGCTCCTGGCCCGAGGTCGCCGCCGCCGCCGCCAAGCTCAAGGCCGCCGGCCACAAGTGCCCGTTCACCACGAGCTGGGTCAGCTGGACGCAGCTGGAGAGCTTCTCCGCCTGGCACAACGTCGAGTACGCGACGAAGAACAACGGCTTCGGCGGCCTCGACGCGCGGCTGGCGTTCAACTCGCCGCTGCACGTGCGCCACATCGAGAACCTGGCCAACATGGCCAAGCAGGGCCTGTTCGTCTACAAGGGCCGCGGCAACAGCGCCGACGCGACCTTCTACTCCGGCGAGTGCGCGATGGAGACCGGCTCCTCCGGCCTCTACGCCAACATCAAGAAGAGCGCCAAGTTCGCCTCCGGCATCGCGCCGCTGCCCTACTACCCCGACGTGCCCGGCGCGCCGCAGAACACCGTCATCGGCGGCGCCAGCCTGTGGGTGATGTCCGGCAAGAAGCCGGCCGAGTACAAGGGCGTGGCCGCGTTCTTCCAGTACCTGTCCAGGGCCGACGTCGCGTCCGAGAGCCACAAGCGCACCGGTTACCTGCCGGTGACCAAGGCGGCCTACGAGCTGACCGAGCAGAGCGGCTTCTACAAGCAGAACCCGGGCACCGACGTCGCCGTGCAGCAGATGATCCGCAAGACGACGGAGAAGTCGCGCGGCGTGCGCCTGGGCAACTTCGCGCAGATCCGCACCGTCATCGACGAGGAGCTGGAACAGGTCTGGGCCGGCAAGAAGCAACCCAAGGAAGGCCTGGACGCCGCGGTCAAGCGCGGCAACGAACTGCTGGAACGCTTCCAGAAGGCCAACAAGTCCTGACCCCCGGCTGAGCCGACCGGGGCGCCGTCGCGCTCCGGTCTCCCCGCCCTTTCCGATTCCTCTTTCGACGCCCTCCCCGGATGTCCCAACAGAAACGCGTGGTGTTCCGATCGCGCTGGCTGCCCTGGCTGCTGCTGGCGCCGCAGGCGCTGGTGATCGGCGTGTTCTTCTTCTGGCCCGCGGCGCAGGCGCTGCTGCAGAGCCTGCAGCAGCAGGACGCCTTCGGCCTGTCGACCGAGTGGGTCGGCCTGGCCAACTTCCAGAACCTGATCGAGGACGACAGCTACCTCGCCTCGTTCAAGACGACGGCGGTGTTCTCGCTGCTGGTGGCGGTGATCGGGCTGGCGGTGTCGCTGCTGCTGGCCACGATGGCCAACCGCGTCGTGCGCGGCGCGCCGGTCTACAAGACGCTGCTGATCTGGCCCTACGCGGTCGCGCCGGCGATCGCGGGCGTGCTGTGGCTGTTCATGTTCGCGCCGTCCATCGGCGTGGTCGCCTACGGCCTGCAGCAGATGGGCATCAACTGGAATCACCTGCTCAATGCCGACCACGCGATGACCCTCGTCGTGATGGCCGCGATCTGGAAGCAGGTCTCCTACAACTTCCTGTTCTTCCTGGCCGGGCTGCAGTCCATCCCGAAGTCGCTGCTGGAGGCCGCCGCGATCGACGGCGCCGGCCCGTGGCGCCGCTTCTGGACGATCACCTTCCCGTTGCTGTCGCCGACCTCGTTCTTCCTGCTGGTGATCAACGTGGTCTACGCCTTCTTCGACACCTTCGGCATCATCGACGCGGCCACCCACGGCGGCCCCGGCAAGGACACCGCGATCCTGGTCTACAAGGTCTACTACGACGGCTTCAAGGCGCTGGACCTCGGCGGCTCGGCCGCGCAGAGCGTCGTGCTGATGGTCATCGTGATCACGCTGACGGTCCTGCAGTTCCGCTTCGTCGAAAAGAAAGTGCAGTACTGACATGGTCGAGCGTCGCCCCGCCCTGACGATGCTGTCGCACCTGATCCTGGTGCTCGGCGTGCTGATCGTCGCCTTCCCGCTGTACATCGCCTTCGTCGCGTCGACGCAGACGGCCGCGGAGATCGTCCAGTCCCCGATGCCGCTGCTGCCGGGATCGCACCTGCTGGACAACTATGCGGCCGCGCTGTTCGGCAACACCGGCGGCGGCTCCAAGGCGCCGGTCGGCCAGATGATGTGGATCAGCTTCGTCTCCGCGATGGTCATCGCGGTGGGCAAGATCGCGATCTCGCTGTTGTCGGCCTTCGCGATCGTCTACTTCCGCTTCCCGGCGCGGAACTTCTTCTTCTGGGCCATCTTCGTCACGCTGATGCTGCCGGTGGAAGTGCGCATCGGCCCGACCTACCAGGTCGTCTCCGACCTGAAGATGCTCAACACCTACGCCGGGCTGACGGTACCGCTGATCGCCTCGGCGACCGCGACCTTCCTGTTCCGGCAGTTCTTCCTGACGATCCCGGACGAGCTCGTCGAAGCCTCGCGCATCGACGGCGCCGGTCCGCTGCGCTTCTTCCGCGACGTGCTGCTGCCCTTGTCGAAGACCAGCATCGCGGCGCTCTTCGTCATCCAGTTCATCTACGGCTGGAACCAGTACCTGTGGCCGCTGCTGGTCACGACCGACGAGCAGATGTACCCGGTCGTCATCGGCATCAAGCGCATGATCAGCGGCGGCGACGCGGCCAACGACTGGAACATCATCATGGCCACCGCGATGCTGGCGATGATCCCGCCGGCGCTGGTCGTGGTGCTGATGCAGCGCTGGTTCGTGAAGGGTCTGGTGGACACCGAGAAGTAAGCGCCGGGAAGCAACCGCCGAGAAATAACCGCCGACCACCAAGCGCCGACAAGTAAAACGAGAGAAGACTCCGATGGCAAGCATTTCCCTGCGCAACGTCGTCAAGCAATACGGCAGCGGCGCCAAGGCCAACCCCGTCGTCCACGGCGTCAACGCCGAGATCCGGGACGGCGAGTTCGTCGTCATCGTCGGTCCGTCGGGCTGCGGCAAGTCCACGCTGCTGCGCATGGTCGCGGGGCTGGAAGAGATCAGCGGCGGCGAGATCGCCATCGGCGAGCGCGTCGTCAACGAGATCGAGCCCGCGGACCGCGACATCGCGATGGTGTTCCAGAACTACGCGCTCTACCCGCACATGAGCGTGTTCGAGAACATGGCCTACGGGCTGAAGATCCGCAAGCTGTCCGAAGCGCAGATCCGCGAGCGCGTCGACAAGGCCGCGCGCATCCTGGAACTCGCGCACCTGCTGCAGCGCAAGCCGCGCGAACTCTCCGGCGGCCAGCGCCAGCGCGTCGCGATGGGCCGCGCGATCGTGCGCGATCCGCAGGTCTTCCTGTTCGACGAGCCGCTGTCCAACCTCGACGCCAAGCTGCGCGTGCAGACGCGGTTGGAAATCCAGAAGCTGCACCGCGAGCTGGGCGTGACCTCGCTGTTCGTCACGCACGACCAGGTCGAGGCGATGACGCTGGCGCAGCGCATCGTCGTCATGAACGGCGGGCGCATGGAGCAGTTCGGCACGCCCGACGAGGTCTACGGCCGCCCGGCCACGACCTTCGTCGCGAGCTTCATCGGCTCGCCGGCGATGAACCTGCTCAAGGGCCGCGTCGAGGGTCGGCGTTTCGTCATCGGCAACACCGCCCTGCCGCTGCCACAACCGGCGCCGCGCGAGGGCGAGCTGATCCTCGGACTGCGTCCCGAACACGCGCTGCCGCACGATGGGCAGATCGTCGCGGGCGACACCACAGCCTGGCCGCTGAAGGTGGACATGGTCGAGATGCTGGGCGCGGAACGGCTGGTGTACGGCCGTCTCGGCGATGCGGCCTTCACGCTGCGCATCGACGGCACCGACACGCCGCCGCAACCTGGCGCCGAGGTGCTGCTGACGGCGCCGGCCCAGCGGCTGCACTGGTTCGATCCCGCGACGGGGCAGCGCGTCGACTGAGCGCGCACGCCTTGCCTGGCTTCGAGGATCCACGATCAGGGAGAACGACATGACGAACCGGACACCGATCCTCGACGACGAGACCAACTGGCCCTGGTCGCTGCCCTTCTGGGTCGCGCATCGCGGCGCGGGCAAGCTGGCGCCGGAGAACACGCTGGCGGCCTTCCGCGAAGGCGCGCGCCACGGCTACCGCGCCTTCGAGTGCGACGTGAAGCTGAGCGCCGACGGCGTTCCGTTCCTGCTGCACGACGCGACGCTCGACCGCACGACGACCTCGCGCGGCCGCGCCGCGGACCGGACCTGGAGCGAGCTGTCCCGGCTCGACGCGGGCCGCTGGCACAGCCGTGCATTCGCGGGCGAACCGCCGGCCAGCCTCGAAGCCATCGCCGCCTTCGTGCGCCGCAACCAGCACGCGCTGAACATCGAGATCAAGCCCACCCCGGGCGACGAGTTCCGCACCGGCGAGGTCGTCGGGGGCGAGGTGCTGCGCCTGTGGGAAGAGACGGCGCCAGACTCGGTGCTGTTCAGCAGCTTCCAGCCGGAGGCGCTGCGCGGTGCGCGCGAGTCCGCGCCGCAGGTGCCGCGCGGTCTGCTGCTCGACAAGCTCGAGGGCGACGGCTGGCTGCAACTGGCGCAGTCGCTGGGCTGCCGCGCCGTCATCACGCATTACGCGCTGATGGATCAGACGCTGGTGGCTCGCCTGCACGAGGCCGAGATGAAGGCGCTGGTCTACACGGTGAACGACGCCGCTGCCGCGCAATGGCTGATCGCCAACGGCGTCGACGGCATCATCACCGACGCGGTCGACCGCTTCAGCCCGACGGCCTGAGCCGCCGATCGCGGAACCTCGGCGGACCTGGCCGGACAACGCAGCGCCCCGTGCGCGCGGTCGCTTTCAGCGCGAGGGATCGATCAACTCGTTGATCGAGATCATCCCGTAGATGCAGGTATCGCTGAGCTGCCCGGTGACGTTCAGCGCGTCGTCGCGCAACAGCCCTTCGAGCGAGAAGCCGCAGCGCTCGGCGACCGCCCGACTGGCCGCATTGCGCGAATCGGTGCGGATCTCCAGGCGACGCGCACGCAACTGGCCGAAGGCCATGCGCGCCAACGCGATCACTGCCTCAGACACCAGCCCGCGCCCGGTGTGCGACGGGCTGATCCAGTAGCCGAGCTCGTAGCGGCGCACCTTCCATTCCAACGTGTGCAGTCCCGCGCCGCCGATCAGCCGGCCCGCTTGGCCGTCCGGCTCGCGCTCATGCAGGTAGTAGGCGAGGTGCTGCCGCTGCAGGAACTGCGACTGCATGCGCCGCGCGATCGCCTCGGACTGCTCGACGCTGGGCGTCTCGTGCGCCCAGGGCATCCAGGGCTTGAGGTGCTCCTGGGCGTCGAGGACGGCGCGGTTGAGGACAGGCCCGAGGCCCGCCCGCGGTGCCAGGAGCAGGAGACGCGAGGTCTCCAGGCGCTCGGGAACGTCGATGAGGATGGGGTCGTCGGCAGGCATGACTCGCATGATGGAAGGCGGTCCTGTCAGTTGCCGTTGGCCGGCTGCAAGTTCGTGCCGCCCGTCTGACTCGCAGGAGGGACGCCAGGCATCGCCTCGGCCCCCAGCGGGGGCTCCTCATCCTCGACCTTGGGCAGCACCTTCACCGAACGGATGGCCTGGACCTGCCAGGCCAGCGCCGCCAGCAGCAGGGCGCCCACGCCGGCGAAGGCCAGCGCGGCGCGCAGGCTGACGTGCTCGCCGAGCCAGCCGCCGATCAGCGCGCCGGGACCGGCGGGGATCAGGATGAGCCAGCGCATCGTGCTGGTCATGCGGCCCAGCAGCGGCCCGGGCGTCACCGCCTGTCTCAGCGACAGGAAGTTGATGAAGATGAACACCGCGCCGATGCCGAACATGAACAGCGTGAAGGCGAAGGCCGCGACGCCCCAGGCGTTGGCCGGCGCGACGCACAGCGCCGCCCAGCCGACGCCGCACAGCGCGAAGCCGCTGACCAGGCAAGGCCCGGGTCCGAGGCGCGCGCTGACGCGGTGGCCGATGGCGCTCGCCAGCACCGTGCCGGCGCCCAGCGCGATGTAGGACAGGCCGACGCTCTGCGCCGACAGCCCGAGCACGCGCGTCGCGAACAGGATCTGCACCACCTGCGCCGCCTGGTTGAACATCTGCCAGCCGCCGACCGCGCAGGCCAGCGCGACCAGCATGGGCTTGCCGCGCACGAAGGCGACGCCGGCCTTCAGGTCGCGCCAGAAATCGGCACCGTCCAGGCGATGCAGGGTCTCATTGACCTTGACGCCGCGCAGGATCGCCGCGGAGGCCACCAGCAGCAGCGCGTCGACCGCCAGCGCCAGCGGCGCGCCGACCAGCTTGATCAGCGCGCCCGCCACACCGGGACCGGCGACTTCCGCGCCCGACGAGGCCAGGGCGTTCTTCGCATGCGCCTCGACCAGCCGGTCCCGGCTCACCACCTGCGTCAGCACGATCTGCGAGGCGCTGCCCGCGATCGTGTACACGGTGCCGAGCAGGAAGCCGACGAAGTACAGCCAGGGCATGCCCAGCCAGCCCAGCCAGTGGGCGATCGGCACGCTGGCCACGGCCACGGCCAGCGTGAGCTCCCCGACGATGTAGACCGGCAACTTGCGCACGCGGTCCAGCCACACGCCGGCGGGCAGCGAGAACAGCACGAACGGCACGAGTTCCATCGCCGTCAGCACGCCCATCTGCGTCGGCGACGCATGCAGCAGCACCGCCGCGGTCAGCGGCAGCGCCAGCAGCGTGATCTGCCCGCCCAGCGAGCTGATCAGGATCGACGTCCACAGGCGCCGGTAGACGAGGTTGCGCAGCAGATCGCCGGCGGGGAGCCGGATGAGATCCAGCAGGCGGTCGAGCAGACGGTCGACCCACGTGGTTGTCCTCTTGGGCAACATGATGAAACTCCGGATGCGGGCCGCGCGGGGCGTCGTGCGCCGGGTGCGGACCGGGCGAGCGGGACGCGTCGGCGTCGCGGTCGCGGAAAGCCAGGGACCTGGGAGTCCGGCCGCAGCGGGCCGGCGGGCATCGTGAAGATGCCTACGGTCGTCGCGCCCAGCCGGCCTGGCCAAGCGCGCGCACCGACGCCAGGGCGTCGTTTCTGGTGCGGTCGAGCAGCTTGGTCATCAGTCGGCTCCGATCGTTGATCGTGGCGTGAGAGCTTCCGGGGAGGAAGAAGGCGTCGATGCTATCAGCGCCGTCATGTCGTCCACAAGTGAGGAAAGGCAGGGGAGCGGCCCTGCCCCGCACGCGCAGCGGGTTCACCACCCCGCAGCCGCACCGTCGCGCCGCGGATCGCTGGCCGCGACGTAACCCTCCACCGCCGGATCGCCGAGGCGCCAGATGAACTGCCCCGCGCCGAAGTCCTGGTAGCTGTCGCTGATCCCGGCGATCTCGTGGCCGAGCGCCCGCAGTCCCGCGACGGCTTCGGGGTTCATCGTCGACTCGACGTTGATCGACAGCCCCGCGTTGTAGCGCCAGCGCGGCGCGTCGCAAGCGGCCTGCGGATGCTGGCGATGGTCGAGCATCCGCACCAGCGTCTGCAGGTGACCTTGCGGCTGCATATTGGCGCCCATCACGCCGTAGCTCATCTGCGGCTGGCCGTCCTTCATCAGGAAGGCCGGGATGATCGTGTGGAACGGCCGCTTGCCCGGCGCGACGACGTTGGCATGACCCGCCTCGCGCGTGAAGCCATGACCGCGGTTCTGCAATGACAGGCCGTAGGCCGGGACCACGACGCCCGAGCCGAAGCCGTGATAGTTGCTCTGGATGAAGCTGACCATCATGCCGTTCTCGTCGGCGGCGGTCAGATAGATGGTGCCGCCCTTGACCGGATTGCCGGCCTGGAAGTCCTGCGCCCTGTTCCGGTCGATCAGCTTCGCGCGCTCGGCGAGGTAGCCCGGGTCCAGCAGTTCGGCGACCTGGACTTCCATCGTCCGCGCATCGCTGACGTAGCGGTAGGTATCGGCGAAGGCGAGCTTCATCGCCTCGATCTGCAGGTGATGGGAAGCGGCGCTGTCCGCGGGCAGCGACGCGATGTCGAACTGCTTGAGGATGCCCAGCGCGATCAGCGCCGCGATGCCCTGCCCGTTCGGCGGGATCTCGTGCAGCGTGTGGCCGGCATAGTCCATCGAGATCGTGTCCACCCACTGCGGCGCATAGGCGGCGAAGTCGGCGGCGGTGATCGCGCCGCCGGTCTCGCGCGCGAAAGCCGCGGTGGCCTCGGCGATCTCACCGCGGTAGAAGGCTTCTCCCTTCGTCTGCGCGATCAGGCGCAGCGTGCGCGCGGCCGCGGCGAAACGGAACACCTCCCCCACTTCGGGCGCGCGGCCCTTGGGCAGGAAGGCCTCGGCGAAGCCCGGTTGCGACACGAGGTCCGCGACCTCGGACGCGAGGCGCCACTTGCCCTGCACGATCACCGGCACGGCGTAGCCGCGCTCGGCGATCTCGATCGCCGGCGCCATCAGGTCGGCGAACGGCAGCTTGCCGTAGCGCTCGCTCAACGCGACCCAGCCGCCCACCGCGCCGGGCACCGTCACCGCGTCCCAGCCGCGCAGCGGCAGCGATGCGCCGGCGCCGTGCTTGCGGTCGAAGTACTCGGGCGTCCACGCCTGCGGCGCGATGCCGGAGGCATTCAACCCCTGCAAGGTCTTCCCGTCCCACACGATCGCGAAGGCATCCGAGCCGAGGCCGTTGCTGCAGGGCTCGAGCAGCGTTATGCAGGCCGCGGTCGCGATCGCGGCGTCCACCGCGTTGCCGCCCTGCCCCAGGATGCGCAGACCGGCCTGCGCGGCCTGCGGATGCGAGGTCGACACGACATTGCGCGCGAAGACCGGGCTGCGTTGGCTCGCGTAGCCGAGGGTCCAGTCGAAGGTGGCGTGGGGGGCTGTCATCGGGGTCTCCTGAATGCGTGCGCGGCATCTTGCCCGATGGCTCCCGGGTCCGACAGCGCGCAAGACCTGACCCGTGAAGAACCCGTGCGGATTGCGTAACCCATTGCAAAGCTGCACGGGGCTGTCAACACATCGTGTCGCGGCGTCGTTGTCTGCTCACCTTGTTCAACCCGCTGGAGAAACCAGATGCAAGCCTTCAAGACCATCAAGACCCTGGCCCTGATCCCCGCCCTGCTGATTGCCGGCGCCGCGATGGCCCAAGGCACCGCCACCCCGGCAGCGCCCGCCACGCAAGCGGCTCCGGTGGCGACCGCCGCTCCGGCGTCCGACGCCAAGACCGAGCACAAGGCTGCGAAGCACCACAAGGCCGCCGGCGACAAGACCGCCGCGCACAAGACCAGCCACAAGAAGGCTGAGAAGCCGGCTGAAGGCGCCTCCGCCGCCAAGTAATCGGCGCGGAAGTCGAAGGCGCCTCGCGCGCCTCGCGCGCCTCGACGCCTCAAAAAAGAAACCGCAGCACCGGGGGACCGGTCTGCGGTTTTTCTTCGTCCGGCGCTGTTGCCGGAAGCGGCTCGATCAGCCGCCGGGCATCAGGACGCTTTCGCGAGCAGAACGCCTTCGATCAGGCGGCCAGTTGCGCGATCGGGATGACGCGCGACGTGCTGGCGCAGGTCACGCCGTGGGCGGCGGCGCAGTGGCGCAGGGCTTCATTGAAGACATCGCGCGCGCAGTCGTGGCAGCTGCCGCAGGCGGAGGCCACCTGCGTCTCGTCCTGGAGCACGTCGAAGTTGTGAACGCCGTCGGCCACGGTGCGGCGGATATCGCGGTCGGAAACTCGATGGCAGAGGCAGACGATCATGGCGGCGGCGAGTCAGGATGAACCTGGGATGGCCGGAATACTAACGCAAACGCGAATCCCTCTCAATTGAGTTGCAGAGTCCCCTCAGCGCGTCGGACAACTGTCGGTGAACAACGACACGGATGACGCCCCCCGTCCTCCAGACGCAGCCTGACCGCCAAGCGGACGAAAAAAAGCCCCGGCGAGCGGGGCTTCGGGGTTCCTGGCGGCGGCTGGGGCCCCGGGATGGGCGGGCTGGCGTTCAGCTGGCGTCGCCCATCTGGCTCTGCAGCCAATTCTGTTCGCCGATCTGCGCGATCAACTCGATCTGGGTTTCCAGATGGTCGATGTGCTCTTCGGTGTCGGCGAGGATCTCCTCGAGCACCTCGCGGGAGATGTAGTCACGCACGCTCTCGCAGTAGGCGATGGCTTCCTTCAGCAGCGGATGGCTGCCCATCTCGATCTTCAGGTCGCAATGC
Organism: Mitsuaria sp. MSU3D; assembly: GCF_056867975.1. NCBI lineage: Bacteria > Pseudomonadati > Pseudomonadota > Betaproteobacteria > Burkholderiales > Sphaerotilaceae > Roseateles > Mitsuaria sp. MSU3D. The sequence goes on along the minus strand of NZ_CP200314.1, from coordinate 6,234,788 downwards.
TGGGCCTCGACCGCGTTCTCGCCGATGTAGAGCTTGCCCAGGTCCTGCAGGTTGGGCAGGCCTTCCAGCAGCAGGATGCGATCCATCAGCTTGTCGGCGTGCTTCATCTCCTCGATGGACTCGGCGTACTCGTGCTTGGCCAGGCGCTCCAGGCCCCAGCTCTTGTACATCTTGTAGTGCAGGAAGTACTGGTTGATCGCGGTCAGCTCGTTCTTCAGCTGCGCGTTCAAGTACTCGATGACCTTGGCGTCGCCCTTCATGTTCTTCTCCTGGAATTCGGTGGGATTGGGCGCATTGTCCTCATCCCTACGACGAATGGGGACAAGACCCGGCGGCCCCGCTCTGCATGCGAAGTATTCGCAGCCCGTTTCCGTCGGCGCCGCCTCTGAGGAGAGGCCGTCCGGACGCGATCCGACAAGAAAAATCCAATCGTCGCGATTCTTGGTTGCTATTGCGAATCGTTCTCATTAAGATGCGTCGCATGAATGCCCACCACCACTCCCATCTCGAAGCCCTGCAAGCCGTTGCGCTGGACAGCGCACGGGTCGCCGCAGGTTCGCCGCGCGAAGCGGTTCCGTTGGTCCAGCGCCGCCGCATCAGCAGCCAGGCGCTGATGGGCAACGACCGGGAGGTCGAGATCGAACACGCCGGCTCGCTCTACCGGCTGCGTGTGACATCGCTGGGCAAGCTCATCCTGACCAAGTGATCCGCCGGGCGGCGGCCGGCCGAGGACCGGTCCGCCGCTCGCGATCGCTGTCGCGGTTTCCCTTTCCGTTTCGCTTTCCCTTCTGAACGCCGGCCGTCCGCGAGGACCGCCCGCCGCACCAGCCCGCGTCGTGCCAGCCCGTGCGAGATCCCAAGAACTACAAGGATTTCGTCACCATGCAATTGCGCCCGACGCCCGTCGCGCTCGCCCTGTCCTTGGCTTTCCCGCTGGCATTCGCCCAGACGACGGCCGCCACGACCCCACCGAACGCCGAGAACCCCCAACAGCTCGGCGAACTGACCGTCTCCGCGACCCGCACCGAACGCTCGGTCGACGCGGTGCCCAACACGGTCACCGTCAAGAACCGCAAGCAGCTTGATCGCCGCGACGCGCGCGACCTGAAGGACCTGCTGTCCGACGAGGTCGACCTCGATGTGAAGGCGATGACACCGCGCTTCACGGCCGCGGGCGCGTCCACGGGCCGCTCGGGCAATGAAGGCATCAACATCCGCGGCCTGGAGGGCAACCGGGTGCTGATGATGGTCGACGGCATCCGCCTGCCGCAGAGCTTCGCGTTCGGCGCGTTCGCGAGCGGCCGCGCCGACTTCGTCGATCTCAACAGCCTGGCGAGCGTCGAGGTCCTGCGCGGCCCGACGTCCACCTCCTACGGCAGCGACGGCCTGGCCGGCGCGCTGAGCCTGCGCACGCTGTCGCCGGAGGACCTGCTGGTGAACGGCAAGACCTTCGCCGGCTTCGCGCGCCTGGGCGCGCTGAGCGTCGACGACTCCAAACGCGCCAGCGCCGCGGTCGCCTTCGGTGCCGGCGACTGGAGCAGCCTGGTGCAGGCGTCGGTCCAGCGCGGCCACGAGACGAAGAACGAAGGCGACAACGGCGCGGCCAACGCCACCCGCACCAAGCCCAACCCGACCGACGTCGACACCCACAGCGTGATGGCCAAGCTCGGTTATCGCGTCAACGCGAACCATCGCCTGATGGGCACGCTCGAATACCGCGAGCGCAAGATCGACACCAACGTGCTGACGGCCGTGACCGCCCCGCCGGCGACCGGCACGCTGCCGTCGACGGCCGTGCTGGCGCTGGACGCGCACGACAAGATGGACCGCACGCGGGTCTCGCTGGAGCACCGCTACGAGGACCTGAACGCGACCTGGCTGCAGCAGGCGACGACGCATGTCTACGTGCAGGACAGCGAGACGCGTCAGTTCTCCTACGAGGACCGCAACACCGCCGCGGACCGCACGCGGCTGGGCACGTACAAGGAACGCGTGATCGGCCTGAGCTCGCAGGCGCAGACGCAGCTGGCCCACCAGCGCCTGAGCTACGGCATCGACGTCAGCCGCAACACGATCGAAGGCGTGCGTGACGGCACGGTCCCGCCGGCCGGGGAGACTTTCCCGAGCAAGCCCTTCCCCGACACCAGGTACACGCTGGCCGGCGCCTTCGTGCAGGACGAGATCGAGGCGGGCGATTTCACGATCATTCCCGCGCTGCGCTTCGAGCACTACAAGCTGTCGCCGAAGCAGGACGGCTACACCGGCCAGATCGTCTCGCTGTCGGACCAGGCCGTGACGCCGCGCATCGGCCTGATCTGGCGCGCCACGCCCGCTGTCCAGCCCTACGTGAACTGGGCGCAGGGCTTCCGCGCGCCGACGCCGGACCAGGTGAACAACGGCTTCGCCAATCCGATCCAGGGCTACCAGAGCATCGGCAATCCCGACCTGAAGGCGGAACACGCCAACAGCTGGGAACTGGGCCTGCGCGGCAAGCTGCTGGAGACGCTGCGCTGGCAGCTGAGCGCCTACGACAACCGCTATCGCGACTTCATCTCGCAGGAGATGGTCGGCGGCGCCTTCACGCCCGCGAACCCGGCGATCTTCCAGTACGTCAACCTGAGCCAGGCCCGGATCAAAGGCGTCGAGGCGCGCTTCGTCTGGGACATCTCGTCGACCTTCAACGTGAACGCATCGGTGGCGAAGTCACGCGGCCACAGCATCGAGAACGGCGTCGAGACACCGCTCGACAGCGTGCAGCCGCTGCGCGGAAAGATCGGCGCGCACTACGAGTCCGGTCCGTGGGCCGTCGAGGCCAACTGGCTGCACAGCTCCGGCAAGAAGCCGTCGGACGTCAGCACGGCGACCCAGTACACGCCGAAGAAGTACGACGTGGTCGACCTCGGCGGTGCGTACCGCTTCGACAAGACCTTCTCGATCTCCGCGTACGTCACCAACCTCTTCGACAAGAAGTACTGGCGCTGGGGCGACGTGACCGGCATCAGCGCCGCCACGCCGGCGGCCCTGGCCGTGATCGACAGCTACACCGCCCCCGGCCGCGCCTTCCAGGTGACGCTGCGCGCCGATTTCTGATCAGGAGTCTTCCGCCATGCAAGCCAGCTTCACCGCCCTGCGACAGGCCTTCGCCACCGCGCGTACGGAGCGCAAGGCCCGCCACCGCGACATCGCCAGCGACCTGCGCATCTCCGAAGGCGCGCTGCTCGCCGCCCACGCCGGCCCGTTCGCCGACGACGAGTCCCCGCTGCGCGCGCGCCGTCTGCGCGCCGAGTGGCAGGACCTGATCGCCGCGCTCGAGCCGCTGGGGCCGGTGATGGCGCTGACGCGCAACGAGTCCTGCGTCCACGAGAAGGTCGGCGTCTACACCGCCGTCAGCGCGCAGGGACCGCAGCGCCAGGTCGGCTTGGTGCTGGGTGGCGCGATCGACCTGCGCATCTTCTACAGCCACTGGCGCCACGGCTTCGCCGTCGCGGAGCGGCTCTCGGACGGCGCGCTGCAGCGCAGCCTGCAGTTCTTCGATGCCGCCGGCCAGGCCATCCACAAGGTCTTCGTGAAGCCGGAGAGCGACCTCGCCGCCTATGAGGCGCTGGTCGATCGCTTCCTGGCGGAAGACCAGCAGCCCGGCTTCGAGCCCGGCGACGCGTGGCAAGACCCAGCGGAGATTGCCGACGAGCGCGTCGATGTCGCGGCCTTCCGCAGCGAGTGGGCGTCGCTGCGCGACACGCACGACTTCTTCGGCCTGCTCAAGCGGCACGGCCTGAGCCGAACGCAGGCGCTGCGGCTGGCCGAGCCGCGCTTCGCGCAGCCGCTGGCCCTGTCCAGCGCGCAGGAGCTGCTGAGCCGCGCCGCGCAGGAGAACGTGTCGATCATGGTCTTCGTCGGCAACCCCGGGATGATCCAGATCCACAGCGGCCCGGTGAACAACGTCGCGATGATGGGGCCGTGGATCAACGTGCTGGATCCGGGCTTCAACCTGCATCTGCGCGAGGACCACATCGCCTCGGCGTGGCTGGTGCGCAAGCCCACGATCGACGGGCTGGTGTGCTCGCTGGAGCTGTTCGACGCGCAGGGCCGCACGATCGCGATGCTGTTCGGCGAACGCAAGCCCGGTCAGGCCGAGCGCTGCGACTGGCGCAACCTGCTGGAGAGCCTCGTCGAAGGCGCGCCAACGGAGACCGTGCCGTGCTGAGCCGCCGCCACGTCCTGTCGCTGGCGCCGGTCGCGGCCCTGCTGTCGATCAGCGGCCGCGCGTGGGCCGCGCCGCAGCGCGTCATCGCCGTCGGTGGCGCGTTGACCGAGCTGATCTATGAGCTGGGCGCGCAAGCCGAGCTGGTCGGTGTGGACAGCACCTCGCTGTATCCGGCCGCCGCGACGAAGCTGCCCAACGTCGGCTACGCGCGCACGCTCGCCGCCGAAGGCCTGCTGTCGCTGGCGCCGACGATGGTCGTTGCGACCGAGGAAGCCGGCCCGCCCGCGGTGCTGCGCCAGCTCGAGGCCGCGAAGGTGCCGCTGCACGTGCTGCGCGCGGAGCACCGCTTCGAAGGCGTGCTCGAACGCACCCAGGCGCTCGGCGATCTGCTCGGCCGCCAGCAGCAAGCCGCCGCCTTGTCGCAGAAGCTGCGGGCCGAATGGAGCGCCAGCCGGGCGCAGGTGACGAAGCTGGCCGCCGGCCATCGCGCGCCGCGCGTGCTCTTCGTGCTGTCGAACGCGGCGAACCAGGCGCGCATCGCCGGCGCCGACACGGCGGCGGACGCGATGATCGGCTACGCCGCCGCGACCAATGCGCTCGGCGACGCCCATGGCTACAAGATGCTCTCACCGGAGGCCGCGATCGCCGCGGCGCCGGACGTGATCCTCGCGACGACGCAGGGCGTCGACGCGAGCGGCGGCATCGACGGTCTGCTGAAACTGCCAGGCCTGGCGCAGACGCCGGCCGGTCAAAACAAACGCGTGGTCGTGATGGAAACGATGGCGCTGCTCGGCTTCGGACCGCGCACGCCGAAGGCTGTCTCGACATTGGCTCAGGCCCTGCATGCGCCGGCGGGTACGGGCAAGGCGGCGTGAGCGTCCAGCGTCGGACAGAACGACGAACGGCACGGCCAACCACACGACGGACAGCACGATGAGCACGATCGGATCCGCCCTGCCCTCGCGATCTTCGCCGGTGGCCGCGACGTCGGCGCGACACGCGTGGTCGCGCCGCGCGTGGTCGCGTCCGATGTTGCTGGCGGTCGCACTGGTGCTCGCGCTCATCGTGGCGGTGCAGTTCGGCGCGGTGCCGATCGCGGCGGCGGACTGGCTCAACGGTCCGTGGAGCGACGCCCCCAAGACCGGCGGCGCGCACGTGCTGTGGCAACTGCGCTTGCCGCGCCTCGGGCTGACGCTCGCGGTCGGCGCGGCGCTCGGCCTGGCCGGCGCGCTCAGCCAGGCGCTCTTCCGCAATCCGATGGCCGAGCCCAGCCTGCTCGGCGTCACCAGCGGCGCCGCCGCGGCGGTGGCGCTCACCCTGACGGTCTTCGCCGGCCTGCACGCCGCGCTGCCCGCGGAGGCGCGACTGTGGCTGCTGCCGCTGGTCGGCTTCGGCGGCGCGCTGGCGGTGTGCTTCTCGCTGGACCGGCTCTCGCGCTGGCTGGCGCCGGGCTCGATCGCGGCGCTGCTGCTGTGCGGGCTGGCCTTGCAGGCCATGACCTTCGCGATCGTCGGCCTGTGCAGCTTCATCGCCAACGACGAGCAACTGCGCGCGATCAACTTCTGGACGCTCGGCTCGCTGGCCGGCGCCAACTGGATCATGGCCGCGGTGATGGGCGTCGCGTTGCTGGTGCTCGGCGCGGTGGCGCTTCGCATCGCACCGCGCCTGAACGCGCTCGCGCTTGGCGAGGCGGCGGCCGCCCACGTCGGCATCGATGTCGAACGGCTGCGCTGGTGGTGCATCTCCATGGTCGCCCTCCTGTCGGCGCTGGCGGTGGCCTGGTGCGGGAACATCGGATTCATCGGCCTGATGGCGCCCCACCTGGCCCGGCAACTGGTCGGCGCCGACCAGCGCCAGGTGCTGCCCAACGCGATGCTCGCGGGCGCGCTGCTGCTGGTCGTGGCGGACACCTTCGCGCGGACGCTGGCGGTGCCGGCGGAGATCCCCGTCGGCGTGTTCAGCGCGCTGATCGGCGCGCCCTGGTTCCTGGTCCTGCTGCGCGGCGCGGTCCGCCGCCTGGGGGGCGCGTGATGGCCTCGCTGCTGACCCTGCAGGACGTGCGCGTGACGCTGGGCCACGCAACGATCGGACCGGTGACGCTGCGCGTCGATCCGGGCGAGCGCATCGCGATCCTCGGCCCGAGCGGCGCCGGCAAGTCGACCCTGCTGCGACTCATCGCGCGCGAACTGCGTCCGGCATCGGGCACGCTGCATTTCGACGGACGTCCCCTCACAGCCTGGTCACCGGCCGATCTCGCGCAACGACGCGCGGTGCTGCCGCAACAACATGGCGTCGCGTTCGGCCTGCCCGTCGAGCTGGTCGTCGCCCTGGGCCGCGTCGCGCGTCAGGGCGACGGCCGCCAGGATGCGATCGTGCGCGAGGCGCTGGCGCACGCGCAGGCCGATCACCTCCTCGGTCGCCGCTTCGACACGCTGTCCGGCGGCGAGCAGGCGCGCGTGCAACTGGCACGTGTGTTCGCACAGGCCTGGGATGCGCGCGACGGATTGCTGCTGGTCGACGAACCGGTCGCGGCGCTCGATCCGGGACTGAGCGTCTCGCTGATGGCGGCGATGTCGGACTTCGCGGCGGAGCGCGGCCATGCGCTGGTCGCGGTGCTGCACGACCTCAACCTCGCGATGAATCATGTCGACCGGCTGTGGCTGATGAAGTCCGGCCGGCTGCTGGCCGACTGCGACGCGCTGCCGGCCACGCTGCCGCTGCTGGAACAGCTCTACGACACGAGACTGCGACTGCTGCGCGACCAACATGGACTCGCGATCCTGCCGATGCTCGGCGGCGCGGTGGGAGCGCGGGCATGAGTGCCACTGCCCTGCAACTGCACGGCCGAATGCCGCGCTGGAGCGGCTGGGCCATGACCGCCGTAATCCATGCGGCCCTGCTGCTGGCGCTGGCCGGCGCCTTCGCGCCGAAGCGCTCGCCCGCACCGGCGCCGATGACGATCAGCGCGCGACTGGTGCCATCGACGACGGCGCCGATCACGCCGTCGATCCCCATCGAACTGCCACGCTCGGCGCTGAGCGTTCCGCCGATACCGGACATCCCGCCACCGCCCGTGCAAATCGAGGCAACGCCGCCGATCGCTGTCGCGGCGACGCCGCTCCGATTCGATCCGCCGGCGGCCGCGACGGCGGACCAGAACCCGGCCAAGGCCCGGCCCGTCGCAGTCGTCGCGCCCGCCGTGGCCGCCGTGGTCGTGGCCACGGCGGCGGTCGTTCCGCCTGCGCCGATGCCCTTGCCCGCGCCGGCCACCGGCGATTCCCCGGTCCAGATGCCCGCCGACCACCGCGCATGCAGTGCCCAGCAGACCGCGCGCCACTATCCGGCCATGCTGCGTGACCGCGGCATCCAGGGTCAGGTCGTGCTACGCGTCAAGGTCGACGCCGACGGTCATGCCGCCGAGGTCGTCGTGGCCGGCGGCAGCGGCTGGCGGCTGCTGGACGAGGCGGCGCGCCGCGTCGCCGAATCCTGTTCCTTCATCCCGGCCCGGCGCGGCGACCAGCGACTGGTCAGCTGGGTCGAGTACCCGGTGCGCTTCGCGCTCCAGGCGTCCCCCTTGCAGTAAGGAGTCCACCCCATGTGCGACAAGCCGATCCCCACTTCGCTCCTGAGCCTGCTGGCGCGTCCCGGCGCGAGCGCTTCCGACCCGCTGGGCGATTCCCCCGTGCTGGCATCCGCCGCGGGCGCGGTGACAGGAGGTGGCGTCTTCATGCAGGAAGGCGACGCTGTTCCGGCCGCCGTGGCGGGACTGCCGCTGGCGCAGGCGCTGGCGCGCGGCGAGGCTTCGCCCTTGTCCTCCTCCTCTTCGTCCTCGTCCTCGTCCTCGTCCTCGTCGTCCGACGATATGCCGGTGCCGCGCGGTTCGCGCCGTCGGCGCCTATGGGAACTGCCGGCGCAGGCGCTGTGCCCAGTGATCGGCGTGTGCCTGCCGATGCCCGTGCTGCGCCGCAAGCTGGGCAAGCTGCTCGGCGGTCAGGCGCTGACCAACGATTACGAGATGCACTGCGGCGCGATCAACGAATGCGCGCGCCGCGGGCCGGTGTCGGAGATGCTGCAAAAGGAGCTGGACCAGCGCTTCTCGATCGCGCTGCGACAGTCCGCGCAGCACAAGACGGCGGAGTCGCTGACACGCTGGTGGAACGCCGCGCAACAGGGCAACGACGTCGGCGGCGCGCTGTGGGGCGCGCTGACGCATGCGCGGTGCGACGCGGCACTGCAGGAGCAGGTGCTGCGCGACATCCACATGCTGCAGCACCAGGTCGGCGCGGCGAACCGCGCGGACCTGCAGCGGCTCGATGAGCTGCAGGACGAGCACGCGATCCTGACGCGCGAACTGGCGCAGGCGCAGTCGCGCAGCACGCGGCTGCTCGCGGAGCGGGCCCGGGAGCTTGAGCTGTCGCAGGCCGAGTGCCTGCGCCTGCGCGGCGAGCTGCTGGCGCGCGACACGCTGGCGGCGGGACTGCGCGACGAGCTGCAGCAACTCGAAGAAAGCATCCCCGGCCTGCGCCATCGCCATGAGCAGGCGAAGCACCTGCAGACGCAACAGGACCGCATCCATCAGCTGGAGCGCGCGCTGCTGACCTCGCGCCAGCAGGCGGAACGCGAGCAGCGCCGCGCGGACGAACTGCAGCAGGCGCTGGCGTTGTCGGAGCGCCAACGGGACCAGCAGCAGGCGCAGGCATCGCTGCAAGCTGATTCACAACCGAACGCTGAAGGCACGCTGCCGTCGCTCGACGAACGCTCGGTGTTGTGCGTCGGCGGTCGGCCGGCGGTGGTGCCGATCTACCGTCAGTTGATCGAACGCACCGGCGGTCGGTTCCTCCACCACGATGGCGGCGAAGAGGACGCAGTCTCCAAGCTCGACGCGAGCTTGGCGGCGGCGGACCTCGTGATCTGCCAGACCGGCTGCATCAGCCACGACGCGTATTGGCGCGTGAAGGACCACTGCAAGCGGCACAACAAGAAGTGCGTCTACATCGAATCGCCGAGCGCCAGCGGCATGCGCCGGGCGCTGGGCTCGCTGAGCGGCGGCGACGGCGAGGTCGATATGGTCGGCAGCGCGCCCTTGCCAGCCCGCGAATCCTGAGTCCTTCCGCGGAGTCCGGCGACGGCAGCGGCCGTTTCGCATCGCCGGAAACAACAAGGCCCCGAAGACCGGGGCCTTGCTCCAGCAGCGCGTTCAGCGCACGAGATGCTCGAACACGCCTTCGACCATCGTGGCGAAGGACACATGCGCGTCACCGCACACAGTCGGCACGATCGCCAGAAAGTCCGACGCCAGCAACTTCTCGGTGAACCTGCGCCGAGTACTGGCGTCCAACATCCACTCGCGAATCTCCTGCCGGAATGTTCCGCGATCCGAGGCAAAGGGATTGCGGTAGTCATGCTCGTGCCAGAAGTCCCAATGGCTCTGCCTGACGAACTGCACGGTGGACATCGGGTCATCGCATTCCAACCAATGCGCCAACAGCGGCTGGATCGCGATTCCTCCGCCATCGAACATCAAGAGCACCTCGAAAGGATCATCCGGCAATACTCGCCCGCGCGGATCGACGACGCCGCCACGGATTGCAAGCGCAAAGTAGGCCGACGCAAAGCGCAACAGGGCCGACTGTTGCGTCACCGTCCAACTGCCGGGTGGACATCCCCCCATGCGATCCAAGGCAATCGCAAGCGAATGACGGATCTCGGCCCCCTCCGCCAACAGCTCCAACATGCGCGGCACGAAATATCCCACCTCTGCAGGGTTCTGCACCTGACTCTTTGCGGAATCGCCGTACTCAAAAAGATGCTCGACCGTCAGCCGCTTCAACGGCCACTCGTGCAACTGCTTCGCCACTTCTTCCGGCACGCAACAGACCGTGCAGACATCCAGCGGCAGGGCTGGCCTGCGGAACTCGGCGAAGGCGGCGTATGTTTCCTCCACCGCGGCGCGAAGCATGTGCAAGAGTTCGGCGTGCTCGGTGGCTGTCATTGGATCGTGCTGGGAGAAGGCATCGATTCTGCCTGCCAGCCCGGGTGCATCAGCCAGGACGCCTACTGGCGCGTGAAGGACCACTGCAAGCGGCACAACAAGAAGTGCGTCTACATCGAATCGCCGAGCGCGAGCGGCATGCGCCGGGCGCCGGGCGCTGGGCTCTGGGCTCGTTGAGTATCGAAGAGCGAGCGGAAACAGCGGCCCAGCCGCAAGATCAGCAAGGCTGAGTCATCTGCTCGGCCGGCAGTACTGAACCGGGGGATAACTGCTTCAGGCTGAAAGCGGAAGTTGGCCCCGCCCACCAGGCAACACTAGGAAGCGCCCGAACGTTCGCCCTTCAAGCGGCAAAGCAGCTCTTCCATAACAGCGCCTTCATCGGGTGGAAGAAGTCCAGCTCGGAGGAGCGATTCCCGCTCTAGTTCGCGCAGCCGCCACTCGAGCTCGCCAACGACAGTCATCAATTCGGCATGGAGCGCGAGGTCGCGATGCTCGGCCAAATCAGCGAAGAGGCCATCGGGATCATCGGTGTCCAAACCGGTGCTGGAAAAGGCAGTTTGGATACGCAGAAGTCGATTCAAACCGGCCTCAAGAACGGCGCGCAGGCCGGGGCTGGAGGCGGAGATCCGGCTTTCGATCCACGGGCGTGATTGCTGGAAGCGTCGCAGCACCGAGGCGATGCTAATCACACGCGGGATTGCCGATTCCAGCGGCACTGGGTCTACCACCGTTGGGGCGGACGAGGTGTCGGATAGGGACGCGGCGGTAATGACTTCGGTGATTTCGCGACTGAATTCTCCGGGGATGAGCTTGGTCGCCACACTGGCTCGTGTCAGCGGAGTCATGCTGCCTTCGATGAGGGCCATGAGCCATTCGGCGGCGGCCAGGATCTGGCCGTTGAGTGGCAAGGCGTCGCCTCGTACACCGCGCGGATAGCCGAACCCGTCCAATCTCTCGTGGTGATGCAGCACCGCGCTCGCGATCTCCCGACCGGCGCCCGGCATGTCGCGAAGCACTCGTTCTGCAACAACGGGATGTGACGCGATATGTCGCCATTCCTGCGGGCCTAGGGGCGCACCAGACCGAAGGTAGGAAGGGTCGATATATAGCTCTCCGACGTCGTGAAGCAGGCCCGCTAGTGCCAACATACGGTGCCGTTCCGCTTCGCCGGGCAATAGGCGACGTGCAAGGGCCAGAGCCAACATTGCTACCCCCGCCGTGTGTTTGAGCCGCTCGCCTTGGCACTCAGCGTAGACCGTCAACAGGGACTGAACGGGTACAGAGAGTTTGAGCGTCGACAGCGAACCTGGCGCGGCGGGATAGAGATCGTGGGCACATAGTGCCTTGAGTAGAGGGTGCTGACGAAGCAGAGCCTCAGCCAACGGCCCGAAGCTTTCCGGCATGACACCTTGCTGGACCTGAATGCAGCCTTCGAGCGGCTTCTGCAACTTGTGCATGAGGAGCCGCTCGCGCACCAGGTTGTCTATGTGCGCCCCCTTCGCAAGCAGCTTGATGCCATTCTGGCTAACGATGTCTTCAGCCGCCTCGACCTGCCGTGACTGGGAGACCTGAATGACATGGTCCAGGTAATGCGGATTGACGTTCGAAGTGCTAACGGAGGTCATTTGCGCTCGTGTGCTCTTTTTGCCGTGCCAAACGTGGCCCGCCTTTCAATTATTCCGCTCGGCCGACACCGTCGCACTCTGGCTCCAGGCGGCCTGCACTTGATGCCGACCTTGGGCCTTGGCGCGGTACAGCGCTTCGTCTGCATTACGGATGAGGTCCGAAGGGCTCACCTGGACGGAGCCGACCTCCATGGACGCAACGCCGACGCTGATCGTTACGCACGGTCCGATGGGGGAATCTGGATGAGGAACAGAGGCTAGGTCGATCGCTTGGACGCATCGTCTGGCAACCTTGAGAGCCTCGTCTCGCGTCGTGTGGGGTAGCAACACAGCGAACTCCTCACCCCCAAAGCGGGCCACGACGTCCGCCCCTCTCAACGAACAACTGGAAAGCACAAGTGCGACCTGCTTCAGACACTCGTCCCCCGCCACATGCCCGCATGCATCGTTCACGCGCTTGAAAAAATCAATATCAACGAGCACTAGAGCCAGCGAAAATGAGTGCCGAGCTACGCGAGAACATTCTTCTTCCAGCCTAAGGTCAAGGAGGCGCCGATTCGCCAAGCCGGTAAGAGCGTCGGTCTGCGCGAGGCGCTCTAACTCGGCGTTGGCCTCGCGCAGTGCCTTTTTGCTCTGCATGAGCTCACTGACGTCGATGCTGAACGCCAGGATGCCGCCGTTAGGCAGTCTTTGCTCGACCACACGCCGCCAATGTCCATTGGGCATGTGTCGGATCAAGGGCCCCTGCGGATCAGCGTGCTGACGTATCCGCTCCTCGATCCACTGCTGCTCTTGTCCAGCTGCTCCTGGTAGTTCGCCGCCCGACACGGCCAGCTCAAGCATCTCTTGGAACGTCTGACCTTTTTTGAATCGGTGCCCAACGCTGGGGTACAGCCGACGAAAGTCGCTGTTGCACAAGAGCATTCGGTCTTGCGCGTCATAGAGCACCACGCCGGCTTCCATGGCGTCAAACGTATCCCTGAACAGCTTCTCTGACTCGGCGAGAGCGGCGCGCTTACGGCTCAATTGAACTGCAAGACGGTGGCTGATGGCACCGATGACCATGGGATAAATGACCAGGAATGGCAGACATGCGAGCAGCGTTGCGGGAGTCGGCATGAAAGCTGGAACAGGCCTGATGAGCAACCAGCTTATTGCTGCAACCAGCGCCTGAGCTCCGAGACCGAGGCGAAGCAGTCGACTTCCACCGACTGCTAGACAGTCCATAGCCAACATGGTCACCAGCAACACGCTGGGCAGCACACTGCCGCCCATCTGTACTACCCAGAAACCGCCGAACGCTGAGTCGAGCACAAGGTTGAGACGCTCGGTGCGGTTGGACTGGATACTGCGACGGGCCAGCCAATATGCGAGGTGAGGCCACAACAGCGCGTTGCATGCGAGAAGAATCCATAGCCAAAGAGGGCGCGGCTCGCCTCCGATGGCGACGCCGACGACCACACCACCTAAGCCCAGGCCGACCGCCCGCGGCAAATACATGCGCCTCGCCAGACGTGCAGTCTCTTTGGCAAGCGGGGGGGAACGGTGGCTTGTCATGGTGAATAGGCGAGCGCAAGCGGTTGTGAAACTGCAAAAATGCTACGACCCTGGTGTCGATTTTGTCAGTTAATTCCGCACGTCTAGCGCTCTTTCGGCGGTTGAGACCCAATTTCTTGTCTGATTCGAGTTCGATTCGAACCGCAGGAGGTCGCCTGTGAGTGTGGCTGTGCGGTCGCGACCTGGAGCCCTGTCCCTGCAAATGAATGTATAGGCGTGTCGCGAGGCTGATGTTGGAGTCAACTACTGGGACGCAATGAACCGCGCTGGACTTAGGGACCCTTTACGCTGTGGTCCTTAACCGACATGCGAATGGCGAAACTCAGCAACGTGAGTCTGCGCCTTGCGCCGAGGACTGCAATAGCGGGCTAATCAGCAACTAGGCGTAGGCAATCGACTACGAGCCAACGCTCTTCGACTCCTTCTGAAGCCAGTTCCGATGGAATTCCTCGGTCGTATCCTCGCGCCGCTGCGCAGCCTACAAGCCCAGGAGGCGGGTCATGGAGCTGTGGCCTCAGGGCCGCGATGAAAGAATGCCCCGGCAGGTGGCCGATGCTTGAAAGCCCTCGCAGTGCTCGCTAAGGCTCCTGCTCAGGGAGGAAAAGCGGGGGCTACAGCAGCGCCGTGAGCCCAAATAAAGTCTACGGCTCCGCCGAGTACAGGTGCTCTTCAGCCTGATGGCGCTAGAACCGCTCATGTCCTCCATGCTGGGCGTTGCGGACGAAGGTCTGCTTCCGCTGCGTCCCAACCGCGGCTCAAGGCTGGAAGCGGGCCCTGGCGCAGTCCGGCATACTGACTGCATGCCTACCGCCGAACGCCTTGACAAGCTGGCCAAGCTAATCGCACTGTTCGATGATTTTCATCAGGCGCTTTCTGTGCTCGATGACGCAACCGCGCGAAAGCTTGTTGCGAACTGGGCCGATGTTCGGAACCGGTACGCTGGACCGTCAGGAGTACCTCGCTCAGCACTTGCCTCCGGGATGGAGCAAGGCCTTCGAGAAACACCGATGCTGATGCATTCGATGAATTCCGAAGCTCGGAAGCGGGCAAATCAGGCACTGGCATCGGCAACGATGGCGCACTATCCAGATTTCCTCGCCAAGACCGCCGGGCGGATTGCAAAGGTGAAGGCACGCGGCTCCATTCGTGGCGAGGGTGAATTCCACCTCATCCGCCACCAAGCCGACCTAATGGAAGGCATGCCGGGTCAGACCGCGGAACTTCAGCAGATTTACGCGTTGCTAGATGCCTACGAGACCCGTTCGGCTTGACGAGCCAAGCTTCATCGCGAAAAGGCCGGGAACGGACCTCCGCACATGGGCCAATGACCGGTAGGTATCGACCCTGAGCGGTCAGGTGCAAGTCCTGAGCTCGCTACGGGAAGCCTTCATAGGGAGTTGTGAACGCGCGGCCAAGGCCCCGGTGTTCCGGCAAGAGTGAGCTACGCCTGCGGCTAGCCCGCCCTACGCGACTCAACAACTCGCGAATCTAGTCTTCATGCCACTCGATCCATTCGGGCCGTGCCCCAGAGTTCTCGTAGAAGTAGGCAACAGCCTTGTAGCACTGCTCCAACTCAATGCACCAAGACAACAGATACGCGTCGACCTGCCCATTTGCTAACGTGAAGTTCGTCGAGCCTGGGCGGCCACTTGTCGATCTTGAAGAGAACCCGCTGTCGCCGGCATGCCGCAGATACATCAGCCATGCATCTTCACCATTGCGCAGCATGCATAGGGAAGGCCCTGCCGGGACGGAAGCCCAAAGCTCGAACGAGGGTGACCGATCGAAATGATCGAGGAGTCGCCCCATTTGCTCCGTGGAAAGCACGGGCTCGCGTTGACCATTGAAGTCGAAATAGATCAAAGATGCGCCACAACGTTTGAGTTCAGCTGACCAGCCTACCCGAAAGCTGCTTGGTTGAAGCGACCGCGGCAAGAAGTGCGTCCACATCGAGTCCCCGGGCGCCTGCGCCAGCGGCATGCGCCGCGCGCTGGGATCGCTGAGCGGTGCCGAGGCCGAAGACACCGCGGCGCCTCAAGCCGCGCGGGCACTCTGAGCGACCCGGTCCTCAGGCAACGCCGTAGCGCGACGCCGGCTTGCCCGTCTGCGTCGCGGCGAACAGCTGGGTGCGAGCGGCGTCGTACGCCTTCAGCAGGCCGTCGTTCTCGACGGAGGGCAGCGTGACCAGCTCGCCCTGGTCCAGCCCGCGCAGCGCTGCGTCCACGCAATCCTCGGCGCTCATGACGGTCTCCTTCGCCAGCGCCTCCAGCGGCACGCCGGAGACCTTCTCCGACCAGATCTCCGTGGCGGTCGACGCGGGCAGGACGGCCTGCACGCGGACCTTCGAATTCGAGGCGGCCAGCTCGTCCTGGATCCCGCGCGTGTAGTTCAGCACGTAGCCCTTGGTGCCGCTGTAGATGGCGCTGATCGGCAAGGCATGGAGCGCCAGCACCGAGGCCACGTTGATGATCGTGCCCGCATCGCGCTGCTTGAACAGCGGCAGGACGGCCTGCGTCAGACTGGTCAGTGCCACGATGTTCACCGCGATCTGTTCCGCGGTGCCTTCGGCGGCCGCGCCGACCGCCGAGCCCAGGCGCGCCAGGCCGGCGTTGTTCACCAGCACCTCGATGCTGGCGTCTTCACGCAGCACTGCTTCGACCTTGCGGACGTCGTCCGACTTCGCGAGGTCGGCGACCACGGTCCTGACGGTCACGCCATGCTTGCTGGCGAGGTCCTTCGACAGCGCCGCGAGGCGATCCGCCCGGCGGGCGACGATGACGAGGTCATAGCCGCGCGCGGCCAGACGATCGGCGTAGACGGCGCCGATGCCCGAGGAGGCACCGGTCACGACGGCAGTTTTCTTGGAGGAAACCATGGCGTACTTTCGACAATTCGGTTGAGTGCTCAATTAATTTCATTGAGGGCTCAAATGTACACTTGGCGCTCTGGGGTCTGTCAATGGTTTTGTGCTCAACTTTTCCCGCTGAATGAAGAACACCCGAAGCCGCGCGGCGCCGAGAAGCGAGCCGCAGGACACCGATGAACCGGGCGCATGGGTCCTGCCCGCGTGCAACAACACGTCGTTGCGCCGGGCGGCGCGACGCCTGGGAAGTCTGTATGACGCGGCCCTGGAGCCGCTCGGACTGAAGGCGACCCAGTTGGGGCTGATGGCCGAGATCGAGCGGATCAAGGCCGAGAACGAAGGCCAGGAACCGACGCTTCAGGCGCTGGCGACGAAGCTTGCCATCCAGATCTCCGCGCTGACGCATGCGCTGCGACCGCTGGTGCGTGACGGCCTCATCGAGCTCCAGGTGGACGAGCGCGACAAGCGCGCCAAACGCGCCGTGCTGACACCGGTCGGCACCGCCCAGCTGCACGCCGCGCTCGCGAGCTGGGCGGAGGTCAATCAGCGATTCGAGGCGGTGCTAGGGGTGGAGGCGGCCGCGGCCCTGCGCGCAGTGGCGGACCACGTCGCGTCCGACGAGTTCATGTCGGCGTTCGAGGCGGATCGCGAGAGCAAGAGCTAGCAAGGACTGACCCTTGCGACGGTGAACCGTCCTGTGGGATTCCGTTGGGCGATTCGCTGCTCAGCCATACACCGCGCGCCGCACATCCCGATGCAGCGCCTCGTCGAACGGGAACTTCTGGGCGAAGAACACCACCGCGATCCGGTTCGCCGGGTCGACCCAGAACAGGGTCGACGCCGCGCCACCCCAGGAGAACTCGCCCACCGCGCCGGGCGGCTCGTCGGCCGTGGTCGGCGCGATGCGCACCGAGCCTCCAAGCCCGAATCCGAGACCCGGGCTCTTCAGGAAGTGACGTGGCGAGATGGCCGGATCCAGGTGATCGACGAGCATGAGCTTCACGGTCGCCGGGCGCAGCACGCGCACGCCGTCGAGCTCGCCTTCGCCCAGCAGCATGCGCGCGAAGCGCAGGTAGTCGTCGATGGGTCCGATCAGGCCCGCGCCGCCGCTGGCGAAGGTGAAGGGCATGTCCGGCTCTCGCTGGGGCGGACCACCGTCGGGCAGGCGGTAGGTCGCGGCCATCCGGTGCTTCAGCGCTTCGGGCTGCGTCCAGTCCGTCTCCTGCATCCCCAACGGCCGCAGGATGTGACGGCGGACGTGTGCGTCGAAGGGCTCGTCGCCCAACACTTCCACCAGCCGGGCCACGATGTCGGTGGAGGTGCCGTAGTGCCAGGCCGTGCCCGGCTCGTGGCGCAGCGGCAGCGCGGCCACCGCGCGACTGAACGCCGCCAGGTCGGGCGCCGTCTCGAGCGGATTCGCCGCGCGGAAGGCGTGGTCGGCCGGGCCGTCCTCCATCGCGTAAGTGAGGCCCGACGTGTGCCGCAGCACGTCCCGCACGAGGATCGGACGCGCAGCCGGCCGTTCGCCTCGACCATCGTCGGCGTGCACGCGCATGGACTTGAACTCCGGCAGGTAGCGCGCGATCGGATCGTCGAGCCGGAAGCGCCCCGCATCCCACAGGCGCATGAGCGCCACCGACGCCACCGGCTTGGTCATCGACCAGATGCGCGCCAGCGTGTCGCGAGCCATCGGCCGACGCGCTTCCACATCAGCGAGACCGAACGCGCCGAAGTAGCGTTCCGCCCCGCCCTGCCAGACCACGGCCGACACGCCCGCGGCGCGGCCATCGGCCACCGCGCCGCGGAGCATCCGCTCGATGCGCCGCGGCGAGAACCCGGACCAGGGCGTGCCGGCGGAACGGGAAGTCCCGCCCGGGCTGGCCGTTGCGGCAACGGCCGCGGCGGGCGCCGCCAGTGCAGCGCCGAGGAGATGGCGACGAGAAGGGGCTTGCGTCATGACCCCATGCTAGAGCCGTACCTGCCTGTAATCTGAAGCGCCGCCTCTTTCGCAGATCATCTGCATCAAGCTCTGGAGTCCCCGTGCCCTACCTGCAGCTGGACGTCAACGACCACTATCCCGCCGCCGCCAAGCAGCGCCTGGCCGAGCGCATGAGCCGCACCTACGCCGAGATGATGTCCGTGGACATCCGCCGCATCAGCGTCGCGATCCGCGAACTCGGCGAGGGCGGCGTCTGGCGCATCCCCGACGCGGATGGCCCGCCGGTGCCCGTCTCGCTGATGATGCTGGACATCCGCCAGGGCCGCCCGCCCGAACTGCGCATGGCGCTGGCCAAGGCGCTGTGCGCCCATTGCATCGACATCCTGGGCTTGCGCGAGGATCGGCTCAACGTCGAATTCACCCAGCACACCGGCGACGAGATGTACCACCCGACGCTGGGCGGCTTCAGCCCGGACTGGACGCCGGGCGAGGGTTCGCTTCCCTGAACCTTCTTTCGGCTGGCAGCTGCCGCTTGTCGCCGCACCCGGCCGCCGTTCTCCCAGTCGCCCAACTGTTACCGCAACCATCATCGTATTGATCACAATGACCGGTCCTGCACGCCTGTTGCCGCATTGACCATGACCCTCGCTTTCGCCCGCCGCGCCCGCCGCCTGATCACCCTCCTGTGCCTCGCGGCCGCCTCGACGGCGCATGCCGACATCGTCATCGGTCAGGTGGCCCCGTTCACCGGCCCCCAGGCGGTCACGGGCAAGGCGATCCGCGCCGGCGCCAAGCTGTGGATCGACGAGGTCAACGCGCGCGGCGGCGTCCGCGGCCAGAAGATCAAGTTCGTCACCCGCGACGACGCCAACAAGCCCGAGGACACCGTCCGGCTGGTCAAGGAACTGATCGCCGCGGACGCGCCCACCGCCCTGATCGGCACCGTCGGCACCTCCAACCTGGAGGCGCTCAAGCAGGACGGCGTGCTCGAGAAGTCCCACGTTGCCATGGTCGGCGCGGTCTCCGGCGCCAACAGCGTGATCACCGCGCGCGGCATGTACCCGGTCAAGGCCAGCTACCGCGAGGAGGTCGACCGCCTCTTCAAGCAGCTCAGCGAGATGGGTCGCACCAAGGTCGCCATCGTCTACCAGGACGACGGCCTGGGACGTGACGCGCTCGCGGGTGCGCAGGCGTCGGCGAAGACCTACGGCCTGTCGCTGGTCGCGCAGTCGGGCTACGCCCGCAACACCACCGAGGTCGGCAAGGCGGTGGCTGACATGATCAAGCAGTCGCCCGACGTGATCTTCCTCGCCGCGACCACCGCGGCCGCCATCGAGTTCACCGACAAGTACCAGAGCGCGGGCGGCCGCGCCGGCCTCTACGGCATGTCCATCATCGACGTGCAGGCGCTGCTGGCCAAGCTCGGCCCGGATCGCGCGCGCGGCTTCGCGTTCTCGCTGGTGCTGCCCACCGACGACCGCGCCGACCGCGAAGTCGTCCGCGACTACCAGCGCCTGCGCGGCAACGCCAAGGATGCGGACCTGTCCTCGCGCTCGCTCGAGGGCTTCATCGCCGCCCGTGCGCTCGTGAAGGCGCTGGAACGCACGCCGGCCGCCGGACCCGCGGCCCTGAGCGAGGCCCTGGAACGCGGCTTCGAGACCGACGTCGGCGGCCATCGCCTGACCTTCGGCAAGGGCCCGACCTCGCGCTACGTGGACTTCGCCGTGCTCGGCGCGGGCGGCAAGCTGGTGCGTTGAGCCCGGCGCCGCGAGGCGCGCCTCAGTAGTGCTCCGCCTCCGCCGGCGGAACGACCCAGCCGTGCTTCCGACTCTCGTAGACCGACACGCCTGGCGCCGGAAAACCCGGATCGGCGAACGCGCCGACCGGGACGGCGATGAAGTCCGGCATCGCCTCCATCTCGTAATAGACCGTCGCACCACAGGTCGGACAGAAGTGGAAGATCGCGCGGGTGCCTTCATCACCGGTGATCGCGTAGGTCGACGAGACGCCCGACGGGGTCACGTCTTGACGATGGAACCGGGCCTGCTGGGCGAAGGGGCCGCCCGTCCTGCGCTGGCAGTTCAGACAGTGGCAGATGGAGATGCGGACCGGCTCGCCCACGACCTGGGCCGTGAGCTGACCGCAACTGCAGGAGGCGAGGCGTTGAGTCATGGCGACAGACTACCACCGGCCCGGGCCGGCGGTCTCGCCGCTCAGCAGGGACCGGGTCCGGTCAGGCTTGGGCGGGCATGAAGGTGCCGATCAGCGCCATCACGATGAACAGGCTTCCCAGCACGATGGCGATCCAGTTCAGCGCGCCGAAGCGATCGTTGCGGGGCTGGCCCGGCGTGACGGTCTCGTTGACGGCGTTCATCGCGCTCTGCACCGGCATCAGGAAGGCCGGAGCGACCATCGCGATCCACCATACCGGATCCGGCGCCTTCCACATGAGCGAAAAGACGATCCAGGCGGCCGCCAGGCCGCCGGCACTGAGCGCGTCTTTCGCACTCACGCCCGCGCCCAGCTGCGAGTCACGCACTCGGCCGAACAGCGACCAGACGAAGAACACCGCGAAGATCGCGCGCATCGCCGGCAGGATGGACGACTTCTCGCGGTCGCGCACCAGCGTCCATTGCTTGTAGAGCCAGTAGACGCCGTAGAGCTGGAGCGTGACGGTGCACATCACCAGCAGCTTGAGCGGCGAGACGGAGAACCACATCGGCTGGCCCAGGGCCTGCTCGGGCGCGACGGCCTCGACGCGGGCCTGGGGCGGCGCGAAGCGCGCGGCGATGTCGGACGTGGTGTCGGTCGGCAGCGTCGCGGCCGACTCCGGTTGCTGGGACATGAGGTTTCCTCCCTGAAGGCATTGAACAAGACGCCGGGCCGGGGCGCGAGTCTGTGGCTCGCTGCCGCGCCGGCGCGCAGGGCGGCATGATGCCCGCTGCAGGAAATGCCTCAGGTCCCGATCTACCCTTTCCTTGCCTGGGTGCGTGACGGATTGAGCATCCTTCCATCCATCGCATACGCCCCGCCGCCCCGCACGACGACGTAGGCCGCGAGCACCGCCATCAGCACCGGGTACTCGATGCCCCGGTCGATCCACGGCCAGGTCGGACCAAGCGCGACGCAGATGCCGATCATCTCCATCGTGAACGCGAGCGCCACCCAGCGCGTGCAGAAGCCGATGGCCAGTGACACCGCGCCGACGGTCTCCAGCAGCATGACGAGAAAGGCCAGCTGCGGCGCGAAGGGCAGCCCCATCACCTGGTCGATGAGCCGGATCGAGCCGGCCATCGGATCCGCCATCGACCCGTGCGAAGTCCCCAGCGCCTTCGGCAGTCCATGCGTGAACAGGATGGCGCCGAAGGCGAACCGCAGCAGCGCATACGCCGCCGGTTCCAGGCGGGCGGCCGCGCCGCGTAGCGGCGTCACACGCCGTGAATCCGGAAGGGGGACGGTGGTCATCGCGGGGACTCTCTAGTTGCTGGTCGATCGCATTCTTCGGATCCAGACCCCGCCGGTCGAGAGGTGCCCACGAGCTTGTGAATTCAACGCGTCTCAACAATGGCCGCGCCCACGCTGCGCGGATCGTCACGAGGGCAACACCTGGATACCGGCTCGCCCTCCGACTTGCCACCGCACAACCGCTTGTCACCAACGAAGCGAAGTTCCCAGGGTTTTCCCGAGAGACATACTGAAAGCGCTTTCAGATAGTCATGCCGGAGAGGCGGCGGCGCATCGACGAGCGATCGGCGGCGCGCCAGCAGCCCCACGGGCTTACTTGATCTCGGGCGTCGACACCCGGTCCTTGCGGCCGGGCCCCCTGGAGACGCCGCTCCTGTCCTTCGCGCGCGTCTCCTCCATCACCACCACTGGTTCCGAGGAGATCCCAATGACACGCTGGATTCGATCGCTCGCCGCGGTCGCGGTCGCCCTGACGGGCGTCGCGGCGCAGGCCCAAAACTGGCAACTCGTCTGGCAGGACGAATTCACCAACAGCATCGGCCCGCAATGGCGGTTCGAGACCGGCACCGGCTCGGGCGGCTGGGGCAACAACGAGCTGCAGTACTACCGGCGCGAGAACGCGAGCATCGAGAACGGCCAGCTCGTGATCACCGCCAAGCGCGAGGACTTCGGCGGCATGCGCTACACCTCCGCGCGCATGACGACGCAAGGCCTGGCCACCTTCAAGTACGGCCGCATCGAGGCGCGCATCAAGGCGCCGTCGAGCTCCGGCATGTGGCCCGCGTTCTGGATGCTGGGCAGCAACATCACGTCGGTGGGCTGGCCCGCCTCGGGCGAGATCGACATCATGGAACACGTGAATGCCGACGCCGACATCCACGGCACGATCCACTGGCAGGGTCCGGACGGCGGCCATGCGTCCTACGGCGGCCACACGGCCACCAACGTCGCGGACTACCACGTGTACGCGGTCGAGTGGGACGAGAAGTTCCTGCGCTGGTTCGTCGACGGCCGCGAGTACCACGTCGCCGACATCACCAACAGCGTCAACAGCACCGAGGAATTCCATCGCGACTTCTTCCTGCTGCTGAACCTGGCGGTCGGCGGCAACTGGCCGCAATGGAACATCGACGAGAGCAGGCTGCCCGCGAAGATGTACGTGGACTACGTGCGCGTCTACAAGAAGGACGGCGGCACACCGGCGTTCACGACGACGCTGCAGGCGGCCAACTTCGCGCTGCAGTCGGGCATGCAGCTCGAGGCGTCGAGCGAAGGCGGCCAGAACCTCGGCTGGATCGAGACCGGCGACTGGGCCGTGTGGAACCTCAACCTGCCGCAGGGCGGGACCTACACGGTCGAGTACCGCGTCGCCAGCCTGAACGGCGGCGGCAGCCTGCAGCTGGAGATGGCGGGCGGCACGCCGGTGTACGGCGCGGTGAACGTGCCCTCGACCGGCGGATGGCAGAACTGGACGACGGTCTCGCACCGCGTCACGCTGCCGGCCGGCCAGCAGCAGATCGCGGTGAAGGCCAACGGGCCGGGGTGGAACCTGCGGTCGGTGAAGATCACGAAGTCGTGATGCAATGCGGCGGATGTCACTCGTCCGCCGCGTTGCCCCTCCGACTGAAAGCCAGCTCGCGTCGACCTATGCCGGCGCGAACCTCGCCGACGCCTTCGCCATCACGCTGGCGGACGATGCGCCTGACGACGCGATGACGCTCGCCCGAGCGACGCTGGCCGCTCCGCCGATCTGGTTCCGCGCGCTGCTCGCGATCCGCGATGCGGCGGTGAAGCCGCTCGGGCTGAAGACCTCGGCGGCGATGCGCCAGCACCTCGATGAAATCGGCGTCGAGCACGTGGACATCTTCCGCGTGCTCTCCGCCACGCGCGAGGAGGCGATCTTCGGCGAGCAGGACCAGCACCTCGATTTCAAGCTGTCGATCCTGGTCCGTCGGGTGGACGGATCGACACGTCGCGAGGCGGTGGCGACAACAGTCGTGAACTGCCACAACCGGCTCGGGCGGTTCTACCTCGCGCTCATCCTGCCGGGGCACGTGCTGGTCGTGCGCTCGCATCTGGCGGCGGCGGCGCGGCGTTTCGGCGCGACCCCTCAGAAGTCCTCGGAGCCTCCCGGCGGCTGATCGGTCAGAATCGACGGACACTGGACCAGCGGAAGCGGGGACACGATGGACTGGCGATTGAAGGTGGGCCGACAGGCCGTCCTCGCACGGCTGCCTTTCGGTCAGGCGCTGCGCGGCGTCAAACGCCGGCTGCTGGGCTACCGCCCCGATCCGGACAACCTCAGCCAAACGCTGAAGAACTGGTCGCAGATGCGGGCGGCGCTCTCGCACACCGGCGGCTCGATTGAAGGCGCCACAGTGCTGGAGATCGGCACCGGCTGGTTCCCCACGATTCCCATCCTGCAATGTCTGCAAGGCGCCAGGCGCGTCTACATGTCCGACCTCAACGTCCATCTGGACGACGTCAGCTTCGCCGCGACGCTGGACTTCCTGCGCCGGGTCGATCCCGGGGACACACGGCTGCGTGCGATCAAGTCGCGCGCCGACCTGCCGCTGACCTACCTCGCACCGTTCGACGTCAATGCCATCCCGGACGGCTCGATCGACCTGGTGACCTCGCGCACGGTGCTCGAGCACATCCCGCCGGACGTGCTGCTCGATCTGTTCAAGGCTTTGCGCCCGAAGCTCTCCGCGCGGGGCCGCATGGTGCATCTGGTGGACCACTCGGACCACCTGGAACACTCGGACAAGTCGATCAGCAAGATCAACTTCCTGACCTGGCCGGACGGCAAGCACGCGTGGATCAACCGGCTGACGCGCGAAGGCGAGAACCGCCTGCGGCATCACGAATATCCGCCGCTGTTCGCTCAGGCTGGCTACCGCGTCGTGCTTGAGCAGCACAAGGTCCACGAGCCGACACGGCAGCTGGCGAAGTCGCTGCCGCTGCAGCCGCACTACGCGGCGATGACGCCGGAGCAGCTGGCGACGATGTCGTCGCTGTACGTGCTGGAGCCGTGAGCGTCGACGGCCGCGCGACCGCCGATGAATGCCTCGCGCCGCATCAAGCGGCCGGCGCCGCCTTCTCCTGATCGCGCCTGCCGGCGGTGAGCCACAGGATCACCGCGAACACCGCGCCGCCGACGCTGGCGAGGCCGAAGAACAGCATCATCGACTCGTAGCCGGCGGGGTTCTGCGCGCTGGCACCGGCGCGGTCGTTGAGCCAGCCGGCGACGAGGTTGGCCCCGGCGATGCCGGCGTTCTGCGCCACCCACATCAGGCCGATGGCCGTGCCGAAGCGCGCGGGCGCGACCAGCTTGCTGGCCAGCGGCCACATCACCGCGGGCACCAGCGAGAAGCTCACGCCGATCAGCGCGGTCGAGATCCACAGGCTGGCCGAGGTGAACGCCATCGTCGCCATCGCGATGGGCAGCAGGATCGCGCCGAAGGCCAGGAACGGCGCGTAGCGGCCGACGCGGTCGCACAGCCAGCCGAAGGTCGGCGTCGCGAAGACGGCGGCGAGGAACACGTAGCTGTTCATCGCGCCCGCCGAGGCCAGGTCCAGGCCGTGCGCGTGCTGGAAGTACTTGATCGAGAAGGTGCTGCGGAACGCGAGGATCACGGAGTACCAGAGCACGCACAGCGTCAGCAGGTACCAATAGGCCTTGCCGAAGTGCAGCAGGTCGCGCCACACGAAGGGCTGCGCCTGCTGTTCGATCTCGCCCTTGGCGGAGGCGGCGACGCGGCGGTCCATCGCCCAATAGCACAGCGCGGCGGCGAACGAGGCCGCGGCCATCGCGGCGGCGATCATCAGCGGCGGTTGCCAGCCTTGCGCGTAGGCGGCGGGGAACCACGTCGGCGACATGTCGGAAGAGAACGACCCCAGGCGGCCGATCGAGAGCGCCAGTCCCATCGAGAACGCGACGTTGCCGCCGACGAAGTACTGGGCCAGCGCCGCGAGCGTGGCGATGCCGAAGGTCTCGGCGCCGATGCCGAACAGCAGCCGTCCCGCGGCCATGCCGGCGAAGCTCGGGCTGAGCGCGGTGAGCAGCGCGCCGAGGAAGCAGATCGCGGCCGTCCACAGCGTCATGCGCGCGGCGCCGAAGCGGTCGACGAGCACGCCGCCGACGAGGATCAGCACGACGTTGGGCAGGCTGTAGATCGCGTTGAGCAGGCCGATCTGCTGGTCGCTGAAGCCGCGCTGGCTCTGCAGCGCATCGGCGACGGGGCCGATGGAGTCGTACACGTAGTAATTGCCGTACAGCGACGCGGCGATCAGGGCGCACACCAGCCACGCGACGGCGCGGCTCGGGGACTTGTCGTTCATGAGGAGAGCCTCGAGGATCTTGTGCGGTCGCGGGGAACCGAAGGGGCGGATTCTCGCCTCCCCCTGGTAACCGCCCGTAAAGCTGCCGTCACGACGCGACATTCCGCGACGCAGCCACCCATCAGTGGGGGCCGGGTTCGCCCGCATTTGGGATAAGGTCCGGGCCGTTCCCGCAGCCCTTGCGTTCAGGAGATCCTCATGGCATTCGCGCGTTCCTTCGCCTCCATCGGCCCTTCTCTGCCCCGCGTGGGCGGCGTGATCGCCGCTTGCGTCGCCGTGGCGATGCTCGCCGGTTGCGGCAAGCAAGGCGCGACGCTGGGCGACGGCAGCTCGGAGATCACCGGCTCCGCCGGCCCGGCCGGCGCCAACAAGGCCAACCGCGAACTGATGAAGTGCGACGCGCCGGTCGCAACGTTGTCGCTGATGGAGAACCCCAACGGCTACACGATCAGCGCGCCCAACGGCCTGCCGAATTCGCCACTGCCCCTCGTGCGTCTGCTGGCGCAGCAGAGCGGCTGCTTCCGCGTCGTCGATCGCAACTCGGGCCTCAAGGCCACGATCAAGGAGCAGGAGCTCAAGGACGCCGGCATCCTGCGCCAGCAGGGCAGCACCGTGCACAAGGGCAAGGGCTACGAAGCCCAGTACACGCTGATCCCGAGCCTGACCTTCAGCGAGCAGGACGCGGGCCGCCAGGTCGGCGGCATCCTCGGGATGATCCCGGTGCTCAACAAGTTCGTCGGCGCGGCCGAGCACATCAAGCTCAAGGAAGCGCAGGTCGCGCTGCTGCTGACCGACAACGAAACGACCGAGCAGGTCGCCGCCGCCACGGGCTCGGTGCGCGTCACCGACCTGGGCATGGGCGGGCTCGTGCTGGGCAAGCTCGGCGGCGCCGCGGGCGCGGGCTGGGCCAACAGCAATGAAGGCAAGGTCATCGCCGCGGCGTTCCTGGACGCGCACAACCAGCTCGTCGTCCAGGCCCGCATGCTGCAGGCCAAGGACCTGCCGGATCCGGTGCCGATGAAGAAGGCCGGAGACACGGCCAAGAAGGCCGCAGCCGGCGCATGACCTGACCCGCCGCGCGGCCTGCGGCGGCGCGACCTCGATGGCGACGACCCAAGCGCCATCGAGCGTTCTGCAGCCCCCCTCCTCGGGAGAGGTAGTGTGTCCATCGACGCTTACCGCTGATTGCAGCTCTTGCGTCTACCCGTTGGAACCGCTTTCAAGGCACGGGAAGAATCGCCGTCGACTCACAACGAGAGACGAGCATGACCCTTGCTTCCAGCCCGAACTTCGGAAAGCTCCAGGCCGCGCCGACCGCGATCGCGCTGGCCGTCAGCCTGCTGCTGAGTGCCTGCGGCGGCGCCGACTCACCCGACTCGACCGCCGGCCCCGCCGGCACGGCGGCCTCCGATCGTGCGAGCGCCCAGGCGCAGTCGACGACGTCGCAGACCGCGTTTCCCGTGGGGCAGTACAGCCTGCGCGGCGTTCAATCGGGGATGTGCATCGACATCGAAGGCGCGAGCACGGCCGACGGCGCCAAGACACTGCAGATGCCGTGCAACGGTGCGGCCAGCCAGCGCTTCGACATCAGCGCCGCCGCCGACGGCAGCTACGCCTTCCGGAATGTCCGCAGCGGCAAGAACCTGGACGTCAGCGACATCTCGACCGCCAACGGCGCCCTCATCCAGCAATGGGGCTACGGCGGCGGCGCGAACCAGCGCTTCGCCGTCGCGGCCAAGGGCGATGCGTTCCACATCGTCGCGAAGCACACCGGCAAATGCGTGGATGTGAAGGACTTCAGCCTCGTCGCCGGTGGCCGCGTCCAGCAATGGGACTGCGGCAACAACGACAACCAGCGGTGGACGTTCGTGGCGGCCGGCACTCCGGCTCCGGCTCCGGCTCCAGCCCCTGCGCCCGCGCCTTCCCCTGCCCCCGCGCCATCGCCCGCGCCGGCGCCCTCGCCTGCACCAGCCCCGTCCCCCGCACCCGCCCCGTCGCCCGCGCCATCTCCGGCGCCTGCGCCATCGCCGGCGCCTGCGCCTTCACCGGCTCCTGCTCCAGCCCCTGCTCCAGCCCCTGCGCCCGGACCGGCTCCCGCGCCGGTCCCCGGTCGCGGCGCCAACGTGCCATGGGTCGAGTACCAGGCCGAAGACGGCCAGACCAATGCCCAGGTCCTCGGCCCGAGCCGCCAGAAGTGGGACGCGAACCACATCGAGGCTGAAGCCATCGGCCGCAAGGCGGTGCGTCTGAACCGGACCGGCGACTACGTGTCCTTCAAGACCACCGCGGCCGGCAACGGCGTGGTGGTGCGCTACTCGATTCCCGACGCGCCGAACGGCGGCGGCATCGATGCCACGCTGGGCCTCTATGTGAACGGCGTGCGCGTGAAGTCGCTGCCGCTGACCTCGCGCTACAGCTGGTCCTACCAGGGCGGCCTGATTGGCGATCCGATCGTCGACAAGCCGGCCGGCCAGCCCCACACCTTCTTCGACGAAGTGCGCACGCTGCTGCCCGACAACATCCCTGCCGGCGCGACCGTCATGCTGCGCCGCGACGCGCAGGACACCGCGGGCTTCTACGTGATCGACCTGGTCGACATCGAGCCGGTGCCGCCGGCGCTGACGATGCCGGCGGGCTTCACCTCGGTGACGGCCTTCGGCATCCAGCCGGGCGACGGCAAGGACCATGCGAACGACGTGCTGCGCGCCCTGCGCTCGACCAGCAAGCTGTGGTTCCCGCCGGGCGACTACCTGCTGCAGAAGATCGACGGCGGCAACGTCGGCCTGGACAACCCCGGCATCGAGGTGCGCGGGGCCGGCATGTGGCACACCAACCTGCGCGGTCCGAAGTCGATGTTCTTCTGCTACGGCGCGAGCGCCCGCTGCGTCTTCGGCGACTTCTCCATCCTCGGCGAATCCAAGGCCCGCGCCGAGGAAACCGAAGGCGTGCAGAAGGCCTTCGCCGGCCCGATGGGCGCCAACAGCCTGATCGAGAACGTCTGGATCGAGCACGTGGTGGGCGCGATCTGGGTCGGCAACGATCCCCCGTACCAGACCCAGCCGACGCATAATCTGACCATCCGCAACTGCCGCATCCGCAACACCTACGCGGACGGGATCAACTTCGACAACGGCACGTCCAACTCGCTGGTGGAAAACTGCCACCTGCGCAACACCGGCGACGACGCGCTGGTGGTGTGGTCCATCAAGTGGACCGACTGGGTGAAGGACAAGACTTGGCAGCTGGGCGACGGCTTCATCTCGCCCGCGGGGAAGAACGCGCCGGACCAGGGCCAGGGCGTCAACAACGTGTTCCGCAACAACACGGTGCAGATGCCGTGGCGCGCCAACTGCTTCGCCGCCTATGGCGGCGCGGGCAACGTGTTCAAGGACAGCGTCTGCGAGGACGTGCTGACCTATCCGGGCATCCTGATCGACAACGAGTTCAGCCCCTACCCGTTCGGACCGGGGACGACGACCTTCAGCAACATCTCGCTGATCCGCGCGGGCGGGCCGATGTTCAACGAGAACACGGGCAACCCGTGGCTGCATGGCGCGCTGAAGTTCTACCTGCGCGAGGGCGACGTGAACGACATCCTGGTGGAGAACGTCGACATCATCGACCCGACCTACTCGGGCATCGAGTTCCGCGGCTTCGGCACGGCCTTCGTGCCGCCGGGCGAGAAGTTCCACCCCGACCTGCTGCGCGATGCCGACAACGCGAAGTTCCGCAACGTGAGGTTGAAGAAGATCCGGATCACCAACCCGGGTCGGTACGGCATCGAGGTGATCGACAACGGCGGTCGCGGCGCGGTCAACTTCGACGGCGTGGTGGTGACCAATCCGGCGCTCGGCGGCCTGAAGCAGGACAACGCGCCGGGGAGCTTCTTCATTCGAGGAAGCGGCAACGCGGGCTGGTGACTCCCTGTCTCACGTTCCTTTCCGCACACGGGGGGAGCAAGAGCGCTGGCGTACTTCCACCGCCGCTGGCCCTCACCCCTGCCCTCTCCCGCAAGCGGGAGAGGGAGTAAGACGGGCTAGGCTTCGAGTCGCAGTTGCCCGAACGCCGCGGGCACATGGAAGTTGGCCTTCTCGCTGCCCGTCGGATTCCAGGCGCTGAACTGCCGCGATGCCTTGTTCCCTTCGATGCGGAACAGGTTGATCCGCCAGCCGTCGAGCGACTGCGCGTTGCGCGGCATCGGCACGACGAGCTCCGCCGTCCACATCCGGTGGACCTCGTCGACCGTGGTGCGCGCCCGGCTCTCGCCGATGAAGCGCTTGCGGCCCTGCCCGCGCACCTCGAGGTCCATCGTCAAGCCGTTCGGCGAGACCTCGACCTCGCGGTAGCGGTCCGTGCCCGCGTCCTGCGGCGCCTGCAGGAAGACTTCGACGACGTCGCGCTCCCACAGCGGCCAGATGTCCGTCGCGGAGACCTCGCGTTCATAGGTCGTCAGCGCGTTGTAGCGGCTGCTGAAGCGCAGGTGCAGCGCGCCGTCCGCGTGCAGCAGCTGCACGCGCGTCGACTGCGTGCCGGTCAACGGCCGGCCGCGCCAGTCGTGCGCGAAGAACAGCGCCGGCGCTTCCTCCCACGCCGAGGCCAATGCGAAGCCATCGCGGCCGATCAGCCGTGACGGCAGTCGCGCTGCGCGTGCGAGCGGGCGCTCGATCGCGGAGCTCAGCACCGCTTCGATCAGCAGGTTCTCCTTGAAGCTCACCTTCAACGTCGGCTTCGCCGCGTCGACCGAACCGAGCTCCGTGCCGTTCACGTAGTCGCGGATCTTCCAGACGCCCGGGCCGAGGCCGCGCAGCGTCACCGAGCCGTCGAAGCTGGGCGCGTAGAACGCGTAGTGCATCACCCCGTTCTTCTCGACGACGTGCGTCTCGGGCTTGTCGAACGCGATGTCGTAGAGCTCGCCGCGATAGGCGCCGTCGGACAGGCCCTTCGCGTTGTGCGCGGTGATCCACTTGCGCCAGTGCGTCTCGCGCTCCGGCGTCAGCAGGAAGGAGTCCTTCGGCTTCGGATCCTCGGGCCAGGTGAACTTCGTCGACACCACGCCGCCGACGCCCACCGCGGACGCGAAGTCCATGCCGCCGGTCGACAGCTCGACATGATCGCCGGCATACGCCGACCAGCGCCCCATCTGCGCCTTCAGCGCCTTGCCCTTGTGACGCACCTGCCAGCTCGACAGCGGGTCCGACGCCGGCGCCTGGTCGATCCACGGCATGTTGTGGAACGCGTAGCTCGTGCCGCAGGGGCAGACCTCGACCACCGCCTCCGGATTCACCGCATGCGCCGCCTCGAACATCGCGCGGTAGAAGTCCGCCATGTGCTCGTACGAGTGCTCCGGCTTCGCATGTTGGTGCTTGGGGTTGAAGCAAGGCGCGACGCCGTTCAGGTGCTGGCCGTCGACCTTCACGCCGTCGAAGCCCCAGTCCTGGATGATCTTGCGGAACATCGCCGCCGTGCGCTCCTGCGTGCCCTTCGCGCCCGGGCACAGGTAGAGGCAGTTCCACCACGTGATCATCTGCGGCGCGCCGTTCTGGTCGAGCAGCAGCAGATCC
Organism: Mitsuaria sp. MSU3D; assembly: GCF_056867975.1. Taxonomy (NCBI): domain Bacteria; kingdom Pseudomonadati; phylum Pseudomonadota; class Betaproteobacteria; order Burkholderiales; family Sphaerotilaceae; genus Roseateles; species Mitsuaria sp. MSU3D. The sequence continues at coordinate 6,203,238 of NZ_CP200314.1, read as the reverse complement.
GCGTGTTCATGCAGCTCGTCGCTGCCCGGCGCCACCGCCAGCGGCGCGATCCACAGCCGCGCCTTCATGCCGCGCGCATGGATGTCGGCGACCAGCGCCTTCATGTCCTCCTCGCCGCGCGGGAACTTCTTGAGGTCGATGTCGAACCAGTCGCCCGTCTGGCGCTGCCAGCCGTCGTCGAGCACGGCCCACTTCAGGCCGAGCTCCTGCGCCTTTGGCAGCGTGGCGCGCACGCGCTCCAGCGAGAAGTCGCGCTCGTAGCCCCACGCGCACCAGACCGCGTCGTGCGCGCTGCGTGGCGGCTCCGGCGCGGCCAGGCCTTGTGCGTTCATGAGTCGCCGATAGCGGTCCAGCGGCACGAAGCAGTCGCCCTCGTGCACCGCGACGAAGGCCAGCGGCAGCGCCAGCGTCTCGCCCGGCGCGAGCGTGCGCGGCTCGTCGCCGCGCAGCGCGATGTCGACCTGCTCGCCGACGGCCTTCACCGGCAGCGAGACCAGGCGCGGCAGCTTGTCCAGGTGGCCGACCGCGACACCCAGGTCGCGCCGCCACACGTCCACCAGCGGCGTGCCGCCGCCGTAGTCGGACGAATCCATGCCGAGGAAATTGCGCTGCTCGAAGCCGCGCTTGACCGGCTGCATCCAGTCGCGCCGGTCCGTGTGCGTCGAGCCCGAGTAGGTCCACCACCCGCCCGCATGCCGCGGCGCCGCCAGCAGCCGATGCGACGCGACGGTCCAGCCCTGAACCCTCAGCGGCTTGTCGGAGCGGTTGATGAAGGCGACCTCGATCAGCGCGACGCCGGGGTGCTCGTCGAGCAACGTCACGGTCATCGTCTTCTCGACGGCGGCGCCTTCGGCCTTGCCCGTCAGCGTCAGCCGCTGGCCCGCGCCGAACGGCGTGGCACCGCTGCTCGGGACGGCGCTCGTCAACGCGAAGCGTTCGAGCGTCCGGGTCGTCATCGGAGGTGGCGCGCCGGCCGCTTCCGCGCCGAGCGCCGTGGCTGCTGCGCCAGCCGCGACCGGCTTCAGTTCCGCGACGATGAGCTGCTCACCCGCATCGAAGCCGGTCAGCGCCAGCGGCCGCGCGCCGCCGAGCCGCACGATCCGGCTGCGCATGCGTTCGTCGAATTGCAGCGAGAGCCGCTCATCCTGCAGCCGCACGTGACCGCGTCCAAGGTCGGCCGCGCGCGCCGCCGCGGCCGACCCTGGCGACGCGGCCGTCGCGGCCAGCGCCAGCGTCGGCGTGATCGTCGCGACCGGGGCCGCCCCCAGCCATTGGAGGAACGCGCGGCGCCCGGTCATTGAGCCGCCTTCCAGGCGGTGGGATAGCTCCGCTCGGCGTTGAGGTGGTACAGCTTGTCGACGACGACCTTGGGCAGGCCGAGGCCCTTCACCGGCTTCTTGAGATCGGACACCTTGAACGACTCCTCCGTGTTGAAGTAGCGCCAGTGCATGCGCCACACCGGCTCGACTTCCTTGAGCAGCTCGGCCCCCGATTGTTGCGGCGGTTGCGAGACGTCGGTCCCGTACATCAGACGGTCCTGATACTTGATCATGAAGGCGCGCACCTTCGCGCGATCCAGCTGGCTCTGGTACTGCAGTTGCCCGATGCGCGCGGCCAGGTCGACCTTGGCCAGCGGGAAGCGGTCCAGGAACGCGGCCAGCTCGTCGACGTTGCGCTCCAGCGAGGCCATGTGCATGCCGACGAACTTCAGCCTCGGATGCGCCGCGACCATGCGGTCCCGCGCGGCCATCTGGTCTTCCCAGCTCGGCATCTCCGGATGCAGCGCCATGTGGTACTGCGGGTGGTGCGCGAAATACTCCCGGTCGTTGATGACCGTCATCTTGTCCAACGGCAGCCAGCAGTTGTGCGGCTCGCCCTGGTGACCGAGCATCGTGATGCCCTGGTCCTCGAACCACGTGAACAGCGGCTTGAATCGCGCGTCGTCGATCATGACGAGCCGGCCCTGCTTGTCGCGCAGGCTCATGCCGATGTTCTTCCACACCTTCACGCCGACCGCGCCGGCGCGCAGGCCGGCATCGACGCGCTGTTTCGTCGCGTCGAGCCAGCCTGGTTGATCCGAGGTCTCCGACGAGAAACTCACCGCCCACGCCACGTCCGCCGGACGTGCCTTGCGCAGCTCGATCGCCGCCTGCTGCTGCTCGTCCAGCAGCGGGAAGTCCGGGTAGTCGACGTTGATCGTCAGCACCTTGAAGCCGAGCTGGCGCGCGGCGTCGATGAACGCCGGATCGGCGTTGTGCAGGTGCACGTGCGAATCGATCTTCGGGACCTTCGCGAAGTCCGCCATCGTGTAGCGGGCTCCGTCAGCTACCTTGGACTTCGGTGCCGCCAGGACGCCTTGAGAGGCGACCATCGCGACGGCCGTCAATACGGCGCTCAGCAGGACCGGCAGCGCGGCGCGGACGGGAGTTCTCGTCATATGGGTCATGGGATCAACAACAGTGGAAACAGTGGGAACTGATGAGAGAGACGGTCAGTTGCAGCTGTAGCGGTAGGCGTCGTCCAGATCCAGCGGCAGCACCAGCGTGCGGATCTTCGCGGCGGTCATCTTCGCGCAGAGCTTGTCGCGCGCGCCGTTGGTGTTCTTCTTGTACTTGGACGCGTACTCGGCGTTGAACACGGGCTTGTTCTTGCTCGTGAAGACCGAGTAGCCGCCGCACTCGTCGTACTGGTTGCACTGCTCGTTGACGGCCATGTCGAAGTAGGGCTCCAGCTGGGCCAGCTGGTCGACGTCGTTCTTCAGCGCGATCGCCAGACCGCGGCCGTGGGCGGCGTTGGCGAGGTACTTGTTGTAGTCGAGCTGCGTGGCCGACGTCAGCGGGAAACCGGTCGAGTTGGTGTACCCGTCGACGTTGTCCGGCTCGACGCCGTCGCAGCCCTTCGAGACGGCCAGGTCCAGGCGGCTGAGCATCACCGCGCGCACGTTGGCGGAGCGCGTGTCCAGCCACTTCTCGCCGGCCCAGCCGTCCAGCGCGTTGCCCATGTCGGCGGCGTTGAAGCTGCCGAAGTCGGCGCGCCAGTTCTCCGAGCTGCCGGCGGAGAAGTAGCAGACGACCTTGCGGCCCTGCGCCTTCAACCCGGCGATCGTCTGCGCGGAGGTGTCGAAGAGGTCGATGTCGTACACGGCCACGTTGTAGCCGGTGTTGAGCGTGCCCGTCAGTTGCCACTGCCAGGTCGTGTTGACGCCGGGCTTCCACCACGACTGCGCTTGCGCGCCGGTCGCGGCGGTGAGACCCACCGCAAGCGCGGCGGCGGTGGCGAGGCGGGTGGCCATCGAACGGATCAGCGATCGTTTCATGAGTTCTCCTGGGATGCGGCCGGCAACGCGGCCTGCTTGTTGTGGAACACCCAACGTCCTCTCAAGAACATCCCGACTCGAATGCGGCGACCGGATGACGCCGACTGGATGGCCCAATCCGACGTCTCCCGTCTGTCCTGCTCGCTTGTCTAGCTCGTGTTCTTTTTTTGATCGGCGCGGCCTCAGAACTTGATGCTCGCCCCGATCGTGAACGCCCTGCCCCAGCGGTTGTAGCCCTGCGGCAAGGTGATGTCGCCGTTGCCCAGCGTGTACTCCTGCTTGGCATCGGTCAGGTTGCGGCCCTCGATGGAGATCCGCAGCCATTTGTTGACTTCGTACGCGGCCTGCGCGGTCAGCCAGGTGATGGCCTTGGCGCGCTCGTTGAAGCCCGGGCCGATCACGTTGATCGCCGACACGAAGTCGTCCGTGTGGTCGGCCGTGGCGCTGATGCTCCACGGGCCCTTCTCGTACAGCAGGCCCAGCGAGGAGGTCGCCGGCGCGATGCCTTCCAGCGGACGCTTCTCGCCGCCCACCCAGCTGTCGGAGCGGTTGCGCGTGTACTGCGCCCGCACGCCGAAGCCGTTGTCCCACAGGTGCTGGAAGCCGATCTCCATGCCGCGGACCTTGGCCTTGTCGCCGTTGATCGGCTTCATCACGTTGAACAGGTGACCCGGCACGCCGATGTCGACGCCGGTCTCCCAGCTGGTGGTGATCTGGTTCTTGATGTCCTTCTGGAACACCGCGAAGGTCAGCGCCGAGTTGCGCGCGTAGTACCACTCCAGCGAGGCGTCGTACTGCTTGGCGCTGTAGGGCTTCAGGTCGGCGTTGCCGCCGAAGACCTGCGTGAAGTCGCCCCAGGCGACGCTGGCCGTCGTGCTGGTCGGCGCGAGCTGCTCGACCGACGGACGCGCCATCGTCTTCGCGGCGCCCAGGCGCAGCTGCAGCTTGTCGGTGAAGTGCCAGACGAAGTTGGCCGACGGCAGGCCGTAGGTGTACTCGGCGTTCTGGCTGATCTCGGTCGGGTCCGCGTAGACGGCGGAGTAGTTGAACGGGCCGTTCTCGGTCAGGCTCTCGATCTTGGCGTCCCAGGCCTTGGCCGTGGTCTTGGTCTTGACCAGGCGCACGCCGATGTCCGCGTTCCACTGCTCGCCGGAGAGGTCCGCCTCGATGAAGAACGAGGTCGTCTTCTCGCGCACGCGGTAGCTCTGCAGCGGGTTCCAGACCGGGCCGGCCTGGCTGAAGTCGTAGGTGCCGCCGTCGGGGCGCGGCTTGCCGTTGTAGGCCTGCAGCGCCGCCAGGTAGTTGGGCACGTCGAAGCCCAGGAAGCTGCGCGGGAAGCTGCCGCTGACGCCGTTCATGAAGTTGGGCGGGGTCAGGTGCTCGTTGAGCACGTTGCCGCCGAGCTGGCCGACGTTGATCGCGTTGGTGCCGGAGTAGTAGTTCTCGCCGCCGTTGATCGCGTTGTCGACCAGGTCGCGGTTCTTGTCGCGCCGCGTGGCCTGCACGCCGAACTGGATCTGGTCGACGTTGAAGCGGTCCACCGACCAGGCGCCGTTCAGCGTCAGGCCGCGGATCTTGTCGTCGATGTTGTCGCCGCTCAGGCCCAGGTAGTGGGTGTTGAAGTCGCTCGGGCCGAAGGCGCCGCTGGCCAGGCCGGAGATCAGATCGCGACCGTCGGAGAAGGTGGTCTTGATGTCGGGCACCTGCGAGCCGGTCAGGTTCACCGTCGTCACGTTGGGCTGGTTCATGCGCAGCACCGTGTAGGTGTCCTGCCCGCCCGAGTGCCGCTTGGAGGTCGACTGGTAGACGTCGCCGTTGAACTTCAGCGTCTCGGTGGCCTTCCACTCGGCGTTGATGCCGTAGACGGCGCTGTCGACGACGCGGTGCGTGGTCAGGTTCAGCAGCTCCGGATTCAGCATCAGGTCCGGGTCGGTGCTGTCCATCGTGAAGCCGGTGACGACGCCGTTCCGGGTCTTGATGTTGGACCAGCGGCCCGGCGAGAACAGCGTGTAGAACGACTGCTGGTAGCCGACCTGCGGCGAGTTCAGCCGCGTCTTGATCCCGTCGACGGTGACCTTGAGCGCGTCGCTCGGCCGCCATTCGACCTTGCCCGACAGGGCGGTGCGCTTCTTCTGTTCCTGGATGGTGCCGACGCGGAACTGGCCCGGGCCGATCAGGCCCTCTTCATCGGGGTCCAGCACGCCGTTGCCGTTCGGATCGATGTTGCCGCCCCAGGCGTTGCCGGTCCAGTTGGCGGCCGGGTCGGAGATGGGGTTGCGCGTCCAGCCGCCGTCGTTGCCGGCCGTGTCGGTGCGGACCTTGCGGTCGGCGTAGACCACGCCGAACAGCACGCCCAGCTCCTTGCCGAAGGTGTTGCTGTAGGTGGCCGAGACCTTGCCGCCGTTCAGCTTGGACATCGTGTTGCGGTCGCCTTCGACGCGCAGGATGCCGTGCTGGCCGGGCTGGTCGAAGGGGCTGGCGGAGCGCAGGTTCACCAGGCCGCCGATGGCGCCTTCCATCACCGAGGCCTGCGCGGACTTGACGACGTCGGCGCCGCTGATGATGTCCGAGGGCAGCACGTCGAACGCGAAGTCGCGGCCTTCGCCGTCGGTGGCGAGGATGCGGTTGTTGAAGGTCGTCAGCGTGTATTCGGGGCCCAGGCCGCGGACGCTGACCTTCTGGCCTTCGCCGCCGGCGGTGCGCGAGATCGACACGCCGGTGATGTGGCTCAGCGAGTCGGCGACGTTGTCGTCGGGGAAGCGGCCCAGCTCGGTCGCGCTGATGCTGTCCTGCACGCCCGACGCGCTGCGCTTGAGGTTCAACGAACGCTGCAGGCTGGCGCGGGTGCCGGTGATCTCGACGCGCTCGAGCGTCTGGTCGGCGTCCTTGCCCTTGGCGTCGGCCTTCGATTCAACGGGCTGGGTGTTGGCGGGCGCCGAGGCGGCGGCGGCCGCGGGCTGGACCTGCGCCTGGGCCGCGCCCACGGCGGTCAGCGCGGCGATCGCGGCGGCGGCGGCGACGGGCCGCGGCGCAAAACCGGCAATCAGGAGGGAGGACAGGGGAGCTCGCATCTCATGGTTCCTTTGTTGGCTTGTCCGCTGCCAGTCCTGGACCTCGACCGGCTTGCCGCAAGTCTACGTAGTCTTTCGATTAATTTCGCATATCGTTTTTACCGACGTTTATTCTTTCGAATTGATGACGCACGAAAGAATTCGAGCAAGACAATCACTCCACTGCACCTCGATAGCGCCTGATTTATCCGGGTTTTCCCGCGAAATACACCGCTTCAGGGCCTGTCACGGTTTCTTCCGTTGTGTTTCCGGTTTCCTTGCCCTATTCTTTCGTTCGAAAGCTTCCGACGATCCACCGAGCCCGTCGAGCCCCCTCCAAGAAAGAAAGCGATCCCATGCAACGACATTGGCTGACCTACGCGCTTGTCACGACCCTGTTCTGGGGCGCGTGGGGGGCGCTGACGGGCTTGTCTTCCGAACGCGGCTTCCCGGACACGCTGGTCTACGTCGTGTGGGCGCTGACGATGATCCCGCCGGCCGTGTTCGTGCTGGCCCGCGCCGGCTGGAAGCTGCAGCGCGACCGCCGCGCCGTGATCCAGGGGCTGACCGTCGGGCTGCTGGGCGCGGGCGGGCAGATGCTGCTGTTCCGCGCGGTCGAGTCCGGCCCGGCCTACCTGATCTTCCCGATCGTGTCGCTGTCGCCGGGGGTGACGATCACGCTGTCCTTCGGACTGCTGCGCGAGCGTACCGGCAAGCTCGGCGTCGCCGGCATCGTGCTGGCGCTGTGCGCACTGCCGCTGTTCGACTACCAGCCCGGCCAGCAGAGCCAGGCGCTGGGACTGTGGTTCGCGCTCGCCGTCGTCGTCATGGCGGCGTGGGGCCTGCAGGCCTATTTCCTGAAGACCGCCAACAACGCCGCCAGCGCGGAGAGCGTCTTCTTCTACATGACCGTCAGCGCGCTGCTGTGCATCCCGGCCGCGCTGTGGATGACGGACTTCTCCAAGCCCATCCCGTGGGGCTGGGACGGCCCCGGCCTGGCCGCCGTGATCCAGGTACTCAACGCGATCGGCGCGCTCACGCTGGTCTACGCCTTCCGCTACGGCAAGGCGCTGGTCGTCTCGCCGCTGGTCAATGCCGGCGCCCCGCTGCTGACGGCGCTCGCCTCGATGGCGATGAGCGGCGCCACGCCCGGCGGCTTCAAGCTGGCCGGCGTCGCGCTGGCGCTGCTCGCCGCGCTGCTGCTGGCCCTGCAACCCGAAGGCGACAGCAAGGACAGCAAGGCCTGACCCCGGCGTCCCGCCGTCCGCCCCACCCTCATTCGACAGGAAGGATTCCCCTTGAAGCTCATGCTCGATCTCGTGCGGCGCCACAAGCAGTCGGCGCCGGGATCTTCGGCCGGTCCGGCCATCGGCACGGCCGCTCCGGCCATCGGCACGGCCGCTCCGGCCATCGGCACGGCCGCTCCGGCCATCGGCATTCCCTCGATGTGCTCCGCCCATCCCGTCGTCATCGCCGCGACGCTGCGCGAATGCGGCGCGCTCGGCCGCCCCGCGCTGATCGAGGCGACCTCCAACCAGGTCAACCAGGACGGCGGCTACACCGGCATGACGCCGGTCGACTTCCGCCGCTTCGTCGAGGCGATCGCCCAGGCCGAGGGCGTCGCCACCGATCTGCTGATCCTCGGCGGCGACCACCTCGGCCCGAACGCCTGGCGCAAGTTGCCGGCCGCGCAGGCGATGGCCAAGGCGGAAGTGATGGTGGCGCAGTACGTCGCGGCCGGCTTCCGCAAGATCCACCTGGATTGCTCGATGTCCTGCGCGGACGATCCGGTGCCGCTGTCCGAGGCCGAGATCGCCGCCCGCGCCGTGCGCCTGTGCCTGGCCGCGGAGGCCGCCTGGCGCGACACGCCCGACCGCGGCGAACCGCCGGTCTACGTCATCGGCACCGAGGTGCCGGTGCCGGGCGGCGCGCACGAGGACCTGGAAGACCTCGCGGTGACCTCGCCCGAAGCGGCCGGCGCGACGCTGGCCCTGCATCGCGATGCCTTCGGCGCGGCCGGACTCGATGCAGCCTGGGAGCGCGTGATCGCGATGGTCGTGCAGCCGGGCGTCGAGTTCGACCACCACAAGGTCATCGACTACAAGCCCGAAAAGGCGCGCGCGCTGAGCGCGTTCATCGCATCGCAGCCGGGCCTGGTCTTCGAGGCGCACTCGACGGACTACCAGACGCCCGAACGCCTGGCGCAACTCGCGCGCGACCACTTCGCGATCCTGAAGGTCGGCCCGGGCGCGACCTTCGCGCTGCGCGAGACGCTGTGGGCGCTGGCCGCCGTCGAGCGCGAATGGCTCGGCCCGCAGGCCGGCCAGGGCAACCTGATCGACACGGTGCTCGGCGTGATGCGCGCGGAGCCCGGCCATTGGCAGCCGTACTACCAGGATCCCTCGCGCCTGCAGGTCGATCTGGCCTACAGCCTGAGCGACCGCATCCGCTACTACTGGGCGCACCCGAAGGTCCAGACCGCCTGCGCGGCGCTGCTGGACCGGCTGGAGCATTCGCCGCCGCCGCTGACGCTGCTGAGCCAGTTCCTGCCGCGCCAGTACGACGCGATCCGCGACGGCCGCCTGCGCAACCGTCCCGCGGAACTGCTCCGCGACGGCGCCGCGCAGTCGCTGCGGCCCTACCTCGCGGCCTGCGCCGCCTGAAGGCCTGAATGCTTGAACGCCCGACCGTCCGGATGCCAGAACGCGTGACCGCCTGAACGCCTGAACCGCTCCGACACCCGGCCCTTACCCACAGAACAAGACCCGTCACGATGAGCCTGCTCCACTTCGAACCCGCCGAACTCGACCGCCGCGGCGCCACGCACACCGCGCGCGAGATCGCCCAGCAACCGCAAGTCTGGCGCAGCGTGCATGCGCTGGTGCAGTCGCAACGCGCGGCGATCGACGCCTTCCTGCAGCCGCTGCTGGCGCTGCCGGACCTGCGCATCGTGCTGACGGGCGCGGGCAGCTCCGCCTTCATCGGGCAATGCCTGACCCCCGCGCTGCTGCAGCAACTGGGCGCGAAGCCCGGCCTCCGCATCGAGGCGATCGCCACCACCGACATCGTCTCCAACCCCGCGCAATGCCTGCAGCCCGGCGTGCCGACGCTGCTGGTCTCGTTCGCCCGCTCGGGCAACAGCCCCGAGAGCCTGGCGGCGGTGGACCTGGCCGACGCGACCCTCGGCGAGTGCCATCACCTCGCGGTCACCTGCGCGGCCGAAGGCACGCTGGCGCGCCGGCTCGGCGAGCGCGAACGCGCCCACGTGCTGCTGCTGCCCGACGAGACGCATGACCGCGCCTTCGCGATGACCTCGAGCTTCACCGGCATGCTGCTGGCCGCGGCCTGGGCCTTCGGCATGGCGCTGCCGTCGGCCGAGACGCTGGGCGACGCGGCGCGCCAACTGCTCGCCACCGAGGCCGCCCGCCTGGACGCGCTGAACGCGCAGCCCTTCGAGCGCGTCGTGGTGCTCGGCAGCAACGGCCTGCAGGGCCTGGCGAAGGAAGCGGCGCTGAAGGTGCTGGAGCTGAGCGACGGGCGCCTTGTCGCGCTGGCCGATTCGCCGCTGGGTTTCCGCCACGGCCCGAAAACCATCCTGAACGACCGCACGCTGGTGCTGATCGTGCTGTCCAACGACAGCTACACCCGGCGCTACGACCTGGACCTGCTGCGCGAGCTGCGCCGCCAGGGCCGCGGCCGGATCGTCGCGCTGAGCACCTCGGCGTTGAACGCGGAGGACGCGCTGGCCGCGGACGACGTGCTGCTCGACCTGCCGGTCAACGCGCCCGACCTCGCGCTGACGCCGGTGGCGCTGGTCTTCGCGCAATGCCTGGCGCTGCTGGCCTCGCTCAAGCTCGGCATCACGCCGGACAATCCGAGCGCGTCGGGCACCGTGACGCGCGTCGTCAGCGGCGTCATCATCCATCCGCTCGCCGCGGCGGCGCCTTGAGTCGCCCGGCGCCCGCACCACGACTCTCGCAGCGACGCGCCCCACGGCTTGCACCCGCATCGCCCCGACCTCCGACCAGTCCGATGATCCGCTCATGACTCCCGTCACCCACGACGCCACCGACCGCCCGATCTTCCTCGGCATCGACGGGGGCGGCACCAAGACCTCCTTCCTGCTGCTGGACGGCGACGGCCGGCTGCTGGCGCGTCACGTCGGCAGCACCAGCTACTACCTCGAGATCGGCTTCGATGCGCTGCGCGCGCTGCTGCGCGACGGCGTCGCCGAGACGCTGAAGCAGGCCGGCCTGGCGCCGTCGCGGGTGACGTCGACCTTCGCCGGTCTGCCCGCCCACGGCGAGGACAGCGCGCTGCTGGCCGACTTCGACGGTCTGCTGGCCGGCGTGCTGCCGCGCGCGGTCATCGGCAACGACATGGTCTGCAGCTGGGCCGGCTCGCTCGGCGGCGCCGACGGCATCAGCCTCGTCGCGGGCACCGGCTCGATCGCCTACGGCGAGTGGCAGGGGCGCGGCGCGCGCTCCGGCGGCTGGGGCGAGGTCTTCGGCGACGAGGGCTCGGCCTACTGGCTCGCGCGCGAAGGCCTCGCGCTCTTCTCGCGCATGGCGGACGGGCGCGCCGCGCCGGGACCGCTGCTCGGCCTGGTGCGGGAGCATTTCCAACTCGCGCACGACCTGGACCTCTGCGCGGCGATCAACGGCGACGCGGCGCGCAGCCGGCTCGCGCAGTTCGCGCGGCTCGTGTCCGCGGCGGCGGCCGACGGCGACGCGCAGGCGATCGCGCTGCTCGAGCGCGCCGGCGAAGAACTCGCCGCGCTCGCGGGCGCCATCGCCCGGCAACTGGCGCTGCCGGCGGACGCGACGGTGCCGGTCTCCTACACCGGCGGCGTCTTCGAGGCCGGAGCCACCGTCACCGATGCGCTGCGGCTGGCGCTCGCGCGCGAGGTCCCGGGCGCCGAGTTGATCGTGCCGCGCTTCGGTCCGGAGATGGGCGCAGCCATGTATGCCGCTCGGCTGGCGGGCGTGCAGCTCCGGCCTGCGACGGCCGCTGGCCCTCACCCCCACCCTCTCCCGCAAGCGGGAGAGGGAGCCTGAGGGTCGGGCCGGGGCTTGCGAACATCGCCGGATCGATATCATCCGAAAGTTCATCGCTTCCGTTTCCCATGACCACCACTACTTCCACCATCGCCGAGAAGCCTGACGCCGCGTTGCTGATCGACGAGCGCCGGCGGCTGATCCGCGAGCAGGTGCAGGCGCAGGGCAAGGTCACGGTGGAGGAGCTGGCCGAGCGCTTCGGCATCTCGGTCGTGACGATCCGCAGCGACCTGAACGCGCTGGCGTCGACGGGCGCGCTGCTGCGCACGCACGGCGGCGCGCTGGCGCATCGCGACACCGAAGAGGTGCCGATCAGCGTCAAGCAGAAGCTGCACCACGAGCAGAAGGTGCGCATTGCCGTCGAGGCGGCCAAGCTGATCCGCGATGGCGAGACCATCCTGCTGGACTCCGGCTCGACGACCGAGGAGATCGCCAAGCAGATCCGCGGCCTGCGGCTGCAGTCGCTGAACGTCATCACCAACGCGCTGAACATCGCGGTGCTGCTGGCGACGGTGCCGGGCGTCAACGTGATCATGCCGGGCGGCCTGCTGCGGCAGAACTCGTATTCCCTGTCGGGCCCGCAGGCCGTGACGGCGCTGCAGAGTCTCTACGCGGACCGCCTGTTCCTGGGTGTCGACAGTCTCGACCCTGAGATCGGGCTGATGACGCCGCACCTGCTGGAGGCGCAGCTGAATGCGCAGATGATGAAGATTGCGCGCCAGATCGTTGCGGTCGCGGACGCCTCCAAGCTGATGAAGCGCAACCTCTCCGTGATCGCGCCGGTCGAGCAGATCGACATGCTGATCACGGACAAGGAAGCCGACGAGGGCATCGTCGGGGAACTGCGGCGGCGTGGCGTCGAGGTCGTGCTGGCCTGAACACCCCGTCGTTCTTTGCCCGACTTCCATGGGCTCAGTGCATTCGGGCAACTGCGACGAAGCCTGTTGCCATGCCGGCAGGGGTTGGCCCTCACCCCCGCCCTCTCCCGCTAGCGGGAGAGGGAGTCCTACCGGAGCCCTTCCTACCCTTTCTTCCCTTTGCGAAAGAGAGGCGTGGCTGCGCCCTTCTTACCCCCTCTCCCGCTTGCGGGAGAGGGCAGGGGTGAGGGCCAGCGGCCGCGGCAGTACCGCAGTATTCGAGCCAAAGGTCCGCAGGCCCGAGCCCACTCAGCGCTTGAACTGCGCGCAGGGATCTTCGCGGGACGGCGCGGGCGCACGTTCGACGCGGTCGTAGCCGTCGACCGGAGCCGGGCTCCCCGGCTCCAGATACGCGATGGCATCGATGTCCGACGCCGGCACCCCGGCCGCCTGCAGGTAGACCGGCACGGCGACATCGCGGCGCACGTGCCCGTTCCCCGCGATCAGCACGACGCGTTTCGCGCCCGACTTCCTCGCATCGAGCATCGCCTGCGCCATCGCCGCGTCACGCGCGCGTTGCGCCTGGACCATGCCGGGCAGCATGGCCTCCGGCATCGCACCGCAGTGGCCGTCCTGGATGTCCTTGCGCAGCGCGTCCTGCTGCGTGCCGTTCCAGACGGTGCGATCGCGCAGCGCGATGAGATCCGCGGGCCAGGCGGCGTCGCCTTCGCGGACGATCTTGCGAACCTGGTCGCGATCGATGTTGCCGCCGCGGACTTCCGCGCCGGATTGCAGCGCGACATCGAACAGCGGCTGATGCAAGGGCCAGCGCCAGCCCTTGCGATCGAACTTCGCCGCATCGATGACGGCGTTCACATCGCCCGGAGACGTCTTGCGCGCCTGTGCGACGGCCGCGTCCTCGCCGCGCGAGAACTGCTCGAAGACGACCACCGTCTTCGGCTCCTGCGCGATCAGCCGACGCAGTTGCTCGGCGCGGGCGCGGTGGTGTTCGGGGTTGTCGTGCAGCTCGCCGAGCAGCACGAATTCGGGCTCGACCTGGGAGGATGCCGGCGTCGTCCGCGGCGCCTCGGTGGTGGATGACGCGCACGCCGCGAGCAGGAGAGGAAGAAGCACCGACGCGGCGCCGCGAGAGGCAATGTTCATGGAAGCAGTCCTGGGGGCTGGGAGTGTGAACAGGCCTGGCGACGTCGCCGCGGTGCGCGGAAGGCGCGCTCGCGGCGATGGCTGGGTCGGCCCGCATTGTCGGGCATCCGCCCCGCGGACACGACGGCCGGCATCACACGAAGCCGGCCGCCGTCCCGCTCCCGGAACGGCGCGGGCTCAGAGCACCGCGTTCGCCTGCTCGACCCCCTGCGGCTGATTCATCAGCACGCCGGGGTTGAGGCCGACAGCGATCCGCAACACGTCCTCGGCCAGGACGTCAGCCGCGATGCGGTCGACGTCGGTCGTGGCCAGGAACCCTGCCGAGATGGCCTGGATCAGCTGCTGCTCCTGCGCGTCGGGCAAGGCCGCTTTCACGGCCAAGCCATTGAATTCAGCCCATTCCCCGGCAAACGGGAGGAACCAGGTCGACTGACTCAGGATCGAACCCGCGTATTCCAGTGCGAGCATCGACGGTTCGATATCGGCCCTCGTCGTGGACAGGGGCAGGTGCTGCGATGCAGTCGTCGTCATGAGAAGTTCTCCTTCGGAAGAATGGCACGTCAGGGCGTGCCGGTACGGAACGCACCGGCCGCGCGCCGCCTTGCGGCGCACGGCGAAGATGCCGCGCCGTAGTCCTCTTCCGCTGGAGATCGGATCGCCGGATCGCTGGATCAGCGGATCAGCGAATCGTCGTCATCGAGCGCATCGCCTTGACCGCGCCCTCGCCCATCGACGCGCCGAAGCGCTTGGCGATGCGTTCGGCGACGTTGTCGCGCGGCGTGTAGTCGACGACGTCCTCGGCCTTCACCACCTCGCGGGCGATGTAGTCGAGGTTGCCCGTGCCGTCGGCCAGGCCGAGCTGGATCGCCTGTTCGCCGTTCCAGAACAGGCCGGAGAACATCTCCGGCGTCTCCTTGAGCCGCGTGCCGCGCCCCTCGCGCACGACCGCGATGAACTGCTGGTGGATCTGGTCCAGCATCGCCTGCGCGTAGGCCTGCTGCTTCGGGGTCACCGGCGAGAACGGATCCAGCATCCCCTTGTTCTCGCCCGCCGTCATCAGGCGGCGCTCGACGCCGACCTTCTTCATCACCTCGGTGAAGCCGAAGCCGTCCATCAGCACGCCGATCGAGCCCACCACCGACGCCTTGTCGACGTAGATCTCGTCCGCGCCCGCGGCGATGTAGTACGCGCCGGAGGCGCAGATCTCCTCGACGACCGCGTAGACCTTCTTCTTGTGCAGCGCCTTCAGGCGCTTGAGCTCGTCGTTGACGATGCCCGCCTGCACCGGACTGCCGCCCGGCGAGTTGATGCGCAGCACCACCGCCTGCGACCCCTGGTCCTCGAACGCGGCCTTCAGCGCGGCGTTGATGAGCTCGGCACTGGCCTCGGTGTCGGGCGCGATCTCGCCGCGCACCTCGACGAGCGCCGTGTGCGGCCCGGTCGTCGCGCCACCATGGTGCTTGGTCGCGAACATCGACCAGATGAACAGCAGCAGCACCGACACCCAGATCAGCCGGAAGAAGGTCTTCCAGCGCCGGTCGCTGCGGCGGTCGCGCAGGTAGTCATGGGCGAACTGCTCGATCACGTGCTCGTAGCGGCCTGGCAGCGGCGAAGCACCGGCCGAGGCCTGCGAGGCGGACGCCGTCGCGGAAGCAGGCGCGGCGGGCGCCGCGGCCTTCAGGATGTCCTCCGGGCGCGCCGTCGCGTCGGGGATCGGGCGCGGCAGGTCGCTGCCGGCGCTGGAGTCGTCGTTGGGGTTCATTCAATCCTCGAAAACGGGTCGCGTGTCGCGGGAGGGATACCAGAAGACCTGGCCGTCGCGCTCGCGCACGTCGAGCTTGGTCAGGCCGAAACGGCCGCACATGCCGGTCACGCAGCGTCCGTCCCGCGGGTGGTACACGGCGCCGTGGATGCTGCAGATGATGTATTCCTTCTTGCTGTCCAGGAACTCGCCCTCCTGCCAGTCCATCTCGGTCGGCACATGCGCGCAGCGGTTCAGGTAGCCGACGACCTCGCCGTCGAAGCGCAGGACGAAGGCCGAGGCGGGCTGGCGGAACTGCAGCACGTCGAAGGTGTGCGCGCGACCGCGTTCCTCCAGCTCGGAGGAGGCGCACAGCGGCACCGGGGGCAGGTCTTGCTCGGGGGTCATTCGGGAGGGGTCCGGGAAGCGGGACAGATCGGAGGGAAATCAGGAAGCAGTCAGGCGTGGGTCAAGCGTTCGTCAGCAGCCAGTCGCGCAGCGTCGGCACATCGTGCGCGACCAGCAGCGGCTCGAAGCCGCGCAGCGATTCGTGCTCATGCGCGCCGTAGGTGACCGCCACCGCCGGGCAGCCGGCGTTGCGCGCCAGCTGCAGGTCGTGCGTCGTGTCGCCGATCATCAGCGTGCGCTCGGGGTCGGCGCCGAACTCGCGCATCAGCTCCAGCAGCATCTGCGGATTCGGCTTGCCGGCGGTTTCGTCCGCGGTGCGGGTGCCGTCGAACAGCGTCTTCATGTCCACGGCGGCCAGCGCCTCGTCCAGGCCGCGGCGGCTCTTGCCCGTCGCGACGGCCAGCCAGTGGTGTCGCGCCTTCAGGTCGCGCAGCAGTTCCGGCACGCCGTCGAACAGCGTCACCTCGTGCGCCGACGCGAAGTAGTGGTGCCGGTAGCGCTGGCCGAGCTCCGGATACCGCGACGGGTCCAGGCCCGGCAACGCGTACTGCAGCGCCTCGATCAGGCCCATGCCGATGACGTAGGCGGCGCGCTCGCGCGACGGCGGCTCCAGGCCGAGGTCCGCCGACGCGGCCTGCATGCAGCGCACGATCAGCGCGGTGGAGTCGAACAGGGTGCCGTCCCAGTCGAAGACGATCAGATCGAAGCGTTGAGGCATGGCAGTCCGCAAGAGGTCGTCAGGGCGCCGGGCGGCGCAGCGCGGCCAGCAGTTTCTCGCACTCCGGCGGCAAGGGCGCCTCCAGGGTCAAGGTCTCGCCGGTCGCCGGGTGCACCACGCGCAGTTGGCGCGCATGCAGGAACATCCGGTCGAAGCGCAACGCACCGCGGGCCAGCGCGCGGTTGGCCTCGAAGTCGCCGTACTTGGGATCGCCGACGATCGGGTGGCCTTCGTGGGCCAGGTGGACCCGGATCTGGTGCGTGCGACCGGTCTTGATCGTGACGTCGAGCAGGCTGTAGCCGCCGCTGCCGGCGGCCTTGCCACTGTTGCCGCCGCTGTCGCCCGAATACGCTTCGACCACCTTCACCAGGCTGATCGACCGTTTGGCCTGGTCCGCCTGCGGATCCTTGGGATCGGGCACCGCCCTCACCCAGCGCTCGCCGTCGCTGCCGACGAACTTCAGCAGCGGGACGTCCACGACCTTCTTTCCCTTCGCCCACGCACCGGCGACCAGCGCCGCGTAGGTCTTGCCGGTCTCGCGGTCGCGCAACTGGTCCTGCAGGTGCGTCAGCGCGCTGCGCTTCTTGGCGATCATCAGCAGGCCCGAGGTTTCCTTGTCCAGCCGGTGCACCAGCTCCAGGAACTTCGCCTGCGGGCGTGCGCGCCGCAGCTGCTCGATCACGCCGAAGCTCACGCCCGAGCCGCCGTGGACCGCCACGCCGGCGGGCTTGTCGACGACGATCAGGTGCTCGTCCTCGAAGACGACCGGGAACTCGCGGGCGGGAACGGCGGCGGCCTGCTCGGCGGGCTTCTCCGCCAGGCGCACCGGCGGCACGCGCACCACGTCGCCCACGGCCAGCCGCGAGTCGGCGCTGCAGCGGCCCTTGTTGATGCGCACCTCGCCGGACCGGATGATCCGGTAGACCAGCGTCTTGGGCGCGCCCTTGAGTTCGCGGATCAGGAAGTTGTCCAGCCGTTGTCCGGCGGAGCCCTCGTCGACGGTCAGTTGACGGACCTGCGCCGAGGCGACGGGCGTCACCGTCGCCGCAGGCGGCGGCACGGCCGGCGCCGCAGACACGGCCGAAGCGGCCGAAGCGGCCGAAGCGGTTTTGGGGGGCGCGGCCCCCCTCGCGGCACTGCGGGCAGTCCCTGGGGCGGCCTTGCGGGCTTTAGCCCCTATAATGCTGCTTGCCACGTTTCCGTTGTAAGTATTTGATTTTTCTCATTTTACTCGGACGTGCGCGTTCGAGGTCGACGAGAACGTGGCGGTGAGCAGTCATTGTGAGTAGGCTGCTCATCACTTTTGGTGATGCAACGTCAGGTCATCGAGGTCGGGCCCGCTTCCCAAAGCGAGCGGGCAGGCACCGAGGCCGGACGGCAGAGCAACGTCGTCAGAACCATGCCCATGTGGCCGGTCGCATTCCAGGATGTCGGCAGGCGGCGCGGGCAGCACAACAAGGTTTCACGACGTCAGAAGACGGGCGCAAGCCCCGGCGCTGACGTCAGCACCCAGGCTCCGTTTCCGGATGTTTTCTTCGGTCCATTCCACCCCCCGCCGCCTGCGAGCGCGTGTTGGCTTCGTCCACACGCCAGGCTCCGGCCGTGGTCGGGTCGCGCCTCAGTCGGCGCGCTTGAGGACCCAAACAGCCGATCCGGGGCCCGCGGCGCACGCGCCAACGCTGCATCGCTGAACGGTCGAACGAGCCGTTCAATTTGCAGTCCAGGGCGATCCTTTCATTGGTTCTTTCGCGTTTCTCGTGCATCGGTCGAATCGCCCGCCGGTGAATCTCCGGCGGCGGTTCTGAGGTACGCGCGTCAGCGGCAACGCCCTGGCGTGGAGGAGAACTGATGAAACGCATGCTGATCAACGCGACGCAGCAGGAAGAGCGTCGCCTGGCCATCGTCGATGGCCAGAAGCTGTTGGACTTCGAGACCGAGATCGAAGGCCGCGAACAGCGCAAGGGCAACATCTACAAGGCGGTCGTGACGCGCGTCGAGCCGTCGCTGGAGGCCTGCTTCGTCGATTACGGCGAGGACCGCCACGGCTTCCTGCCGTTCAAGGAGATCTCGCGCACCTACTTCCGCGAAGGCGCCGACGTGCGCTCCGCCAAGATCCAGGACGTGATCAAGGAAGGCCAGGAGCTGCTGGTCCAGGTCGAGAAGGAAGAGCGCGGCAACAAGGGCGCGGCGCTGACGACCTTCGTGTCGCTGGCCGGCCGCTACCTGGTGCTGATGCCCAACAACCCGCGCGGCGGCGGCGTCTCGCGCCGCATCGAGGGCGAGGACCGTGAAGAGCTGAAGGACGCGCTCGACCAGCTCGAGTACCCGAAGGGCATGTCGCTGATCGCCCGCACCGCCGGCATCGGCCGTTCCGCCGCCGAGCTGCAGTGGGACCTGAACTACATGCTCAAGCTCTGGACCGCCATCGACGAAGCGTCGGGCGGCAAGGGCGCCTTCCTGATCTATCAGGAGTCGTCGCTGGTGATCCGCGCGATCCGCGACTACTTCACCGCCGACATCGGCGAGATCCTGATCGACACGGACGACATCTTCGAACAGGCCCACCAGTTCATGTCGCACGTGATGCCGGAGACGGCACACAAGGTCAAGCGCTACCGTGACGACGCGCCGCTGTTCAGCCGCTTCCAGATCGAGCACCAGATCGAGACGGCCTTCAGCCGCACGGTGAACCTGCCGTCGGGCGGCGCCATCGTGATCGACCACACCGAGGCGCTGGTCTCGGTGGACGTGAACTCGGCGCGCGCCACCCGCGGCGGCGACATCGAGGAAACCGCCACCCGCACCAACCTGGAAGCCGCCGACGAGATCGCGCGCCAGATGCGTCTGCGGGACCTGGGCGGCCTGATCGTCGTGGACTTCATCGACATGGAGGAGTCCAAGAACCGCCGCGAGGTCGAACAGCGCCTGCGCGACGCGCTGCGCCAGGATCGCGCCCGCGTGCAGTTCAGCTCGATCAGCAAGTTCGGTCTGCTGGAACTGAGCCGCCAGCGCCTGCGCCCGGCGCTGAGCGAAGGCAGCCACATCACCTGCCCGCGCTGCAACGGCACCGGCCACATCCGCGACACGGAGTCCTCCGCGCTGCAGATCCTGCGCATGGTCCAGGAAGAGTCCATGAAGGACAACACCGCCGCCGTGCACGTGCAGGTGCCGGTGGAAGTGACCTCGTTCCTGCTCAACGAGAAGCGCACCGAGATCACCAAGATCGAGCTCAAGCAGCGCGTGACCGTGCTGCTGGTGCCCAACCGTCACCTCGACACGCCGAACTACAAGCTCGAGCGCCTGCGCCACGACGATCCCCGCCTGGAGAACCTGCAGGCGAGCTACACGATGATCGAGGAGCAGCAGGAAGAGGAAAGCATCACCCGCCGCGGCGCCGAGAAGAAGAACAAGCAGGAGCCGCTGATCAAGGGCATCCTGCCAGAGCAGCCGGCCCCGATGCCGGTCGCGCCCGCGCCCAAGGCTGTCGAGCCGGTGGCTGCCGCCCCGGTGGCGGCGCCTGCCGCCGCGGCCGCGCCCGTGGCCGCCGGTGGTGGCTTCTTCGGCTGGATCAAGAGCCTGTTCGGTGGCGAGCCTGCGCCCGCACCGGCGCCGGCCCCCGCAGCCAAGTCGGCCGAGCCCGCCAAGAAGGAACGTGGCGAGCGCGGTGAGCGTGGCGAACGTGGTGGTGATCGCGACCGCAACGGCGGCCGTGGCGGCGATCGCAACCGCCGTGGCGAACGCGGCGAGCGCGGTGAACGCGCAGGCGGTGAACGCGGCGAGCGCGGTGAACAGAAGGCCCGCGACGGCAAGCCGCGCGGCGAAGGCAAGCCGCAGCAGGAAGGTCGCGCCGAGCGTCCGGAACGCGGCGATCGCGCCGAGCGCGGCGAGCGTGCAGAGCGTGGTGACCGTGGCGAGCGCGGCGGTGACCGTCCGCGCCGCAACGAACGCGCCGACAAGCCGGAACAGGCCGTCGAAGGCGCGCCGCGTCAGGAACGCACCGAACGCGGTGATCGTCCGGAGCGTGGCGACCGTCCGGAGCGCGCCGAGCGCGGTGACCGGGGTGAGCGCGGCGAAGGCCGCCGCCGCCGCGAGGAACGCCCCGCCGACGTGAACCAGGAGCAACTCGCCACGCTGGCCGGCACCGAAGCGGCCAACGTCGAGTCGCCGATCGCTTTCGCCGACACGCAACCGCTGGAGACGCCGCTGGGCGAAGCCGGCGACGAGCGCCAAGGCCGTCGTCGTCGTCGTCGCGGCAACCGTGATCGCGGTGAAGGCGTCGAGGGCGCGGAGCAGGTCGAAGGCGCGCTGGTCGAAGGCCAGGCCCCGACCGGCGAGACCTCGTTCGCTGATGGCGCCGAGTCCGCCGCGGCCCCGGTGGTCGAGGGCGACGCACCGGCCGGCGAGGAAGGCGCGGAAGGCGGCGCGGAAGGCCAGGGCCGCCGTCGTGGCCGTGGTCGCGACCGTTATCGCCGTGACCGCCGCGAAGGCGAAGGTGAAGGCGCGCCGGTCGATGGCGTGAACGCCGCGGGCGACGTCGCTCCGTCGCCGGCAGTCGCCGCGCTGGACGGCATCGTGCTGGATGCCGGCGCCGCGCCGCGTCAGCTGGAACTGGGCGACGAGCCGAAGCAGGCACCGGTGCAAGCGCCGGTGGCCGCTGTCGCGCCGACGCCGGCTCCGGTCCAGGCCCCTGCCCCGGTCGCTGCGCCTGCCATCGCGGCAGCCGCGCCGGCCCCGGCCTCGGTGCCTCGTTTCGAGCTGCCGATGACCGAGCTCAGCGCTGTCGCCGAAGGCGCCGGCCTGGTCTGGGTCAACAGCGACGCCGACAAGATCGCCGCCGCCAAGGCTGCGATGGCTGCCGAGCCGGCCGCCGCGCCGCTGGGCCGCGAGCCCGCGCCGGTGGTGGTGGTCGATGAGGGCCCGCTGGTGCTGGTCGAGACCCGCAAGGATCTCAACCAGATCAAGCTGCCCTTCGAAGCGTAAAGCAACGACGATCGCGCCTGATGAAGGCCGGTTGATCGACTGAAGATCGCGGCGGACACCCACCGGTGTTCGCCGCCAAGCCGCCGAGGCCCTGCCCGGCGGCTTTCCTTTTGGGGCGTCACGAGCGCCTCGCGACATGACGGAGACAGACTCTTGAACACCTCCTCCACCATCGCCGCCCCTGGGGGCGACGCGGCAGGCGCGGCAGACTCGGCGGCGAAGGCCAAGCCGAAGATGCCGCCGCAGATCCCGTACATCATCGCCAACGAGGGCTGCGAGCGCTTCAGCTTCTACGGGATGCGCAACATCCTGACGGTGTTCCTGATGACCAGCCTGCTGCTGGCGATCCCGGAGCCGCTGCGCAAGGGCGAGGCCAAGGAGGTGTTCCACACCTTCGTCATCGGCGTCTACTTCTTCCCGCTGCTGGGCGGCTGGCTGTCGGACCGCTTCTTCGGCAAGTACAACACCATCTTCTGGCTGAGCCTGGTGTACTGCGCCGGCCATGCCTGCCTGGCCATCTTCGAGAACAACCTGCGCGGCTTCTACTTCGGCCTGTTCCTGATCGCGCTGGGCTCGGGCGGCATCAAGCCGCTGGTGAGCTCGTTCATCGGCGACCAGTTCGACAAGAGCAACCGCACGCTGGCGCAGAAGGTCTTCGACGCCTTCTACTGGATCATCAACTTCGGCTCGTTCTTCGCGTCGCTGCTGATGCCGATCTTCCTGGACAGGTTCGGCGCGAGCGTGGCCTTCGGGATACCGGGCGCGCTGATGTTCCTCGCGACGGTGATCTTCTGGAGCGGCCGCCGCAAGTACACGCACGTCCCGGCCGGCGAGTCGCACCGCGACCCGCACGGCTTCCTGAAGGTCGTGCGCACGGCGCTGCTGTCGCAGGCGCCCGGCCAGGGCCGCGGCGGGCTGTTCGTCGCGGGGCTGGGCGTGGTGCTGGCCATCGGCGCGCTGCTGCTGACGCCCAACCTCGGCTTCGTGATCGCGTTCTGCTCGGCGCTGGTGCTCGTGATGGGCTTCGGCGGTATCGGCGCATGGATGCAGCTGGAGCGCGCCCGCGCGGTGCACCCGGCCGAGGCCGTCGAAGGCGTGCGCACGGTGCTGCGCCTGCTGGTGCTGTTCGCGCTGGTCACGCCGTTCTGGTCCCTGTTCGACCAGAAGGCCTCGACCTGGGTGCTGCAGGCCGACCAGATGGCCAAGCCCGAGTGGTTCAAGTCCTCGATGATGCAGGCGCTGAATCCGGCGCTGGTCATGATCCTGATCCCGTTCAACAACCTGGTGCTGTATCCGCTGTTGTCGAAGCTGGGCCTGAAGGTCACCGCGCTGCGCCGCATGGGCGCGGGCATCGCGTTCGCGGGCCTCGCCTGGATCGTGGTCGGCGGCCTGCAGCTGTGGATCGACGGCGGCCACGCGGTCGACATCACCTGGCAGGTGCTGCCCTACGCGCTGCTCACGCTGGGCGAGGTGCTGGTGTCGGCGACCGGTCTGGAGTTCGCCTACAGTCAGGCGCCGCTGGCGATGAAGGGCGTGATCACGAGCTTCTGGAACCTGTCGGTGACGATCGGCAACCTGTGGGTGCTGCTGGCCAACTCCAGCGTCAAGGGCGCCGCGGTGACGGCCTACATCCAGTCGACGGGCACCAGCGTCACGGCCTTCCAGATGTTCTTCTTCGCCGGCTTCGCGCTGCTCGCGGCGCTGCTCTTCGCGCTGTATGCGCGCGGGTACCGGATGCAGGACAACTACCGGGGCTGACGGTCCACCGCCCCGGCAGATTCACGAAGATTCACGCGGAATCACGCAGACTCAAGCAGACTCAAGCAGATCCAGGGAGACACGCACATGGCTCGAATCCTTTCCCTCGTCGCCGCGCTGGCGGTGCAGGCCGCGGTGGCGGTGCCCGCCGCGATGGCGCAGGACAGCGTCAAGCTCAACATGGTGCCGCTGCCGTCGACGCGGCAGCAGGTCGACATCGCCATGGACATGAAGATGAACATGTCCATGCAGCTGCCGCCGAACGCGACCGAGCAGCAGCGCGCGCAGATGGCGCAGATGAAGGCCTCGATGCCCATCACGATGAAGATGGGCATGCGTCAGGACCTGTCGACGACGGCGAAGGGCCCTGACGGCGCCTACACGCTCAACGCCGAGGTCACCACGCTCCAGAGCGAGATGCGCGACGGCACGGGTCAGGCGCGGCCCATGCCGCCGCAGGGCCCGATGCGTTTCAGCGCGCAGCTGAAGGACGACCAGTTCGAGAAGATCGATCTGCAGCTGTCCAACGCCGGGCAGGCGCAGGCGCTGAGCAAGGAGATGCAGGAGAAGATCTTCAACCAGAGCTTCGACTGGATGCGCAAGTTCAACGGCAAGTCGCTGAAGGTCGGCGAGACCCTCGAGATGCCGATCGACATGAACCTGCCGATGGCGTCGTCGAAGGCGGGCAAGCTGCTGGGCCGGTACACGCTGACGTCGGTGAACAAGGGCATCGCGTCGTTCGACGTGGACGTGCGGATGGACATGAGCTTCGCCGCGCCGGCACCGGCGGCCTCGGGCGCGTCGGCGCCGGCGGGTCCGGTGGAGGGCGCGATGACCGGCTCGGGCCGCGGCAAGATGGACCTGCGGCTCGCGGATCGCCTGATGGTGCGCAGCACGATGGCGATGACGATGGGCGTGGACATGGCCGGCCCGCAGGGCAACAAGATGCGCATGGACATGGAGATGTCCATGACCGGCAACGGCAAGGCGCTGCCGCCGGGAGCGAAGAAGCCGGCCGCGCCGGCGAAGCCCGCGACCAAGGGCTGATCGCTCGCTCGTCGTTGATCGGAAGATTCAACGGCACCATGAAGAAGACCGCCCTCGGGCGGTCTTCTTCTTCTTCGGCAGGTCATGGAAGCAACCGGTACAGGTTGAGCACGATCCCCAGAATTCCAAAACCTCCGCCGATGGTCACGATGGTCCAGCACAAATGGGCGCCGAATCGCCGCTCCATCACCGACAGGATTTCCGTCTTAGCCTTGTCCACATCCTTCTTGGACGCCAGTTCGTCCTTCACGTCCTGAAACCTCGCCTTGATCTCGTCGCCCACAGCATCAGTGGCGGTGTGCGCGTCGCTCTCGGACACGCCGGCACGGCGCAGTGCGATGAACATTTTGATTTGCATAAGCCCTCTCATCTCAAGTTGCACAGCCAGAGCCAGCAATCTACGCATCGCGGCAAGCCCTGGCACTGGCTGGTTCTGAGGCTCTTGGTCGAGATGTGCGACGGATGAGTCGTCGTGATCCTCAACTTGTGGAGGTGGAAGCACTCACGTCCTGGCGCGGCGGCGGACTTCGCGCATGCCGCGCATGGTGGGAATGACCTCGCGCATCACCTGCAGGAACGCACGCAGCCGGGCGGGCTGCAGTCGGCGCGAGGGATAGACCAGCGAGATCGGCAGCGGCGTCGCGCACCACTCGGGCAGCACGCGCACGAGACGCCCTTCGGCCATGTCGTCGAAGACGGCCCACTGCGACACCAGCGCGAGGCCCAATCCGCGACGTGCCGATTCGATCAGCGCGAAGAGGCTGTCCGTCCCCAGGCGCGGACGGAACGCGATGTGCATCCGCGCCTCGCCGTCCGCGGCGCGCAGATCCACGCCGTCGCGATAGAACGCCAGCAGCGCCAGCCACGGCTGCGCGCCGAGCAGTTCGGCGATCTCCTCCGGCGGCCGCTTGCCCAGGCCCTTGGGCAGCTTCTTCGCGAGCTGCGGCGTCGCCACCAGCACGCGGGGAATCTCGGCCAGTTGCGTGGCGACCAGGTTGGGCTGACTGATCTCGCCGACCAGCAGCGAGCAGTCGACGTTCTCGCGGCTGAAGTCCGGCAACTGGTCCTGCAGCATCCACTCCACCGACACTCTCGGGTGCTTGGTGAGGAAAGCCGCGAGCGGCTCGATCAGCTGACTCTGCCCGAAGGCATGCGGCACGCGCAGCCGAAGGGTGCCGGACAGCTCCTCGCCGCCTTCGAGTTCTTCCGCGAGGGA
The DNA here is from genome assembly GCF_056867975.1 of Mitsuaria sp. MSU3D. Taxonomy (NCBI): domain Bacteria; kingdom Pseudomonadati; phylum Pseudomonadota; class Betaproteobacteria; order Burkholderiales; family Sphaerotilaceae; genus Roseateles; species Mitsuaria sp. MSU3D. The sequence goes on along the minus strand of NZ_CP200314.1, from coordinate 6,177,926 downwards.
CTGCCAGCCGTCGATCAGGTCCTGCGCCTGCGCGGCGCAGCGCTCGCCCTCCTCCGTCAAGCGGAGCCCGCGCGTGGAGCGCTCGACGAGCCGGGCGCCGAGCAGCGACTCCAGCATCTGCACGCGGCGGCTCACGGTGGGTTGCGTGGTCGCGAGCTGCAGCGCGGCGGCGGAGAAGCTGCCCGCCTCCGCCACGCGGAGAAAGGTCTGCAGCAGTGCGAGGCGGTCCTGGCCGCTGTCCCGGTTGGCGTCGTTCATGGCTCGCTTTATACGCCGTGCGTATGGGCGCTGTGCAAGCCGGACCGGTTCCCGCCAAGGCCTTGAATCCGAAGAATGCGGGTCATCGGGTGCTCACCCACCTCGCCTCCTTCCTCTTCACGCCATCTTGACCCATCCTTCGGGAGTTGCCATGTCCAGCCTTCCCATGCCTTCAAACGCCGCCGCCGCCGCGCCGCGCGACCCCGCCACCCCGTCCGCGCCGCTGATCGTGCTGCTGGCGGCGTCGGCGGGCCTCGGCGCCGCGTCGCTCTATTACAGCCAACCGATCCTGGCGCCGCTCGCCGAGGACCTGCATGCCTCGACCGCCGGCATCGGCGCGGTGCCGATGCTGACGCAGCTGGGCTACGCGGCCGGCATCCTGCTGCTGACGCCGCTCGGCGACCGCTTCGATCGCCGCAAGGTCATCCTGACCAAGTTCGTGCTGCTGATCGCCACGCTGCTCCTGTGCGGCTTCGCGCCGGGCTTCGCGCCCTTCCTGGTCGCGAGCGCGGTGCTCGGACTGACAGCGACGCTGGCACAGGACGTCGTGCCGATGGCCGCCTCGCTGAGCCCCGCGGAGCATCGCGGCCGCATCGTCGGCCAGGTGATGACCGGACTGCTGCTCGGCATCCTGCTGTCGCGCGTGATGAGCGGCGTGATCGCGCAGGCGCTGGGCTGGCGCTGGGTCTACGGCCTGGCGGCGCTGGCGCTGACGGTCGCGGGCCTGGCCAGCTGGCGCTGGCTGCCGTCCTCGCCACCGGTGATGCGCACGACGTATGGCGCGCTGCTGAACTCGCTCGGCGGCCTGTGGCGGACGCTGCCGAGGCTGCGTCGCGCAGCGATCGCCCAGGCGCTGCTGGCCGTGGCGTTCAGCGCGTTCTGGTCGACGCTGGCGGTGATGCTGCACGAGCGCTTCGGGCTGGGCAGCGCGGTGTCGGGCGCGTTCGGCCTGGCGGGCGCGGCGGGTGCGCTGGCTGCGCCGCTGGCGGGACGCATCGCCGACAAGCGCGGTCCCGGCGTGGTGACCAAGCTGGGCTCGCTGCTGGTGGCGCTCTCCTTCGCCGCGATGTCGGTGACGGCATGGCTGGACCGCAGCGCGGCGATCGTCGTGCTGGTGGTGCTCGCGATCGTCTTCGACTTCGGCGTGCAGGCCGCGCTGGTCGCCCACCAGACGATCGTCTACGGGCTCGATCCGGCCGCGCGCAGCCGCCTCAACGCATTGCTGTTCACGGGCATGTTCATCGGCATGGCCACCGGCGCGGCGCTGGGCAGCGTGCTGCTCACGCACTGGGGATGGATTGGCGTCACGGGCCTGGCGACGGTGGCGAGCGTCGGCGCCTTGCTGGTGCGGCTCACCGCCGACGAATGACGCCGCGCGCGACGGGCACGCTCAATCGCCCCGCCCGAGGAAGGCCCGGATCGCCGTGATCCGGCCTTCCGCATCGAAGTCCAGCACATCGACGACGAACAGCTCGATGTGCCCGTCGACGAGGATGCGCAATTCGCCGGCCACCGAGCTCGCGTTCTCCAGCACCCGAAGCACCTCGATGTGGATCGAGGCGGCGGACTCGAAGTTCTTGCGCGTCTCCGCGATCGCAGCATGGCGCCCCGTCACCGAGAGATTCCAATCGCGCAGCGTGACGTCCTCCGAGAACATCGCGGCAATGCCGTCGAGGTCCTTGGCGGCGTAGCGGTGGAGGTAGTCGATGAACGCGGCTTGGAAACTCATGGTGTGGAGGCAACGGTCGGCGGGGTCGCGCAGTATCGCGACCTTCCGCATCAGTCACGATGACGCCTGAAAAGACCCGGGTAGTCCAGGACCAGCAGGTCTTCATCCACCGGCAACTCCGCCTCGAAGCCCGAGCCGTTGAGCGACTCGAAGCGATAGAGCCGCTCGTCGAGCCGTGTATAGGCCTGCGCCTGCGGGCGCACGGTCAGCGCGGTGCCGTCGACCCAGGCCATGCGGAACTCGCGTCGTTCCCCGACGGCCAACGGGACGCGGCGAACCGGAAAGCTGTTGGTGAACGGCGTGGGCCAGATGTCGATGTCGAGGCATCCGTCGAGTTCGGCGAGGACACGCCCCGCACCGTCCTGCCAATGGCCACTGCCGTCGGTCTTCAACTGCATCGCACGGAGGGCACGGCCCTCGTCGTCGATGAGAGACAAGGTCGCCTCGCGCAATCGCCACGATTTATCCCAGTCCAGCCTATAGGCAAGCCGGAACGGTCCGGCCTCCTCATCGATCGCGATCACGATGCCATCGGCACGCCCGTCGGAGAGCAGCAGGTGCTCGATGCCGACGCCGGGCTGCGCGTCGTTCCAGAGGGGGATCCAGCAGACGGTGCGGGGCAACGGCATGTCAGACCGGCTGCGCCGCATGACACACCACGCACAGCTTGTTCCCATCCGGATCGCGGAAGTAGGCGCCGTAGTAGTGCTCGTGATAGTCGGGCCGCAGACCGGGCGGTCCTTCGCAAGTGCCGCCGTGCGCGAGGGCCGCGGCATGTGCCGCGTCGACCATCGCGCGCGTGTCGGCCATGAACGCGGTCATGTGACCGTTGCCGGCGGCGGGCGCGAGTTCGTCGAATGGCCGGCCGATGAGGAACAGAGGACGCGGCCCGGGCACCGACTGCCATCCCGCCCACGGTCGGCTGTCATCGCGGAAGCGCTGCGGCAGGTTGAGCACGGCCATCAGCGGCGCGTAGAAACCGATGGCGCGATCGAAGTCGGCGACGCCGATGAACACATGCGAGAACATGGCCGCGCCGCGCTCACTGCGTCCGGCCGCGCCAGCCGATCAGGCTGACGCCCAGCGCGACGAAGCACGCGCCGAAGGTCCGGTTCATCAGCTTCACCCGCGTCGGCGACGCCAGCCCCCGCCGCAGCGCCCGCGCGAGCAGCACGTAGAACGCGTGCGCCAGCACCGCGCAGGACGAGAAGGTCACCGTCAGCACGACGAAGTCGCGCAGCGCCGTCTCCGGGTGGTTCATGAACTGCGGGAACAGCGCGGTGAAGAACAGGATCGCCTTGGGATTCGTCAGCGCGACCATGATGCCGCGCAGGAAGAGCGCCTGGCGCGACAGGCCGGCGACCTCCGCCGCGGCGGCGTCGCCCGTGGCCATCGACATCCGCGCGCCTTGGCGCCACTGCTTGATGCCCAGCCAGATCAGGTAGCAGGCGCCGAGCAGCTTCACGACCAGAAAGGCCTGGGCCGAGGTGCTCAGCAGGACGCCGAGGCCCGCCGTCGTCGCCGCGGACACGGCCAGCAGCCCGATCGCATTGCCCAGCGATCCGACCATCGCGCGCCGCGGCCCGACGCTGAGCGAATTCGAGATCGCCATCAGCACCGCCGGCCCCGGCGTGAACGTGACGAACAGCGCCACACTGACAAAGCCCAACCAGCTGGTCATATCCACACCGATCTCCCAAGCGCACGACACAGAGGAGTCCGATGTTAGCGGGCGCGGCTTCGGGGCTAGGATCGTCCGATCGATCACCCCTGCCCGGGAGTCCCCATGCGATCCGTGTTCCACCTGGCCTATCACGTGCGCGACCTCGACGATGCCCGCGCCTTCTACGGCGGTGTGCTCGGCTGCGAGGAGGGCCGCAGCACCGACACCTGGGTCGATTTCGATTTCTTCGGCCACCAGATCTCGCTGCACCTCGGCGAGCCGTTCAAGACCGGCAACACGGGCAAGGTCGGGGATCACCTGGTCCCCATGCCGCACCTCGGCGTGATCCTGGCGATGCCGGACTGGCGCGCGCTCGCGGACCGGCTGGAGACGCGCGGCATCGAGTTCGTGCTCAAGCCCAGCATCCGCTTCGCCGGCCAGCCCGGCGAGCAGGCGACGATGTTCTTCCTCGACCCATCGGGGAATCCGATCGAGGTCAAGGGCTTCGCGTCCACGGACGGGATCTTCGCCACCTGATCCGACCCGGTGACCGACCGCGCGTCCGCCCGCTCACCCGACTGCCCGCGATGAACGAGGCCGTCGCCATCGGCCCGCTGGTACTGCCATGGGCCTTTCTGCACCTGTGCGCGGCGGTGGCCGCATCGCTGACCGTCGCGACCTTCCTCATGCGCAAGCGCGGGCAGGACGCAGGGCCGCTGCTGTGGCGCGGCCTGTGGGTTGCCATCGTGTTCGCGCGGCTCGGCTTCCTCTACCAGTACAAGGAGCTGTACGCCGAGCACCCGCTCAGCATCCTCAACCTGCGCGACGGCGGCTGGTCGCCCGAGGTCGGCATCGTCGCGATGTGGATGTACGTGACCTTCAAGTTGAGGAACGCGCCGGCGATGCGGCTCTCGGCGACCGTGCCGCTGGCGCTGGGCACCGCGATCGTAATCGCGGGACAGATCCAGCTCGCCATGCGGCCTGCCGCCGAGCCGCTGCCGGCCTTGCGCTTCGAGCAGTTGAACGGCGAGGCGATCGATCTCGCCGCGTTGCGCGGGAAGCCCGTGCTGATCAACCTGTGGGCCACCTGGTGCGGACCGTGCATCCGCGAGATGCCGATGCTTGCGCAGGCGCAGCGCGAGCGGCCCGATGTGCGCTTCGTCTTCATCAACCAGGGCGAGGACGCGGCCCATGTCGAGAAATGGCTGAGCCAGCAGCGCCTGACCATGAGCAATGTCGCCATCGACGAACGCCGCCAGGCCAGCGCGGTGTTCAAGCAGGCGGGTTATCCCACCACGCTGCTCTTCGATGCCTCGGGGAAGCTCGTCGGGAAACGCACCGGCGAGCTGTCGCAGCCGGCGCTGGAGGCGATGTTGGCGCGGCTGCGTTGACGCTGGCGGTCACAGGGTGCGCCGGCGCGTGGGTCCGCCTCACAAGCGCAAGCCGAGCCAGATGACCGTCTTCGTCGACGCGGCCACGACCGGCGTGAGCAGCGTCACCCACAACGAGCCTTCGCCGAGCTCGTCAGCGAAGGCATCGCAATGCTCACGCTCCTCGGCCACGATCGCGGCGATGGCGTCGACCGCCGCTGCGTCCTTCCCTTGCAGGCAGGCGACCTGGGCGTCGAGATGGGCCAGCACGACGCGCTCGACGGCGACCGTGGTCGCCGCGATGGCCCGGCGGCCGAGCAGGCCGGTCACGAGGCCCAGCCCGAAGCCGCCGAGGGCGCATGGCCAGTAGCTGCGGCACCGCGGCCGACCTCGGCGCTGCAGCTCGCGCCAGAAGATCGCCCGATGACCTTCCTCATGCGCCTTGAACTCGCGCAGCGCGGGGAGCATCGAGCGTGCCCGGATGCGCGCCATCAGGATCTGCCCCGCGTAGATATGCACGGCGCCGTGCTCGCCCGCATGGTTGACCTTCAGGAAGCGATCGCCGAGCGTTTCGCCGTCGCGCAAGGAGACAACAGTGAGATCCATCCGGCGAGTGTCGCCCACGCCTTGTGACGCCGTCATGCGCGGTTTCTCCAGGGTCTGACCGGCGGGCACGCACCTTGCCGCCACGTCGGCATGAGCACCACCGCCCCCACCCGCACCGTCCATCTCTACCTCTTCGAGGGCTTCGCCGACTGGGAGGCCGCCTACGCGGTCGCAGGCATCAACACGCCCGAATTCCAGAAGACGCCCGGTGACTGGCAGGTGAAGACCGTCGCCGCCGCCGGCGCCAACTTGGCGCGTTCGATGGGCGGGCTGTCGGTGATGCCCGACATCCGCCTGTCGACGCTGTTCCCCGACGACAGCGAGCTGCTGATCCTTCCCGGCGGCGCCGGCTGGGACAAGGGCGAGCACATGGAAGCGGCGAAGAAGGCCAAGGAGTTCCTCGACGCCGGCAAGCGCGTCGCCGCGATCTGCGGTGCGACGGCCGGCCTCGCGCGGCTCGGCGTGCTCGACGATCGGCAGCACACGAGCAACGCGCTGTCCTACCTGAAGGGCGTCGACGAGTACGCCGGCAGCGACCGCTACGTCGACGAGCCCGTCGTGATCGACCGCGGCTTGATCACCGCGGGCGGCATGTCGGCGCTGGACTTCGCCCGCGCGATCTTCAACACGCTCGACATCTACGAGCCCGAGACGCTCGAGGCCTGGTACCAGCTCAACAAGACCGGCCAGTCGGCGTACTTCGCGAAGATGGCGCAGGGCGCGGGCGGACGCTGAGTCTGAGACGAGCCGGCAGGCCGATCGTCCGTCCGGCACCGACGCCCCACGGGCGCGGCTCAGGCGCCCTTGGCCGCCGTCACGATCCCCTGCCCCGCCGCCCACGCGCCGATGTCGTCGCGCCGGATCGCCGCGGCCATCAGGCCCGGGAAGGCATCCGGCGTGCACGCGAACGACGGTACGCCCAGCGCCGCCAGCTTGGCCGCGAGCGCACGGTCGTAGGCCGGCGCGCCCTCGTCGCTCAGCGCCAGCAGGGCCACGCACTGCACGCCGCTCTCGACCAGGGACGCAGCGCGGCGCAGCAGCTGCGGCTCGACGCCGCCTTCGTACAGGTCGGAGATCAGCACGAAGATCGTGTTGCGTGGCTCGCGGATCAGCGACTGGCAATAGGCCACCGCACCGTTGATGTCGGTCCCGCCGCCCAGTTGGACGCCGAACAGCAGATCGACCGGATCGTCGAGCTGCTCGGTCATGTCGACCACCGCCGTGTCGAAGACCACCAGCTTCGTGCTCACCGCCGGCAGCGACGCGAGCACCGCGCCGAAGATGCTCGAGTACACGACCGAGTTGGCCATCGACCCGCTCTGGTCGATGCACAACACCACCTCGCGCTGCGGACGCCGCGCCTTGCGGCCGTAGCCGTGCAGCGTTTCGGGGATCACGGTGCGAAGCTCAGGCTGCCAGTGGCGCAGGTTGGCGCGGATCGTGCGGTGCCAGTCGATCTCCGACAGCCGCGGCCGGCGGTTGCGCTGGCTGCGGTCGAGCGCACCGGTCACCGCCGCCCGCATCGGTTCCTCGAGCCGCTTCATCAGCTCGTCGACGACCTGCCGCACGACGCGACGCGCCGTCTCCTTCGTTCCCGCCGGGATCACCCGCGACAGGGCCATCAGGTTCGCGACCAGGTGCACGTCCGGCTGCACGCCTTGCAGCATCTCGGGCTGCAGCAGCATGTCGCGCAGATGCAGGCGCTCCAGCGCATCCTTCTGCATGACCTGCACGACCGAGCTGGGGAAGTACTTGCGGATGTCGCCGAGCCAGCGTGCCACGCGCGGCGCGGAGTTTCCACGGCCGCCTCGCCGGTCGTCGCCCAGGCCGCCGCCGTCGCCGTAGAGCGCGCTCAGCGCCTGGTCCATCTCCACCGCGTCGCCGTTCAGGCCGCCGCAGCTGTCCTCGGCTTCGCCGCCGAGCACCAGGCGCCATCGGCGCAGGCGATCCGCATCGGTCGTCGTCACGGAGCCGGTCACGACGGGCGTCGGGTCCTTCAAGTCGTCAGGCGCGCTCATGCATCCACTCCCAGCATCAGTCGCAGCAACGGCAGGGGCAGCGCCGCGCGCGCTTCGTCCCACTCCGCCGCTGCCATCACGGCGCCGGCACCACCGCCCTTGCGTGCCGCGCGCTGACCGAGGTCGCGTCGCTCCCCCGCGTCGAAATGCGCGAAGGTGCGACGCACCAGCGGCAGCACGCGGATGAAGTGCTCGTCGTCGAGCCCGCTCAGCCACGCGTCGACCAGCGGCCAGACGCCGTCGTGATGCAGCAGCACGACGGCATTGCGATTGAGGAATCCATCGAGCCACGCAGCGGCCCTGGGCGGTTCCGCCGCGCGCGACAGCTGCAGGGACATCGCGGTGCCGGCGTCGTCCGCCGTGATCAGGCCGTCGTCCAGCAGCAGTCGCGTGCAGAGGCCGCGCAGCAGCGCGTGTGCGCCCTCGCGGCCGGCCAGTTGCGCAATGGCGGCCCGCCACTGCGTCGACGGCTCGGACTGGCGACCCGGATCGCGCAGCCGCACCGCCGCCTGCGCGCCAAGAAGCCGATCGCGGACCTGTTCCGCCGCGGCCTCGTCCAGCGAGTCGCCCATCAGCGGCAGGCTGATCGCCGCGCGCGTCACGAGGCCGTCGAAGACCTGCCCCACCATCGCCGCATCGGTCTGCCGCACATTGCCGTAGCGGAAGACGTTGGCCAGTGGCGGCAACGCGCCCAGCAACTGGTCGGCATCGCCGGTGACGGCGGCATGGTCCTGCAGCGCGCGGGACGCGATCGTCACCGCCTCCGGCAGGTCGGCCAGCAGCACGCGATCGACCAGCTCGGCCAACGCGGCGAGCGTGGGGCCCTTGCCGGCACTCAGCGCGCTCACCGCACTGCCGGCACCACCGGCGCCACCGCTGCCGTTGGCGCCGCTGGCGCCGTTGGCATTTCCGAACGTCGCATCACTCCCGCAGCGCTCGGCCACCGCGGTCGTCGCCGCCCGCGCGACCGACTGTCCCCAGCGGCTCGCCTCGATCACGCGCAGCGCGAACTCCGGCTGCCACTGCAGCGTCCAGATCTCGTGGAAGGTGCCGCGCGAGGACTTGCCCGTGCGCGCGATCTCGCCCCACGGCAGATCGATCAGCCGCAACCGGTGCAGCAGGTGGCTGCGCGCGAGGTCGTTGGGCTGGCGCAGGTCGAGGTCCAGCGTCTTCTGCGTCACCTCGGGCTTCATGCGCAGCGACTTCTGCAGCTGCTCCAGATCGCGCTGCAGCGGTACGGTGGGCACGTCGGACGGCACGCTCCCGAGGCGATCGCCGATGACCAGCTCGTCGCGGATGAAACCGAGCACCGCCTCGTCGCCCAGCGTCATGACGGTGCGCGTCGCCTCGTGCAATTCGTCCAGGCCCGGCGCGGGCCGCTGCCGCAACGCGGCCAGCGTGTCGGCGAGCCGGGCCGCCTCGATCAGATGGGCGGAGGAGCAATCGAGATCACGCTCGCGCATCAGCCGCGCCACACGCGCCAGCCAGCCGATCGCACGGGGACGGCGCTCGCCGTCGAGTCCGCTGAGCCACAGGTGTTCGTACCAGCCGGGCGAGTGGATGCCGGCGCCGTAGCCGCTTTCGCGCGCGAGGTGCCGGTAGGTCCACGGCACCCAGGTGCTCGTGACCTTGAGCTTGGGCTGGCCCTTGAGCAGCGCCTGGTCAGCCTTCGCGGTGACCTCGGCACGCAAGCCCCCCAGGTGCCACGCGCCGCAGACGACCGCGATGCGCGCGAAGCCCTCCTTGCGCGCCGCGCGGATGCACTGGCGCATGTGGGCCTCGCGCAGTGCCTCGCGATGGGCGTGCGGCGTCCGGGGATCGAGCGTCTCGTCGTCGCCGGACTCGGCGCGCAAGGTCGTCATCGCCTCCGAGATCGCGGCGAACAGGTCCTCGCCGTCGCCGCGCTCCTCGACCATGTGGTTCCACCAGGTCTCGCCATCGGCGTAGCCGACCGCGCGCGCGAGCCAGTCCAGCGGATCGCCGCGGCGCGTCGAGCGTTCGATGGGCTCTTCCGTCGCGGCATCCGCCTGAGCCTCGTCCACATCGCGCGTGTCGGCCGTCCCCGCGGACCTGGGCTCCACGGACTTGGACTCTGCGGACTCGGCCTCCTCGGATTCGGACTCTGCGGACTCGGGCTCCGCAGGCGCCTGCCCGGTCGCCTCTTCCCTCGCCTTCTCCAGAGCGAGCGAGACACCGACCGGCAGATCGATGAACCGCACCGGCACGCCGGCAACGCCCGCCCAGCGCAAGGCCTGCCACTCCGGCGAGAAGCTCGCGAACGGGTGATAGACGGCGCGGCCGGATTCCTCCACGCCGTGCGTCAGCAGCGCCACCGGCGGCGCCATCGCGGGGTCGAGCACGGCAGCGACGAGGCCGTCCGCCTCGGGCGGACCCTCGATCAGCACGCAGTCGGGCTTCAGCGCCTCGAACGCGGCGAGCAGGCTGCGCGCGCAGCCGGGGCCGTGGTGCCGCACGCCGAAGTAATGGACCGGATCGCTCATGACCGCTCAGGACATCTCGGGAGACTCGTCGGCTCAGGACTGCTCGCGGCAGGCGCGGTACAGGTCCTTCCACTCGGTGCGTTCCTTGACGACCGTCTCGAGGTATTCGTTCCAGACGACCTGGTCCTGCACGGGATCCTTGACGACCGCGCCGAGCAGGCCCGACGCGACGTCGCGCGGACGCAGCACGCCGTCGCCGAAGTGCCCGGCCAGCGCCATGCCGCTGTTGATCACGGAGATCGCCTCCGCCGTCGACAGCGTGCCGCTGGGCGACTTCAGCTGCGTCTTGCCGTCCTCGGTGCGGCCGTTGCGCAGCTCCCGGAAGATCTGCACGATGCGCCGCACTTCCTTGAGCGCCGGCGGCTCCGCGGGCAGCTGCAGCGCGACGCCCAGTTCGGCCACGCGCTTGACGACGATGGACACCTCGGCCTCCTCGCTCGCCGGCACCGGCAGCACGACGGTGTTGAAGCGGCGCTTCAGCGCGGCGGACAGCTCGTTGACGCCCTTGTCGCGGTTGTTGGCCGTGGCGATCACGCTGAAGCCGCGCGTGGCCTGCACCTCGGATCCAAGCTCCGGCACCGGCAGCGTCTTCTCCGACAGCACGGTGATCAGGCTGTCCTGCACGTCGGCGGGAATGCGCGTCAGTTCCTCGATGCGCGCGATCTTGCCGGCGCGCATCGCCTTCATCATCGGGCTGGGCACCAGCGCCGCCTCGCTGGGTCCGTTGGCCAGCAGCTGCGCGTAGTTCCAGCCGTAGCGCAGCTGTTCCTCGCCGGTGCCGGCGGTGCCCTGGATCAGCAGCGTCGAATCGCCGCTGACCGCCGCCGACAGGTGCTCCGACACCCACGACTTCGCCGTGCCCGGCACGCCGTACAGCAGCAGCGCACGATCGGTCGCGAGCGTGACGATGGCGATCTCCATCAGCCGCTCGTCGCCGATGTACTTGGCGCTGACCTCGAAGCCGTTCTCCAGCCTCCCGCCCATCAGGTAGCGCAGGACGGCCCACGGCGACATCGCCCAGTTCTCCGGACGCGTGCGGGTGTCCTGGCGCTTCAGCTCGGCGAGCTCTTCGGCGAACTGGTGCTCCGCATGACGGCGCAGGAGCTGCGAGGCGGCGGAGGTCTCGGTGGAAGTCGTCATGAGGTCCTCGGGATCGAATCGGGTTGGGGAGCGCGCTGGCGGGCGTCAGACAGGGCGTCAGACAGGGCGTTCGGCAGGGGGTTCGGCAGGGCGAGCAAGGCACGGCGCAGCGCGGCCGTCTGCGCGACGGCCTGCAGCTGCTCCGCGTGGGCGGTGGTCTCGTCGGCGGCGCGGATGTCGGCCAGCGACGCGTACGCGGACAGGCTGTCGGCATGAACGACCGCGCCGAAGTCGACCAGCATCGCGCGGACGGCGTAATCGTCCTTCAGCGTGCCGGCGCGGGCGCGCGTCAGCAGTTGTCCGGTCAGCGCGCGCGAGAGGTCGGTGCCGAGCGTCTCTCCGCCGCTCGCCGCCGCGATCAGTGCCGACAGCGGCAAGGAGCCCTGCTGCACATGTCGCAGCCAGTGGCGCTCGCGACGGGCCTGCGGCAGCCAGTTGAGCGCCTGCGCTGTCTGATGCATCTGCAGCGGGACGTTCGCCTGAGCCGCACTGCCGGTGGACGCCTGCAAGGCATCGAGGAAGGCTTCGCACCACTCGACCTCGCGCGTCGCGGCCAGTGCGTCGAACCAGCCGCGCATCAGCGCTTCGCTCCAATCGGTCTTGGCGGCCCAGCCGAGCAATTCGGCGGGCGTCATCGAGGTCGTCGTGGTCCACCAGCCCAGCGGCACCTGGCGCACCAGTTGATAGAGCCACCAGGCGCGCTCGCCCAGCTTCTCGGTGGACGGACGAGCGACGACGATCTGATCGGATGGCCAGTCGGCGGCCGCGGCCTGCGGTGCGTCGATGACCCAGTGCTGGCGCAGCAGCGCACGCTCGCGGCGCACGAGCGGCGCGAGCCGCTCGATCGCGCGTCGCGGATGCGCGGCGTCGGGCAGGCGCAGCAGCAGATCGAGCGCGACGTCGCGCACCTCGCGGCTGCGGTCGGCGCGCAGCCGATCGAGCAGCGCCTCGTCCCCCATGCCGAGCCCGACCGCCAGTTGCGCGACCAGGTCGGCGCGCTCCTTCGCGGAGAGTTCCGTCAGCGCGGATTCCAGGCGGCTCCGGGCCGCGGCGGCATCGACGGCGCGCTCGCGCGCCAGGAACGCGCGGCGCTGTTCCAGCGTGCCTTCGGTCCAGAGCGTCTCGCCGGGCGCGTCGCCACCGGCGCCCGCGGCGTAGTGCCAGTCCTCGCGCTGCCGGGCCAGCCACAGCCCGCGCTCGCCGAGCACCGGCAGCAGCGGGGCTCGCAAGGCGACCGCGCGGCGTCCAACGTCGAGCGCCAACGGCAGCAGGCTCTCGGGCAGGCGCAAGCCTGCCGCGGCCAGATCCATGAACGCCTGCTGCTGAAGGCGCCCGGGCGCCTCGGTCAGGACCCAGCGCAGCAGCGCGTGCAGCGAGCCGGCGGCGCCGTCGACGCGCGCCGGCACGACGCGCAGGCGATCGTCCGCGGCGGCCTCGGGCAACGGCGCGGTCCAGACGCGATCCTGCATGCCGGCCGCCTCGCACGGAGCGATGACGGCCATCGTGCGCAAGACCTGGCCCGCCGGATGGCCGGCGACATCGGCCGCCTGAGCCGCGAGCGCCACGAGCGCGCCGATCTCACCCGGCCATTCGGGCAAGGGTCCCGGCTGTCGATCGGTGCCGACCATCGCGACGGGCAGCAGCGGCGTCCAGGCGCTCATGCGGCGCTCCTCGTCCACGCAGGGCCCATCGCTCCCGACCGCCACGCGGTCAGCGGACGCAGCCCGCGGCCATCCCATTCGCCCATCACCGCGATCGGGTGCCCGCCGGCGACGGCCATCAACGACCACCAGTCGGCATCGCCGACCTGCAGCGGCACGGCGCGGCCGTCAGCGATGAGATGCGGGCCCGCCTCGGACGCGACCGGCGTCGCATGCCCGAGCACGACGGGATGCAGCAGCGCGAAGGGATTGGCGGCCACGCGTTCGGCGACGCGTCGCCATTCGTTCTGCCATTCGTTCTGCCATTCGTTCTGCCGTTCGTTCTGCCAGACCTCCGAGCCGTCGAGATCCATCGTGCCGGCCGTGCCGGCCGTGCCGATCGTTTCTTTCGGCTCGGGCGGCGGTGAAGCCTCGGCGATCAGCGCTCGCAGCGGCGCACTGCCGGGATAGAAGGCGAGCGTCAGGTCGGCGGCGATGCCGGCCACCCACATGCCGTCGAAACCGCGACCGCCGTGCGTGTGATCGAGCAGCCACGCGCGCCGGCCCGAGCGGTCGCCGCGCAGCCAGACGCGGCGCTCGTTCAGACGCGCGTCGCGCTCCTCCACGATCACGCCGAGCACGGTCCAACGGTCGGTGACGCGTTCCCCGGTGGCGAGAACCTCCGCCTGTTCGATCGGCCAGCCGCAGACCGTGCGCAGGTCGGCCTGAACGGGCTCGGGCAACGCCCCGCGACGCGCAATGCCCGCACAGGCGAGCTGCAGCAGCCCAAGTCGGGCGAGCATGCGTTCGGGCCAGTCGGCGCCGACGCGCCAGCCCTCCGCGGCAGCGACGACGCGCTGGCCGAGACCCGGCGCCTGGGCATCCACCATCCGCGCCGCCATCGTGCGCCAGCCGCGGATCGCGGCATCGTCGAGCGCGCCGAGGCCGCGACCGATCTGGTCGCCGAGCCAGCGTTGCAGTTCGGCTGCTGCGTCCTCGATGCGGCGCCAGCGTTGGGCCTCTCGCTTGAATGCGGTGTCGGGATCGGCGAGCGCCGACGCCGCCTGCGCGGGATCGACGCCGTCGGCGATCTGCGCGGCGCGTTCGGCGGCGCGTTCGACGGCCTGCTGGTCGCGTTCTTCCTTCTTCTGCGCGCGCTCGCCGCGGGAGGCGATCCATTCGGCGACCCAGGCGGGTGGCGCGCCAGGGGTGAAGCGGGAGGCGTCCTGCGCCCGCAGCATCAGCAGCGCGAGGCCGTGCTTGCAGGGGAACTTGCGGCTGGGGCAGGAGCAACGGAAGGCGGGGCCGTTGAGGTCGACCTGCGTCTGATACGGCTTGGAGCCGCTGCCCTGGCACTCGCCCCAGACGGCGGCGTCATCGGCGCCGAGCAACGGCCATTTGGCCGGCGAGGTCAGTCCCCGCGCGGCCTTCGCCGATGCCTCGTCCGGCGCCAGCGCCAGCACGCCCTCCATGGTCAGCGACATGCTGGCCCGCTCCCTGGTCGAATCGTTGTGGGTGAGTTGGGGGCGAGTCTAGCCGGAGTGAATGACGGGTCCAGGCGTCGGAACAATGCGACGCGTTGCTGCGTTGCCGCGGTGGCTCAAGGCTGGGTCTTGAACGCCTCGAGCTGCTTGATTCGCAACTGCGCGTGATCGCGCATGCAGCCGAGGTACTGGAGGTTACGGATCGAACCTTCGGACCACAAGTCGAGCACCGCCTTGCAGTCGGCCTCGCGGAACTTCACCCACAGGCGCTGCGCGGCGACGACGCTCTCCTTCGGCTTCGCCGGCCTGGCGCCGCCGACCTTGGCCGGTGTCTCCGCCAGCACGCGGCGATAGACGTCATTGAGCTGCTTCTCGACCTGCTGCTGCTCCTGCGCGGCGCAGTCGTTCATGTCGACCGTGCTGAAGGCGTTGGCGCAGTCGAGCGCGTGCGCGGACGAGACGGCGGACATCACCAGTGCCGCGAGGGCGAGGCGTCGCGCGATGGCGCGGTCGAAGCCGAGAACGTTCCTTGTCATGGATGCTCCTTCAGGTCTGGGGGAAGTGCGGCCCGGTAGGCGGAGTAGATTCGCTCAGGATCTTCGTCGGCGGCCACATGAACGACGATCAACTCGTCGAGAGGCTCTATGGGATGACTGGCGCACTGGATGGCGAAGTCGAAGACCTCGCTCAAGGGCTGATCGTCGTGCCAGGTCGTCAACACGAACGAACGCTCCGGCACGTTGTAATCGAACCGTGCGAGGTTGGCCCAATCCACCGCATCATCCCAACTGCTCGCCGCCACGCCCCATGCCATCGCGTAGAGGCATCCTTCGGCAACGAGCCAATCGCTGATGCGATTCTGCTGGGTGGCGGTCACGGAGACTTCAGCCACGATCACCGCGCGGAATGGCGCACGCGCTCCGAGCGCGGGCAGCGCCGCGTCTGGCTCGACGTGGTGGTAGGTTGGCAACCGGGCATCAATCGGAGCATCGCGCATGTATATCGCCGTTTCGCGCCATTTCATTTCTGCCGAGAGGACGATGACCTTCGTCATCGGATTCTCCTTGAGAACGGTGGCGTCGTCGGCTTTACGATCATCGAGCAGTACCGCGGTCTGCAGTTCATCCAGGAGCGGAAGGTCTACTTCGATCCTGTGACCCGCAAGCAGAGGAACGACTACCTGCATCGCGGTTCTGCCTGCGCAACGATCCAATGGTGACCATGTCCCTGCCTCAGACCGCCATCGCCATCCTTCTGGCCCTCACCGGTCTTCAGGCTTGCGCCGCGCCCGCGTCTTTCAGTTGCCCCACCGAATGGGCCGCCACGAAGCAGGAAGCTGCAGAGGTACCTGAAGGGTTCACGGCCTCGCGTGAAGTGCCACAGGCGAAACACGACCTCAGCGGCTTCCGCATCAACCAAGGTCCCATCGAAGAGCGCCAAGGTGCCATCTACGACGACTTGAAGACCCAGCGCGACGCGAAAGGCGGCGTCACGGAAACGCTGATCTGGAACGTCGCCACGCTCGATCGCCCGCTCGCGATCTGCAGCTACACGGGCACCCAGCTCGTTCTGACGCGACCACTTGCCGGCTATGTCCAATGTACGGCCATCATGCGCAAGGAACCCGGCGCCATGATGACCATCCGCTCGGTCAACTGCCGCTGAGCAGCGGGGCCGCGCCCCTCAAGGCAAGCGCGCCAGCGCTTCCAGATACCTCGGCGCCAGCATCAACTCATCCCACGTCAGCGGCGCCGATTGCGGCACCAGCGCCGCGCGACGGGCTTCGCTGTCGATCGCGGGCGTCCATGTGCCCTTCGCCTGCGCGTCGGTCAGGCCGTCGAGCAGCTCGTCGATCGCGCGGCCGCCCTGCTCCAGGCTCTGGTTGCACAGCAGCACCAGGTCACAGCCCGCGCCCAGCGCCGCGAGCGCCGCCTCCGCGTAACCCACCGGGCGGCCTTCGATCACGCGCGCCGCGGCCATGCCGAGGTCGTCGCTGAACACCGCGCCGGCGAAGCCCAGGCGGTCGCGCAGGATGTCCTGCAGCCAGCGCTGGCTGAAACCCGCCGGCCGGCTGTCCACCTTGCGGTAGATCACGTGCGCCGGCATCACCGCCGACAGGCTCAGGCTCAGCCATTCGAAGGGCCGCACGTCCTCCGCCAGGATCGCCTTCAACGACCGCGTGTCCACCGGCACGCCCACGTGCGAATCGACGCTCACCGCCCCATGTCCCGGGAAGTGCTTGCCGCAGCTCGCCATCCCCGCCAGTGCCAGGCCTTGCATCAGGCTCTGCGCCAGCAGGCTCACCACGCGCGGATCGCTGTGGAAGCTGCGCGATCCGATCACCGGGCTGATCGACTGCCGGCTCGCGTCCTGATGGTCCAGGTCCAGCACCGGCGCGAAGCTCATGTCGACGCCGCAGGCCCGCAGCTCCAGCGCGAGCACGAGGCCCGTCGCCGTCGCCGCCTGGATCGCCCGCATCGCGTCATCCATCCACAGCTCGCCGAGCGCGCGCATCGCCGGCAGTGCCGTGAAGCCGTCCGTGCGGAAGCGCTGGACGCGGCCGCCTTCCTGGTCCACCGCGATCAGCAGATCGGGGCGGATCGCCTTCGCCTCCGCGCACAGCGCGGTCAGCTGCGCGCGGTTCTCGAAGTGGCGCGCGAACAGGATCATCCCGCCCGTCAGCGGATGGGCCAGCCGGCGGCGGTCGTCCGCGGTCAGCGTCGTGCCGGCGATGTCCAGGATCACGGGCGAATGAAAATGCTCGGTCATTGACTGTGTCTCTTTCGTTGGTCGCGCGTCATCGCGCTTTCAGCTGTCGTTGTCAGGTCGCGCGTCCGGATCGCGCCTCGGTGCCATCGCGTGTCTCGACGACGACGAACGCCGTCGCATAGTCGGTCTCGTCGCTCACGCTGACGTGCGCGCTCAGCCCCTTGGCCTCGAACCACTCGGCCAGCGCGCCGTGCAGCTGGATGCCCGGCTTGCCGCTGCGCGCCTTGACGATCTCGCAGGCGCGCCACGTCATCGGCATCCGCATGCCCATGCCGATCGCCTTCGAGAACGCCTCCTTGGCCGAGAACCGCGTCGCCAGGTAGGCGATGCCCCGCGCCTCGACCTTGGCGTACCGCTCGCGGAACACCTCGATCTCGTGCGGGCCCAGCACCTTCTCGGCGAAGCGCACGCCGCGCCGTTGGAAGGTCTCCCGGATGCGCCGGATGTCGCAGACGTCCGTGCCGATGCCGTAGATCATCGCGGCCCTTTCATGCGCAGCGCGTGCGCGCTTGGTGCCCGCCGTGTGGGCATAACGTGCGGAAGTGCAATCAGACGTACGCGCGCTGGATGCAGCGCTGGTAGTCGCGCACCGCCTCGGTGTAGCCGAGCTCCAGCGCGTCCGCGATCAGCGCGTGGCCGATCGAGACCTCCGCCACGCCCGGCACCTCGCGCAGGAAGCGCGTCAGGTTGTCGCGGTTCAGGTCATGGCCGGCGTTGATGCCCACCCCTTGCGCCAGCGCCGCGCGCGCCGCGGCGGCGAAGGCCGCAACCACCTCGGCCTCGCGTGGCGTGCCGAAGGCGCTCGCCCAGGTCTCGGTATAGAGCTCGATGCGGTCCGCGCCCAGCGCGGCCACGTGCGCCATCGCCTCCGGCAACGGGTCCATGAACAGGCTCACCCGCACACCCAGCGACTTGCACTCCGCGATCATCGGACGCAGGCGTTCGGCGTCGGCCGGCAGGTTCCAGCCGTGGTCCGAGGTGAACTGGTCCTCGCTGTCCGGCACGAAGGTCGCCTGATGCGGCCTCAGCTCCCGGATGAAGTCCATCAGGTTCTGCGTCGGGTTGCCCTCGATGTTGTACTCGGCCTGCGGCCAGGCCTTCATCAGCGTGGCGAGCTCGCGCACGTCCTCGGCGCGGATGTGCCGCGCGTCGGGTCGCGGATGCACCGTGATGCCCTGCGCTCCAGCCTCCAGGCACAGCTGCGCCGCGCGCGTCACGCTGGGGATGCCCAGGTGGCGGGTGTTGCGCAGCAGCGCGACCTTGTTGACGTTGACCGACAGCGCGCATCGCGCGTCGTGTCGGCCGGATTCGGGAGCGATCAGCGGATTCATGTGAGCAGCTTCTGGACGTCGAGCAGCACTTGCCGCGTCCGCAATGGACGATGCCCGAGATGATAGTGAAGCAATGCGCGCGACAACGGCTTCAGCGCCGGACCCGCGAGCTCGCAGGCCTGCTGCAGCGCCGCCTGGCTGCCGTGCAGCAGCGCCGCCTGGAGCTGGATGAAGGCCTGTCCCGTCAGCTGTGGCGCGTCGTGTGTCGGCACGATCACGCCGGACTCCGGCGCGAGCATGTAGAGCCGCTCCGGATCGAGCGGCGCCTGCGTCGTGGACAGCACGCTGAGGTCGGGCAGCAGGCCGCAGATCGACAACATCTTCAGCTCGAAGGCCCGCAGCGCGGCGTGCGCATCGTCCACCGACCGAAGTTGCGGCAGCAGTGCCGCGTAGGCGTCGAAAAGCTCCGGCTGCGCGTCCTGCCGCGGCAGGAACTTCATCAGCAGCTCGTTCACGTAATAGCCGCTGAACAACGCGGCACCGCTGGGCAGCGTCTGCCCGCCGACCCACTCCGCGCCGCGCAGCGACTGGACCTCGGCCGCGCCGTCCTCGTTCATCTTCGACGGTTTGGACAGCGTCACCTGCAGCCGCAGGAAGGGCAGCAGCACCGATCTCAGCTGCGAGTATGGCCGCTTCGCGCCCTTCGCGATCACCGCCAGCCGGCCGTGCTCGCGGCTGAACAGGTCCAGCACGAGGCTGGTCTCGCTCCAGTCGTAATGGTGCAAAACAAAAGCCGCCTGCGTCGCGGGCGGCTTGGTGGCGCGGGTGGCCATGGGCCTCACTCGTAGCCGTAGCTTCTCAAGTGTTCTTCGGAATCGGCCCAGCCGGACCGGACCTTCACCCAGAGCTCGAGGAACACGCGCGCATCCCACAGCTTCTCGAGTTCCTGACGGGTCTCGGAGCCGATGCGCTTCAGGCGCTCGCCGCCCTGGCCGATGATCATGCCCTTCTGGGCGTCGCGCTCGACCACGATGGTCGCGGCGATGCGGCGCAGGTTGCCCTCCTCTTCCCAGCGATCGATGATCACCGTCGCTTCGTAGGGCAGTTCGTCGCCGGTCAGGCGGAAGAGCTTCTCGCGGATCATCTCCGCGGCCATGAACTTCTCGCTGCGGTCGGTCAGCGCGTCTTCCTCGTAGAACCATTCCTGGTTCGGCAGGTAGGGCTTGAGGATCTGGAACAGGCGCTGCACGTCCGAGTCCTTCTTCGCCGACAGCGGCACGAATTCGGTGAAGTTGCGGCGCTCCTGCATGCTCTTGAGCCAGGGCATCATCTCGGCGCGGCGCGTCACCGCGTCCAGCTTGTTGGCGACCAGCACGACCGGCTTGTTCTGCGGCAGCAGCGACAGCACCTTCGCGTCGTCCAGGCCGAAGCGGCCAGCCTCGACGACGAACAGCACCAGGTCCACGTCCGCCAGCACGCCCTGCACCGTGCGGTTCAGGTTGCGGTTCAGCGCGCTGCTGTGTTTCGTCTGGAAGCCGGGCGTGTCGACGAAGACGAACTGCGCCTCGTCGACGGTGCGCACGCCGGTGATGCGGTGGCGGGTGGTCTGCGCCTTCTTCGAGGTGATCGAGACCTTCTGCCCGACCAGCGCGTTCAGCAGCGTCGACTTGCCGACGTTGGGCCGGCCGACGATCGCGATCAGGCCGCAGCGCAGGTCGCCCTCGTACGGCATCGCGCCGATGCCGCCCTGGACCGGGGACAGCTCGCCGCCTTCATCGTCCTCGTGCTCGTCGTGCACGTCGCCCTCGTCGTCGGGGGCGATGGCGTCATGGTCCAGCGAGGTCTCGGGGTCGTGCGGCGTGGCGGGGTCGTGCGGGGCGTTCAGATCAGGGTCCTCGGAAACAGGGGTATCGGAAAGGGAAGAAGCAGAAACGGAATCGGACGAGGACGTCGGCTTCGGCGTCCTCGGAGTGGTCGGTGCGTTCATCGCGGGCTCCGCGTCAGTCGCGCAGGCCGGTGCCGGGCCGATCGCCGGCGAGCAGTTCGTCCAGCACCTGACGGGCGGCCTCCTGCTCGGCGATCCGGCGCGAGCGGCCCTCGCCGCGGCGCGACAGCGTCAGCGCGGCCACTTCGCATTCGACGGTGAAAGTCTGCGCGTGAGCCTGGCCCCGCGTCTCGGCGATGCGGTAGGACGGTACCGGCAGCTTGCGCGCCTGCAGCCATTCCTGCAGCGCCGTCTTCGAATCCTTCGCCCACTGCTCGATGCCGCTCGCGGCGATCGTCTCGCCCAGCAGCCCGCGCACGATCTCGCGCGCGGCCTCGTAGCCGCCGTCCAGGAACGCGGCGCCGATCACGGCCTCCAGCGCGTCCGCCAGGATGGACGGCCGCTGGCCGCCGCCGCCGCGGGCCTCGCCCTCGCTCATCCGCAGCGCTTCCGGCATCTGCAGCAGCAGCGCGAGCCGGTGCAGGCTGTCCTCGCGCACGAGGTGCGCGCGGATGCGGGTCAGGTCGCCCTCGTCGGAACCGGCGAAGCGGTCGAACAGCAGCGAAGACACCGTCAGGTTGAGCACCGCATCGCCCAGGAACTCCAGCCGCTCGTTGTGCTGCTGGCCGAAGCTGCGATGCGTCAGCGCGCGCTGCAGCAGGCCCGGCTGCTTGAAGCGGTAGCCGAGGCGTTGCTGGAGGGCGTCAAGCGCTTGCGGTGTCATGGACGGTGGTCAGGGAAGCGGTGGGCCGTGCGGTCAGCGTGACTCGCCTTTGTACTTGATCACCAGGAACACCGGGCCGAACAAGGGCACTTCCTTGTCGTAGGCGAAGCTGATCTTCACCTTGTCGTCGACCTTGGTGATGATCAGGTCCTTGGGCTCGATGCTGACGATGGAATACTCGATCTGCTTGGTGCGTTCGAACGAATCGCGCGCCGCCGGCACGGTCGACGGGCCGTCCTTGGCGATCTTGTCGATCGCGCGCTGGATCGTGTAGTACTCCATCACCGTCGGTACGACGCGCAGCAGGATCACCGACCCGCCGCCGATGATGACCGCCCAGAACAGCAGTCCCAGCAGGCTGATGCCCCGTTGAATCTTCCGTGCCCTCATCACGTATCACTCCGGTGGTTGTTGTTGGAACAGCGTAGTCGATCGTTGGCCGGCAATCCGTGAATCGATGTGTCAGCCGGTGTGTCGGCGGGTCTTACTGGATGCCGCCGATGCGCTTCAGGCTGCCGAAGTTCATCCAGACCACGAAGGCGCGGCCCACGATGTTCTCATCCGGCACGAACCCCCAGAAGCGCGAATCCTGCGAGTTGTCGCGGTTGTCGCCCATCATGAAGTAGTGGCCGGCCGGCACCTTGCAGGTCACGCCTTCCAGCGTGTACTTGCAGTTCTCGTTGTAGGGGAAGTCGTACAGCTTCCCGATGCGTCCCTGCGGCTGCGCGTCCACCAGGATCTGGTGCTCGACCTCGCCCAGCTTCTCGGTGTAGCGCGAACGGAAGCGCATCGAGTTCGGATCCTCGTCGAAGAACTCGCCCTGCGCGACCGTCTCGACCTGCTTGCCGTTCACGTACAGCTTCTGGTTCAGGTAGGCGATCTCGTCGCCCGGCAGGCCGACCGCCCGCTTGATGTAGTCGATGCTGGGGTTCTGCGGGTAGCGGAACACGACCACGTCGCCGCGCTTCACGTCGTTGTTGCTGATGATCTTCTTGTTGATCACCGGCAGTCTCACGCCGTAGTGGAACTTGTTCACCAGGATCAGGTCGCCGATCAGCAGCGTCGGCACCATCGAGCCGGACGGGATCTTGAACGGCTCGAACATGAACGAACGCAGCAGGAAGACGATCAGGATCACCGGGAACAGGCCGGCGGTCCAGTCCAGCCACCAGGGCTGGCGCAGGATCTCCTCGCGAGCGCCCTCGACGTCGCCGTCGACGCGCTGGATGCCCTGCGCGGCCAGCGAGGCGCGGCGCTGTTCGTCGTTCTTGGCCAGCCGCTCCGCCGCGCGTTCCCGCGAGGGCTGGAAGTGGAAGCGCTCGGCCAGCCAGTACGCCAGCGTCACCGTGGTCAGGATCAGCAGCAGCAGGGAGAAGTTGCCGTTCCAGTAGCCCTGGTACCAGCCGCCCAGGTAGGCGATCAGGGTCACGTACAGCAACCCGGTCAGTGCGCTCATGGCTTTCATGCGGAGACTTATTCTTCGACTTGGAGGATGGCCAGGAAGGCTTCTTGCGGCACCTCCACCGAACCGATTTGCTTCATGCGCTTCTTGCCGGCCTTCTGCTTCTCCAGCAGCTTGCGCTTGCGGCTGATGTCACCGCCATAGCATTTTGCCAGCACGTTCTTGCGCAAGGCCTTGATGTTCTCGCGCGAGATGATGTTGGCGCCGATGGCCGCCTGGATGGCCACGTCGTACATCTGGCGCGGGATGATCTCGCGCATCTTGGCCGCCACCTGGCGACCGCGGTACTGGGACTGGGCCCGGTGCACGATCAGCGACAGCGCGTCGATGCGGTCGCCGTTGATCAGCATGTCGACCTTCACGACGTCGGACGCGCGGTATTCCTTGAATTCGTAGTCCATCGACGCATAACCGCGCGAAACCGACTTCAGCTTGTCGAAGAAGTCCAGCACGATCTCCGCCAACGGGATCTCGTAGGTCAGCATCACCTGCCGGCCGTGATAGGCCATGTTCAGCTGCACGCCGCGCTTCTGGTTGGCCAGCGTCATCACCGCACCGACGTACTCCTGCGGCATGTACAGGTGGACCGTCACGATCGGCTCGCGGATCTCGGCGATCTTGCTCTGCTCCGGCATCTTGGAGGGGTTCTCCACCTCGATCACCGTGCCGTCGCCCAGCTGGACCTCGTACACCACGCTGGGCGCGGTCGTGATCAGGTCCTGGTCGAACTCGCGCTCCAGGCGCTCCTGCACGATCTCCATGTGCAGCAGGCCGAGGAAGCCGCAGCGGAAGCCGAAGCCCAGCGCCTGGGAGACTTCCGGCTCGAAGCGCAGCGACGCGTCGTTGAGCTTGAGCTTCTCCAGCGCGTCGCGCAGCTGGTCGTACTCGCTCGCTTCGGTCGGATACAGGCCGGCGAAGACCTGGGGCTGGATCTCCTTGAAACCGGGCAGCGCCTCGGTGGCCGGACCCAGGTTGTTGGGGAGCTTCTTTTCCAGCGTGATGGTGTCGCCCACCTTCGCCGCGGACAGCTCCTTGATGCCGGCGATGATGAAGCCGACCTCGCCCGCGTTGAGCTGGTCGCGGTTCTCCGACTTGGGCGTGAACACGCCCAGGTGCTCGGCCGGATAGATGGCGTTCGTCGCCATCATGCGGATGCGTTCGTTCTTCTTCAGCGTGCCGTCCACCACGCGGACCAGCATCACCACGCCGACGTAGTTGTCGAACCAGGAGTCGATGATCATCGCGCGCAGCGGCGCCTCGACCGTGCCCTGGGGCGGCGGCATGCGGGTGATGACCGCCTCCAGGATCTCGTCGATGCCCATGCCGGTCTTGGCCGAGCACGGGATCGCATCGGTGGCGTCGATGCCGATGACTTCCTCGATCTCCGCCTTCGCGCCGTCCGGGTTGGCCGACGGCAGGTCCATCTTGTTGAGCACCGGGACGACTTCGACGCCGAGCTCCAGCGCGGTGTAGCAGTTGGCCACCGTCTGCGCCTCGACGCCCTGGCTGGCGTCGACCACCAGCAGCGCGCCTTCGCACGCCGACAGCGATCTGCTCACTTCATACGAGAAGTCGACGTGGCCCGGGGTGTCGATCAGGTTCAGGTTGTAGACCTGACCGTCGCGCGCCTTGTATTGCAGCGCGGCGGTCTGCGCCTTGATCGTGATGCCGCGCTCGCGCTCGATGTCCATCGAGTCCAGCACCTGCGCTTCCATCTCCCGATCCGACAGCCCGCCGCAGCGTTGGATGATCCGGTCGGCCAACGTGCTCTTGCCGTGGTCGATGTGGGCAATGATGGAGAAATTGCGGATGTGGTTCATGGACTCGGACGGAGACCGCGCGGTTCGTCCGCCACTTCCAGCGACGCTCGAGCGGCGCACGCTGATGCATGCTGAACATGCTGGGGACGGTCGATCGAGGCGGTGATGCAGGGCCCTTCGCAGGACCTGAACGGGACATAAAAAAAAGGCACGTCTAAACGGTGACGCGCCTTCCAACAAAACGTATGGCAACTGCTTGTTGGGCTTTCATTGTAGCCAAAAGCCCCGCCCTGGAAACCGCATGGATGCGAGCTTCTCGCGCGTTGCCCTTCGCCAACAGCGATTTTGTACACAGGTTATCCACAAAACTTGAGGACATCCTGTGGATCGCTGAGCCCATCAAAATGATGCCTTCCGATTCACCGTCGGAACAGCGACAAAGCTGGCCGAACGCGGCTCGATTGTAGCGGAGCGGGGCACCAATACCCCGCCTTGGTCACATCCGTTAGCAAGCACCAACCGACGTCCAGTTGTGCACCGGTTCACCGCCCGTCGGCTGGATTTTCCGTATTGTGGAAAGCCCCATGCCGGCGGTGGGTTGACGGCAACCGCCTCAGCCCTTGCCCGGCTTCAGCACGACGTAGGTGGCGACCTCGCCCCGGCGCACCAGCATCTGGAGCGACTTGCCCTTCTCGAGCTTTGCCAACGCCGCCTGGAACTGCTTGACCGTCTTCACCTCGGCGTTGTTGGCCGAGAGGATGACGTCGCCGGTCTTCAGGCCTGCCCGTGCGGCGGGACCGTCGACGGTGTCGATGCGCAGGCCGCCATCGACCTTGAGCTCCTTGCGCTGCGCGTCGGTCAACTCGCTGACCGTCAGACCCCAGGCCGACGCGCCGGTCGCGGCCGGCGTCTCCGCTTCCGGGGTCGGCGCCGCGCGATCGTCGGGCAACGCATCGAGCGTCGCGCTCAGGTCCTTGTAGGCGCCTCGGCGGAACACCTGCAGCGGCACCTTGGTGCCCGGCTTGGTCGCCGCGGCGAGACGGCGCAGATCGACCGCCTTCTCCACGGTCTTGCCGTCGAACTTCGTGATCACATCGCCGAGCTGGAGGCCGGCCTTCTCGCCAGGGCCCGCCGGCGTGATGCGGCTGATCAACGCGCCTTGCGGCTTGCCCAGGCCGATGGCCTCGGCGACCTCCTTGCTGACGTCGTCCGGATAGACCCCCAGCATGCCGCGCGTCACGCGGCCGCCGGCGCGCAGTTGGTCGGCCACGCGCATCGCCTCGTCGATCGGGATCGCGAACGAGATGCCCATGAACCCGCCCGACTGGCTGTAGATCTGCGAGTTGATGCCCACCACCTCGCCGCGCAGGTTCAGCAGCGGACCGCCGGAGTTGCCCGGGTTGATCGCGACGTCGGTCTGGATCAGCGGCAGCAGGTCGCCGGTGTCGCGCGCCTTGGCGCTGACGATGCCGGCCGTCACCGTGTTGTCGAAGCCGAACGGCGAACCGATGGCCATCACCCACTCGCCGACCTTGAGCTTGCCGACGTCGCCCATGCGCAGCATCGGCAGGTTGCTGGCCTCGATCTTGAGCACGGCCACGTCCGTGCGGCGGTCCAGGCCGATCACCTTGGCCTTGAACTCGCGCTTGTCCGTCAGCGTGACCGTCACCTCGTCGGCGTCGTCGACGACGTGCGCGTTGGTCATCACGAAGCCGTCCGCGCCGATCACGAAACCGGACCCCAGCCCGCGACGTTGCGGCGCGTCGTCATCATCATCGTCGTCCGGGGTCGGCGCGGGCGCGGGGGCGGCTCCCGGCGGCGTGCGACGCTGCGGCGGCACGGGGATCCCGAAGCGGCGCAGCAGTTCGCGCATCTGCTCGTCGATCTGCGCGTTGGCGACCTTGACCTTCTCCGACGTCCGGATGTTGACGACGGCGGGACCGGCCTGTTCGACCAGGGCGCTGAAGTCCGGCAGCGCACGCGCCAGCTCGGGCGCGGCGACCGGCACCGAACCGGCGACAGGGGCCACCGGCGTCGCGGGCGCGGCGGGCTTGGCCGCCGTCTGCGCGGCCGCGCCGAGCGAGGCGCTCAGGAGGGCGGCACCGGCGAGCGCCAGGGCAAGACGTCGAGGGGAACAGGTGCGGTCGGAATTGAGCATGAACACTCGCAGGTGGCGATGCAAAAACGAAAGGCCCACATCATGCCCGGATTTCAACAAGGACATGGTGTCAGCCTGCAGCGAGGAACAGGTGGAGGCGCAGCGGTGCCCATTGCGCTTCGTGCGCGCTGCGCGACAGGGCGATCCAGCGCTCCGGCGGCTTGCGACCCCGAACGCCTTCAGCGTCGATCGCGGCATTCAGCCGCAGCAGCATCCACTGTTCGAGGTCGATGACGACGTCCGGCGTGATGGCAAGCGGCTCTCCCGCGCGTTGCCACCACCATTGCGCGCCGTCCCATCGCAACACGGCCCGTGCCGGTTCGCGGACCGGCAGCGCGGCGCCCGCCAGGCTCGCGAGCACAAGGCCGAGCCACGGCCCGATGCCATCGGCGACGCCCGCGTGAAGCGCCACCGCGACAAGCGCCGCGGCCACGCCGCCGCACAGCGTCGCGCGCTGAACGCGCACCCAGCGCGGATCGTCCGCCAATGAAAAACGCCGGGCAGCAGCCCGGCGTGATGTCGATCGGTCCGGCGTCATGGGTCGCCGTCCTGATCGAGCTTGTGATTGTGCTTGAGCGCTTGAGGCGATCAGCAGCTCAGGCGATCAGACCCGCTTGAAGATCAGCGTCCCGTTCGTGCCGCCGAAACCGAAGTTGTTCTTCGCGGCGTACTCGATCGGCATCTTCCGCGCCTCGTTGGCGCAGTAGTCCAGGTCGCACTCGGGATCCTGGTTGAAGATGTTGATCGTCGGCGGCGCGACCTGATCGTGCAGCGCCTTGACGGTGAAGACGGACTCGATGCCGCCCGCGCCGCCCAGCAGGTGGCCGGTCATCGACTTCGTCGACGACACCACCAGGCCGCTCTTTGCATGCGAGCCGAAGGCCTGCTTGATCGCGTTGGTCTCGTTGGCGTCGCCCAGCGGCGTGGACGTGCCGTGCGCGTTCATGTACTGGATCTGGTCCGCGTTCAGGCCGGCGTTGCGCAGCGCGTTGCGCATCGAGCGCGTCGGGCCGTCCACGTCGGGGGCGGTCATGTGATACGCGTCCGCGCTCATGCCGAAGCCGACCAGCTCCGCATAGATCTTGGCGCCGCGCTTCTTGGCGTGTTCGTACTCTTCGAGCACCAGCACGCCGGCACCTTCACCCAGCACGAAGCCGTCTCGATCCTTGTCCCAGGGGCGGGACGCGGTCTTGGGGTCGTCGTTGCGGGTGGACAGCGCGCGGGCCGCGGCGAAACCGCCGACGCCCAGCGGCGACACCGTCGATTCCGAACCGCCCGCGACCATGACGTCGGCGTCGCCCGCCTCGATCATGCGACCGGCCGTGCCGATGCTGTGCAGACCCGTCGTGCACGCCGTCACGATGGCCAGGTTCGGGCCCTTGAAGCCGCACTGGATCGAGACGTGGCCCGAGATCATGTTGATGATCGAGGCCGGCACGAAGAACGGACTGATGCGGCGCGGGCCGCGATTGGTCAGTTCCGCATGGGTCTCCTCGATCATCGGCAGACCACCGATGCCCGAGCCGACGAGCACGCCGATGCGCTCCGCCAGTTCCGGGCTCAGCGCGTCGCCGGTGGGCAGACCCGCGTCGCGGACCGCCTGCAGCGAGGCGGCCAGCCCGTAATGGATGAACGTGTCCATGTGCCGGGCTTCCTTCGCGGGGATGTATTCATCCACCTTGAAGTCCTTGACCTCGCCCGCGAAGTGGCAAGACAAGACGCTGGCATCGAAACGGGTGATGGTGTCGATGCCGGACCGACCGGCCACGATGTTGGCCCAGCCCTGCTCGACCGTGTTGCCCACGGGCGAGATCAGGCCGAGTCCGGTGACGACGACGCGACGACGGCTCATGCTGCTTGCTTACGCCTTCTGGTGCTTGACCGCGTAGTCGATGGCCAGCTGCACGGTGGTGATCTTCTCGGCCTCTTCGTCCGGGATCTCGATGCCGAACTCGTCTTCGAGGGCCATCACCAGTTCCACGGTGTCCAGAGAATCAGCGCCCAGATCGGCGACGAAGGCCTTTTCATTGGTCACATCGGCTTCGGGCACGCCGAGCTGCTCGGCGATGATTTTCTTGACACGTGCTTCGATATCGCTCATGACTCCTCCAGGAGGGGGTGGTTTGCTAGAACAACCCGGGATTCTAAGGCCTTAGAGTGGCGCCCCTAGTCGGACCTCCCGAGGCGCGTCTTCCACGATGGATACGGCGCGCGCTCGCACTCTATCAGCCCTACACCGGCCGGGTGAATCCGGTGGGTGGCCCGCCCACTGGGGGCGGCGTCCACCTCAATTCATGTACATGCCGCCGTTGACGTGCAGCTCCACGCCCGTGATGTAGCTGGCCTCCGGGGAAGCCAGGAACGCCACGGCATGGGCGATCTCGGCCGGATCACCCAGGCGGCCGGCCGGGATCTGGGCCAGCAGCGCGGTCTTCTGCGCCTCGGGCAGCACCTCGGTCATGTCCGTGGCGATGAAGCCGGGAGCCACGCAGTTGACGGTGACCGAGCGGCTGCCGAGCTCACGGGCCAGGGCACGCGTCATGCCCGCGACGCCAGCCTTGGCCGCCGCGTAGTTGGCCTGGCCGGCATTGCCGGACGCGCCCACCACCGAGGTGATGTTGATGATGCGGCCGTAGCGCTGCTTCATCATCGGGCGCATCACGGCGCGGCTGGCGCGGAACACGGCCTTCAGGTTCGTGTCCAGGACGGCGTCCCAGTCCTCGTCCTTCATGCGCATGGACAGCATGTCCTTCGTGATGCCGGCGTTGTTGACCAGCACCTGGATGCCGCCGTCCTGCTTGACGATCGAATCGATCAGCGCGTCGACGGCCGCGCCGTCGTTGACGTTCAGGACCGCGCCGCGGCCGCCGTGCGGCGCCAGCGCTTCAGTGATGGCCTGGGCGCCGGAGTCGCTGGTCGCGGTGCCGATCACGACGAAGCCCTTCTGGGCCAGCGTCAGCGCGATCGCGCGGCCGATGCCACGGCTGGCGCCGGTCACCAGCGCCACGTGCTTGTTGTCGGGCTTGTTGTCGGACATGGGAAACCTCGGAAGGGATTCGGAAAGAAGAAGACGCCGGCTCAGACCAGCAGCGCCTTGGCTTCGGCCAGCGAAGCCGGGTCCAGCACCGTGGCGCTGACCAGGTCGGCGTCGATGCGCTTGGCCATGCCGGCCAGCACCTTGCCGGGACCGCATTCGATGACGGTCGTCAGGCCGCGCGCCTTGAGCGCCTGCACGACCTCGACCCAGCGCACCGGACCGAAGGCCTGGCGGAACAGCGCGTCGCGCAGCGCCTGGGCGTCGTCGGTCACGGCGACGTCGATGTTGTTGATCACGGGGAAGGCGGCGGACTGGAACGGCACCGCGGCGAGCTTCTCGCGCAGGCGCTCGGCGGCCGGCTTCATCAGGCTGGAATGGAACGGCGCCGACACCGGCAGCGGCAGCGCGCGCTTCGCGCCGGCGGCCTTGAGGGCCTCGTTGGCCTTCTCCACGCCGGCCTTCGAGCCGGCGATCACCGTCTGCTTCGGGTCGTTGAAGTTGACGGCCTCGACGACCTCGCCCGATTCGGCGGCGATCTTCTGGCAGACCTCGCGGACGACGGCGGCGTCCAGGCCCAGGATGGCCGACATCGCGCCGGTCCCCACGGGCACGGCCTCCTGCATCGCCTGGGCGCGGAAGCGCACCAGCGGCAGCGCGTCGGCCAAGCTCAGCGCGCCCGCGGCGACCAGCGCCGTGTACTCGCCCAGCGAGTGGCCGGCGGCGGCGGCGGGGACCAGGCCGGTCTCGGCCATCCAGGCGCGGTAGCAGGCGATGCCGGCGGTCAGCATCACCGGCTGGGTGTTGGTCGTCAGATCCAGCTGTTCCTTCGGACCGTTCTTGATCAATGCGCCGATGTCTTCGCCCAGCGCGGCCGAGGCCTCCGCCAAGGTGCGGACGACTTCCGGATGATCGCCCCAGGCGTCCAGCATGCCGACCGACTGCGAGCCCTGGCCGGGAAAGACGATTGCGAAGTTCTTGCTCATGGTTCGAGTCCGAGACTATCTACGAGGAGGGAGAAGCGCGCGTGACAGCAGCGCGGCACCTCGGGTGCCGCCGTTGCGCGAGCGGATCCGGCCACCACGATCCGGCGCCGGAACGGCTTCGGGAATCAGAAGTCCAGCAGCACCGCGCCCCAGGTGAAGCCGCCGCCGACGCCTTCCAGCATCACCGTGTCGCCGCGCTTGATCTTGCCGGCGCGCACCGCGACGTCGAAAGCCAGCGGAATCGACGCGGCGGACGTGTTGCCGTGCTCGTCGACGGTCGCGATCAGCTTGTCCAGCGGCATCTTCAGCTTCTTGGCCGTGCCCTGCATGATGCGGATGTTGGCCTGGTGCGGAATCAGCCAGTCGATGTCGGCATCGGTGCGTCCGGCCTTGTCGAGGACCGAGCGAGCGACTTTCTCAAGCACGCCGACCGCCAGCTTGAACACCGCCTGGCCGTCCATCTTCAGCAGCGGATGGCCCAGGACTTCACCGCCGGACACGGTGCCCGGCGTGCAGAGGATGTCGACGTGGCGGCCGTCGGCGTGCAGTTCGCTGGCGAGGATACCGGGCTCGTCGCTGGCACCGACCACCACGGCGCCGGCGCCGTCGCCGAACAGCACGCAGGTCGTGCGGTCCTTGAAGTCGAGGATGCGCGAGAACACCTCGGCGCCAACCACCAGCGCCTTCGTCGCGGCGCCGGTCTTGATCATCGAATCGGCCACCGTCAGCGCGTAGACGAAGCCCGAGCACACGGCCTGCACGTCGAAGGCGGCGCAGCCGTGGATGCCGAGCTTCTGCTGCAGCAGGCAGGCGGTCGAGGGGAACACCATGTCCGGCGTGGACGTGGCGACGATGATCAGGTCGATCTCCTCGGCGCGCACGCCGGCGGATTCGAGCGCGGCGAGCGA
This sequence comes from Mitsuaria sp. MSU3D, assembly GCF_056867975.1. NCBI lineage: Bacteria > Pseudomonadati > Pseudomonadota > Betaproteobacteria > Burkholderiales > Sphaerotilaceae > Roseateles > Mitsuaria sp. MSU3D. The sequence goes on along the minus strand of NZ_CP200314.1, from coordinate 6,146,461 downwards.
AGCCGGCAGGGCCAGGTCGCTGGCGGTGACGTGCGGGTCGGCGAAGTGACGGGCGTGGATGCCGGTCCGTTCGACGATCCAGTCATGGGAGGTCTCGATCCCGTCGCGGGCCAGGCGTTCCGCCAGGGCCGAATTGGTGACGCGGTTCGCGGGCAGGTAGCTGCCCGTACCGAGGATGCGGGCGTGGCGCGTGGAAGCAGTGGTCATGCAGCGTGGGCGGCGGCGGCCGCCGTGTCTCCTGCATCGCCGCCCTCCTCATTGGCAGGCACGGGTAGCGCCTGCAGCGTCGCGACGATGCGATCGTGAACCCGGTCTAGGAGCCGGTTGCGGGCCGCATCATACGCCCGGTTCAATGCCTGCTCGAAAGCGAAGGCATCGGCCGAACCGTGGCTCTTGAAGACCAGGCCGCGCAGCCCCAGCAGCGCGGCGCCGTTGAAGCGGCGATGGTCGACGCGGTCCTTGAACCGCTGCAGCACCGGCATCGCCAGCAGCGCGATCGCCTTCGTCCACCAGCTGCGGGTGAACTCCGCCTTGATGAAGCTGGAGATCATGCTGGCCAGGCCCTCGGCCGTCTTCAGCGCCACGTTCCCGACGAAACCGTCGCAGACGACGATGTCCGTCGTGCCCTTGAAGATGTCGTTGCCTTCCACGTTGCCGTGGAAATTCAACTGGTCATGCGAGGCGGCCTCGCGCAGCAGTTCGCCGGCGCGCTTGATCGTCTCGTTGCCCTTGATCATTTCCTCGCCGATGTTCAGCAGGCCGACCGTCGGGTTCTCCTTGCCATCCACCGCCGACACGAGCGCGCTGCCCATCACCGCGAACTGCAGCAGGTGTTCCGGGCCGCAATCGACGTTGGCACCGAGGTCCAGCACCGTGGTGAAGCCGCCGATCTGGTTGGGCATCACGGTGGCGATGGCCGGGCGATCAATGCCCTCGAGCGTCTTCAGCAGGTACTTGGCGACCGCCATCAGCGCGCCGGTATTGCCCGCCGAGACGCACGCATGCGCCTGCGCGGGGGTGCCGTCCTTGGCCGGCTTGAGCTGCGAGAGCGCCACCCGCATCGATGAATCCTTCTTGCGCCGCAGGGCGACCTCGATGGAATCGTCCATGCTGACGACCTCGCTGGCCGCAACGATCCGGGTGCGGGGCCAGGATTCAGCCGCCTTGAGGGCGTCGGGCAGACCGACCAGCACGAGTTCCGCCTGCGGGTGCGCAGCGAGGAAGGCCTGGCATGCCGGGAGCGTGACGGCGGGGCCATGATCGCCTCCCATGCAGTCCACCGACAGGCGGAGCGGCTCGGCGGAAGGCGATGAGCGGGTGGCGGGAATTGCGGTCATCGAAACCTGAGAAGAACACCGGTCGAAGGTGCGACTGTAGCGACCTCGCAAGAAGCGTGCGCGACAAGGGAACCCTTCCGGAGGAAGGATCGGAAATGCGAAAGCCCGGCAACGCGTGATGCGGAACCGGGCTTGTCTTGTTTGTGCGACCAGGCGGAGGCCTGCGGGAGCCCTCCGGACCGGCTGATCGAATCGATCAGGCGGCGTCGGCCTTGGTCTTCAGCACCTTGCGGCCACGATAGAAGCCGTTGGGGCTGATGTGGTGACGCAGATGCACTTCACCGGTGGTCGGCTCGATCGCGGTGCCCGGGGTGACCAGGGCGTTGTGCGAGCGGTGCATGCCACGCTTCGACGGGGACTTCTTGTTTTGCTGAACGGCCATGATGGATTCTCCTAAAGGCTTCGGCTGGCTGGTGATTCGAGGTTGCTCGGGCTCTCGAGAGAACTCGAGCTGTGCCGCGGATCCGACGAGGATGCTCCCCGACGAGGACGCTCCGCTACCGACGCCTCGGTCCCGGTGCCGCGCACCCACGTTGATTCACATGGACGCACTTCTATCCGGGAAAGCCGGAAACTATAGCACAGCACCCGATGAGCTCGCAATTCCGGCGTACCGAAATGCTTCGCAGGGGCGCCGCCCAGGCCTCAAGCCTTGCCGCCGGAGCCCTTCTTCAAGGCCGCCAGCGCCGCGAACGGATTCGGCCGCTCCTCCGCCGGCACCTCGTCTTCCTCGACATTCGCGTGCGGCAGCGGCTCCGGGCACACGTCGTGGCGCGGCACGACCGGCAAGGTCAGCAGCAGCTCGTCCTCGATCAGTTCGCGCAGGTCCAGGTGGCGCGGCAGGGCCAGGACGTCGTCGTCCGAGTCCATGTCCATTTCCGCCGCCATGTCCTCGTCCTTGACGAAGCGGAACCAGCGCGACACCGCCAGATCTTCGCGCACCGGCTGAAGGCAGCGCTGGCAGGTCACCGCGACCTGCGCCTCGGCGGTCAGCTCCAGCCACGCCTGCGGCTCGCCGCCTTTGGGTGTGCGCAACTCGCCATGGGTGGACCAGGACACGGGCGGCCATTGGGCCGGATCGGACTCGGGCGCGGCAGCTTCTGCCAGGCGCGTCAGGCTGGTCGCGGGCCACTCGCCCTCCAGCGTGCCGCCCTCGCGGGCAAAGACTCCGACATCGAGCTTCAATGGATCGAACGAACGCGGTTTCATGGGGCGCAAGTGTACGAGCGGCCTCCGCCCCGATGGGACAATCCCGGCCCATGACCGCCGCCTCCCCGCCCGCTCGCCCGCTCGTCCTGGGCTCGACCTCCCGCTACCGGCGCGACTTGCTGGAGCGCCTGCGGCTGCCGTTCGAGACGGCAGCGCCCGACGTCGACGAGACCCCGCAACCAGGCGAAACGCCGGAGGCCCTCGCGCGCCGCCTGGCCATGGCCAAGGCCCGGGCGGTGGCGGCGCGTTTCCCGCAGGCGCTGGTGATCGGCTCGGATCAGGTCGCCGACCTGGACGGACAACCGATCGGCAAGCCGGGCACGCACGAGCGCGCCGTCGAACAGCTGCGCGCGATGCGTGGCCGCACCGTCGTGTTCCAGACGGCGCTGGCCGTGGTCTGTGAGGCGACGGGCTTTGTCGCGGAGGACCTCGCGCCAGTGCGCGTCCGCTTCCGCAACCTGAGCGATGCCGACATCGAGCGCTACCTCCGCGCCGAACAACCGTACGACTGCGCCGGCAGCGCCAAGGCCGAAGGCCTGGGCATCGCGCTGCTCGATGCGATCGACTCCGACGACCCGACCGCGCTGATCGGCTTGCCTCTGATCCGCACCGCCGCACTGCTGCGTCGGGGCGGGCTGGACGTGCTGAGCCTGCTGCCCTGAACCCGTTTCCTTGAATCAGCCTTTCAGAGAACAACAATGACCCGCGGCCGCCTCTTCCTCGTTCCCAACACCCTCGACTTCGGCATGAACGGCCAGGAGGTCGACCTGCGCGAGGTCCTTCCGGACGCGGTGCTCGTACGCGCCGCCTCGATCACGCACTGGGCCGCCGAGAACGCCAAGACCACGCGCGCCTTCCTGAAGCGTGTCGGTGCGATCCATCCGCTGGCGTTGCCGCTGCAGGAGCAGCACATCGAGGAATTGCCGCGCCCGCCCAAGGGCCGCGGCCCCGCAGCAGGCGCCGCGACGAGCTCGTCCAGCGAGGAGAAACTCTGGCTGGCGCTGCTGGAACCGGCGATGGCCGGTCACGACATCGGCCTGATCTCCGAGGCGGGCATGCCTGCCGTGGCGGATCCGGGCGCGAAGCTGGTCGCAGCAGCCCACGCAGCGAAGGTGCAGGTCGTGCCGCTGACCGGACCGAGCTCGCTGCTGATGGCGCTCGCCGCCAGCGGACTGAACGGCCAGAGCTTCGCCTTCGTCGGTTATCTCCCGCTGGACGCGGCCGAACGCACGGCGCGCATCAAGGCGCTGGACAGCTTCTCGGCGCGCGAGCAGCAGACGCAGCTGATGATCGAGACGCCGTATCGCAACGGCGCGCTGCTGCAGGCGCTGCTGGCGGCGCTGAAGCCGGGCTCGCTGCTGTCGGTCAGTTGCGGGCTGAGCCTGAAGGACGCATGGACGCACACGGCCACGGTGGAGCAATGGCGTCAGGCGCCGAAGGCGCTGCCGGAAAAGGTACCGGCGGTGTTCGCGATCCTCGGCATGCGCTGATCAGAGCTCGCTGATCAGGGCATACCGATCAGAACACGCCGATCAGGATTCGCTGTCGGCCGTGACCGGCGGCCGCTTGGCGCCGAACAGCGCCGCGACCTTCTTCTTCGGCTTGATGTTGGCCGACAGGCCGCCGCGCGGCGCGTTCGCCGGGCCCTTTTCCCAGGCCGGCACATCGCCTCCCTGCGTGGCCTCGTAAGGCTTGTCGAACAGCGGGTCGTACGCCTGGCGCGGCGCACGCGCCGGTGCGTGCGCGTGCGAGCCATGCGATCCGTAGGCCTCGTCTCGCCGATCTTCGCGCTCTCGGCGGAAGTCGCGACGCTCCCCACTGCCCTCGCCTTGCGAGCTTCGTTCCGTCCGCTCGCCTTGCGGCGGGCGTTCGGTGCGCTCGGCGCGCGGGGCACGGTCACCACGCTCGCCGCGATCACCGTCGAAGCGACGGCGTTCGCCCTCGAGTTCGATCGGCTCCAGATCCAGCTTGCGCTTGATGAGCTTCTCGATCTCACCGACCAGGCGCGCATCGCCCTTGGTCACCAGCGTGAAGGCCAGGCCCGATGCGCCCGCGCGGCCGGTACGACCGATGCGATGCACGTAGTCCTCGGCATTGAACGGGACGTCGAAGTTGAAGACAGCCGGCAGGTCGGCGATGTCCAGGCCGCGGGCGGCCACATCGGTTGCGACCAGCAGGTCCACTTCGCCGCGCTTGAACGCGTCCAGCGACTTCAGGCGCTCGTCCTGCGACTTGTCACCGTGCAGGGCAGCGGTCCTCAGGCCGTCGCGCTCGAAGGAGCGCGCCAGGCGTGCCGCGCCGAGCTTGGAGTTCACGAACACGATCGCCTGCCGGATCTCGCGCTGGCGCAGCAACTGCTTGACGGCGGCACGCTTGTCGTCGTCGTCGACGCTGAAGAAGCGCTGCTCGACGGTCGAGGCTGTCGCGTTCGGGCGGGCAACCTCCACCAGCTCCGGATCCTGCAGGTAGCTCTGCGCCAGCCGCTTGATCTCGGGCGAGAACGTCGCCGAGAACAGCAGCGTCTGACGCGCCTTGGGCAGGTAGCTCAGGATGCGTTGCAGATCGGGCAGGAAGCCGATGTCCAGCATCCGGTCGGCCTCGTCGAGCACCACGTACTCGACGTGGTTCAGCACGGCGTTCTTGGCCTCGATGTGGTCGAGCAGGCGGCCCGGCGTGGCGATCAGGACCTCGACGCCGCCTTTCAGCTGCAGCGTCTGGGGCTTCATGTCGATGCCGCCGAAGACGCAGGCCACGCGCAGTTGCGTGTGCTTGGCGTAGGCCTTGACGTTGTTGGCGACCTGGTCGGCGAGTTCGCGGGTCGGGGCCAGCACCAGCGCGCGCACCGGGTGGCGGGCGGGCGACATCGAGGCGTTCTCGTGCTTGAGCATGCGCTGCAGCAGCGGGATCGAGAACGCGGCGGTCTTGCCGGTGCCGGTCTGCGCGGCGCCCATCACATCGCGGCCGGCGAGGACGATCGGGATCGCCTTGGCCTGGATGGGCGTCATCGTCGCGTAGCCCTGATCGGACACGGCGCGCAACAGCTTGGGGTCCAGCGGCAGCGTGTCGAAAAGAGGGTTTGGCGTCGGGGTGGTTTCTGTCATAAGCGGCGGATTATCCTCCAAGCCCTTGAAAGCCCCGGGAAACCACCGATCCGCGCATGCGGACCGGCGAGGGATCACTGCGTGGAGCGATCAGTGAGCTTGCGCTGGTCGCCGCGGAACACCATCCACTTCGGCGTCCGGAATCGCACGATGCGCCAGTACAGCGCGACGTACGCCACCCCGAACAGCACCATGCACGCGGCGATCATCGGCGTCGAGTCCCAGAACAGCAGCGCCGGCGCCAGCGACGAGAGGCACAGCGTCCAGAGATAGGGCGCCGTCATCGAATTGCGGCGCGTCATCAGGCGCGCGTCGCGTGCGCCAATCGCCCAACGCATCAGGCGGCGGTAGATCAGCGAGTGCAGATGGATGCCGTCCGGATCGCCCGGGCTGGTGTTGCGCAGGAAGCGGCGGCGATAGATGGAGAAGACCGTCTCGAACACCGGATAGATGCACACCATCAGCGCGAACAGCGGCGACACCTGCGGGTGGCGGTGGATCAGCAGGATGGCGATCTCCGCCAGATAGAAGCCCATGAAATACGCGCCGCCGTCGCCCAGGAAGATCAGGCCGGCGGGGTAGTTCCAGACGAAGAAGCCGAGGATGGCGCCGACGCCCGCGAGCGCCCAGAGCGCGAGTTCGGTGTCGCCGACCTGGTAGGCCACGTAGGCGAGGGTCAGCAGCATCAGGCTGACGCACATCGAGGACAGGCCGTTGAAGCCGTCGATGATGTTGACCGAGTTGGCCACGCCGGCGACGACGAAGATGGTGATGACCACCGCGCCGACGGTGGTCCCGACAATGAAGTCGAGGCCGGGGATGTCGGTGCGCGAGATCATGGCCTGGAGCAGCCAGCAACCCAGGCCGGCGGAGATCGCGGTGGCGATCAGGCGCTCGCGCGGGGAGACCTTCTTGGTGAAGTCCTCGATGAGGCCGGCGGCGAAGGCGGGCAGGCCGCAGAGCAGGAGCAGCAGCCCGGTCTTGGCTTGCGGGTGCTTGAGGAAATAGGCGAGCGCGACCATGCCGCACAGGCCTATGAAGATCCCGACACCACCGATGCGCGGCACAGGGCGGGCATGGAATTTCTGCGGGCCGGACAGGTCGTGGTCCGCGGACAGGTGGCCGTGCACCGTCGACGAGTGCACCACATAGAGCGTGATCGCCGCAGCCAGCGCAAACGGGATGAGCAAATACAACATGGGCGGCAGTGTAACGACGGGCTTCCGCGCGGGGGCGGTTTTGGCGCCACAGTGCTGCCATAGAATGCGCCGCTGGTCGCTCCGACGCCCTGATCATCAGGCACGCCGCGGGCGGCCAAGTTCATCTGAGACGAGATCACGCATGGAACTTCGCGCCCAACGCGCCCTTTCGCCGGCATCGATGACTCGCGCCCGCCCGTTCGCCATCAGGCCCGTGCTGGCGGCCCTGGCGGCCTGCCTGATGGCGGCGCCGGCCTTCGCGCAGATGGCGACGAACTACGGTCAGACCACCTCGGACCAGGGCTCCGAACTGTCCGGCCCCGTCCGCCTGAATGCGACGAACCGCAACGCGCAGGATGCCGTCCAGCAGCAGCAACAGCAGCAGGGCTTGGGGCAGGCCTCGCAGAGCCGGTCGCCCAAGTATGTGCCGGGCGAATTCGAGATCTACGTCAACAAGCTGCTGGGCATCGATCTGACCGATCCGCTGACGCTCGAGCAGCTGCGTCGCTCCGACGTCGGTCTGGCGGAAGTCGGCACCGTGACCCAGTCACAGATGAGCGGCATCGGCAAGACCTCGACGATCTCGGCCGACAACGTCGTGCGCCGACTCGGCGCCGACCTGATGCTCGACGACCGCTCGCGCGGACAGGGCCAGCCCCCCGAGGTCGACGGACCGCGCCAGGCGCCGTCGGACTACCTGATCGGCATCGGCGACGAGATCCAGGTCACCGCCTGGGGCTCGGTGGATGCCGATCTGCGCCTGACGGTGGACCGCGCCGGCCGCGTGACCATCCCCCGCGTGGGCCCCGTGCTGGTCGCCGGCGTGCGCTACGGCGACCTGAACGAGGTCGTCCGCGCCCGCTTCGGGCAGGTGTTCAAGAACTTCCAGGTCAGCACGTCGCTGGGCAAGCTGCGCACGATCCGCATCTACGTCACCGGTTTCACCGGGAAGCCCGGCGCGTACACGGTCAGCAGCCTGGCCACGATCGTCAACGGCCTGATCCGCGCCGGCGGTCCGTCGGCGGCCGGCAGCTTCCGCCAGATCGAGCTGCGCCGCAACGGCCAGGTCGTCGCGGCCTTCGATGCCTACGACCTGCTGCTCAAGGGCGACAAGGCCAGCGACCGCGCGCTGCAGGCCGAGGACGTGATCCACATCGGACCGATCGGCCCGCAGGTGGCCGTGCTGGGCAGCGTGAACAAGCAGTCGATCGTCGAGCTCAAGCCGGGCGAGACCGTGGACGACGTGCTGGCGATGGCCGGGGGCTTCAGCGCCGTGGCCGACCGCTCGCGCGTGTCGATCGAACAGTTGAGCGACCGCAACGACCGCCGCGTGCGGGAGTTGCAATTCCCCGCCCAGTTGAAGACCGCGGCCGCCAATGGCGACGTCCTCCGCGTCTTCAGCAGCGTCAATACGGCGCTGCCGCTGGGCAAGCAGTTCAAGCGCGTGACGGTGGAGGGCGAGGTCGCACGCCCCGGCGAGTACGTGATGCCGCCGACGAGCACGCTGCAGGACGCCATCGCGGCGGCCGGCGGCCTGACGTCGCAGGCCTACGTGTTCGGCACGGACTTCTCGCGTGAGAGCGTCCGTCAGTCGCAGCAGGAAAACTACGACCGGGCCCTGCGCGACCTGGAGACGGAGTTCACCAAGAACAGCAGCACGCAGCGCGCGACGACGGCCGACGAGGCCGCCGGCAACGCCCAGCGTGCCGCCGGCACCGAGCGCCTCGTGGCCCGTCTGCGCGCCGTGCGCCCGACCGGGCGGGTGGTCCTGCAGCTCGAGTCCGATGCGCGCTCGCTGCCATCCCTGACCGTCGAGGATGGTGACCGCCTGCTGATCCCGTCCAAGCCCACGACCGTGGGCGTGTTCGGCAGCGTGTTCAACGCGGGCAGCTTCCTGCTCCAGAACGACGCCTCCGTCGACGACGTGATGAAGCTGGCCGGCGGCCCGACCCGCGGCGCGGACGCCAGCGGTGCCTTCGTGATCCGCGCCAACGGCACGGTCGTCAGCGCGCGCCAGTCGAGCAGCGGCTGGCTGGGCTTCGGCTCCAACCTCGCCGGACTGCCGGCGCTGCCGGGCGACACGGTCTTCGTGCCCGAACAGATGAACAAGTCGACGTTCATCCAGGACGCGAAGGATTGGACGCAGATCCTGGCCAACTTCGGTCTGGGTGCTGCGGCATTGAAGACCATCCGCAACTGATGCCCTCCTCCTTGAACAACTCTCAGACCATGGACCGTGCGGACACAGTGGCCGAGGCAGAGGCGCCGAGCTTGCTCGAGTTCATCAAGTTTCTCGCACCGCGCTGGAAGCAACTGGCCGGCGCCGCGCTCGGCGGCGCGGTGCTGGCTTATGGCGCGACCTTCCTCGTGAAGCCGGTCTTCACCGCCCGCGCCAGTTTCATCAGTCCGCAGCAGCAGCAGAATTCAGCGATGGCCGCGTTGGCGTCGCTGGGCTCCATCGGCTCGCTGGCGGGGGCCGCCACCGGCATCAAGAGTCCGGCGGATCAATACGTCGCGCTCATGCAGAGCCAGACCGTCAGCGATCGCATCATCAAGCGCTTCGGCCTGATGGAGATCTACGACGAGAAGTTCCAGGTCGATGCTCGCCGGGAGCTTGACCGCAATGTGCGGATCACGGCTGGAAAGAAGGACAACCTGATCGTTGTCGAAGTGGACGACATCCTGCCTTCCCGGGCGGCGGAGATGGCCAACGTCTACATCGAAGAGCTGCGCGAGCTCAACAACACCCTGGCGTTAACCGAGGCCAAGCAGCGCCGCATCTTTTTCGAGCAACAGCTCGACGGCACCCGCACAGCGCTGACCAAGGCGCAAACCCAGTTGCAGGACACCGGGTTCCGGGCTGCGAACCTGCGAAGCGAACCCAAGGCCGCTGCCGAGACCTATGCCCGGACCAAAGCCGAATTGACCGCCAATGAGGTCAAGCTGTCGGCGCTGCGCCGCTCGCGCACGGAGGCCTCGCCGGAAGTGCAGCAGCTGTCTGCGGTGATTGACGGCCTGCGCCGCGAGTTGGCACGCATCGAAGTCCCCGAGAACAAGACCGGCGACCAGGACTACACGACGGCCTATCGCGAGTACAAGTACCAGGAGTCCTTGTTCGAGATCTACGCGAAGCAGTACGAGCTGTCGCGCATGGACGAGGCACGCGACGGGACCCTGATCCAGGTCGTGGACGCCGCAACGCCGCCTGAGAAGAAGAGCCGCCCCAAGCGACTCCAACTGGCGATTGCCGGCTTCATCGCCGGACTGCTCGTTGCCGTGGCCGCGCTCTGCGTGACCGCGCTGCGCCGCCGGTCGCGCGCCTGAACGCAGCTTTCCGGGCCTGATTGCGTCGAATGCTGGAGTGGACATGAAGGCCCGGATCGCCTATCAGGCGCTGCTCTTCTTCAACTCGACGCTGCTTTATTCGTTTGCGGTGCGGAGCACGGGGTCGCGGGACCTCCTGTTCTTCTCCGCGTTCATCGCGGCGCTCTCGCTGACAGCCAATCTGGCGGTTCAGTTGTCTGATTCCCAGTTCCGCAGCGGCATCTGGGGTTTGAAGATCGCTTCCATCGCGTTGTTGACCTGGGTGTGCCTGCGGACGGGAATTGCGCCGCCGGCGATGGCGCTGGCGCTCGGCATCGCGGCCATCCTGGTGACGCATCGCGATGCCTTGGCGGGGGCTCCCACCCAGCTGTCGATGGTGGCGGCCGGCGGACCGATTCTGGCGACCGCTGTCTGGACCGTACTGGCATGGGGCAATTGGCTTGCGATCGATGACGGCGCCATTCTTCTGCTGCTAATCCTGCCGTACCTTCTGACGGCGCTCGCGAACCGACGGCGCACACCGGACGCCCGCCCTGCCGGCGTCGAAGGTGAACGCCTGCACGCGTGGACGCTGATCGTGTCACAGCTGCTGCCCACAGCCTCCTCCTTCGTCATGCTCACGATGGTGTCGTACGAGAAGGACGCGGGCGCCGTCGCCAACTTCGTGATGATGGAGCGGGCGATCGCCATCGGCGGGAGCCTGGTGTACTTCTATGCGCGGGTGAAAGGCACGGTCCGGCCGCTGGCCTGCATCGTTGCGGGTGGCTTTCTTCTCACCATGGCAACGGTCTCCGCAGCCGCAGTGTTCGAAGTGGCTGGGCCATTTATCGCCCTTGCCTATCTCGCGTCCGGATGCCTGCTGTCGTACGGGACCATCTCGCTGGGAGCCCGCCATGCCAAAGGGATCCTCGCCATCAACGGCACCGCCTTGGTCGCCGTCGCGATTGCATCGTCCCGCTTCCCTTCTCTGCATCCTGTTGACGTGCTGGCGGTCTACATCTGCCCGCAACTGCTTCTGATGTCTGGGCTCGTCGTCTTCGCTTCCCGTAATCATGCTTAACTTGCTCAAGAACCTTTACGTCGCTGCGGATTACAAGCGCAGTGCGGCAAGCCTGAATCACACCTTGCGCATTGGCGGTCCCGCAACGGCAGGCTCGATGGTCGTGCTGGTCTATCGCCTGGAACCGCGCTCCGGCGGTCTTCGCAATGTGGCGCGCATCGTGAACGCTCTTGCCAGCTACCTCGGCAAATCGATCCAGCTCTACATCCAGAATCCGGAAAAGACGGATGCAGCGCTGACCCAGGAGTACGGATTCAAGGGCCCCATCGCCCCCTCCTTGCCAACGGGGGCGGACCTCTATGTGACGACGAGCTTCATCTTCAGCCTCAGCCTTCCCGACCTTCTGGCGAAGTTTCCGGCCCGTTGGAATCACATCATCCAGGACTACGACGAGTTGTTCTTCCCGATCTCGAGCCGGTATTACCATGCTGCGAAGGTCAAGGTCGGCCCCGAAGCCTTCATCGCCTCCGGCAAATGGATGAAGCTTCCGGGCAAGACGGCCTACTTGCCTTTCCCTGTCGATCCGGCGATCTACCATGCCCGCGCGGAATCGGTCGTCGAGCGTGACATCGATGTTCTGTTCTTCCACAAGCCCGAGTTGCCACGCCGCTGCGCACTCGTCTGCGATCAACTGGCCGAGACACTTCTGAAGGCCCGGCCGGATCTCCGGATCGCCTTTTATGGCTCCACTCTGTCGAAACGGCTGACGAAGACTCGCGTCCAGCACCTGGGCGCCCTTCCGTCGCTGGAGGCTCTGGGGAACGTATACCGGCGATCGCGCATCGGCGTATCGTTCAATCTGACGAACCCCTCGTTGATCCCCTTCGAACATATGGCCAGCGGGTGTATGCCCGTGTCGCCCTACGTTGAATCTCCGCCAGAATTCCACCTGCCCGGCATCCACGTCGACGGCACCCTGAATCAACTGAGCGAATACATCCTGGCGCGACTCCAGGACAAGGACCTCGAGCAGCAGGCACTGTCCCTCTGCGAGAGCTATTTGACCCAAGGTTATCTGTGCCGCAAGGAAGACTTCGATCGCGCCGTCGTTGAGGCCATCGAGACCCTGTGAACCTGACCGTCCCGTTTCGGCTGATTGCAGGAAGCCTGTGCTTCCTCTATCTCATCCTCCCGCTGGCTTTCGTCACCAGTGTTCGGGAGGTGCTGGCGCTCGCCCCGGTTGCCCCGTCCGATTTCGCGCTGGGCGCTATGTACTCGGTTTGTACCTTCCTGATCGTCCTGCTGGTTCCTCGTGACATCGTCATCCGCAGCGACGCACTGAGGCTTGACCGAGGCTTCGCCCAGGTGATCGCATGGCTGACGATCCTGCTCTCCACATACTTCTTCGCCAATGCGCTGCGTGGCCTCGAAACCTTGATCTACTTCGACAAGGTCGCGGCACACGCGGCATACGAGGAGCTCAACGCCGAATACGGCTTGCGCCTGAAGTACAACATCCTGCTTTGCCTGTTCTTGGTCGCAAGCCTCAAAGCCGGCATGCGGGGATGGGGGGTCCTTTTCTTCGTCGCCCCTATCCTGTTTGAAGTGGTTTTCTCGAAGCACAACTACGCCACTCACCTGCTGACCTATCTATTCATCCTGACCTGGAACTCGCGCGTATCCCGCAAAGCGATCCTGATCGCCTTTGCCGCAATGGTCGGGACCCTGCTGGCGCTCCGTTTCACCTTCTACTCCGACTTCCAGAACGATCCCGTGCAGTCGATCGCCGCGATGCTCGGCGAGTTCACGATCTCCTGGCAGAGCATTCCTTCCGCGCTGGGCTACACGGGCAGCACCTACACGGGACCGACGGAGTGGTACTCGGACGTCATTAGCAACGCTGCCGGTCTGGAGATCGGGCTGGCGGGAAATCCCGTTGCCGAGGCGATCTTCTATTTCGGGGACTGGGCTGGCCTGGGTGTGATCGGTGGAGCGCTCGCGTTCGTGCTGCTGGCAAGGGCGTCCGCCAGGAACTTCGCCGCTGGCATCGCTTTGCTGGTGGTTACGTATTACATGCGGGATTGTTTCCGCACAGGTTGGAGTCTCGGACTGTCAGTCTTCGTCAAATCGTTCGTCATCTTCTCATTCATTACCCTGGGCTTGATGGCGATTCATTTCATCGGATCGCGTCTTCCGAGGCACGCATCCCCTCAACATCACGGTTGATCTTTCGCTCCATGGACAAGGTTCTTTCAATCGTCTGCGCGTACTTTCCAAACGACGAGCGGCTCTCCTCATTGGTCTCCTCGCTCCTGGAGGCCGGGGACGTCGTGGTGGTGAACAATGGCGGCACGATCAAGCTCGATGTGCCGTCAGGCCCATACCAGGCCTCTGTCATCGATTCCGGTCGCAATCTGGGCACGCTCGCTTCATACAACCTGGTGATCGCTCAGAAGCAGACGTACAGCCACTTCTGGCTCTGGAATCAGGACAGCGAGATCACGCCTGAGAATGTGAGAGCGTTCGTTTCCAAAGCCGGGCAATGCTTCTCGAACGACGCGACAACCGTGTGCGTCACGGTATACGACAAGAAGAACTTCGTTTCGCCGCTGAACCACCAGTTGATTCTTGCGAAGGAATCCACGTCGATCCTGTCACGCGAACGTATCCAGAAGCTCCTGCCCGACTGGTTCGACGAAAAGCTCTTCATGGATTACGGAGACTGGGACTTTTCGTACCGTCTTTTCAAGACCGGCGGGCGTGTCAGCCAAATCGAGGGCGTCCACATTGGCCATCAGTTGGGCGAGCCCGAACAGACCGTATTTGGCGCCATGAACCGATCCTCCCCCATGCGGCTGCACATGCAGGGGATCAACACCGCCTACCTGATCCGCAAACACGGTGCCTTCAACTTTCCGAATGCGCTGCTGATGGCGCGCTTCTTCTTCCTCCCGTTCAAGAATTTCTTGTTCAAGGGTTCGATCAAGAGAAACAAGCAATTTCTTTCGGGCGTGATGTCCGGCATCAAGGGCGGGCTCAGCTCGACGTACGCAAACAATCTGAACAGGGGGATGAAATGAATATTCTGATCACCGGTGGCGCCGGTTTCATCGGACTGAAGCTCGCGGACGCGCTGGTCCGCGCGGGCGATTCGATCTTGGTGCTGGACAACCTGTCACCGCAGATCCATGGCGAGAACGCTGATTGGCCAGTGCTGCTCAAGAACCTCTCCAACACGACCCTCGTCCGCGGCGACGTCAACGACGAGGCCCTCATCAGGAGCCTGGTCGCGCAGTCCGACGCAATCGTCCATCTTGCCGCCGAGACTGGCACTGGCCAGTCCATGTACGAGATCAACAAGTACTCGCACATCAACGTGTCGGGCTCCGCACTGCTGCTGGAGGTCGCCTCCCAACATCGGCATCGTCTCAAGAAGTTCGTGTTCGCCTCGAGCCGTTCCGTCTACGGCGAAGGCTCTTACTCCGCCGCCGACGGCACACTTCACTTCCCGCCTCCGCGGTCGCCACGCGATCTTGGCGCGAAGCAATGGGACCACCGAGCTGCGGATGGCTCCGCGCTGCACGCGATCGGCACGGCCGAGCAACACGCCATCTCGCCCGCGTCGATCTACGCCGCGACCAAGTATTCGACCGAACTCTATTGCCGCATCGTCGCCGATGGGTATGGCATGGCCATCGATGCGCTGCGTTTCCAGAACGTGTATGGCGAAGGCCAGTCGCTGAAAAACCCCTACACCGGCATCCTCTCGATCTTCTCGAACCTCTTCCGCCAGAACAAGGAGATCAATGTCTTCGAGGACGGCGAGGAATCCCGCGACTTCATCCATGTGTCCGATGTCGTGCGCGCCATCGAGATCTCGCTGCGCGGAGAGTCCGCCGGTTATCGCGTGTTCAACGTGGGGACCGGGAAGCCAACGTCCGTGATGGCCATTGCGAGCAAACTCCGATCCATCCTCAAGAGCGACTCGGCGTTGCGCATCTCCGGTGATTTCCGGGTTGGAGACATTCGTCATTGCTTCGCGGACACCTCGGCGGCGAAGGCGCAGCTGAACTTCGAAGCGTCCATCGACATCGATGAAGGGCTTGGCCGATTCGCCGCCTGGGTCTGCACGCAACCCATCGTGACGGCCGATCCGGCCCGCGCCATGGCGGAGCTCAAAGAGAAAGGGCTGGCGAGCTGATCGCCATTGCCGTCGTCCAACCTCGTATTCGGATCAATCTCAAATGAACGTTTCCATCATCGCCGGTGGCGCCGGCTTCGTCGGCTGCAACCTGCTGCCGCTGCTCGCCAAGGAAGACCGTCATCTGATGGTCCTGGACAACCTGTGCCGCGGTCGCGAGGAGTACCTCGACGCCGCGCGCGAAGTGGCGTCCGGACGCGTGCACTTCATCCAGCTGGATCTGTCCGACCGCGCCGCGACCCTGCAGGCCTTCGAAGCCGCCGCGAAGCTCGGCACTGTCGATGAGGTCTGGCACCTGGCCGCCAACTCCGACATCCCCGCCGGCGTCATGGACGCCAACGTCGACTTCCGCGATACCTTCATGACGACCTTCTCGCTGCTAGAAGCGATGAAGATCCACAAGATTCCCGCCCTGCACTTCGCCTCCAGCTCGGCCATCTACGGCGATCTCGGCGGCGTACCGCTGCACGAAGCCATCGGGCCGCTGCTGCCGATCTCGAACTACGGCGCGATGAAGCTGGCGTCCGAGGCCCTCATCTCCGCAGCGGCAGAGTCCTACCTGGCGCGCGCCAACCTGTTCCGCTTCCCCAACGTCGTCGGCGCCCCCGCGACCCACGGCGTGATCCTGGACTTCATCAACAAGCTCAAGACCGACGCCGGCCGCCTCGACGTGCTGGGCGACGGCACGCAGCAGAAGGCCTATCTGCACGTGTCCGATCTCGTGGAAGCCATGATGCACATCCGCGGCGCCACGCAGCTTCCCAAGATCTTCCCGGTCAACATCGGCCCCGTCGACGACGGCGTGACGGTGCGCTTCATCGCCCAGTCGGTCGCCGAGCGCGTGAGCCCGGAGGCGGCCCTCCACTTCGGCGTCGGCAACAAGGGCTGGGTCGGCGACGTGCCGAAGTTCCAGTACTCGGTCGAGCGTCTGCGCGAGGCCGGCTGGTCCCCGAGCCGGAACTCCGCCGACGCGGTGCGTTACGCCATTGACCAGATCGCGACGCAGGAAGGCTTCCCGGCAGGCGTGTCGCATGGCTGACTCCCCCAAGGTGACGCTCCTGGTGCCGGCCTTCAACGAGCCGGAACACATCCTGGAGCAGAGCCTGTCCAGCGTGATGGCGCAGACCTTCACCGATTTCGAGTGCATCGTCGTCGACGAGAGCACGCGCCCCGAGGCCGCCCAGGCGTGCGAGCGGATCTGCGCGCGCGACGCCCGCTTCCGCTATGTCCATCCGACCGAACGCCTTCGCCTGCCCGGCAGCCTGAACCTGGCCATCTCCATGGCCCGCGGGGAACTGCTGGCGCGATTCGATTCGGACGATCTCTGCCTGCCCGAGCGTCTGGCGGATCAGGTCGCTTTCATGGATGCCCACCCGGAGATCGGCGTCGTCGGTGCCGGCCTCCAGTTGATCGACGAATCCGGGCACCCGACGGCCGTGCGCCACTATCCGGAGCGTTCCGACGACATCGCGCGAAAGCTGCAGTTCACGACCACGCTCGCCCATCCGACGGTCATGTACCGGGCCGAGATCGCCAAGCAGCACGGCGGCTATGACACGTCCTTCCGGTTCGCGGAAGACCTGGACCTGTGGCTGCGATGGCTCAATCGGGGCGTCAAGTTTGCGAACCTGCCGCAAGTCCTGGTCAAGTACCGCCAGGCGCAGACGCGCCGGCATCGGGACCACTGGAAATTCAATCTCCGCGCGCGCTTGCGCAATTTCAGCCTCCGGCACGTCTTCCGCCGTATCGCCGGCATCGTGTGCATCGGCACCTGGTCGATCCTTCCCCCTTCCGTGCAGGAGTCGGTCTTCCGCCTCATGCTCCTCCGCGTCCGTCGATGAACACCACCATGACATCGTCCCCTTCGTTCCTCTGCAACGTCGCCATCCTCGCGGGCGGCCAGGGCACCCGCCTCGCCAGCCGATCCGGCGACCTGCCCAAGCCCATGGTCCCGGTGATGGGCAAGCCGGTGCTGCAGCATCAGATCGAACTCTGCCGCAAGCACGGATTCAGCGACATCGCGCTGCTGGTCCATCATCGGCACGAAGCGATCTCCGACTTCTTCGGGGACGGTTCACGCTTCGGCGTCCGCATCCGCTACGAGGTCGAGGAGACGCCGCGCGGTACCTCGGGCGCGCTGCGCGATGCGCTGCATGCGCTCACGCCGCAATTCCTGCTCCTCTACGGCGACACCTACCTGGACATCGATCTGCGCCGGTTCTTCGACGCGCATCTGGCGTCGGACGCCAACGCCACGCTGTTCCTGCACCCGAACGACCATCCCTACGACTCCGACCTCGTCGACATCGATGACCGGGGACTCGTGCGCGGCATCCATCCCTATCCGCATCCGGAAGGCCAAAACCTGCGCAACCTGGTCAATGCCGCGCTTTATGCCGTCCGAAACGAGGTGCTGACCT
This sequence comes from Mitsuaria sp. MSU3D, assembly GCF_056867975.1. Classification (NCBI taxonomy): domain Bacteria; kingdom Pseudomonadati; phylum Pseudomonadota; class Betaproteobacteria; order Burkholderiales; family Sphaerotilaceae; genus Roseateles; species Mitsuaria sp. MSU3D. The sequence goes on along the minus strand of NZ_CP200314.1, from coordinate 6,128,670 downwards.
CGGTCACGCCCGAGACCGGCAAGGCCGACATCGCCAAGCACATGTTCCCCGCGATGCTCACGGCGGGCCTCTGCCTGCGCGGCTACGTGACGCCCGAGTACATCAAGGACATGGGCACGCCCGACCGCCTCGACAAGGTCGAGCGCGACATCGAGGTGGGGTTGCCGGAGCGCTTGTCCTGGCGCGGCCTGCGCAAGGCCGTGTTCCTGGATCGCGATGGCACCCTGAATCGTGAGGTCAATCACCTGAAATCGCCCGAACAGATCGAGCTGCTGCCTGGTGTCGGCGAAGCCGTGCGGCAGCTCAATCGCGCGGGCGTGCTGGCCGTCCTGACGACCAACCAGCCCGTCATCGCTCGCGGCGACATCACGGTCGACGGCCTGCATCACATCCACGCCCGGCTTGAAAGCCTGCTCGGCACGCAACGCGCCTACCTCGACGCCATCTACTACTGTCCGCATCATCCGGACAAGGGCTTCGACGGCGAGGTGCCGGCGCTGAAGATCGTCTGCGAATGCCGCAAGCCTGCGGCCGGCATGATCGAGCAGGCGTCGCGCGATCTGGCCATCTCCCGCGCCGACTCCTGGATGGTCGGCGACACGACTGCAGACGTGGAATCCGGTCGCCGCGCCGGCGTGCGCACCGTGTTGCTGCACACGGGACACGCGGGCGGCGACGCCAAACTCCCCGGTCGCCCCGACTATGTCGCCAACAGTCTGGTCGACGCGGTGCAATGGATCACCGTGGGCCACGACCGCGCCCGCCAACGCCTGGCCCCGATCGCCGTCCAGGCGCTGAACCGCCGCGTCGTCCTGATCGGCGGTCTGGCGCGCTCGGGAAAATCCTCCGCGGCGCAGGTGCTCAAGGAGCTGCTGGCGTTCCTGGGAAAACAGGCCCACGTCATGTCGCTGGACGGGTGGCTCAAGCCGGGGGCTCAGCGCGGAGAGGGAACCGGCGTGCTGGATCGCTACGACCTGCCCACCGCAGAAAGACAACTGTCCGAGATTGCCTCGGCGAAGCAACGCGTCGAGTTCGACGAGCCGGTCTACGACCGCTTCGCGCGCTCGGCCTCGCCTCATGCCGAGCGTCACTCAGTGGGTACCGCCGACGTCCTGATCGTGGAGGGTGTGCCAGCGCTGTATTTGAGCTCGCTCGCGGCGCAGGAGCGCACCCTGCGCCTGTTCATCGCCGAATCGGAGGAGATCCGCGTTCAGCGGCTCAAGGACGACTACGCGTCCCGCGGCTATCCGGCGGAGAAGATCGATGAACTTCTGGAAAGCCGAGCCGTAGACGAATCCGCGACAATCCGTAAGTCCGCAGATGACGCGGACCATGTGATTGATTGGGAGAAATAAGTGATTGTCAGCAAGACACCTTTGCGGATGAGTTTCGTAGGTGGCGGCAGTGACCTGCCCGCCTACTACCGCGAAGAGATTGGCGCCGTGCTGTCGACATCGATCGACAAGTACATGTACATCTGCGTCAACAAGAAATTCGACGGACGCATACGGCTCAGCTATACCAAGACCGAGGACGTCCAGTCGCGGCATGAGATCGAGCATCCGCTGGTGCGTCAGGCGCTGGACGTTGTCGGCATCGACGGCGGCATCGAGATCGCGTCGATGGCGGATATCCCGTCGAAGGGGTCCGGCCTGGGATCCTCCAGCACCTACACCGTGGGTCTGCTGAACGCGCTTTATGCGTACCGCAACCGATTCGCCTCGAAGGAGACGCTCGCACGTCAGGCCTGCGAAATTGAGATCGACCGCTGCGGCGAACCCATCGGCAAGCAGGACCAGTACGCTGCAGCGTATGGCGGCTTGAACCTGATCCGTTTCCATCCGGACGACTCGGTGTCGGTCGACCCCGTCATCTGCAAGCCCAGCCTGCTGCAGGAGATGGAAGACTCGACGCTGGTGTTCTTCACCGGTCGCACCCGTAGCGCATCCGCCGTGCTGGCCAACCAGTCCGCGGCGATGCAGGCCACCGACCGTCGAGCACTGATGCGCAGGATGGTCCAGTTGGCCTTCGAAATGAAGGAGCAACTGGAGTCCGGCACGTTGGATCACCTGGGCACGCTGCTCGACGAGAACTGGCGTCTCAAGGCCCAATTGACCGCCGGCATCTCGGACCCGCAGATCGACGGCTGGTACACCGCCGGCATGGCCAACGGCGCCTTGGGCGGCAAACTGCTCGGCGCCGGGAACGGCGGTTTCATGATGTTCTACGCTCCTCCGGAGCGTCATGCGCAGATCAACGCTGCGCTCGGCGACCTGCAGCCCGTAAAGTTCCGCTTCGATCGCACTGGCGCGCAGATCGTTTTCTACCAACCCACCGAATGACCCCCTCCATGCCCACCGAATTCACCGTCTCCAACTACCTGGCCGCCCACACCCGTCTCGCGCAGCAGCTCGACACCGCCGCGTTCCAGAAGGGCATCGACATGGTCCGCGCCGCCTTTGAAGGCGGCAAGAAGATCTTGACCTGCGGCAACGGCGGCAGCGCCTCGACTGCCTCGCACTACATCACCGACTGGAACAAGATGGTCAATCTGGCCACCGGCAAGAAGTTCCGCGGCGTGTGCCTGTGCGACAACATGGGTCTGATCACCGCCTACGGCAATGACCTGTCCTACGCGGACGTGTTCGCCGGCCAGGTGGACGCCCTGATGGACGAAGGCGATCTGCTGATCGCCGTCAGCGGCAGCGGCAACTCGCCCAACGTGCTGAAGGCCATCGAGTCCGCCCGCCGCGCCGGCGGCAAGGTCCTCGGCGTGGTCGGCTACGACGGCGGAAAGATGATGCCGATGTGCGATCACAGCGTCTGGGTGAACTCCTTCGACATGCAGATGTGCGAAGACGTCCACCTGATGTTCGGCCACATGGTCATGAAGACCCTGTGCAGCACGCCCATCAAGGAATGACCTCGGCTCGACGCCGCTGATCCACACGAGCGGGGTCTTCCAGGCCCCGTTCGTTTTGGCGCATCGCTTTCAGTGTGCGCGGGTGTACTCGGTGGGAAGCAATTGATGCAGCTTCGTCTTCACCGTGTCATCGCTCCGGCTCGCGGACTCGAGCGTCTCGCCGAGCCAGTCGACGATTTGCTGCGCCGCATCCGCGCTGTTCAGGCGCGCAATGCTCAACGCCGGGAACGATGTCGGCAAGGTGTTGTCCCGGTCGTTCAGGAGCTCCTCGTAGAGCTTCTCCCCCGGCCTCAACCCCGAGAACTCGATCCGGATGTCTTTCGCCTCGCGTCCGCTCATCCGGATCATCGTCTTCGCCAGGTCCACGATCTTCACCGGCTCGCCCATGTCGAGGACGAAGACTTGTCCTGATTCGCCGATCGCGCCGGCCTGGACGACCAGCCGCGCCGCCTCCGGAATCGTCATGAAGTACCGCGTGATCTCAGGATGCGTCACCGTCACCGGCCCGCCCTTGGCGATCTGCTCCTTGAACTTCGGGATCACGCTCCCGCTTGATCCGAGCACGTTCCCGAACCGCACCGCCATGAACTTCGTCGAATGCCCCTGCCCGGCCATATGGCTGATGACCAGCTCCGCCGCGCGTTTGGTCGCCCCCATCACGTTCGTCGGATTCACCGCCTTGTCCGTCGAGATCATCACGAAGCGTTCCGCGCCGGACTCCGCCGCCGCCACGCACGCGTGATGCGTCCCCAACGTGTTGTTGCGGAGTGCCGCCCACGCGTTCTCCTCCTCCATCAACGGCACATGCTTGTAAGCCGCCGCATGGAAGACGATCTGCGGCCGGTACTTCCCGAACGTGAAGCGCAGGTGCTCCAGGTCCTTCACATCCCCGATCAGCCGCACCAGCGGGATGTGCGGGAACTTCTCGCTCAGCTCCTGCTCGATCCGATACAGCGCGAACTCGCTCAGCTCATACAGCACGATCTTCGACGGCCCGTACCGCGCCACCTGCCGGCACAGCTCCGACCCGATCGAGCCGCCCGCGCCGGTGATCAGCACCGTCTTGCCACCGATGCATTCGCTGATCCCGCCTTCGTCCAGCTCCACCGGCTCGCGCCCCAGCAGGTCCTCCGGCTCGATGTCCCGCACCTGGTTCACCGCGCGCCCCGCCAGCAGCTCCTGGCTGCTCGGCACCGTCAGCACCGCCAGCCCCGTCTTCCCCGCCAGGTCCAGCGCACGGCGCCGCTCCAGCGTCGTCGCCGCCGGCATCGCCACGATCACGTGCGTGATGCCGTGCATGTCGGCCAGCCGCGTCGCGTCCTCCAGCGTGCCGATCACCGGCACGCCCGCGACGCGCGCACCGCGCTTCTCCGGCGCATCGTCCAGATAACCGACGACCACCCAGCCCTGCTGGTGCTGGATCCCCGCCACCAGCAGCCGCCCGGCATCCCCCGCGCCCATCACCAGCGCGCGGCGCTGCTCCAGCGCGCTGCCGCTGATACGGCTGCGCATGTGCTCGTAGAGCATCCGGTAAGCCATGCGGATCATCGCCAGCACCATCAGCGTGAACACCGGATGCAGCGCCAGCACCGCGCGCGGCACCTTGGTCAGCTGCGCCATCAGCACCGCCACCGCGGCGATCAGACCCGCGGTGACGCACACCGCCGCCAGCCGCTTGACCTCGCCGAAGCCGCTGAAGCGCCACATCCCCTTGGGCACCTGGAACAGCTTCAGCAGCACGCCGTACAGCGCCACGATGCCCAGCATCACCCAGTGGTCGTAATCGGGCCGGGCTTCGAACCAGCGCTCGAACCCCAGCCGGAACAGGTAGGTCGCCTGCCACGCGAGCGCCACCGCCACCATGTCGAGCGCGAGCGCAAGCGCCTCGCGGTACGGGCGGATCCGCGTCAGGAAGGCATCCAGGGACAACCAGTTCATCGTGTTCTCTTGTTCTCTCAAGCCTTGATGGCGCCCAGCGTCGCCAGGATCAGCCGGATGTCGCCGCCCAGGGTGGCATTGCGCACATAGTCCGCCGCCAGCCGCAGCTTCATCGGCATGACCACCTCCACGTACTCGCGCTCGGGATCCTCGGCCTGCGCCAGCAGCTCGCTCTCGTTGCGAAAACTCAGCGAGGCCGGATCCGTGATCCCGGGCCGCACCGACAGCACGAGCGCACGCAACTCTGCCGGGTACATCGCCACGTAGCGCGGCACCTCGGGCCGAGGCCCCACCAGGCTCATCGCGCCACGCAACACGTCCCACAGCTGCGGCAGCTCGTCGACCTTGCTCGCGCGCAACCAGCGGCCGCTGCGCGTGATGCGCGCATCGTCGCCGATCGTGATCTGCGGACCGAGCGTCGGCGCGTCGACGCGCATCGTCCGGAACTTGTGGATGCGGAAGCTGCGGCCGAAACGCCCCACCCGCTCCTGCCGGAACATCACCGGCCCTCGCGAATCCAGCTTCACCCACACCGCCACGGCCAGCAGCAGCGGGCTCAGCAGCAGCAGGCCCACGCCGGCGCAGAGGATGTCGAAGAGTCGCTTGGCCATCGGCCGTTCCGTCCCGTTTCCGTATGCCTGAGGCGTCCGCTCAGAAGCCCAGGCTGCGGCGCACCGCGGCGATCACGCGCTCGACCTGTTCGTCGGTCATCGCCGTGTACAGCGGGATCGTCACCGTGCGCTCATAGGCCTTCTGCGATTCGGGGAACATCTCCGGCGTCAGGCCGTAGAGCGCCTGCCAGTACGGGTGCTGGTGCAGCGGCACGTAGTGGACGCTGCAGCCGATGCCCTGCTCGAACATGCGCTCGATGAAGAGGTCGCGCGATACCTCGGTCGCGTCGGACAGGCGCAGCACGTACAGGTGCCAGCTGTGGACGTCCTCGTTGGGCGCCTTCGGCGGCAGGATCAGCGGCAGGTCGGCGAGCGCCTCGAAGTAACGCGCCGCGATCTGCTCGCGCCGCTTCTGGAAGGCCGGCAGCCGCTTGAGCTGGTGCAGCCCCAGCGCCGCGGCGATGTCGGTCAGGTTGTACTTGAAGCCGGGCGCGACGATCTCGTAGTACCAGCTCGGCACCTTGGCGGTGAAGCGGTCGAACGCGTCGCGGTTGATGCCGTGCAGGCGCATCACGCGGGCGCGCTTGGCCAGCTCCGGATCGCGCGTGACCAGCATGCCGCCCTCGCCCGTCGTCATCGTCTTGTTGGCGTAGAAGCTGAACACGGTGGCGTTGCTGCCCATGGTGCCGATCAGCTCCTTCTCCAGCGTCGTGGGCAGCGCGTGCGCGGCGTCCTCGACCACCTTCAGCCCGTGCTTGCGCGCGATGTCCAGCAGCGTCAGCATGTCCACCGCCAGGCCGGCGTAGTGCACCGGGATGATCGCCTTCGTGCGCGGCGTGATCGCGGCCTCGATCTGGTCGATCGCGATGTTCATCGTCGCCGGGTCGATGTCGACCAGCTTCACGTCCGCGCCCAGGTAACGCACCACCTCCGCCGTCGCGGTGAAGGTGTGCGTCGTCGTGATGACCTCGTCGCCGGGGCCGATGCCCAGGGCCTCCAGCGCCAGGTGCAGGCCGGCGGTCGCGGAGTTGACCGCGATGCATTCGATCTGCGGCTCGGCCAGGAATTCGGCGAAGGCCTGCTCGAAGCGCCTGGCCTTCGGGCCGGTCGTGATCCAGCCGCTCTTGAGCGTGTCGACGACCTCGGCGATCTCCTCGTCGCCCAGCTCGGGCAGCGCGAACGGGAGGAACGGGAGCTTGGGCTCGGCCGGGCGCTCTGACTTCGGATCGGACTTCGGATCGTTGGTGCTCATGGTGTCTTGGTGATCAGCGCCAGCACGTGGCTGCGCAGGAAGGGGATCGTGTTGAGGACGCGGTAGGCGCCGGGATGGACGCGACAGGCGGCACGCGCGATCGGCGGGGCCAGCGTGACGCGGCGCACCGCCATCCGGCCCTCGGGGAACAGCGCGCGCACGCGCTTCAGCGGCACGCCCCGGACGTCGGGATTGCGGGGATTGTCGACGATGAAGTCGTACCAGAGCACCGCACCGCCCGGCGCCACCCAGCGCCACATCGCCTCGGCGAGCCGGCGCTGCAGGCCGTCGTCCAGGATCGAGGAGAACACCGTCGACTGCAGCACGAGGTCCTGGCTGCCGGCCTCGACGTCCGCCTGCGACGCATCCCCCGCCAGCAGCCGCACCTGCTGCGGCAGCGCGGCCCGCGCGGCGTCCAGCCGCTCGGGCAGCAGCTCGATGCCGGTCAGGTGCTGCGGCTGCAGGCCCAGCCGCAGCATGTCCATCAGGTTGCCGCCGGCGCCGCAGCCGACTTCGGCCATCCGCCAGCCGCTCAGCGGCGCGGCCGGATCCGGCAGGGTCGCGCGGTGCGCCGCCAGCAGCCGCAGCATCGCGGCCTGGCGCTCGTGCAGCATCTGCCAGACCTCGGGGCGCAGCAGGCTGTAGCGCTCCAGCCCGGCCAGCCGCTGGTCGCGCCGGGCGTAACGCTGGGCGATGGCCTGGAGTTCTCGGTCCTGGGTCATGTCGTCGTCGGTCGGAGCCGTGGTGAGGACTGCGTTGATCGGGACTGCGGGGACGTTGGAGGAACTGCTCGCCAACTGCGGGAACTGCGGGGACTGCGGAACTGCGGAAACGGCGTGGGAGCGAAGCCGCTCAGGACACCGCGTCGATGAAGCGCTGCGCCAGCACGGGATAGGTGTGATTCGCCAGCACGAACTCGCGCCCGCGGCGGCCCATGGCGGCGCGTTCCTCGGCCGGCACGGCGGCGAGCTTGAGCAGGCCCTCCGCCACCGCCTTCGGATCCTGCGGCGGCACCGTCAGCCCGGCGCCGGCCTCGGCCACCGGATCGTTGCCCGCCTCCACCGAATGCAGCACTGGCCGCTGCGCCATCATGTAGTCCATCAGCTTGTTGGGCGCGATGCCGAAACGGTAGATCGGCGTGCGCTGCCAGCCGATGTAGGCGATGTCGAAGCCCTTCAGCAGCGACGGGATCTGGGCCTTGGGGACGGCCGGGAACATCGCGACGTTCGTGAGGCCTTCGTCGCGCACGCGCGCTTCGAGCTTGTCCCGCAGGTGTCCGCCGCCGACGAGGACGAAGCTCAGTCCGCTGTTGTCCTTCAGCAGCTTCGCCGCGTCCAGCAGCACGTCCAGCGCGTTGGGCTCGCCCATCGACCCCGCATAGCCGACGACGGTGCGCCCCGCCGCCCGCTCGGCGTCGAGGTGCGCCTGGATCGCGGCCTCGAGCGGCTCGCCGTGCTCGGACCATTCATCGAGCGTGATGCCGTTGGGCACGATGTGCAGCTTCTTCAGGTCGAGGCCGTGCGCGGCCATGTGCTGATGCACCTTGGGCAGCATCGACACGACAACGTCGGCATCGCGGTAGGCGTCGTTCTCCGCCTTCTGGCAGAGCATCGCGAAGGGATGCCACTTCGACATGCCGGACAGCTCGATCGGGGACAGCGGCCACAGGTCGTGCACCTCGTAGACCAGCTTGGCCTGGGCCAACTTCGCGACGCGGCGCGCGACCCAGATGTCCATCGGGTAGGTGCTGGAGGCGATCACGACGTCCGGCGCGAATTCGCGCGCCAGGATGTCGGCGTCCTTCCAGACCTGGCGGCAGAAGGACCAGATGTTCTTGACCCGGCCCGTGCCGTTGCCCTGGTACTCGGGCGTGTCGTAGAAGAGGTAGTTCACGCCGCTCATCGCCGCCATGCCGGGCTCGGGCTGGGTCGTGCGGACATGCGAGTAGGACGCGCCCAGGATCAGCGCCTGGTGCCCGGTGCGGACCCATTCGCGGGCCAGATAGAACGGGCGGAATTCCATGCCGTGCTTCGGCGAGCCGGCGTAATGGTTGATCAGCAGCAGCTTCATGGGAAGGAAGGGGAAGGCTCAGAAGCGCTTCAGGCGCTCGATGAAAGTCTTGACGGCGGGGCCGAACATCGCGTGCTCGGCGACCCACGCGCGATTGGCCGCGCCGAGGCGGTCGGCATCGACCGAATGGCCCGCCACGTCGCTCTGCCCGACCATCAGCTGAAGGCGGTCCGCCAGCGTGGTCAGGTCGTCGCCGTCCTTCAGGATCAGACCGTAACGGCCCAGCAGCTTGACGTTGGGATGCATCGCCGCGTCGATGCTGCCGGTCCCGCCGGTGCCGAGCACCTCGTCGTTGGCGGGCAGGTCGGACAGGATGGGCAGGCACTCGTGCGCCATCGCCTCCAGCACGGAGACGGACACCGAGTCGCTCTGCGGCAGGCTCAGGAACCAGCGCGCCGGCGCGTAGCGGCGGCCTTGCGAGGTCGCGTCGACGCGACCGATGAATTCGACGCGGTCCGCGAGGCCGAGCGACGCGACCTGCGCTTCCATCGCGCCGCGCAGCGAGCCGTCATTGCCGACGACCAGGAGCGCCTCGGGCTGCTTCGCGGCGATCGCGGCGAAGACCTCGATCACGCGATGCGGCCGGTAGATCGGCTCCAGGCCCCGGTTGGTGAAGAAGAGCCAGGGCTGCTTGCGGACGTTCTGCTTGGGCAACTGCTCCAGCCCGAAGGGGAAGGTCATCACCTCGGCCGCGCCCAGCTCGCGCATGCGGGCGCTCATGTGCTCGGAATCGGAGGTCGTGATCGCGCAGGCCTTCAGCACCTGCGTGGTGAGCCAGCGGTAGGCCCAGCCCTGGTCGGGCGTGACGAGGATGTCGCTGCCCCAGGCGGAGCCGGCGATCCTGGCGCGCAGCTTCCAGCCGCGGCGCGCGGCCCAGGCCAGCGTGCCGTGCGAGGTCAGGTAGTGCGCGTGCAGCCAGTCGGCATCGACGCGTTTGAGCCAGGCGCCCAGCGCCGGCAGCTGCTTGAGCACGGCGATGTTGCCGCCGGCATGCGCGGGATCGGTGTTCAGCGCGAGGCGGCGGTCCTCGGGGATCAGGAACTGGAACTCCGGCGCGAAGCCGCGCGTGGACGCGGCCCACAGTTCGAGCTCCCGCTGCTGCGACAGCGCGCGCGCCCATTTCAGGAGGTGGGGACTCTCGCCGTCCCCGATCAGGACCAGTCTCATGCAGGCACTCCGTGCAGGGCGGGTCGCGGCGCCGAGCCGCGCACCAGCCACGCCAGATAGATGGCGAAATAGATGGGCAGCAGCACGGCGATGGCGGCGAGCGCCGTCGTCAGCGCGCCGCCGGTGCTGAGCACCAGCGCGACCGGCAGCACGTACAGCGCGTTGCCGACCAGGCTGAACACCAGCGCGCCGCGCTGGCGGCCGGTGACCATGGGCGTGACCGTCAGCGGCGCGGCGATGAAGTGCGCCGCGACGTAGGGCGCGAGCCAGCGGCCGTACTCCCCGGCGCGGGCCCAGTCGGCGCCGAGCAGCCAGCCGAACAGCGCGGGCCCGACGGCGATCAGCACCACCATGCAGGGCAGCGCGACCATCGCCAGCAGCTTGATGCCGCGCAGCAGGCGCGGGCGCAGGTCGACGCCGCGCTGCCAGTCGCGGGCAAGCTCGCCGAGCAGAGCCTCGGACAACGCGCCGCCGACCAGCGTGGCCGGCGCTTTCACGAGGCGCACCATCAGCGCGTAGTAACCCGCCGTGGCGGCGTCGGCCCAGGCGGCGATCATCGCCAGCACCAGCGTCTCCTGCGCCGCGTTGACGAAGGCATGCGGGCTGTTGAGGAGCGGGAACTGCTTGTAGCGCCAGGCCAGGCGGCGCAGGTGGCGCCAGTGCCAGGTCTTGCCCGCGCGATCCAGCCGCGTCGCACGGCGCCACCGGGCCCCGCGCCGGAGCAGCCACAGCGGCGCGAGCAGCGCGGCCAGGCTTTGCGACAACACCAGCGCCGCGACGCTCGCGAACCCGCCCAGCGCGGCCGCGGCCTGTGCGGCGGCCATCACGCTCTGCTGCAGCACGCGGGCCTGGGCGATCACGTCGATGCGACCCTGGCGGTTGTTCCAGAGGCTCAGCGCCTGCTGCATGCCGGCCAGCGCGACCACGGGCGCGAGCATCAGCAGCCACGGATCCAACTGATCGAGGGAGACCCAGCGGCCGCCCAGCTTCGCGTGATGCGCCATCAGCAGGTGCCAGCCCGTGGCGCCGACCGCCGTGAGCAGCCCCATGCCCAGCGCGATCCACAGCGCCAGCTGCAGCACCAGCGCCGCCTCGCCGTCCCGGCGCGGCAGGACGATGGCGAACTCGTAGCGCGCATTGGCGATGGTCGCCAGGTTCGCGGCCAGCGCCACGAACAGCGCCCAGTGGCCGAGGGCCTCCGCGCCGTACCAGCGCGTCAGCAGCGGCGCGATCAGCATCGGGATCGCCTGCGTCAGCATCGAGGCGCCGGCGAGCTGCGCGAAGCGGCGGCGGACCGTCATCGGGCCTTCCCTCCGTGACGTTCCGCGATCGCGCGCACGGCGGCGCGTTGCGACGGGCTCAGCCGCGCATGGCGGCCCAGCGGCAGGTTGAGCACGGTGCGCGCGGCGCGCTCGCCGTTCAGGCACTCGCCCTCGGTGTAGCCGAAGCGGCGGCTGCCGCGCGGATGGACGACGTCGTCGAACCAGGTGCCGCCGACGATGCCCTCGTCCTCCAGCGCCGCGATCGCCGCGTCGCGCGTCGCGGCATCGGGCAGCAGCAGCGGATAGCGCAGCAGCACGGCGCCCGGTGCGCGCACGGGCCACTCCCAGCCCGGCAGATTGGCCAGCAGCGCGTCGTAGTCCTGCGCCTGCATGCGGCGCAGCGCATGGATCTCGTCGAAGCGGCTCGCCTGCATCAGGCCGATCGCCGCGCTCAACGGGTGCAGGCCGGCGCGGTAGTCGGGCTGCGTGTCGCCGGCGACTTCGCTGTCGGGCGTCTTCGCGACGACGCCCAGCATCCGCGACGGCGCGCGCAGCAGCGCGATCAGCGCCTGCAGCGCCGGGCGCGGCAGGCTCATCGTCAGGCGGTGCCAGCACAGCGTCAGCAGCTGCTTGAGCACCGTCGACGTCGTCGGCGCATGCAGCGCGGGCATGCGCGCCGCGAAGCGCTCGCGTGACGCGGGGTCGTGGATCACCAGCGCGCCGCCGATGCCGGTGGTCAGCGGCTTCGAGTACTCGAAGCTGAAGAACGCCGCATGACCGAGCGTGCCGACCTCGCGGCCGATCGCGTCGGTGCTGCCCCAGGCGTGGGCGGCGTCCTCGATGAAGACGACGTCGGGATGCTTGGCCCGCAACGCGTCCAGGCCCTCGGTGACGAGGCCGAAGTTGTGCGGCACGACGACGAGGCGTGTCGCCTCGCCGATGGCATTGGAAATCGCGTCCGGCGTCGGATTGAAATCGTCCCGCGCGATGTCGACGTAACGCACGGCGAGCCCGAGGTGCATGAACACGTTGGGCACGACGACACAGGTGTAGCCGGGCAGCAGCACTTCCGAGCCGGGCGGCAGGTCCAGCGACGCGGTGAACGCATGCAGCGCCGCGCGTCCGGTGCCGAAGAGGCGGACCTCGCCGGCCTGCGCCGGATCGAGGCCGAGGCTGCGGGCGAACGCGGCGCGGAAATCCTCGGCGCTGCGCGCGCCGTGGCGGAGCCAGTGCCAGAGCGCTCCGGGCAGGTCGCGCCAGCGCAGCGCGCCGGCGACGTGACCCTTCACGGGCCGGTCGACGGCGGACGGGCCCCGTCGATCCGGTGGAGCGGCCGGGCCGGCACGCCGCCGTAGACCCAGCCGCTGGGCAGGTGGCCGCGCACCACCGCGTGCGCCGCGACGACGACGCCATCGTCGATGAAGCTGCCCGGCAGCACCGTCACGCGGGCGCCGATGAACACGTTGCTGCCGATGCGGATCTCGCCCCGCCGGTAGTGGTCGCGGAACAGGCCGGTGGCGGTGACCGCGTTGGACTCGCAGAACAGCATCAGGCCGGGGCCGATGGCGACGTCGTCGCCGATCGACAGGCGCTGGTCGCCGACCAGCAGGTAGCCGCCCGGCGCGATGTGGCTGCGCGCGCCGATCGTGAAGCGCCCATCCCCGGTGGCGAGGATCTGGACGTCGCGGTACAGGATCGATCCCGCGCCCAGCGCGCTGCCCGCGCCGCAGCGCACGCGCGCCCCGGGGTGGATCTGCGCGCGGGTGCCGACATCCAGTCCCAGCCACGCCGCGACCCGCGCGCGCATCCGGGCGCGCACCGCATCCAGCGTGTAGCCGATCAGCATCGGGGGGTCAGGTCAGCGCGACCCGCAACGCGGCGACGACCTGGTCCTGCTGCGCCTCGCTCAGGTCGGCGCTCATCGGCAGGCTCATCACGCGCCGCGCGGCGGACTCGGCGTTGGGCAGCGGCGTCGCGACGCGGCAGCGCTGCTCGTAGGCGGGCTGGCGGTGCAGCGGCTTCGGGTAATGGACCGCCGTCGGGACGCCGGCCTGCTTCAAGGCCTCCGCGATCTCGTCGCGGCGGTCCACCTGCACGGTGAACTGGGCCCACACGCAATCGCGGTCCTCGCGCACCGCCAGTCGTTGCACCGGCAGTTCGGCGATCAGGCGCTGGTAGCGATCGCCGATCGCCAGGCGCTGGGCGATCTCCCAGTCGAAGCGCTCCAGCTTGCCCAGCACCACCGCGCATTGCAGCGTGTCCATGCGGCCGCCGACGCCCACCCGCGTATGCGTGTAGCGCTGGCTCTGGCCGTGGACGCGGATCTCGCGCGCGGCCTGCGCCAGCGCGTCGTCGTCGGTGAACAGCGCGCCGCCGTCGCCATAGCAGCCCAGCGGCTTGCTCGGGAAGAAGCTGGTCGCGCCCCAGGTCGACAGGCCGCAGCTCCTCTTCCCCTTGTAGGAAGCGCCGAAGCTCTGCGCGGCGTCCTCGATCACGGGGATGTTCCCGTGTTTCGCCGCGACCTGGTTGATCGCGTCCATGTCGCAGACCTGGCCGTACAGGCTGACCGGCATGATCGCCTTCGTGCGCGGCGTGATGGCCGCTTCGATCAGCGTCGCGTCGAGGTTGCAGCTGTCGGGCTCGATGTCGACCAGCACCGGCACGCCGCCCAGCAGAACGATGGTCTCGACCGTCGCGGCGAAGGTGAAAGGCGTCGTGATGACTTCGTCGCCGGGCTGCAGGTCCAACGCCATCAGCGCGATCAGCAGCGCCTCGGTGCCGCTGGCCACGGTGATGCAGTGCTTCGTGCCGACGTAGGTTGCCAGCGCGGTCTCCAGTTCCTTGACCTCGGGACCCATGATGTACTGGCCGTGGTCCAGCACGCGCTGGATGCGGGCGTCTATCGTCGTCTTCAGCGCGGCGTACTGCGCCTTGAGATCGATGAAGGGAAGGCTCATGGCTGGGAATCCTGGGGCGACGCGGTGGTGGGGGTCGAAGCCGCGTTCGAAGCGGTGATCAACGACAGCGTTTGGCCGTCGAGTTCGTAGAGGTCGCCGCTGGCGGGGCAGGCAGCGCGGCCATGGCCGTCAAGGGGCAGGGCCAGCTTCTCGCCGTGGCGGCTCATCCAGCCGATCTGACGGGCCGGCACGCCGACCATGAGCGCATACGGCTTCACATCGCCCTTGACGACGGCGCCGGCGCCGACGAACGCGTATTCGCCGATCGTCGCGCCGCAGACGACGGTGCAGTTCGCCCCGAGCGTCGCGCCGCGCTTCACCAGCGTGCGGCGGTACTCGCTCTTGCGCGGCACTGCGGAGCGCGGGTTGTAGACGTTGGTGAAGACCATGGACGGGCCGCAGAAGACGTCGTCCTCCAGCGTCACCGCGTCATAGACCGACACGTTGTTCTGGATCTTCACGTTGCGGCCGATCGTCACGTCGTTGCCGACGTAGACGCCCTGCCCCAGCGAGCAGCCTTCGCCGACGCGCGCGCCGGCGCACACGTGGCTGAAGTGCCAGACCTTGGTGCCGTCGCCGAGCTGCGCGCCGTCGTCGACGACGGCCGAGGCGTGTTGCCAGAAGCTCATCTCAGAACACCAGCGGCAGGCCGACGCGCTGGCCGTCGCGCGCGCTGCGATAGCAGGCGATCAGCAGCTCCAGCGAGCGCAGGCCCTCGTAGCCGTCGACCTGTGCCTGCGCCTCGCCGCGCAGCGTCTGGATGACGTTGTCGTAGTACGCGGCGTGGCCGAAGCCGTAGACGCTGGTCGTCTCGTAGCTGGCGTTCTTCACCAGCTCGTCGTCGGGGTGCGGCGTGTCGAAGGTCCAGTGCTCGATCTTGTTCACGGCCGTGCCGCCGATCTTGACCGTGCCCTTCTCGCCGAGGATGGTGATCGAGCCTTCCAGGTTCTGCGGGTAGGTCAGCATCGTCACGTTGATGCTGGCCAGGCCGCCGTGGCGCAGGCGCAGGGCCAGCACGCCGGTGTCCTCGGCCTCGATGTCGCGGGCCAGCGTGGCGGTGTAGGCGTGCACGTTGTCCACCGGGCCCACCAGCCAGTCCAGCAGGTCCACGTAATGGCTGGCCTGGTTCATGAAGGCGCCGCCGTCCATGTCCCAACGGCCGCGCCAGCGGGCGGCGTCGTAGTAGCTCTGCGGGCGGGTCCAGAACACGTTGACCGTGCTCATGAAGATGCGACCGAAGCGGCCTTCGTCCAGCGCCTTCTTGACCAGCTGCACGGTCGCGTTCAGGCGGTTCTGCTTGACGACGAACAGCTTCACGCCCGCGTCGCGGCAGGCGCGGACCATGGCCTGACCTTCCTCGAACTTCGTCGCCATCGGCTTCTCGCTGAGCACATGGCGACCGGCCTGAGCGCAGGCGATGGCCTGCTGCGCATGCAGGCCGCTGGGCGTGGACAGCACGATCAGGTCGGCGTCGGAGCCTGCGAGCAGCGCGTCCAGCGACGCGAAGCCGCGGTCCGCGGGCAGGCCGGTCTGGGCCAGCGCGGCCTGGACGGCCTCGGGGCGGATATCGCAGACGGCGACCAGCTCCGCGCGGCCCTGGTGCCGGGTCAGCGCGTCGACGTGATTCTTGGAAATACGGCCGCAACCGACCAGGGCGACGCGGACCGGGCGGTCCAGGATGGGGGACTGAGACATGGGGCGCGATTTTAAGAGCCTAAAATCGCCCCCTGCCTTTTTTGCAGCCCACGATGAGCCAGCCCCAAGACCCCCAGACCGGCAACGACACGCCGGCGCCCGCCCAAGACGAGAACAAGCTGATCGCCGAACGCCGCGAGAAACTCGCCGCCGTCCGCGAAAAGGCCAAGGCCAAGGGGGTCGCGGCCTTCCCCAACGACTTCAAACCGCAGCACCGCGCGCAGCCGCTGCAGACGCAGTACGGCGAGCTCCCCAACGAGGAGCTCGAGCCGCAGGCCGTTGCGGTGACGGTGGCCGGCCGGATGATGCTCAAGCGCATCATGGGCAAGGCCAGCTTCGCCACGCTGCAGGACGCCACCGGCGCGATCCAGCTGTTCCTGTCCAAGGACGCGCTGGGCGAGGAGGTCTACAACGACTTCAAGCACTTCGACCTGGGCGACATCCTGGGCGCCGAGGGCACGCTCTTCCGCACCCGCACCGGCGAGCTGTCGGTCAAGGTCACGACGCTGCGCCTGCTGACCAAGTCGCTGCGCCCGCTGCCGGACAAGTTCCACGGCATGGCCGACCAGGAGCAGAAGTACCGCCAGCGCTACGCCGACCTGATCTCCGACGGCAAGGCGCGCGACCGCTTCGTGGCGCGCTCCAAGGCCGTGTCCTCGATCCGCTCGTACATGGTGGAGAACGGCTTCCTGGAAGTCGAGACGCCGATGCTGCACCCGATCCCGGGCGGCGCGAACGCCAAGCCCTTCATCACGCACCACAACGCGCTGGACCAGGAGATGTACCTGCGCATCGCGCCGGAGCTCTACCTGAAGCGCCTGGTGGTGGGCGGTTTCGAGCGCGTCTTCGAGATCAACCGCAACTTCCGCAACGAGGGGATCAGCGTCCGGCACAACCCCGAGTTCACGATGATGGAGTTCTACGCGGCCTTCTGGACCCACCAGGAGGTCATGAGCTTCACCGAGGAAGTGATCCGCCACGCCGCGCGCGCCGCCACGGGCAGCGCCCAGGTCACCTACGCCGGCAAGCCGGTCGACCTGGAGAAGCCGTTCACGCGCCTCTCCGTGCGTCAGTCGCTGATCGTGCACGCGGGCGTGACCGAAGCCGAGGCTGATGACGCCGACGTGCTGCGCGCCAAGCTCAAGGAACTCGGCGAAGAAGCGCCGAAGCACTGGGGCCTGTCGGCGCTGCAGTTCGGCCTGTTCGAGGCGGCGGTCGAGGAGAAGCTCTGGGAGCCGACCTTCATCGTCGACTACCCGGTCGAGGTGTCGCCGCTGGCGCGTGCGTCGGATGCCGACCCGACCATCACCGAGCGTTTCGAGCTCTTCATCACCGGCCGCGAGTACGCCAACGGCTTCTCCGAGTTGAACGATGCCGAGGACCAGGCCGCGCGTTTCCAGTCGCAGGTCGCCAACAAGGATGCGGGCGACGAGGAGGCGATGTTCTTCGACGCCGACTTCATCCGCGCCCTCGAGTACGGCATGCCTCCGACGGGCGGCTGCGGCATCGGCATTGACCGTCTGATGATGCTGATCACCGACAGCCCCTCGATCCGTGACGTGATCCTGTTCCCCGCGCTGCGTCGCGAGGGTTGATCGAAACGCGCACCACCTGACCCCATTCAACGTGCAGTCAACGACTGCGAGTGGGGCCGGAATGCTGCTGGGGGTTCCCGGAGGGATGCCCCCTGCTGCGTGGAGTGCCCGCGCTTGGCCTCACGAATGAAAAAAGGACACCCGAGGGTGTCCTTTTTCCTTTGCTGGCCCCCCAGGCCGGCCGGTGCGTCCGGCAGTGTCGAGGGGGAAGCGTCGGTCTTACTTGGCCGAGTTGCCTTCAGTCGTCGCGCCCTTCTTGGCGGCGGTCTTGACCGCGGCCTTCTTGGCGGCGATCTGGGCCGACGTCGGGGCGTTGATGCCGTTCTCGAGCGAGCCGACGCCGGCTTGCTCAGCGCTCAGCGAGGCGATTTCGCCGGAGTCGCGAGCGGCTTGCAGCTCGGCGATGACTTCGGCGCGGGTCTTCTGGGCCGGTTCGGCGGCGAAGGTGGCGCCGGCGGTCAGGAAGGCGGCGGCAATCAGGGTGGTCTTGATCAGGGTGTTCATGGCGGGCTCCTAGCGGTTCGTTGCACCGGACTCCGCACTCCGCGTTGTCCATGGGTTGAACTCTAGGCGCCGCCGCCTAGGGGAAACACTAGGCAAACTGGAAAGATCCGTTCACGGATTGTCAACAATCACCCAAGCGCACACTCAGCGTACAGCGGTTGGGGTCAAGGATTGTTTCAAAAAGAGCCTGCCTAGGCAGGGACCGTGGCCGTCCCAGGCCCTCCCCTGGAACGGTCACGCCCAGCGTCACTGATGCTTGAACGCCGGGGCCCGCTTCGCCAGGAAGGCTTCCATGCCTTCGCGCTGGTCGTCGGTGCCGAACAGCGCATGGAAGTAGCGGCGCTCGATCGCGACGCCGTCGGTCAGCGGGCCCTGGTAGGCCAGGTTGACCAGTTCCTTGATCAGCATCGTCGACGGGCCGCTGAAGCCGTTGATCGTCTCCGCCGCCGCCAGCGCCTCGGCCATCAGTTGCTCCGCGGGCACCACGCGCGACACCAGCCCGGCGCGTTCTGCCTCCGCGGCGTCCATCATGCGGGCCGTCAGCAGCATGTCCATCGCCTTGCTCTTGCTGACCGCGCGCGGCAGGCGCTGCGTGCCGCCCGCGCCGGGGATGATGCCCAGCTTGATCTCCGGCTGGCCGAAGCGCGCCGTCTCCGCCGCGATGATGAAGTCGCACATCATCGCCAGCTCGCAGCCGCCGCCCAGGGCAAAACCTGCCACCGCGCCGATCACCGGCTTGCGCACCTGCAGGATGGTCTCCCAGTTCTTCGAGATCAGCCCGCTCTTGAACGCCGACATGAAGGTGTGCGGCGCCATCGTCGGGATGTCCGCGCCCGCTGCGAAGGCACGCTCGCTGCCGGTCAGCACGATGCAGCCGATGCCGTCGTCCGCGTCGAAGGCCAGCAGCGCGCGGCCCAGTTCGTCCATCAACGGGTCGCTCAGCGCGTTCAGCTGCTTCGGGCGGTTCAGCCGGATCACGCCGGTCTTGCGGTCGCCGCTGCCGGCGACCTCCACCAGGAGGTTCTCGAACGTCACGTCGGACAGGGCTGCGATCATGGGATGTCTCCTTGAACTGGAATGGCGGCAACTATAGGGGCGCATGCGGACGCTGACGTCCGCGCGCCCTGACGCCCTGACGCTCGGAGGCTCAGGGGCTGGCGGCGGAGGCCGACGGCGCGGGTTGAGCGGGCGCCAGCGCCTGCTTCGGCGCCGCCTTCAGCACCAGGTCGATGTGCGTGCGCGGATCCTTCGGCCGGTTCTGCCAGATCCGCACCCGCACCGGCAGGTACTGCAGCGACGGCGCCAGCCAGAACTCCGCCTGCATGTCGCCGCGGGTGTCTTCCATGTCCATGTCCGAGTCCACGTGCCACGCCGGGATCTGGCCCAGCGGTGTCGCGACGTCCTCCATCCCGCGCACCTTGTAGCGCCACAGGTGCACGTTGCGCGGCAGCGCCAGCGGCTGCTGGATCAGCAGATCGCCCTGCGCGGACTGGCGGCCGGTCAGGAAGAGCCAGGTGAACTGGACGAACTGGCTGGCCGCATCCTGGGTGCCGTCGGGCACCGGTTCGCGGCGGCCGTTGGCCAGACGCACGCCGCCCAGGTCGAAGAGCAGCGTCGACTGGCGGTTCCCGCCCGCGAGGCCGCCGGTCACTTCATCGAAACGCCGCGGCGCCAAGCCCAGCGGCGTGATCTCCCCGTCGCTGCTCATCCGGCGCGACATCAGTGGTGCGATCTTCGGGCCGATCCAGGCCTCGAGGTGAACCTGGTAATGCGAGCCCTCGCGCAGCCATTGCACCCGGGCATCGCCGTGGATGGCCCCGCGGAAATCGCCGCTCAGCTTGTAGTCGAGCTCGGTGGACAACGGCCATTCGATGCCCGGCATCCACTCGCCGACCGCGTCGGAGACCGCCAGCGCCGGCGGCATCGCCAAGGCCTGCAGCTCAGGCGGCGGCTCGCTCGCGGCGGGATCGGGCGGGAGCGGTGCCGGACCGTCGCCGAGCGCCGGCATCGATTCGATGTGACGCTGCGGCGTGCCCTGCGGTCCGTCCTTCGGCGTGGTCGCCGGCGGCGGCGGCGGGGCCGGCGCCAGTTCCCGGATGAAGGCCGCCTGCAGCCGCTCCGGCTCCGGCGTCTCGGGCGCCCACTGGTCGTGGAGCTCGCGGGCGCCGCTCAGCAGCCAGAGGTGGGCGCCGATCACCGCGGCCGTGAGTCCGGCCAGCACGACGTGATGCCTGCGGATGCCGAGCATCGCAGCGCGCCAGCGGCGCGGGTCGACGAGCGGCGCCATGCCGGTCGCCGCGGCGGACAACGCTCGACCGACGGCCCGACCGGCATCCTGGATCTGCCGGATCTCGAGGGCGAGCCGCCGTCTCAGCCACCCAGCCATGCGCGCCGCAGGCTTTGCGCACGCGCGGGCGCCTTCTCGAGCAGGCCCAGGCAGACCGGCCGCGCGGCGCTGTCCTGCATCGGCAGCGCCAGGGCCAGCGTCAGCATCCGCTGGTCGCGCGTCACCAGCAGTTCCAGCCGTTGCGGGTCGATGTGGTTCAGCGTCAGCGGCAGGTCCTCGAGCTTGCGCACGCGCCAGCCGTTGCAGGCGACGATCTCGTCACCCGCGCTCAGCCCGGCGGCCAGGCCGGCGCTGTCGAGCAGCACGTTCTTGACCGTCACGATGCCGTCGTTCTCCGACACCCGCAGCCCCAGGCGCTGCGCCAGCGTCGGCTTGTCCAGGCACCAGCGCACGCCGACGCGCTCCAGCAGCTGCGGCAGCGGCAGGTCCTCGGTGCCATGCACCCAGGTCGACAGCGTCTGCGCGATCGCCTCGCCGCCGAGGTCGACCAGCTTCTGCAGGATCTTCGCCTCGCTGACCGGACCGCCGCCGGTGTCCTTCCACAGGCCGCGCATCAGGTCGTCCACCGACTGCGGCTTCTCGCACTTCTCGGCGCCGCGCAGCGACAGGTCCAGCGCCAGCGCCACCAGCGAGCCCTTGGCGTAGTAGCTGACCACCGCGTTGGGCGTGTTCTCGTCCTGGCGGTAGTACTTGGTCCAGGCCTCGAGGCTGGAACGGGCCACGCTCTGGTGCTTGCGCCCCGGTGCGCCCAGCACCTGCGTGAGGGTGTTGGCGATCAGCTTCAGGTAGCGGGCCTCGTCGATCAGGCCGGCGCGGACCAGGAACAGGTCGTCGTAGTACGAGGTGAAGCCCTCGAAGAACCACAGCAGCTCGGTGTAGTTCTCCTGCTCGTAGTCGTAGCGCTCGAACACGTCCGGACGCAGCCGCTTCACGTTCCAGGTGTGGAAGTACTCGTGGCTGATCAGGCCGAGCAGCTTCACGTAGCCGTCGCTGGTCTCGGACTGCCCCAGGCGCGGCAGGTCGCGCCTCGCGGCGATCAGCGCGGTGCTGGCGCGGTGCTCCAGGCCGCCGTAGCCGTCGTCGGTGCAGTTCAGCAGGAACACGTAGCGCGACATCGGCGGCTTGCTCTTGCCGCAGTGCCAGAAGGCGATCTGCGTCTCGCAGATCTTCTGCGCGTCGCGCAGCAGCCGCTCGCCGTCGAAGATCGGCAGCGCGCCGGACACGACGAACTCGTGCGGCACGCCGCCCGCGACGAATTCGCCGCGCCAGAACGGGCCGAGCTCGAAGGGATGGTCGGCCAGTTCGTCGTAGTCGGCGGCCTCGAACTGCAGCGGCGCGTCCTCGACCGGCGCCATCGCGGTGGCGACCTCCCAGCCCTCGGGCAGGCCGACGAGCTCGACACGATGCGGCAGGTCGTCCTTGCCGTGCGCGCGCAGGCAGAGGCTGGTCGCGTTGAAGAAGCCGCGCTGCGCGTCCAGGAAGGCGGCGCGCACGGAGGTGTCGAAGGCGTAGACCGGGTAGCTGATGACCAGCGCGCCGCGGCCGGCGCACTCGAACTCCCAGCGGTTCTTCGCCGTCTGGGTGACGAGGACCTCGCGCTGGCCCTGGCGCGCCGTCACGGCGCCGAGGTGGCGGGAGAACTCCCGCACCAGATAGCTGCCCGGGATCCAGACCGGCAGGCTCAAGGCCTGGCACGGTTCGGGCGCCGGCACGGTCAGCGTGACCTCGAAGCGATGCGCATGCGGGTCGGCGACGGCGATGCGGTAATGGATCGTGGGGCGAGCGGTCATGAGGAACAGCCTACCAAGCCTGGCCCATGCGTGGTGCGCGATTGGGCGGTTCTCGTTCAGCGGACCCGGCGAGGGTTCGCCCGGATCGACGCCTGTGCGGGTTCGAAGGGGCTCAGGTCCCCTGGGCGGCGATGAAGCAGCTGAGCGCCGCCACGGCGCTCAGCCGGAAGCGCAGCGTCAGCCACGGCGAGGCGCCCAGCGACGGGTACAGCTTGCGGTCGGCAACGTAGCAGGCGATCAGCAGGAAGCCTTCGATCACCAGGCCGGCGTACGGGGGCATCGTCGAGGCGATCCAGGCCAGCAGCGCCGGCACGACGCCCCAGATGAAGGGCGCGGGCGAGGGGACGGTCTGGCGCATGCCCAGGCCCCAATGGATCGCCCCGAGGAAGGTGATGACGATGGCCGCGTAGCGCGACAGGCCGTCGGTGACGTAGGGGTGCGCGTCCTCCCGCACCAGCCAGACCAGCGCCGCGCCGAGCACGAACGGGATCAGGCCGGCGTAACCCAGTCGCGCGGCGATCGGGTTGACGGAGGCCGAGGCGGCGTGCACCGGGGCGGCATGGTGGGGCGTGCGGTCGCTCATGGGGCTCAATCGGGATCAGGCGAAATCAAACGGGATCAGGACTTCTTCTGCGTCTTGTCCGCTTCCTGGATCGCCTGGAAGCGTTGCTCGAGCTGCTGCGGGCTGATCGCGCCCGGGGCGCGGGTGCCGTTCTCGAACAGGATGGCCGGCGTGCCGTTGACGCGGATCTTCTGGCTGAGGGCCAGGTTGCGCTGGATGGCCGAGCTGTCGCATTTCGGGTCCGCCGGGCCGGCCATCGCGCCGTCGATCATCCAGTTGCGCCAGGCGGTGGTGTTGTCCTTGGCGCACCACATGGTGCGCGACTTCTCCGGCGAATCACCGCCGAGGATGGGGATGACGAAGGTGTAGACGGTGATGTTGTCGACTTCCTGCAGCGACTTCTCGAAGCGCTTGCAGTAGCCGCAGTTCGGATCGGCGAAGACGGCGATGCGGCGCTTGCCGTCGCCCTTCTTCCAGACGATCGCGTCCTTGAGCGGCAGCGCGGCGAAGTCGATCGCGGTGATCTTGTCGACGCGCTCCTGGGTGAGGTTCTTGCGGTTCTTCAGGTCGAGGATCTCGCCCTCGACGAGGTACTGGCCGGCGGCGTCGGTGTAGCGGATCTCGCTGCCGATGCGGACCTCCCACAGGCCGGCGATGGGGCTGGGGCGGACCTCGTCGATCTTGATCTCCTTGGGCATCACCGCGGCGAGGTTCTTGCGGATGGTGTCCTCGTTGGCCTGGGCCGTGCAGCCGTACAGGCCGAGCGCGGCCAGCGAGGCGACCAGGGCCAGGGTCTTGCGGGAGAAGGTCTTGGACAGCGTGGAGATCATGGGGACTTTCGAGAACTTGCAGGTTGAACGGACAGGACCGTTCAGTGGCCGAGCGCGCGGGCCGTGAGCCATTTCTTGAGCGGGCCGGCGCGATCGACCAGGCGCAGGCCTTCATTGCGGAGCCGGGCGAGCACGGGCGCCTGGCTGGCGAAGCCGCGCAGCAGGCCGTCGGTCAATTCACCCATCGCCCAGGTCGGGGCGATGCGGGCGCGGGCGTAGCGGCGCAGCAGCTTCTCGTCGCCGAGGCTGCGCCAGGATTCGCGGCGGACGATGACGTCGACCAGCGCCTCTACATCGGCCAGGCCGAGGTTCAGGCCCTGCCCCGCCAGCGGGTGGACAAGGTGGGCGGCGTCGCCGAGCAGCACCCAGCCCGGGCCGCACAGCGCGTCGGCGCGGCACAGCTGCAGCGGCCAGGCCTGGCGCTCGCCGGCCAGCTTCAGCGTGCCGGCGGCACCGCCGGTGGCTTCCAGCAGGGCGGATTCGAATTCGGCCGGGCCGGCGGCCATCAGACGGCGGGCCTCGTCCTTGGGCAGCGACCAGACCAAGCCGTAGCTGTGGCCGGGCTCGGGGCGGTCGAAAGGCAGCAGCGCCAGGACATCCGGCGATCTGAACCATTGCCAGGCCTGGCCCTGGTGCGGCTTGCTGGCGATCAGCCGGGTCGCGACGCCCATGTGGCCGTAGTCGTGGCGCTCGTAGTGCACGCCGAATTCCTGGGCGGCGCCGGTGTCTCGGCCCTCGCACAGGGCCTGCAGCGTGGCGGGAACCGGTTCGGTCACGCGCTGCACGTGCGGGGCGAAGCGCAGCGCGGCGTCCAGCTGGTCCTCCAGCGCGGCGGCGTCGACGATGTGGGCGAGCTCGCCCGCGCCCTGCTGCCAGGCGCTGAAGTGCAGCTCCGCGCCGGCGCGGTCGCCGTGGATGCGCATGTCGTGCACGGGGGTGCGGGCGTCCTCGGCGAGGCCCTCCCACACGCGCAGCCGGGTGAGCAGCGCGACGGAGGCGGCGTTGAGCGCATAGGCGCGCACGTCCGCGGAGGACGAGGGGGCGGTCGGCCGGGCCAGCAGGGCCACGCGCAGGCCGCGGGCGCCGAGCGCCAGCGCCAGGCTGCGACCGACGCAGCCGTTGCCGCGCACCAGGACGTCGAACTTTTCCATGGACGGCGATTGTAGGCAGGGGCGATGGGGCGGTCCCGGGCGGGCTTCCAGACGGCGCGGACGGGCCGACGGGCGACCGCCACGGCGGCGGAAGCTGCGGTTGACTAAAATGCCGGTTTCGCCCGCGCGCTGCCGCAGGCCCACACCAGCATTCCCAGCATTTCCCCCGAAAGCCAACCATGAGCCTCAAATGCGGCATCGTGGGCCTGCCCAATGTCGGCAAGTCCACCCTCTTCAACGCGCTGACCAAGGCCGGCATCGCCGCCGAGAACTACCCCTTCTGCACGATCGAGCCGAACGTCGGCATCGTCGAGCTGCCCGATCCGCGTCTGGGGAAGCTGGCGGAGATCGTGAAGCCGGAACGCATCGTGCCGGCGATCGTCGAGTTCGTGGACATCGCGGGGCTGGTGGCGGGGGCGTCCAAGGGTGAAGGCTTGGGCAACCAGTTCCTGTCGCACATCCGCGAGACCGACGCGATCGTGAACGTGGTGCGCTGCTTCGAGGATCCGAACGTGATCCACGTCAACGGCAAGGTGGATCCGATCTCCGACATCGAGGTGATCCAGACCGAGCTGTGCCTGGCGGACCTGGGGACGGTGGAGAAGAGCCTGCACCGCTACAACAAGGTGGCGCGCGCGGGCGACAAGGAAGCGGCGGCGCTGGTGAAGGTGCTGGAGAAGTGCCAGGTCGCGCTGGACCAGGCCAGGCCGGTGCGGTCGATCGACTTCAGCAAGGAAGAGCTGGTCATCCTGAAGCCGCTGTGCCTGATCACGGCCAAGCCGGCGATGTTCGTGGGCAACGTGGCGGAAGACGGTTTCGAGAACAACCCCTTCCTGGACCGCCTGAAGGAATACGCCGCGGGCCAGAACGCGCCGGTCGTGGCGATCTGCGCGAAGACTGAAGCCGAGCTGTCGGAGATGGAAGACGAGGACCGCGCGATGTTCCTGGCCGAGATGGGCCAGGACGAGCCGGGCTTGAACCGCCTGATCCGCGCGGGCTTCAAGCTGCTGGGTCTGCAGACCTACTTCACGGCGGGCGTGAAGGAAGTGCGGGCGTGGACGATCCACGTCGGCGACACGGCGCCGCAGGCGGCCGGCGTGATCCACACCGACTTCGAGCGCGGCTTCATCCGCGCGCAGACGATCGCCTTCGACGACTTCATCCAGTACAAGGGTGAACAGGCGGCCAAGGACGCCGGCAAGATGCGCGCGGAAGGCAAGGACTACGTCGTCAAGGACGGGGATGTGCTGAACTTCCTGTTCAACGTCTGACCGCCCTTTCGCCGGACCCCAAGACGCCCGCAACTGCGGGCGTCTTTCATTTCACGTGCAGCCAATGCGGATCGGCCGCGGAGCACCGCGCTCAGGCGCCCGGGCGCGCCGACCGAAGCCCCACTCCCGCAATCAACGACCCGATCGCCACCAAGCCCGCCCCAGCCCAGAAGATCAGCGGCAGGGGCGCGCTCAGCAGCACCGACGCGAACAGCGCCGACATCAGCGGCGTGCCGTTCGCGGCGAGGCCGAGGACATGGATGTTCCCGCGCAGCACGCCGATGTTCCAGAGCGTGTAGGCGAGCGTCACCGCCGCGCTCGCGAGCGCGACCTGGATGACGATGTGCATCGTCCAGTTCATCGGCGGGCGCTCCGCGTTGAGCGCGTGCACGATCCAGAAGCCCGCCGCGCTCAGCGCCATGAAGAACCAGAGCGCGTTCTTGCCTTTGGCCATGTGCTTCGTGCAGGTGCTGTAGAGCGCCCACACGATGGCGCCGATGAAGGCGAGGCCATAGCTGAGCGGATTCGACGCGGCGTTGTGGAAGAAGCGGCTGAGCGACAGTCCCTCCGGCGGCGAGGACGCCGTGATCACCCCGGTGAAGGCGAGCGCCAGCCCGGCGAGCATCAGCGCGTTCAGCCGCTTGCGGTCGGCGATGGCGGAGCACAGCACGGTGAGGCTGGGCCAGAGGTAGTTGACCATGCCGACCTCGATGGCCTCGTGGCGCGTGCGCGCGAACCCGAGCGCCAGCACGAAGCAGAGCTCGTACCCCACGAACAGCGCGGCGCCGAGCCAGAGATAACGACGCGGCAGCTCGCGCAGCGAAGTGCGCGTCGGCAGGAGCAGCAGCGCGGACACGGTGAACAGCACGGCCGGCGCGCCGGTCCGGCCGAGGAACTCGATCGTGCTGCGCGTGACGCCGACGGAGGTGCTCCAGAACAGGATGGCCACGAGGCCCAGCAGCGTGGCGCCCTTCGACAGGTCAGACTTCGACATTCATGCTTTCGTTCAGGGCGACGTTTCTGGCGAATCTTCCGGGAGGCATGCCCACGTGCCGCGTGAACGCCACGCCGAACGGGCCGACGGCGCTGTAGCCGACGCGCTCGGCGATCTCCGCGATCGACAGCTCGCGCTGCCGCAGCCATTGTTTGGCGAGCGCCATGCGCCACGCGAGCAGGTAGGCCATCGGCGCAATGCCCACCGCACGGCTGAAGCGCTCGAAGAAGGCGGAGCGCGACATCGACGCCTCCTTCGCGAGCTCGACGACCGTCCATGGCATCGCGGGCGATTCGTGCATGCGCCGCAGCGCCGACGCCAGCTTCGGATCGGCCAGGCCGCGCACCAGGCCCGGCGTCTGCGCCGTGCTCGCCGTCGAGCGGAAGGCTTCGATGAGGAGCACCTCCAGCAGCCGCGACATCACGATCTCGCGCGCCGGCCGATGGGCGCGGGATTCGTCGCCGACGAGCTGGACCAGCGTCGACAGGCGACTTTCGCCGCGCACGTGGACCCACTGCGGCAGCAGCGACACCAGCAGTTCCGCGTCCGGCGAGCCGAGCACGCAGTTGCCGACGAGCATCCGCATGTCGACTGTCCCGTCTGGATCGCCGATGCGCGCGCCGCCCGGCATCGGCGCGATCGGGGTCGTGACGGGCTCGCCCTCGCGCGGCGGCGGGCGATCCAGGCTCGAGGTCGAGAAGTTGCGCGCGGCCGGAATCAGCACGAAGTCGCCCGGATGGATCGTGATCGTGTCGCTGTGCGACGGCCCGTCGATCGTCACGTGGCACGAACCCTCGAGCGCGACGAAGTAGAACGGACGGCCTGTTTCGCTGCGGCGCACCGCCCAGGGCGCGGAAGCGACGACGAGCTTCGAGAACGGCGCCTGCGGCCGCAACAGGGACACGACTTCGGCCAACGGGTCGACCATCTGGACGATCTCGACAAAGGAATGGACTGCGCAGTGTAGTCAGTCCGGATCTCGCCCTCTATCGTGCGGACATCCCCAATCGAAGGAGTTCCCGATGTCCCGCACTTCCACCGTCCTGATCACCGGCTGCTCGTCCGGCTTCGGCCTCGAGACCGCGCGCTTCTTCCTCGACAAGGGCTGGCGCGTCGTCGCGACGATGCGCACGCCGCGCGAGGACCTGTTGCCGCGCTCCGAGCTGCTGCGCGTGCTGCCGCTCGACGTCACCGATGCCGAGAGCATCCGCCAATGCCTCCGGGATGCCGGTCCGATCGATGTGCTGGTCAACAACGCCGGCGTCGGCCTGCTGTCGCCGCTGGAGGCCGTCGACATGGCCAACGCGCGCGCGCTCTACGAAACCAACGTGCTGGGCACGATCGCGATGACGCAGGCGGTGCTGCCGCAGTTCCGCGAACGCCGTGCGGGTGTGGTGGTGAACGTCACGTCGAGCGTGACGCTGATGTCGCTGCCGCTGCTCTCGGTCTACACAGGCAGCAAGGCGGCGGTGAATGCGTTCACCGAGTCGCTCGCGCTGGAGCTCGAGCCTTTCAACATCAGCGCCCGGCTCGTGCTGCCGGGCCGCTCGCCGGGCACGAGCTTCGGCGACAACGCGCGCAAGCTGATGAGTCCCGACGTGCCGGAGGCCTACGTGGAATTCCGCGATCGCGTCTTCGCCGCGGTGCGCGACGCGTCCACGCCGGTGACCCACGCGCAGGACGTGGCCGAGGCCGTCTGGCGAGCGGTCACGGATCCGCAGGCGCCGATGCGGATTCCGGCGGGGGCGGATGCGGTGGCGTTGGCGACCTCGTTGGCAACGAACTGACGCGAGATCACTTCCCCGCCTGATACACCTTCACGTACTCGACCTCGTACCCGATTGGAAAGATGCCGTCGTCGATCTCCCCGCCGAGGTCGCCGCCGATCGCGAGGTTGAGGATCAGGAACTGCGGCTTGTCGAACGGCCATTGCGCCGTTCCCTTGCCCAGGTTCAGATACGCCGCGTGCACCTGGCCGTCGATGCCGAAACGGATCTCCTTCGGCGTCCACAGCATCTGGTAGTTGTGGAACTCGCCGCAGGCCGTGGCGAGCTTCCTGCCGTCGCCGACGCCATGCCCGCCGTGGCCCGACGTCGTGTGCACCGTGCTGAACACCCAGTCGGGCTTCTGGCCCATGTGCTCCAGGATGTCGAGCTCCCCCGATGCGGGCCAGTCGCCCTGGCTGCCGAGCATCCAGATCGCCGGCCAGGTGCCCTGCCCGCAAGGCAGCTTCGCGCGGATCTCGAAGTAGCCGTAGGTCCACTCGGCCTTGCCCTTCGTGATCAGGCGCGTCGACGTGTACTTCTGGCCGCCCCAGTCGGGCTGCGACGACAGCGATTCCTTGCGCGCCGTGATCACCAGCCGGCCGTCCTTCAGCGCGGCGTTCTCCGCGCGCGGGCCGGCGTAGTACTGCTTCTCGCGGTTGTGCCAGCCCTGCTTGTTCATGCCGGTGTCGTAGGCCCACTTCGACTCGTCGGGCAACGCGCCCTTGTCGAATTCATCGGACCACACCAGCGTGTACCCCGCCGGGAGTCCGATCGGACCGGTCGCCGCGCCGCCCTTCCCCGTCGCCGTCTGCGCCTGCGCGAGCGCCGCGCCGCCGTCGATCGCCAGCGCCGCCAGCAAGGGCAAGGCGACCCAGCGCCGCGTCAGTCGTTGCTTCATGAACGAGGTCTCCGTATTGGTATTCAGCGCTTCGCGCGCCGCTGCAGCAGCTGCTCGGCATCCGCGAGCGCCGCCTTGATCGTCTTCTGTCCGCGCAGCACCTTGTCGAGCTCGGTCTGCACGACCTCCTCCGCGAACTTGGCCTGCTTGTGCACCGGCAGCGCGGTGATGCGCAACGCGTCGTCGCGCCACAGCAGCCGCGCGCGCTGCCCGCCGAGGAAGTCCACCGGCTCGCTGAAGAACGGGTCGTCGTGGACGTCGCGCAGCGCCGGGAAGGCGTCGTAGGACTTGAACGCCTGCAGCTGCTGCTTCGGGTCCAGCGTCATCATCTGGATGAAGCGCCACGCGAGCAGCTTGCGAGACGGCGCGGACTTGCGCGCGATCGCATAGAAGGTGCCGCCATACGGCGCATGCGATCCACCGGGTAGCGACGCCGCGCGCCACAGTCCCTTGGTCTCCGGCGCGACGAACGCGTTGAGCTGCCCCACGAGCCACGCCCCCGACAACTCCGTCGCCAGGCGTCCCTGCTTGAAGCCGGCGCCCCAGTCGTTGGACCACGCCGGCACCTTCGCGTCGAGCCCCTTCCGCCGCGCGCGCAGCGACACCTCGAACGCGCGCTCGAAGCGCGGCGAATTCACCAGCACGCGCGACTCGGTGTCGAAGTAGATGCCCTCGCCCGGCTGAAGCCCGTCGGCGATCAGGATGTCCTTGATCTCCTGCACGTTGGCGATCAGGTACACGCCGGTGCGCGCCTTGATGCGCTCGCCCGCGGCGACATAGCTGTCCCAGCTGCGCGTCAGTTCCTCCGGGGGAACGCCTGCGCGCTCGAGGATGTCCTTGCGGTACAGCATCGTGCCGGGCCCGATGTCCGCGGGCATCGCGACCACCGCGCCGCTGCGTGCGATCGCCTGGTCATACGCATACGGCACGATCCGCGGGCGGTAGGCCTCGATGCCGAACGGCGGCTGTCGCAGATCCTCCAGCCCGCCGCCCTGCGCGAATCGACCGACGAAGCTCGACTCCAGCGCCATCACGTCCGGCAGCCCCACCGCCGTCGACAACGCGGTCGTCATCGCCGTGTGATGGTCGGTGTACTGGCGCATCAGGATGCGCAACTCCACGTCCGGATGCATGGCCTGCCACGCCGGAATCGCCGCCTTGGCGATCTCGTCCATCAGCGGGAAGGCCGCGATCGTCAGCACCTCGCGCGCTTGCGCCAAGGCGGGAACGACCAGCACGCCCGACCACGCCGGCGCCGTCATCGCCGCGAGCATCCCGCGTCGGGTGAGGCCCTGGCGCACACGCCCGTCGCGTCCGTTCTTCGCGCTCAAAAGTCGAGCTCCATCGTCATGACCGTGCCTTCACTCAGCGAGCCGCCGGGCGGCGGTCGCAGATAGACGCCGAAACGCGACGCCTGTCCCGGCCAGCGCTGGGCGCTCAGCGCCGCGATGGCCGTGTCGATGCCGGATTGCGCCTCGCCGGTGTCCGGATCGACGTTGGGCACGACGCAGCGCTCGCAGGCCGCCGCGTGCGTCATGCGGCGCCACCATCCCTCGCCGTCCCGCCAGACCAACTGCATCAGGTGTTCCTCGATGAACGGCACCAGCGCCTCCTGCATGCCGCGCAGCACGAGGTTGGGCCGCAGCCGCCGCACGTCGACGCGGGCGAGTCCTTCCGCGGCCAGATGCTCGTTGAGCTCGACCACCGATCCCGTGGAAACCGCGTGCAGCGCGTTCGGCGCCGTCGCCAGCGCCGCGTGCCGATCGAGCTTCACGAGCCGGAGGTCGTGGCCGGTGACCTCGCGCAGGAACTGCGCCGCCAGGGCGCCGGCATCCCGACCGCGATGGCTCACCATGCGGCGTTCCTCCGGATGCCAGATCAGGGCATACGTCGCCGCGCCCTCCGCCTCGCGCGACAGCCGCAGCGGCTGCTGTCCCTGCGCGCATAGCAACAGCGCATCAGCCAGCAGCTTGGGCTGCAGCAGCGCCAGCTTCGGGTGCGAACCGAGCCACGC
The DNA here is from genome assembly GCF_056867975.1 of Mitsuaria sp. MSU3D. Lineage (NCBI taxonomy): Bacteria > Pseudomonadati > Pseudomonadota > Betaproteobacteria > Burkholderiales > Sphaerotilaceae > Roseateles > Mitsuaria sp. MSU3D. The sequence continues at coordinate 6,097,073 of NZ_CP200314.1, read as the reverse complement.
CAGCTCGCCTCGCGCGTCGACGACGATCCACTCTCGGTCGCCGACGATCCGGCCGTCCTCGTCGAAGCGCACATCGGAGACGCGCACCCCGGCGCAGGACTTCACCGGATACACGTACAACGCATCGACGCAGGCATAGGCCGTAGACGACACCGCCGCGGGATCGCCGTCGATGGCGGCCATGGCGGCGATGACGGAGGTCCGGTCCACGTCGACCTCAGCGCGGCAGCACGTAGGTCGCGATGCAGCGCGGCGGCAGCGCCGCGACGCCCGCCTGGCCGTCGATGCGCAGCGTGAAGCGATGTTCCCGCTCGCTGCGGTTCATCACGACGACGGCGATGCTGCCGTCCTCGTTGACCGCCGCGGTGCATTCGAGGTCCAGGCTGCTCGCCGAACACAGCACGCGGAATGCGCCCGGTTTGATGAAGCGGCTGAAGTGGCCGAGGTAGTCGTACGAGCTCTGCGGCATCAGCCGGTTCTGCTCGCGGTCCGCGAGCATCGGCGCACTGCACAGGTTGCCGACATGGTTGGGTCCGCCCGTCTCGTCGAGCAGCAGGTTCCAGTCGATCCAGCCCACCGTCCAGCGGTTCAGGTCGTTGAGGATGCTGCGCCCGTAGCGCTCGCCGGTGTTCCACGAGCCGATGTGCGGTCCGCCTTCCTGGCAGCCTTCGGTGAACAGCAGCTGCTTGTCGGGATAGGCGTCATGCAGCAGGCCGACGTGGTCGAAGTGGTCCTCGACGTACCAGTGGAAGCCGCAGCCCCAGACGTACTTCGCGGCCTCGGGATCCGAGTACACGACGTCCGCGCGTTGCACCATCTGGTCGCGGTTGTGGTCCCAGATGACGACCTTGATCCGTTGCAGCCCCGCCGCGTGCAACGCCGGGCCGAGATAGTCGCGGACGAAGTCGCGTTCCTCCTCCGCGGTGTAGACGCACGAGTCCCAGCGCTGCACCGCGTCGGGCTCGTTCTGCACGGACACGCCCCAGACGGGCACCCCTTCGGCCTCATAGGCCTGGATGAACTTCACGTAGCACTGCGCCCAGGCCTTCGCGTACTGCGGCAGCAGCTTGCCGCCGTTGTTCATCTGCCCGTTGGTCTTCATCCACGCCGGAGGACTCCACGGCGACACCAGCAGCTTCATCGGGCCCGGCGCGACCTTCATCGCGGCCTGGATCATCGGCAGCAGCGCGCGGCGGTCGCGGTCGATGTTGAAGTGCGTCAGCGCCTCGTCGCCCGGCACGTCCGCATGCGCGTAGTTGCCCAGCGAGAAGTCGCAGCTGTTCATGTGCACACGGTTGAACGTGTAGCCGTGCCCCGCGTTCGCGTCGAAGTAGGCGCGCAGCAGCGCGTTCGCCTCGGCGGGCGGAAGCTTCTGCCACGTCGTCGCGGCAGCTTCGGTGAACGCGCCGCCGAAGCCCTCGATGCGCTGGAAGCGACGTGCGCTGTTCACCACCAGCTTGGGCATGCCCGCGATCGCGGCATCGGCCATCAGTTGCGCCACCGGCTGCAGCGCCAGCTCGGGCTGCGGCGCCAGGCGCGTCGAGCTCGCCAGGTCCGCGCCTTTTGCGGACAGCGTCCATCGCAGGGACGCACGCGCACCCGCTGAAGTTGTCTCCGTCATCGAACTACCTTTGTTGTCGTGTTCTGAACGGCGCTTGAAAGCGCTTTCATAACCCGAGCATAGAGGCAGTCGGCGTGACGGTCAATTCAGGGATGGCCCGGAGGCCTCACGCGGTGGCAGGCCCTCACCTTCTCCCGCAAGCCCTGACGGCGCGAGTGGTGTCGGTCGTGTCGGTCGCGACGCTGGTCGCGTCCGCGGCGCTCATGCCAGCACGCCCGCGCCGTCGGACGCGGCGCAGACGTGGAACTCCGCGGCGCGGCCATCCGGCGAGCGGTAGCCGCGTTCGACCGCAACGCGGATCTCGTCGACCATCGCGCGCGGTGCGAGTGCGATGACGCAGCCGCCGAAGCCGCCGCCGGTCATGCGCGCACCGCCGTGCTCGCCGATGACGTCCTGCATCAGCGCGGCGAGCGCATCGATCGCGGGGACAGTGATCTCGAAGTCGTCGCGCATGGACTCGTGGGACTCGCGCATCAGGTGGCCGATCGCGGCGAGGTCGCCGCGCGACAGCGCGTCGGCCAGGCCGGCGCAGCGCTGGCTGTCGGAAATGATGTGGCGCGCGCGGCGACGCACCACGGGGTCGAGCTGCCCGCCCAGCCGCGACCACAGCGCGTCGTCGACGTCGCGCAGCGCCCTCACGCCGAGCCCCTTCGCCGCGGCCTCGCATTGCTGGCGGCGCAGGTTGTATTCGCTGTCGACGAGGCCGCGCTGGATCTTCGAATCGACGACCAGCACCGCGATGTCCTCGGGCATCGGGATCGGACGGACCTCCAGGCTGCGGCAGTCCATCAGCAACGCCTGGCCCTTCACACCGAGCGACGAGGACAGCTGGTCCAGCACGCCGCAGCGGCAGCCGGCGTAGACGTTCTCGGCGCGCTGGCCGGCGAGCGCCATCGTCGTCGGCGGCAGCGTCCAGCCGTTGAGCGCGGAGAACGCGTGACCGATCGCCATCTCCAGCGACGCCGACGAGCTCAGCCCCGCGCCCTGCGGCACGTTGCCCGCGATCGACAGCGTCGCGCCGCCGACGGCATGGCCCTGCTCGCGCAGCACCGCGACCATGCCTTGCACGTAGCGCAGCCATTGGGGACTGGCGGAGACGTCCGCCGCGTCGCCGATGCGGAAGCGACCGCGCGCACCCTGGGCATCCCGACCCGCAACGCCCACGCTCGCCCCGCCGGTGATGCCACTCGACCCGCCAGGCTCGGCCAGCAGGTCGCAGGCGATGACGTCGACGATGTCGTCGTCGCGCCGCCCCGCCGCCACGACCGTGTCGCGGTCGATCGCGCAGGGCATCGCGAAGCCCTCGTTGTAATCGGTGTGCTCGCCGATCAGGTTGACGCGCGCCGGGGCGCGGGTCAGGCGCTCGGGCGACCGGCCGAATGCGCGTTCGAAGCCTTGCACCGCGCGCTCGCGCGGTGTCGCTGGACGGTCCTGGCTCATGCGCCCTCCGCCTGCGCGGCGCGGCGCGCCTGCCGGTAATGCACGGTGTCGCTGACCTCGCGCAGCTGCTGCGCGGCGGCCTCCGGCGTGAGGTCGCGCTGGGCCTCGCCGAGCATTTCGAAGCCGACCATGAACTTGCGCACCGTCGCCGAGCGCAGCAGCGGCGGATAGAAATGCGCGTGCAGTTGCCAGTGGCGGTTGGCGTCGTCGTCCGGCTGTCCGGCGCCGTGCGGCGCGCCGTGCCAGCCCATCGAATACGGGAACGAACACTGGAACAGGTTGTCGTAGCGCGTCGTCAGGCGGCGCACCGCGACGGCGAGATCGTCCGCCTGCGCCGTCGTCATCGCGTCGAGCCGCAAGGTGTGGGCCTTGGGCAGCAGCAGCGTCTCGAACGGCCACGCGGCCCAGTACGGCACGACGGCGACCCAGTGCCCGGTCTCGACGACCAAGCGCTCGCCCGCGGCCAGCTCATCGCGGACGTAGCGGACCAGCAGCGGTTCGCCGTGCCGGTCGAGATACGCGCGTTGATGCGCGTCTGCGAGCACGGCCTCGTCGGGCCACTGATCCAGGCCCCAGACCTGTCCATGCGGATGCGGGTTGGAGCAGCCCATCGCCGCGCCCTTGTTCTCGAAGACCTGCACCCAGCGATGGCGCGCGCCCATGTCCGCGGACTGATCCATCCAGGCCCGCACGACGGCGCGCAGTTCAGGCAACTCGAGTTCTGGCAGCGTGCGGGCGTGATCGGGGGAGAAGCACAGCACGCGGCACTCGCCGGCGACCGGTGTCGACTGAAGCAGGTCGGCACCCGCTTCGTCCGGGACAGCAAGGGTCGCCTCGTCCCCCTGCGGCGGCTGCAGCGCCGCGAAGTCGTTCGTGAAGACGAAGGTCCCCGTGTAGTCCGGATTGCGCTGACCGTTCGCCCGGACGTTGCCTGCGCACAGGTAGCAGGTCGGGTCGTGGCTCGGCAGGGGCGCGTCGTCGATCGACTCCTGTGCGCCCTGCCAAGGACGCAACGTGCGGTGTGGCGAGACCAGCACGTGACGGCCGTTCAGCGGATTGCGCCGACGGTGGACGCGGCCGGGCCGGTCGGCCCGCACCGCAACGCCCTCGGGCGAATCAGCGGGGGTGGCGATGTCGGCGACTCGCCCGTCGTGGTGTACCGGGTTCATGTTGGCGATTATCACGAATTTATTTGTTATTAATGGCAGAACTTCACCCGGGTCCCCAGAGCAACAGGGCCCATCTCATAAACTCGCCAATTCATCGGGTCCAAAGCGATGGCCCGCAACAAGACAACAGGGAACGCGCGATGGTGGAGGTCTCGGGCAGCCGGGTCTTGACGGTGGAGGGAGACGCGGCGCTGGCCGTCGCCAAGGCCCTCGCCTCGGACACGCGGCAGGCGATGCTGGGCCTGCTCACGCACCAGGTGCTGAACGTGTCGGAGCTGGCGTCGGCGATGAACCTCCCGCATTCGACGGTGAGCTTCAACATCAACCAGCTGCAGGCCGTGGGCCTCGTCTCGGTGGAGGTGGAACCGGGCACGCGCGGTCGGCAGAAGCTCTGCTCCAAGCGCTACGACGAGGTGCGCCTGCGACTGCCCGGCGCGGCGATCGAGTCGCAGCCCAACGTCATCTCGATCAGCATGCCGATCGGCAGCTACCGTCACGTCGAGGCCAAACCCACCTGCGGCCTGGTCAGCGAGAGCAAGATCATCGGCATGCTGGACGACTCGCGCTCGTTCTTCGAGCCCGAGCATGTCTACGCGCAGCTGCTGTGGTTCGGCGGCTCGGGCTACGTGGACTACGCCTTCCCCAACAACCTGCCCTACGGCGCGGTGCCCAATCACCTCGAACTGTCGATGGAGATCTGCTCCGAGGCGCCGCAGTTCAACGAGGACTGGCCCTCCGACATCACGCTCTGGATCAACGACAAGGAGATCGGCACCTGGACCAGCCCCGGCGACTACGGCGGCAAGCCCTCGCTGCTGATGCCGGGCTGGTGGCAGGTCGACCGCACGACGCACGGGCTGCTCAAGCAGTGGAGCGTGGGGGAGCAGGGCTCGATGATCGACGGCGTCGCGCTGGGCGCGGTGAAGATCGGCGACCTGGACCTGCCGCAGACGAATCACATCAAGGTGCGACTGGGCGTCAAGGACGACGCCCGCAACCGCGGCGGTCTCAACCTGTTCGGCCGCAAGTTCGGCAACTACCCGCAGGACATCGTCATGCGGATCGCGTTCGACTTCCCGCGCGGGCACGGCCCCGATGCGGTCGCCGCGGACGCCTCGGTGTCGTCTCGACCGCCGCGCGAGATGCGCTGAGCGGCCCAGGGTTCACGGCGCCACTGACGCGCTCGCGGCGTCTGACGCGGCCCGTCAGCAACAAGCACACTTGTTATCGACGACACCGCGCTCAGATCGCGATGGCGTCAAGCGTCGTGGCTGTCCGGGTGGTCGGCCACAGCGCCAGGCCACCGGCCAGGCTCCACGCCTGCCCGTGGCCGAGTCGGCGCAACGCCCGCGCCGCCTGCGCGCTGCGGTTACCGCTGCGGCAGAAGAAGATCACCGGCGTCTGCTCCGGCAGCGCACGCCAGCGCGGCAGTGCGTTGATCAGCGCCGACAGCGGCACCGCCTCGGGCGCCAGTTCGTCGGTGGGGCTCATGCGCGCCTCGTAGGCCTCGCGCACGTCGACCAGCACCGGCTTCGGTCCGACGCCGTCGCCCAGCATCGACTGCAGGCTCCCGACGTCGAGTTCGACGCGCTCCGTCGCCCGCGCGCAGTCCACGCGCGCGCCGCAGGCCATCGTCTGGTACTCGGTGGGCGCGAGGTCGCGCTCCAGCACGCCCTTGCCGATCGCGAAAGCCTCAGCGCTCAGGCGCCCCTTCAGCACGCCGTCGAGCAGCGGCTGCGCGCCGCATTCCACGGCAAGCGTCGTCGCAAAGCGGTCGTCGTAGTCGTGTCCGGGCAGCAGCAGGCCGTTCAGGCCGACATTGCGCTCCAGCGTCTTCAACGACGGGCCGAAGGCGGCCGGCGCGCTCTGCTCGAAATCGCTACGGCCCAGCGCGCCCGCCATCACCATGTCGCCGACGAAGGCCGAGATCAGCTCGCCGCCCGCGTGCAGCAGGTAGGCGGTGGAATCTTCCGTATGGCCGGGGATCGCGAGACGCGACAGCCGATGCGCGCCAAGCGCGATCACCTCGTTGCCCTTCGGCCAGCCCAGGGCGTCGACGCGATCGGCCAGCGCTTCCTCGGCGAGCAGGCTCGTCATCGCGTCGCGCAGCGCCTGCGCGGACGAGGCATGGTCGCCATGGCTGTGCGTGTCCAGCACCGCGGCCAAGGTCAGCCCGCGACATCGCATCCACTGCGACAGCGTGCCGGTGAGTTCGGGCAGCGGGTCGACGACCACGCAGCGGCGGCTGGACACATCGGCGACGACGTAGCAGCAGGCGCCATCGACGGCGAAGCGTGTGAGCAGCTCCGGTGCCTGCGGGGTCTCGTTCGGTGCCGGCGTCTGGCAGGTCGCGCGCAGCGACTCGCCACAGGCGCGCAGGCGTCTGCAGGCTTCATCGATGGTCGACTCGGCATCGGCCGCGCCGAAGGACAGGCGCACCGCGGCGCCGGCTCGCCACGCCGGCAGGCCCATCGCCTGCAGCACGTAGCTCGGCGCCGCCTTCGCCGCGCCGCAAGCAGAGCCCCCGCTGACGCGCAGGCCGGCGGCGTCGAACAGGTCGAGCAGCAGCTTCGCACTCAGCCCGGGGACCGAGACGTTGAGCGTCGTCGGCAGGCTGATGTCGAACGGCGCGTTGAACACGACGCCGGGGAAGGCCTCGCGCAGCGCGTCGGCCAGGCGTTGGCGACGGTCCAGCAACTGGCCGAGCGACGCAAACACGCCGCCGCCTTCGAGCGCCTCCAGCACCGCACCCAGCGCGGCGATGCCGGCCATGTTCTCGGTGCCGGAGCGCTGCGCGCCCTCCTGCCCGCCGCCGGCCATCAACGGCGTGAACGGGGCGCCCTCGCGGACGTAGAGCATGCCGACGCCCTTGGGCGCGTAGAGCTTGTGGCCGGAGAACGGCGCGTAGTCGATCGCGCGTCCGCCGAGTTGCAGCGGCAGCTTGCCGAGCGCCTGCACGCCGTCCACCAGCCAGAGCGCGCCGGAGCCGCGCAGCGCGTCGGCAATGCCATCGAGGTCGCTGATGACACCGGTCTCGTTGTTGGCGGCCATCGTGCAGACCAGGCCGGCCGAGGAAGCGTTCGCGCGCAGCCAGGCAAGGTCATGGCGGCCGTCGATGCCGACAGGGATCGCGACGACATCCAGGTCCAGGCCCAGCAGCGTGTTCCAGTGTCGGAGCGCCTCGGGCACGGCCTTGTGCTCGGTGGCGCCGTAGAGCAGTTGCGGCGGGATGGCCTGGCCGGCCTCGCGCCGTTGTCGCAGCGCGGTCAGCGCGGACAGCACGGCGGTCTGGATGCCCTCGGTCGCACCGCTGGTGAAGACCAGCCGGCCGCCCGGTGCGCCCAGCACGCGCCGCGCGGTGGCGCGGACCGCGTCGAGCCGCGCCCGGGCCTTGAGGCCACTGCCGTGGATGCTGCTCGGGTTCCCGAACGCGTCCGCCATCACGGAGAGCGCGGCGTCGCGGGCCTGCGGCAGGACGGGGGTGGTGGCGTTGGCGTCGAGGTAGATTTCCATGGTGGTCGATTGTCAGAAGTCACGCTTGGAATCCACGTGCAAAATCCATCTTTCCTTGGCCGATTTCGGCAATTGAATTCCAAGGTTGGCCAACATGACGAAACTGGATTCCATCGACCGAAAGATTCTCGATGTCCTGCAGCGGGACGCGTCCGTGCAGGTGAGTGAGCTGGCGGCGGAGGTCGGGCTGTCGACGACGCCGTGCTGGCGCCGGGTGCAGCGGCTGAAGGAGTCGGGGGTGATCACCCGCAACGTGATGCTGGTGGACCCGAAGAAGGTGAACGTCGGGGTGACGGTGTTCGTGTCGGTGCGGACGAACGTGCACTCGCAGGCCTGGTTCGACCAGTTCCGCGCGGCGATCGAGGCGATCCCGGAGGTCGTCGAGTTCTACCGGATGAGCGGCGACGTGGACTACCTGCTGCGCGTGGTGGTGCCGGACATCGCGGCCTACGACCAGGTCTATCGCCGGCTGATCGCGGGGACGCAGCTGTCGGACGTCAGCTCCAGCTTCGCGATGGAGGAGCTGAAGTTCACGACGGCGTTGCCGTTGTCGTATATCGCGTGACGGCTGGTCCGCTCACCATCTCAGCCAATGTCGCCCAGCGAGCGCTCCCAGCGCCGCCGACATGCCCATCCCGAGCACGTACCAGATCGCGACGAATGGGGCGCCCATCTCGGGGCAGTGCAGCGAGTAGACGCACGCGCCCACCGCGCCCGCAAGCCAGCCTGCCGCCGCCCCGGTCAGCACCGGCCGCGTCGGCGCCAGACCGCGAAGCGCCCACAACAGGCCGACGCCGATCGGCAGCGCCGTCGCCGTCACGTTGAACACGCAGACCCGCCACGTCGTGCCCAGCACCAGCGGCACGCGCGCGGCGGGTTCGGCCATCCACAGCACCACCGCCGCCCAGATCCACAGCAGCGACACCGGCAGCCACACGCCCAGCCACCAGCCGTTCATCCGTGCCCCGGGGTGGCCGAGCCGGAACACCACGACCAGGCCGGTCGCGGCCACCGCCAGCGGCATCGCCACCTTCTGCCAGAACACCGCCGTGCCCATCACTTCGGCCAGGTCGGCGCGGATGCCGAAGGCGCCCTGCACCCACGCCAGCGCCAGCGCCACACCCACCAGCAGCGCGACGGCGAAGCGCCGTTCGCCGGTGCGCGTCGGCACCGGGCCGGCGTCCTGCGCCAGCAGTCCGATCAGATCGTCGGTCTTCATGTCATGTCCTTCCACAGTCGCGCCAGCGTCTTCAATCCCCGGTGCACGCCGACCTTCACCGCCGACTCGCTCAGCCCGGTGAGCTGGGCGGTCTCCTGGACCGACAGTCCCTCGACCTTGGTGTGCAGGATCGGCAGGCGCTGGTTGGTCGGCAATCGATCCAGCAGCCGGCTCAGGTCGCGGCGCGAATCGCCGGCCTCGTGGTCGGCGGCCGCGAACACCGCAAGGTCGTCGTCGAGCGGCTCGTTGAGCGCGTCGTGCCGCTCGCGACGACGCCAGAGGTCGACCAGCTTGTAACGCGCGACCGCATGCACCCAGGCCGTCAGCGGCTCGCCGCGGCGGTAGGTCTGACGTTGCGCGTGCACGGCCATCAGCGTTTCCTGCACCAGATCCTCGACCTCGTCCGGCAGCTGCTGCAGCCGCCGCCGGAAGTAGCCGCGCAGCAGCGCCCCCAGGCGCTGGAGGAAGCGGTGGTAAGCCCCCGCGTCCCCATCCAGCCCGGCCAGAAAGAGGTCGTGCAACTCATGTTCTGTCGCGATCACGGGATCTATTCGCGTCATGGGGCCGGAAGGTTACAGAGGGGCGCGAAAAAAGATCCTGGGATTTTCGGACGGCGCTGTAACCACCGGCGCAAATGACACGAACTAACTCCCGGATGCGACGGACCAATCGCCGCGTTCATCACGCAAACACACCATCCAGCCGCACAAGGAGTGCCCCCATGAAGTCGACCACCCTGAGCCTCGCCCTGGTCACCCTGACCGCCCTGTCCGCCTCCGCCATGGCACAGGACGCCAAGCCTGCCGCCGCGGAGAAGGAACGCTGCTACGGCGTCGCCATGGCCGGCAAGAACGACTGCGCCGCCGGCCCCGGCACCACCTGCGCCGGCACGGCCAAGATGGACTACCAGGCCAACGCGTGGAAGTACGTCCCCGCCGGCACCTGCACGACGATCAAGACCCCCAAGGGCATGGGCTCGCTCTCCGCGATCAAGTCCTGAGCGGCACGCCCTCATGACACACGCGCTGGGCGCCGGCCTGGGCTTCAAACCGGAGTTCGCGGAAGACGCGCTGGCAGCGCGTGATCCGGGACTCTGGTTCGAGGTCCACCCCGAGAACTACCTCGTCGCGGGCGGCCCGCGCCTGGCGCTGCTCGAGACCCTGCGGGCGACACATCCGCTGTCGCTGCATGGGGTGTCGATGTCCCTGGCCGGCACGGCGCCGCCGGATCCCAAGCATCTGAGGCGCTTCGCCGCGTTGGCGGACCGGCTGCAGCCGGCGCTGGTGTCGGAGCATCTGGCGTGGAGCCGCTTCGGCGGGGCGTATGCACCGGACCTGCTGCCGGTGCCGCGCACGACGGAGGCCTTGCGTCATGTCGCGGCGAACCTCTCCCGCATGCAGGACGCGCTGCAGCGCCGTGTCGCCATCGAGAACCCCACGCATTACCTGTCCCTCTCCCACGAATGGGGCGAGGTCGATTTCCTGCATGAACTCGTCCGCCGCACCGGCTGCGGGTTGCTGGTCGACGTGAACAACGTGTTCGTGTCCGCAAGCAACCTCGGCATCGACGCCTCGGCGTGGATCGATGCGGTCGACGGCGATGCAGTAATGGAAATCCACGTCGCCGGGCACCGTGCCGACGCGGACGCCAGCACCGGGTTGCTGATCGACAGCCACGACACGGCTGTCGCGGCCCCGGTCTGGGCATTGCTGGCGCGATTGACCGCTCGCATCGGCCCCAGACCGACCCTGGTCGAGCGCGACGGCAACCTGCCGCCCTTCGCCGAGTTGATCGCCGAACGCAGACAGGCTCAGTCAGCGCTCGACGCGGCAACACGCGCGCCTCATGAGGTGCTCGCATGACGCGCATCGAATCGCGCGCGGAGCCGGCGCTTGAGTCGCTCGCCAGATTTCAGGAAACGTTCTGGCGTGACCTCTGGGCCGCGCCGGAGGACGACACTGCCCGCCCCGCATCGGCGGCCGCTCAGCCCGGCTTCGCCGTCTATCGCAACACCATGTTGAAAGGCTGCGCGGATGCGCTGATCTCGCTCTATCCGGCCGTACACCGGCTGACCGGCGATGCGTGGATGCAGGCGGTGGCACTCGACGCGGTGCGGGCCGACCCGCCAACGGGCGGCGACCTCCAGCACTACGGCGCGCGCTTCCCCGCGTTCCTCGATGTGGCGCTCGCCGGCAGCGAACTGCCCTGGCTTGGCGAGGTCGCGCGCCTGGACCGGCTCTGGAGCGAGAGCCACGTGTCGGCCGATGCGCCGGTACTCGAGGTACCGGCCATCGCAGGACTCGAAGCCGAACGACTCGCCGCGTCGCGGCTGGTGCCGCACCCCGCGGCGCGATGGCGCTGGTGCGCCGGCTGGCCGGCATTCAGCCTCTGGAACGCGGCACGCACCCAAGGCGCCGATCCGAATCCACCGCATTGGCAGGGCCAGGGCGCGCTGCTGACGCGGCCCTCCGGCGCGGTCATCGCGCTCGAGATCGATGCCGCCGATTGCGCCCTGCTCGACGCCTGCGCCGACGGCACACCGCTCGGCGAAGCGCTGGACACCATCCAGGCCCGCCTCCCCGCCTTCGACCCCGGCGCCGCGCTGGGCCGTCTGCTCAATCAAGGCGCCTTCACCGGCGTCATGGAGATCCCGTCATGAACACGATCAACTCCACATCCCGCACCGGACGCGACACCACCTGGTCGCTGGCCACGATCCGCCAGCGCCTGGAGCGCCTCATCTCGCATGACCTCATCGCGCTGGCCTGCCGATTCAGCATCGCGGGCGTGTTCTGGCTGTCCGGCCGCACCAAGGTCGAGGGCTGGTTCACGCTGACCGACACGACCTTCCTGCTGTTCCGCCAGGACTACGCGCTCCCGCTGATCCCGCCGGAATGGGCCGCCTATCTCGCCACGGGCGCGGAGCACCTCCTGCCGATCCTGCTGGTACTGGGGCTGTTCACGCGCCTGGCCGCCCTCGGCGTGCTGGGGATGACGGCGGTGATCCAGACCTTCGTCTATCCGTCGGGCTGGCCGACGCATCTGAGCTGGGCGGCGCCGATGCTGTATCTCCTGGGTCGGGGCCCCGGCCGGTGGTCGCTGGACCACCTATTCAGCCGCGGTATTCAAGCGCGCCCTTGAAACGTCAAGACCGGTCCATATAATCTCCCTGCTAGCACTCGCGATGGTCGAGTGCTAACAAGCCCCGAGGCCCTGGCTGAGGGGCTTACTTCTTGTGATGGACTGGCTTGTGCGCTGAGCGCACGGCGGGTCCTTGAAGCAAGTCTGCATTAGTCAAGGAGATCTGATGAAACTGCGTCCTCTGCACGATCGCGTGATCGTTAAGCGCCTGGAAAACGAAACCAAGACGGCCTCCGGCATCGTCATCCCCGACAACGCCGCCGAGAAGCCCGACCAGGGCGAAGTGCTGGCCGTCGGCCCGGGCAAGCGCAACGACAAGGGTGAGTTCATCGCCCTGAACGTCGCCGTCGGCGACCGCGTCCTGTTCGGCAAGTACAGCGGCCAGACCGTCAAGGTCGACGGCGACGAGCTGCTCGTCATGCGCGAGGAAGACCTGTTCGCCGTCATCGCCAAGTAATCGGCGACCGCGACAGACTTTCATCCAGATAAAGATTTCGGAGAGATACACATGGCAGCAAAAGACGTTGTCTTCGGCGGCGAGGCCCGTGCCCGCATGGTCGAAGGCGTGAACATCCTGGCCAACGCGGTCAAGGTCACGCTGGGCCCCAAGGGCCGTAACGTGGTGCTGGAGCGCTCGTTCGGCGCCCCCACCGTCACGAAGGACGGTGTCTCGGTCGCCAAGGAGATCGAGCTCAAGGACAAGCTGCAGAACATGGGCGCCCAGATGGTCAAGGAAGTCGCTTCCAAGACCTCGGACAACGCCGGTGACGGCACCACCACCGCCACGGTCCTGGCCCAGGCCATCGTCCGCGAAGGCATGAAGTACGTGGCCGCCGGCATGAACCCGATGGACCTGAAGCGCGGCATCGACAAGGCGGTCACCGCCCTGGTCACGCAGCTGAAGGCGGCCTCCAAGGCCACCACGACCTCCAAGGAAATCGCCCAGGTCGGCACCATCTCCGCCAACTCCGACGCCGACGTCGGCGAGATCATCGCCAAGGCGATGGACAAGGTCGGCAAGGAAGGCGTGATCACCGTCGAAGACGGCAAGAGCCTGGACAACGAGCTCGACATCGTCGAAGGCATGCAGTTCGACCGCGGCTACCTGTCGCCGTACTTCATCAACAACCCGGAAAAGCAGTCGGCGATCCTGGACAACCCGTTCGTCCTGCTCTACGACAAGAAGATCTCCAACATCCGCGACCTGCTGCCGACGTTGGAAGCCGTCGCGAAGTCGGGCCGTCCGCTGCTGATCATTGCCGAAGAAGTCGACGGCGAAGCGCTGGCGACCCTGGTCGTCAACACGATCCGCGGCATCCTGAAGGTCGTCGCCGTGAAGGCCCCGGGCTTCGGCGACCGCCGCAAGGCCATGCTGGAAGACATCGCCATCCTGACCGGCGGCAAGGTGATCGCCGAGGAAGTCGGCATGTCGCTCGAGAAGGTCACGCTGGCTGACCTGGGTCAGGCCAAGCGCGTCGAAGTGGGCAAGGAAAACACCACCGTCATCGACGGCAACGGTGCCGGCGCCGACATCGAAGCGCGCGTCAAGCAGATCCGCGTCCAGATCGAGGAAGCCACCAGCGACTACGACCGCGAGAAGCTGCAGGAACGCGTGGCCAAGCTGGCCGGCGGCGTCGCCGTCATCAAGGTCGGTGCCGCCACCGAAGTCGAGATGAAGGAAAAGAAGGCCCGTGTCGAAGACGCGCTGCACGCCACCCGTGCCGCCGTTGAAGAAGGCATCGTGGCCGGCGGCGGCGTCGCGCTGCTGCGCGCCCGTCAGGCCGCTGGCACGATCAAGGGCGACAACGCCGACCAGGACGCCGGCATCAAGCTGATCCTGAAGGCCATCGAAGCCCCGCTGCGCGAGATCGTCTACAACGCCGGTGAAGAAAGCTCCGTCGTCGTCAACACCGTGCTGGCCGGCTCCGGCAACCACGGCTACAACGCGGCCAACGGCACCTACGGCGACATGATCGAGATGGGCATCCTGGATCCGACCAAGGTGACCCGCACCGCGCTGCAGAACGCCGCGTCCGTGGCCTCGCTGATGCTGACGACCGAGTGCATGGTCGCCGAAGCGCCGAAGGACGAGTCCGCCGGCCCGGCCATGCCTGGCGGCATGGGCGGCATGGGCATGGACATGTGATGTCCGCCTGAGCACGGCGCGCGGTGGTCCCACCGCGCGTCACGCTCGGGACCCACGCTCTCGAAAGGGGTCGCTTCGGCGACCCCTTTTTTCGTTCGTGCAAGATGAGTCGGTTGCGCTTCGATACGACGTAGGCTCGACCATTGCCAATATCCGCTGCAGCATCCGCTCAGCATCATGGTCACCGCCGGCCGCCAGGTCGCGCGGCCATCAGGCTTTCCCCAGGCCGCACGTCCCCGTGCCCCAGGGGATGTCACCTGAATCAGGGGCGACCATAATGCAGCTGACAACTTGTCACAAATGATGGTCCAAGCGTCTTCGCCCTCCCTGCAGTCCCTGCTCGACGACACCCTCGCGCATGTGCCCGCGTTGGCGCACGCGGTCTACAACGGCCTGCAGGATGAGCTCAAGAGCAGGCTCGAACATCACCAGTTGCTGGCCGGATGGTCCAAGCGGCGCGCGAGCTTCGCGTCCGACTTCGAAGGCTCGCTCAACCTCCTGCTGAAGACGGCCCGCGACGGCGGCGATCCGCTGCAGCGGGAGCGCCCCGTCTCACGCGGCGGCGAACTGTCCTTCAGCCTCGTCGATGAGAGCCAGGCCCTGAAGGACGTCGCGATCGCGCACGTGATCACTGCGATCGAAGACCAGTCCCGGGCCGAGCTGCATCAGCTGGGCAACTTCTTCGCCGCGCTGCGCGGCATCGCGCGGCCGTTGAAGAACGACAACCCGTTGCGGGCCGCGCTGTTCGCACAGGCGCTGGCACGCGCCATCGAAGGCGTGGACCTCGACGCCGACGGCCGCTATGCGCTGATGCGCATGGCCGCGCATCCGCTGGCGACCAAGCTGCAGCCGATCTACACCCTGCTCTGCCAGAGCCTGAGACAGGCGCAGTTGAGCGGCATGCTGACCAGCCACGGGTCGGCGCTCAAGGAGTCGGAACTGCGCCTGCGCCAGTTCAAGACCTTGACCGACACGCCGACGCAGAACGCGACGCTGGACCAGGTCGCGATGAAGCTGGACCTGATGAACACGCGCGCCGCCGAGCTCGGATCGGCGCGCGCCGCAGTCCCTGGTTCGCCCACTCCGCCGGCGGGCGCCCTGTCCGCCCCGCCGCCCAAGCTGGGGCCGGGCATCGGCGCGCCGGGCACGGACCTGCTGTCGCGTCTGTATGACCAGATCCTGGCCGACGACAGCCTGCAGCCGCCGCTCAAGGTCCTGATGGGTCGACTGCAGGTCGCGATCGTGCGCCTGTCCAAGACCGATCCCTCGCTGCTGCGTCGCCAGGACCATCCGACCTGGCAGTTGTTGAACCGCCTGGCCGCGCACGGCGCGGGCTTCCAGCGCAGCGACGATGCGGAACTGAAGGCCTTCCTGCAATTCCTGGAACGCGTGATCCAGCCGCTGCTGGACAGCGCGCATCCCTCCGCGTTGCAGTTCCAGCAGGCACTGACCGAGGTCGACACCCACATCCGCGCGCAGGCCGAGGCCCGCGGCCAGCGCAGCGCGGTGGCGCTCGAGCGCCTGGACCGCGAGCAGCGCCGCCAGGAATGGCAACGGATGCTGCGCGACCAGTTGCAGCACCAGCTCGACGACGCCCAGGCGGGCAAGCTGATGCGGCGTTTCCTGCTCGGCCCCTGGGTCGAGGTCATCGCGCAGGCGATGGTCCAGCACGGCCGGGATGCCTCGGAACCGCAGACCTACATCGAACTCGTGGACGCGCTGCTGCACAGCGTGTCGCCGCAGCCGGACGAGGCGGCCCGCACGCGCCTGCGCGCCCAGTTGCCGGACCTCGTCCGCGCGCTGGACCGCGGCATGGATGCCATCGCGCTGCCGCCGATGCAGCGGCAGACCTTCCTCGACGAGCTCATGCGCCAGCACGGCCGGGTGCTGCGCGGACTGCCGGCCGTGGAGGAGGCCGCCCCGGCCGCCCCGTCGCCGCGACGCCCGGCGCAGACGTCCGAGGAACTGCTGCAGCAACTGCTCGACGAACGCGAGTCGCAACTCCCCTCGCGCTGGGCCTACGAGCGCGTCGACCGCGGCCAGTTGCCGACGGTGCCGGTGGCGCTCTACAGCGAGGAGCACTCGCCCCACGCGCACGCGGCGCTGCAGGACTGGATCGCCGGCGTGCACATCGGCGGCTGGTACCACTTCTTCCACCAGAGCGAGTGGATCACCGCGCAGATCGCGTGGATCAGTGACAGCCGCCAGATGTTCCTGTTCGTCGGCCAGGCGTCGGAGGAGCGCCACTCGGTCACGCGCGGCGCGCTGGAACAGCTGGTCGCCAACGGGCTGATCACGCAGCTGGAAGACGAGCCGCTGCTGCAGCGCGCGATCGGCACGCTGATGCTGGACCTGGACCGCGCCCCGCCCAACGGCAACGATCACTGACGGACACCGTCGGGACGCCGCCGGGGCCTGCCCGCGGGCCAGGTTCGGGTCACAATGCGCCCGCCTCGCGCCGTCGCCGCGAGCTTGTCCCGCAGCCCGATGTCCGCCCTGTCCCGAGATCCCCGCGTCCTTCCCCGCGTTCGTCGCCTTCTGCGCCTGAGTGGCCAGTGCCGCCTGGCGCTGGCGGTCGCCCTGATCGCGCTCACCGCGCCGGTCGCCGGCCTCGCCCAGACGGTGCCGCCCAACCCCCCGCCCGGGCCGGTGGCGACGCCCGCGGCCGACCAGGCCCAGCGGCCCAAGCTCGGGCTGGTGCTCTCGGGCGGCGGTGCGCGCGGCCTGGCGCACGTCGGCATCCTGAAGGTGCTCGAACGCGAACGCATCCCCGTCGACATCGTCACCGGCACCTCGATGGGCGCGATCATCGGCGGGCTCTACGCCAGCGGCATGTCGGCCGACGACCTCGACCGCGAGCTGTCGCGGATCGCCTGGGACCGGCTGTTCGCGAGCCGCGTCGACCGCCAGGACCTGTCGCAACGCCGCAAGGAGGAGGACTTCGAGTTCTCCGCGACGATCGAGTTCGGCCTGCGCGACGGCGAGGTCCGCGTCCCCACCGGCACGCTCTCCAGCCGCGGGCTCGAGGCGCTGCTGCGCCGGTTGACGCTGCCGGTGCGCGACGTGCACCAGTTCGACCGCCTGCCGACGCCCTTCCGCGCCGTCGCCACCGACATGGAGAACGGCCACGAGCGCATCCTGGCCGAAGGCGACCTCGCGCTGGCGCTGCGCTCCAGCATGAGCGTGCCCGGCGTGTTCGCGCCGGTCGAATGGGAGGACCGCATCCTCGGCGACGGCGGCCTGGTCAACAACCTGCCGGTCGACGTGGCCCGCGAGATGGGCGCGACGCGCCTGATCGCGGTGAACGTCGGCACGCCGGTGGGCGGACGCGACACGCTGAACTCGCTGCTCGGGCTGACCGCGCAGATGATCAACATCCTCACCGAGCAGAACGTGCAGCGCTCCATTGCCAGCATGTCCGCCGGCGAGGACCTGCTGATCACGCCGAAGCTGGGCAAGCTGACGTCGGGCGACTTCGACAAGGTCCGCGACCTGATCCGCGCCGGCGAGGAAGCCGCCGAGGCGATGCTGCCGCAGCTGCGCGCCTACGCCGTCGACGAGCGGACCTACACGGACTGGCAGATCGCGCGCATCGGCACCAAGGCGCCGGGCGTGTTCATCGCCGCGGTGAAGCTGGAAGGCTCCGACAACACCAACCCGGAGCGCTTCCGCAGCCAGCTCGAATCGAAGCCGGGCCAGCCCTTCAACAACGAGACGGCGGAGCGCGACATGCGCTTCCTGTCCTCCAGCGGCGACTACAACCGCGTCGACTATCACGTCGAGCAACGCGCCGAGGGCGAGACGCTGGTCTTCAACATGGAAGACAAGCCCTGGGGGCCGAACTACTTCCGCGTGGGCATGGACCTGTCGACCGACTCGGGCGGCGACAGCTTCTTCAACCTGCGCCTGAGCCACAACCGCCACTGGCTGACCGACAAGGGCACGGAGTGGCGCAACCAGATCACGATCGGCGAGACGCCACGGCTCTATACCGAGCTGTACCACCCGCTGGGCCTGAAGCTGGGCGTGGCCGACGACTGGTTCGTCAGCGCCTGGGGCGAGGCCAACCAGCGCAAGCAGATCGTCTATGACGACAACGATCCGGACAACGCCAGCCTGGGCCAGGCGCGGCTGGTGCGTCGCGACGCTTCCGTGGGACTGGATGTCGGTCAACCGTGGGGGCGCTGGGGCGAGGTCCGGCTGGGCGTGATCAGCCAGATCCGGCACGCCAAGCCCGACCTGATCACGGTGGCGACGCCCGAGATGGGCAAGCTGCGCTGGACCAGCTACGAGCGCGGCTTCCGGTTCCGGACCGTCGTCGACCAGCTGGACTACGCGAACTTCCCGCAGCATGGCTATCGCTTCACCGTCGAGGCGCAAGGCGGCCGCCAGGACAACCGCAACCTCAGCAGCGGCCGCTTCCTGCGGCTGAACACGGACGGGAACGTGGTGCGCAGCTTCGGCGGGCACACGGTCAGCCTGTACGCGCGCGCCGTGGCGTCGCAGCAGCCGGACGACACGGGCCTGGGCGGCTACACGCTGGGCGGTTTCCACCAGCTGTCGGGCTACAACCCGAACCAGCTCAGCGGCAACTCGCTGCTGTTCACGCGGGCGACCTACTACCGGCGCCTGAACGACCAGCCCTTCCTCTCGCGCGGGTTCTTCATCGGCGGCACGCTGGAGGCCGGCAACACCTGGCTCTCGCGCCGAGACATCAGCATCAAGGACATGCGCTACGCGAGCAGCATCTTCCTGGGCTCGGACACGGGACTGGGGCCGCTGTACGTGGGCATCGGCTACGCGCCACGCGGCGGGACCGCGTTCTACGTGTTCATCGGCCGGCCTTAAGCCGGCGCCGAGTCGTCTTCCGCGTCGTCGGACGGCTCGTCGTCTTCCTCGTCCTCGCCGTACGGCGCGCGCGGCTCGGCGTGCGCCCAGTCGTAGATCACCTCGGCGACGTCTTCCAGGCCCTGCTTGCTCAGCGCCGAGAACAGCGTGACGCCGATGTCGGAATCCTCCGTCGCCAGCACGCCCAGGTCCTTCTGGACCTGCGCCAGGATGGCGGCGCCTTCCTTGCGGTTGAGCTTGTCGGCCTTGGTCAGCACGACCAGCAGGCTGACCTCGCCCGCGGTGACGCGGTCGGACACGTATTCGAGCAGCTGCTTGTCGAGGTCGGTCAATCCCAGGCGGGAGTCGACCATCAGCACTACGCCCGACAGCTCCTCGCGCTGGCCGAGATAGTCGGCCATGACGCGCTGCCAGCGCAGCTTGGCGTCGCGGGCCACCGCGGCATAACCGTAGCCGGGCAGGTCGGCGAACAGCGCATTGGGCGCGTCGCGCGGGCCCACCGCGAACAGGTTGATGTGCTGCGTGCGGCCCGGCGTCTTCGACGCGAAGGCCAGGCGCTTCTGCTGGGCCAGCGTGTTGACCGCCGTCGACTTGCCGGCGTTGGAACGACCGACGAAGGCGATCTCCGGCAGGCCGCGCGGGGCCAGGTCTTGCGCGCGCGCCTCGCCCTCGCCGACTTCCTCGCCTGTGGCTTCGGATCCCGGGTCGTCTTCCGGGTCGTCACCCGAGTCGTCTCCCGAGTCGGCATGCGGCGCGCCGACGTCAGCGGCGTCGTCGTCAAGCAACGCCTCGTCGAACTCGGCGGCTTCGGCCTCGGCCAGCGCCGCCTCCGCGCGCGCCAGCGCCTCCCCCGGCAGCACGCCGTCGACCGGCAGGTGCTTGAGCTGGCTGGCCGTGGTCAGGAATCGGGCGGTGTGCGTCCAGGCCAGCGCGCGCTTGCCCGGGGTCATCGGCTCGGTGCTGGCGGCCTTCTTCACCGGCGGGGGCAGGCCTTGCGCCCTGGCCTTTTCGGCGTTCTTCGCGCGGGCCTTGGCGGCCGCGCGCATACCCGTTTTCCCGGGGCCCTGCTTCTTCTTTGATGCTCCCGCGCGTCCCGCGCCACGGCCTGCGGGTTTCCCTGGGGCCGCAGGGGCGGGTTTCTTGTTGGAATCGGTCATCGGGCTGCGCGGGCTCTAAAGAGGTGCATTGTAAGATCCCGCGGTTGCGCTCACCCAACCCTCAACATTCATGAAGACTGCCGCTTTCTTGTTGTCGAGCATGGTTTTGATGTCCGGCGCCGCCAACGCCAATGAACCCGCTGCGGCGGCCAAGCCCGATCTGACCAAGGGCCAGGCCATCAGTTCGCAAGTCTGTGCCGCCTGCCATACGGCCGACGGTACCCGCGGCAGTCCCGCCAACCCCATCATCGCCGGCCAGCACGCCGACTACCTGGCCAAGCAGCTGCACGAGTTCAAGTCGGGCAAGCGCAAGAACCCGGTGATGTCGGGCATGGCCGCGCCGCTGACGGACGACGACATCCGCAACGTCTCCGCGTTCTACGCCAGCAAGGGCTCCAAGCCCGGCTTCGCGAAGAACAAGGAGCTGATCACCCTGGGCGAGAAGATCTACCGGGGCGGCATCGCGGACAAGCAGGTGCCCGCCTGCGCCGGCTGTCACAGCCCGAACGGCGCCGGCATCCCGGCGCAGTACCCGCGCCTGGGCGGCCAGCACAGCGACTACACCGAGGCCCAGCTGACGGCGTTCCGCGCCGGCGGCCGCCCGAACAGTCCGCAGATGCTGGCCATCGCCGCCAAGATGAGCGACCGCGAGATCAAGGCGGTCTCGGACTACATCGCCGGCCTGCGCTGAGCGATCGCCCGCGGGGCGCACCTTTCGGGGAAGGTTCCGACGAACGAGGCCGGTGATCCGATCACCGGCCTTCGCATTTGCCGGCCCTCGCCCGATTCGTCGCCGGGCGCAACGAGAATGCCGGCCATGACCGAGAAGTCCCCCGAGAGTCCCTCCAGGCAGACAGCCCAGGCGGCCGCGCGCGTCGCGCTCGACGACGCGATGGAGCTGGTGGCGTCGATGCGCTTCGCCATCGCGCTGCTGACGGTGCTGTGCATCGCCTCCGTGATCGGCACCGTCGTGCAGCAGCGCCAGCCGATGCCCAACTACGTCAACCAGTTCGGACCGTTCTGGTCGGAGCTGTTCGGCAAGTTCGACCTGTACACCGTCTACAGCGCGTGGTGGTTCCTGCTGATGCTGGGTTTCCTGGTCGTGTCGACCAGCCTGTGCATTGCGCGCCATACGCCCAAGATCCTGCGCGACCTGAAGACCTACAAGGAGACGATGCGCGAGCAGTCGATCCAGGCTTTCAAGCACAAGGCGCTGGGTTACCTGCACATGAATCCGGAAGCCGCGCTGGGCCAGATCAACGCGTGGCTGAGCGCCGAGGGCTGGAAGGCCCGCGCGCAGGTGCGCAACGGCGGCGTCATGATCGGCGCGCGCAAGGGCTCGGCGCACAAGATCGGCTACCTGGCGGCGCATTCGGCCATCGTGCTGATCTGCCTGGGCGGGCTGTTCGACGGCGATCTGGTCGTGCGCGTCATGATGTGGGCGCAGGGCAAGCAGATCTAC
Source organism: Mitsuaria sp. MSU3D (assembly GCF_056867975.1). Lineage (NCBI taxonomy): Bacteria > Pseudomonadati > Pseudomonadota > Betaproteobacteria > Burkholderiales > Sphaerotilaceae > Roseateles > Mitsuaria sp. MSU3D. Next base: position 6,075,357 of record NZ_CP200314.1, on the reverse strand, counting down.
CAGGGCGACGACCTCACCCAGGTCACCGACATCAACCGCCTGACGCCGGCCAATCCGAGCTTCCGCGGCAACCTGTACGTCCCCGAGGGCAGCCGCTCGTCGACGGCGCTGATCTCGATGCCCAGCGGCGTCGTGGTGCAGGACCTGCCCTTCGACGTGGAGCTGAAGAAGTTCATCGTCGAGTACTACGCGACCGGCATGCCCAAGCTGTTCGCCAGCGACGTCGTCCTGCACGACCGCCGCGACGGCACGTCGACCAAGGCGACCGTCAAGGTCAACGAACCGGTGACCTACCGCGGCGTGACGCTCTACCAGAGCAGCTTCGAGGACGGCGGCTCCTCGCTGAAGCTGAAGCTGCGCGCGCTGCAGGCGGCGCACGACACGCCGCTGGACGGCAAGGTCAACGGCACGACGACGCTGACGGCGGACGGCGAGAAGTTCGGGCTCGAATTCACCGGCCTGCGCGTCATCAACGTCGAGAACTTCGCCGACGACGGCAAGGACAAGAACGGCACCGACGTGCGCAAGGTGGACCTGGTCGGGCGGCTGGAACAGCACCTGGGCTCGGGCGCCAACCTCGAAGGCAAGAAGACGCTGCGCAACGTCGGCCCTTCGTTCAGCTACAAGCTGCGCGATGCCAGCGGCCAGGCGCGCGAGTACAACAACTACATGCTGCCGCTGGAGCTGGACGGCCACCGCGTGATCCTGCTCGGCGTGCGCGACACGCTGTCGGACAGCTTCCGCTACCTGCGCATCCCCGTGGACGGCAAGGACAGCATGGAAGGCTGGCTGGCGCTGCGGCGCGGGCTGGCCGATCCGGCGCAGCGGCTGCAGGCGGCCAGGCAGTACGCGCTGGGCGCCAGCCCGCCGGACAAGCCGGCGATGCAGGCGCAGCTGGAAGCGACCGCGCTGCGCACGCTGACGCTGTTCGCCGGCGCCGAGGGCCTGAAGGCCGACGCGCCCGCGCAGGGCGCGGCGGTGGGCGGCCTGCCGGCGCTGTCGCAGTTCATCGAGCGCGAGGTCCCCGAGGCCGAACGCGCCCGCGTGTCCGAGGTGCTGCTGCGCATCCTCAACGGCAGCCTGTTCGAGCTCCACAAGCAGGCCGAGGCGCAGCTCGGCCATCCGGCGCCCCAGCCGGGCGAGGCCACGCAGGCCTTCATGACGCAGTCGGTGATGTCGCTGTCGGACGCGATGTTCTACCCGTCGCCGGTCATCATCCAGCTGGACGACTTCCAGCAGGTGCAGGCCAGCGTGTTCCAGGTGACGCGCGCGCCGGGGCAGACCCTGGTCTACCTCGGAGCGGTATTGCTGATCATCGGCGTGTTTGCGATGCTCTACATCAAGGAACGTCGCCTGTGGCTGTGGCTGGAAGCCGCGCCCGGCCGCTCCGAACAGACCCGCGTCCGCATGGCGCTGTCCAGCAACCGCGATACCGCCGACCTGCCCGTCGAATTCGAATCACTCAAGCAGCGCCTGCTGCATGAGGAGGCCTGACATGAACACCACCACCGCGGACTCGTCCCACCTGCCCTCGCAACTGCCGTCCCAGTTGCCGGGTTCCGGCGAGGCGACCCCGACACGCTCGCTGGTCATCGGCAAGCGCGGCTACTTCCAGGGACGCAACGCCTTCGACTGGATCTTCGCGGCGCTGGTGCTGATCGGCGCCGGCTTCGCGTTCAGCCGCTACAGCGCGTCGATGGATGTCTACGAGAAGGGCATCCTGGCCGGCGCCGCACCCGCGCTGATCGCGCTGGGCTGGTTCTGGCGGCCGCTGCGCCTGCTGTGCCTGATCGTGGGCGCGGCCAGCCTCTTCGCCATCCAGCTCTACCTGCGCCAGACCGACGGCTTCGGCGCCGACCTCGCCGCGGGCGAGAAGGTCTTCTTCCTGAAGTACATGCTGTCCAGCCAGAGCGCGATCCTGTGGATGAGCGTGCTGGTGTGGATGAGCACGCTGTTCTACTGGCTGGGCTTCCTGCAGAAGTCGGGCCACAGCGCGGCGGAGGCGATCGGCACGCGCCTGGCGTGGGGCGCCGTGGGCATGGCGCTGATCGGCACGATGGTGCGCTGGTTCGAGAGCCACCAGATCGCGCCCGACATCGGCCACATCCCGGTCAGCAACCTGTACGAGGTGTTCGTCCTCTTCACCTGGCTGACGACGCTGATGTACCTGTACTACGAGCAGCGTTTCGCGACGCGGGCGCTGGGTGCGTACGTGATGCTGGTGGTGAGCGCGGCGGTCGGTTTCCTGCTCTGGTACACGATGGCGCGCGAGGCCCACGAGATCCAGCCGCTGGTCCCGGCGCTGCAGAGCTGGTGGATGAAGATCCACGTCCCGGCGAACTTCATCGGCTACGGCAGCTTCGCGATGGCCGCGATGGTGGCGCTGGCGACGCTGCTGAAGACGGCGACGCCGCGCGCGCTGGTGATCGGCCTGATCGGCGTGCCGGTGGGGCTGGTGCTGGTGCTGGTGGGCTTCCGCTTCGGCGCGAACGTCTCGCCGGAGATCGCGACCGGCCTGAACGGCTGGGCCGGCAAGATGGCCGGCGTGGCGGTGTTCCTGGCGGCCAGCGTCGCGCTGCGCGGCCCGCTGACGGCGCGGCTGCCGGCGCTGCCGGTGCTGGACGACCTGACCTACAAGTCGATCGCGCTGGGCTTCGCCTTCTTCACGATCGCGACCATCCTGGGCGCGTTCTGGGCGGCGGAAGCCTGGGGCGGCTACTGGAGCTGGGACCCGAAGGAAACCTGGGCGCTGATCGTCTGGCTGAACTACGCGGCCTGGCTGCACATGCGGCTGATCAAGGGCCTGCGCGGCGTGGTCGGCGCGTGGTGGGCGCTGATCGGACTGCTGGTCACGACCTTCGCGTTCCTGGGGGTCAACATGTTCCTGTCGGGGCTGCACTCGTACGGGACGCTGTAAGGCCTTCGTCCCTCGACAGGGCGGCGCCGGGTTCGAACCGGGCGCCGCCCTGTTTCATCTGGAATGGGGCACGACCGCGGCGGCCGCCTCGAACCGGGGGGCCTTAAGCGCACCCTCATGAAAACCTTCAGCCAAACGCGTAAGGTTCGAACCTTCCTTCCCCCGAGGTCCGCCATGCATTTCCACAAGCCCCGCGACGGCCAGCGCATCCCGTCCTCCGAGATCACCTCCCGAGAGGTCTACGACAGCCGCCGCGACTGGCTGAAGTCGGCCGGCGCGCTCGGGCTGACCGGGCTGGGCCTGAGCGGCATGTCCGGCGCGGCGAGCGCGCAGACCGCCGGCCCCGGCAAGCTGGCGAAGCTGCCGGGCGTCAAGAGCACGGTGGCCGGCGCGACCGTGATGGAGAAGCTGACGGCCTACAAGGACGTCACCTCGTACAACAACTTCTACGAGTTCGGTACCGACAAGTCCGACCCCGCCGAGAACGCGCACACCCTCAAGCCCCGGCCCTGGTCCGTCGTCATCGAGGGCGAGTGCGCCAAGCCGGGCCGCTTCGGCCTGGACGACCTGCTGAAGGTCGCGCCGATGGAGGAACGCGTCTACCGCCTGCGTTGCGTCGAAGGCTGGTCGATGGTGATCCCGTGGGTGGGCTACTCGCTGGCCGAGCTGCTGAAGAAGGCGGAGCCGACAGGCAAGGCGAAGTACGTCGAGTTCACCACGCTGGCCGACAAGGCCCAGATGCCGGGCGTGCGCTCGGGCGTGCTGGACTGGCCTTATGTCGAAGGCCTGCGCCTGGACGAGGCGATGCATCCGCTGACGCTGATGGCCTTCGGCCTCTACGGCGAGGTGCTGCCCAACCAGAACGGCGCCCCGCTGCGCCTGGTGGTGCCGTGGAAGTACGGCTTCAAGTCGGCCAAGTCCATCGTCAAGATCCGCTTCGTCGAGAAGCAGCCGGTGAGCAGCTGGACCAAGGCGGCGCAGCAGGAGTACGGCTTCTTCTCCAACGTGAACCCGCAGGTCGACCACCCGCGCTGGAGCCAGGCCTCCGAGCGCCGCATCGGCGAGGACGGCCTCTTCGCCAAGCGTCGCCCGACGTTGATGTTCAACGGCTACGAAGCGCAGGTCGGTCAGCTCTACGCCGGCATGGACCTGAAGAAGAACTACTGACACCGCCGCGTCTCCAATCATGAGTGCCTCGCCCGCCGCGCCGCCCCGGACGCAGCCCGCCCCGCCCACGCCTCGGCGCACACCTGCGAAACGCCATCCGCTGCTGCATCCGGCGGCGAAGGTCGTGCTGTTCGTGCTGTGCCTGCTGCCGCTGGGCTGGTACGTCTTCGGCGTGATCGCGCAGCCGGATCTGCTCGGCGCGAATCCCGCGGAGACGCTGATCCGCGGTCTCGGCGACTGGACGCTGCGTTTCCTGTGGATCACGCTGGCGGTGACGCCGGTGCGCACCTGGACGAACCAGCCGGCGCTGGCGCGCTTCCGACGGATGCTGGGGCTGTTCACCTTCTTCTACGCGAGCCTGCATCTGCTGGCCTACGGCTGGCTCGACAAGAGCCTGGACCTGGCCGACATCCTGCGCGACATCGCCAAGCGGCCCTTCATCCTGATGGGCTTCGTCGCGTGGCTGCTGCTGGTGCCGCTGGCGGCGACCTCGTTCAACCGGGCGATCAAGGCGCTGGGCGCGGCGCGCTGGCAGATGCTGCACAAGCTCGTCTACGCGATCGCGATCGTCGGGCTGATGCACTTCATCTGGATGCGCGCGGGGAAGAACAACTTCGCCGAGCCCATCGTGTACGGGACGATCCTGGCGGTGCTGCTGGGGTGGCGGGTGTGGAAGCGCGTGAGACGCTGAGCTGAGCTGATCGAGCGGCCGCCAACGCGCCGCTATGCTCGACGCCCATGCTGAGTCTTCATCCCGTCTCCGAGCGTGACCTCGCGGACCTGCGCCGCTTCGAATTCGACAACCGCGCGTTCTTCGAGGCCCACATCAATGCGAGGGCCACGTCGTACTACGCCGACGGTGGCATCGAGTCCGCGATCGCGACCGCGCGTCGCGAGGCTGACGCGGACACAGGCCATCAGTTCCTGATCCGCGGCACCGCGGGCGCGCTGATCGGCCGCATCAACCTGAGCCAGATCAAGCGCAAGCACTATCACTCATGCGAGCTCGGCTACCGCATCGCGGAGAGCGAGAACGGCAAGGGCCATGCGAAGGAAGCAGTGCGCCTCGTGCTTGAGAAGGCGTTCGGCGAACTGGGCCTGATCCGCGTCGAGGCCAAGGCGCGCGCCGGCAACGCCGGCTCGATCAAGGTCCTGCACCGCAACGGCTTCACCGAGTTCGGGCGCTCGACGCGCAGCTTCCAGCTCCGTGACGAGTGGGAGGACATGGTGTATTTCGAGTGCCGCGCGCCAGGGCGCTAGCAGCAAGGGAAGCGGCTTCAGGCGTCATGGGCGGCGATTGTCTGCCGTCGATACTCGCGCGGTCTTCATCGCCTCATCGCGTTTCATGACTGACCACGACGAGACCGACCATCCAAGAGAAGTCCCCAGCCGCGCGCCCGAGTTGCCACCCGCCATCGCGACCAAACTGGCCGGCTACGACTGGCACCGCAACCTCGTCGGCGAGGCCGGCGCAATCGTGCATCGCCTGCATCGGGCCGATGCACGGGCGCTCTACCTCAAGCACGGTGACGGCAATGCGGCGATCGCCATCGCCGACGAGTTCGCCCGCCTGCAGTGGTTCGCCGAGCGTTGGCCGGTGCCTGGCGTCGAACATTTCGAGTGGTCGGACGGCACCGCCTGGTTGCTGACGCACGCCCTCCCCGGTCGCACGGTCTACGAATGGCTCGACGACGATCCGTCACGCGCCGCAGCGATCGTGACGGCCGTCGGTCGCTTCCTTCGCGGGCTGCACGACCTGCCGGTCCACAACTGCCCATTCAACGCGAATCACCGACTGCAGCTCGACCTCGCCCGGAAGCGCCTCGACGCCGGCCTCATCGATGCCGACGACTTCGACGACGCGCGTCAGGGCTGGACGCCGCAACAGGTGTGGGAGGCGCTCGGTGCGATGCTGCCGCTCTCCGAGGATCCGGTGGTGAGCCACGGCGACTTCTCGCTCGACAACATCCTCATGAACGAGGATGGCGAGGTCGTCGGCGTCATCGACCTGGGCCGCGCAGGCATCGCGGATCGCTACCGCGATCTCGCGATCCTGGCGAACTGCCTCGATGAGTTCGGCCCGACGCTGCGCGACACGCTGTTCAGCGCCTACGGCATCGTCGAGCCGGACCTGCGCAAGCTCGACTTCCACCTGCTGCTCGACGAGTGCTTCTGAGGCCGCTCCTCAGTGGCCTCGTCCGCTTCAGAGGTGCACGCCGCCCGACACCTCGATCCGCTGCCCGGTGACGAAACGGTTGCCCTCGCTGACCAGCGCGGCGATCGCGCCGGCGACGTCTTCGGCGACGCCGAACCGGCCCAGCGGCGTCAGCGACGCGATGTGCTTCTGCAGCTGCTCGTTCGAACGCAGCAGGCCGCCGCTGAAGTCGGTCGCCACGGCGCCCGGCGCGATGACATTCACCGTGATGCCGCGCGGTCCCAGCTCGGTCGCCAGGTAGCGCGACAGCACCTCCACCGCCCCCTTCACCGCGCTGTAGATCGCGCGTTCCGGCACGTAGAAGCGCGCGGTGCCGCTGGAGATGTTGACGATCGCCCCGGGATTCGCGATCAGCGGCACCAACTGCTGCGTCAGGAAGAACACACCCTTGAAGTGCACGTCGACCAGTTGGTCGAAGGCCTCGGGCGTCGCCTGCAGCGTCGGCTGCGCCACCTGCACGCCGCCGTTGTTGATCAGGACGTCGAATCGCTCGCGGTGCCAGGTCTTGCCCAGCACGTCGCGGACACCGTCGACGAACGCACCGAAGTCTTGGACGCGAGAGACGTCCAGCGGCAGCGCCACCGCGATGCGCCCGAGCGCACCGATCTCGCGGATGACCTCCTCGGCCTCTTCGCGGTGCGAGCGGTAGGTCACGATCACGTCGAAGCCGTCGCGGGCGAGCCGGAGGGCGGTGGCGCGGCCGATGCCGCGGTTGGCGCCCGTGATCAGGGCGATGCGGGACGTCGTGGTCGGGATGCGGGTCATGTCGGGCTCCTGGTGTGCGGTGAAGAAGAAGCCCGAATGCTGAGCGCTTCGATCCGACAGATAAATCGCTCAATATCGACATCACTGTCCAATTGAATTGCACAATTCGAGGCATTGAGCCCGGAGAGCCCATGGACCGCATCGACGCCATGCACCTGTTCACGCGCATCGTGGACCTCGGCAGCTTCACCGCCGCCGCCGAGGAGCTGGACCTGCCGCGCTCCAACGTGACCTACGCCGTCCAGGCCCTGGAAAAGCGGCTCGGCGCGCGGCTGCTGACGCGTTCGACGCGCCATGTGAGCCCGACACCGGAGGGTCACCTCTACTACGAGCGCTGCCGCCGCGTGCTGGAAGAGGTCGAACAGGCGGAGGCCGTGCTCGGCGAGGCCGCGCAGCAACCGCGTGGCCGGCTGCGCGTCGACCTGCAGGCCGGGCTGGCTGCGGCTTTCGTGTTCCCGCATCTTGGCGACTTCTGCCGGCGTTATCCCGGCATCGAACTCATCGTCGGCACCGGGGACCGACTGGTCGATCTGGTCCGAGAGGGCGTCGACTGCGTGCTGCGCGGCGGCACGCCGCAGGAGTCGGGACTGGTGGCACGGCGCATCGCGGACCTGCCGTCCATCACCTGCGCCAGCCGCGACTACCTCGCCACGCACGGCGTGCCGACGAGCATCGACGCGTTGCGCCAGCATCAGGCGGTGAACTTCCAGTCCAGCGCCACGGGCCGCGTCGCGCCGTTCGAGTTCCTTGTCGAGGGCCGGACGCAGACGCTCACGCTGCGCGGCCCGGTCTGCGTGACTTCGGCGCCGGCCTACCGCGCCTGCTGCCTGCAGGGATTGGGGCTCATCCAGTGCCCACGCTTCGGCGTCGCGTCGCTGCTGGCGTCGGGCGATCTCGTGGAGCTGCTCCCGGACACCCCGCCTCCGCCAATGCCGGTCTCCGTGATGTTCCCGAAGCAGCGCCAGATGATGCCGCGCGTGCGGGTGTTCATCGACTGGGTGGTGGAACGCGTACAGGAAGGTTTGGCAGCGGAGCCCGGCGCGGCAAGGCCCCCGGCGACCCTGTCCGGCGCCCATCCGGGATAATCGCCGGTTTTCTCCGGCGCCTTGCGGCCATCGCAACGCCCGCCGCCAGCCGCCTGTCCGCCCGCCTTCCCATGTCCCAGACCACGCCCGACCGACTGCCCGCCAGCCTGCCCGCGCTCGTCGATGCCGCCATCATCGGCGGCGGTCCGGCGGGCTGCAGCGCCGCGAGCTGGCTGACGCAGCTGGGCTTGAGCGTCGCGCTGATCGAGCGCGCCCCGCGCCTGTGCGACAGCCTGCGGCCGCTCGATTACAAGCAGGATTGGCTGCTCGGCGCGCCCGGCGAATCGCTGGCCGAGCTGGGCGAGCGCTACGCCCGCCACGCCACCGCGCAACCCGGCGTGCACACGGTGCTGGGCCAGACCATCAACACCCTCGACTGGCAGGCCGAACAGGGTTGGACGCTCTACCTCGACGGCGGTCCCGCCTTCGCCGCGCAGGCCGGTGAAACCGCCGAGCCCGCCGCTACTGGCGGACTGCGCCCGCTGCGGGCCCGATCGCTGCTGCTCGCCACCGGCCTGACGCCGCGCCATCCCTCGCCGCTTTATCCAGAGCGTGATCGCCATGACCGCGTGCTCGACGCCATCGAGCTGACCGCCGTTCGCGACCGCCTGACGCCGGGCAGGGTGCTGCTGCTGGGCGGCGGCGACAACGCCATCGAGAACGCCCTGTACCTGGCCGGTCGCGGTCATGCGGTCACGCTGTGGTCGCGCTCGGAATGGCGCGCGCAGAGTCACCTGATCCAGCAGCTCGACGGCGCGCCAGGCCTGCGTCGCCGGCCCGCGCAATCCCTGCCGACCGCCGTGACTGCCTCGCCGGAGGGCGTGACCGTCACGTCCAAGGCCTACGGCGAAGAGCGCTTCGACCACGTCGCCGTGCTGCTCGGCTACGAACCGGCGCCGTCCGCCTGGCTCCTCGTCGCCGATGCGTTGCAGCGTGCCGGCGTCACCGCGCCGTCGCAGCCATTCCGCGACGAACCGCGCTTCGGCGTGCTGGGCTTGTTCGTCGCCGGCGACGCCAGCGGCCGCCAGCATCCCTGCGTGCAGACGGCCCTTGGCGACGGCGTCGTCGCGGCCAAGCAGATCGAGTCCTTCCTGCGCCCGCTGCGCGAATCGCAGCCGCCGCCGGCGCTGCGCCGCAACAACCGCCAGGTCATCCACATCAACGGGCTGCGCTTCGGCGCCAACCTCGGCGTACTCGACTTCGAGCGCGAAGGCCCGCAGCCGATCCTCGTCGACGCCGAGATCAACCTCGGCGCCCAGACCATCGTCTCGCGCGACGCCGACATCGGCCACGTGCTCGACTACCGCCGTGTGCGCACGATCATCATCGACGAGTGCACCGCGGAACACACCGATTTGCTCGAGGCCCTGCTGGGCAAGCTCTGCGTCCGGCTGATGAAGCTGCCCGGCGTGGTGGGCGTGCGCATCAAGGTGACCAAGCTCGAAATCTTCCCCGACTGCCAGGTCGCGATCTCCGCCGAATGCGGCACCTGGTAGACCTCCCCCTACGCGCTCACGCGCGCCCCCTCAAGGGGTGGGCCTGACGGCCCGGCAACGCCGGGTCAGCGGGCCCTGCTTGATTGAAGACATTGAGGACTGAACATGACTGACTCGACCACCGCCATCGAAGGCATTGATCTGGCGGCCGCGGATGCCGCGGCCAAGAAGCACGCGCACGAGATGAACAAGCTCTCGAAGCGCCTGCACCGACAGGTCGGCCAGGCGATCGGCGACTTCAACATGATCGAGGACGGCGACAAGGTCATGGTCTGCGTGTCCGGCGGCAAGGACAGCTACTCGCTGCTGGACATCCTGATCAACCTGCGCGACCGCGCGCCGATCAAGTTCAGCATCGTCGCCGTCAACCTCGACCAGAAGCAGCCCGGCTTCCCCGAGGACATCCTGCCCGCCTACCTGAAGTCGCGTGGCGTGGACTTCCACATCGAGGAGCAGGACACCTACTCCATCGTCAAGCGACTCGTGCCCGAGGGCAAGACGACCTGCTCGCTGTGCTCTCGCCTGCGTCGCGGCATCCTGTACCGCGTGGCGGGCGAGCTGGGCGCGACCAAGATCGCGCTCGGCCACCACCGCGACGACATCGTCACCACGCTGATGCTGAACATGTTCTTCGGCAGCCGCATGAAGGGCATGCCCGCCAAGCTGGTCAGCGACGACGGCAAGAACGTCGTCATCCGACCGCTGGCCTATGTGAAGGAATCCGACCTCGAGCGCTGGGCCGAGCACCGCGAGTTCCCCATCATTCCGTGCAACCTCTGCGGCAGCCAGCCCAACCTGCAGCGCGCCACCGTCAAGGCCATGCTGCAGGACTGGGACAAGCGCTTCCCGGGCCGCGTCGACAACATGTTCACCGCGATGGGCAACATCGTCACCTCGCACATGATGGACCGCGAGCTGTTCCCGTTCCAGACGATCAAGGCCACCGGCGCGCCTGTCGCCGACGGCGACATCGCCTTCGACGAGGACGAGCAGTGCGGCACCCCGGCGCCGGCCACCGGTGTCGTCAACTTCGTCCGTCCAGGGGCCAAGGGGCAAGTCCCGGCCCCCGTCGACGACGCGGGCGAGGCCTACTCGGCCGCCGACGACTGAGGTCGGCCCGGCGCGATGACGCGTCATGGACGCTCGGAAGCCCGGCCCCGCGCCGGGCTTCGTGCTTTCCAACGAAGAGAAACCCGCCGCTTACCGCCCTGTCACGCAGTTCAAACGCGCGGGTCAACCGGCTCGGGCCACAATCGTTGCACTGTCACGCTCGCATCGACGTCAGATGAGGCGTCCATGGGACGTCACCGGGAGCGGCGCCTGCCCCGATCGACGGCCACGAGCGGTATCCGACTGGAGGTCACCATGTTCACCTTGAATCGTCGAGTCGCCCTGTTGAGCCTGGGCGCCGCGGCCGCACTGTCGCTCGCCGGCTGCGCCGCCCTGAATACCGTGGTCGCGGATGCGCAGACCTTCGGCAGCTGGCCGGCGGGCCGTCAGCCCGGCAGCTTCGCCTTCGAGCGGCTGCCGTCGCAGCAGCGCAATGAAGCCAACCAGGCCTCGCTCGAGGACGCTGCCCGCGGCGCGCTGCTGAAGGCCGGCTTCACCGAATCCGCCGATCCGAAGGCCGCCGACATCGTCGTGTCGCTCGGCGCGCGCGTCACCCGCTCCGGCCCCGCGCCGTGGGACGACCCGCTGTGGTGGCGCTGGAACGGCAGCTACTGGGGCTGGCGCTACGGCCCGGCCTGGCGGCCGTACTACAGCCGCTGGGGCTACTCGTACCCGATGGATCCGATGATGGAGCGCCGCTACGACCGCGAGGTCGCCATGCTGCTGCGCGACCGCAAGACCAACGAGCCGCTGTATGAGGCGCGCGCCTCCAACGACGGCTTGACCGAAGGCGGGAAGGAGCTGTTCGGCGCGCTGTTCGAGGCCTCGATGACCGACTTCCCGCAGACCCGCCCCGAGCCGCACCGCGTGAGCGTGCAGCTGACGCCGTCGAAGTAGGACGGCCTGCGCCCGTGGGCGCCGGCCGGCACCCACAAGTGGCGACAACCGGTCACCGCGACGCCATGAAGTTCGTCGCGGGCGACCCCGATAATCGCGGTCTCTCCAACAGGGAACCGCGATTCTTCTTATGTCGCTGAACATCGTCGTCATGGCCGCGGGCAAGGGCACCCGCATGAAGTCCGGCCTGCCCAAGGTGCTGCACAAGCTGGCCGGCCGCGCGCTGCTCCAGCACGTGCTCGGCAACACCGCCGCGCTGGATGCCGATGCCCGCATCGTCATCACCGGCCACGGCGCCGAACAGGTCGAGGCGGCCGTCGGTGGCGAGGGGTTGCGCTTCGTGCGCCAGGAGCCGCAGCTCGGCACCGGCCACGCGATCCAGCAGACGGTCCCGGCGCTGGTCGCCGGCGGCACCACGCTGATCCTCAGCGGCGATACGCCGCTGATCAGCACGGCGACGACACGTGCGCTGGTCGAGGCCTGCGGCGGCGATAAGCTCGTGTTGCTGACCATCGAATACGCCGACCCGACCGGCTACGGTCGCATCGTCCGGGGCGGCGATGGCGGCGAGCAGATCAAGGCGATCGTCGAGCACAAGGACGCCAGCGACGCGCAGCGTCGCCTGCGCGAGTGCTACACCGGCATCATGGCCGCGCCGACCGAGGCGCTGAAGCGCTGGGTCGGTCAGTTGAACAACAACAACGCGCAGGGCGAGTACTACCTGACCGACATCGTCGCGATGGCGGTGGCGGAGGGCGTCTCCGTCGTCGGCGTGAAGACGCAGGACGAGACCGAAGTGCTGGGCGTCAACAGCCCCTCGCAACTGGCGCAGCTGGAGCGACGTTTCCAGTTGGTCCAGGCGGAGACGCTGATGACGGCGGGCGTGCGCCTGGCCGACCCCTCGCGCTTCGACCTGCGCGGCACGCTGAACTGCGGCAAGGACGTCGAGATCGACGTCAATTGCGTCTTCGAAGGCCACGTGACGCTGGGCGACGGCGTGCGCATCGGCGCCAACTGCGTGATCCGCAACGCCACGATCGGCGCCAACGCCCGCATCCACGAATTCACCCACATCGACGGTGAAACCGCCGGCGCCAGCGTCGGCGAGGGCGCGCTCATCGGCCCGTTCGCGCGGCTGCGCCCGGGCGCGCAACTGGGCCCCGAAGTCCACATCGGCAACTTCGTCGAGGTGAAGAACTCGACGCTGGCCAAGGGCGCCAAGGCCAACCACCTGGCCTACCTGGGCGATGCCACCGTCGGCGAACGCGTCAACTACGGCGCCGGCAGCATCACGGCCAACTACGACGGCGCGAACAAGCACCGCACGACCATCGGCGCGGACGTGCACGTGGGCTCCAACTGCGTGCTGGTCGCGCCGGTCACGCTGGGCGACGGCGCCACCATCGGCGGCGGCTCGACCATCACGAAGGATGTCGCTCCCGGCCAGCTGGCTGTGGCGCGGGGCCGACAAACGGTGATTTCCGGCTGGAGCCGGCCCAGGAAGGGGAAGTGATTCACCCAAATCAGCGATGAAACGCCGTAAGCTCGGTCTGTTCGTGTCACGAAGTGTGACAAGTTCCCGTGATCCGGCTCCCTAGGCGCTTGCGCCGGCGATGTTCCCCCCGAGCTGTGGGAGGCGCATTTGCCGGTAGCTACCTAGCATTCGTGTCGTTGATTGGTTGAACCGCTGTTCCCCAGCTGAACTCTCATGGCGAACTCCAAGACCGCTTCTCCGCTGCTGCCCCAGGACGACGATCTCATCGCCGTGCCGCCGGCGTCCGCCGCGCTGGACGCGTTGGCGGACCGCTCGGACGATCCGGCCGCACAGACCGCCCGGGCCGAGGCGCTGGAACAGTTGGCGATGTCGCACGCGATGTGCGATCAGGCGGCGGATGCCTGCTTCTACCTGTGCCGCAGCCTGGGACTGGCTCGCCAGCAACAGTCACCCGACGCCGCGCCGGATCTGGAACTGCTGTTCCAGCTGCTGGGCGCCCTGGCGGATCTGCCGGGTGAAGTGTCCGCGCTGCCGATGCCGGAAGGCGAAGCCGACGGACTGGGCGTTGCCGAACTCTGTCATCAGCTGAGCGCCGCTCGCGAAATGACAACGGCCGCCTGGAACGAGGCGGCCGAGTTGGATGAGTCGGTGGCGGCGTGCCCGGCCGGTCCGGCGAGGGCTCTGCATTAAGTTCAGCGCTGTCGCTCATGGCCGGCAATGAGCCGGCTGACTCGCGACACCGAAAGTCCCAATTCCCGCGCAAGTTCAGTCATCGACTGACCGCCTTCGGTATGCGCGCGGTACAGCGCCTCTTCCCGACTGCCGCTGGCCTTGAGCCAATCGCCCCAGCGTCGTGGGCGCGGCGTGCGTGGCGGGTGCTCGCTCAGCCGCACGGTGCGCTGAACGAAGGCCGCGTCGCCCAGGAAGATCTGGTGCCGCAACTGGCCCCAGATGTCGAGGTCGGGCTCGGCCTCCACGATCGCCTGATAACGCTGCGCCGCCTTGCGGCGGTCGGCCGCGTTCTGCGGCACACGCCCCAGGACGTTCGTCCATAACCCATCGATCTCGAGCCAGTCCGGCGCGGTCACCAGCCCGGCGTGTGCCTGCAGGCTGCTCCAGCGCCAGGCCGTCGGCGACGACGCCAACCCGGACCGCCGCCCGATCAGCTCCACGTAGCGGCAGGCATCCAGCAACAGATGCTCGCGATCCACCAGCACCGCCTTGAACCGCCCTTGGAAGACGTGTCCGAACTGCCCATGCCGCCGGTTGTGCGCCTGGGTGTACACGCCGTTCAGATGGCGCATCAGTCGGGAGAGATTCGCCTGCCGGGTGAACAGCAGCAACTCGTAGTGCTCACGACCCAGCCCGTAGGCGAGCACCTGGGCGTCGAATCGGTCCGCCGCCTGCTCGATGAGCCCGAGCAGCGTCTGACGATCCTCGTCGTCGGCGAAGACGGGCGCGTCGGCACGTGTGGCCACGTGATAGACGGCGCCGGGGAATTCGATGCGAAGAGGCCTGGCCATGCCCAATAACTAGGCGATGACCGCACAAAAGACAAGCGCCCGGGCCGGGATTCGAGCTCGCGCGCAAGACTTGACCCCTGATCACGGGGCCTGAGGGCGTGCTGCACTGCGGGACGCGCGCCTCGTGGAGGCCTTCCGATAGCCGGAGCGCTATCGGGGGTCAGGACTCAACAGCAAAACCTGGAACCCGGAATCGCTGCCTATGCATGGATCCCGTGGCGCCGATTCAGCTCTTGCCGAGGGACTCCAGCACCTTCATCACGGCGTCCTCGCCCATGTTGCGCGCGTCGGCGAGTTCGCCGCCCTTGGTCGTGCCCAGCACCTGGCCGTCGGCACCGAGCACCGCGACGGTCGGGATGCCCTTCTTCAGTGTCACGCCCATCTGGTTGGCGACGTCGACGTTCTTGTCGAAGCGACCGACGTTGACCTTGACCGTCACGAAGCGCTTGTCGACGGCGGTGCCGAGGTGGCCGTCACCGAAGCCCTTGTTCAGCGCCAGGCAGTCCTTGCACCAGTTGGCGCCGTAGACCACCAGCACCTGCTTGCCGTCCTTCGCGGCGCGGGCGACGGCCTTGTTGATGTCGGCGCGGGCGTCGGCCTGCTCGTCATAGGGACCAGGTCCCGAGACGGCGTCGGCGGCGTGAACCGAGGTCACGGACACCGCGGCGAGCGCGGCGGCGAACAGCAAGGAGGCGGTGCGGCGTTTCATGACGCCGGAGTTTGCCACCGGCGGCAAGACCGTGGCGGCCGTGAGGGCCCAGAAACCGCCGCGAATGGACCGAAAGCCCGATGGCTTGCGGTACAAAGGCGGGCTTCGCACAAATCATCACTTTCAGGGAACGGACTCTTCCGCCATGGCCTCCAGCCTGCTTGCACTGCTCGACGACATCACCACGGTCCTGGACGACGTGGCCCTGCTCTCCAAGATGGCCGCCAAGAAGACGTCCGGCGTGCTCGGCGACGACCTGGCGCTCAATGCGCAGCAGGTCACCGGCGTCAGCGCCGATCGTGAACTGCCGGTGGTCTGGGGCGTCTTCAAGGGCTCGATGCTCAACAAGGCCATCCTGGTCCCGGCCGCGCTGGCGATCAGCGCCTGGGCGCCCTGGCTGGTCACGCCGCTGCTGATGATCGGCGGCGCCTACCTCTGCTTCGAAGGCGTCGAGAAGCTCGCCCACAAGTGGCTGCACACCGCCGAGGACGACGCCCACGAGGCGGCGCTGTCCGAGGCGGTCAAGAACCCGGCCATCGACCTCGCCGCGCTGGAGCGCGACAAGGTCAAGGGCGCGATCCGCACCGACTTCATCCTGTCCGCCGAGATCATCGCGATCACGCTCGGCACGGTCGCGGACGCAACGTTCACGACGCGGCTGCTGGTGCTGTCCGGGATCGCCATCGTGATGACGATCGGCGTCTACGGCCTGGTCGCCGGCATCGTGAAGCTGGACGACGCCGGCCTGTGGCTGAGCCGCAAGGCCGCCGCCTGGCAGCAGGCGCTGGGCCGCGGCCTGCTGTGGCTGGCGCCATGGCTGATGAAGGCGCTGTCGGTGGCGGGCACGGCGGCGATGTTCCTGGTCGGCGGCGGCATCCTGACGCATGGCGCGCCCTTCCTGCACCACGCGATCCAGCACGTCGTCGAAGGCTTGGGCGTGAGCGGCTTCGCGCGCACGATCGTCGAGGTGCTGGGCGACGCCATCGCCGGCATCCTGGCCGGCATCGTCATCGTGGCGGTGGTCACCGGTTTCCAGCGCCTGCGTCATCGCCGAGAATGACGCCCATGAAGACGCATCACATCGAAGTCCAGAAGTTCAAGGCCGCCACGAATTCGACCACCAGCGGCCTGGTGACCTTCAAGCTGGACGCCCTCGTCAAGGAACGCGAGCCGGTCGACGGCATCGAGCCCAGCACCCTGCTCGTCATGACCGAGGCCAACGCCCGCGTGCTGATGGCGCTGCTCAAGACGCAGCTGACCGACATGGACGGCCGCAAGCCCAAGAGCCGTCACGGCCGCCACGGCTGACCTCGCCGCCCGTTCGCCGCCCCCTCGCCACTTCTCGCCGCCCCTCGCCCGACTCTCCAGGATCCGACATGGACTTTCCGCAGTACCAGCCCGACAAGGCGCTCTACACCCCGCTGACCGACGACGAGCTGTCGGACCTGGACGACTTCCTGTCCGAGCTGGACAACGACGCCGCGATGAACATCGAGGCGCTGGACGGCTACCTCAGCGCGCAGCTGCTGAGCCCGCTGCCGCTGAGCGCCAAGCCCGGCGCCGAATGGATGAGCCCGGTGTGGGGCGGCGGCGATCCTTTCCCGAGCGGCAAGCAGCGCAAGAAGATCGCCCTGCTGCTGCTGCGCCACGTGCACAGCCTGTCGGTGCAGTGGACGTCCAAGCAGGACGAATGGGAGCCGATCTTCAGCGTCGCCGAGGAAGGCGAACAGCAGCTGGTGGACGCCGAGGACTGGTGCACCGGCTTCATGATCGGCGTCGACCAGGACGGCGAGGCCTGGACGCCGCTGTTCGACCACGTCAAGACGGCCGCGGCGCTGGCGCCGATCGCGCTGCTGGGCGGCGACGAGAGCCAGCTCAGCGCCGAGGACCAGGAAAAGCTCACCGACCTGCACTGGCGCGACGCGCTCAGCCGCGAGGTGCCGGAAGGCGTGCTGACGCTGTGGACGCTGCGCACGCAGGCCGAGTGAGCGCCTGATCGCCCGAACGCCAGCGCACCTGAACGCGAGAGCACCTGACCTCCTGCCCGGTCCACCGGCCGGGCGATCTTTTCCTCTTTCGCCGCCGATTCCGATGAAGCGCAACTTCCCGTTCGCGGTGCTGGCCACCGCCGCCTTGCTGACGATCGCCGGCTGCGGCACCAACGTCGTCAATCCGGTCACCGGCCGCACCGAACGCAGCGCGATGAGCCCGCAGCAGGAAGTCGCGACAGGCCGTCAGGCGCATCAGGACGTGCTCAAGGAGTATTCGGTCGTCGACGACCCGAAGCTGCAGGCCTACGTCACCGCGCTGGGCAACAAGCTGGCGGCGCAGTCGCACCGGGCGGAACTCGAGTGGCACTTCACCGTCCTCGACAGTCCGGAGGTCAACGCCTTCGCGCTGCCGGGCGGCTATGTCTACGTCACGCGGGGCATCCTCGCGTACATGGAGAACGAGGCCGACCTCGCCGGCGTCATGGGGCACGAGATCGGCCACGTCACCGCGCGGCACGGCGCGCAGCGCGCGACGCGCCAGCAGAACGCCGGCATCGGCGTGCTGGCGGCGACGGTGCTCGGCGCGGTCCTCGAATCGCGCGGCGTCAGCGGCGCCACGGACATCGCGGGTCAGGTCTCGCAGAACGCCGCAGCGGGCTACGTCGCGTCGTACAGCCGCGAACAGGAACTGCAGGCCGACCAACTCGGCGCCGAGTACCTCGCGCGCAACCGCTACGACCCCAAGCACATGGTCGACGTGATCCAGGTCCTGAAGGACCAGGAACAGTTCGCGGCCGACCAGGCCAAGGCACAAGGCAAGCAGCCGCAGAGCGGCAACAGCTGGCTGGCCTCGCACCCGAGCAACGAGCAGCGCCTGCAGCGCATCCGCGACGAGGCGGCGCAGCTGACCGGCGACCAGCCGGTCGACGAGAACCGCGCGGCCTTCCTGCAGGCGATCGACGGCATGGTCTTCGGCGACAGCCCGTCGCAAGGGCTGGTGCGTGGCCAGCAGTTCCTGCATCCGACGCTCGACATCGCGTTGACCGCGCCCACGGGCTGGGCGCTGCAGAACGGCAGCGAGACGCTGACGGTGATGAGTCCGCAGCGCGATGCGGCGCTGATCCTGCAGCCGGTGCCGGAGAAGGCCGGCACGGTGCACGACGACATCCTGCGCCGCTGGGGCGCGGAGCAAGGCCGCACCGACGCGAAGACGATCAACGGCCTGAAGGCCACGCACTTCAGCGGCGTGCGCAAGAACGCGCAGGGCCAGCGCGGCAATGCCGAGATCACGCTGATCACGAGCGCCAAGGGCGCGGTGTACGCGCTGGTCTATGCGTCGAAGGACGGCCAGTCCTTGCAGGCGCGGCGAGCCGCGCTCACGCAGGCGGAGGAGAGCTTCCGCGCGCTGACCGCCGATGACAAGAAGTTGGCCAGGCCCTGGAAGGTCGCACTGCAGCCCTACCCGGCCGGCGGCTTCGCCGAGATGGCGAAGACCTCGGTGATCAGCGAGGCGCAGTTGAAGCTGCTCAACGGCCGCTACGGCGGTGAAGCGCTGCCGAAGGTCGGCGAACGCGTGAAGACGGTCATCGCGGCGCCCTGAGCCCAAGAAACGACAAGCCCCGCAGTCCTCGGTAGCAAAACCGATGAAGTGCGGGGCTGATGGGGGACGGCAGGTCGCAGGGTTTTGGCGCTGGCCGCCAAGGCCCTGCGACCTGGCGGCCAACGCCCCGCCCTCTGCAGGTAGGCGTCGACCCGCCGCCCGCTACGGCATCACTTCTGCTGCGCCGCCCCCAGGTTCCGCAACCAGAACTGCTCGTACTTCCGATGCCAGCCCACGGCCTTCACCGCGCCGCCGAGCGCGTGCTCGCCGTCCGGATCCAGGAAGAGTTCCACGAGTCCTTCCTTGCCTGATTCCAGCAGCGCGCGGTACACGTTGACGGTGTCCTGGTAGAGGACGTTGGGGTCCTGCATCCCGTGCACCAGCAGCAGCGGTTTCTTGAGGTTCTTCGCCAGCGGCAGCAGCGAGTATTTGCGCAGCACGGGCTTGGTCCGGTCGACCTTGCCGATGGTGCGTCCGCTGTACCAGCTGTTGTAGTTCTCCCATTCCGTCGGGCCTGCGCCCGCGATGCCGGCCGCGAACAGGTCGGGCTTCGTGTACATCGTGTACTGGGTCTGGAAGCCGCCGAAGCTCCAGCCGTTCAGGCCGATGCGCGCGCCGTCGACGCCCAGGTTGGCCTTCATGTAGGCGGCCAGGTCCTCGAGGTCTTCGGTCTGCGGCGCGCCCGGCTTCTCCCAGTTGGCGTCGGCGAACTTCTCGCCGTAGTTGGAGTGGCCGCGCGGGTCCACCGTCACCGTGACGTAGCCGTGCTTGGCCGCCATGTACATCGCGAAGACGTAGCCGGTCGGCTGGAAGCTGTCGGTCTCGACCGAATGGCGGTCGTTGAGGGGGCCGCCGTAGGTGTAGACGATCGCCGCGCGCTTGTCGCTTGGTGCCCAGCCCAGCGGCTTGAAGACGTAGGCGGGGATGGTGTCGCCATGGCGGTTCTTGAAGCTGAAGCGCTCTGGCCGCAGCACGTCGACCTGCGCCCAGGCGGGATCGTGGCTCTGCGTGAGCAGCTTGCCCGCTTCCGCGCCGGCTGCACTCGCCTGGCCCTTGAGCAGCTTGAGCTCCGGACGCTCGGCCCAGTTGCCGGCCACCGCCGCGGCCCACTGGCCGTTGCGCGCCACGACCGCGTTGCGGTGGTAGTCCGGCGAGCGGCCCAGCGCCGTCATGCGGCCGTCCTTCAGGTCGACGCGCCAGACGTTCATCGCCGCGTAGTCGTCCTTGTTGGCCACGACAAACATCGTCTTCGCATCCGGCGTGAAGCCGAGCACCTGGAAGGCCTCGAACTCGCCGGTCAGCAGCGGCTTCACCGAGCGGTCCGCGCCGGCCGCCAGGCTCATCGCGTAGGGCTGGCGCCAGCCGTTGTCCGCCAGGATCAGCACCAGCTGCTTCGAGTCCGGCGTGAACGACGGCGTCATCACGTTGACCAGCTCGTGGTGGATCGGCGCGCGACGCTCCAGCACCATCTCCGGCTTCGCGTCGCCCGGCTTGCCGAGGTAGACGCGGAACTGGTCCTTCTCCCGCTCGAAGGTCGTGAACGCGTAGTAGCTGCCGTCGCGGGCCCACACGACCGGCGAGATCTCGAACCAGCTGTCGCCGCCCGGATGCGTGAACACCGGCTGCGGCTGGCGTTCCGGCGCGGCGCCGGGTGTCGGCACCTTGCGCACGTAGATCGCCATCGAGGGCACGCCACGCTTGTCGTCGGAGACCTCGCGGTCGACCTTCTTCGCGGTCGCCCAACGGTCGTTGAAGTTCATGATCTCGACCTGCCGGCCCGGCTTGGGCAGCGGCTTGCCGTCGGCGCCGACCAGCGGCGCATTGGCGACCAGCGCCATCCAGCGGCCGTCCTCGCTCATCGCGGTCTGGGCGATCTTGAACTTGCGGTCCTCGTCGTCGGGGTTGAACAGCTCGCGGTTGATCACCTCGATGCCGGCCGTGGCCAGACGCACGCGCAGCACGCGGGTCTCGTCCTGGACGATCAGGAACTGGTCGTCCGGCGCATAGGCCACCGGCTTGAGCGTACGGCCGGTCGCGAGCAGCGGCTCGGCGCGCTCGCTGCCGGCCTTCCAGCGCAGCAGCTGGCCGCGGTAGGCCAGGACGAGTTCCTCGCCCTTGGACGCCCACACGAACTGCGCCACGCCGGGGTACAGGTCCTCGGGCTTGAGCTTCTCGCGCTCGCGCTTCTTCTTCAACTCGTCGCGGAGCTCCCAGAGCGCCATGTCCTTGGGATCCTTGGCCGGCTTCTTCGCCTCGGGCGCAGAAGCGCCGGAGGCGGGTGCGGCGGCCGCGACCGCGGCGTCGCCCCACGCGGCCTTCTCGGCGACCTTGCGGGCCTCGTCGCGGGCCTTGCGCTCGGCCAGCTCGACCTTCAGCTCCTCGATGGCCTTGCGCTCCCATTGCTCGAGGTCGACCGCCTCGCCGCGCAGGTAGGCGGCCTGCGCCTCCTCGCGCGCCTGGCGCTCGGCCAGTTCGTCGCGCTTCTGCTTGAGCTTCTTCGCGTAGCGGTCCAGGTTCTCGGGCGTCTCCACCGCCGCCATCAGCGTCGGCGACGTCAGGCGCAGCGTCTTGCCCGTCTGCGTGTCATGCACGTACAGGTCACTGCCGGGTTCCCCGAACGGGTTCCACAGGTAAGCGACGTAACGGCCGCTCGCGCTGAACTTCGCGTCCTTGGCGGACTCGCCGCGATAGGGCTCGGCGCGGAACAGCTGTTCCAGCGTCAGCGGCCGGTTGGTCACGGCCACGGGCGCGGCCGAGGATGCCGGGGTGGTCTGTGCCAGCGAGCCTTCGCTCGCACCCAGTCCCGTGGCCAGGGTCGCCAGCACCAGGGAAGTCAGGATCCATTGCTTCAATCGTTGCTCCACGCCCCGCAGGTTCGGCAGGGACGCGGGATTCTAGGGACGCCCTCAACAACTGCTTACCGCTGCGATGTCCACCGCATCCGTCAAGCGCGCGTTAACTGTCCATACTTTCCCTAGGCAGGCCCTTTCCGGACGCTTTGCCCATGACCTCCGGCAGGGGGGATGGTCGCAAGACGAACGGAAAGCACCAAAGAGAGGCATTCGATGAAGCACCTGATTCAACGCATCCTCGGCGCCGTGGCGCTGACGGCTGGCGCGCTGGCCGCGCCGGTGGCCTTCGCGGGCGACGTGGGCGTGTCCATCAGCGTCGGGCAGCCGGGCTTCTACGGCCGGATCGATGTGGGCAACGTCCGTCCCGACGTGGTGTACGCGCAGCCGATGATGATCGAGCGCGTCTACGCGCCCGCCCCGCCGCTCTACCTGCGCGTGCCGCCGGGGCATTACCGCTCCTGGGCGCGCCATTGCGGCTACTACGGGGCCTGCGGCCGGCAGGTGTACTTCGTGCGGGAGGACTGGTACTCCCGCGCCTATGCGCCGGCGTACTACGGCCGCCCGCATGTGCATCCGATGCCGGTGTACGCGCCGCCCCCGCCGCGGTGGGATCCGCCGCGCCGCGACCATTGGGACGGCCGCCGGGACTGGCACGACCATCGTGACGACCGCCGCGGCTGGGAAGGTCGTCGCTGGGACGAGCGCCGGGATGACCATCGCGGTGGCGACCGCGGCGGCTGGGATCGTGGAGACCGGGGCGATCGGGGTGATCGGGGCGACCACGGTCACGGCCACGGACGGCATCGCGACTGACAGACGGGCCGCGGGGCCTCGCGTATAGTGGTCGGCTTACACACCAGCAAGGTGTGATTCACAGCGCCGACGTATGTTCGCAAAAGTCCTCGCCGCTCTCGGTCTGCTGACCTGCGTGTTCCTCGCGATCGACATGGCCTTGCCGCGCCGGCATCAACTGGCCTGGCGTGGCTGGTTGAAGCGGACCGCCCTCCGCATGAACGGGTTCAGCCTGCGTGGTCGCTTCAATTCCCGCGACCGTCGCCGCGCGGCGCACGATGCGGCGCTCGACGCCATCGCCCGTGCGAAGCACCGCTCGGGCACCTGGGACGGCAACGTCTATCACGGCGACGACTTCGAGCAGCGGCAGCGGCGCAAGCCGCATTGATGGCGGCGCTGCGACGCCGCCCTTGACCCTCACGAAAACGGCCTCTCACGAGGCCGTTTTCCATGGCGCGCATGGCGCGCCGCAAGAGGCCCCTCAGCGCCGCGCCAGGACCGGCTCCAGCGCCTTCCCGGTGTGCGTCCCCTGCGCCACCAGCGTCTCCGGCCGTCCTTGCGAGACCACGAGCCCGCCCGCCGAGCCGCCTTCCGGCCCGAGGTCCAGCACCCAGTCCGCCTCCGCGATCACGTCGAGGTCGTGCTCGATGACGACCACGCTGTGCCCGCCGTCGACCAGCCGGTGCAGCACGCGGATGAGCTTCTCGACGTCCGCCATGTGCAGCCCCACCGTCGGCTCGTCCAGCACGTACAAGGTGTGCGGCGCCTTCTGGCCGCGGCGCGTGACGTCGTCGCGCACCTTCACCAGTTCGGAGACCAGCTTGATCCGCTGCGCCTCGCCGCCCGACAGCGTCGGGCTCGGCTGCCCCAGCGTCAGGTAGCCCAGCCCCACGTCCTGCAGCAGCTTCAGCGGGTGCGAGATGGAGGTCATCGCGGCGAAGAACTCCACCGCCTCGTCGATCTCCATCTGCAGCACCTCGCCGATGCTCCTGCCGCGCCAGCTCACCGCCAGCGTCTCCGGGTTGAAGCGCTGTCCGTGGCACTGGTCGCAGAGCACCTTCACGTCCGGCAGGAAGCTCATGGCGATCGTGCGCATGCCCTGACCCTCGCAGCCCGGGCAACGGCCCTCGCCGGTATTGAAGCTGAAGCGGGCCGGCGCGTAGCCGCGCGCCTTCGCTTCCAGCGTCTCGGCGAACAGCTTGCGGATCGCGTCCCAGAAGCCGATGTAGGTCGCCGGGCAACTGCGCGGCGTCTTGCCGATCGGCGTCTGGTCGACTTCGAGCACGCGGTCGACCTGCGCGTGGCCCTCGATCGCGTCGCAGCCGATCCACTTCGACGGCGCCCGACGCAGCGGCACGGCCGCGGCCATGTTGGCCAGCAGCACGTCCCGCGCCAGCGTGGACTTGCCCGACCCCGACACCCCCGTGATCGCCACCAGTCGATGCAGCGGCACGTCGACCGTCACGCCACGCAGGTTGTGCAGCGATGCGTTGAGCACCGTCAGCTTCGGCGCCTCGGTCTCCATGACGCGGCGCTCCTTCAGCGGGTGCACCAGCGGTCTCGACAGGAAGCGGCCCGTGAGCGAATCCGGGTTCTTCGCGATCTGCTCCGCCGTGCCTTCGGCGATCACGCGACCGCCGCGCTTGCCCGCGCCCGGCCCGATGTCGATGATGTGATCGGCGCGCCGGATCGTGTCCTCGTCGTGCTCGACGACCACCAGCGTGTTGCCCTTGTCGCCCAGCGTCGCCAGCGCCTTCAGCAGGATCTGGTTGTCGCGCGGATGCAGACCGATGGTCGGCTCGTCCAGCACGTAGCAGACGCCCTGCAGGTTGCTGCCGAGCTGCGCCGCCAGCCGGATGCGCTGCGCCTCGCCGCCCGACAGGGTCGGTGCCGCGCGGTCCAGCGTCAGGTAGCCGAGTCCCACTTCCTCCAGGAACTCCAGACGGCCCTTGATCTCGACGACCACGTCGCGCGCGATCTCCGCGTCGCGGCCGGTCAGCACCAGGCCGGCGATCCACTCGCGGGCGTCCTTCACGCTCCACGACGCGACCGTGCCGATCGTCTCGTGCTCGAAGCTCACCGCGCGCGCCACCGGGTTCAGGCGCGCGCCGTGGCAATCGGGACACGGCGCATCGCTGAGGTCCTCGATCTCGGCTTCTTCCGCGGGGAAGCTCTGCTCGCGGCCGCGGTTGTCCTTGTCCTGCTGCGTGTCGTCGAGCGCCTTGCGCTGCTCGCGCGTCAGCGCCAGGCCCGTGCCGACGCAGGTCGTGCACCAGCCGTGCTTGGAGTTGTAGCTGAACAGCCGCGGATCGAGTTCCGGATAGCTGGTGCCACACTGCGGGCACGCCCGCTTGGTGGAGAACACGCGCAGCTCGCCGATGCCGCGCGTCGGCTTCCCGCTGCGCAGCGCCTCGTGCAGGCCGTCCAGCGGCGACAGCACGTGCACCACGCCCTTGCCGTGATCCAGCGCCTTGGCCAGCAGCTCGCGCAGCTCCGCCTCGGTCTCCGGCGTGATCGTCATGTCGCCGACCGGCAATTCGATGCTGTGCTCCTTGAAACGGTCCAGGCGTGGCCACGGGCTGGTCGGCAGGAACTCGCCGTCCACGCGCAGGTGCGTGTGGCCGCGCTGCTTCGCCCATTTCGCAAGGTCGGTATAGACGCCCTTGCGGTTGACCACCAGCGGCGCGAGCAGCCCGATGTGCACGCCCTTGTAGTCGCGCAGCAGCTGCGCGGCGATCGCCTCGACGCTCTGCGGTTTCACCGGCGTGCCGTCGTTCGCGCAATGCTGGACGCCCAGCTTCACGTAGAGCAGACGCAGGAAATGCCAGACCTCGGTCGTCGTCGCGACCGTGCTCTTGCGCCCGCCGCGGGACAGGCGCTGCTCGATGGCCACCGTCGGCGGGATGCCCCACACCGCGTCGACCTCGGGCCGGCCCGCCGGCTGCACGATCGAGCGCGCATAGGCGTTCAGCGATTCCAGGTAGCGGCGCTGTCCCTCGTTGAACAGGATGTCGAAGGCCAGCGTGCTCTTGCCCGATCCCGACACGCCGGTCACGACGTTGAACTTGCCGCGCGGGATGCTGACGTCGACCGACTTGAGGTTGTGCTCGCGCGCGTTGACGATGCGGATCACCTCGTCTTCCTGGCGGCGCCGGCGCAGCAGCGACTGCAGCGGCTGGCCTTCCGAGACCTTGACCGGCGCGCGGTCCATCTCCAGCGCGTATTCGCGCAAGGCCTTCGCGGTGTGCGAGGTCGGATGGTCCTTGAGATGCTCGGGCGTGCCCGTCGCGACGACCAGCCCGCCGTCCTCGCCGCCCTCGGGGCCGAGGTCGATCACCCAGTCCGACGCGCGGATCACGTCGAGGTTGTGCTCGATCAGGATCAGCGAGTGCCCCGCCGACAGCAGCTTGCGCATCGCGCGCATCAGCTTGGCGATGTCGTCGAAATGCAGGCCCGTCGTCGGCTCGTCGAACAGGAACAGCGTGCCCTTGGTCGCCGTCGCCTGGCGCGGCTTGGACGCCGCCTCGGCCAGGTAGCCGGCGAGCTTGAGCCGCTGCGCCTCGCCGCCCGACAGCGTCGGCACCGGCTGCCCCAGCGTCAGGTAGTCGAGCCCGACGTCCGACAGCGGCTGCAGCTTGTTGAGCACCTCGCGGTCGACGCTGAAGACGTTGAGCGCCTCGGCCACCGTCAGCTCCAGCACGTCCGACACGCTCAACTGGCGGCCGGCGCGCTCGAGCTTGACCTCGAGCAGCTCGGCGCGGAAGCGCTTGCCGTCGCAATCGGGGCAGCGCAGGTAGACGTCGGACAGGAACTGCATCTCGACGTGCTCGAAGCCCGAGCCGCCGCAGGTCGGGCAGCGGCCGTCGCCCGCATTGAAGCTGAACATGCCCGCGCCGTAGCTGCGCTCCCTGGCCATCGGCGTATCGGCGAAGCGCTTGCGGATCTCGTCGAAGACACCGACGTAGCTCGCCGGGTTCGAGCGCGCCGTCTTGCCGATCGGCGACTGGTCGACGAAGACCGCGTCGGCCAGCCAGTCCGCGCCCAGCAGCCGGTCGTGCTGGCCGGGTGTCTCGGTGGCCTGGCCGAACCAGCGCGCCAGCGCCGGATACAGCACGTCCTGCATCAGCGTGCTCTTGCCCGAGCCCGACACGCCGGTCACGGTGACCATGCGCTGCAGCGGGAACTCGACGCTGACGTTCTTGAGGTTGTGCTCGCGCGCGCCTTCGAGGATCAGGCGCGGCGTGCTCTCCTCGACGACGCGCTTGAGGCCCATGCCCACGTGTTTGCGCGCGCCCAGGTAGGCGCCGGTCAGCGTATCGGCCGAACGGATCTGCGCGGGCGTGCCGTCGAAGACGATCTGCCCGCCCTGCTGGCCCGGGCCCGGGCCCATGTCGATGAGCCGGTCGGCCGCCAGCATCACGGCGGGGTCGTGCTCGACGACGACCAGCGTGTTGCCCGCGTCGCGCAGCCGCTGCATCGCCTCGACGATGCGGTTCATGTCGCGCGGGTGCAGGCCGATGCTGGGCTCGTCCAGCACGAACAGCGTGTTGACCAGCGAGGTGCCGAGCGCCGTCGTCAGGTTGATCCGCTGCACCTCGCCGCCGGACAGCGTGCGGCTCTGCCGGTCCAGCGTCAGGTAACCGATGCCGACGTCGACGAGGTACTTGAGCCGGTTGCGGATCTCGTCGAGCAGCAGCTTGAGCGCCTCGTCGAGCAGCGAGCCCGGCAGCTGCAGCTCGTCCATGAAGCGTCTGAGCCGATGGATCGGCAGCTGCATCAGGTCATGGACGGACAGGCCCGGCAGCGCCTCGAGCTGGACGCGGTTCCACTTCACGCCCTCGGGCATGAAACGCAGGTCGGGCGGGAGCGCCGCGTCGGCCAGCGCCTTCGAGCCGACGCGCCACAGCAGCGCCTCGGTCTTGAGCCGCGCGCCGCGGCAGGTCGGGCACTCGGTGTAGCTGCGGTACTTCGACAGCAGCACCCGGATGTGCATCTTGTAGGCCTTGCTCTCCAGGTACTCGAAGAAGCGGCTCACGCCGTACCACTGCTTGTTCCAGTTGCCGTTCCAGTTCGGGCTGCCGTCGATGACCCAGTCGCGCTGGGCCTGCGTCATCTGGTTCCAGGCGGTGTCGCGCGGGATGCCCGCATCGCCGGCGTACTTCAGCATGTCGTCCTGGCTTTCCTTCCAGGCCGGCGTCTGCATCGGCTTGATCGCGCCGCCGCGCAGCGTCTTGCGCTCGTCGGGGATGACCAGGCCCAGGTCCACGCCGATCACCCGGCCGAAGCCGCGGCAGGTCTCGCACGCGCCCATCGCCGAGTTGAACGAGAACAGCGCCGGCTGCGGATCGGCGTAGCGGATGTCGCTCTCCGGGCAATGCAGGCCGGTCGAGTAGCGCCACAGCGTCGGCTCGACGCCCTCCACCGCGCTGAGCACATGGACCGTCAGGCGGCCGCTGCCGCGCTTGAGCGCCAGCTCGATCGCCTCCATCGCCCGCGCCTGCTCGACGCCCTGGATGCGGAAGCGGTCGGCCACGACGTCCAGCACCTTGCGCCCGTTGACGACGCGTTCGGACTGCACGCGCGTGAAGCCGGAGGCGGACAGCCACTGCTCGACCTCGCCCGCGCTGACCGACTCGGGCAGCTCGACCGGGAAGGTCAGCACCAGGCGCGGGTCGTCGCCCACCGTCCGCGCCAGCAGTTCGGCATAGATCGTCTGCGGCGAGTCGTGGCGGACGGGCAGCGCGGTCTCGCGGTCGAACAGGTCCGCGCCGCGCGCGAACAGCAGCTTCAGGTGGTCGTTGAGCTCCGTCATCGTGCCGACGGTGGAGCGGCTGGTGCGGACCGGGTTGGTCTGGTCGATCGCGATGGCGGGCGGCACGCCCTCCACCTTGTCGACCGCCGGCCGGTCCATGCGGTCCAGGAACTGGCGCGCGTAGGCGGAGAAGGTCTCGACGTAGCGGCGCTGGCCCTCGGCATACAGCGTGTCGAAGACCAGGCTGGACTTGCCCGACCCGCTGGGCCCGGTGACCACCGTCAATTCCCCTGTGCGGATGTCCAGGTCGAGGTTCTTGAGGTTGTGCTGGCGGGCGCCCCGGATGCGGATATCGGAATCGGACATGTGGTGTGGGCCTTGGAGCCTCGGAACAGGCAGTGGGCGATGATTCTAGGGAGCGGAGGTGCCACGAAGTGGCAGCAGCGGCCAAGCCGGCGCGCCTGACGTCCGTGACGACATGGTGGTAAGCAAATGCAAGCAGGCAACCGCTCAGCAAGCCTTCCCCTACCTCTTGTCAAGGCCTCCGAATGATGACTTCCGCACACTTGCTAGTCTCCGGGGGCTGCGGCAACAATGGACCCCGTCGTCGCCGAGCAACACCGGTCCCCGGTTCCACCCGAACGGCGGACGATATACCTAGGGATTACCCGCATCCCGATCGGATCGCGGGCGACAAGCGACATGGACAGAAACGACGGCCATTCCACTCACGAGATCCCCGAGACCACGCTGGTCTTGATGACCTCGGACGCGTCCGCGAAGCCCTCGCCCCCGTCGTCGATGGCCGACGCCTCCGTGTCCGGCCAGCGTCCGGCGCCCGGCGAGCCCTTCGTGCTGCTGGTCGAGGACAACCCGATCAACCAGGTCGTCGCGCTGGAATTCCTGGCGCTGATGGGACTGAAGACGCAACTCGCGCGCAACGGCCAGGAAGCGCTGGACCTCTGCGAACAGGCGGCGCCGAGCCTCGTGCTGATGGACATCCAGATGCCGGGCATGGACGGCCTGGAATGTGCGCGCCGGCTGCGGGAGCAGCAGGCGCAGGGACGGCTGCCCCGTTTCCCGATCCTGGCGCTGACGGCGCACGCGCTGGACAGCGACGTCGCGGACAGCCTGAAGGCCGGCATGGACGAGCACCTGACCAAGCCGCTCGACTTCCTGACGCTGCGCCGCCGGCTGGCGCGCTGGCTGGATCTGCCGCAGCTCAACGACTGACCCCCGCGAGGGATCCCTCCCACGAGGGACGAGGCGTCGCCACAACGAGGGAACGCTCGTTATTTCGAGGGTCTTTGATCGCGCGCAAAGCTTGCAGGAATCCCCCGTCGCGGAACTGGCGTTGAACGGCGTATGCGTGCTCCACTTTCGATCCGCATCCGATGTCCGGGTGCCCGACGAAGGAGTCGTGAATGACCGTGCGTTTTCAATTGGACATGCCTGACGACCAGCACCGTGCGCTGGAGCGCATCTATGCCGCGGACAGTCTCAGCTTCCCCGAGTTTCTTGCGCGAGCGGTGTCTCTCTTCCTGATGGCCCGCAGCGCGGTTCGCAACGGCCACGCAGTCGGTGTCGTCAGCGCGGATCAACGGTCGACGCTGAAGGAGGAGTTCATTGGCTGCTGATGCACTGCAAGCGCCTGGGGTCACATTCTCGGGCACCTTCAGCTCGCCAGAGCCTTCGGCCGACGCACGCGTCCGTCGATTCAAGGACCTGGGACTGTTCGTGGTCAGCAACGTCATCTTGTTGACCTTGGTTGGGTTCAGCATCGTCGTGCTCGCCGGCACCTGCACTGCTGATGACAACCATCAGTGGGCCCTGTCGACGCTGACGACCGTCTTCGGCGGCGTGCTGGGCTGGCTGATCAAGCGATGAGCGCTTGCATGCTGCACGCTCACCCGATTTCGAGAAACCGCTGCACGATCGCGAAGTGCTCCGGCACGTTCAGCGCGGGCGCATGGCCGCAGCCCGGGATCGTCACCACCTCCGCCCGCGGACCGCGCACGCGCATCGCCTCGGCCGTCTCCGGCAGCAGAAGATCCGAGGTCTCGCCGCGCAGGCACAGCACCGGCAGGCTCAGCGAGTCCCACTCCGTCCACCGCTTGTAATCGTCCGGATGGACGAAGAACTGGCGCACCATCGCCGGGTCGTAATGCGGTGTCACGCGCCCGTCGGGCAGCCGCCGCACCGAGGTCTCCGTCAACCGGCGCCACTGCGCGTCGCTCATCCAGCCGTAGGGCTGATAGATCTGGCGGAAGTACTGTTCCAGCGCCGTCACCGTGTCGAACGCCGACGGTGCCCCCGCGTAGCTGCGGATGCGCTGGATCGCCGGTTCCGCGAGTTCCGGCCCGATGTCGTTGAGCACCAGCCGCCGGATGCGCCCGCGCAAGGATGTCGCCGCCGCCAGCAATCCGATCGCGCCGCCCATCGAGGTGCCGATCCAGTGGAGCTCCTTCAGCCCCAGTTGATCGACGAGCGCCACCGCCAGCTTCACATAGAACGCGAGGCAGTACTCGTTGTCCGGATCCGGACTCCATTGCGACAACCCTCTTCCGAGGGTGTCCGGGCACACCACGAAGTAACGACCTGACCCCGCCAGGTGGGAGGCCAGTTCGTCCATGTCGCGCCCGGTGCGGGCCAGGCCATGCCACGCGATCACCGGCTCGCCGGCCGGATCGCCCCAGGCCTGGTAATGGATCTCGCGGCCTTCGCAGCGCAGGTAGTTCGACGTCGACTTCAAGTTCCCCTCCCCGCCTGCCGCAGACGCCCGACCAGTCCGTTCGGGAAGTGGTACACGGCCAGCACGAACAGCACGCCCAGCCACAGCAGCCAGCGCTCCGGCGCGATCAGCTGCGACAACACCGGCACGCCTTCCACCGCCGACGCGCCGACGCGCATCAGGTCCTGCAGGTAGCTCTGCGCGAGCACGAACAGCGCGCTGCCGATCACCGCGCCGTAGATCGTGCCCATGCCGCCGATCACGACGATCAGCAGGATGTCCAGCATGATCTCGAAGGATAGCGAGGTGTCCGGCCCGTTGTAGCGCAGCCAGATCGCCAGCAAGGCGCCCGCGAGGGTCGCGAAGACCGCCGCCAGCAGCGTCGACAGCGTGCGGTAGGTCACCAGGCGGTAGCCGATCGCCTCGGCGCGGAAGTCGTTGTCGCGGATGGCCTGCAGCACGCGCCCGAACGGGGAATTGACGATGCGCAGCAACGCGAGCACCAGCACGACAGTCACGACGAACAGCAGGTAGTAGCTCAGCAGCCGGCCGTCGACGGAGACGCCGAGCACGGGCTCCTCGAGAAATTCGGTCGACGGCGACAGCAGCTCGGGCAGCCGGAAGTTCAGACCGTCCTCGCCGCCGGTGAAGTCGGACAGTTGCGAGGCCAATCCCTGGAAAGCCGCCGCGACGGCCAGCGTGATCATGGCGAAGAAGATCGCCTTCACACGCAGCGAGAACAGACCGATGACCAGCGCGAGCAGCAGCGACAGCACCAGTGCGCCGCCGATGCCGACGACGAGCGCGGCGAAGCCCGGTTCCATCCGGGAGCTCGCGATGGCGACGCCGTAGGCGCCGATGCCGAAGAACATCGTGTGCGCGAAGCTGACGATGCCGGTGTAGCCGAGCAGCAGGTCGTAGCTGCCGACGAGCACGATGAACACGAGGATCTTGGCCGCCACGTTGAGCGCCCGGGTGCCGGGAAACACGAACGGCGCCAGCGCGAGTCCGAGCACGGTCAGCAGCAGCAGCGCCGCCAGCACGCGGCTGCGCGGCAGGTCATGCGACAGCAGGGATCGGATCAGGGTCATGAAGGCATCGCTCCGTTCAACGGCGTCCGACCGGATAGAGGCCCTGCGGCCGCCACAGCAGCACGGCGACCATCAGGCCGATGTTGGAGAACAGGGCCGCCTTCGGCGCAAGGAAGCCGCAGTAGTTGGCCATCAATCCGACCAGCACCGCGCCCACGAAACACCCCAGCGTCGAGCCCAGCCCGCCGATGATGATCACGATGAAGATCAGCGTGTTGACCTGCGCGCCGATCTGCGGGACCACGCTCTGCTGGTAGAGCCCCCACAGCACGCCGCCCAGCCCCGCCAGGCCCGAGCCGGCGACGAACACGGCCACGAACAGACGTCGGATCCGATAACCCAGGCTCTCGACCATCTCCCGGTCCTGGACGCCGGCGCGGATCAGCAGGCCCAGCTTGGTCCGGTTGAGCAGCCACAGCAGTCCCGCGAAGACCACCAGGCCCACGACGACGGCCAGCAGCCGGAACTTCTCGACCGCCACGTCGCCGAGCACGAGCGCGCCCCGCAGCGACTCCGGCGGCTGCAGCGGGATCATCTGCGCGCCCCAGACCAGCTTGATGAGCTCCTCGCCGATGATCATGCCGCCCATCGTGATCAGGATCTGCTTGAGGTGCATGCCGTAGACGGGCCGCACCAGCACGCGCTCGAAGACCAGGCCCAGCGCCGCGGCGCTGACGATGCCGGCCAAGGCCGCCACGGCGACCGCGATCAGGTTGGCCGCCAGCGACGGACTCGCCACGAATCCGCCGTAGGTGTTCATCGCGCCCATCACCGTCGTCGCGACGAAGGCGCCGAGCGCGATGAACACGCCGTGGCCGAAGTTCAGCACGTCCATCAGGCCGAAGATCAGCGTCAGGCCCGAAGCGATGACGAAGACGATCAGCCCCATCGCGAGGCCGGCGATGGTCAGCGTCGCCCAGCTCGACATCGAGCCGATCAGCGGCAGCGCCGCCAGCGCCAGTCCGACGATCAGCAGCAGCGGGATCGCGTCGAAACGTGCCTGGGGCACCGGAGAGGTATCGTTCATTGATGTGCCGCCAGCGAAAGGCCGAGCAGCCGCTGCTGCAGCGCCTCATCGGCCGCCAGGTCGGCCATGCGGCCCGCATGCACGACGCGGCCGTCGTCCATGACCGCGACGCCGTCACCCAGCGCCTGGGCGACCATGAAGTTCTGCTCCACCAGCAGCACGGTCGTCCGTGCGCCGTCGCGGCCCCGCTGGATCTCCCGCAGCGCCTCGATGAGGTTGCGGATGATCGCCGGCGCCAGCCCCTTGGTGGGCTCGTCGATCAGCAGCAGCCGGCGCGGCTCGACCATCGCGCGCGCGATCGCCAGCATCTGCTTCTGCCCGCCGCTCAGCTTGCCGGCTGGATACAGCCAGAACTTGCGCAGCGCGGGGAACAGCCCGAACAGCCAGTCCAGCCGCGTGGTGTCGAGGTCGTCGAGCGAGCGGGCGCCGCGTGCCGCCAGCAGCAGGTTCTCGCGGACCGTCAGGTCGCCGAAGATGCCCATGTTCTCCGGAACGTAGGCGATGTCCAGGCGCGCGATCTCCGGCGTCGGAACGGCCTGGATCTCGCGGTCGTCGAGCAGCACGCGACCTGCGCTCGCGCGCCAGAGCCCCATCACCGTGCGCAGCGTCGTCGTCTTGCCCGCGCCGTTTCGGCCCAGCAGCATCGTCACTTCGCCTTCGGCGACGGCCAGGTCGACGCCGTGCAGGATGTGATACGCCCCGATGTGCGTATGCACGCCGTCGAGGCGCAGCAGCGTCCTTCTCAACGGCGCGCTCGCCGATGCGGCCACGTTCATGCGGCCTCCGGCATCGCCAGTCCCAGGTAGGCGCTCTGCACCACCGGCGAGGCGATCACCGCCTCGGGTTCGCCGTCCGCGACCAGTTGCCCGTTGTGCAGCACGACGATGCGGTCGGCCAGTTCCCGCACCACGTCCATCTTGTGCTCCACGAGCAGGATCGTGTGCGTCCCCTCCGCCTTCAGCGCGCGGATCAGGTCGAGGATCACCGGCACCTCGTCGACGCTCATGCCCGCGGTCGGTTCGTCGAACAGATAGACCTTGGGCTTGAGCGCCATCAGCATCGCGACCTCCAGCTTGCGCTGGTCGCCGTGCGGCAGGCTCGCGGCCGGCGCGTCGACGCGATGCCCGAGCCGCACGCGCTCGACGATCGCGCGCGCCTCGTCGAGCAGCTCGCGATGGTTCAGCCACACGGAGAACATCCGCAGGCCCTCCCCGCGCCGCGATTGCACGGCGAGGCGCACGTTCTCGAGCACGCTCAGCGTCGGGAACAGCTGCGTCAGCTGGAAGGCGCGCCCCAGTCCGCGCCGCGTTCGCAGCGGCGCGGCCAGGCGCGTCAGGTCCTCGCCATCGAGCAGCACCCGACCCGCGCTCGCGCCGAGCTGCCCCGAGATCAGGTTGAAGTAGGTCGTCTTGCCGGCACCGTTCGGCCCGACGATGGCGGTCAGCGTGCCCGGACGGAAGGCGCAGCTGACACGATCCACCGCCGTGTGGCCGCCGAATCGGATGGTGAGGTCATGGGTCTCGAGCATGCGTGCGGAAAGCTTCCAGGCGCGATCGCCGCCCTCAGGGGCAGGTGCCGATCACGTAGTAGTTGGGGCCGGTCTGCTTCAGCGTCGTCGTGATGAAGACGTTCCACAGGCCCATGTTCTGGTTGGAGCCGTTGGCCAGGGCATATCCGCCACTCTGATGGGCGCGCCCCGCTGTCGTGTGGGCATAGTTGGTCGCGGTGAAGCAGGTGGCCGCGGCGCCGGTCGTGGTCCCGCTGACCGGGGCGGAAGCGGCGCCCTCGATGCCTCCGCCGTCGACCGCACGCACGGTCCAGCTGTAGGTGGTCGCAGGAGACAGGCCGGTGTCGCCGTAGCTGGTGCCGGTCACGGCCGACGCGTTGACCTTGGTGCCGTTGCGGTAGACGTTGTAGCCCGACGCGCCGGTGACGGCGGCCCAGCCGATCGTCATCGTGGTGTTGGTCGCGCCGGTGGCCGTCACCGACGCCGGCGCCGGCAGCGTGCCGGGCGTGCCGCCGCCGCCCGAGGACACCTGGTCCACCATGGCCTTGATCGCCGCGATCTGCGTGCCGGCCTTCTGCGCGAAGTTCGAGCCGTACCAGCCGACCCAGTCCCAGCAACCGTTCGGGTTGGGCAGCAGGCCGCTGGCCGAGGTCGATCGCGAGGTGTTGTCGACCTTGGTCTGCGGGAACAGCACGACGATGTTGTTGGTGTCGGCCCAGCGCGAGAAGCCGGTGTTCCTCACGAACTTGTCGCCGATGGTTGCGTAGTTCTGCTGGCAGCCGTGCAGCGCGACGTGCAGCTTGCAGACCTGGCCGGCCGCGCAGTTGGCCGGCACGTAGGCCCAACCGGTTGCGGCGAGGCCGGGATTGGTGCTGAACGCGGTCTGGTCGAACTCGATGTAGTTGGCCGCGGCGGGGCTGTTGTTGCGCGCGCTCAGCGTGCCGTAGAGCTTCGTGAGCACCGCCTTCGCCCCGTCGTAGCCGCAGTTGGCGATGTAGGGCGACGCACTGGTGCCGCAGCTGTTGTTGCCGGTGGCGTCGAAGTCGGTGGGCAGCACGTGGGCGGTGCCGCTGCGCTGGACGTACTCGAGGTTGGCCGCCGTGACGCCGTTGTTGAGGTACTGCGTCTGCACCGCGTTCATCGGATTGGGACCGACCGTGGTGTCGCTGGTGCCGACGAACAGGTAGACCTTCTGCGAGGCGACGTTGCTCTTGGCGTCGATCGCCGTGCCGCTCCAGTTGTTGAGGTCGGCCTGCATCGTGTTCAGCGCGGACGACGAGATCGTCGCGTTGTACATGCAGGCGGTGTAGTTGCTGTGGCCGGCGCACATGTACGGCCCGCCGGCGAAGACGCCGACGCCCTTGAACGTCGATGAATGCGCGTAACCGAGCTGGTTGGCCATGAAGCCGCCCGAGGACAGGCCCGACACGGTGATCTGGGTCTTGTCGATGTTGAGCGAGGGCAGCGGCACGGCGGCGTGACCGACGCCCGCCGACAGGAACGACGCGGCGACCACGGCAGTGGGAACGAGAAAGCGGACAGCAGAACTTCTGACAACGGATGACTTCATCGGAAACCTCCTGGATGTCGACGGACCTTCAACGCCTGATGCCGGGCGCTCAGCGCTCAGCGCTTGTTGCGAATCGGAATGTTCATCTCCTCCGGCTTGATCTCGCGCACCAGCTCGGGCACGCCCCAGGCGAAGGCCGGATCCACCTTGATCCTGAAGTGGTACATCGACTGCATCGCCTGGTGGTCCTCGGGCCGGAAGGTCATGCGGCCCTTGGGTGTCTCGAAGCTCATGCCCTCCATGGCCTTGATGAGCTTGTTGGTCGCCGTGTCGCCCCCGGTCTTCTTGAGCGCCTCGACGACCGCGATCGCCGCGCTCATGCCGCCGGCGGTGAAGAAATCAGGCGGCGTCTTGAACTGCTTGTAATGGTTGGCGACCAGCCATTCATTGACCGGGTTCTTCGGGATGCCGAAGTAGTAGTAGGTCGCGCCTTCCATGCCGGGCAGCGCCTTGTACGCGGCCATCGCGGGCAGGATGTTGCCGCCGGTGGCGATCTCGATGCCGTAGCGCTTGAGGTCGAGATCGGCGATCTTGAACGGGTTCCCCGCGCCGGCCCAGATGATGAAAATCACCTTGCGGCCGGGCTGGTCCTTGAGCCGGTCGATGAGCCGCTGCGCACCGGCGGTGAAGTCGGTCGTGGTGGTCGGCAGGTATTCCTCATGGACCAGCTTGGCCTTCTTGATCGCATCCTTGAAGGCCTTCACGCCGTCACGGCCGAAGGCATAGTCCTGCGCCAGCGTCGCGATCACGGTGCCCGGCTTGTCGAGCGCGACCGCGTTGGAGATCGCATCCTGCGAGCTGTTGCGGCCGGTCCGGAAGATGTACTTGTTCCACTTGTCGCCGGTGATCGAGTCGGCGACCGCGGGCTCGACCAGCAGGATCTTCTTGTACTCCTCGGCCACCGGCAGCAATGCAAGCGCGACGCCGGACGAGGACGGGCCGACGGCGATGTCGGCCTTGTCGTCCCCGTAGGCCGCGGCCAGCAGGCTCTTGCCCACGTCGGGCTTGCCCTGGTCGTCCTTCTCGATGACGACGAGCTTGCGGCCCGCCACCGTCATCGTGCCGCCGGTCGCGTAGTCCAGGCCCATCAGGAAACCGGTCTGCGTCTGCTTGCCGTAAGCCTCGAGGGGGCCGGTGCGGCTGTAGACATGGGCGATGCGGATTTCCTTGCCTTGCGCAAACGCCGCGGTGGTCGCGCCGAAAGCGGCGGACAGCGCCAAGACCGCACCGGACGCGGCGCGGATGAAGCCATGGGTCATGGAACTTGTCTCCTGTTGGGGCGGATCGGTCGTGCGCCGGTCTCGAGGAGCCTCCTTCGCAAGGTCCATGCCGACGTCGGTCGGCCAGGCGCGGGCTCTCCACGACTCAGGGGGCATCCCTCCGGGAACCCCCAGAGTCATTCCGGCCCCAACGAGGCTCGCTGACCTCGCGCCTTTCCGTGAGACCGGTGGGATCGGCTCCCGGAATGACAACGCCGCTGTCCGGGTTCCAGACAGCGGCGTGCGGTGGCGATCAGAACCTTGTCCGGAAATCGGGCAGTGTCCGGAGTCCAGACAGCAGCGCGGTTCGGCGCGCCGTTGGGTGAGGCGTCAGGTGCGGAAGGTCGCCACGTGTTCGTTGAGCAGCCTGGCTTGCTGCTGCAGCGATTCGGCGGCGGCAGCGGTCTCTTCAACCAACGCCGCGTTCTGTTGCGTCATGTCGTCCAGGTGCTTCACGGCCTGGTTGATCTGGGCCAGTCCGTCGGACTGGCCCGCGCTGGACTGGCTGATCTCGGCGACCGTGCCGCTGACCTGCTGCACCGACTGCAGGATCTGACCCATCGCTTCGCCGGCGCGACCCACCTGGGCGCCGCCCGCGTCGACGCGCGAGACCGAGTCGTTGATCAGCGCCTTGATCTCCTTGGCCGCGTTGGCGCTGCGCTGCGCGAGCGCGCGCACTTCCGAAGCCACGACCGCGAAGCCTCGACCCTGCTCGCCCGCGCGGGCCGCCTCGACGGCCGCGTTCAGGGCGAGGATGTTGGTCTGGAAGGCCACGCCGTCGATGACGGAGATGATGTCGGCGATCTTGCGGCTGGCGCCGGCGATGCCGTCCATGGTCTGCACCACTTCGCCCATCACGTCGGCGCCGAGCTTGGCGCGATCGGCCGCACCGATGGCCAGCTGATTGGTCTGGTGCGCCGCCTGCGCAGAGTGCGTGACCTGTTGCGTCAGCTCATGCATCGACGCCGCCGTCTGCTGCAGGCTGGAGGCCGCCTGCTCGCTGCGCTGCGACAGGTCCTGGCTGCCCATCGCGACCTCGCGCGACGCATGCTGGATGGAGTCCGTGGCGTCGCGGATGGCGCGCACCAGATCGCTGAGTCGGCCCTGCATCGCGGCGACCTGCGTCAGCACCTGGCCGATCTCGTCGTTGCCCACATCCTCCCGACCCATCACCTGCGTGCGCAGATCGCCGTTGGCGACGGCCTCGACGACCTCGCGCATCTGGTTGAGCCGGCGCTTGAGGCCGCGCGCGAACCATTCGACCGCGACCAGCGCGGCGATGCCCACGGCGATCACCAGCGCCAGCGCGACCGTCGCGTCGCGACGGGCGATGCCGGACACGTCGTCGATGTAGACGCCGGAGCCGATCACCCAGCCCCAGGGCTTGAAGCCGGCGACGTAGGAACGCTTCGGTTCCGGATCCTTGGCACCGGGCTTGGGCCACAGGTAGTCGACGAAGCCGCTGCCCTGCGACTTGACCGTGTCGACGAAAGCGACGAACAGCTTCAGGCCGTTCGGGTCCTTGTTGCCGGACAGGTCCTTGTCGTTGAGCTCCGGCTTGATCGGATGCATGACCATCTTGGGCGTCATGTCGTTGATCCAGATGTACTCGTTGCCGGAGTAACGGATCTTGCCGATCTCGGCGGCGGCCTGCTTCTTCGCGTCAGCCTCGGTGAGGCCGCCGGCGCCGATGCGGTCGAAGTGGCGCTTGGCGATCTGCTCGGCGTTCTTCACCTGCTCGACCGTCGTGATCATCTTGACATCCAGCAGGCTCATCGCGGAGCGGTGGCTGAGCCACATCACGAGCACGACGAAACCGACCACCGCGGCCAGCACCGCCACGCGCAGCTTGGTGGCCATCGTCCAGGCCCGAGGGGCCGTTCCCTTCGAGGTCGTCCGGGCGCCGGAGGGCGCGTCCGCATGCAAGCCGGTCGCAGTCGTGGTGAGCGTGTTCATGAAGTCTCCTGGGCGGGCCGGTCCATCCGGTCCTCGTCGTCTGCCCTGGTCTCGAATATGCGCATGTCGCACGGTGTGCGGCAAGCCCCTCGAACCCTCGATGAAGCCCTTGAACACGGGCCAAACGTGACGATGTGACGTCGCGTCCTCCCTCCATTCAGGGGTCGTGCGCTGCCGTACGCGTCAGGCTGAGGCGAGCTCGGGGTATTTCGCCAGCTTCTCGTAGAGCGTGGCGCGGGAGATCGCCAGCAGCCTCGCCGCGGCGACGCGGTTGCCATTGGTGCTCCTCAAGGCCTGCGCGATGGCGGCGCGCTCCAGCTCGGCCTTGCGGGCGGGCAGGGTCTCCGGGGGACCGAGCCCACGTTGCGAAGGCCGGTGCCCCTCCTCGCTCCCACTTCTCCTCACGCTCGAAAGGTCGCTCGGAGGGGCACCGGCCTCCGCAACGTCCGCATCGCTCGTGGTGATCGCGGTGGGCGCGGTGGGCGCGGTGGTGGTGGTCGGGGTCGCCGTCTCGTGGAGTCCGAAATGCCTCGGAAGCAATTCGTCCTCGTCGCTCATCAGGAAGGCCTGTTCCAGCGCGTTGCGCAACTCGCGCACATTGCCGGGCCAGGTCTTGCCTTCCAGCGCCCGGAGCGCCGCGGCGCTCAAGGTCTTCGGCGCCAGGCCGCTGCGCCGCGTGATGTCCGCCAGCAGGACCTCGACCAGCGTCTCGATGTCCCCGCACCGCTCGCGCAGCGCGGGCAGGCGGATCGGCAGGACGTTGAGCCGGTAGAAGAGATCGGCGCGGAACTCGCCGCGCTGCACCATCGCCCCGAGGTCGCGGCTGGTCGCCGCGATCACGCGGACGTCGACCTTCACGACCTCGTTGCTGCCCAGCGGCTCCAGCTCCTGCTCCTGCAGCACGCGCAGCAACTTGGCCTGCAGCGCCGGGGGCATGTCGCCGATCTCGTCGAGGAAGAGCGTGCCGCCGTCGGCCAGCCTGAACTTGCCGTCGCGCCCCTTGCGATCGGCGCCGGTGTAGGCGCCGGGCGCGACGCCGAAGAACTCCGCCTCCAGCAGCGTCTCCGGCACGGCGGCGATGTTCACCGACACGAGCGGCTTCGCCGCGCGCCGGGAGGCCGCGTGGATGGCGTGCGCAAGCAGCTCCTTGCCGGTGCCCGTCTCGCCGAGCAGCAGCACCGTCGCCTCGGTCTGCGCGACGCGGCGCGCATGGCGCTTGACCTCGACCGCGGCCGCGCTCGATCCGACGAAGTCGACGATGCGGTGCTTGGCGCGGCGATTGCGGGACTGCTCGGCGGCGAGCTGTCGTCGCGTGTCGTCGAGCTCCGCCTGCAGGCACGCGAACTTGTTCATCAGCGGCTGCATCGTCGTTTCGGGATGGTCCAGCAGGACCATGCCCATCGCGCCGATGACGTCGCCGCCCGGCCCGCGCAGCGGCAGCCGGCTGACGAGGAAGGTGCCCGCCTTGTTGGTCAGCAGGTCCACGAGGATGGGCTGGCCGGTGTCGATGACCTGCGCCATCAGGGTGTTGGGGACGACTTCCTCGACGCGGCGGCCGACGAACTCGGATTCGTCGCGGAAGCCGAGCGCGGGCAGGAAGCGCTTGTAGCCCTCGCTGATCCAGACGACGCGGTGCTCGCGGTTGACCACCATCGCGCCCTGCGCGGTGCTGGCCAGCACGTCGAACATCGACTGCGCCGCCAGCCGCAGCACCGCTTCGGCATCCTGGGGAATGTCGTTCATGGCTTGTCTCCTGGACGTTCGTCCTGGCCTTTGTCCCGGGCGCGTCGGGGGCGGCCCGCGGGTGTCCGGGTCGGGCTGCCGCCGCGCGGCGCCGCCTCGGATCTGATGCGGACCAATGTAGCAGCCGCCTCGCCGGTGCGAGGGCCGTCCCGGGAGGCGAACGCCCTGGGGAATCCCCGAGGCGGTCGTCGAGCCGCACGGGAGGCGATCCGGCTATAAACCGCCCTCATGGCCATCGTGGATTCCTGGACTTCGGCGCGCGCGGCAAGGCAGGTGCTGTCGTTGGCGCACAAGCTGCTGTCGGAACGCGGGCAGGCGAACAGCCTGGGCCTGGCCCATGACCTGATCGGCCGCATGGGGGCGCTGCCCGTGGACGCCTGGCCGGCGGTCTTCGACAGGCTGGCCGCCGATTTCAATCCCGTGCCGGACGCGGTGCTGCGCGCCGCGCAGGCCTATGCCGACGCGCCCGGCACCGAGACGCTGCGTCAGCTGACCGACGTCAGCGAGCCGCCGCGGCAGGAACTGTTCCGCCGCCTGAACCGCGCGCCCGGCGGCACGGGCACGCTGGTCCGCATGCGGCGCCGGCTGCTGGAGGGCCTGTCCTCGCACCCGGACTGGCGCATGGTGGACGCCGACCTGCTGCACCTGCTGTCCTCGTGGTTCAACCCGGGCTTCCTGGAGATGCGACAGGTCGACTGGCATTCGCCGGCGCACCTGCTGGAGCAGATCATCCGCCACGAGGCCGTGCATGCGATCGACGGCTGGGACGACCTGCGTCGACGCCTGCTGCCGGACCGGCGGCTGTTCGCGTTCTTCCATCCGCAGTTGCCGAACGAGCCGCTGATCTTCGTGGAGATCGCGCTGCTGCCCGACATGCCGGACGCGATCGCGCCGCTGATCGGCAAGCGCAGCGAACCGATGCCGCCGAACAGCTTCAAGACCGCCGTCTTCTATTCGATCAGCAACTGCGAGCCGGGGCTGCGCGGCGTGTCGCTGGGCAACTTCCTGATCAAGCGCGTGGCCGAGCATCTGAGGCAGGAGCTGCCGCGGCTCAAGCAGTTCTGCACGCTGTCGCCGATCCCGGGCTTCGCGGCCTGGCTGCAGGCGATCCGGGCGACGGACGACGAGTCCGCCGCCCTCCCCGCGCTTTCCGGCCTGAAGCCGGCGCAACGCGCGCGCACCGCGGAAGCGCTCGCACGATTGAAGCACCACACACCGGCCGAGCTCGCCAGCCCGGGAGCCCTCGACGACGAGGCCCTGCAGGCCGACCTGCGCCGCCTGGCCGCCGTCTACCTCATCGCCCAGACGCCGCTGCCCGGCGGCGACCCGGTCGCGCGTTTCCACCTCGACAACGGCGCCCGCCTGGAGCGACTCAATCCCGGCGGCGACCGCTCGGCCAAAGGACTGAAACAGTCGCACGGGATGATGGTCAATTACCTCTACGACCTCGACCGCATCGAGCAACACCACGAAGCCTTCACCCAGGGAGAGATCGCGACGGCGCGCGCCGTGGGCGGTCTGCTCTGACCCTTCCGCATCCTCTTTCCGCAACCCTTGCCTACCGACACCGTGGCCCGCAGAGGCCCCCAGGACCCACAGGAGACACGCATGACCCAGAGTTCCACGACCCGCCGCCGCCTGCTGGGCGCCGCCGCCCTGGCTTCCCTGTCCGCCGCGGGCGCGGGCATCGCGCCGTCGGCGTTCGCGCAGGCCACCTGGCCGAGCCGGCCAGTGGTCATCGTCGTGCCCTTCCCGGCCGGCGGCGGCACCGACGCCTTCGCGCGGCCGCTGACCGCCGTGCTGACCAAGCAGACCGGCAAGCAGTTCATCATCGACAACAAGGGCGGCGCCGGCGGCACCGTGGGGGCGACGATCGCGTCCAAGGCCGCGCCGGACGGCTACACCTTCTTCATGGGCGCGGTGCATCACGCGATCGCGCCGGCGATGTACCCGAAGCTCGACTACAAGCTCGAGGAGGACTTCATCCCCGTCGCCCTGGTCTCCAGCGTGCCGCAGGTCATCGTGATCAATCCGCAGAAGGTGCCCGTCACCGACGTGAAGGGCCTGCTGGAGCTGCTCAAGAAGAACCCCGGCAAGCTGAACTACGGCTCGGCGGGCAACGGCACCTCGCACCACCTGGCGGGCGAGCTCTTCAAGCTGCAGACGCAGACCTTCATCACCCACATCCCCTACCGCGGCGCCGGCCCGGCGCTGCAGGACCTGATGGCGGGCCAGGTGGACCTGATGTTCGACGGCCTGGGCTCGTCCGCCGCACACATCCGCGGCGGCCGCATCAAGGCGCTGGCGGTGGCCTCCTCCAAGCGCGCGCCGGGTTTCCCGGACATCCCGAGCGCCGTGGAAGCCGGCATCCCGCAGTACCAGGTCGCCACCTGGTACGGCCTGTGGGCCCCCAAGGGCACGCCGAAGGAAGTGATCGCCGCGATGCAGGCCGAACTCCGCAAGGCCTACGCGACGGAGGAACTGAAGAACATCTGGACCGGCCTGGGCACCGACATGCCGACGCTCTACGGCGACGCGTTCGGCAAGTTCGTGCACGGCGAGGTCCTGCGCTGGGCCGACGTGGTCAAGCGCAGCGGTGCGAAACTGGATTGATCCTCGATCCGATAGCGATTGCCTGAACCCCGGCCTGCGACTCCCGACATGAACGCTCCCCAGAAAGCCACCGCGAACGCCAACCTGTTCGCCGCGCTGCGCGCGAATTTCTCCGACGACCTGGACGCCTGCGCGATCGAGCTGGCCGACGGCCCCGACGCCGGCCAGCGCTACAGCTGGCGCGACATCGACCGCGCCACGGCGATGATCGCGAACCTGCTGGACTCGCTGGACCTGCCCGCGGGCAGCCGCGTCGCGGTGCAGACGGAGAAGAGCGTCGAGGCGCTGCTGCTGTACCTCGCGGTGCTGCGCGCCGGCTACGTCTACCTGCCGCTGAACACGGCCTACCAGGCCGCCGAGCTCGAGTACTTCATCGGCAACGCGGAGCCGGCGGTGGTCGTCTGCGCGGGGAAGAATTTCGGCTGGATCAGCAAGCTGGCGTTCCAGGCCAAGGTGCCGTGGGTGTTCACGCTGAACGAGGACCGCAGCGGCACGCTGCTGGATCGCGCGGTGCAGATGCCCGACACGCACCAGGTGGCCGAGAAGAAGGCCGATGACCTGGCCGCGATCCTCTACACGAGCGGCACGACCGGTCGCAGCAAGGGCGCGATGCTGAGCCACGGCAACCTGCTGTCCAACGCCGAGGTGCTCAAGCACTACTGGGGCTGGAAGGCGGACGACGTGCTGATCCACACGCTGCCGATCTTCCACGTGCACGGGCTGTTCGTCGCGTCG
This sequence comes from Mitsuaria sp. MSU3D, assembly GCF_056867975.1. NCBI lineage: Bacteria > Pseudomonadati > Pseudomonadota > Betaproteobacteria > Burkholderiales > Sphaerotilaceae > Roseateles > Mitsuaria sp. MSU3D. The sequence goes on along the minus strand of NZ_CP200314.1, from coordinate 6,030,759 downwards.
CACGGGGCGCTGCTGGCCGGGGCGAAGATGCTGTGGTTCAACCGCTTCGATCCGCGCGGCGTGATCGCGCGGCTGGCCGACGCGACGCTGTTCATGGGCGTGCCGACGCTGTACGTGCGGCTGCTCGAGCAGGCGACGCTGACGAAGGACGCGTGCGCGCGGATGCGGCTGTTCATCAGCGGTTCCGCGCCGCTGCTGATCGAGACGTTCCACGAATGGCAGCGCCGCACCGGGTTCACGATCCTGGAGCGCTACGGCATGAGCGAGACGGTCATGCTGACGTCGAACCCGTACAAGGCCGAGGACGGCGAGCGCCGCGGCGGCACGGTCGGTTATCCGCTGCCGGGCGTGGGCCTGCGCGTCGTCGACGACGCGGGCGCGCCCTGCCCCAGCACGGGCGACGGCGAGATCGGCCACCTCCAGGTGAGCGGGCCCAACGTGTTCGCCGGCTACTGGCGCATGCCGGAGAAAACGAAGGAGGAGTTCACCGCCGACGGCTGGTTCAAGACCGGCGACGTGGGCCGGCGCGACGACCGCGGCTACGTGACGATCGTGGGGCGGAGCAAGGACCTGATCATCACCGGCGGCTACAACGTGTACCCGGCGGAGATCGAGGGCTGGCTCAACGAGCTGCCCGGCGTGGCGGAGTCGGCCGTGGTCGGCGTGCCGCATCCGGACTTCGGCGAGGGCGTGATCGCCGTGGTGGTGCCGCGATCCGGCGCCGCGCTGGACGGCGCGACGCTGGTCGCGGCGCTGAAGGACCGCATCGCCGGCTTCAAGGTGCCGAAGCGGGTCTTCGTCGAGACCGAGCTGCCGCGCAACGCGATGGGCAAGGTGCAGAAGAACCTGCTGCGCGAGCGGCATCGCGGGCTGTTCGGCTGAGCATCGCCGACAATCCGTCGTCATGAGCACGCCGACGCCGCTCCCCGCCGACACGGTCAACACCCTCAACACCTCCTGCCCGCGTTGCGGCGGCGGTTTCCATTGCGGCGTGGACGACGGCTGGTGCGCCTGCTTCGGCACGCGGCTGGGCGAGGGCCTCAAGCGCGAACTCGCCGCCCGCTGGCCCGACCAGTGCCTGTGCCTGCGCTGCCTGACCGAGCTGGCCCGCGACGATCCGGACAGCCACGTGCCGGACCCGCCGAAAAACCCGCCCGAGCCCCCGTTGTTGGGCGTTTGAAGGCACACGCGGGACGACCACAATCCGACCGATGGCCGCCTCCCCATTCAGCCAGTCCGTCGCGGAGCGTCTCCAGGTGAGACGCCTGGTGGTCTTCGGCCCGTTCCTGGCGCTGGGGCTGGTGCTGCTCGTGCTGTGGGCGCTGGTGCTGTGGTTCGCGCTGCTCTATCCGAAATCGCTGGTCGAGGACCTGCAGGAGGACCTGCACAGCATCGCCCTCAACGCGGCGCAGGACACCGAGCAGCTGCTGCGCGAAACCGAAGGCAGTCTGCGCACGCTGGACCTGCTGCTGCTCACGCGCAGGAACGAACGCCAGGACCTGGACGCCACCGTGTCGCTGCTGGCCGATTCGCTGCGCGACAACTCGCGCGGGATCACCGACGTGATGCTGGCCAGCGCCGACGGCCGCCTGTGGCGCATCCCGTCGGTGACCGGCGAGCCCTATGCCGACCTCGGTGCGAAGAGCTTCCTGTCCGAACTGGGGCGCCCCGGCGGACCGAGCATCATCCTCGGCACGCCGATCCGGCTGCGGCCGGGCGCCCACTTCGTCCTGCCGATGGCCACGCGCCTGAGCGCGCCGACCGGCGCCTTCACCGCGACGGTGGGCTTCATCGACCTCGACGTGCTGCTGCGCATCTACCGCACGCGGTCGATGCGCTCAGGCATGGCCGTGCTGCTGGAACGCGACGACGGTGTCGCCATGGCCCGCTGGCCCGAAGTCCCGGGCCTGGTCGGCACCAACATGCGACAGGTCCCCGGCGGCGAGGTACTGCCGCCGAGCCCGCCGGCCAGCGGCCAGTTCATGGTGACGAAAAGCCCGGCCGACGGGCGCGATCGCATCGTTTCCTACCGCGTGCTGCAGGACTACCCGCTGCGTCTGTTCGTGTCCTTCGAGCGCGACCGCATCCTCGCCGGCTACCTGCAGCAGCGGCGCGCGGTGCTGGGCTTCTCGCTGGTGGTCACGGCGATCGCCGTCGGCCTGATGGCCTGGTTCACGCGGTTGCAGCAGCGCACCCGGCTGCGCGAGGCCGAACGCGAAGCCACCGCCGACGCCTCGCCGATGGGCCTGTTCCGCTGTGATCTCCAGGGCCGCACCGTGTATGCCAACGAGACCTACCTCCGCCTGATGGAGGTCGACCGCAAGGACCTGGCCTGGGGCTGGCTGGACCGTCTCTCCCCATCGGAGCGCGATTTGACGCGCGAGCAATGGGCCGCACTGGTCGCCGTGGGGGAACCGGTCGACCGCGTGCGGCAGTTGACGCGCCGCGACGGCTCGGAACTGATGGTGCGTCTGCGGATGCGGCCGATGCGCCTGGGCGGGCGCATCGTCGCGCACGCCGGGACGATCGCCGACATCACGCCCGAGCTCGCCGCCCGGCGCGAGCGCGAGCGCAGCCAGGCCGTCATGAGCGCGATGGCGCAGAGCGTCAACGTCATGATGCTGGCCGTCGACACCGATGAACGCGTGCTGTTCTGCAACAAGGCCTTCGAGCGCCGCTTCGACATCCCGGAAAAGTCCTGGCAGGGCCGCCACGCGGCGGACGTCTTCGACGACCTGTATCCGGCCGTGCATCCGCTGATCCAACGCGCCTTCGAGGGCGAGACCAGCGTCGTCGAGATGCGCGACGACGACGGCGTCAGCCGCCCGATGCCGCTGGACGGCGACGACCGCGGCGAGACGCGCTACGTCGAGCTCACCTACGCACCGCTGCTCAACGACGACGGCGCGATCATCGGCGCCTACGGCGTCGCGCGCGACGTCACCGACGTCAAGCAGGAACAGATGCGGCTGCTGCGGGCCTCCAACACGGACCCGCTCACCGGGCTGCTCAACCGCGCCGGCTTCGCGTCGCAGGTCAACGCCGCGCTCGGGCGCGCGACGGACCGCGACGAACTGGTGGCGCTGCTGTACCTCGACCTGGACCGCTTCAAGCCCGTCAACGACGAGTACGGACATCCCGTCGGCGACGCGCTGCTGAAGGCCGTCTCCGGCAGGCTGCGCCACGCGCTGCGGCCGCAGGACCTCGTGGCCCGCGTCGGCGGCGACGAGTTCGCCGTGTTCCTCACCCATGTCGCGAAACCGGTGGACGCGCAGGTCGTCGCCGACAAGCTGGTGCATGCGCTGACGATGCCGTTCCGCATCGGTGCGCTGGAACTCCACATCGGCACCAGCGTCGGGTTCTGCGTTCAGTGGGCGCGGCAGGCCGACATCGACGATCTCGTCACACAGGCGGATGAGCAGCTCTACCGCGCGAAGCGGGCGGGGCGGGGGAGATCGAGCGGGAGCCTCTGCGCGGAGCGCAAGCCTGCGTCGGGTGCGGTGGGTGCGGCGGGCGCCGTGGGCGCGGCAGGTGCAGCGGGCGGGGCAGCCGACTCCGGCTTGCCAGGCGCGGGCTCTCCACGGGGCATGGGGGATCCCTCCAGGACCCCCAAGCCCCATTCCGGCCCCACGGAGATCAGCTGACGTCGGAACGATCCGGGATCGGCGGACGTCGTGGCCCGGTGCGGGTCAGCCGCAGTTGCCGAAGTCGCCCGGGTCGCGGCCGTCCAGTGATGCGGTCGGCGTCGATGCGCCGTGCTTGAGGCGCATCAGCGTCATCTGCAGGACCTTGGCGTCGGCGCTGGCCCGATGACGACGCAGTTGCGCCTCGGCGCGAACCTCCTGCTGGACGGCGTTCCAGCGCTGGGCCTCGTCTTCGCTGAGCAGGCGGCGCAGGTCCTCGATCCGGAAACGCGGCAGGCGGCCGACGCTGTCGAAGAGCTTGCTCATCCACGGGTAGTCATGGCCCCAGCTGTCGGAGTAGACCGTCTGGCCCGCCAGGCGCTTGTTGAGCTCGTCGGCGACCCAGTCACGCGGGCGGCCGTGACGCAGCAGCAATTCGCGCGAGATGCCGTGCAGCGCCTCGGCCTGCTCATCCCAATGCTCCCACTCCGGCGCGGGCTGGATCAGCGAGCAGAAGGGCAGGCCGCCCGCTTCGACGAATCCGATCTCGATCGGGTAGCTGCCGCGCCCGAAACCGGACGCCTCCAGGTCGAGGATGGTCGGCGCAAGGACCGGCGAGGCGACGGGCAGGACGGCAACGGTCATGGGCGCCAGTATGCAAGCGCCGGGCCAGCCGCGGGAGCCGCCCCTCCTCAGATCAGGGGACGGCGGGCGTCGCCGAGTGCAGGGCCGCCGGAGCCGCGGGAGCGGCGGCAGGTGACGTCGAGACCTTGGGCGCCTGGCCCGCCGCATCACCGTCGCCGCTGTCGCCCCGGTCCCGTCCCTGGCGCCGCTGCAGTTCGTGCCAGCCGTCCAGGCCGCCGTCCAGCGCCAGCACGCGCGGATGACCGCGCTTCATGAGCTCATGCGCGCCCTGGATGGCGGAGACCTCGTTCGGGCAGTTGCAGTAGAGGACCAGCAGGCGGTCGTCGGGCAACTGCTCGGCGTATTCCGGCAGGCGGGTCAGCGGGATGTTGAGCGCGCCCGGCAGCGTGCGCGGATCGGCGGCTCGGCCGGGATCGCTGCGGACATCGATGAAGAGCGGCGCCATGTCCTGCTCGCAGAGCGCCGCGGCGTCCTCGACGCTGATGCGCTCGACCTCGCCCTGCAGCTTCGCCATCTGGCGGCGACGCCGCCAGCGGTTGCCGATCAGGAGCGCCAGCACCGCGACGATCGCCGCGACCGCCAGCAGGCCGGCGTTGGAGAGGAAGTCCAGCACGTCCTGGATCTGGTCGCTGAAGATCAGTCCGAGCCCGAGGAAACACGCCGTCCAGACCAGTCCGGCGACGGCGTCATAGGCGATGAAACGGCGCCAGCCCATGCCGAGCGCACCGGCCATCGGCGCCGCGACGACGGAGATGCCGGGCAGGAATTTCGCGGCCAGCAACGAGCTGCCGCCCCAGCGCGCGATGAGGCTCTCGCTCTGGCGGACGCAGACGTCGGGGGACAGCGAGACGCGGCACAGCAGCCGCAACACCCGGTGGCCGTAGCTGCGGCCGGCGATGAACCAGATGGCGTCGCCCAGGACGTTGGCCAGCACCGCCGCCACGACGAGCGACACCGCCGACAGGCGCCCCGCCGCCGCCAGTCCGCCCGCGACCACCAGCAGCGGCGCCGCCGGCACCGGCGCACCGATGCGCGCGGCCAGCGTCACGAGGAAGACGAGCAGGAAGTCGTGTTGGATCAGCAGGTCGATCAGGGCGCGCATGCGGCGCATTGTCGCGGCTGCCGAGGTCACCCGTCGGCGGTGGGGCGATTCTTCCCGCCGTTCAGGACACCAGTCGGGGCGCCTTGGGCCGGGCGACGAAGGCGAACTGCACCCACTTCGTCTCCTCGAGCTGCCGTCCGAAGAGCCGGAAGGCCAGCCGGCGCTTGAGCGACGAGGTGTACCACTGCTCGTTGATGCCCTGGACGCTGACGACCTCGTAGCCGCATTCGTCGAACATGCGCTGCGCACTGGTGCGGGTGAAGAAGCGCAGATGCGTCCGGTCGCGGACGCCGCAGGGCTCGTAGCGGAAGTCGCGGTCGTGGACGAGCGGCCAGATCGTGTCCAGGTGCAGCAGGTTGGGCAGCGAGGCCAGCACCACGCCGCCCGGTGCGAGCAGCGGCGCGGCCAGGTTCAGCGCGGCCCAGGGATCGGGCATGTGCTCGAGCACGTCGTTGAAGACGATGGCGTCGAAATGGGCTTCGGGCAGCGGCAGCATCGGATCGAAGAAGCCTTGCATCACCCGGTCCAGATGGGCACCGGCGCGTTCCGCGGCCCCCGCGTCGGGCTCGACGCCCCAGACCTCGGTGCCGGGGCGGGTCTGCTTGACGGCCTCTCCGAAGGCGCCGGTGTTGCAGCCGACGTCCAGCACGCGTCGGCAGTCCTGCGGGAGGAAGGCCAGCATCTCGCGGCGCGCGGCGTGCGGATAGTCGAATCGGGCCAGGGGACTGGCGGAACGGAGAGCCGGCATGGATACCTCCTCGGCGCCCGCCACGAGCACCGCGGCGGTGCGCGAAGCATAGTCAGGAGCGGCCCCGCTCGACATCCTTCTCTTACGGGACAGGGAAGTCCCGACGGACCGGCTTCAGCGCATCGCCACCGGCGCCCAGAAGATGTAGTCCGCCTGGTAGTCGACGACCTGCTTCTGCCCGACCCCTGCGGCATCGCAGGCGGTCTGCGGCGCGACGCCGCCCTTGGTGGCCACGCGCTGGATATGGCTCACACCCTGCATGGCGCCCATGCCGACGGCGGGATTGGCCTTCACCAGCTGCAGCGGGATGCTGCCCGGGGACGCCGGCGCCACCGCGACCTGCGTGCCGGTGACCTTGGAACCGTCGCGGGCTTCCCAGGTGGCGGGCGGGCCGTAGTACTTGCCGACCACGGTGCTGCGCCGATCGCTCAGGGTCGCGTCCGGGCCGACGAACACCCACTCGAACTGCCCGGCCATGTCCTTCTTCGCGCGGCATTCATAGGTGATCTTGCCGACGCCGACGGTCTCCATCGACACCTTGTGCCCCTCAGGCACCTGCACGGCGGCGGGCAGGCCGGCCTGGGAGAACGCCGGGGCGTTCGAGCCCGACGGGCCGGACATGGCGCAGGCGCCCAGCAGGGCGACGGGCGCCAGCAGGACGAAGACGGACGTCGGGGATTTCGCGCGGGGGGACAAGGTGGTCATCGCAGCTCCTCAGGGTTGGCGGCAAGGCCGGAAGGCCTCACTGGAACGCTGTACGCAAACGCCGTCTTAACGGATTCGTTTTCCGCGAAAAAGGTTCGCGCACGGTCTGCGCTACGATCAGCCGATAGACCGTGAGCCTGTCATCCCGAAGTCTTCGCTTCGTCTCTCCTGTCGGAAGCCGTGCAAGTCCTCGCCTTGATTGCTTGGCGAATCTGTTCGAACCGCATGTCGCGGGGCGATTTCGGAGGAGGAGCACCATGCCTGTCCCACAAACCCTCGACGAGCTCCGTGCTTCGTTGCGGCAGAGTGTCGACGCGCTCCAGCGGCGTCAGGCCAATGAGATCCCGGAGAAGCTGATCGACCGTCTGGTCGATCTGGACTGGCTGGAATGGCATGGCGGCGGCCTTCGATTGACCACCACCGGGACCAACGTCCACCGGCAGGAGCTCGCCCGGATTCGCGCAATGGCGGAAACGTCAGGCTCATCGATCACCCCCAACCTATCGGAGGCCGATATCGCTACCCCCAACTACTCATACGAAAAACGCCAACGCGAGCTGGCCAAGAAGAAGAAGAAGGAAGAAAAGGCCCATCGCAAGGCCAGCGGTGCAGGCTCGGACGCCCCGGCGGATGAGCCGAACGCCCAGGGCGCACCGGCCGGAGGCAACGCTCCGGCGGACGACAAGCCGCAAGGCCAGGCATAAAACGCCAGGCACAACGCCTGGCAAAGCGCTTGGCACCGCCTCAGGCGTGACGCCCGCCAGTGCGCCAGGCCCCGAGCCTGGCGTCGGGTCGGGAAGGGGCAGTCAGCCGCACTGCCCCACGAACCCGCACGCGGTGCAGAACTCGCACCCGTCGCGGTGGATGAGCGTGGCGTTGCCACACTCGGGACACTTCTTGCCGGCCATCGCGATGATGCCGCCGGCCTCCGAGGCGGTGCGCGCCGCCCCCGTGGCAGTTCCCGTGCCCCTGGCCGGCGCCTGCTGCATCAGCCCCATGTCGACGAGCGGATAACCGTGCTCGTCCAGCACCCCCAGCATCGCGTAGCGGTGGATGACCAGGCGCGCGACATACGCGACCGTCGACGGCCACACCTGCTGCCGTCTTTCCCCCGACAGCGTCGGCACCGGCGCCATGAAATGGCCCAGCGGCTCGCCCACGTTGAGCAGCTTGCGCAGCTTCATGCCGATCCAGCCCGGATCGAGCACGCGCATGTCCAGTGACAGCAAACGCGCGAGTCCATCGAGCGCCTTCGGGTAATTGCCCGAGAACCCCATCGCGCAGGGCCGCGTGACGCTGCCCCCGTCGGGCGTGGGCAAGCTCACCTCCTTGAGCGTCAGCGTGAAGAGTTCGCCGGTCGCGGGGTTGTCGACGTCGACCGCCCAGGCGAGCGTCCCGGCCGTGCCGGTGCGCGGCTCCTCGCGCGAGAACATCGCGTCCAGCACCGGCGTCGGACCGCCTTCCTGCAAAGCCCCGAGCTGCTCGCAGCGCCAGCGGATCACCGCCGCCGTCGCCGCGACGACGCCCGGGAACAGCCGCGGCTCGCCGAGCGGCGGCATCGGCATCTCGAACGCGCGCTCCTCGGCGACGGTCGCCAGCGCGTCGAGCTTCAGACGCAGCCAGGCCGCGTCATTGGCGCGCAGGTCCATCGACAGCGTCTTCGCCAGCGCGCCGAGGCCGCGCGGCTGCTCCGCGCCGTTGACCCAGACCTCGAACGGCAACGTGCGGCCGAAGAGGCCCGCATCCGGCCCCTCCGCCGGCAGCTCGCCGACGAAGAGCGCGAAGTCGCCATGCGGGTGGCGGATCATGGTCGACCACGCCGGATTGCCGCCCGGCATCTCGGGCCGGCTCGGCCAGCGCAGCGACGCAAGCACCGGCTTGGGCAGGCGCTCGACGCGCAAGCGCTGGTTGGGGCCGATGTCGGCCTTGAGCGGCTCCGGCTGGGCGATCGGCTCGACGCTGAGCACCGCGCCGAGCACGCTGTTCGGGCGATAGGTCGCGAGGCCCTTCAGCCCGCTCTTCCAGGCCAGGCGATAGAGATCCTGGAAGTCGGCGTAGGGATAGTCCGCCGGCACATTGACGGTCTTGGAAATCGAGGTGTCGACGTAGGGCGCGACGGCCGCGACCATCGCCTCGTGGTCCGACGCCTGCAGCTCGAGCGCGGTGACGAAGGCGTCGGTCAGCGGCGCGTCGGCGCCGAACAGGTGGCGGTAGAGCCGCCAGGCATGGTCCTCGACGGCGTACTCCTTGAAGGAGTTGTCGGGCATGCGCTTCCTGCGGGTGTAGCTCCACGAGAACGCGGGCTCGATGCCGTTGCTGGCGTTGTCGGCGAAGGCCAGCGAGATCGTGCCGGTCGGCGCGATCGACAGCAGGTGCGAGTTGCGCAGGCCCTGCGCGCGGATCTTGTCCTTCAGCCACGGCGGCAGCCGCGACGCGAAGTTGCCGCCCGACAGGTAGAGATCGGCGTTGAAGAGCGGGAACGCGCCGCGCTCGATGGCGAGGTCGGCGGACGCCTCATAGGCGGCGTCGCGCATGATCTCGCTGATGCGGCGCGCCATCGCGCGGGCGGGCTCGCCGTCGTAGCGCAGGCCGAGCATCACCAGCGTGTCGCCCAGGCCCGTGAAGCCGAGCCCCACGCGCCGCTTGTTGGCGGCCTCGCGCGCCTGCTGCGGCAACGGCCACGGGGTCACGTCCAGCACGTTGTCGAGCATGCGGGTGGCGGTCCTGCAGACATCGGCGAACTCGGCCTCGTCGAACGAGGTCCTCGCCGTGAACGCGTCCTTGACGAAGACCGTCAGGTCGATCGAGCCGAGGCAGCAGCAGCCGTAGGAAGGGAGCGGTTGCTCCGCGCAAGGATTCGTCGCGCTGATCGACTCGCAGTAATGCAGGTTGTTGTCCGCATTGATCCGGTCCAGGAACAGCACCCCCGGCTCCGCGTGGTCGTAGGTGGACCGCATGACCTGGTCCCACAGCTTGCGGGCCCGCAGGCGGCGGTAGACCCAGACGCCGTCCGCCCGCTGCGTCGCGCCGGCCGCGCGCTGCTTGTCGCCCGGCGTCGCCTTGTGCACGAGCTCGATGTCCGCGTCCGCCTCCACCGCCTCCATGAACGCGTCCGTCACGCCCACCGAGATGTTGAAGTTCTTCAGGTCGCCCTGGTCCTTGGCGTGGATGAACTCCTCGATGTCCGGGTGGTCGCAGCGCAGCACGCCCATCTGCGCGCCGCGCCGCGAGCCGGCCGATTCCACCGTCTCGCAGCTGCGGTCGAACACCCGCATGTAGCTCACCGGCCCCGACGCGCTCGATTGCGTCGACTTCACGTACGCGCCCTTGGGTCGGATCCGGGAGAAGTCGTACCCGACGCCGCCCCCGCGCCGCATCGTCTCGGCCGCCTCGGTCAAGGCGGTGTAGATGCCGGGATGACCGTCCTCCTCCTCCGCGATCGCGTCGCCCACCGGCTGCACGAAGCAGTTGATCAAGGTCGCCGACAGCGCCGTCCCCGCCGCCGAGGCGATCCGCCCCGCCGGCACGAAACCGCGCCGCTGCGCCGCCAGGAACTTCGCCTCCCAGTGCGCGCGCTGCTCCGGCGACTCCGCCACCGCCAGCGCCCGCGCCACGCGCGCCCGCACCTCCTCGAGGTTGCGTTCGCCGTCCTTCGCGTATTTCTCCAGCAGGACCTCGGCGCTGATGTCCTGCGGCGGGAGCGTCTCGGCGGTCGCCTGCAGCGGCAGTGGCGACGAGGCCGCGGACGCGGTGGAAGGAACGGACGGGGGCACGGTCTGCTGGGTCATGCGGGGGTCTCCATCAGCGTCAACACAAGGGTCGCGGACCATCCTAGTCCCGCCTTGCCCAGCGTCCTGTCCCTCATCCACGAATGCGTCATGGCCTCGACGCGTGATCGTCATCCGCTCCGCCTGCCGCACCGATCCTTCAGCTGTCGCGATCACCACATCCGCTCGTCACCAAGCAGTGGTCCACGTGTCCACCGGTAAGCACGCACTTGCAGCGCGCACACCATTTGATGCGACTGCAACGACGTTTCCCCGGGTTGGCCCCATAGTTTGGTCGGATAGCGGACGCTATTCTTTTCGGTTATGACTCCCGATAAGGTCTTGCGGTCCAGCCCCAACACGTTGGGCGATCTGGAACAAGGCTGCGCCGATGCCCGTCGTCTGATCCTGGACGGCCAACTCGACGCAGCGCGCTCTCGTCTGGACGAGCTGCGCAAGATCCACGGCGACAACCACGCGCCGGTGCAGGAAACCTTCAGCGCCCTGGCCGAGGCGCATGGCGACTTCAACGTCGCCCTCGCCCACTTCAAGCGCTTCCATCTGCTGGCCATCGAGTCCGGCGCGTCCTCGCCGCTGGCTTCGCGCGATCAGTTGCTCGCGCGGCTCGTCGAGCGCCAGCAGCAGAACTCCCCGGACATGGCCTGGTGCCTGGTGGCGCTGGGCGCGGCACGCGCGCCCGCTGGCGCGCTGCCGCACATGCTGCGCCAGCAGTGCCGCGCACAGGACGTGCTCGCGCTCGGGCAGGGCGAGGCCATGCTCATGCTGCTGCACGACGTCGACCTGCCCACCGGCCGCAAGGTCTGCGAGCGCTTCCGCGCGGTGTGGATGCAGCAGCAACCGGCGGCCGGTCCGCTCAGCATGGGCCTCACGGCCTGGCGTGGTCCCGGCGATACCGGCAGCGGCCTGCTCGGTCGTGCCGAGCAGGCGCTCGCGCGCAGCCAGCGCGAAGGCGCGCCGCTGCGCACCGGCTGAACGCCGGCCGAGCGCCGGCGACCGCCACCGGCCGCCTTCCGACCTCAGAACGGATTGATCGACTTCTCGCGCCGGTAGTGGACGTAGCCGACGCTCGCCCCGGCGCGCAGTCCCACGCCCAGCCGGATCGGCGCCAGCGTGATGCCGTTGGCGCGCTGGTAGTTCACGCCCGCGCCGCCGATGTAGTACAGGCTGCCGTCCACGCCGGGGAAGCGGCGATAGATCGCGCTGGCCTTCGGCAGCTTGTAGACCAGCGTGAAGACCTTCGACGCATTGCCGCCGACGTCGAACCCCACCGACGGCCCCGCCCAGTAGACCTTGCCGCCGCCGCCGCGCTTCATGATCAGCTGGCCATCGCCGTAGCGCAGGCCGACAGTCACCGCGCCGCTGGCTTCCTGGCCCTTGATGTAGGCGTTCGGGCGCCCTTGGTCCTTGAAGGCCTTCTCGATCACCTTGGCCAGGCCTTCGGTCGTTTCGCCGAAGAACTCGGTCGCCTCATGCAGGACCGAGTCCTGGTCGTAGGTGTCATCCTCGTTGTCGGCGGCCAGCGCCGGCAGCGCGGCCAATCCAGGCGGCAGCACCAGCCCCGCGGCGGCATAGCGGCCCAGCCGTCCCAGCGCGTCGCGGCGCGTACGCATCGACGGCGCCTCGCTGAGATCGATCAGCCCCTCGGTGGGGATGTCATGACGGTCCATGTGAATCTCCGGGTAAGTCTGAATGGCGTCGGGTGATGGCGTCGCCCGCGCCGGGTCGGGTGGGACGGCAAAGGAAGTGCCCGCCCTCCGAACGGATGGATGCTACCCGCCGCCGTGACAAACGGTGTGCGCAGCGCCGCGGCGCGCCGATACACTCCCCTTCACGCCGTCGAGAGGGAACCGGTTTCCAGAACAAGGAGCGGCGATGCATGCAAAACGCAGTCGTGACAAGAGTGCATCAAGGAGGACATGCAGTGAGCAGTGATCTGCCCCGTCTGGCGCGAGCGCTGGAGTACCTGGACATGGCGTCGGCGCTTTACGTGGGCGGCGGCGCGGACCATTCCGCGCAGCTGCTGGCCGCCGCCGGCGAGCGCCTGCTGGGCGACCTCGCGCGGCTGATCCAGTCCCCCGAGCACGGCCATGAGGTCCAGCAGCTGCTGGGCCGGCTGACCCAGGCGCATGTCCCGTCGCAGGTGCCGGAGGTGGCCGGCCACAACCAGCCGCGTCAGCTCCAGGCGATGCTGTCCCGCGCGGAGACGCCTGAGTCGACCGAACTCCGCCAGGCCACGTCCGCGCTGCTGCGCGCCTCGTGGTACCTGCTGGAGACGATGGGCCTGGAACCGCTCGCGCCCTCGCGCCTGCACCAGGCGATCGAGAAGAGCACGATCTACGCCGAGCTCTGACCGCCGGCTCACCCGGAAGACACCATGAGCGCCGCCGAACGCCGTCACTTCTCCCGCATCGCGTTCGCCGGTCCGGCGCAACTGGTGACGGTCGATCAACGCCTGCCGGTGCAGGTGCTGGACCTGTCGCTCAAGGGCGCGTTGCTGCTGCTGCCGCCCGGCTCGGACGTCGAGCCCGGCGCGCTGTGCCTGCTGGACCTGCCGCTGGCGCCGCACGACGGCCGCATCACGATGGCGGCCCAGCTCGCGCACGTGGAGGGCGATCGCGCCGGGCTGCTCTGCCTGGGCATCGACATCGAGAGCATCACCCACCTGCGCCGCGTCATCGAGCTCAACCTCGGCGACGCGACGCTGGCCGAGCGCGACCTCAAGGCGCTGGTCGCGTCCTGAGCGGCAAGCGGCACTTCGCCGGCCGCTGGACCTCACGTCCGCCCGTTCCCGCGAGCAAGACCGGGTCGCCCGCGATTCACCCGCCGATCACCCGGCGATGAACTTCCTCAGCACCGCGAAGGCCGCGACCGGGTCGTCCCGCCACGCGCCGTGCCCGACACCCGGGAAACGCGCCAGCTGACGCCACTGCGCGGGCAGCGCGTCGTGGATCTCCAGCGCGTCCTCGAGCGGGCAGACCGGGTCGTCCTCGCCCACCATCACCAGCACCGGGCACAACGCCTTCTCCAGCCCCTTGAGGAGCCCGAGGTCCTGCTTCTCCCCGCTGACGAAGTGCAGCAGGATGTCCAGGTTCAACAGCGTGCGGCCGCCCGCCTCCGGATCGGCCGCGGGCTGCGTGTTGTAGAGATGGCGCACGCCGGCCCAGTAGGCCTCGAAGGTCTCGCGCGTCGGACGGCTCCAGAAGGCCTCGGCCAGGGCGCGGGCCTCGGGGCCGCCGCGCCGTTCGAAGGCATCGAGCTTGCGCGCCAGCCCCATGTGGTGCGAGGTGCTGGACAGGATCACCTTCGAGGCGTGCCCCGGGTGCCGCGCGATGTAGCGCTGCGCGACGAAACCGCCGAAGGACTGGCCCAGCACGATCGGCTTCTCGATGCCCAGCGCATCGCACAGGCGGACGATGTCGTCGGCCCACATGTCCAGCGTCCACTCGGACGACGGACGCGGATCGCTGCGGCCATGGCCCCGATGGTCGTAGTAGACGATCTGCGCGAGGTCCGCCAACTGGCTGAACGCCGGCTTGAACGCCGCATGGTCGAAACCCGGCCCGCCATGCATGCAGATCAGCGTCGGCTTCTCCCGCATCCGTGCCCCGTCCGGCACCAGGCCGGGTCCCTCGACGTCCACGAACAGGCGGACACCATTGCCGATATGGATCTTCATGGGCGGCGAGTATGCCGCGTCCGTGCAGCGCCCGTGCCGCGTCCGCCCCACGGATGCCGGACTCGTCCGACCCTGGACGGCTTCGTCGCACGCCCGCTGGCGGCTCCCGCGACCGGCGGCCAGAATCCCGCCCATGTCCGATGCGTCCTCCGTCCCGCCCGCAGGTGAACCGTCCGAGCCCCGCCGCTCGGCGCGGGACGCGGCGTTGCAGCTGTTCAACCTGCGCATGATCGCGGCGTGCTTCTATTTCTGCCTCGCGATGGCGGGCTCGCGATCGCTCACCTGGATGACGCAGGACGACGGCATCGCCGACTGGCTCATGGAGTGGCTGCGCTTCACCCGGCAGACGCTGCTGACCGCGCTCAGCGTGCTGGCCGCGCTGGCGCTGGCCGAGGCCCTGCTCACCCGCTGGCGGACCCGGTGGCCGGTCGGCTTTCGCGCCGTCGCCATCACCGCGGGCGCCACCGTCGGCACGCTGCTGCGCTACAAGGTCGCCAACCTGGGTGCTCCCGATGCGCCGCTGCATTGGGACTGGGTGTTGTCCACCTCGCTGCTGTGGCTGGTGCTGGGCGGCTTCTTTGCCGCGCTGCTGCACGGCGTGCGCGAGGAGCGCAGCGCCCAGGCCCGCCTCGCCGAACTGGCCCGGCAGCATGACCGGCTGCAGGCCCAGCAGATGGAGGCCCAGTTCTCCGCGTTGAATGCGCAGATCGAGCCGCACTTCCTGTTCAACACGCTGGCCAACGTGAAGCGTCTCTACGAGACCGCGCCCGAACGCGGCCGCGACATGATGGGCAGCCTGATCGCCTACCTGCGGGCCGCCCTGCCCAGCATGCGCCAGGGCATGTCCACGCTCGGCCAGGAGCTCGAGCTCGCCCGCAGCTACCTCACCATCCTGCAGATGCGCATGGGCGAGCGGCTGCGCTTCGACATCGAGGCCGATGCGGCGCTCTTCGCCACGCCGCTGCCGCCGATGGTGCTGCCGACGCTGGTGGAGAACGCCATCAAGCACGGCCTGTCCCCGCTGCCCGAAGGCGGCCGCATCGACATCTCCGCACGGCGCGACGCCGGCGGCCAGGGCCTGGTCCTGGAGGTGCGCGACACCGGCCAGGGCTTCGCCGCCAGCGGCGGCAGCGGCGTGGGCCTGGCCAACACCCGGGCGCGGCTGACGGCGATGTACGGCCGCGAGGCCTGCCTGGAGCTGGAGGCGGCGGCGCCGCGCGGCGTGGTCGCGCGGGTGCGCGTGCCGCTGGGCGGCGCGTCGCCGCTGTCGCACCCGCCGTCCGCGACGCAGGCAAACGCCGCGGCCACGGCCGGGGCCGCCCCATGAGCGCGGCCGCCTGGCTGCCCCACGTCTGGCAGTCGTGGCGCTCGCTGCGCCGCGAGGAACTGTCGTGGTTCCTGCTGATGGGCATCTTCTTCGGCCTGCTGGACGTGTCCTCGATCTTCTACGTGATGGACAACCCGCGCTGGCCGGCGGCGCTGATCAACCAGATGGCGACGCCGCTGCTGGTGGCGCTGGCGCTGCTGCTGACCTGGCTGCCCGCGGCGCGCAGCGCGCTGGACGATCGCTGGCGGATCGCGCGACTGGGCGCCGCGGTGGTGATCGGCGCGCTGCTGGCCAAGCTGCTCTACAGCCAGCTGATGCCGCTGCTGCACCTGCCCTCGATCGCCGAACTGGCGCGCGAACGCAAGGGCGAGGGGCCCTACCTGCCGATCCGCTCGCTCAACTTCATCGGCGAGAGCCTGTCGATCTGCGTGAACGCCGGGCTGTCCGTGGCCTGGATCGAGATGGTCATGCGGCGTCGCCACACCCGCGCCCGGCTGGAGGCGCTGCTGCGCGAGCAGAGCGCGATGCAGCGCGACGCGGTCGCCGCGCGGCTGGCCGCGCTGCAGGCGCAGGTGGAGCCGCAGTTCCTGTTCGACACGCTGGTCGACATCGAACGCGCCTACGGACGCGCCGACCATGAGGCGCCCGATCAGATGGAGCGTCTGATCCGCCACCTGCGCGTGGCCCTGCCCCGGCTGCGCGATCGCGGCGTGACGCTGGCCTCGGAGGCGGCGCTGCTGGACAGCTACCTCGCCGTGGTCGCGGGGCGCCATCGCCGGCTGCTGCCCTTGTCGACCGAGTGGTCCGCGTGGCTCGCCACGCGGCCGTTGCCGCCGATGCTGCTGCTGCCGCTGGCGCAGCTGATGCTGCGCGACACCACGCGGCTGCCGTCGCAGGCCCGGCTGAGCGCACAGGAAGCGCCCGGCGGCGGCCTGCGGCTGCGACTATCCTTCGACCGCGGCGGGCTGGGCGGCGAGGAAGCCGCGCTGCACGCGCTCGGCGAACGGCTGGAGCGCCTCGAACGCGCACCCGGCGCGCCGCCGCCGCGGCTGCAGTGCCGCAGCAATGCCGACGACACCGAATTCACGCTGGAGCTGCCCGCATGACCCCGCACCCGACCGCCGTCGTCGCCGAGGACGAAGCCACGCTGCGCCATGAACTCGTCGAGCGCCTCTCGCAGCTCTGGCCGGAACTGGACATCCTCGGCGAGGCCGCCGACGGCGTGCAGGCGTTGCGCCTGCTGCACGAGGTCAAGCCCGACGTGCTGTTCCTCGACATCGAGATGCCCGGCGCGACCGGCCTGGACGTGGCGCGCCAGGTGCAAGGCCGCTCGCACGTCGTGTTCGTCACCGCCTACGACCAGTACGCCGTCGCCGCCTTCGACGAGGGCGCGGTGGACTACCTGCTCAAGCCGCTCGAGCCGGCACGCCTGTTCACCGCGATCCAGCGCATCAAGCAGCGCCTGGCGGGTCCGCCCGCCGACCTCAGCGCGGTGCTGAGCCAGCTCGGCGCACAGGCGGGCGCGACCACGAAGCGGCAGTACCTGCGCTGGATCAACGCGTCGGTCGGGCAGACGCTGAAGCTGATCACCGTCGACGAGGTGCTGTACTTCCAGTCCGACAGCAAATACACCCGGGTCGCCACGCGCCAGGGCGAGGCGCTGATCCGCAAGCCGCTCAAGGAACTGGTCGAGGAACTCGATCCGCAGCAGTTCTGGCAGATCCACCGCTCCACGCTGGTCAACGCGGCGGCGGTCGCCGGCGTGTCGCGCGACTTCCGCGGCCGCATGCAGGTCAAGCTCAAGGAGAGCGAGGACGCCCTGATCGTCGCGGAGAGCTACACCCATCTGTTCCGGCAGATGTGATGGCCACGCCGCTGTCGCGTACATGACCACGAGGGCACACGACGACTCCCACAATCGTCCACAAACGACGGGAGACAGCCATGGCCATCGACGCCGCCGCGGACACCACCGCCACCGAACACACGCACACCCGCATCTGCCCGCTCTGCGAGGCCTGCTGCGGCCTCGAGATCCGCACCCGCCAATCCGCCGAGGGCACGTCCATCGTGTCCATTCGCGGCAATGACGCGGACCCGTTCAGCCACGGCTACATCTGCCCCAAGGGCTTCGCGCTGAAGGACCTGCACGAGGATCCCGACCGCCTGCGCCAGCCGATGCGCCGCCGCGCGGACCGCTCGGGCTTCGACCCGATCGGCTGGGACGAAGCCTTCGAGGAGATCGCGCAGCGCCTGCCGCCGCTGCGCGCGCAGTTCGGCGCCGACTCGGTCGCGCTGACGATCGGCAATCCGGCTTCGCACAAGATCGGCCTGTTCAGCTACTTCCCCCACCTGGCGCGCGCGCTGGGCACGCGCAACCTGTTCTCGGCCTCGACGCTGGACCAGATGCCCAAGCAGCTCGCCTGCGGGCTGATGTACGGCCACTGGCTCAGCGTCCCGGTGCCGGACCTGCCGCGCACCGACCTGTTCATCTGCCTCGGCGCGAATCCGATGGTCAGCAACGGCAGCCTGTGGACCAGCCCCGACTACCGCGGCAAGGCCAAGGCGATGCGCGCGCGCGGCGGGCGGATCATCGTCATCGACCCGCGCCGCACGGAGACCGCGCAGGCCGCCGACGAGCACCTTGCGATCCGCCCCGGCGGAGACGTCTTCCTGCTGCTCGGCCTGCTGCACACGGTGTTCGAGGAAGGACTCGCGACCCTGGGCCGGATGGCCGATCACGTCGAGGGCCTGGACGCGCTGCGCGCCGCCGTCGCCGACTTCCCGCCTGAACGCGGCGCCGCGCACTGCGGCATCTCCGCGGACGCGCAACGGCGGCTCGCGCGCGAGTTCGCCACGACGCCCAAGGCCGTCCTCTACGGCCGCTTCGGCACCTGCACGCAGCGCTTCGGCTCATTGAACAGCTGGCTGATCGACGCGCTCAACATCGTCACCGGCCACTTCGACACCGAAGGCGGGCTGATGTTCCCCAAGGCCGCAGCCTTCGCCGCCAACACGATGGGCCGGCCGGGCCAGGGCAAGGGCGTCGCGACCGGCCGCCGCCAGAGCCGCGTCGCCAAGGCGCCCGAGGTGATGGGCGAGTTCCCGATCAGTTGCCTCGCGCAAGAGATCGAGACGCCCGGCGACGGCCAGGTCCACGCGCTGATCACCGTGGCCTGCAACCCCGTGCTCTCGTCGCCGAACGGCGCACGGCTCGCGCGCGCGCTCGAAAGCCTGGACTTCATGGTCAGCCTGGATCCGTACATCAACGAGACCAGCCGTCATGCCGACCTGGTGCTGCCGCCGCCCTCGCCGTTGGAGGACTGGCACTACGACATGGTGTTCGCTCAGCTGTCCTGGCGCAATCACGCGCGCTGGTCCGGCCCGGTGATGCCTGCCGATACAGACACACGCGACAACGGGAGCGCACCCTCCGAGGCGCCCCGCGCCGAGTGGCAGACGCTCCTGCGACTGGCCGCGATCGCCGCGGGCCAGCCGGCCGACGCGGACCTGCAAGCCTTCGACGACGCGGCGCTTCGAGGCGAGCTCAAGCGCCAGGCGGGCGACCACGCCGACACGATCTTCGCGATGCTGGACGGCGGCTCGGGTCCAGCGCGGTGGCTTGACCTGGGCCTTCGCTCAGGTCCGTACGGCGACGGCTTCGGCGCGAAGCCGGACGGACTCACGCTCGAGCGCGTGCGCGCCGCGCCGCATGGCATCGACCTCGGCGAACTGCAGCCGCGAATCCCCGAAGTCCTGCGCACGGCTTCGGGCCGCATCGAGCTGGCCCCGGCCGCGCTGCTGGCGGACCTCGTCCACGCGGATGCCGCCCTGCGCCATCCGACCGGCGACGAGCTGCTGCTGATCGGCCGCCGCGAGACCCGCAGCAACAACAGCTGGATGCACAACCTGCCAGTGCTGGCGAAGGGGCGGGACCGCTGCACGCTGCTGGTCCACCCCGACGACGCCGCCCGCGCCGGCCTGACGGAAGGCCAGGCCGCGCGCCTGAGCAACGCACGCGGCAGCCTGATCGCGCCGATCACGCTCAGCGCGGACATGCGACCGGGCGTCGTGAGCCTGCCGCATGGCTGGGGCCACGACCTCACCGGCAGCCGGCTCTCGGTCGCGGCCCTGCACCCGGGCGTGAACATGAACCTGCTGCTGGACGACGAGGCCCGGGACCCGGTCTCGGGCACCTCGGTGCTTAGCGGGATTCCAGTGCGCCTGAGCGCGGCGGCGTCGTGAGCAGACTGTCCGGCACACCGGCCGCCGGTGTCGCCGGGAAGCGTCCCGCCAGCACGCCGCTGACCAGTTCGAGGTGGTGCATCACCTCCCACTGCTTGCTCAATGCCCGTGTCGGCACGATGCCGTCGATGAGGCCGGTGAGGTAACGCCGCACGGCCTCGGTGGGACCAAAGCTGACGTCGGTCCGGTCCAGCGCTGCATGGAAGGCCTGCAGCGCCTGGCGGAAGCGGGCATCCGCGCCGCCCTCCTCGGGACCGAGTCGCCCGCCCATGAAGTGCTCGATCCAGAACTCGCCGGAGGCGGGCGCGGTGCGCAGGCAGCTGAGCCGGAAGGCCGCGAGCCGCGACGGCAGCTCCGGCGCTTCCGGGCGCGACGGCAGCGTCGTGTAGTCCGAGAACCCGGCCAGCCCGTCACTGCGGAAGGTCAGCGCGCGATCGGTGAACAGGTGCCGCTCGCTGACGCGCAGCTCCGGGTTCTCCGGCAGCCGGCGGTCTTCCACCCAGACGCATCCGGCGGCGCCCACCGCCGCGCGCGCCGCCGACGTGGGTTCGATGTCCTTGAAGAACACCATCCGCACCTGCGCGCCGCCGAGCAGCGCCATCATGTCCGGCAGCGGCGGCGCATCCGGCCCGACGACGATGCCCAGCGGCCGCGATCCGAACAGCTGCACGAAGCGCCGCATCACGGCCGGCGTCAGGGACGGGCCGAGCATCAGGGTCGGATGGATCCATTGCCGCTGCGGCAACGACGTGAACAGCTGACGGCCCCATTCCAAGGATTGCGCCGGCGGCAGCAGTTCGAAATCCTGCCGCACGGGATTGACCACCAGCCAGACCTGGAGCCGGTGCGTCTCGCAGGCCTCGAGCGTGTGACGCACCGAGGTGGCCGCCTGGCGCACCGGCTCCAGCACTGGCTGCACCCGGCCTTCCGACCCGAGCAGCGGCGCGAGGTGCCGCAAGGCCAGCACCTCCTTCTGTTTGCCATGGAGATAGGGAAAGTACATCGACTCGGCCTCCGATTTGCCTGTTGAGGGAGGCGCGATGATGGGGAGCACTGACCGATCCGTCAGCAGCGAATGCCTTCATGTGTGAGGCAAGTCAAAGGACTCGCAAAAATGCTCGAAAGCGACGAGTCGAGATCGCACCGCCCACGGAGGTCGCGACACTGATGCGCCCCTTTTTCCGGGAAGGCGTCGCGGACATGAAAAAGGGACCGCGTGTGCGGTCCCTGCGAGGAGAGAAAACGGTCGGCGGATCGCGCCGCCGGTCCCGTTCAAGCAGCGCTGTTCAAGCGCGGCCGTTCAAGGATTGCTCTTGGGCTTGGCCTGCTGCGCCTGACCCATCGCGGCCAGCTCGGCCTCGCTGATGATCTCCATCGCGCGCACGACCTTCTGCACGCCGCGCACACCGCGCGCGATGTCGGTCACGCGGGTCGCTTCGCGCTCGGTCACGCGGCCCATGATGTACACGTTGCCGCGTTCGACCACCACGTAGAACGCGTTCGAGATCAGATCTTTCGCATCGACCAGGCTGGCTTTGACCTTGGCCGCGATGGCGACGTCGTTGGCGCGGCTGGACAGCGAACTCAGCATGCCGACACCGACCTCGTTGAGCACGCTGCTGACGTTCTCGACGCCCTGCGCGATGCGCTCGACGGCGGCCTTGTCCTCGTCGTTGCGGGTCTCGCCGGTCAGCAGCACCATGCGGTTGTAGCTGTTGACGCTGATGTGCACGCGGTCGCCGAGCTGCTCGCGGATGCGGTTGGAGGTCTTGAGCTCGATGCCCTGGTCCTCGAGCTGCGTGCCGGAGGTGCGGCGGTCGGTCGCCACGAGGG
This sequence comes from Mitsuaria sp. MSU3D, assembly GCF_056867975.1. Classification (NCBI taxonomy): domain Bacteria; kingdom Pseudomonadati; phylum Pseudomonadota; class Betaproteobacteria; order Burkholderiales; family Sphaerotilaceae; genus Roseateles; species Mitsuaria sp. MSU3D. The sequence continues at coordinate 6,009,067 of NZ_CP200314.1, read as the reverse complement.
CGCCGCTCACCGCGGCGCCGCCGACGATGAGCGGGACGCACGCGGTCTGCAGCAGGGCGGCGCCGAGCGCGGCGGCAAGCATCAGGCGGCGGTTCCAACGGGTCTGGGTCGTCATGCGGAGGTCCTTGGAAATGTCGGAGAGGTCGGAGGGGGTCGTCGGCATCGCCGTCGGGTTCAGGATCGGGGTCGAGCGCGGGGTCGAGCGCGGGGTCGAGCGCGGGGTCGAGTGCCGGATCGACGTCCGCATCATTCGCCCGCGCCGAGGAGTTGCAGGTCGATCGCGTCGCTGAGGCAGTGGGAGAGCAGACGGTGCGCCTCCGCCACCCGCGCGAAGCGGCTGTGCGGCACGCGCAGCTGCACGTCGGTGTCGAGCAGCGTGCCGCGCCACTCGTCGTCCTGCGTGCCGCTGAGCACGATCACGCTCATCTCCTGGTTGTGCGCCACCTGCAGCAGCGCGGCGGCGGCGCCGCTGGCCTGCGCCTCGAACAGCAGCAGCAGATCGCCCGGATGGCCGAAGGTCTGGATCTGACGCATCAACGCCGACGCCGGATCGGCATACCCCTGCGCCTGCGCGTCCAGCGCCATCGCGGCCAGGCCGGGCCGTTCCTGCTCGAAGCGGCCGGACAGCAGCGAGGCCATGTAGGTCGCGTCCGCGGCCGAGATGCCCAGGCCCGCGCTCAGCACGCGGCCGCCACCCGTCAGCGCGTCCACCATCATCTGCGCCGCGACCGCCAGCGGGCGCGACAGGCCCTCGGCGATCTGGTACAGCAGGTCCGCGCTTTCGAAGAATTGTTGTTGTATGCGTTGTTCCAACATAGGTGCGGGGATGATAAAGGCGGACGGCGGTGCCACCGGCGCCAGCGCGACCGTCATCAATCGGGCGCCCAGCCGTCCCGCGACCACGGCGATGCCGCGTCGAACGCGCCGCGCAGCCACTCGATGCGGTCGCCATCGATCGCGACGACATCGAACCGGCACGGCGGCACGACGCGCTGCGTGCGAAGGAAACATTCCGCCGCGAAGATCACACGCCGTTGCTTGACCCGGGTCACGCTGGCCGCCGCGCCGCCGTGCGCATCGCTCTCGCGGGCGCGGACCTCGACGAACACCAGCGTGCCGTCGCGGTCGCGCAGGATCAGGTCGACCTCGCCGCCGCGCGCGGACGGTCCGCGCGCCACCCGATAATTGCGCGCCACCAGCCGCAGACCCTGCCGCCGCAGATGGTCGAGGGCGCGCTGCTCGGCCTCGGCACCGCGCGCCTGCTTGTCCACGGCGTCCGTGGCGCCCGTGCTTCCCCTGGAGAATTTCTTGAACATGTCGACGTCCCCGTCCGCTTCGCTGATCGCCGCCGCTTCCGCCGCGGCCGGTCATCAGCAACACCCGGGCGGCACGCTCTACGTCGTCGCGACCCCGATCGGCAACCTCGCCGACCTGAGCCTGCGCGCGATCCACGTGCTGGGCCTGGTCGACGCGGTCGCCTGCGAGGACACGCGCGTCAGCGCTCAGTTGCTGCGCTGGCTCGGTTTGCACAAGCCGCTGGTGGCCCTGCACCAGCACAACGAGCAGCAGGCGGCCGAAGGCCTCGTCGCGCGGCTGCTGGCCGGCGAGCGCATCGCCTACGTCAGCGACGCGGGCACGCCGGCGATCTCGGACCCGGGCGCGGTGCTGGTCGCCGCGGCGGCGAAGGCCGGCGTGCGCGTCATGCCGCTGCCCGGCGCCAGCAGCGCCGCGGCGGCGCTCAGCGTCGCCGGGGACGCGCGGGCGCAAGGCTTCCGCTTTGTGGGTTTCCTGCCGACCAAGGCCGCCGAGCGCCGCACCGCGCTGCAGGCGTTGACCGGCGCGCCGCACAGCCAGGTGCTGTTCGAGGCGCCGCATCGCATCCAGGAGCTGATCGCGCTGCTGGCCGAGCTCGCGCCCGAGCAGACGCTGACGGTGTGCCGCGAGGTCACCAAGCAGTTCGAAACCATCCATACCGCGCCGTGCGCGACGCTGCCCGCGTGGCTGGCCGAGGACAAGCAGCGCGAGCGCGGCGAGTTCGTGCTGGTGCTGCATGCGGCGCCGGCGGCGTCCGCCACCGAGGGTCTGCCCGACGAGGCGCTGCGCACGCTGCGCGTGCTCGTGCGCGACCTGCCGCTGAAGCAGGCCGCGGCGCTGGCCGCCGAGCTGACGGGAGAATCGCGCAAGGCGCTTTACCAGCAGGCGCTCGAATGGAAGCAGGACGCCGAAGGCGACGAGGATCAGGACGTCGAGACTGACCACGACGCGGACCGCTGATCGCTTCAGCGCCGGCATCGCGCCGGCATGGCACGCCGGCATCGCGTCAGCACCGCAAGACAGACCCGACGCCCACAAGCACCGAACGCCCCGAGGGGCGTTCTTGCTTTCCGGCGCCCAGTCGGGGGTGGCGCGCTCGGACACTCAGCCGGCGATCACTTCCCGGCAGTCCGGTTGTTGTGCTTCGCGCGGCGGATGTCGGCACTGGCGACGTCCTGCTTGCGCTGCAGCTGGCGGCGTTCCTTGGCGGTGACCACGCCGTCGGACTTGGCCTTCGCCTCGGCGTTGTTCACGCGGGCCTGTTCCTTCTCCAGATGCTGGGTTTCCTTGGCGGTCAGCTGACCGGAAGCGGCGCCGTTGGCGATGCGCTGCTGCTGGTTCGCTTCGCGCTGGTCGACGCGCGGCGTCGCGGTCGCGGCGGGGGCGGCGGTCTGGGCGAACGCCGAAGCGGCGATCAGGCTGGAGACGAGGGCGATCGACAGGGACATGCGCTTCATCGAGGTTCTCCTTGGGAGGTTGGCTGCGGTTTTCGTTGCCGCTGCGGAGACAACGAGGGTCCTGTCGGAAACGGTGACCGGGTCACCGTAAAGATCGGTGAAGCGATTGCTACCGGCGGTCACCATCCCTCCGGGAGGGTCGGCTGCGCCCGCCCCCGGGCGGGCGTCACGGGCGATGCCTACAATCAGCCGATGATTTCGCGCGAACCCACCCTCGCCCGCCTGGTCACCGCCCGTGCCCAGCTGCTCGAACCCTTCGGCCTGACCGATGCGTCGCTCTCGCAGGCCCTGCGCCTGATCACGGAGCACCGCGTCGACGACGCCGACCTCTACTTCCAGACCACCCGCGCGGAGGGCTGGAGCCTGGAGGAAGGCATCGTCAAGAGCGGCAGCTTCTCGATCGACCAGGGCGTGGGCGTGCGCGCCGTCGCCGGCGAGAAGACGGCGTTCGCGTACTCCGACGACATCTCCGAGGCCGCGCTGCTCGACGCCGCGCGCACCGTGCGCGCGATCGCCTCGGCCGGCCAGAGCCGCCGCGTCAAGGTGCCGAGCGAGCCGATCGTCTCCGGCAGCCGCGCGCTCTATGGCGACGCCGACCCGATCGCCAGCCTGGACAGCGCGCAGAAGGTCGCCCTGCTGGAGCGCACCGAGCGCCTGGCCCGCGCCAAGGACCCGCGCATCGCGCAGGTGATGGCCGGCCTCGCCGCCGAACACGAGGTCGTCCTGATCGCCCGCGCCGACGGCACGCTGGCCGCCGACGTGCGGCCGCTTGTGCGCCTGTCCGTCACCGTCATCGCCGAGAGCAATGGCCGCCGCGAGGTGGGTTCCGGCGGCGGCGGCGGGCGTTTCGGCCTGGCCTACTTCACCGACGAGATGATCGCGTCCTACGTCGAGCAGGCGGTGAGCGCGGCGCTGACCAACCTCGAATCGCGTCCGGCCCCGGCCGGCGAGATGACCGTCGTCCTCGGCCCGGGCTGGCCCGGCGTGCTGCTGCACGAGGCCGTCGGCCACGGCCTGGAAGGCGACTTCAACCGCAAGGGCTCGTCCACCTTCTCCGGCCGCATCGGCGAACGCGTCGCCGCCAAGGGCGTGACGGTGCTGGACGACGGCACCATCCCCGACCGCCGCGGCTCGCTCAACGTCGACGACGAGGGCTGCGCCTCGCAGCGCAACGTGCTGATCGAGGACGGCATCCTCAAGGGCTACATCCAGGACGCGATGAACGCCCGCCTGATGAAGGTCGCCCCGACCGGCAACGGCCGCCGCGAGAGCTACGCCCACATGCCGATGCCGCGCATGACCAACACCTACATGCTGGGTGGCGACAAGGATCCGAAGGAGATCATCGCCAGCATCGACAAGGGCCTGTACGCGACCAACTTCGGCGGCGGCCAGGTGGACATCACCTCGGGCAAGTTCGTGTTCTCCGCCAGCGAGGCCTTCTGGGTCGAGAACGGCAAGATCCAGTACCCGGTCAAGGGCGCGACCATCATCGGCAACGGCCCGGACGCGCTGACGCGCGTGAGCATGATCGGCAACGACATGCAGCTGGACACCGGCGTCGGCGTCTGCGGCAAGGAAGGCCAGAGCGTGCCGGTGGGCGTCGGCCAGCCGACGCTGCGCATCGACGGCCTGACCGTCGGCGGCACGGCCTGACCCCGCTGACCCCGTTGACCCAGGAATTCACGAAGGGTGGCTTGCCCGATGTCGTCGTGCGACACGGGCGGCTGTCACCCCGCGGCGCTTGACGCGCCGCATTGAGCACAGGCACTATTGGCCCCATGCGTTCCGCACCCAAGTTTTACTTTGCTTATTTTTGGTTCTCGCACCGCCCCGGCGGAGGAGAGGCGAACGCATAAGCAGAGCGCCAAAGAATCCTCAAGAAACCGCCGGGCCCACAGCCCGGCGGTTTTTTTTCGGCCGGGCGAAGTGACTACCCAGCAGCAGCCCGTCCACCACGAGAAAGCGTGATTCCCATGAATGCCAAGTCGACCAGTCCTTATCCCAGCGCCACCCAGGCGGAGCGCTGGTATTCGCCGCAGGACAAGACCTCCCAGACCGACGACGAACGCATCCTGGACATCACGCCCTTGCCGCCTCCTGAACACCTCATCCGCTTCTTCCCGATCCGTGGCACGGCCATGGAGCAGCTCGTCGTCGGCACGCGCCAGCGCATCCGCGACATCATGCAGCGCCGGGACGACCGCCTGCTCGTGATCATCGGACCGTGCTCGATCCACGACCCGGCCGCGGCGCTCGACTACGCCAAGCGCCTGGTGACGCTGCGCGAGCAGCACGCCGACACGCTGGAAATCGTGATGCGCGTCTACTTCGAGAAGCCGCGCACGACGGTGGGCTGGAAGGGCCTGATCAACGATCCCTACCTCGACGAGAGCTACCGCATCGACGAGGGCCTGCGCATCGCGCGCCAGCTGCTGCTGGAGATCAACCGGCTGGGCATGCCGGCGGGTTCGGAGTTCCTGGACGTGATCTCGCCGCAGTACATCGGCGACCTGATCAGCTGGGGCGCGATCGGCGCGCGCACCACCGAGAGCCAGGTGCACCGCGAGCTGGCTTCGGGACTGTCGGCGCCGATCGGCTTCAAGAACGGCACCGACGGCAACATCAAGATCGCCACCGATGCGATCCAGGCGGCGGCGCGGCCGCACCACTTCCTGTCGGTCCACAAGAACGGCCAGGTCGCGATCGTCGAGACCAAGGGCAATCGCGATTGCCACGTGATCCTGCGCGGCGGCAAGGCGCCGAACTACGACGCCCAGAGCGTCGCGGCGGCCTGCGCGGACCTGGCGACCTCGAAGCTCGACACGCGGCTGATGGTCGACTGCTCGCATGCCAACAGCAGCAAGAACCATGAGCGGCAGCTGGACGTCGCGCGCGACATCGCCGCGCAGATCCGCGCCGGCGGCACCAGCATCTTCGGCGTGATGGTCGAGAGCCACCTGAAAGGCGGCGCGCAGAAGTTCAGCCCCGGCAAGGACGATCCGTCCAAGCTGGAGTACGGCAAGAGCATCACCGACGCCTGCCTGGCGTGGGACGACTCGACCGAAGTGCTGGACGTGCTCAGCGCGGCGGTCCGTGCCGCGCGCACGGAGACCGTCGCACGCTGATCACCACGACCAGCGCTGGTTCTCGCCGCCGTTGCAGCGGTACATGATGACGGCCGTGCCCGGGCGGGCGCGGCCGTTCTCGATGTCGAGGCACTTGCCGGAGTCCGCGCTGCGGATCTCGCTGCCGCGCGTGCGCCAGCGCTGGTTGGCGCCGCCGTTGCACTCGTAGGCCATGACCCGGGCGCCGTCCGAGGTGTTGCCGTTGGCGACGTCCAGGCACAGGCCCGACACGCGCAGTTCGCCGTTGCGGTTCCACTCGAAGCGCTGGTTCCCGCCGCCGTTGCAGTCGTAGACGATGAGGTTGTGGCCGGGACGCGCGCCGCCCTCGATGTCGAGACAGAGCCCGCCCTTGCCGCGGATCTGGCGGCTGTTCCATCCGGAATCGCCGTGCCAGTCGTCGTCGCGGTCCTTGTCCTTGTCCTTGCTGGCCAGCAGCGCGATGCCGGCGATCACCGCCGCGGCGGCCACGGCCGCGCCGACATTGCTCGAATTGTCCGAGCTGCCCGTGCTGCCGCTGTCGCCCGTGCCGCCCGCCGCCACCGTGACCTTGAACCGGCCACCGCAGCCGCCGTCGACCCACATTTCCTTGCTGGTCAGGTCGAAGCCCCAGGTCCGGCCGAACCGGCAACCACCGGCGGTCTGCTGCAGGAGCTCCACATCGGTCGCGCCGTCCGGCAGCCGGTGGCTTTGATAGCCGCCCCGCGAGTTCAGCTCGATCGTCTGTTCAGCGGCACGTGCCGGCGCACCGCCCAGCACCAGTCCCGCCGCGACCGGCGCCGCGATGACTCGTCGCATCCAGCGCACGCGCTGATCCTGCCGACCTGGTTGACCCATCTTGTCCTCCCCCACGTTGCTCGATCCGCGCGCCAATCGCACACGGCTTCAGGCGATGCTAAAGCGGGTCAGGCGGTGACGTCCAGCACGCGCGGCGTTCCGCCGGCGCGGTCGACGTGGCTGACGAGCATCGGTCCGAGCTCGACCTGCACCCGCAAGTCGGGGAAGTTGGCGGCCGTGTAGGTGCCGTGGGAGTACGGCGGCGTCTCGACACGGCTGACCGGCGGCGCCTCCTGGCCGAGCGGATGCCGACCGTAGGTGACGTCGGCGCTGTTCTGCGCGTACATCTCCTTGAGCGGCCCTTCCGTCCCGATGAACGGGGACAGGCGCAGCACCACGGACGGCGGCGGGCCGTCCAGCATCTCCTGCTGGACTTTCGCGCGGTACTGCTGCAGCGGACTGACGTCGAACGGCGACGTCCTGAGCGACATCGCCTGCACTTCCGAAAACTTCAAATCACCTCGACGGCCACCGCGCCTTCCAGCCGGTTGCCGCCCTCCCTCATGCTCATCGGTTCGTATCAAGGCGACCGTCCGGGGGTGGCGCTTCAATCAGCGCTCAAGTCCGCGGTCGTCCAGGCCGAAATTGTCCGGGCCGCGCGTGACCGGAACGGGCCTCTCCGCCCTCGTGCCGACCGTCAATCGCCCGGGGCGCCGGACTTCGTCGCGCCGATGCCGCAGTCCTGTTCGGTCAGCGGTTTCCGACACGATCACCTGGCCGCAAGACCTGACCCGCACTTGAAAAGCGTTCGATGCGCGCGCATCTTGGAAGTCTTGCAGCGAAGCGCCGATGCGCTCACCGCCATGACCCTGCTGTTGCTCGCGCTGATCGCGGCGCTGATCTGCTTCTGGCTGATGAGCCATTCCTGGCGGCAGGCGCGCCGCCGCGCCGCGCTGCGCGCGAAGGCCTTCCCCGCCGTGTGGCGCGCCATCCTGCGCCGCAACGTGCCGCAGGTCGCGCGGCTGCCGGCCGACCTGCAACTGAAGCTCAAGCGCCAGATGCAGGTCTTCCTCGCGGAGAAGTCCTTCATCGGCTGCGCCGGCCAGGTCATCACCGACGAGGTCCGCGTGACCATCGCCGCGCTGGCCACGCTGCCGCTGCTCGGCCGCAGCCGCGGCTACTACCCGAAGCTGCATACGGTGCTGGTCTATCCCGGCGCATTCATCGTCGACCGGGTGCGGCATCAAGGCCCGCTGCAGATGCAGGACCGCCAGGTGCTGAGCGGCGAATCCTGGGGCGAGGGTCAGGTCGTGCTGTCCTGGGACGACGTGCTGCGGGACGCCGCGCAACCGGAGCGCGGCCACAACGTCGCGGTGCACGAATTCGCGCACCAGCTCGATCAGGTCAAGGGCCTGGCCAACGGCGCGCCGTGGCTGGGGAACCGGGCGCGGCAGGCGCGCTGGGCAGTGGTCATGCAGCAGAGCTTCGACCTGCTGCGGGCGCGGCTCGCCGCGGGCGAGCCCGATCCGCTGGGCGACTACGCGGCCACCGAACCGGCGGAGTTCTTCGCCGTCGCGAGCGAGCGCTTCTTCGGGCAGCCGTGGGCGCTGGCCCAGGCGCATCCGGCGCTGTATGCGGAGCTGCGCCGGTATTACGAGGTGGATCCTATGCTCTGGTCCTGAGCGAGGATCGCGGAGATCGTCGAAGGGCCGGGGACGGCTTCAGAAGCCCTCAGAAGCCCATCTCCGCCAGCAGCGCGTCGACGTCGTCCTGCTGCAGCGCCTTGTCGGGCGTCTGCACGCCGGCGAGCTGCTCTTCCACGGCCGCCTGCGGGGCCGCCTGTTCCTGCGCGGCAAGCAGCTGTTGCAGCGGCTCCTCGGCGGGGCGCAGCATGTTCAGCACCTTGTTGATCACTTGGCCGGACAGATCCTGGAAGTCCTGGGCCATCATGATCTCGGTCTGCAGGCCCTTCACGCGGTCCGCGAACCCGGCGGCGCCGGCCGCATAGGCCGCGCACAGCCGCATCATCGCGCGGGCACGTTCGACGCTCAGGTCCGGCGCGGCGGCCAAACGCTGCAGCGACTCCGACAACTCGTGACCCTGTCGCGCCACCGCCTGCGCGTCCTCCTGCGCCGACTCGACGATCCCCAGCACCTTGTTGGCCGCCTGGTCGGTCATGCGCTTGACGTAGTCCAGGCGCTCGCAGGCATCCGGCAACTCGTGCGACAACTTCTGCAGCGCCTGGTGCGCGGCGGCCGTGAGAGGGGTAGCGGATTGGGACATGGTGATCGAGCTCGCGAAGGTGGTCGCAGGGTCGGCGGGTGGGTTTGCGCGATGTGCGCACAGCGCTGTTTGCGGCGCTTCAGAAGCGCTCGGACGGCGCTCTTTTCAAGTGCGGAAATCTTAGTTCTGCAACTGCTGTAACCAACGGAAAGGGTCGCGGGCGCCCGTGCATTTTTGGTGGGGAGCCCCGCATTTAAGCGGTTGACCCACGCCGTCGCCTGTAGCCTTCATCCCGTCCGTCTTCGGTCCGCCCTTGCTGGTGTCTGTCTTTGGCAAAGCGATCCGTTTCATGAACATGGCCACCACCCGTCCTTCGCCCGGCTTGAATCGCACCAACGCGCGGTCTGGTTCGACGTCCACGTCGCGTTCGCCCTCGAGCGCCTCGCGCGACGACGGACGCAGCTTCGCTGCGGCGCCTCGTGCGCAGGCCGCGCAGCCGGCGCCGCCGTCCGCCTTGCGCGACGTCAGCGACATCGTCGTCGGCGTGGCGCTGATGCTGGGCGTGCTGTTCGCGTTGCTGATGCTGACGCTGTACACCCGGGATTCGATGGTCGTCGGCAAGGCGCTGCAGGAGCAGGGTCAGGCGCGCGGCACCATGATCTGCAAGGACGGGAAGGTCGCCCGCGGCGACGGCTCGCTGCCGGACCGCATCGTCGAGGACGGCGTCTTCGTCTGCACCGACTGGCGCACGCTGCAGGCGATCGAGCAGGAAGAGGCCGAGCGCGGGATGCGCAAGTACTGACCCCCAGGGGGCACAGTCGTCAGGACCAGAGGTCCAGCGGCGGCTCGTGCGTCATGCCGCGCAGCAGGTCGCTGCGCGAGAGGAAGCCGATCAGGTGGCCGTTGTCGTCGCCCACCGGCAGGCCGGGCAGGCCCAGGTCGAGCATCAATTGCGCCGCCTCGCGCAAGGGCGTGTCGGATTGGGCGACCGGCACCGGCGTCCACATCACGTCGTCCACCGGCGCGGCCAACCGCCGCGCGATGACCATGATCTCGGCCATCTCCTCGAGATCCTCCGCCAGACCGCGCGTCAGATCGCCGCGCGACACCAGGCCGCGCACCTCCCCCTGGTCCCCGAGCACCGGCGCCTGCGCGACGCCAGCGCGCGACATCGCCCGCATCGCCTGACGCAGCGACGAGCCCGACATCACGCTGATCAACTTGCGGCTCATCAGCTGATGCACCTGCGTCAACGGCACCCGCGTGGTGTCGCCGGCGTAGGCGGCCAACGCCTCGTGCGCCATGTAGGCCGAGGGGCCGAAGCCCGGCGTACCGCCGACACCGCCGCCGCCCTGCCCGACGCCGGCCAGCACCACCGTCGACGGCGTCAGGTCGCCCTGGCGAGCAATCGGCGCCACCGCGCGCGTGCGCGCCACCGCCTGCACCGGAGCCAGGTCGCGAACCTGCTCCAGGCCGCCGGTGAGGATCTTTCCGGAGGTGCCGTAGACGGAGAACATGGCGTCAGGATCTCACGTCGAAAACGCGATGCCCATTGAGGAGAACGCGCACTGCGGTGGTCGCCCTCCTGCGAGACGCCAGGCGCGGGCACTCCACGACGCAGGGGGCATCCCTCCGGGAACCCCCAGCGTCATTCCGGCCCCACTGCCAGTCTTTGACTGCACGTTGAACGGTCGATGGTGATCGGCGGCGACGCTCACGGGACCGGGTAGGCGGTCTCGTACTTCACCTCGCGCAGCACCACGTTGCTGCGCACGCTCGCGACGCCCGGAACGCGGAAGACCTTGCTCTGCAGGAACTGGTCGTAGGCCTTCATGTCCGGCGCGACGATCTTGATCACGTAGTCCGCCTCGCCGGTGATCGCCTGGCATTCGACGATCTCCGGGCTGCCCGCCACCATCGCCTCGAACGCATCCACCGCGCCTTCCGTGTGCCGCACCAGGCTGACATTCGCCAGGACGCAGATCGACAGGCCCAGTTGCTCCCGGTCCACGAGCGCCACGTGGCGCCGGATCACGCCCCGCTCCTCGAGCTCCTTGACGCGGCGCCACACCGGCGTCGCCGAGAGGCCGACCTTCTCCGCCAGCTGCTGTGTGCTCTGGCGCGCGTCGGCCTGCAGCGCCTCGAGGATCAAGCGCGTCGCTCGATCGAAACGTTCGTTCTCCATATCGGCACTTTCTGAGAATGATCTGGTCGATCCGTGCCACCGCTCTAGTAAACGGAGCAAGAAAGTGCGCATTGTCTGGGAAAGAATCCCTCCATTCATTCTTCTGACCATCCGAGCCGACCGGCGCCCCGCCCGGCCGGCTCGCCCCATTGGGGAGACAAGCCATGACCGAAGCCAGTCTTGCCGCCGCGCCGGCCCTGCGCCCCTACCAGCTGTCCGACAACCTGGCCGCCAGCGCCGGGCCGGTGTTCCTGACCGGCACGCAGGCGCTCGTGCGCCTGCTGCTGATGCAGAAGGCCCAGGACGAACGCCAGGGCCTGAAGACCGCCGGCTTTGTCAGCGGCTACCGCGGCAGCCCGCTGGGCATGGTCGACCAGCAGCTGTGGAAGGCGAAGAAGTTCCTCGACAAGGCCGCCGTCAACTTCCTGCCCGCGATCAACGAGGACCTCGCCGCCACCGCCTGCCTGGGCGTGCAGCGCGTGGCGCTCGATCCGAAGCGCACCGTCGATGGCGTCTTCGCGATGTGGTACGGGAAGGGGCCCGGCGTGGACCGCTCCGGCGACGCGCTCAAGCACGGCAACGTCTACGGCACCGCGCAGCAGGGCGGCGTGCTCGTCGTCTGCGGCGACGACCACGGCTGCGTGTCCTCGTCGACGCCGCATCAGAGCGACCTCGCGCTGCAGGCCTGGTCGATGCCGCTGGTGCATCCGGGCAACGTCGCCGAGTACCTCGAGTTCGGCCTCTACGGCTGGGCGCTGTCGCGCTTCTCCGGCGCCTGGGTCGGCTTCAAGGCGATCTCGGAAGTCGTCGAGTCGGGGATGACGGTCGACCTCGACGCGGTGCCGATGGACTTCGAGCTGCCCGTCGACCACACGCCGCCGACGAACCTGCACATCCGTTCCGTCGACCTGCCGTCACTGGAGCTGGAATCGCGCCTCGCGCACAAGATCGATGCGGTGCTGGCCTTCGCCAAGGTCAACTCGATCGACAAGCACATCGTCGTCAGCCCACGCGCCTCGCTGGGCATCGTCACCGTCGGCAAGGCGCATTACGACTTCATGGAAGTGCTGCGCCGCCTGGACCTCGACCCCAACGCGCTGGCCGCCGCCGGTGTGCGGGTCTACAAGATCGGCCTCGTGTACCCGCTGGAGCCGACGCGCATCCGCGAGTTCGCGCAGGGCCTGACCGACATGCTGGTCATCGAGGAGAAGGCGCCCGTCGTCGAGCGCCAGATCAAGGAACTGCTGTACCACCTGCCCGACGCGCAGCGTCCGCGCGTGGTCGGCAAGTCCGATGAACACGGGGCCGCCGTGCTGAGCGCGCTCGGCGAGCTGCGGCCGTCGCGCATCATGCCGACGGTGGCCGACTGGCTCGCGCGACTGAACCCGGCGTTGGACCGGCGCCATCTGGTCGTCGACTTCCTGACGCCCTGCCTGCTGTCCAACAGCGCCGACGCGGTGCGCCGCCAGCCCTACTTCTGCTCGGGCTGCCCGCACAACACGTCGACCAAGCTGCCGGAAGGGTCGCGCGCGCTGGCCGGCATCGGCTGCCACTTCATGGCGAGCTGGATGGAGCGCGGCACCTCGGGCCTGATCCAGATGGGCGCCGAGGGCGTCGACTGGGCCGCGCATTCGCGCTTCACGACCGAGAAGCATGTCTTCCAGAACCTGGGCGACGGCACCTACTACCACTCGGGCTACCTGGCGATCCGGCAGGCCATCGCGGCCAAGGCCAACATCACCTACAAGATCCTCTACAACGACGCGGTCGCGATGACCGGCGGCCAGCCGGTCGACGGCCAGACCTCGGTCCCGCAGATCGCGCGCCAGGTCGAGGCCGAGGGCGTCAAGCGCCTGGTCGTGGTCTCCGACGACATCGACAAGTACGAGGGCCACCACGGCCTCTTCCCCGCGGGCACGACCTTCCATGACCGGTCCGAGCTCGACGCCGTGCAGCGCGAGTTGCGCGAGATCGCCGGCGTCACCGTGCTGATCTACGACCAGACCTGCGCCGCCGAGAAGCGCCGCCGCCGCAAGAAGGGCGAGTTCCCCGACCCGGACAAGCGCATCTTCATCAACGAGTCCGTCTGCGAGGGCTGCGGGGATTGCGGGCAGGCGAGCAACTGCCTGTCGGTCGTGCCGGTCGAGACCGACTTCGGCCGCAAGCGCGTGATCGAACAGAGCAGCTGCAACAAGGACTTCAGCTGCGTGAACGGCTTCTGCCCGAGCTTCGTGTCGGTGCACGGTGCCAAGCTGAAGAAGCGCGCCGGCGCGGCCTTCGGGCCAGCGGACCTGGCACGCGAGATCGCCGCGATCCAGCCGCCCGCGCCCTGGGCGTGGACAGGCCCCTTCGACATGCTGGTCACCGGCGTCGGCGGCACCGGCGTCGTGACGGTGGGCGCGCTGGTCACGATGGCCGCGCACCTGGAAGGCAAGCAGAGCTCGGTGCTGGACTTCATGGGCTTCGCGCAGAAGGGCGGCGCGGTGCTGTCCTTCGTGCGCGTCGCGCCGACGCAGGACCTGCTCAACCAGGTCCGCATCGACACGCAGCAGGCCGACGTGCTGCTGGCCTGCGACATGGTCGTCGGCGCAAGCGCCGACGCGCTGGCCACGATCAAGGCCGGCCGCACGGTGATCCTGGCCAACACGCATGAACTGCCGACCGCCGCCTTCGTCCGCAACCCGGACGCGAGCCTGCAGGCGGACGCGCTGATCGCCAAGATGCGCCACGCCGTCGGCGAGGGCCAGGACCTGCTCGCCAGCATCGACGCGCAGGACATCGCCAAGCGCCTGATGGGCGACACGATGCCCAGCAACATCATCATGCTGGGCGCCTGCTGGCAGCGTGGCCTGGTGCCGGTGTCCTTCGAGGCGCTGATGCGCGCGATCGAGCTCAACGGCGTCGCGGTCGAGAACAACAAGACCGCCTTCGCGCTGGGCCGCCTCGCGATCGCCGCGCCGGAGGCGCTGCGCCGCCTGGCCGGCGAGCAGAGCGGCTCCGCCGTGCAGTGGTTCAACTTCGACCAGCTCGACGACAAGGACGGCCAGCCGGGTCTGGTCTCGCGCCGCAAGGCCTTCCTGACCGACTACCAGGACGCCGCCTACGCGTCGCGCTACGAGGCGCTGGTGCAGCGCGTGCGCGCCGCCGAGTCCGCGCTCGGCGACGCCGGCAAGGGCCTGCGCCTGACCAAGGCCGTCGCGCGCTACTACGCCAAGCTGCTCGCCATCAAGGACGAGTACGAGGTCGCGCGCCTGTACACCGACGGCAAGTTCGAGGCCGCGCTGAAGGCGCAGTTCGAGGACTGGGACCACCTCAGCTTCCACATGGCACCGCCGCTGCTGTCCAAGCCGGGCGCCGACGGCCGCGCGAAGAAGATCGAGCTCGGCTCATGGACCTTCAAGGCGCTGAAGACGCTGGCGAAGTTCAAGGGCCTGCGCGGCGGCATGCTCGATCTCTTCGGCAAGACCGAGGAGCGCCGCATCGAGCGCCAGCTGGTGCGCGACTACGAAGCGCTCGTCGACGACCTGCTCGCGCACCTGACCGCCGCGAAGCTCGACGTCGCCATCAAGCTCGCGCGCCTGCCCGAAGGCATCCGCGGCTACGGCCACGTGAAGCTGGCGAACGTCGTCACCGTGCGCGCGCAATGGAAGGATCTGCTCGACCGCTTCCATGGTCGCGCGGTGGAGGCGCCCATTGCCGTCGTACCGCTGACGAAGACCCCCGAACGTGTGAAGGGCGTGGCCGAACTCTGAGGACGGACAAGCTACAACTGTGAAGTAGCGCAAAGGCCACTGGACACGGCCGACACGGCGGCGGCATGCTTGCCGCATGTCACGCTCGAACTCCGCGCTCCGTCGTCGCTCGCTGCTGCTGGGCGCAACGGCCTCCGCCGCGCTCGCCGCGTGCGGCGGCCTGCCCTCCACGCCCGACATGCCGATGGACGCGTCGCAGCGCCTGCGCGCGGCCAACCGCGTCGGCTGGGGCGCGACGCAATCGCAGCTGGGCGAGATCGAACGTCTCGGCTGGGGTCGTTATGTCGAACGCCAGCTCAAGGCTGATCCGAAGGCGCCGATGCCCGGGGCTGTCCAGGCCCGCATCGACGCGATGGGCATCAGCCAGGGCGATCTGCCGTCGCGCGTGTGGGCGGCCGAATCCTTCCGGCGCAACGGCGACAACAAGGTCGCGACGGAAGAGGAACGCGTCGCCGCGCGCAAGGCCTACCAGGACGCGCAAGGCCTGGCCGCGCGCGAGACCGGCGAACGCCAGCTGCTGCGCGAGCTCTACGCGGAACAGCAACTGCTCGAACAGCTGTCGTGGTTCTGGTTCAACCACTTCAACGTGCACCAGGGCAAGCGCGACATCCGGCTGCTGCTCGCCGATTACCAGGACCGTGCGCTGCGACCGCACGCGCTGGGATCATTCCGGACGATGCTGGGCGCGGTCGCGCGGCATCCGGCAATGCTGCGCTACCTGGACAACGACCAGAACGCCGTGCGCGCGATCAACGAAAACTACGCGCGCGAGCTGCTGGAGCTCCACACCCTGGGCGTCGACGGCGGCTACACGCAGCGCGACGTGCAGGAGCTGGCGCGCGTGCTGACCGGTTTCGGCGTGCGGGTCGATCCCGAGCCGGCCAAGGTCGCTCCACGTTTCGAAGCGCTCTACCAACGCAACGGACTCTTCGAATTCCACCCGGGCCGGCACGACTTCGGCGACAAGCAGCTGCTGGGCCGCACCATCAAGGGCCGCGGCGCCGATGAACTCGACGAAGTCCTCGACCTGCTGGTGGCACAGCCGGCGACGGCGCGTTTCGTCTGCGGCAAGCTGTCGGTGTTCTTCCTCGGCGAGCAGCCGCCGCGCGAGGTGGTCGACGCGATGTCCGCGGCCTTCCTGAGAACGAAGGGCAACCTGCCCGCCACACTGCGCCCGATGCTCTACGCGCCGCAGTTCGCCTCGGCGGACGCACCGCGTTTCAAGGACCCGCACGTGTATTTGCTCTCGAGCCTGCGCGCCGGCTTCGAGCAGCGTGAGCTGCAGAACGCGCAGCCGCTGCAGAACTGGCTGCGGCGATTGGGCCAGGGCCTCTACGACAAGCAGACGCCGGACGGTTATCCGCTGACGGCGGATGCCTGGAACAGCCCGGGGCAGATGACGCTGCGGTTCGAAGTCGCGCGCCAGATCGGCGGCGGTGCGGCCGCGCTGTATCGACCCGAGGGTACGAACACGCCGGTGCCGCTGCCCGACCTGCAGCCGCTGCGCGCGCGCATCGAGCCGACGCTCGCGCCGGCGACGCGCACCGCGCTGGCGCAGACCACCTCCCCGCAGCAATGGCTGACGCTGTTGCTCTCCAGTCCCGACTTCATGTATCGCTGACCATGGACCGACGACACCTGCTCCGAACGCTTGCGGCCGGATCCCTGACGATCTCGCACGCCCGCCTCTTCGCCACGGGCGCCACCAGCACCGCAGGCCAGGGTCTGGAGAAGCCGGTGACGCCGGTGCCCCTCGGAGCGAATGCCGAGCGTGAGGAGGCGATTGAGCGGAGAGGGGCACCGGCGTCACCGGCTTCGGGCGGTGTCGGACGGCCCCGCTTCCTGCTCGTCTTCCTGCGCGGCGGCTACGACGCCACCCACCTGCTGATCCCCACGAGCAGCAGCTTCTACTACGAGCAAAGACCGCGCATCGCCATCGCCAGACCCTCGCCGACCGACGCTGCCTCCGCGCTGCCGCTCGACGCCGACTGGGGGCTGCACCCTGCCCTGCGCGCGAGCCTGTTCCCGCTGGTGCAGGCGGGCCAGGCGCGCTTCCTCCCGTTCGCCGGCACGGAGGATCTGTCGCGCAGCCATTTCGAGACGCAGGACAGCATCGAGCTGGGCCAGCCGGTGGGCGGTTCGCGCGACTACAACTCGGGCTTCCTGAACCGCCTGGCGGCGGAGCTCGACGCGCAGCAGGCGCTGTCGTTCACGGACCAGTTGCCGATCGCGTTCCGCGGCCCGGTGCGCATCGCCAACGCCGGCCTCCGTGAGACCGCGCGTCCCGCCGTCGACGCGAAGAACCGCGCGCTGATCGCCAGCATGTACCAGGGCCAGAGCCTGGGCGCGTCCGTGGAGGAAGGGCTCGCGCTGCGCGAGGAACTCGCGCGCGACCTGTCGCCGGACCGGATGAAGACGATGACCGATGCCGCCGGTCGCAATGCGATTCCCGCCAAGGGCTTCGAGCTGGAGGCGCGCCGCATCGCGACGCTGATGCGCGGACGCTTCAGCCTGGGTTTCATCGATGTCGGCGGCTGGGACACGCACGTCAACCAGGGCGGCGCGACCGGGCAACTGGCCAATCGTTTCGAGGAGCTCGGCCGCGGCCTCGCGGCCATCGCGGATGAACTGGGACCGGATCTCTGGCGGCAGACCACGGTCATGGTGATCAGCGAATTCGGCCGCACCTTCCGCGAGAACGGCAACCGCGGCACCGACCACGGTCACGGCAGCGTGTATTGGCTGCTGGGCGGCGGCCTCGCGACCGGTGGTCCGGTGGCCGGCGACCAGATCGCGCTGACGGCGACCTCGCTGTTCCAGAACCGCGACTACCCCGTGCTCAACGACTACCGCGCCGTGCTGGGCGGGCTGTGGCAACGCCAGTTCGGGCTGTCCAGCGAGGCCCTGGCCCGTGTCTTCCCAGGTGTCCGCCCCAAGGACCTTCGCCTGATCTGACACGGCTTCGCCCAAAGCCCCCAGGCCTTGCAAGCGCTTGCAGGCGAAGGCTTGCAGATGAGATCAATTCTCATCTAGGATCATCCTCAAACGAGAAGACTCCTGCGGGTTCCGACCCCGCGCGACCAATGCAACTTGCAGAGAGGTTGCGCCGCGATGCGATCGGCATCGTTTCGCGGCTCGACCTCTCTTTTCTTTTTGCGTCGGGAGCCGGCCTTGCCGGACTTCGCTTCCCGTTCCCGCCACAGCAAGCGTTCCTGCCAGCCCGTGTCCGCCGGCCCGACCGGTTCACGCCTTGATCGTCAGGAGTCGCCATGCCCTTGCTTCCCTCCCGCATGCCCGCACCCGAAGGCGCTTCCCTGCCCGCTTCCGGCCCCGGCCTCCCTCCCGCGGGGGAGTCGCGGGCCGCCCCGATGGCGGTCGACGGGGGATGCGCCGCCGCCGATCATCCGGGCGTGGAGTGCCTGCGCTGGATGGCGCTGAAGATCACCTGCGGCCTCGCCCCCGACGAGCCGGCCCTGCTGCGGCAGCACCAGCTGGCGCTGGAGCAACTGGTCGACGCTGGCGTCCTCGCGCCGATCCCCGCTCACGAACAGGCCCTCCGGCTGCTGTACGGCGCCGCTCACAACTCGCTGCTACCCTGGCATTGGCGATGTGCCTGCCTGGATCAGCTCAACCGTCCGCTCGCGGCGTTGCACCGGTTGGCCGACGCCCAGGGCGACGCCGCCCTCGTCGCGCGCCTGCAGCGCTTCCATTGGCGCCTGAGCCGCAGCCCCCTTCAGGAATGACCAGGAAAGAAAAATTCCCATGAGCAAGGCCACCCGCATCGAACGCGATTCCATGGGCGAAGTCGCCGTGCCCGTCGACGCGCTGTACGGCGCGCAGACGCAGCGCGCGATCGAGAACTTCGCCATCAGCCGCCAGCCCATGCCCGAGCGCTTCGTGCGCGCGCTGGTGCTGCAGAAGGCGGCCGCGGCGCGCGCCAACATCGCGCTCGAGCAGGTGCCGGCCGACATCGGCCAGGCGATCGATCGCGCCGCGACGCAGCTGCTGCAGGATCCGGCGCTGATGAGCCACTTCCCGGTGGAGATCTTCCAGACCGGGTCGGGCACCAGCTCGAACATGAATGCCAACGAAGTGATCGCCACCGTGGCCACGCGCCTGATCGGCAGCGGCGCGGCGAATCCGGTGACGGTCAATCCGAACGACCACGTCAACGCGGGCCAGAGCAGCAACGACTCGATCCCGACGGTGCTGCACATCAGCGCCGCGCAGGCGCTCCAGGGCGAGCTGCTGCCGGCGCTGGACCTGCTGGTGCAGACGCTGCAGGAGAAGATCCAGAGCGTCGGCCATCACGTGAAGACCGGCCGCACCCACCTGATGGACGCGATGCCGCTGCGCCTGGGCCAGGAGCTCGGCGGCTGGTGCGCGCAGATCGAGGCGCGCCGCGCGCAGCTGCGCGCGCTGCTGCCGTCGGTGTGCGAGCTCGCGCAGGGCGGCACCGCGGTGGGCACGGGCATCAACGCGCATCCGGACTTCGCGCAGCGCTTTGCCGAGGAGCTGTCCACGCTGACCGGCCTGAGCTTCCGCCCGGCGCCGGACTTCTTCGCCGCGCTGTCGGCGCAGGACACGGCGGTGGCGCTGTCGGGCGCGCTGAAGGGCCTGGCGGTCTCGCTCATGAAGATCGCCAACGACCTGCGCTGGATGAACTCCGGCCCGCTCGCCGGCCTGGCGGAGATCGAGCTGCACGCGCTGCAGCCGGGCTCGTCGATCATGCCGGGCAAGGTCAATCCGGTGATCCCGGAAGCGGTGACGATGGTCTGCGCGCAGGTCATCGGCCATGACGCGGCGATCACGATCGCGGGTCAGTCGGGCAACTTCCAGCTCAACGTGATGCTGCCGCTGATCGCGACCAACCTGCTGGACAGCCTGGCGCTGCTTTCGGCGGCCACCAAGGCGCTGGCGGAACAGGCGATCCGCGACTTCAAGGTCAACACCGACGGGCTGCAGCACGCGCTGGCGCGCAACCCGATCCTGGTCACCGCGCTGAACCGCGAGATCGGCTACCTGAAGGCCGCCGCGATCGCCAAGCGCGCGTATGCGGAGAAGCGGCCCATCCTCGACGTCGCCGAGGAGATGACCGACTTCGACCGCGCCACGCTCCAGCAGATGCTGGATCCCGCAAAGCTGACCGATGGCGGACTCTGACGCGATCCCCCGCGACGACCGCGCGCTGGCGCGCCGGCATCGGCTGCGCCAGGGCTTCGGCTTCGCGATCCTGCTGATCGGGGCGGTCCTGCTGCTGCAGCAGGGCTGGACCTGGATCAGACCGGGCGGCGGCATCGGCCACGGCTCGGTGATCACGATGGCGCTGCAGGCGGGCCTGCTGGCCGCCGCGGCAACGGCCTTCGGCACGCTGCCCGCGCTGGGCACGCGCAGCCTGTCCGCGCGCGGGCAGGACGCCCTGATGGGATTCGGCGCCGGCGTGATGCTGGCGGCCTGTTCGTTCTCCCTGATCATTCCCGGCCTCGAGGCCGCGCGCGCGCATTCGACGCCGACCGGCGCCGCCACGCAGGTCGCGCTGGCGGTGCTGCTGGGTGCGTGGGCGCTGATGGCGCTGGACCGCTGGCTGCCGCACGAGCACTTCATCAAGGGCCGCGAGGGCATGGACCCGACGCGGCTGCGGCGCACGACGCTGTTCGTGATCGCGGTCACGCTGCACAACCTGCCGGAGGGCCTCGCGATCGGCGTGGCCTTCGCGGCCAACGATCCGGTCGCGGCCGCCAGCCTGAGCCTGGCCATCGCGATCCAGGACCTGCCGGAGGGCTTCGTCATCGCGGTGGCGCTGATGACGGTGGGTTACTCGCGGCGCAAGGCGCTGCTGCTGGGCGCGGCGTCGGGGCTGGTCGAACCGGTCGGCGCGGTGCTGGGTGCCTGGATCGTGTCCGCCTGGCCGCTGTTGCTGCCATGGGGACTGGGCTTCGCGGCGGGCGCGATGCTCTTCGTCATCAGCCACGAGATCATTCCCGAGTCGCACCGCAAAGGCCACGAGCGCTGGGCGACGCAGGGGCTGATGCTTGGCTTCGCGCTGATGATGGTGCTGGACACGGCGCTGGGCTGAGCGTCCGGCGCCTGGCCTCCGGCATCCGTAACGCGCCCCTTCCGCCTGGTTTACAACTCGCCGCGTTCAATCGGCAGCCTTTCACGCGGCCCCCGCTCGCGCACGGGACCGGGCGCCCACAAGCCCCGCACGTCCCTTCACCATCGGTGTTCTGCTTTCTTGCCTGCAGGACCCGAGCCGTGATGAAGAAGTTTTTCGCCGCGCTTGCCGCGCTCGCCGCCGCCCTCCCCGTCTTCTCGACGACTGCGCACGCCGCCGGCCTGACGCCGCTGGAACAGCGCTGGATCGCGGGCATGTCGCCGGTCCTGCAACACGCGAAGACCTCGGGCATGCCGGTCGACATCGTCGTGCAGCCGCAGGACGCGCCGGAGGCGGCGCCGCTCGCACTGGGCTTCAAGGATGGCCGCTGCAAGCTGGTGCTCAGCCTGCGCGGCAACCCCGAGGGCGAAGCGACGACGCAGCGCCTGCCGGCGGGCCTGGAGGACAGCGCCCTCGAACTGATGGCGGCGCATGAACTCGGCCATTGCCGCCGCTACCTGGATGGCGCGTGGTTCAACCTGCCGGTGGGTTTCTCGGCCACGCCGGTGCCCGACGGCCTGAGTCCGGACCTGCAGCGCGCCTACCTGTCGATGAAATCCGTGCGCCGCGAGGAAGGCTACGGCGACCTCGTCGCACTGGGCTGGACCGCGCAGCGTCACCCCGACCAGTACGCCGCGTTGCACGCCTGGCTGATGCAGGAACGCAGCCGCGACCTGCTGCCGGGCAGCCACCACGACACGCTCGCGTGGCTCAAGCTGGCCCGTGATGCGAAGGCGCTGGGAAGCGCGCCATCGATGTTCGACGCGGCGCTGCCGGTCTGGCAGTCCGGGCTGAGCATCGATGAGGACTGAATCGCGTGAATGACCCGGCCCGGCGGGCCCGGGTCTACAAGGCGCTCAGCGCAGGTTGAAGGTCTTCAAGGTCGTCAGCGGCTGCGCGCTGGCGGACTGCGCCAGCACCACCAGCACCCCCTCGCGGGTCAGGCCGAGCCAGCCCCCGTTCGGCGTGCGCCAGGCCACCTGACGCGTCGCGAGGTCCAGCGCCAGCGTCTGCTTGTCGGTGGACACGAACAGATGGCTGTCGGTCAGCACCATCTGGCGCTGCCAGTAGCCGTCCGTCGCTTCCATCGGCCAGGACCACAGCAGGGCGCCGTCGCTCAGCTGGCGGGCCTCCACCGACTTCGTCTGCTGGTTGGACGCATAGACGATGCCGTGTGCCGTCACCGGGTGATCCATGAACTGGCCGGCGACATCCCAGCGCTGCGCGCCGGTGGCGCGGTCCACCACGGTCAGATGGTTGTCGACGACCTCGCCCGGTGCCATCTCGCGATGGCTCAGCAGCACGGCGCTCACGCCGTCGTCAGGCAGCACCGGCGCCTGGAAGGTGGCGAACTGGGTGAACTTCTGGTCTTCGCGCGTGGGGACGGGCTGCTCGGCGAGGATGCCGCCGTCGCTCAGCCGGAGCACGCGGTACATGCCGCCCGCATTGATGTACACGAGGCCCGCCGTCGCGTCGACCGTCGGTCCCCATCCGATGTAGTTGACGTTGGCCACCCGGTCGGAGAGCACCGTGCGCCAGACCTGGCTCAGGTCCGCCGTGTTGAACGCGGTCACGTGGTTGACCTCGGGATCGACCGGCAGCAGCAGGCGATCGCCCGACACGGTCCAGCCCGGATCGATCGTGGCGTAGGCCTGGCTGGTGTGATCGCCCAGGAGGTCGCCGCTGGTGGTCGACGTCATCATCACCCGGCTGCGCCGCGTGCTCCAGAACAGCCGGTCGCCCGCGACCATCGCCTGCGTCGGCGCCATCGGCAGCGTCGCCGACCACAGGTCCTTGCCGTCCTGCAGGCCGATCACGGACGCGTTCGTCGTGGCCGCGCTGTCGGCCCGCAGCGTGGGCACCGCAATGCGACCCTGTCCCAGGCCCAGCGCCTCGCCCGGGATCGTCCCGCCGTACAACCACCGTGCCCAGCGCGCGCTGAACTTCGCCGGATCGAGCGTCAGCGGCGCGTAGCCCGTGCGGGATGACGTCCCGCCGTAGCCGGCCCAATCCGACTGGCCCGGGATCGCCGCCGGCAGCGTCGTCAGCGTGGGGGCGCCGCCGGTGCCGATCTCCAGCCGGTAACGCACCTTGTTCGGCACGTAGTTGGTGAGGATCTCGAAGAGCACGACGTTGATCTCGATCGTGCCGGTGTAGACGCCCGGCTGCAGCTGCGTCACGAAACCGACGCTGAGCTGCACGTCGCCGCTGGGCAGCACGTCGCGGTACACATGGTCCACGACACGGAGCGTCGCGTTGTTGTCCGGCACCTCGTTCCAGAGCGGTCGGACCGTGTTGATCCCGTCATGCCGCTTGGAGGCATAGATCTTGACGTCCGGGCACGAGGCGCCCGGCTCCGCGGGCTTGCAATCGGCCGTGTTCTGGCTGAGCGAATACGGGACTTTGGTCTCGTCCAGCAGGTTCCCGATCGCTTTCTCGACCGCGCCGCCGCAGCCGGACAGCATCACCGAGACCATCAGCGCCACGATTGGCGCGCACAGGTTTCCCAGGGCGGGCAGGCGCCGCCGCATCGTCGACAACATGAATCTCTCCCTGATCGAAGGCGGCGCCCGATGCCCTCGTCGAGGGTCAGGTCTTGTCGCCAGCGCGCCGGAATCTACGTCCCCCGTCGCTCCCAGGCAAGCCAGTCCGAAGGGGGATCGGGAAAACGCCAAGGTCCCTGCGGGCGAAACCGCCCCCTCCAAGAAGTTCGGCGATATGAACAGGCGTTCGCAGGCAAGTCGCCACATTCAACGCTTTCATAACGTTTTGCTCACAGGTCGAACGCTACGCTGGCAACTTTTCCACTGAGTGCTGCCGTTCCAGCCCTGCCCCGAGAGTCCTCATGTCCCTACACACCCGCGTCCTGCTCGCCGCCCTGTCGGCCAGTCTCCTGTCGTCCACCTTGCCCGCCACCGCGGCGTCGCACTGGGAATACACCGGCGACAAGGGCGCCGCGCATTGGGGCGAAATCGATCCGTCATTCGCCGCCTGCGCCTTGGGCCATGAGCAGAGTCCGATCAACATCGTCAAGACGGTGAAGGCGGCGCTGCCCGCCCTCGCCTTCCATTACGGCAACGCCGCGCCGACGATCTGGAACAACGGCCACACGGTGCAGGTGAACCTGCCGGCCGGCAACACGCTGGAGGTCGGCGGGCAGAGCTACGAACTGCTGCAGTTCCACTTCCACACGCCCAGCGAGGAGCACATCCAGGGCAAGTCCCTGCCGATGGTGGCGCACTTCGTGCACAGGAACGCGGCGGGCGAACTCGGCGTGGTGGCGGTGCTGATCCGCGCGGGACGTTCGAATGCGGCGTGGGACTCGGTGTTCCAGCACCTGCCGCGCGTGGGCGAGAAGATCACCGTGGATGAGTGGTCGCTGGACCTGGGCGCCCTGCTGCCGAAGTCGCTGGGTTACTACGACTTCGCCGGCTCGCTCACGACGCCGCCCTGTTCGGAGGGGGTGCACTGGATGGTGCTGAAGGAACCGGTGACGTTGTCGTCGCGCCAGATCGCCGCGTTCCGCCAGTTGGTCGGCCGGAATGCGCGGCCGGTGCAGGCGCTGAACGCGCGGGTGGTCCAGGAAAGCGAGTGAGCCGGCGCGCGGCGCCGCACGCACGACGAGGGCGCGAGCGCCGGCCGGCTCAGCCGAGCGCGCGTCCGATCAGGATCTTCTGCACCTCGGACGTGCCTTCGTAGATCTGCGTCACGCGGACGTCGCGGTAGATCCGCTCGACCGGGAAGTCGCTGACGTAGCCGTAGCCGCCGTGGACCTGGATCGCGGCGGAGCAGACGCGTTCCGCCATCTCGCTGGCGAAGAGCTTGGCCATCGCAGCCTCCTTCAGGCAAGGCTGGCCGGCGTCCTTCAGCGCGGCGGCGTGCCAGATCAGCTGGCGCGCGGCCTCGATCTGCGTGGCCATGTCGGCAAGCTTGTGCTGCATGGCCTGGTGCTCGAAGATCGGCACGCCGAAGGCGACGCGCTCCTTGCTGTAGCGCAGCGCCGCCTCGAAGGCCGCGCGCGCCATGCCCACCGACTGCGACGCGATGCCGATGCGGCCGCCTTCCAGCCCCGACAGCGCGATCTTCAGCCCCTGCCCTTCCTCGCCGATCCGGTTGGCGGCGGGCACGCGGCAGTTCTCGAACAGGATCTGCGCCGTGTCGCTGGCGTGCTGGCCCATCTTGTCCTCGATGCGCGCCACGATGTAGCCGGGCGTGCTCGTCGGAACCAGGAAGGCCGAGATGCCCTTCTTCCCCGCGGCCTTGTCGGTCACCGCCATGACGATGGCAACGTCGCCGTTCTTGCCGCTGGTGATGAACTGCTTGACGCCGTTGAGGACGTACTCGCCGCCATCCAGCACGGCGGTCGTCTTCAGGCCGCCGGCTTCGGAGCCCACATGCGGCTCGGTCAGGCAGAACGCGCCCAGCATGTCGCCGCGCGCCAGCGGCTTGAGGAAGCGCTGCTTCTGGTCCTCGTTGCCGAAGGCCATCAGGATGCTGCACACCGGGCAGTTGTTGACGCTCACCACGGTGGAGGTCGCGCCGTCCCCGGCGCCGATCTCTTCCAGGATGATCGCCAGCGCCAGGTAGTCCAGGCCCGCGCCGTCGTACTCGGTCGGCACGGCCACGCCGTAGCAGCCCAGCGCGGCCAGGCCCTTGAGCTCCTCGGCGGGGAACTGGTGGGACTTATCCCACGCGGCCGCCTTCGGTGCGATCTGGTCTTGCACGTAGGCGCGGACAGCGTCCTGCACGGCGCGGTGGTCTTCGGAAAGCAGCATGGTCAGCTCTTGGTCGGAGAGGGATCGAGGGTGGATCCCGTGACGGTGGCGGCGCTCGTGGCGCCGGGGGGAATGCGGTAGCGGAGCGTGTCCTGGTTCGACACCGTCGACCAGGGGCGCGCGACGATGTGGTCGCCGTCGACGGCGAGGCGCTCGCGCAGGCGGGCGTCCATGGGTTGCCGGGCCAGCCAGGCGGGGCGCTTCGCGGGTTCGACAGCTCCAGCCGACAGCGCGAGACGGGCGGCTTCGTTGAGCAGCATCAGGGAGGCCTGCTTGCGGGCGTAGTGCGGATAGCTCGACGCGCTGACCGAGACCAGCATCCCGCCGATCGAGTTGCGCCACGGCACGCCGAGCACCCACTGCGAGGCCAGATCCGGCTGCCAGTCAAGCAGCGTCAGCGGGCCTTCACCGGCTTTCCGCCGCGCTTCTTCCCACTGCGCATCCATCAGGTGCTGCGTCGCGTGGGGCATCGTCCAGAACTGGGGCTCGCAGCGCAAGGTCGTGGTCGACGGCGCGGCATGGGGATTCACGCCCTCGTCGATGCAGGCGATCTCACGGATGGACTCCCGACCGAACTGGGACTCGCTCCGGATCCAGATGGACGCGTCGAGCGCCTGCGCCGGAAGCGGCCGCAGCACCGCGTGCAGATCGGAGCCTGCCTTTGGATAACGTGCGGCCAGATCGGTGATGACGCGCCAGTGGATCCGCGCCATCGCGCCGGAGACACCGATGCCGATCAACGTGCGCGTGCCCGCGAGCATCGCGCCGGACAAGGCCTCGGCCTGCCTGGCGAAGCCCAGCATCGCGGCGGTGTCGCCCGACTCACCCGCGAGAGCGGCGCGCACCTCGAGCCAGCGCAGGCAATTCACCGTCGAGTGCCACTGCAGCCCGGTCGCGCGACGCGAGTAACTGTCGCCGGCCGTCTTGAGTTCCGCGCGCGGCGTGATCATCGGTTCTTCGAGGGTCACGCCCGCACGGGCCACGCCTTCGCAGCGACGGCCGATGTCGGCGTGAGCGTCGATCAGCGCACGCAACCCCGTGGCTTCGCGCGTCCAGACGGCCACGCAATCCTGTGTCTGCGCGTCGCATTGCCACGCGTCGGTGGCCGGACTGCGCTCCGCGGTCGAGGGCCACTGCCGCGGCGCAGGTGGCTCGCGCAGATCGATCTCGCCAGCGTCGATCACGGCCCAGCGCTTGACGCCTTCCGCGTGCGGATCGTCGCCCGCGGCAGTCAGGCCGATCAACGCAAAGAACGCGTTGCGTTCCGGCGGCAGCGTCGGCGCCGGCACGCGCAGCGCCTCCGGCACCGGACGCGGCGCGTCGTCGACCAGCCGGTTGTTGAACGCCGCCCAGGCCGCCGCGAGCGTGACCACGCCCAGCAGGCAGCCGCCCAGGATCTTCAGCGTCACGCGAGCCCACCGCTTCATCGTTCTCTCCCTGAGTCTTGCTCTGTGGTCAGCGAGTATCGGACGACCGCAGCCCTCGCCCCTGCCCTCCCCCGCAAGCGGGAGAGGGAGGACGAGCGCGTCACCAGGGCAGCGGGCTGCCGTCGTAGTTGAAGAACGCGCCGTTGTCGCCCGGCTTCAGTCCGTCGAGCACGCCGCGCAGGCTGGATGCGCTGGTGGCGACGTCGATGTCGGCCTCCTGCCCGCCCATGTCGGTCTTGACCCAGCCCGGGTGCAGGCTGACGCAGATCGCGCGGCCGTCGAGCGTCAGCGCGACGTCCTTCATCACCGAGTTCACCGCCGCCTTCGATGCGCGGTAGACCCAGCCCGCCGAGTTCGCGCGCAGCGTCAGCGATCCCATCCGCGAGGACAGGATGCCGATGCGCGCGTCCGGCGCCAGCGCGTCCAGCAGCTGCGGCAGCACGCGCATCGGGCCCAGCACGTTGGTGTGCATGACGGCGTCGAAGTCCGCCTGGCTCGGCGGCTGCAGGCCGATGGTCTTCGGGCCGTAGAGGCCGGCCACGTACATGACGCGGTTGAACTGGTAGCCGTCGAGCTGCCAGGCCAGGCCGGCGATGCTGACCACGTCGGACACCTCGAGCTTGATCGCCGTCGCGCCGAGCGCGCGCAGCTTCTCCAGGCTGGCGTCGTCTCGCGCCGTCGCGACGACGGTGTCGCCGCGCTCGCGATGCTGCTTCACGAGCTCGAGGCCGATGCCCCGCGAGGCGCCGATGATGAGGACTTGCGTCATCCGGTCCGTCCTCAGATCAGCTCGACGCCGACGGCGGTCGCTTCACCGCCGCCGATGCACAGCGCCGCGACGCCGCGCTTCAGGCCGCGATGCTTCAGCGCGCCCAGCAGCGTCACCAGGATGCGGGCGCCCGACGCGCCGATCGGATGACCCAGCGCCACGGCGCCGCCGTTGACGTTGACGATCTCGTGCGGCAGCTTGAACTCGGCCATCGCGGCCATCGTCACCGCGGCGAAGGCCTCGTTGACTTCCCACAGGTCGACGCTCTTCGCGTCCCACTGGTTCTTGGCCAGCAGCTTCTGGATCGCGCCGACCGGCGCGGTCGTGAACCACTCCGGCGCGTTCGCGTGCACCGCGGTGCCGACGATGCGTGCCACCGGCTTGACGCCCAGCTTGTTGGCGGTGGACTCGCGCATCAGCACCATCGCGGCGGCGCCGTCGGAGATCGACGACGAGGTGGCGGCCGTGATCGAGCCGTCCTTCTTGAACGCCGGCTTCAGCGTCGGGATCTTGTCGAGCTTGGCCTTGAAGGGCTGCTCGTCGCGCGAGATCACCGTGTCGCCGCCCTTGCCGGCGATCGTCACCGGCGCGATCTCCCACGCGAAGCTGCCGTCCTCGTTGGCGCGCTTGGAGCGCTCCGTCGACGCGATGGCGAACTGGTCCTGCGCCTCGCGCGTGAAGGCGTACTTGTCGACGCACTGCTCGGCGAAGACGCCCATGGCCTTGCCGCGCTCGTACGCATCTTCCAGGCCGTCCAGCGCCATGTGGTCGTACATCTGCGCGGCGCCGTACTTCACGCCCTTGCGCGCGAACATCAGGTGCGGCGCGTTGGTCATGGATTCCATGCCGCCGGCGATCAGGATGTCAGCGCTTTCGGCCTTCAGCGTGTCGTGCGCGAACATGGTCGCGCGCATGCCGGCGCCGCACATCTTGGACAGCGTCACCGCGCCGACCGACTGCGGCAGGCCCGCCTTCAGCACGGCCTGGCGCGCCGGGGCCTGGCCCTGGCCGGCCATCAGGCAGTTGCCGAGGAAGGCTTCCTCGATCGAATCGGTCGGGATGCCGGCGCGCTCGACGGCCGCCTTGATGGCGACGGCGCCCAGCTCCCACGCGGCCAGGCCGGCGAAGTCGCCCAGCAGGCCGCCGATCGGCGTGCGGGCGGCGGAAACGATGACGATGGAATCGGACATGGGGGTCTCCTTCAAAGAAATCAGGGAATGCGCCGGCAACGATGGAGGCGAGGTGCGCGGTCGGTGATCAGTGGATCGGAAGCTCGCGGTCCTGCGACTCCGGCACCCTCAGGGCCGGGGCGACGTCGCGGACGTGGAAGCGCTTGTGCGGGTCGTACGGGAACACGTCCTCGACGTGCCCCGCCAGGATGCGTTCCTTGTGGGTCTGCCAGAACGCGGGATCGAGCAGGTCGGCGTGGTGCGCCATGAAGACGTCGCGCACGCCCGGATGGCCGAGCAGGAAAGGCCCGAAGGTCTCCGGGAACACGTCGTGCTTGTTCACCGTGTACCAGACCTCGCCCGACATTTCGTCTTCCTCGTTGCGGGCCTCGGGCACCTTGCGGAAGTTGCAGTCGGTCAGGTATTCGATCTCGTCGTAGTCGTAGAACACGACCTTGCCGTGGCGCGTCACGCCGAAGTTCTTCCACAGCATGTCGCCCGGGAAGATGTTGGCCGCCACCAGGTCCTTGATCGCGTTGCCGTACTCGACCACCGCATGCGCCAGCTGCGCCGGCGACGCCTCCTGCAGGTAGATGTTGAGCGGCACCATGCGGCGCTCGATGTAGAGGTGCTTGAGGACCAGGTCGTCGCCGGTCTCCTCCAGCAGCGAGGGGCAGAAGTGCTTCAGCTCCGCGACCAGCTCGTCCTCGAAGCGGTTGCGCGGGAAGGCGACGCGCGTGTACTCCAGCGTGTCGGCCATGCGCCCGACGCGGTCGTGCTGCTTCACCAGCAGGTACTTGGACTGGATCTGCTCGCGCGTCGTGTCCTTCTGCGGCGGGTAGAAGTCCTTGATGACCTTGAAGACGAAGGGATACGACGGCAGGTCGAAGACCAGCATCACCATGCCCTTGATGCCGGGCGCGATGCGGAACTTGTCGCTGCTGTGGCGCAGGTGGTTGAGGAAGTCCCGGTAGAAGAGGTTCTTGCCCTGCTTCTGCAAACCGAGCGTCGCGTAGATCTCCGAGCGCGGCTTGCGCGGCATCAGCGAGCGCAGGAACTGCACGTAGGCGCTGGGCACTTCCATGTCGACGAGGAAGTAGGCCCGCGCGAAGCTGAACAGCATCTGCAGTTCGTCCTCGCCGAACAGCGCGGCGTCGATGTAGAGCTGACGCTCGCCCGAGGGATCGGTCGTGCCGTCGGCCGACTCCTTGTGCAGGATGGGCAGCGCGAACGGCGTCTCGGTGAAGCCGTTGATGATCTTGCCGACGATGTAGGCGCCCTTGTTGCGGAAGAACAGCGAGGACAGCACCTGCACCTGGAAGTTGGTCCGCCAGCGGAAGGCACCGAGCTCCTGGCCGGCGGCCTTCAGCACCAGGTCGATGTCGCGGCCGAGGTCCTCGAACTCCAGCGCCAGCTGGAAGTTGAAGACGATGCGCATGAAGGTGTCGCGCAGCGTGTCCTGCGAGGGGTAGTAGCAGCGGTAGGTCGGCTGCGCGGCCGGTTCCTCGTTCTCGATGAACTCGGTGGAGATCGCCGGCCGGACGAAGATGAACTCGTTGTGGAAGTAGCTGTGGTGGAGGATGCGCGTCGTGACCGAGTTGAAGAAGGTCTCGGCGAGCTCCGGCCGCAGGTGCTTGGTCAGCAGGCCGATGTAGTGCAGCTTGACCTGCTGCCAGACCTCGCTGGGCAGCTCGCTGGTGCGGAAGCGTTGTTCCAGCTCGATGACGGCCTCGTCGACACGCAGGTCGTAGAACTCGATGCGCTCGCGCTGCGCGCGCTGCTGGCCGTGCCAGTCGGCCTGCTCGAAGCGCTGCTTGGCGGTCGCGGACGCGGCGCGGAACAGGCGGTAGTGCTTGTCGAAGCCCGCGAGCATCGCCTGGGCGATCTCGAACGCGCGCGGATCGTTGAGCTCGTGGGGGAACATGGCGTCTTGCTCCGTCCCGATCGTGTCCGTTGTATCCGCGCGGAGGCCGTCCGGGCTCAGCGGCCCATGGCCGCCTCGTAGCGGCGGTGCAATGCCTCGAGGGCGCTGCGGTAGGCGGGACCGACGTCCTCGGCCTTCCCGACGGTGATGCTCAGGTCCTTCAGCAGGCCGTTGTGCAGGCCGTAGACCCAGCCATGCACGGCGACCGACTGCCCGCGCGCCCAGGCGTCCTGGACCACGGTGGTCTGGCAGGCGTTGCGGGCCTGCTCCAGCACATTGAGCTCGCACAGCGCATTGGCGCGCTGGTCGGCGGCCACCTGGTCCAGCCATTCCTGGTGGTGGTTGCGCACGTCCTGGACGTGACGCAGCCAGTTGTCCACCAGACCGACCCGCAGGTCTTCCAGCGCGGCGCGCACGCCGCCGCAGTTGCTGTGGCCCACGATGATGATGTGCTGGACCTTCAGCTGGTCCACGGCGAACTGCATGACCGACAGGCAGTTCAGGTCCGAATGGACCACGACGTTCGCGACGTTGCGGTGGACGAAGAGCTCGCCCGGCAGCAGGTCCACCAGCTCATTGGCCGGGACCCGGCTGTCCGCGCAGCCGATCCACAGGTATTGCGGCGTCTGCTGCTTCAGCAAGCGCGAGAAGAAGCCGGGCGACTGTTCTTCAGTCGCGGTGGCCCAGCGCTTGTTGTTGTCCAGCAGGTCTTGCAGTTCGTTCGTACTCATGACCAGCATTGTCGCGTCACATGGCGTGACAGTAGCGAATGCGGCTTTCCAACCAAGCGGCACCCATGGAACTGGCTCTGCCAGGCCATCGGGTGCGCCCCCTCGGGGGGCCGGCGAAGCCGGTAGGGGGGGGTCACATTGTCTCGGCGAAGAGCTCGCGACCGATCAGCATGCGCCGGATCTCGGACGTGCCCGCGCCGATTTCGTAGAGCTTCGCGTCACGCCAGAGGCGGCCCAGCGGGTACTCGTTGATGTAGCCGTTGCCGCCGAAGATCTGGATGCCTTCGCCGGCCATCCAGGTGGCCTTCTCGGCGCACCAGAGGATGACGGACGCGCAGTCCTTGCGCACCTGGCGGACATGGGCGCCATCGAGGGCGTCCAGGTTCTTGCCCACGGTGTAGCAGAACGCGCGGGCGGCCTGCAGCACGGTGTACATGTCGGCGACCTTGCCCTGGATCAGCTGGAACTCGCCGATCGACTGGCCGAACTGCTTGCGGTCGTGGATGTAGGGGACGACGTTGTCCATCACCGCCTGCATGATGCCGATCGGACCGGCGGCCAGCACGGCGCGTTCGTAGTCCAGGCCCGACATCAGCACCTTGGTGCCGCCGCCGACCTGGCCCAGCACGTTCTCGGCCGGGACCTCGACGTCCTGGAACACCAGCTCGCCGGTGTGGCTGCCGCGCATGCCGAGCTTGTCCAGCTTCTGCGCGATCGAGAAGCCCTTCATGCCCTTCTCGATCAGGAAAGCGGTCATGCCGCGGGCGCCGAGCTCCGGCTCGGTCTTGGCATAGACGACCAGCGTGTCCGCGTCGGGACCGTTGGTGATCCACATCTTGTTGCCGTTGAGGACGTAGTAGCCGCCCTTGTCCTCCGCGCGGAGCTTCATCGACACGACGTCGGAGCCGGCGCCGGGTTCGCTCATCGCCAACGCGCCGACGTGTTCGCCGGAGATCAGCTTGGGCAGGTACTTCTGCTTCTGGGCCTCGGTGCCGTTGCGCTTGATCTGGTTGACGCACAGGTTGGAGTGGGCGCCGTAGCTCAGGCCGACCGAGGCGCTGGCGCGGCTGATCTCCTCCATCGCCACCATGTGGGCGAGGTAGCCCATCGCGGCGCCGCCGTACTCCTCGGGCACGGTGATGCCCAGGACGCCGACGTCGCCCATCTTGCGCCACAGGTCCATCGGGAACTGGTCGCTGCGATCGATCTCCGCGGCGCGGGGGGCGATCTCGGCTTGCGCGAACTCGCGCACTGCGTCGCGCAGGGCGTCGATGTCCTCGCCGAGGTGGAAGTTCAGACCGGGCAGGCTCATGGGTTTGTCTCCTCGACCGCCTCCGCGGACGCCTCTCCGGGCGGCCGCTGGGCTGTTCGTCTTACGTTTACGTAAACGTCAATTGTAGGGCAGGACTCCCCGCCGGCAAGCTTCGCAGAAATGCGTAAGTAGCGTCCCGCCCTCCGCAGTCGGGCTCGGTGGATCGGGCCTCGGGAAGCCGGGCCGCCCCCGGCGATTTAGCGGAGCCTGCCGAGCGTATGAGCCGGGGGCGGCCCGGCTTCCCGAGGCTGCGCTCGGTAGACGTCAGAGGAAGCGTTCGAGCAACTTGCGCGAATGCCGATCCAGCGCAAACCGGTCCGGCACCAGGAAGTGCAGCCCGTGGGAGCTGGCGATCAGCAGCCGCCCTTCCCCGATGCGCCGGATGTCTTCCTCGCTCTTGAGGATGAACCCGGTCGTGCCGCGGTCGGTCTCGACGGTCCATTGGGACGGCGTCGAGAAGGTGGAGACGTCCAGCAGCTTCAGCACCGTCGGCGTCATCTCGCGATGGGCGAGTTCATCCTGGAGCAGTTCGCGCTGGACCTGCGGCAGATCGGCGATCCGGTCGATCCAGGCGATCTCATGCCCGTCGGTGCCGACCAGCGACAGGCCCTCATCGGGCGCGCTCAGCGGGTGGGCCCGCACGGGCGTGACGTTGTCGTGGGTCTGGCCGGCGGCGTCGACCAGCATCAGCCGGCCGTAGGCATTGCGCGCCAGGGTCTGGATGTTGTTCATGAAGGCACCTCGGCGCGATCAGGCCTGCGTGGCCGTGTGGACGTTGACGTTGGGCGCGACGACAACCACGTTGTCCTGCTCCTCCGCATCGACGCGGCGGGCCTGCGCTTCCCACAGGCGCCAGTAGGCGCCCTGCTTGGCGATCAGCTCGTCGTGCGGCCCGACCTCGACGATCTCGCCGCGGTCCATGACCACCAGCCGGTCGGCCTTGCGCAGCGTCGACAGCCGGTGGGCGATCGCGATCGTCGTGCGGCCGCGCACCAGGTTGTCCAGCGCCTTCTGGATCTCCTTCTCCGTCTCCGTGTCCACGGCCGAGGTGGCCTCGTCCATGATCAGGATGCGCGGGTCGATCAGCAGCGCGCGGGCGATCGAGATCCGCTGGCGCTCGCCGCCGGACAAGCCCTGACCCCGCTCACCGACCAGCGAGTCGTAGCCCTGCGGCAGCCGCAGGATGAATTCATGCGCATGCGCGGCGCGGGCCGCGGCGACGATCTCGTCGCGCGTCGCCTCCGGCTTGCCGTAGGCGATGTTCTCCGCGATCGTGCCGAAGAACAGGAAGGGTTCCTGCAGCACCAGCCCGATGTGACGGCGGAAGTCCGACAGCCTGAAGCGCCGCAGGTCGACGCCGTCGAGCTTGATCGCCCCCTCGGTCACGTCGTAGAAGCGGCAGATCAGGTTGACCATCGTGCTCTTGCCCGAGCCGCTGTGCCCGACCAGACCGATCATCTCGCCCGGCTTGATCACCAGGTTGAGGTCGCGGATCACCGTCCGGTTGCCGTAGCGGAAGCCGATGTCCTGCAGCGACAGCTCGCCCTCGACCTTGTCCAGCACCACCGGCTGCGTCGGCTCCGGCACGTTGGAATGGTGGTCGAGGATGTCGAAGATCCGCTTCGCGCCCGAGGCCGCCTTCTGCGTCACCGACACGATCCGGCTCATCGAATCCAGCCGCCCGTAGAAGCGCCCGATGTAGGCCAGGAAGGCGGTCAAGGTCCCGACGGTGATCTGCGCGTGCGCGATCAGCCAGATGCCGAAGGCCCAGACGACCAGCAGGCCGATCTCGGTCAGCAGCGAGACGCTGGGCGTGAACAGGCTCCAGGTCTTGTTCAGCCGGTCGTTGACGACCAGGTTGTGCTTGTTGGCGTTGCGGAAGCGCTCGGCCTCGCGGCGTTCCTGGGCGAAGGCCTTGACCACGCGGATGCCGGGGATGGTGTCCGCCAGCACCGAGGTCACCTCGCCCCAGACGCGGTCGATCTTCTCGAAACCGGTGCGCAGCTTGTCCCGCACCAGGTGGATCAGCCACGCGATGAAGGGCAGCGGCACCAGCGTGGCCAGCGCCAGCCACGGGTTCGTGTGGAACAGGATCACCGTGATCATCGCCAGCATCAGGCAGTCGGTGATGAAGTCCAGCGCGTGCAGCGACAGGAACACGCTGATCCGGTCCGTCTCCGAGCCGATGCGGCTCATCAGGTCGCCGGTGCGCTTGGAGCCGAAGTACTCCAGCGACAGGCCCAGCAGGTGGTCGAAGGTCGCCGTGCGCAGATCCGCGGCGATGCGCTCGGACACCAGCGCCAGGATGTAGGTCTTGGCCCAGCCCAGGATCCAGGACACGATCGCCGCCCCGAACAGCCCGCCCAGGTACATGACCACCAGGCTGGTGTCGATCTGCTTGCCTTGCTGGAACGGGATCAGGACGTCGTCCATCAGCGGCATCGCCAGGTAGGGCGCCACCAGCGTCGCCCCGGTCGCGCCCAGCATCAGCAGGAAGCCCAGCAACAGCTGACCCCGGTAAGGACCGGCGAAGCGCCACAGCCGCAGCAGCACCCAGGTCGACGGCGGCGTGTGCAGCTCGCGGGCGCAGGAGGGGCACTCCTCGCTGTCCTCCGGCAGGACGGCCTGGCAGCTCGGGCAGAGCTCGGGCTCCTCGTCCAGGCGGGCCTCGACCTCGTCGCGGCGGTTGAACGCGTCCTGGAAGCGCTGGGCCTGCAGGTTGGCCTTCATCGTGAAGCGCCACTGCGCCAGCCGGCCGTCGGTGTCGACCAGCTCCAGCGTGCCCAGCCCGGCGTGGTCGGACAGCACCAGCCGCAGGTCCGGCGTCAGCGGCCACTCCCGCAAGACCGGGGCGCCGGGGTCATCCTCGGACGCGTCCAGGGACAGCAGCCGTTGATCCGTGAGTCGCAGACCGCCCGCCGAGAAGCGCAAACGCCCGTCCAGGTCAACCTCGAGCGAGGCCCGGACGTTCTCGCCACGCCGCAGGCGTGTTTCGAAAGCCTCGGCGGCCGGAACGCCGCCGGCACCGGCCGACGCGACAGGATGTGAATGCTGCATTTGTGATTCTTCTGGCGATCCGCGAAACAGGAGATTCTCGGGAGATTTCCCCGGGACATTTCTGCCACCGCCCCCCAACGGGGCAAGACCCGGACCAGCCGGGTCGTGGCATGTTTCGCACAATTTTCGCTTAAGCGCACAATTGTGCTTCGCATCATTGTCCGGTGGTCCGCCGGACAGCCCCCTTCCACGTTTCCACCCCTCATGAGCCGACACGACGACATCAAGCTCCTGCGCATCAACTACCTGCGCGGCCCCAACATGTGGACCTACCGCCCGGTGCTGGAAACCTGGCTGGACCTGGGTGGCCTGGAAGAACACCCCTCCCACCTGATCCCCGGCTTCACCGAACGCCTGTGCAAGCGCCTGCCGGCGCTGGAAGAGCACCACTGCGGCGTCGGCGAGCGCGGCGGCTTCCTGCAGCGCCTGACCGAGGGCACCTGGATGGGCCATGTGCTGGAGCACATCGTCATCGAGCTGCTCAACCTGGCCGGCATGCCGACCGGTTTCGGCCAGACGCGCTCCACCTCGCGCCACGGCGTGTACCGCATGGTGTTCCGCGCCCGCGACGAGCAGGTCGCCCGCTGCGCGCTGGAGCAGGGCCACGCGCTGCTGATGGCGACGATCAACGGCGACGACTTCAACGTCGACGCCGCCGTCGTGGCGATCCGCGACAAGCTCGACGACTGCTACCTCGGCCCGTCGACCGCCGCCATCGTGGCCGCGGCGACCGACCGCCGCATCCCCCACATCCGCCTGAACGACGGCAACCTGGTGCAGCTCGGCTACGGCGCGCGCCAGCGCCGCATCTGGACGGCCGAGACCGACATGACCAGCGCGATCGCCGAGGGCATCGCGCGCGACAAGGACCTGACCAAGGAACTGCTGAAGTCGGTCGGCGTGCCGGTGCCCGCGGGCCAGGCCGTCAAGACCGCCGCCGAGGCCTGGGACGTCGCCCAGGACCTGGGCCTGCCGGTCGTCGTGAAGCCGTCGGACGGCAACCACGGCCGCGGCGTCACGTTGGACCTGCGCCACGAGGCCGACGTCGAGGCCGCCTTCCACGTCGCCGACAAGGAAGGCTCGGAAGTGCTGGTCGAGCGCTACATCCCCGGGATGGAGCACCGCCTGCTGGTCGTCGGCGGCCAGGTCGTCGCGGCCGCCCGCGGCGAGGAAGCCTGGGTCACCGGCGACGGCACGCACACCGTCATCGAGCTGATCGACCTGCAGATCAACACCGACCCGCGCCGCGGGACGACCGAGGACTTCCCGCTCAACCGCATCGACATCACCGGCGACCCGGTCGTGCTGCTGGACCTGCAGCGCCAGGGCCTGACCGGCGACGGCGTGCCCGAAGCCGGCCAGCGCGTGCTGATCCAGCGCAACGGCAACGTCGCGATCGACTGCACCGCGCAGATCCATCCGGAGGTGGCGCACGCGGTGTCGCTGGCCGTGCGCACCGTCGGCCTGGACATCGCTGGCGTCGACCTGGTCTGCAGCGACATCTCGAAGCCGCTGTCCGAGACCGGCGGCGCCATCGTCGAGGTCAACGCCGGCCCCGGCCTGCTGATGCACCTGAAGCCGGCCGAGGGCATGCCCCAGCCGGTGGGCCAGGCCATCATCGACCACCTGTTCGCCGAGGACGAGAGCGGCCGCATCCCCATCGTGGGCGTGGCCGGTTCGCGCGGCACGGCGCAGATCGCGCGCCTGGTCGGCTGGCTGCTGCACCTGAACGGCCGCCACGTCGGCCTGGCCTGCGGCGCCGGCCTGTTCCTGGGCACCCGCCGCGTCGAGCGCAAGCCCAGCGCGACCTGGGCCGCCAGCCACCGCCTGCTGATGAACCGCGCCGTCGACGCCATCGTGGTCGAGAACGGCGCCGGCACCATCCTCGGTGATGGCCTGGCCTACGACCGCTGCCAGGTCGGTGTCGTGACCGACATGGGCCGCGTGCCGCAGCTCGACGACCATGACATCCAGACCGAGGACCAGCTCTTCAAGGTGTTGCGCACGCAGGTCGACGTCGTGCTGTCCGACGGCGTCGCCGTGCTGAACGCCGACGAGCCCAAAGTGGCCGAGATGGCCGAGCTCTCCGACGGCGAGGTGATCCTCTACGCGCTGAACGCCGGCAATGCCGCGCTGACCGAGCACCGCGGCAAGGAAGGCCGCGGCGTGTTCCTGCGCGGCGGCGCCGCGATGCTGGCGCAGGGCACGTCGGAGACCTCCGGCGCCAACGTCGAATCGCTGCAGGCCCGCTTCCGCGCGGTCGGCCAGGAGATCGCGACCGACGCGGTGCTGGCCGCCGTGGCGACCGGCTGGGCCATGGGCATCTCGCCCGAGTTGATCTCGGCCGGCCTGGACACCTTCGTGCCGGACCTGCCGCAGTAATCACGGCCCGGCGCGAACCACCGCCCCAGTCCCGCCCCTTTCAAAGAACAGTCGAACCCGAAAGACGACAGATGGAAGTCTCCCGCACCCGCGCCCTCCGCGGCCCCAACATGTGGAGCCGCCACACCGCCATCGAGGCGGTCGTGCATTGCAGCGATTCGGAACGCACCATCGCCGACATGGCCGGCTTCGAGGCCCGCCTGCGCGAACGCTTCCCCGGCATCGGCCCGCTGCGGCCGGCCAGCGCCGCCAAGACGCCGATCACCCTGGCCCACGTGCTGGAACAGGCCGCCCTGGCGCTGCAGGCGCAGGCCGGCTGCCCGGTGACCTACAGCCACACGCACACCACGTCGGAAGCCGGCACCTACCAGGTCGTCGTCGAGTACAGCGAGGAAGACGTCGGCCGCGCCGCCTTCGAGAAGGCCGTCGAGCTGATCAACGCCGCGCAGTCGGGCGCCGCCTTCGACGCCGACGCCGCCGTCAAGGCGCTGCGCGAGACGGACGAGGACATCCGCCTCGGCCCCTCGACCGGCTCCATCGTCGACGCCGCCTGCAAGCGCGGCATCCCGTTCCGCCGCCTGACGCAGGGCTCGCTGGTGCAGCTGGGCTGGGGCGTGAAGCAGCGCCGCATCTGGGCCGCCGAAGTCGACGCGACCAGCGCCGTCTCTGAATCGATCGCGCAGGACAAGGACCTGTCCAAGCGCCTGCTGCAGTCGGCCGGCGTGCCGGTGCCCATCGGCGCGCCGGTGGAGACCGTCGATGAGGCCTGGGAACTGGCGCTCGAGATCGGCCTGCCGGTCGTGGTCAAGCCGCTGGACGGCAACCAGGGCAAGGGCGTGACGGTCAACGTCGCCTCGCGCGAGCACATGGAGATCGCCTACAAGGCCGCGGACGAGATCGGCACGGTGATGGTCGAGAAGTTCCTGCCCGGCAGCGACTACCGGCTGCTGGTCGTCGGCGACAAGCTGGTGGCGGCGGCCCGCCGCGATCCGCCCAACGTCATCGGCGACGGCGTGCACACGGTGCGCCAACTGGTCGACAAGGTCAACGAGGATCCGCGCCGCAGCGACGGCCACGCGACCTCCCTGACCAAGATCCGCCTGGACGACATCGCGATCGCGCGCCTGGACCTGCAAGGCCTGACCCCGGAGTCCGTGCCGGACAAGGGTCGCCGCGTGATCCTGCGCAACAACGCCAACCTGTCCACCGGCGGCACCGCGACCGACGTGACCGACGACGTGCATCCGGAAGTCGCGGCCCGCGCGATCGCGGCGGCGACGGTCGTCGGCCTGCACGTCTGCGGCGTCGACGTCGTGGCCGAGAGCGTGCTCAAGCCGCTCGAGGAACAGAGCGGCGGCATCGTCGAGGTCAACGCCGCGCCGGGCCTGCGCATGCACCTGAGCCCGTCCTACGGCAAGGGCCGCGACGTCGGCGAGGCCATCATCTCCAGCATCTACGGCGGCAACCGCGGCGCCGCGAGCGAGGACGGCCGCATCCCCATCGTCGCGGTGACCGGCACCAACGGCAAGACGACGACGTCGCGCCTGGTGGCGCACATGTTCGCGACGCAGGGCTTGCGCGTGGGCATGACCAACACCGACGGCGTCTACGTCGACGGCCGCCAGACCGACAGCGGCGACTGCTCCGGCCCGAAGAGCGCGCGCAACGTGCTGATGCATCCGGACGTCGAGGCCGCGGTCTTCGAGACCGCGCGCGGCGGCGTGCTGCGCGAGGGCCTGGGCTTCGACCGCTGCCAGGTGGCGGTGGTGACCAACCTCGGCGAGGGCGACCACCTCGGCATGAACTTCCTCAACACCGTCGAGGAACTCGCGCTGGTCAAGCGCGTGATCGTGCAGAACGTGGCGCCCAACGGCTACGCGGTGCTCAACGCCGCCGACCCTGTCGTGGCGAAGATGGCCGACGTCTGCCCGGGCCAGGTGATCTTCTTCGCGAGCGACCGCCATCACCCGCTGATGGCGACGCACCGCGCGCAGGGCAAACGCTGCGTCTACATCGACGGCGACGCGCTGGTCGCGGCGCAGGGCGCGTGGCGCGAGTCGATCCCGCTGCGCGACATCCCCTTCACCCGCGGCGGCGCGATCCCGTTCCAGAACGAGAACGCGATGGCCTCGGTCGCGGCGGCCTGGGGCGTGGGCCTGGACTGGGACACGATCCGGCGCGGGCTGGCGAGCTTCATGAGCGACCCGGACAGCGTGCCGGGCCGCTTCAACGTGATGGACTATCGCGGCGCGACGGTCATCGCCGACTACGGCCACAACGGCGACGCGATGCGCGCGCTGGTGCAGGCGGTGCAGGCGCTGCCGGCCAACAAGCGCTCGGTGGTGATCTCCGGCGCCGGCGACCGCCGCGACGAGGACATCCGCATCCAGACGCAGATCCTGGGCGAGGCCTTCGACGAGGCCATCCTGTTCCAGGACGCCTGCCAGCGCGGCCGCGAGGACGGTGAAGTCCTGGCGCTGCTGCAGCAGGGCCTGAAGGGCGCGACGCGGACCAAGCACATCGAGGAGATCCGCGGCGAGTTCGTCGCGATCGACCGCGCGCTGGCGCGCCTGCAGCCGGGCGACCTGTGCCTCGTGCTGGTCGACCAGGTCGAAGAGGCCCTGGCCCATCTGAACCAGCGCGTCCGGGAAGCCTGATGGCGGCCGGTCGCTGGCGTCACTGGCCGGCGCACTGGTGGAACGGCCTCAGCGTCGCCCTCGGGGTGATGCTGGTGCAGGTGATCGTGTCGCACGCGGCTCCGGCCGAGCTGTCGCACATCGCCTCGCAGCTGGCGATGGCCTGCGCCATCTGCGCCAGCCTGGCCGATCTGCCGGGCAGCGTCCGGCGCAACCGCAACCGCGTGCTCACCGCCGGCGGCATGACGCTGCTGGCCGTGGGACTGGTCGCGGTGCTCCATCCGTATCACGCCGCGATGGGCGCGCTCGTCGCGGTGCTCGCGTTCGGCAGCGCCATGCTGCTGAGCTGGGGACCGCGCGCGGGTCCCGTGTCCTTCGCGCCCATCCTGGCGATGGTGTTCGCGCTCGCGTGGCCGCCGCAGCCGCTGCCCATCGTGCTGGCGAGCGGCGCGGCGGGCATTGCGCTCTACCTCGTGTGGAGCGTGATCTCCAGCGCGGTGTTGCATTGGCGTTTCCACCGGCTCGCGCTGGCCGAGGCGCTGCACGGCCTGGCGCAGCTGCTGAGCGCGCGCGCCGAGCTGCTCGGCAGCGGCGGCGCGGCGCACGCGATGCGCGACTGGCTCGGCAACGAAGCCCAACTCGCGGAACTGCTGCAGACGGCGCGCGACCAGGTCTTCCCACGCGCGAAGACCGATCCGCGCAGCGCGGCGGTGCTGCTGCACATCGTCGAGCTGCGCGATCTGATGCTGGCGAGCCGGCTGGATCTGGAGCTCCTGGGCGAGGATCCTGTCGGACAGCAGATGCGCACCGCGCTGGTCAGCCGGCTGCGGGCGCTGGCCGTGCTGCTGGACGAGTACCGCGACGCGCTGCTCGACGAGCGGGCGCCGGCGATGAACACCGTGCGTCCGACGCGCTGGCCCGATCTGCCGCCGCAGGATCCGCGCAGACGGCTACAGCTCGTGCTGCAGGACCGGCTGTCCCACCTGGACGGCGAGGTGCTGGCGATGGGCCGCGCGCTCGACGCCTCCCTGCCCTTGCCGCCGCTGCCGCTGGACGCCGGCGAATTGCGGAACTTCGTGACGCCGGTCGGCTGGCCGATGGGCTTGCTGAAGGCGCAGCTGCACCTCGACTCGCCGGTGATGCGCCACGCGCTGCGCAGCACGCTGGCGCTGTCGGCCGCCTACTTCATCGCCCTGGCGCTGCCCTGGGCCTCGCACCCGCACTGGCTGGTGCTGTCGGTCGCGGTGGTGCTGCGCGGCAGCCTCGACCAGACGCTGGAGCGGCGCAACATGCGGGTGCTCGGCACGGCGATCGGCTGCGGGCTGATGCTGGCGCTGTCGCTGATCCCCAACCAGACGCTGTGGATCGTCGTGCTGCAGATCGCCGTCGGCATCGCGCATGCGTTCGTCACCCGCCGCTACCTGATCACGGCGATCGCGGCCACGATGATGGCGCTGCTGCAATCGCACCTGGCGGATCCGACGCATGGGATCGCGATCTCGGAGCGGCTCGCGGACACAGTGCTCGGCGCGATCCTGGCCTGGGCCTTCAGCTATGTGCTGCCGGCCTGGGAGCGGCGCAACCTGCCGCGCGCGCTCAAGCGGGCGCGCGGCGCGCTGCAGCAGTACGCCATGCAGGCGATGACCGCGGCGATGACGCCGGCCGGCGCGCTCACGCAGCGGATGGCGCGGCGTCAGGCCTACGACGCGCTCGCGGCGCTGTCGGCGGCCCTGACGCGCAGCGCCGCCGAACCGCGCCGCGTGCGCCCGCCGCTGCAGGAGTTGAACATGGTGCTCGACCACGGCTACCGGCTGATGGCCCACCTGTCGATGATGCGGCAGAGCCTGATGCGGCGCGCGAAGGATCTGGACGCCGATTTCCTGGCGGAGATGCCGGAGGCGGCCAAGCGCCTGCAGCGGGCGCTTGCCGGCCAGGAGCCGGTGCCGCATGCGGTGCAGGCCTTGCAGGACTGGAGCCTGCTGCCCGACGTCGGGCCGCTGGAAGACCTGCGGCCATGGATGCGGCGCCGCTTGCAGGTGAGCCTGGACGACGCTGCCCGGGCGGGCGAGGCCGCCGATGCGGCCTTCGCCGCGATGGCCGCGCCGCCGGAGCCGGACGTGACGCTATCGCGTCTGCAGTGATATCGCTCCCCTTCTTACCCCCTCTCCCGCTTGCGGGAGAGGGTAGGGGTGAGGGCCAGCGGCGGTGGAAGTACTGACGCCTTGTCGGTCTTCGCTCAGCCCAGCTTGATCT
The DNA here is from genome assembly GCF_056867975.1 of Mitsuaria sp. MSU3D. Classification (NCBI taxonomy): domain Bacteria; kingdom Pseudomonadati; phylum Pseudomonadota; class Betaproteobacteria; order Burkholderiales; family Sphaerotilaceae; genus Roseateles; species Mitsuaria sp. MSU3D. Next base: position 5,965,645 of record NZ_CP200314.1, on the reverse strand, counting down.
CGATCTTGCGCGGTTGCGCATGCGCGGCCTTGGGGATGCGCACGCGCAGCACGCCGTTGCTCAGCTCGGCGCCGATCTGCTCGGCGTCCAGCTCCTTGCTCAGCGTGAACGCACGGCGATAGAACTGGCGCGACACCTCGACGTGGCCGGCCTTCAGGCCATCCGGCAGATCGAGTTGCATCTCCGCTTCGATGATCAGGCGGTCCTTGTCGACGCGCAGCTGGAGCTGCTCGCGGGGCACGCCCGGCAGGTCGGCGAAGAGGGTCAGGCCTTGCGCGTCCTCGATCACATCGACGGCGGGCTGGATCGCATAGTCATCGCGACGGCGCGCGCTCTGCGCGGTGGTCGACGCGTTGGTCTTCACTTGCTCGGCCGCGTCGGCGGCGGGGGTCTGGACGGCAGTGGTCATGGTGTTCTTTCGTCTCGCGTTCGGTTCGTATCGGGTGTCGGTGGACGGCGGGGTCCGGAACTCAGTGGATGTCGATGCGGCGCGGCTGCGGCGCGGGGCGGCGCTTGACGCTGACGCGCAGCACGCCGTCCTTGTAGGAGGCCGAGACCTGTTCCGGATCGATGTCGTCCGGCAGGCTGACCACGCGGCGGAACTTGCCGGCGAAGCGCTCGCGCTGATGGACGACGGTCTTGTCGGCGGCCTTGGCGGGCGCGGCGGTCCCGCCTTCGGCGACGGCGGCAGCGGCAGTCGCGGCGGTGCCTTCGGTCGTCGCGGTCAGCGAGACGGCGCGCTCGCCGGACAGGCTCAGCACGCCGCGATCCAGGTCGACGCCGATGGTGGCCGGATCCAGGCCCGGGGCGAAGGCGTAGACCTCCACCGCTTCCGGCGACAGCCCGACATTCAGCGCGGGATAGCCGCCGCGCGGGGTGCCGCGGCCGGCGGTGGATTCGAGCAGGCCGCTCATCTCGCGCTGGAAGCGGTCGAGGTCGTTGAACAGCTCACGGGCAAACAGTTGACGGTACATGCGGGGCTCCTTGGCTTCCTGCGGGTGGATCGCGGCGGAACGTGTCCGCCATGACTCCCAAGCTAGGTGCGCCAAGCCGCGCTTCAAGATCTTGAAATTGGGGGTGGCCCGTCCCCATATGCCGCGCCCGTTGCGCGAGCCGAGTCCACGTTCACCGGATCCGCAGCACTTCCTGCTCCGTCACCGCCGACGCCTTGTTCCCCCAGCTCTGCCGGATCACCGTCGCGACGGCGGCCATCTCGGCCTCGGTGAGCACCTGCCGCAGCGGCGGCATGCCGTACGGACGCGGATGCCCCGGCGTCGTCGGCGCGTAGCCGCCGTCGGCCAGCATCTGCAGCACGTTCTGCGGCGCACCCAGCGTCACCGCGCGGTTGCCGGCGAGCGGCGGATAGGCCGGCTCGTCGGCGATCCGCCGCCCCTGCCCCTGGTCGCCGTGGCAGTCGGCGCAATGCTTGGCGTACACCTGACGACCGAGGTCCATCTGTGCCGGCGGCGCCGGCTTGAACTCGGCGGCCGGCGACCCCTCGCGCGGCAAGCCTCGCAGGTAGACGGTCATCGCCTGCACATCGGCATCGGTCAGATGCTGGAGGCTCTCCGCGACCACGTCCGCCATCGGCCCGAGCGCCGCGCCCTTCGGCGACCAGCCGGATCGCAGCCAGGAGCGCAGCTCGGCCTCGGACCAGTCCTGCACCCCCGCCGCCTGCGGATCGGCCAGCGAGGGCGCGATCCAGCCCTGCACGCCCACCCAGCCGCCGCGCAGCCCCGCGGCGTCGCGCAGCGCGCCAAGACGATTGCGCGGCGCGTGGCACTCGGCGCAATGGCCCACCGCCTGGACGAGGTAGCGGCCTCGTTCCAGCGCCGCCTGACCGGCGACCTCCTGCGCCACCGCGCGATTGACGCGCGGGTCGTCGTGCGAGGGCGCATCACCGGGCGTGAAGTACATCAGCCGCCACACCGCCAACGCGGACTGCCAGCGGTACGGCCACCCGAGTTGATGTGTCGGCGCCGTCTGCGTCACCGCCGGCTGCTGACGCAGCCACGCGAAGATCGCATCGGCGTCCTCGCGCGTCATCGCCGTGTAGCTGGTGTACGGGAAGGCCGGATAGAGCAGCCGCCCATCGCGGCTGCGGCCATGGTGCATCGCGCGCCAGAAGTCGTCGGCGGTCCAGCGGCCGAGGCCCGTCTCGGGATCGGGCGTCAGGTTGCTGCTGAACAGCGTCCCGAACGGCGTGCCGAGCGGCAGCCCGCCGGCCAGCGGCGCGCCGCCGCGCGGGCTGTGGCAGCCGGCGCAGTTGGCGATGCGGGCCAGGTAGGCGCCTCGGGCGATCAGCGCGGGATTGGTGTCCTCGGCGCCGGACTGGACGGGCCGGCCTGAGAGCCAGAGCTCCCGGCCCCACGCGCCGGCGAGCAGCAACAGCGCCATCAGCGGCACCGCGATCACGACGCCGATCAGCAGTCGGACGAAGGTCCTCATCGGCGCCGAGCCGGAGGCGTCCGTGGCGTTCATGTCCGCGCTCATGGCGCGAGCCCTCCGCACGGGACCGGCAAGGGCGTCGTCGACGACGGCTCCGGATGCGCCCCCGCGGGCTTCGCGGCGAGCCAGCTCGCGACGACGGCGATGTCGTCGGTCGACAGCGCCTTGGCCACATCGGCCATGCAGTCGGGCGCATGCGCGCGGCGCAGCCCGCTGCGCCACGCGCCGAGTTGCCCGACCAGGTAGTCGCGCGGCAGTCCGAGCAGCCCCGGGACCGCCGGCTCGCGGCCCGCCATCGACGGTCCGTGACACGCCGTGCAGGCCGGCACCTTGCGCGCGGGATCGCCCTGCGTGATCAGCCGCTCCGCGCGCGCCTGCTGTTCCGGGCCCAGGCCCGAGGGCCCCGGCGCCGGATACGGCACGTCGAGCGCGGCGAAGTAGCCGGCGATCTCGCGCAGGTAGTCGTCGCTCATGTTGCGCAGCAGGCCGGCCATCAGCGCGTGATGGCGGCGGCCGTCGCGGAAGCTCTGCAGCTGGTTGTAGAGGTAGCCGGACGGCTTGCCCGCGAGCCGCGGGAAGTAGCCCTGCGTCGTCGCCCGACCCTGCGCGCCGTGGCACAAGGTGCAGGCCTGGACGCGCTCGGCGATGTCGTTGGTCAGCGGGCGCAGCGGTCGCGCGCCGGGATCGGACGGCGGCGAGGAAACCCCTTGCGCGAACGCCGCGGACATGTCGGAGACGAGAGAGACGGCGGAGAGTCCCAGGCCCAGCACAGCGGCGATGAGGAGACCCGGGGGGCATCGGGAGATCTTCATCCGGCCATCATCGCCGATCCCCGCCCTGAACGCCGCCGTGCGCGTCGCGGGATCGACGCCGTCAGCGCCGCCGTCAGCGCCGCAGATCGGGGCCGGGCCATCGCAAGGCCGCCCAGCCGTCCCGACCCTGGTGCTTGGCCTGGTACAGCGCGCGATCCGCGAGCGCGATCAGGTCCGCCGCCGGCACCTCGCCGTCGGCGACGCTGGCGATGCCGATGCTGGCGGTGATCGCGATGCCCGCCGGCCGCGCGGCCCGCACCGCCTCGACGATCTTGGCGGCGACCTGCTCGGCCTCCTCGGGCCGGTTCAGGCCCTCGAGCACGGCGACGAACTCGTCGCCCGCGATCCGCGCCACCTGGTCGCTGCCCCGCACGGCGCGCCGCAGCACAGTGGCGAAGTCGCGCAGCACCGTGTCGCCGACGCCGTGGCCGTGGGTGTCGTTGATCGACTTGAAGCGGTCGACGTCGAGGAACAGCAGCGCCAGCACCCGATCCTCGCGCATGTGACGCCGCTGCCGCGCCAGCGCGCCCTCCAGCGCCTGGTCGAATTCGCGCCGGTTCGGCAAGCCCGTGAGCGCGTCCGAACTGGCCAGCCGCGCGAGCTGCGCCTCCGCCTGCTTCATCACGGTGATGTCGATGGACAGCGTGAAGATGCCCGACACGCGCCCGTCGGGCCCGACGTCCGGCACGTAGATCGAGCGCAGGTGCCGCTGCTTGCCGAGCATCGTCGCCGTGATCTCGAACTCCACGCGCTCGCCGCCCAGCGCCAGCGCGAGTTGGGCGCTGCGCTGGCCGGTGCTCTCGAGGCCGAAGACCTCATCGATGTGCAGGCCCGTCACGGCCTGGGGATCGAGGCCGAACCAGCTCCGCATCGTCTCATTGGTGTAGCGCAGCCGACGCTCCGCGTCGATGTAGGTGATGAAGACCGGCAGGTTGTCGGTGATCGCCTTCATCCGGCGCTCGCTGGCGGCGACCCTGGCCTCGGCGCGCTTGCGCTCGGTGATGTCCATCGAGCACGCATAGAAGCCCTCGATGCGGCCGCCGGCCAGCTCGGGCACGAAGCTCTGGTGGAAGTGCAGCGTCTCGCCGTCGATGACCTGCTCGGCGTCGAAGGCCACGGACTCCCCCTGCAGCACGCGGTCGACGAAGGGCCGCATCTGCGCGGCGTTCTCGATGCCGCGCACCTCTTCCAGCGTCTTGCCGACAAGGCTGTCGGGGTCACTGTGGAAGACGCGGCCGACCTCCGCGTTGGCGAAGCGCAGATGACCCGTCCCGTCGTAGTGGCTGATCAGCGCGGGCACGTTGTCCGCGATGCCGCGCAGGCGCTGCTGGGTGCGCAGCAGGTCGCGCGACCGCAGCAGGACCTGCGAGGTCGCCATCACCGAGAACAGCGCCAGCATCGCCAGGCCGGCCAGCATCAGCAGCTCGGTCTGGCCGGCCTCGCGCGACAGGCGCTCGCTGATCGTGGCGCGTTCGGCGCGCAGTGACGAGGTCAGCTCGCCCAGTAGATCGCGCAACTCGTCCATGTGGTGGAGGCCCTGGTCGCCAAGCACCAGCTCCAGCGCCTCCTCGGGACGACCGGAATCGTGCAGACGGATCGTCTGGTTCATCTCGCTCATCTTGAGCTGGACCAGTTCCCGGATGCGGGCGAGCCGGGGCGCGTGGGCGGGGTCGTCGTCGCGCGCGAACAGGTCGTCCACGCGGCGGTCGAGGCTGCGGATCGCATCGCGGTAGGGCTGCAGATAGCCGGCGCGCTGGGTCAGCAGGTAGCCGCGCTGGCCGGTCTCGGCGTTGAGCAGATCCTCCATCAGCAGCGTCATCGCCGGCACGACGGTGTTGATGCGGTCGGCGCGGCGCAGGTCGCCGAGCGTCGCGCGGGCGCGCCAGGCCAGCAGCGCCACGATCACCGCCATCGCGAGCAGCGCCAGCATCAGCAGGCCCACGCCGCGACCGAGGCTGGTGCGGTGGGTCGGCTCGGCGGAAGAACGCATGCAACGGCTCGGGCGGTTCGGTCTCGAGGACCGGAAGGATGACGCGAAGGCAACGCGCCGGCAGCGGTGACGCGCGACAGTGCGCGATCCAACGCGAACTCGACGCGCATTCGACCGGTCGTGGCGGCGGCGAGGGCCGGTGGGCCATTCGGGCGATTATGGGGATGGCCGTGCGATTGCCGTCAAGCTGGCATCGGCCCCGGTGGTCCGGCGGCGCACGCATGCGACAGTCCGGGGATGTCCGCCATCCCACTCCTGCGCCGGCCCGAGCCGCACGGCCACGCGAAGGTCAGCTTCGTCGAGCTGTTTTTCGACCTCGTCTTCGTCTTCGCCGTCACACAGTTGTCGCACACGCTGATCGGCCACTTCGCGCACGACGGCGTCACGCTGCGCGGGGCGCTGCAGACCGGTTTCCTGATGGCGGCGGTGTGGTGGGTGTGGATCTTCACCTCGTGGGTCACCAACTGGCTGGACCCGGAACGCCTGCCGGTCCGGATCTGCCTGTTCGCGATGATGCTGGGCGGGCTGCTGATGTCGGTCTCGCTGCCGCAGGCTTTCGGTGAACGTGCGTTGATGTTCGCGGCCTCGTTCACCGCGATCCAGGTCGGGCGGACGCTGTTCTTCCTCTGGGCGGCGCGCGGGGCGGATGCGGTCCTCGTGCGCAATTTCCAGCGCATCGGCGCGTGGCTGCTCGTGTCGGCCGTGCTGTGGATCGCCGGTGCGCTGGACGCCACGCTGCGGGTGCCGCTGTGGGTGGCGGCGCTGGCGATCGAGGTCGTCGGTCCCTCGGCCGGTTTCTTCGTGCCGGGCCTGGGGCGCTCGACGACGGCGGACTGGACGATCTCCGGCGGTCACCTGGCCGAGCGCTGCGCGCTCTTCGTGATCATCGCGCTGGGCGAGTCGCTGCTGGTCACGGGCGCGACCTTCGCGGCGGAGCCGCTGACGACGATGAGCCTGCTGGCCTTCCTGGTGTCCTTTGCCGGCAGCATCGCGCTGTGGTGGCTGTACTTCGACACCACCAACGACTTCGCGACCGGCCGCATCGCCCACAGCGACGATCCGGGGCGGCTGGCGCGGCTGGCCTACACCTACATCCACCTGCCGATCGTGGCGGGGATCATCGTCAACGCGGCGGCGGACGAGTTCGTCCTGGCGCATCCGGACGGCCACACCGATCTGAAGACGGCGCTGTGCCTGCTCGGCGGCGTGGCGATCTACGTGATCGGCGTGGGGCTGTTCAAGCGCGCGGTGGTCGGCCGCTGGCCGTGGTCGCACGGCGTGGCGGTGATCGTGCTGGCGGCGGCGGGGCCGTTCGTGCCCGCCTGGCCGCCGGTGGCGACCAGCGCCTTCGCCTGCGCGGTGCTGGTGGCGCTCGCGGCGTGGGAGCGGCACTCGCGAGCGCAGTGTCTCGTTCCCGACAGCGGGAATGCGGACGACGCGCCTAGCATCGGCGAATGAGCGCGCCCTCCTCCACCGCCCCTTCCGAAGCCTCCGCCGACTTTGCGGCGGAGTTCACCGTCGAGCCGCATCCGGCGGATGCCCTGTTTCCGGCGGCGACGCGACGGCTGACCGTCGAGACCGAGCCCGGCGTGCGCATCCATGCGCGCGTCTGCGGCGAAGGCCCGCCGCTGCTGCTGATTCACGGACATCCGCAGACGCTGGTGATCTGGCACCGCGTGCTGCCGGTGCTGGCGGCGCGCTTCACCGTCGTCATGCCGGATCTGCGCGGGTACGGCGATTCCTCAAAGCCCACTGGCGATGCGGACCATGGCAACTACAGCAAGCGCCGCATGGCGCAGGACCTGGTCGCCGTGATGTCGGCGCTGGGCCATGCGCGCTTCCGGGTGCTGGCCCATGACCGGGGCGCGCGCGTCGCGCACCGCATGGCGGCGGATCATCCGGCGGCGGTCGAGCGACTCGCGCTGCTGGACATCGCGCCGACCTTGGCGATGTACGAGCAGACGACCGAGGCGTTCGCGCGAGCGTACTGGCACTGGTTCTTCCTGATCCAGCCGGCGCCGATGCCGGAGCGGCTCATCGAGGCCGATCCGGCCGCCTACGCGCTCGACGTGATGGGCCGGCGGCACGCGGGCCTGTCGGCTTTCGACCCGCGCGCGTTCGCCGAGTACCAGCGCGCGCTGGCGCTGCCGGGCGCCGCGCATGGCATGTGCGAGGACTACCGCGCCGCGGCGGGCATCGACCTCGACCACGACCGCGCGGACCGCGACGCCGGCGCGAAGCTGTCGATGCCGCTGCGCATCTACTGGGGCGCGCAGGGCGTGGTCGCGAAGTGCTTCGACCCGCTGAAGGAATGGCGACGCGTCGCGGCGGATGTCGACGGCGGTCCGCTGCCGTGCGGTCACTACATCCCGGAGGAGGCGCCGGAGGAGTTGCTCGCGGTGGTGATGCCGTTCCTCACCGAGGGGCTTTGACGGACGACAGCGACCGGCCCGTTAGGCTGCAAGCATTGCAGTTTCCGAAGTGGACGGAGTGACGGGATGAACAAGCTGGTCGCCCTCGGGCAGTTTCTGGGCGGAGCGGTCCTGTGGATCGCGGCGGTGGTGGCGGGCTACAACGCGCTCAAGCCGTTGATCGGCGCCGAGGAAGGCGCAGGCGCGCCGGCCGGTGCCGGCGGTGCGTTCATGATCGTGCTGCTGCTCGCGGGCGTGGGAACGTGGCTCATGCGCGCCGGCTGGCGCCGCTTGCGGGCGCGGGCGGGTGGGCATTGCTGAACGTCTCACGACTCTCTCCGGGCCGGCGTTGCTCATGCGCAGCTAGGCGGCCTGCTTCTGCATGTCAGCGATGAGTTCCGGTCGCGACGCGTGTGAGAACGACTCGCGCTTCAAAGTCAGCGCGTCGATCATGGCTTGATTGGTCAGCAGGAAGTTGTCCAGCAATGTGTACCAGTTCAGCACGAAACGCTTCATGCGTCGTTCGTCGCTGACCAGGCCGGGCAATCCCTTCGCAACCTGCCCTTCCATCCGGCTCCGAATCTCCGTATCCGCCTCGGAGATCTTGCGCCCGATCAGGATGAGTTCGAAGTGCATCGCTTCGCTGCCGAATTCCGCGTGCTTCTTGATCAGCTGTGCGTAGCCATCCAGTTGCTGGAGGTGCTTGTAGTTGAGCGCGATGCCCGGACGCTTGATCTCCACCACGATGCAACGATAGATCTTCCGGCCCATCGAGTCGTGGTGTGGGACTTTGCGGGCGAGAAACAAGTCCGCCTGCTTCCTCGCGCCATCGATGGCTGAGGGATCAGTCGCATCCAGGTCGTCCAATCCAACGTCGTCGATCCCCCTCACCGCATCGCGCAGCGATTTGGCGATCTTGGTGAACGAGTCCTCCTCGGCGCCAAGCGTCTCGTAGGAACTGCCGAACAACCAGGTGTTGGCTTCGATGATGCCCTGCAAGTCCGGCGTCTCGAGCGTCTCCAGGTAATGGTCGTTCATCAGCGTCCGCAGCTTGTCGGCCACCTCGTGCCTGCGGCGGAGGACTTCGATCGCTGACACGACGCTTTGCAGCGACACGCTCTTGAGCTGCTTGGCGAGCAGCTTCGTCGAGACGTCGTCAAGCTCCAGCACGCTGTTGAGCACCTCGAAGATCGCATCGTTCTCGTTGGAGACCGCCAGTTTGTCGAGGAGACGAACGATGATCTTCTTCTGGTTCCTCTTGAGCGATGTCAACGCCGTCGGATCGGCCGTGTAGATGGCGCGCAAGATGCCCTTGGTGTTTTCGAGCCGCCAATGCTTGTAGTCCTCGTGCAGCCCTTCGTACGCCGGGAAGACACCGTCGGCAACGTAGCTCTCGATCTCGCGATCGAACCGCTCACGCAGGAACTTTTCATAGACGGACTTGGTGATCCTGTTGAGTTCACGCGCCACCTTGCGCCATGTCTCCGATTCGTAGCCCGCCGCGTCTGGGTTCGCCAGATCACCTCCGCTCGGCTTGAAGTCGTCAGCCCACTTTGAGCCGATGTAGATGCTGGTGTGAAAGTTCCCCTTGTGGTTGAAGGGGCTCAACCTCTTGTCCACCGTCTTGCCTGAGGAGTTCAAGAGGTAGACGAAGGACTTCTCGGAGCCTGGTTTCTGGTCCCAGCGAAGGACAGACACGTCGAAGTCGTGGCCGTCGATGGAGAACTTGCGCTGCGTGAGGTCATGCGACGGCACGGCCACCTCCGTCCCATTGAGTCGGAGCCTCTTCGCTGGGTGGAGAGCAAGGAACCAACCGAACTCGATGGAAAGCAGCTTGTGAAATTCATCGGTGGTCGGTAGCGAGGCATGCAGGTTGAACAGTTCCGCGACGGTGCCGGTCTTGTCCACGTCCATCCCTGCGGGCAAAGCGGTCTGCTCTACTGGCTGGCCTTCATAGTTCGTGAGCGTCGCGCCGTGCACCTCGATCCGCGCAGGCCCAGACCCTGCGGCATTCGTCCACCAGACAGCTCGTTCGGCGAGCCTGTGGAAGGACAGTCGGCCGCGGCCATGCAAGCCATGGGTCGTCACGTCCTCCTTCTTGCTGGAGTCGTTGAAACGGCCAAACGTCTCGGCATGCGACGCAAGCTCGATGCCTTCCCCGTCATCGGACACCTCCACTCGCGTCGCACCGCCCATCGGCCCCTCGTCGACCAGAACGCCGACATTGGTCGCCTTGGCGTCGAAGCCATTCCAAGCCAGCTCGGCGATCGCGCGCCACGGATCGATCGTCCGAAAGTGCTTCTTGATCCCCTCCCCGTTGATCTCCGTCTTTCCTGAGATTTGTCGAGTCGTCATGGCCACGGCCGTCTTTGGTGTTTGGTCCCAAATGGTGGCAGTGGCGCTGACGCCGGGCCATGGCCTCTAGTGACGGAGAAGCTATCCCGACCTACGGCAAAAGGCCATGGCAGTGACAGGAACTGCTGTGAGTCATGGGAGATGGGCGCGCATCCCTGCTCGCCCAAAGGGACACGGGCAACGTCCGTAACCGGCGGGAGCCGGCGGAGCGTTCTTGATCGCGCTGCTGCTCGCGGATATCGGGACGTAGCTCATGCGCGCCGGCTGGCGACGGCTGCGGGCGCGGGCGGGCGGGCATTGCTGATCGGCTGTCGGCTCATACCGCCACAGCCATGGGGCGGATCTCGCGTTTGATGATTCGACCCGCTGCCTTCTCGGCGAGTCGCAGGTCGTATGCGGATTGGAGATTCAACCAGCCCTGCGCATCGCTGCCGAAGTAGCGTTCCAGCCGCAACGCCGTGTCGGGAGACACCGAGCGATGCCCGCCGACGATCTCGCGCAGCCGCGAGTACGGCACGTGCAGGGCCTTCGACAACGCGTGGACGTTGATGCCCATGGGCTTGATGTAGTCCTCGAGGAGGATTTCGCCGGGGTGGATCGGGCGCATTCCGTTCTTCGGCATTGATTGCCTCGTTCGTCTTTTGGTCGAGGTGATCACTGTCGCTGTAGATCCCGGGTTGGTTCGACATCGCTTAGTGGGGATGCTCCAGCCGCCGCGGCATCAAGGCAGGCCGGGTCCGATCTGGGGCAGTCCAAGGATAGGGACAGGATGTCTACCCGACCAGGGGCAGTCCATCGTAAGCGTCCAGGCAAGTCATGTTGATCCGCTGAGGCAGCCCTAGCATGCTCGTATCCATCAACGACTTGATGGGTACGTACGCACTATGGAACAAGCAGCGCCAGGCCGCCGGCGGCGAATTCACAGCGCCGAGTTCAAGGCGCAGGCAGTGCAAGCTTCGCAGCAGCCGGGCGTCTCGACGGCAGCTGTGGCAATGGCTCACGGCATCAACGCCAACCTGCTGCGGCGCTGGCCCATGAGATGGCTCAGCCACCTGTCGACGCAGTGGCCGTCAGCGACAAGCCCGTCGGCTTCATCGCGCTGCCGATGCCAGCACCGTCCGCGCAGCCTGCGCCGAGCGATGAGCCCATCCGCATAGAGATTCGCCGCGGCGCGACGACCATCGCGCCGACGTGGCCAGCCGGCGCTGCCGATGCGTGTGCGGCCTGGATGCGAGAGCTGCTGCGTTGATCCGCATCGACGCCGTGTGGCTCGCGACCACGCCGTTGGACATGCGCGCCGGCACTGAGACCGCCCTGGCCCGCGTCGTACAGGTCTTCGGCGGCGCGAAGCCGCACCATGCCTACCTCTTTGCCAACCGGCGTGCCACGCGCATGAAGGTACTCGTGCATGACGGCATCGGTGTGTGGCTGGCAGCGAGGCGTCTGCACCAAGGCCGTTTCATTTGGCCTCGGGATGTCACGCTGGAGCACATACCGCTGACCCAGCCCCAGTTGCAGGCCCTGGTGCTGGGCCTGCCGTGGCAGCGCGTGGAAGACGACGGAGCGATCCGCCTGCTGTGACGCAATCGGTGCTCGCGCCGATGCGCGTGGCCCGCGCTCGCCCCACACTGCCGTCATGGCAGTCGCCGCGCCCCTCAGTGCCGAAGACATCGCCTCGCTCGAAGCCGCGGGGCTCGGACACATCGGCGCCAAGGTGCGAGCGCTCTTGGACCGCCATGCCCATGACCGTCACGAGATTGAGTGGCGCGACGCCAAGATCGAGAAGCTGACCTTCGAGATGGCGCAACTCCGCCGCGTGAAGTTCGGCAAGAAGAGCGAGCAGCTCGACGCCGAGCAGAAGGCGCTCTTCGACGAGGCCGTCGACGCTGACCTCGCCGCCCTGGAAGCCCAGTTGGCCGAGCTGATGGCAGCCAAGCGCAAGGACGCCGAGCCTGCGCCCGAGCGGCCCAAGCGCGCCGCGCTCCCGGCCCATCTGCCGCGCGTGGAGCGGCACCACGAACCCAACGACACGACGTGCCCGTGCGGCTGCCAGATGACGCGCATCGGCGAGGACGTCCGCGAGAAGCTGGACTACACGCCCGGAAGCTTCACCGTGGAGCGCCATGTGCGCGGCAAGTGGGCCCGCGCGAAGTGCCGCACCTTGACCCAGGCGCCGGTGCCGGCAGAGATCATCGACAAGGGCTTGCCCACGTCGGGCCTGCTCGCCCATGTGCTGGTCGCCAAGCACTCGGACCACCTGCCGCTGTACCGCCAGGAAGCCATCTTCGAGCGCGCCGGCCTGGCCATCCGGCGCTCGACGCTGGCCGCCTGGGTGGGCATGTGCGGCGTGCGCCTGCAGCCGTTGGTGGACGCCATGAAGACTGACCTGTTGCACCTGCCGGTGCTGCACGCCGACGAGACGCCGGTGGCCATGCTGGCACCCGGCACGGGCAAGACGCATCGCGCCTATCTGTGGGCCTACGCCAGCGGCGCCTTCGAGGCCATGCGCGCGGTGGTCTACGACTTCACGGAGAGCCGCTCTGGCCAGCATCCACGTTCCTTCCTTGGTCACGGCACCGCGCGCGCCTGGAAGGGCAGCCTCGTATGCGATGACTACGCCGGCTACAAGGCGCTGTTCCTCGACGGCGGCATCAAGGAGGCGGGCTGCATGGCCCACGCGCGCCGCAAGTTCGTGGAGCTGCACCTGACCAACAAGAGCACCTTGGCGGCCACCGCCATCGAGTTCATCGGGCAGCTCTACGGCATCGAGCGGGAAGTGAGGGACCTGGCAGCAGAGGATCGCTTGCGAGAACGACGAACGCGCGCGGCACCGGTCGCGCAGGCCCTGCACAAGTGGTTGCTGGAGTTCCGGCCGAGGGTGCCCGATGGCTCAGCCACCGCAAAGGCCATGGACTACAGCCTCAACCGCTGGGCGGCGCTCACTCGCTATCTTGATGACCCCGCCTTGCCCATCGACAACAATTTCGACGAGCAGCAGATCAGGCCATGGGCCACGGGACGCAAGAACTGGCTCTTCGCAGGGACGTTGCTGGCCGGACAGCGCGCCGCGGCCATCATGAGCCTCATCCAGACGGCGAAGCTCAACGGCCATGACCCCTACGCATACCTTCATGACGTGCTGACGCGTCTCCCTACCCAACGGGCACGCGACCTTGCTGAACTGCTGCCCCATCGTTGGCTACCCTCAATCGAACAATGACCGCATCCTGGGCTGAGCGTTGCCCGGAAGGCTGGGTGCCACTGGCTGCGTCGCCGCGGAAGAAGACCTTCCGATGCCTGCCCAGCACTTCGTCACGCACAGCTAGTCCATGGCGTGCCCGCTGTCCTTCAGCAGAGAGTCAAGGATGTAGATTGCCTCTTCGTAGTTGATGAGCTTCTGGCGGTGTGCTGTGGCCCTGGCTACCAAACCAGATGGATGGTGTGTGAGTCTCACGCAGCTCACCGTAGGCCACACGTGACTTCCCTGCGCGTGCTCACGAAGGAAGTATTCGACCTTAAGGTCCTTCGGTCCAATTGCAAGTTCTTCAGCCTTGCTTCCTCGCACCACTCTCCAACTAGTCGTCGGCGAGCAAATGCGTTCAAGCTGCTCCATGAGACCACTCACCTCGCGTCCGGATATAGGCTCCATCAGCTTGACGGTCATGCCTACCGTATCCCAGACAGTGGGGCCGTACTCCTCATCGACCAGTTCGACGCAGTCCTGGCTGACCATCGAGTCCAGGCACGCCCGGAGAACTCGCGGAAACGGATGTTCTTCAGCTGCGTTTGCACGGCGCACCACGACGTAGTACGCAGGCGGACGAATCCGATTGGGCAATGCCTCCAGCGGGATCGGATCACCTGATTCCAGGGACGTCGCCAGCAACGAATCGCGATACTGCTCGAACGTCTTTCGAGCGGATGTGGGGCTCTGAATGGCCGACTGCGTCTGACGCAGCGCAAGAGGATGCTCTGGATGGCGCTCTAAATAAGCATCGACGATCTGCTTTGCCTCGTACAACCCGACGCCATGATTCTCCCGAAGGGTTCTGATGGCCACCACCGCACTGATACTCAGGGCGCTGGACACATCGGGTGGGAGCCAAGCCCCGCTGCGCAATCTCGTCGCGTCGTCCGAATCTGTCATGGGCGCAAAGGCGAGGCCTAGTCAACGAGGTGAAGCGGTCCATCTTACGGTTCAACATTGGACCCGTGATTGATCGACAAGAGAAGGCGCCGTAAGACTGGTCGAAGTCAACATGACATGACTGCGCGCTTACGCAGGATCAGCCGATCTTGGTCAGGACGCCGCTGGCGCGCCAGAGGGCCGTGAGGCCACGCTTACGATCAACATGACATGCCAGGACGCTTACTGTTCACGCGCGTCGTCGTCACACCTCACCTGGCGATCATCGGATACAGATTGTCCATCCACACCACCTCGTCCGCATAAGACTGGAGGTCGGTCGACAGATTGGCCTGCAAGCCACTGACCCAGACCTCCTTCTTGAGATCGGACTTGACGTACGAGATCGCCTCTTCGAAATCGCCGTCGCCCGCCGACAGGATCAGCCGGTCATAGACGTTCTGCACCGCGAGCTTGATCAGCAGCGTGGCGATGGCAACGTCCACGCCCTTCTGCACTTCACGGTCGAACTGCACGCCGCAATCCGGGCATTGAAGGTGCAGGCTCTTCATCTCGTACAGCTGGACCCGAATCTTCGGACCGCGCGGCGGCGCCGCCTTGAGCCACGTGTGGAACGCGTTCTGCTGGTCCGTCGCCAGGTCGCGCGTGGAGTTCAGGTAGTAGCTCTCGTAGATCGGACCACCGTTGCGCTGGACGAGCTCGTTCTTGAGCTTGAGGTAATCGAACGGACGGCCGCGACCCACGTTGAAAAGGTAGGCGCCGTCGATGATCCAGACCGTTTTCATGCTTCCTTTCGGTTGCGGAGATTCTAGGCAGGGTCACGCGCCGCATCGCTTCAAGCCTGAGCAGGCCACGAACGAAAAAGGGCGTGCACTCCTGCACGCCCAAAGGGGCACCGGTAAAGGTCCGGTCGCATTTGAGAGGGGCCGGGTCTTGCCCGGCCGGGGCTCAGGCTGGCGTCGTCCAGCCGCCGCCCAGGGCGCGGACAAGTCCGACCGTCGCCTGGTACTGCGCGGCCTGCACCTGCAGCGCCGCGCGGCGGTTGCGCAGCTCGCTGCGGCGCGCGTCGAGCAGGTCGAGCTGGCTGACCAGCCCGTTGCGGTAGCGCGAGTCCGACAGCGCCGTCGCGCGCGTCGACGACTGCACCGCCTGGCCCTGCACTTCCGCCTGCTGCGACAAGGTCTGCAGACCGACCAGCGAGTCCTCGACCTCGCGCAGCGCCTGCAGCAGCTGCTGGCGGTAGCTGGCCATCGCCAGGTCCAGGCCCGCCTTCGCCGACTCCACGCCCGCCTTGCGGCGGCCGCCGTCGAAGATCGGCAGCGACAGCAGCGCATCGACCGACCACGCGCGCGCCGACCAGCGGAAGACGTCGCTCAGCTCCGGCGACGCGTAGCCGCCATTGGCCGTCAGCGACAGGCTCGGGAACCACGCGGCCTGCGCCGCGCCCACCCGCGACTGTGCCGCCAGCAGGCTGCGCTGCGACGCGGCCACGTCAGGGCGACGCGCCAGCACCGTGCTCGGCAGACCCGAGGGGATCGACGGCAGCGGGGCGAGCGCCGTGTCTTCCGCCACCTTGAAGCCCGAAGCTGGCTCGCCCAGCAGCACCGACAGCGCGTTCTCCAGCTCGGCACGGCGGCGGTCGAGGCTGATCGCCTCGGCCTCGGTCGCGGCGACTTCCGTCTGCACGCGCGCCAGGTCCAGTTCGGCGACGTCGCCCGCTTGATAGCGACGTTGCGTCAGCGCCAGGGTCTCGCGGTAAGCCGCGACCGTGTCGCGCACCAGGCGACGTTCCTGGTCGGCGAAGCGCAGTGCCAGGTAGGTCTGCGCCACGTCCGCCTGCACCATCAGCCGCGTGGACTGCAGCAGCGCTTCACGCGATTGCGCGTCCAACGAAGCCGCGCGGGTGGCTTCCGAGAGACGACCGGACAGGTCGACTTCCCAGCTCGCCGCCAGACCGGCGTTGTAGACCGTCGTGGCGGCCGGGCCCTGGCCCGCCACCGTGCCGCGCGTGGCGCCGGCGCTGGCGCCGACTTGCGGCAGGCGATCCGCATTCGTGCTGCGCAGCAGGGCGCGTGCTTGCGCCAGTCGCGCCGCAGCGCCTTGCAGATCGTTGTTGTTGACCAGCGAGCGGCGGATCAGATCGTTCAGCGTCGCATCGCCGAACGCGAGCCACCAGTCGCCGCGCGGCTCGGCATCGGCCGGCGGGGCCACCGCCCAGCGTGCCTCGCCGACGGTCGCGGTCGCCTGCGACTTGAAGGCCGTCGGCGTGGCCGGCAGGCGCGATTCGTCGATCGGCGGCGGTGTCGCGCAACCGGCCAGCACCAGGGCCGCCAGCAGCGTCGTCATCATCAGTTTGGTTTTCATGGCATCGAATCCTTTTACTCGTGCTCGTGGCGCGGCGCGGCGGGATGCGGACGGGCATTGCCGCCCGGACCGAAGTCGTGACCCGCGCCCTGCTCGGGCTGCACGAAGGCCTCGACGTCATGCGGCACCTCGCCGTGCTGCTTGAGCGGCTTGTTGCCGGTCAGGCGACGCACCACCACATAGAACACCGGCGTCAGGAACAGGCCGAAGGCCGTCACGCCGATCATCCCGGCGAACACCGCCACGCCCATCGCGTTGCGCATCTCGGCGCCAGCGCCCGTGGCCAGCACCAGCGGCAGCACGCCCATCACGAACGCCATCGACGTCATCAGGATCGGACGCAGACGCAGCCGGCTCGCCTCGATGGCCGCCTGCAGCGGCGTCCTGCCGGCGAATTCAAGCTCGCGGGCGAACTCCACGATCAGGATCGCGTTCTTCGCCGACAAGCCCACCAGCACGATCAACCCGATCTGCGTGAAGACGTTGTTGTCCCCGTGGCTGAGCCACACGCCGGTCATCGCGGCCATCAGCCCCATCGGCACGATCAGGATGATCGCCACCGGCAGCGACAGGCTCTCGTACTGCGCGGCCAGCACCAGGAACACCAGCAGGATGGCCAGCGGGAAGACCCACACGCCGGAGTTGCCGGCCAGGATCTCCTGGTAGGTCAGCTCGGTCCACTCGTAGCTGATGCCCGGGGGCAGCGTCTCCGCGGCGATGCGCTCGACCGCGTCCTGCGCCTGGCCGGTCGAATAACCGGGTGCGGCGCCGCCGTTGATGTCGGCCGACAGGAAACCGTTGTAGCGCATCGCGCGTTCCGGACCGAAGCTCGGCTGGACCTTCATCAGCGCCGACAGCGGCACCATCTCGCCCGAGGCCGAACGCACCTTCAGCAGGCCCACGTCCTCGGCACGGGCGCGGTAGGCGGCGTCCGCCTGCACGCGGACCGTGTAGGTGCGGCCGAACTTGTTGAAGTCGTTGACGTACAGCGAGCCCAGGTAGATCTGCATCGTGTCGAACACGTCCGTCACCGCCACGCCCAGCTGGCGCGCCTTGGTGCGGTCGAGGTCGGCGTACAGCTGCGGCACGTTCACCTGGTAGCTGCTGAACAGACCCGCCAGTTCCGGCGCCTTCTGGGCCTTGGCCATGAAGGCCTTGACCGCCTGGTCGAGCGCCTCGTAGCCGAGGCCGCCTCGGTCTTCCAGCTGGAACTTGAAGCCGCCGGTCGTGCCCAGGCCTTGCACCGGCGGGGGCGGGAACATCACGACGAAGGCGTCCTGGAGCTGACCGAAGTCGGCGTTCATCTTGGCCGCGATCTCGCCGGCCGACAGGCCCTTGCCGGTGCGCTCGTCGAAGGACTTCAAGGACGCGAACACGATGCCCGAGTTCGAGCTGTTGGTGAAGCCGTTGATCGACAGGCCCGGGAACGAGATGGCGTGCTCGACGCCGGGGGTCTTCATCGCGATCTCGCTCATGCGGCGGATCACGTCTTCGGTGCGGTCCAGCGTCGCGCCGTCGGGCAGCTGCGCGAAGCCGATCAGGTACTGCTTGTCCTGCCCCGGCACGAAGCCGCTCGGCACCGCCTTGAACAGACCCACGGTCAGGCCCAGCAGGCCGGCGTAGATGAGCAGCATGATCACCTTGCGGGAGATCGCCTTGGTCACGCCGCCGCTGTAGGCCTTGGCGCCGCGGTTGAACAGCTTGTTGAAACCGCCGAAGAAGCGGCCCAGCACCTTGTCCATCGCGCGGGTCAGCCAGTCCTTGGGCGCATCGTGGCCCTTGAGCAGCATCGCGGCCAGCGCGGGCGACAGCGTCAGCGAGTTGACCGCCGAGATCACCGTCGACATCGCGATCGTCAGCGCGAACTGCTTGTAGAACTGGCCCGTCAGGCCGGTGATGAAGGCCAGCGGCACGAACACCGCGACCAGCACCAGCGCGATCGCGATGATGGGGCCGGACACTTCGCGCATCGCGCGGTAGGTCGCTTCACGCGGACTCAGGCCCGCCTCGATGTTGCGCTCGACGTTCTCGACGACCACGATCGCATCGTCCACCACGATGCCGATCGCCAGCACGAGGCCGAACAGCGACAGCGCGTTGATCGAGAAACCGAAGAGATGCATCACCGCGAAGGTGCCGATGATGGACACCGGCACCGCCAGCAGCGGGATGATGGACGCGCGCCAGGTCTGCAGGAACAGGATCACGACCAGCACGACCAACGCCACCGCTTCGAGCAGCGTGTGGACCACGGACTCGATGGACGCCCGCACGAACTGCGTCGGGTCGTAGACGATGGAGTAGTCCACGCCTTCGGGCATGGCCTTCTTCAGCTCGGCCATCGTGGCGCGGACGTTGTTCGAGATCTCGATCGCATTCGAGCCCGGGGCCTGGAAGATCGGGATCGCCACCGCGGACTTGTTGTCCAGCAGCGAGCGCAGCGCGTATTCCGCGGCGCCCAGTTCGATGCGGCCCAGGTCGCGCAGACGCGTCACCTGGCCGTTGGCGCCGGACTTGACGATGATGTCGCCGAATTCCTGCTCGCTGTTCAGACGGCCTTGCGCGTTGATCGGCAGCTGCAGGTCGATGCCCTGCAGGCCCGGCGAAGCGCCGACGACACCGGCGGCCGCCTGCACGTTCTGCTCGCGGATCGCCTGGACGACGTCGCTGGCCGACAGGCCATGTTCGGCGACCTTCTGCGGGTCCAGCCAGATGCGCATCGAGTAGTCCCCCGAGCCGAACAGCTGCACCTGACCCACGCCCTGGATCCGCGCCAGGCGGTCCTTGACGTTCAGCACCGCGTAGTTGCGGAGGTAGGTCATGTCGTAGCGGTCGTTGGGCGACAGCAAGTGCACGACCATGGTCAGGTCGGGGCTGCTCTTGACCGTCGTCAGGCCGAGTCGGCGGACCTCCTCGGGCAGGCGCGGCTCGGCTTGCGAGACGCGGTTCTGCACCAGCTGCTGGGCCTTGTCCGGGTCGGTGCCCAGCTTGAAGGTGACCGTCAGCGTCATGAGGCCGTCGGTGGTCGCCTGGCTGCCCATGTAGAGCATGCCTTCGACGCCGTTGATCGATTCCTCGAGCGGCGTGGCCACGGCTTCCGCGATGACCTTGGGGTTCGCGCCGGGGTACTGCGCGCGCACCACCACTTGCGGCGGCACGACTTCGGGGTATTCCGAGATCGGCAGCACGCGCACGGCGAGCAGCCCGGAGACGAAGATCAGCACCGACAGCACGCCCGCGAAGATCGGGCGGTCGATGAAGAATTTGGAGAGATTCATGTCAGTCTTTCAAGTCGACTGGATAAAACGGCAAAGGGTCCCCCGCGGGACGGCGTCGCGCCGCCCCGAAGGCTGTCCGGAGCCCCAGGGGGACGGGTCTTGCCCGTCCCTTCGGGTTCAGGTCAGGTCTTGTCCGCCTTGGGGGCGCCGTCCTTGGCTTGGATTTCTGCCTTGGCGTTCATCGGGACGATGGTCGGAGCGACCAGCGCGCCGGGACGCACGCGTTGCAGGCCGTTGACGACCACGCGCTCGTTGGCCTTCAGGCCCGACGTCACGACACGCAGGCCGTCGACGTTGGCGCCCAGCAGCACCTCGCGGTAGCTCAGCGTGTTGTCCGCGCCGACCACCATCACGAAGCGCTTGTTCTGGTCGGTGCCGACCGCGCGCTCGTTGACGAGCACGGCCGCGCTCTTCTTGGCCTGGCCCAGGCGGATGCGGGCGAACTGGCCCGGGATCAGCGCGCCGTCCTTGTTGTCCAGCACCGCGCGCACGCGCACCGTGCCGCTGCGGGCGTCGACCTGGTTGTCGATCAGCTGCAGCTTGCCGTTGAAGGGCGTGTCGGCGGTGGCCGCGGTGCCGATCTGCACGGGGATGCTCGACAGGTCGCCGGCGGCGATCTTGGCGTTGCCGTGCAGCTCGTTCAGCGCGCGGGCGACGGTGCCCTCGTCGGCGTCGAAGCTCGCGTAGATCGGGCTGACCGAGACCAGCGTCGTCAGCACCGGCGCGCCGGGACCGGCGGCCACCAGGTTGCCCTGCGTGACTTCCAGCTTGCCGACACGGCCGGCCACCGGCGCGCGAACCTGCGTGTAGCCGAGGTTCAGCTTGGCCGACTGCAGCGCGGCCTGCGCGGCGCGCAGGTTGGCGTTGGCTTCATTGGAGGCGTTGCTGCGCTCGTCGAGCTCGCGCTGCGCGATGGCGCGCTCGCTCCACAGGCGGGTGGAACGCTCCAGCTCGCTCTTCGAGTACGTCACGCGGGCCTGCGCGGCCAGCACCTGCGCCTCGGCGCGATCGACCTCGGCCTGGTAGGGCGCGGGATCGATGGTGATCAGCAGGTCACCGGATTTCACCAGCGCCCCTTCCCGGAAATGCACCGACTGCACGGCACCGGAGACGCGGGCGCGGACATCCACGCGCTCGACAGCCTCCAGGCGGCCCGAGAACTCGTCCCACGCGGCCACTTCCTGGCTCGCGACGGTGGCGACGGAGACGGGAATCGCCTGCGGCGCGCCCGACGGTTGATTCGCGACCGCCTGCTGGCTGTGCAGGCCGACGACGAGGGCCCCGACGACCGCGGCGACGGCGGTGAGCGAGGTGGCAAAGATCTTCTTGTTCATGGTGGGTGCTCCGGTGACGGGGGTAGACGTTGGGAGTTCTTTGAGGGCTCTTGGGGTCAGGCGGGTTGCAGCCGGGGTTTGCCGGCCGGTGGGATCAGGGACAGGAAATCGGCCAGCTTCTGGCGCAGGGCGCTCGCCCACGGCAGCTGGAGGGCGGACAGCGAGGGCAGCTTCATCAGGCTGCAGGGCCAGCCGCTGGGGCCGGCGATCAGCGCCTGCTGCACGTCGACGCCGGCGCGCTTCATCGCGCGGGCATAGGCCAGCGCCTCGTCGCGCATCGGGTCGTCGTCGGCGCTGACGACCAGCGCCGGCACCAGGCCCGCGAGGCGGCCGGTGTTGGCCGGCGCGGCGTAGGGATGGTCGCCGTCCTCGCATTCGCCGAGGTAGGCGCGCCAGCCGTGCATCCATCGGCATTCGCCGTAACCGGCGTCGGCCTGGCGCAGCGAGGCGGTGCCCATGCACGGGTTGAGCATCGGCCCGATCAGGATCTGGCCGGAGAGCTTGCGGTGGCCCTGGTCGCGCGCCATCAGCGCCAGCGCGGCGGCGAGGTTGCCGCCCGCCTCTTCACCGGCGACGACCAGCGGCGCGCCTTTGCCGGAGAGCCGGGTCCGCGCCTTGTGCAGGCCCGCCAGCAACGCATCCAGCGTCTTCAGCGCGGTCGGGAACACATATTCCTGGCCGGTCGGGTAGTCCACGTCGACGACCACGGCGCCCGCGTCCGCCAGCAGCCGCGAGACCAGTTCGCCGCTGTCCAGGCCCCCCTCGGTGAAGGCGCCGCCGTGCAGGTGCATGACGACCGGCGCATCCTTGCGGCGAGCCGCGCCCTTGTACACGCGCACCGGCACCACGCCGTCGCCGGCGGGCAGGAGGTCGTCGTGGCAGGAGGTCAGCGGCAGCGCATCCATGGCAGGGCCAAAGGCCTGCTCCGCGTGGGGGCAGGCCGGTTCATGTTGCAATGCAGCGAAATTTAGACAATGGACGCCGTCCGATAAACAGCCCGGGACGCGCATCAGCGTTTCATCGACGAAACAATCGATCGGGCACGATGGCGACCTCGCGCGCGCGCAGACGCGCCGTGGTGTCGATAGCAGTGGCGGCGAGCAGCCGCAGCAGTCAGGGTGAGAAGGGGTCACGGATGGACAAGCTCAATGCCATGCAAGCTTTCGCGCGCGTCGTGGAAGCCGGGACGTTCACGCGGGCGGCGGAATCGCTGGACCTGCCCAAGACCGCGGTGACGCGGTTGATCCAGTCGCTGGAGGACCACCTCAAGGTCAAGCTGCTGAACCGCACGACGCGGCGCGTCAGCGTGACGCCGGACGGCGCCGCGTATTACGAGCGGGTGACGCGGCTGCTGTCCGACATCGAAGAGCTCGAGGGCTCCGTGTCGCATGCGCGCGCGGCGCCGAAGGGGCGGATCCGTGTGGACGTGGCCTCGTCCGTGGCGCGCCTGCTGCTGATTCCCGCACTTCCGGAGTTCTATGCAAGACATCCGGACATTCAGATCGACCTCGGCGTGTCGGACCGGCCGGTGGACCTGATCGGCGACAACGTCGACTGCGTCGTGCGCGGCGGCGAGATCACCGACCAGTCACTCGTCGCGCGCCGCATCGGCGACTGGGGCTACGGCTGCTGCGCGTCGCCGGCCTACATCCAGCAGCATGGGCTGCCGCAGCATCCGCTGGACCTGGAGTCGGACCAGCATCACGTGGTCAGCTATTTCTCGACGCGCACCGGCAAGCGTTTCCCGTTCGACTACAGCAAGAACGGCCAGCGCTACGAGATCTATGGCCACTACAAGGTCTCGGTCAACGACGGCAACGCGTACATGACGGCGGGCCTGACGGGGCTGGGCGTGATCCAGGCGCCGTACTTCATGATCAAGCCGCACATCGACTCGGGCGAGCTGGTGCCCTTCCTCTGCGACTGGGAATCGGATCCGCTGCCGCTGTACGTCGTGTACCCGCCGAACCGGCACCTGAGCACCAAGCTGCGGGTGTTCGTCGACTGGATCGCGGAGCTGTTCGAGCGCCATTCGCAATGGCAGAAGCAGCTGGTCGCGAGCTGCGAGGCCAAGCGCACCGAATCGGACGCGGAATACATCCCGCTGCAGGCGAATGCGTCGAAGCAGGCGGTGCTGAGCGCGGCTTGAGGGTCGCGGTCGAGGCGTGAGTCTTCACGCCGGCCCGACGCCGCTTGAGCGGCGTCACGGCTCGCGCCCATAATCGCCGCCGACCTCCGGTCGCCGCCAAGCCTTCGGAAGCGTTCGCGCCTCCGGCTGCGGGGATTCCCCGCGGCGCTTTCCACAGTCAGTCATCCGGCGCCGATACTCAGCCGCGCTGCCGCGCGGAGCTGTATCGGTCGAGACCGGCCAGTTGGCGGCGCCTCCGGGGGTCACCTGTTGCCCCCGTCGCCGCGATCGCGGCGGCGACAAGGACCGCCTCGCCACCGATGACCGCTGCCGCGCCGTTGACCTATCCCCGCTGGATCGCGCTGGCGCTCGCCCGCGCGCTGCAGGCGGACGACGAGTCGCCGCGCGCCCGCGAGGCCGACGCGCTGCAGGCGCGCGCCGAGCAATGCCTGGGCGCTGAAGCGCGGCCCTGGTTGAAACCGCTGTGCGTCGCGCTCGCGCGATGGACGACGCCGGTGTGGCGGTCGCACTCGGTCGGCAGCCTCGCCGACGCGCTGCTGGAGATCGGGGCCTTCCATGAAGGCTTCGATCTCGAACGTTTCCCTCGACCGATCGTGCGCCGCCTGCTGCTGCGACCCTCGCGGATGCGGCCGCTGCCCTTCGCGCTGGAACACCTCGTCCTGCCGCACTGGCCGACCGAGGCCGACCTGGCGACGTGGCTCGGCCTGACGCTGGACGAGCTCGATCACTTCGCCGGACCCGCGCGTCACTACCGCGAGGCGGTCGCCACGCCTCAGCGACCGCATGTCGCGCCGACTCCGCACTACCGCTGCCTGCTCGTTCCGAAGCGCCGCGGCGGCCTGCGCCTGATCGAAGCACCGCTGCCGCGCCTGAAGGCCGTCCAACGCCGTCTGCTCGACGGCCTGTTGAAC
Source organism: Mitsuaria sp. MSU3D (assembly GCF_056867975.1). Taxonomy (NCBI): domain Bacteria; kingdom Pseudomonadati; phylum Pseudomonadota; class Betaproteobacteria; order Burkholderiales; family Sphaerotilaceae; genus Roseateles; species Mitsuaria sp. MSU3D. The sequence continues at coordinate 5,941,446 of NZ_CP200314.1, read as the reverse complement.
ACGCTGCCGTGTCACGAGGCCGCCCACGGATTCGTGCCGGGCCGCAATGTCGCGACGAATGCGGCGGTCCACGTCGGCCAGGACTTCGTCATCCGCTTCGACCTGCGCGACTTCTTTCCCAGCATCGGACGCGCGCGCATTGCGGCCACGTTCCGGACGCTGGGGTTCTCCGACGCCGTCGTCGAGCGGCTGACGACGCTCTGCACCGCGCGCACGCCGGCGCCGGTTCGAGAGCGCCTGCGCGAGGACGGATCGATCGACTTCGACGGCGCGAAGCGGCTCGCCTCGCAGCATCTGCCGCAGGGGGCGCCGACGTCGCCCGCCCTCGCGAATCTGTGCGCGTTCCCGCTCGACCTGCGGCTGGACGGACTCGCCCATCGCTTCGGCGCGCGTTACTCGCGGTACGCGGACGACCTGGTGTTCTCGGGCCCTGCCGCGCTGTGCCGCGACCAGCGCGAGTTCCGCGCCTGGGTCCAGGCGATCGTCGAAGACGAGGGCTTCCGACTGCGCCGCGACAAGACGCGTGCGATGCCCTCGGGCGGCCGGCAGCAGGTGACCGGCGTCGTCGTCAATGCGAAGCCGAACCTCGCGCGCGAGGACTTCGATCGCTTGAAGGCCGAGCTGCATCGGCTGGGCGCGCTTGCCGCCGTCGACCCGGCGCTCCGCTCGCCGTTGATGGGGCGACTCGCGTGGGCCAGACAGTTCCTCGCGCCGACACGCGTCGACAAGCTGCAGCGGATGTTCGACGCGATCGCGTTCGAGTCAGCCCGCTGACCTCACTCGCTGCTCAATGCGGCGCCGCGTTCCGTCAGCAACTGCGTGAGCAGGCTGCGATGGCAGCGCAGCGGGTTGTCGCAATAGCAGCCCATCGACAGATTGGACGAGTGCGACAGCGCCGCCAGCGTGTCCAGCATCTGCGACGGCGCGGATTCGCTCATCTCCTTGCGATACGCACGGGCGAAGGCGTTCCACTGCTTGTCGTCCTCGGCGGCCCGACCTTGGGCCATCAGCTCCGCACTGGGCGACAGCAGCGGCAGCCAGCTGTCGTAGTAGTCCAGACGCCCGTAGTCCTCCTTGCGGACCCCGCGCGGAGGGCGGCGAACGGTGCCAAGACGAGGGCCTTCATCAGGCAGGCGCGGTGTGACGCCGAGTTGGACGATGCGGATGGTCATGGCGATGCGAATCCAGGCTGGCGAGGGACGGCCAGGTCCACGGGAGGATATGCCAGCGGCGACACCCACCCCGCCGTGGTGAACGCGGTGTCGCTTGAGTACCTGGGGCAGCCGTGCTGCCTGATCATCACCCCGGAGCTGGACGCCGCGACGGGACCGTCGATGGGCTGAGGCGGCGTCGGCGGGACAAACGGCCAGGCAAGCGGCAAGGCAAGCGGCGCGGGCGGCTCGCCCGCGCCGGCACGCTCACTTCACGCTGACGAAGATCGGGTTCGAGTAGAACCACAGGTTGCCGTAGTTGCGGTCGTTGATCTGGTCGTGGCGCGTGGCGTTGTCGGTCGTGTTCACCGGCTGGTCGGCGAGCGGCTCGCCGCCGGCGCTCAGGCCGGGCACGTCCTCGGCCAGATTGGTGCCGCGCAGTCGGAGGTACTGGTTCCTGCCGGCCACCAGCGTGGTCGTGATGCTGTAGTAGCCGTCGGCGCCCAAGGTCCAGTCGGCGCTGGTGAAGCGCTTCAGGACACGGGTCGAGGCGTTCGTCGCCACGTCGTAGGCCGGCGTTCCGGGCGTGGCCTTGCCACCGACGTCACCGACGATCAGGTCGACGTGATGCACCTTCGGCACCATGTTGCCGAGGTTGCCGCTGTTGACCGGCCGTTGATAGTTGTTCACCGGCGGGCTCTTGAAGCGGATCGTGACCGTGACGGTCTGTCCCGCGCCGGCGACGAGTTCCTGCCCCATGGCCGCCTTGCCCCCACCGGCAGCGGCGGTGAAGTCCAGCGCCTGGATCAGGTCGCCGAACACGCCGAAGCTGCGTCCCGCGCGCAGGCTGCTCAGCAGACCGGCAACGCCGGTGCTGCCCTCGGGCTGCCACACATGGTTCTTCGCGTACTCGCCCGGGTAGTACCCGCTGCTGTTGCCGGCGGCGTCGATCTCGAAATGAGAGTCGGAGTCCGCGACGTTCCAGATGCGCCGGCCCTCGCCGAGCAGCGCATCCCACACACCGCCGAGCTGCGCGACGACATAGTCGGTGCCGCCGTACGTGCGGTTGGGCTTGTTCGCGTCCACGTAAGCCGAGGTGTATCCCCCGCGGTTGGGCTCCATCTGGTTGCCCACCATGCCTTCGATCGCGAAGACGATCTTCGGCGCCAGGTCATTCATCTGCCGGAAGTCGGCGATCGTGTACTTGCCGGGATTGCGCGACGGGTGGTTGATGACGGCGTAGCTCGTGTCGGGGTAGTTGTCCTTCAGCCAGGCGATGCCCTTGAGCGCGTCGGCGGCGGTGGTGTTGGCGCGCTGGCTGTACTTGGCTTTCCAGCGGGTCACGTCTTCCGCCTTGAACAGCGACTCGTCGCCGGTGGTGAAGACGTACTGGAACTCCTTCGTGGCGCTGACCGAGGTGCCCAACGTCGAACCGCCTTCGAAGATGCCGACACCGATGTGGTCATGGGTGGGCGTGTCCCACTCGAAACCGGAGAAGATCAGCTTCTTGTCGTAGCTGCCGGAGGCCTGCAGCGCCTTGATGCGAGGCATCTCGTACGACTCCATGCCGTAGGCGAAGGCCACGGGGGCCGGCAGGAGCTTGGCGTCGTTGTCGTACTTGGAGGAGCGCAGATGATTGCTGACCGCCATCCAGTCCAGCCCGTAGGTGGTGAAGGCCTTGCCCAGCACGAAGTCCAGCGTCTGCGTCGTCCGCGAGTCGTCCGATTGAACGGTGTGCACATGCAGGTCACCGGTCGTCCAGGCGCCGGGCTCAGGCTCGCTGCCGCTGTCGCTGCCGCCGCAGGCGGTCAGGGTCAAGGTCAAGGTCAAGCCGAGGGTCAGGAAGCCCGCCCAGGGTGCAGCAGAGAAATGACGGCCATGAGCGGCCTGGAAGTCGATGCGATCAGTGTTCACGGGGAAGCGCGGCCAAGGGCAGGCAGAGTGATGGAGGACACCTGCGAGTGTGTCGACGCGCGGTGACGACCCCATGACCGGCGTCTGAAGATTTCCCTTGTTGCGGTTGCCCGTGCCCGGTAAACCGCACGTGCCCCGGCGGGAGGTCAGGACGCCGGCATCGACCTCGGCACGCTGAGCCGCACCCGCAGCCCCTGCCCCGTCGTCGCGTCGAGCAGCTCCAGCATCCCGCGGTGCCGCTGCGCGATGTCCACCGCGATCGCCAGGCCCAGGCCGCTGCCCGTCCCCTTGGACTCGCTGCCGCGCTCGAAGCGGCGCAGTGCGCGGTCGCGGTCCTGCGGCGGGATGCCGGGACCGTTGTCCTCGACCTCCATGCGGGCCCAGTCGCCGTCGCTGCCGGTCCGCACCGTGATGCGCGGATTCGGCCCGGCGTAGTTCAGGCTGTTGTGCAGCACGTTGGCCAGCAGCTCCCGCAGCAGGAAGCTCTGGCCCAGCGTCGGCGCGCTCTCGAGCTCGAACTCGAGGTCCGCGCCCGCCTGCAACGCGCGCGGCACCCAGTCCTCCGCCACCTGCGCGGCGATGTCGCGCAGATCCAGCGGCTGCTCGCGGCCGCCAGGCTCGGCCTCGGCGCGCGCGATCGACAGCATCTGCGTCGCCAGGCGCGCGCTGCGGTCCACCGAGCCCTGCAGCCGCTTCAGCACCGGCTCCATCTGCGGGTCGTGCGGCTCCAGCAGCGCCAGGTCGATCTCGGTCCGCAGCGACGTCAGCGGCGTGCGCAGCTGATGCGCCGCATTCGCCAGGAAGTCCTGCTGCGCCGACGACGCCCGCCGCAGCCGCTCGAAGAGCCGGTTGAACGCCGCGATCAGCGGCTTCAGCTCGCCGGGCACGTCGTGCTGCAGCGGCTCCAGGCGCGCGAGGTCGCGCTGCTCCAGCTCCGCGCTCAGCTGCGACAGCGGTCTGAGGCCCCGGTAGGTCGCCCACCAGCCGGCGCCCGCCAGCAACACCGCCATGCCGCCGATCAAAAGACCCACGACCACCAGCAGCTGCTGCTGCAGCGCGTCGCGCTTGTTCAGCGTCTCGGCGACCAGGATCTGGCAGACATGCCGGTCGCCGCAGGTGGCGCCGAGCGCCGCCGCGCGCAGCGATTCGCCGTCCAGCGTCGCCAGCGTGAAGAACCATTCGTTGGGCTGGCGCTTGGGCAGCTTCAGCCGCGCGAGCTGCGCGTCGCCGAGCAGCACCTCGCCCGACGGATCAAGCACCAGGTAGTAGACGCGGTCGGTCCGGTCGAAGCGCAGCGCGCGATCGGTCGGGCCCGAGACGTCGACGACGACCTGCCCGTCCCGCTCCCTCAGCAGGCTGGCCACGGCGAGCGCGGTGTCGCCCAGCGCCTGGTCGAGCCAGGAGATCGCCGTGTCGTGCATGACGCGGTACAGCATGAAGCCGGCCGCGGGCACCGCGACCAGCACGGGGAACATCAGCCAGATCAGCAGCCGCTGCTTGAGGCTGAAGGTGCGGCCGCCGCCGGATCGGGGACTCCCCGAGGGCCGGCTTCCGGTGGGGGCGCCACCTGGCGGGGACGACTCGGTCATGCCGCGGGGGTCAGGCCTTGGCCGCCGGCGCGGGCGGCATCTCTTCCAGCAGATAACCCAGGCCGCGCACGGTGCGCAGCTGCAGGCCGGCAGGCTCGATCTTGGCGCGCAGGCGCGAGACGCAGACCTCGATCGCGTTGTCGCTGACGCCCTGCTCCCAGCCGTTGCTGGCCGAGGCGATCTGCTCCTTCGCCACCACCTTGCCGGCGCGCGCCAGCAGGAAACCCAGCACGTCCCACTCGCGGGCGGAGAGCGCGAGCGGCTCCTCGGCGATGTAGGCGCGGCGCGCCTCGAGGTCCATCCGCAGCGACGAGAGCCGCAGCTCGTTGCCGGTGCGGGCCTGGCTGCGGCGCACCAGCGCACGGGCCCGGGCGATCAGCTCGCTCAGCGCGAAGGGCTTGACCAGGTAGTCGTCGGCGCCGCCCTCCAGGCCGCGCACGCGGTCCTCGACGGCGTCGCGCGCCGTCAGCAGCAGCACCGGCGTCGTGCTGCCCTGGGCGCGCACGCGCCGCAGCGTCTCGAAACCGTCGATGCCGGCCAGGCCGATGTCCAGGATGAGCAGGTCGTAACGGTCTTCGCGCAGCGACAGCGGCACGGGCTCGCCGCGGGCGCTCACGTCCACGACCCAGGACTGCGAGCGCAGGGCCCGGGCGGTGGACTCCGCCAGGAACTCATCGTCTTCGACCAGGAGGATTCGCATGGAGCGGCAGCATAAGCCTAGAGCCTTGCGGCGGCCAATCGACCACCTGTCAGAAACCTGAGGGCAACGGCACTGACAGCTTGCGGACAGGTTGGCGTCAAGTCCGCAACAGCGAGCTTGGACAGACTGCCGCTCATGCCGAACACCGCCCCCCTCGACGGTCCTTCCCGACCGGATCCGCGCCCCGCCGTGCTGCTCCTGCACGGCCTGTGCGCCAACCCGCTGGAGATGATGCCGCTGGCCCGCGCCCTGCGCGACGCCGGCTACGTCGTGGAAGCGCCCGCGCTGGACGGCTACGGCGTCGTGCCCCCGGCCGCCGGCGCGCCGGCGGTCGACCAACCCACCCGCCGTCCGGTCCCGCCCTTCGAGGCGTGGGTCGACCTGGCCGCCGCGCACTTCGACGCGCTCGCCGCGAAGCACAGCCGCGTGGCCGTCGGCGGCCTGTCGATGGGCGCCGTGCTGGCGCTGGCCCTCGCGCTGAAGCGACCGGCGGCCGCCTTGATGCTGCTGTCCACCAGCCTGCACTTCGACGGCTGGAACGTCTCGCCGTGGCGCCGCCTGCTGCCGCTGGCCTACGTGCCGCCGCTGCGCCAGTGGCTGTCCTTCCGCGAGACGCCGCCCTACGGCATCAAGAACGAGCGGCTGCGCGAGTGGGTCGCCCAGGCGATGACTTCGAGCCACGTCTCCGCGGCCGGCGCGGACCGGCTGCCGGCCGCGTCCCTGTACCAGGCTTCGCGAATGATCCGCCTCGTGCGCCGCCGGCTGGGCGAGATCTACGCGCCCGCCGTCGTCCTGCATGCGAGCGAGGACGACGTCAGCGGGCCCCGCTCGGTGCTGGACCTGCAGCGCCACCTGGGCACGACGCCCGAGGTGCATTGGTTCCATCACAGCTATCACATGTTGACATTGGACAACGAACGCGGTGCCGTCACCCAGGCGGCGCGCCAGTTCCTGCAGCGGATGGTGCCGGTCGAGGCACTACCCGAACACCCTGCTTCTTTGACCACGACCGAGGACCACCGCCATGAGCAACACGCTTGATCAACTTCGTCAATTGGCCTGCCACGAGCTGGGCATGACCGACGACGGACTGAAGGACGACGTCACCTTCGCCGAACTGGGGCTGGACTCGCTGATGCTGGTCGACTTCATGTTCGCGGTGGAAGACAAGTTCCACATCGAGATCGACCACGACACCGCGATGAAGCAGCCGACGATCGTCGGCCTGGCCGCGATCGTGGACGCGCAGCTGGCCGCCAAGGCCGCCGGCACGCCCGCGGCCGTCGCGGCCTGAGCGCCGGTGCCGGCATGAGCCCGGAAGCGGTATGGATCACCGGCATCGGCGCCTGCAGCGCGCTCGGCCCGGACGCGGACTCGCTGGCGGAGGCACTGGCGCAGGGGCGGTCGGGGATCACGCTGCAGCCGGGAGAACCGACGCGCGGCGTGGCGCCGTTCGCGGCGGCGGCGGTGACGCAGCCGCTGGGGCAGGACATGCCGCCGGCGCAGCGCAACCTGCACGACCGGCACAGCCTGATGGCGCTGCACGCGGCGCGAGAGGCCTGGACGCAGTCCGGCCTGCCGGCGACGTCGGCGACGCCGGAGCGGGCGGCGGTGGCCTGGGGCACGGGCCTGGGCGGATCGAACGCGCTGCAGCAGTCGTACGCCGAGCATCTGACGAAGGAGACGCCGCGCATCCATCCGTACACGGTGGTGCGGGTGATGAGCAACTCGGCCGCGTCGCACCTGGCGATGAAGTACGGGCTGAAGGCGGCGATGCTGACGATCTCCAACGCCTGCGCCTCGTCGGCGCAGGCGATCGGCGAGGCGCTGATGCTGCTGCGCCAGGGCCGCGCGGATGTGGCGCTGGTGGGGGGCTCGGAGGCGATGCTGAACCCGGGCTCGGTGGCCGCGTGGCAGGCGATGGGCGTGATGGCGCCGGCGGATCCGGAGGATCCGTCGCGCAGTTGCCGGCCGTTCGACGATGCGCGCAAGGGCCTGGTGCTGGGCGAGGGCGCGGCGGCGCTGGTGCTGGAGACGGCGAGCCACGCCCGCGCACGCGGCGCGTCGGCGCTTGCCGTGCTGGCCGGCTACGGGCATAGCGTCGACGCGGTCCACCTGTCGCGGCCCGACGCCGACGGCCAGGAGCGCGCGCTGCGCGCCGCGCTGGCCGATGCGGGGATCGAGGCCTCGCAGGTCGGTTACGTGAATGCGCACGGCACGGCGACGGACGTCGGCGACACGGTCGAGGCCGAGTCGCTGTCGCGCGTCTTCGGCGTGCGCGGCGTGCCGGTCAGCGCGACCAAGGCGCTGCACGGCCACCTGATCGGCGCCGGCGGTGCGCTGGAACTGGTCGCCTGCGTCCAGGCGATGCGTCGCGGTCAGCTCCCGCCGAGCGCGCACGTCAGCACGAGCGTGCTCGAGGAAGTCGCCGACGTGATCCGCGAACCGCGAGCCTTCGATCCGTCGAAGGCCATGGTCAGCAACTCGTTCGCGTTCGGTGGCAGCAACGTGTCACTGGTGATCCGGGCGGCCTGAACCGCCTTTCACCTCAAACCGCTCCAGCATCGTCGCCAGCTCCGCCGCGGAGCGCAGGCCGAGCTTCGTGAATGCTCTCGCGCGGTGGACCTCCACCGTGCGGATCGCGATGCCCAGTTCGTCGGCGACCTGCTTGTTGAGCTTGCCGGCCGCCACCAGCACCGCGACCTCGCGTTCGCGGTCGGTCAGGCTGGCGAGCTTGCCGGCCACGTCCGCGTGGACGCGGGACTCGCGCCAGCGGTGGATGTCCGTCGCGATCGCGCGCTGCACCTTGTTGACCAGCGCCTGGTCGTTGAACGGCTTCTCGACGAAGTCGAGCGCGCCCTTCTGCATCGCGTCCACCGCCATCGGAATGTCGCCGTGACCGCTCAGGAAGATCACCGGCAGCGGCACGCCGCGCGCGATCAGCTCATCGTGCACCTGAAGGCCGGACAGCGGCTCCATCCGCACGTCCAGCACGATGCAGCCGTGCGGCTCGATCGCGCGATCGAGCGCCTCGAACAGCGCCGGACCGCTCGCGTGCGGCTCCACCCGCAACCCGTGCGTGCGCATCAGGAAGGCCAGCGCGTCGCGCACCGCCGCCTCGTCGTCCACCAGGTGGACCGTCGCCTGTGGGTCGCTCATCGCGCGCCCTCCTTGTGTTGTCCGATGCCGCGGTCAATGTCAGCCCCAACACCCATGCCGGCGCCGGCGCCGCTGCCGCCGGCGATCTCGCTGCCGTCGCACGCGCCCTGCCCCGGGCACAGCGGCAGCGTGAAGCTGATCCTCGCGCCGCCGAGCGCGCTCGCGCCGGCTTCCATGCCGCCGTGGTGCGCCTCGATCACCGAACGGCAGATCGCCAGCCCCATACCCATGCCCTCGGACTTCGTCGAATAGAACGCGGTCGTCAGTTGATCGATGCCGCGCCCCTGGAGGCCGGGGCCGTTGTCGTCGACATCGACCCGCACGAAGCGCTCGCCGACGCGCTGCGCGGCGATGCGCACCTGCGCGCCCGGCCGGCCGTGCAACTCGTCGAGCGCATTGCGGACCAGGTTGATCAGCACCTGCTCGATCAGCACCGCGTCGGCCTGCACGTCCGGCAGACCGGGCGGCATCGTCACATCGATGAGCACGCCGCGCAGGTCGCGCTTGAGCAGCGCCAGCACCCGCGCCGCGAGGTCCGGCACCGCGCAGCGCTCCGGCTGCGGCGCGCGCCGCGTCACGAAGGCACGGATGCGCTGCACGATGCGCCCCGCCTCCTGCGCCTGCTCGCCGAGTCGTCGCAGCGCCTCCAGCACGATCTCGTCGGCCTGGCCGGCGCGCTCCAGCGAGCGCAAGGCGCCGGCGTTGTAGCCGGCGATCGCCGCGAGCGGCTGGTTCAGCTGATGCGCCAGCGCCGACGCCACCTCGCCCAGCGTGCTCAGCCGCGCCTGATGCGCGAGCGCCTCGGTGCGACGCCGGTCGCGCTCTTCCGTCTGCTTGCGCGCGCTGATGTCGACGATGGACCCCATCCAGCCGATCTGCACGCCGTTCGCGTCGACCAGCGGCGCCTCGAAGATCATCACGTCCAGCACGTGGCCCTCGCGGTGCATCCAGCGCGCCTCGTAACCCTCGCGCGGCGCGCCGCCGGCCATGTTGCGCTGGTGGCGGCGCAGGCTGTCTTCCATCTCGTCGGGCAGCCAGTAGGGCATCGGCGGCAGGCTGCCGAGCAGCTCCTCGGCGCTGTAGCCCACCAGATCGCAGAACGCGCGGTTCAGATGCGTCACCCGGCCATCCAGATCGCGACCGCGCAGGCCCACCGTCAACGAATCCTCGACCGCGCGGCGCCACGCCGCCTCGGTGCGTGCCTCGCCTTCGGCGCGCCGCACCTCGCGCATCTGCCGGCGCAGCATCCCGCTGGCCAGCGCCGACAGCAGCAGGAACACGCCCATCAACCCCGCCGCCAGCGTGTACCACCACGGGCGATGCGGCACGCGGGTGTTGAGCTCGAGCCAGGTCTCGCGCATCGCCGGATCGACGCTGACGCGGTAGCTCTGCGTGTCGGGCAGCGCGAGCGCGTCGCCCGTCTGCGCGAGCCGCTGCCCGAGTCCATCGACCAGCCGCACGTCGTATTTCTGCGAGAGCCACCACGGCAGCGTCTGCCGCAGCAGCGCGCTCGGCGCGAAGCGCACGACCAGCCGGCCGCCCTGCGGCCGCGGCGAGCTCCAGTGCGCGGTCAGGCCGCCTTCGTCCAGGCTCACGCCACTGCGCTCCCTCGACGGCGCCACCGCCTGCGGCATCTGCTGCGGCACATGCGCGATGACGCGGTTGTTGCCGTCCAGCACCGTGACGCTGACCCACAGCCGCCTCAGGCCTTCGGCGACCGCGCGATGGTTCAGCAGCATGTGGTCGTCGACGTTCCCCGGCAGCTGCTGCGCGAGCCGGTCCACCGCGGCATGCTCCGCATTGAGCCAGTCGGAGATGCGCGCCTCCAGCGACAGCGAATCGGCGATCAGCGTGAGCCGCTCCTCCTCCAGGTCGCGCATGTCGCTCAGCCGCAGCCACACGCCGACCGACGCGGCGAAGGCCACCGCCAGCAGCAGCGGCAGGGCCCAGCTCGCGCGTTTGAACAGCTGGAGGAGACGTCGGGACACGGCCATGGCGGCAGTCTAGGCGCTTCGCAGAGCGCACGCCGGGCCCTGTGCGCTGCGTGTTTCCCCAATGTGGAAGTCCACAACTGGCGGCGCGGGGACCGGATTTCCACAATCCGCCACATTCCGCGACAGGTCGTCACTGCGCCTTCGTCACTGCACCTGGTCGGCGGATTCCGAAGAACACCAGGAGACCGCATGTCCGCCAATTTCCCCCGCCGCCTGCTGCTGTCGGCCGCCCTCGCCACCGTCGGCCTGTGTGCCGGCCTCGGCACCGCCGCGACCGCCTTCGCCCAGGCGCCGATCGTGATCAAGCTGAGCCACGTCGTCGCCCCCGACACCCCCAAGGGCAAGGGCGCGCAGCGCTTCAAGGAACTCGCCGAGGAACGCAGCAAGGCCCGGCTGAAGGTCGAGGTCTACCCCAACAGCCAGCTCTACAAGGACAAGGAAGAGCTCGAGGCGCTGCAGCTGGGCTCGGTCCAGATGCTGGCCCCGTCGCTGGCCAAGTTCGGCCCGCTGGGCGTCAAGGAGTTCGAGGTCTTCGACCTGCCCTTCCTGTTCAAGGACGACGCCTCGTTCCGCAACACGACCAACACGCTGGGCATGGAGCTGTTCAAGAAGCTCGAACCCAAGGGCATCAAGGGCCTGGCCTTCTGGGACAACGGCTTCCACATCATGAGCGCCAACAAGCCGCTGCACCATGTGGCGGACTTCAAGGGCCTGAAGATGCGCATCCAGTCCTCCAAGGTGCTGGACGCGCAGATGCGCGCGCTGGGCGCGATCCCGCAGGTGATGGCCTTCTCCGAGCTGTACCAGGCGCTGCAGTCCGGCGTGGTCGACGGCACCGAAGGCGTGCCGTCCAACTTCTACACGCAGAAGACCTACGAGGTGCAGAAGCACACGACGATCAGCAACCACGGCCACCTGGCCTACGCGCTGATCATCAACAAGAAGTTCTACGACGGCCTGCCGGCCGACCTGAAGGCGGTGGTCGACAGCAGCGTCAAGGACGCGACCACCTACGCCAACGCGATCGCGCAGACCGAAAACCAGCAGGCCTTCGAGAAGATCAAGGCCAGCGGCAAGACGACCATCTACACGCTGACGCCGGCGGAAGTGAACGAGTGGAAGCTGGCGCTGATGCCGGTCCACAAGGAGATGGAGTCGCGCGTGGGCAAGGCCACCGTCGAGGCGGCCTACAAAGCCGCCGGTTTCGTCCCCCCGACGAAGTAAGGCCCACCCCCTACCGGCTCACGCCGGCCCCCTCAAGGGGGCGAGCCCAGGAGCCTGGCGGAGCCAGTTCTCCGGGCTCCGCTTGATCGGTCCGCCCGCCTGCGGCGGCGTCCAGTGCCGCGCCCCTGCCTAGGGCGGCGCGGCTTTTCTTTGTCTGAAGGAGATCGCCATGTCCCTGAGATGGTTGGATCGATTGGAGGAAACGCTGATCGCGTTCCTCATGGGCGCCGCGACGCTGGTGATCGCGATGGCCGTGCTGCACCGCTTCCTGGCCGGCGTGCCGGCGGTGCAGGACTTCGTCATCCGCATCGACGTGAGCTGGGCGCAGGAACTGTGCATCTACATGTTCGTGTGGATGGCCAAGTTCGGCGCCGCCTACGGCGTTCGCGCCGGGACGCACGTCGGGGTCGACGTGGTGGTGCGCAAGCTCAAGCCCGGGCATGCGAAGTACCTCGTGATCTTCAGCCTGCTGGCCGGCGCGCTCTTCACCGCGACAGTGGGCACGCTGGGCGCGACCTTCGTGTGGGAGAACGGCGCGCACTACGCCTTCACGCACGCGCTGGGCATCGAGAACCCCGACCTCTTCGAAGGCCCGACCTCGCCCGACCTGGAGATCCCGACCTGGATCGCCTACTCCTGCGTGCCGCTGGGGTCCTACCTGATGTGCTTCCGCTTCCTGCAGGTGTGCTGGACCTTCATCCGCACCGGTGAAGCGCCGCATGCGGACCACGGCCACGTCGAAGGCATCGAGGACGACGTCGCCGCGGTGGGCTCGGCCAAGACGGCCGAGGAAGCTTCGAAGGGAGACCGCGCATGAACACGCTGATCATCTTCTCGCTGCTGGTGGTGCTGATGCTCACCGGCATGCCGATCTCGATCTCGCTGGGCCTGACGGTCCTGACCTACCTCTTCACGATGACGAACGTGCCGATCGAATCGGTCGCGCTCAAGCTGTTCACCGGCATCGAGAAGTTCGAGATCATGGCCGTCCCGTTCTTCATCCTGGCGGGCAACTTCCTGACGCACGGCGGGGTGGCGCGGCGGATCATCCACTTCGCCACGACCATGATCGGCCACTGGTACGGCGGGCTCGGCCTGGCCGGCGTGCTGGCCTGCGCGATGTTCGCGGCGATCTCGGGCTCGTCGGTGGCGACGGTCGTCGCGGTCGGCTCCATCATCCTGCCGGCGATGACCAAGCAGGGCTACCCGAAGCAGTTCGGGGCCGGGGTGATCACGACCTCCGGCGCGCTGGGCATCCTGTTCCCGCCGTCGATCAACCTGGTGATGTTCTCGATCGCCACGGCCGGCATGTCGGCCACGGGCCCGCACGGCGAGGTCGTCGGCACCGCGTCCGTCGGCCAGTTGTTCATGGCCGGCGTCGTGCCGGGCGTGTGCCTGTCGATCCTGCTGGGCATCACGACCTGGTACCGCGCCAAGAAGTACGACTACCCGCGCATGGTCAAGGCCACCTGGGGCGAACGCTTCAAGGCCTTCCGCGACAGCTTCTGGGGCCTGATGCTGATCGTCGTCGTCATCGGCGGCATCTACAGCGGCAAGTTCACGCCGACCGAGGCCGCCGCCGTGGCCGCCGTCTACGCCTTCATCATCTCGGTCTTCGTCTACAAGGACATGGGCTTGAAGGACGTGCCCAAGGTGCTGCTGAAGGCCGCGGCGATGAGCTCGATGCTGCTCTACATCATCACCAACGCGGTGCTGTTCAGCTTCCTGATGGCGTCGGAGCAGATCCCGCAGACGATGGCCGCGTGGATGTCGGCGCAGGGCTTCGGTCTGTTCGTCTTCCTGCTGCTGGTCAACCTGATCCTGCTGGGCGCGGGCAACTTCATGGACCCCGCCGCGATCGTGCTGATCATGGCGCCCATCCTGTTCCCGGTGGCGGCCAAGCTGGGCGTCGATCCGGTGCACCTGGGCATCCTGATGGCGGTGAACATGGAGGTCGGCCTCTGCCACCCGCCGGTGGGCTTGAACCTCTACGTGGCCTCGGGGATCACGAAGATGGGGATCACCGAACTCACCGTCGCCGTGTGGCCATGGCTGCTCACGATGCTGGGCTTCCTGATGGTGGTCACCTACTGGCCGACGCTGTCGCTGGCGCTGCCGAGGGCCTTGGGTCTGGTCGGCTGACGGCGACGCCGTTCCCTCTCGAAGCCCCGCCGGCGCGCAAGCGCCGCGGGGCTTTTCTCATGGCGCGATACCTGCTCTCGAGGGCCCTCGCCTCCCCCGCAAGAGGTAGGCGTGTGGCGTGCCTTCCGCCGGATTCCGCAACACGGGTAACGGTCGATGTCAGAGGGGCGGGATCGATTGACGCGCCCAGTAGCGGACCACTTTAATGCGCTGCCCTGACGCACGACCTGCGCGTCGGGACCGAACACGCCGGCCTCAGCGCCGAGAGGATTCCGCATGGCGCTCGCTCCCCGTCCCACCACCGCTGAATGGCTCCGCCGGTCCGCCGTCAGATCGACCCGGGCCGCGTTGGCCGTTGCCCTGCTCGCGGCCTTGAGCGCCTGCGGCGGCGGAAACGGTGATGAAGCCAAACCGCAGACCAATCCACCGGTGTCCACGGAGCCGGGAACCGGCGGCGGCGCCGGCACTGGAACTGGCGGGACGGGCGCTGGCGGCGGCACGGGCGGAGACCCCACCGCCGAAATCCCGCCGCCCCCGTCCACGCCGATGTTGCCGACCACGCCGGTGGACCCTGAACCTGCGCCGCCCGCACCGCCGCCACAGACCACGCCGACCGCGCCAGCACCTTCTCCCGCTCCCGCGCCTTCGCCGGCCCCAGCGCCGGCGCCTGCGCCGCCGACCTCGGGGGGCCCGACCGCCACGACCCCGCTGAGCCTGCCGCTTGAACTGCTGGGCCCCGGCCTGCCCAGCGCGCCGACGGTGGCGACGGCGAACCTGACGCTCGACGTGAACGGCGTCGGCGCCGCCACCGAGCTGTGGCTGCGTTGCCATCGCTGCGGCTTCTTCGGTCCGCCCGAGTACGAGGCCACGACCGAGACGCCCGCCAAGGTCAAGGCAAGCCTGCGCATCCTCGGTGGCACCGCGGCAGCGAACGCGAGTGCGATCCCCTGGATCGACATCACCGACGCCACGATGACGCTCGCCGACGCCGAGCGCGTGCAGGGCGGCCTGCAGCGCGGCGGCGGCCTCTACACCGCCCGCATGAAGCTGACGCTGGACGCGGCCACCCGCGCGCGTCTGGTCAGCGGCGTGAACCTGGTGCAGTTCCGCTTCAACGGCAGCGACGGTGAGTCCAACGGCTACCGCGTCATCGACCTGCAGTTCCGCAATGCGCAGGGTCAGAGCCTGGCGACCAACGCGGTGGCGCGTGCCGACATCAACGCCGAGAAGGTGGCCGGCCGCACGCTGACGGCCGACGTCGCCGCCGGCGAGAAGCTGTGGAAGGCGGAGAACCGCCTGATGAAGTCGACGCTGGTGAACCACCAGCTCCGCGCGGCGTGCGCCTCCTGCCACGCGTCGGACGGCCGCGACCTGCAGTACTTCAACTACTCCAACAACGCGATCGTCCAGCGCTCGCGCTTCCACGGCCTGAGCGAAGCCGAAGGCGGCCAGATCGCCGCCTACCTGCGCTACGCGCTGCGCGAGATGCCGCATGTGGCGCAGGCCGCGCCGTGGAATCCGCCCTATCAGCCGGGGCCAGGTCTTGACAGCAGGCCGGTCACGGAGTGGTCCGCGGGCGCCGGCCTGGACGCGGTCCTCGACTCGCCGACGGACGCGGTCAAGGCGCTGTTCGGCAAGCCGCTCGACGGCTCGGCGCTTGCGCTGACGCAGGCCGACGTGGACAAGGTGATGGACGCCGACGCGACGCTCAACACCCGCGAGATCCCGCTGCCGATCCAGTTCCCGGACTGGAACTCCTACCTGCCGGCGATGCATCCGCTGGACATCTGGCCGACCGGCGCCAACGCGGTCGGGTCGTTCGAGAAGGGCGCGACCTTCACCGCCGACAACCGCCGCCTGGATCCGCTGGCCACCTCGAAGAAGATCGCCGCCTGGTTCGAGTCGCACCGCTCCGGCACCTTCGGCGACTGGAGCCACCTGACCCCGCAGCAGCGCAACGAGATCCAGTCGATGCTCCAGCCCTCCGGCTTCGAGCTCTATGCCTTCCTCGGCGGTGGCCGGGGCAACCACATCGCGACCACGGGTCAGTACGGCGCGCAGGTCGGCGCCGCGCAACTGCTGAAGTCCGCCTCGTCCGCCCGCATCGCCTCGGAGCCCGCCGCCTTCACGACCAACGCCTTCATCGAGCGGGTGGTCGGCAACGCGCTGCAGTGGAACCTCGTCCAGCAATGGGAATGGGCGCAGCGCTACGGGCTGGAAGGCGACCAGCGCTGGTTCATCGGCAACTACGACGCGACCGCCAAGACCTGGGCCGGCCGGGGCGAGACACGCGGTTGGCCGTTCAACACCGTCAGCGCCTTCTTCCTGGCGCCGCACATGGTCTATCAGCAGGACACCGACGCCACCGGCAAGATCACCCGCGAGTGGCTGCTGGCCTGGGAGACCGGCAACAAGCTCGGCTCCTACACGCGGACCAACGCCTGGTACCAGATGCAGGTCACGCTCAATCCCGGCGCGCAGAGCGACTGGGTGAACTTCTCGGTGGACTGGCCCTATCTGACCGGCTTCGACTCGCTGCTGTCGCAGACGCTCGGCGACGCGACGCCCGCGCAGTCCACGGCCGCGCTGATGAGCGACATCCGCCTGCTGCAGGCGCGCATCAAGTCGGCGCAGTTCGTCAACAACAGCATCCCGCTGTGGGTGCCGACGGACACGCGCTCGATCATCAACAACCGCGGACGCTTCAGCAAGGCGGCGGTGGTCAAGCACCTGAACCCGATCAACTTCATGGAGGCCGTCTCCACGCAGGCGACGCAGACCTCGCCGTTCCGCCGCCTCGACAAGCTGCAGGCCGGTCTCACACTGAAGCTGCTGAACGGCGCGTTCAAGCAGTTCAACCAGCTCTACACGGTCACCGATCCAGCGATCTGGCGCCGCTGCGACCCGAACAACATGGACCTCGGCGAAGCCGAACCCACGGCCGGCTTCGGCTTCTGCCTGGACCGGACGAAGCAGCCGCTGACGCTCAAGTCACCCGGCGTCTACGTCATGGCGTCCACGGACTACCGCAGCACGGCCGAGCAGAAGCTGCAGTACGCGGTCTGGAAGGCGGGCACGCTCGGCGCTGACCCGGACCGCGTCAAGACGCTGAACGACTGGCTGCTGCGCGCCTGGCCGTGAGGCCGGCGCCCGCGGCGGCGGGACGGCAACCGGACGGTTGCCGATCGATGTTCAGACGCCGCCGCGATAGCTGCCCTGGTCGGCCGAGAGGCCGGCCTTGACGCCGCGCGACAGTTCGTCGGCGTAGACCTCGTCGCGACCCGCGGCGATCGCGTCCAGCACCTGCTTCGCGACGTCGAGCGGATCGGCCTTCGGCGCGTCGAGGCGGGCGGTCATGTCCGTGTCCATGAACCCCACGTGCAGCGCGACGACCGACGTGCCCTGCTCCTTCAGCTCCAGGCGCAGGCCGTTGGTCACCGACCAGGTCGCCGCCTTCGACACGCTGTAGGTGGCGGCGCCCGTGAGGTTGAGCCAGCTCAGCACCGACAGCACATTCACCACCGCGCCGCCGCCCTGCGCCTTCAGCACGGGCGCGAAGGCGCGCGTCAGTTCCAGGGGACCGACGACGTTGGTCTCGAACTCGTCGCGCAGCGCCGCCAGCGCGTTGTCGCCCAGCAGCGGCGAGCCGCGCGAGATGCCCGCGTTGTTGATCAGCAGCGTGACGTCGCCGGCGGCTCGCACGGCGGCCTCGATCTGTTCCGGCTTCGTCACGTCCAGCTTCACCGGCACGACGCCGGGCAGATCGATCGACGACGGATCCCGCGCGGCGGCGTAGATCTTCTTCACGCCGGCGGCCTGCAGCGCCTTGACGAAGCTCTTGCCCAGACCGCGATTGGCGCCGGTGACGAAGGCGACGGTGTTCTTGAAGTCCATGATGAATCCTTGGCGAATGGGAAACGGGGAAACGAAGGGATGAGCGGCGTTGTCGCGTGGGAGGACGCCGGGATCAGACGCGCTCAAGCACTGTGGCAATGCCCTGCCCACCGCCGATGCACTGCGTGGCGACGGCGTAACGACCGCCGGTGCGCTGCAGCAGCGCGGCCGCCTTGCCGGTGATGCGCGCGCCGGTGGCGCCGAGCGGATGCCCGATGGCCAGGCCGCCGCCGTCGAGGTTCACGCGTTCCGGGTCCAGGCCCAGGTCGCGGATGCAGGCCAGCGCCTGCGAGGAGAAGGCCTCGTTGAGCTCGACGACATCGATCTGGTCGACGCTCAGCCCGGCGCGCTTGAGCGCCAGTTGCGTCGCGGGCACGGGACCGATCCCCATCACCGCCGGATCGACGCCGACGCTGGCGAAGCT
Organism: Mitsuaria sp. MSU3D; assembly: GCF_056867975.1. Taxonomy (NCBI): domain Bacteria; kingdom Pseudomonadati; phylum Pseudomonadota; class Betaproteobacteria; order Burkholderiales; family Sphaerotilaceae; genus Roseateles; species Mitsuaria sp. MSU3D. Next base: position 5,923,255 of record NZ_CP200314.1, on the reverse strand, counting down.
GACGACGCGCGCCAGCGGCGCGATGCCATGGCGACGGGCGAAGTCCTCGGTGCAGACCAGCACGACCGATGCGCCATCGGTCAGCGGCGACGAGGTGCCCGCCGTGACCACGCCGTCCGGTCGGAACACCGGCTTCAACGAGGCGAGCGCCTCCAGCGTCGTGCCGGGACGGATGCAGCCATCCTCCTCGACCGTCTCGCCGGCGGCATTGACCACCGGCACGATCTCCTCGCGCAGCAGCCCGTCGGCGCGCGCCGCCGCAGCCTTGCGATGGGAGGCCAGCGCGAACGCCTCCTGATCCGCGCGGCTCACCTCCCAGCGCTGGGCGACGTTTTCGGCCGTATCGCCCATGGAGATATACGCGTCGGTGTCGGCCTGCAGCGCCGGATGCGGCGAGAAATTGAAGCCGCCCTGCGGCACGAAGGTCATCGACTCGACGCCGACGCAGAGGTAGGCCTCGCCGATGCCGGCCTCCAGGTTCGCGGCGGCGATGTGCACCGCCTGCATCGACGAGCCGCAGAAGCGGTTCACCGTCATGCCCGGCACGCTGTGCGGCAGGCCCGCCAGCAGGCCCACGATGCGCGCCAGGTTGTTGCCCTGCGCGGCCTCCGGATAGGCGCAGCCGAGGATCACGTCCTCGATCTCGCCGCCGGCCACGCCGGTGCGCGCCAGCAGCCCGCGCACGGCCTGCGCGGCCAGGTCGTCGGGCCGCGTCTGGGCCAGCGCCCCCTTCTTCGCGAAATGGAACGGCGTACGGGCGTAGGCGGCGATCAGCGCTTTCATTCACGTCTCCTTGAGCATTTCAATGTCGCTCGACATGAATAATGTAATGTCGACCGTCATCGAAACGCAGCGGGGTACTGGTCTTGCCCCTGGTGGCGAAGGGGATGTAGGCACGCGCCTCCCCGGATCCCCCATGTCCACGGGGGAAAGTCCCGACTCCGACTTCAGCCGTGCTTCAGCCCCGCCGCGCACTGTGAGGATTCGCGGGCTGGAGGTTGGAGGACGACATGGCGCACTCGTCGCGCAGGACTTGGCGGACCCTCGTCGGTGTGGCTGCTGCCGTTGGCATCGTGAGTGCCGCGGGCATCGCCACGGCGGCACCGGAAGCGGAGCCGGCGGCCTCGGCGCCGCCGCCGACTCCGGTATCGACATCGGCTTCCGACGCCGCCACCTCAGCCGAGCGCGCCCGTCAGCCGCTCGCGTTGCAGGCCTCGCTCGCGGCTCTGCGGACCCGGCTCCGAGCCAGCGCCACCGGTGCGCCCGAGGGCGCCAGGTCCAACGTGATGCTGAACCGGAGCCTCGACATCCAGGTCATTGAGCTCCCGCGCGAGGGCGCGCCCATCGGCCCGCCGCCCAAGCGCGCGCATCATGCGCTGAGCATCGGCATGGAGGGCCCGAAGCAGATGTTGCGGGGGCTTGGACTGGATGCCACCGAGTGCGCCGCGCGCTTCCGCATGCCGTCGAAGCTGAGCCGCAAGGGTGACGGATCAGCGCAGATCGACGTCACCGCCCAATTGGGCATGGGCTGCAAGTTCTGAAGTCCTCGGTATCCCCCCCCGGAAGTCCTCGGTAGCAAAACCGGGGAAGTACGGTGATGTCTGGGGACGGCATTGCTGGGGGTTCAGGCGCTTGCCGCCTGGGCCCCCTGCAATGGCGGCCAACGCCCCGGCAGCCGCAGGTGGGCGGTCACCCGAACGCCCCTACGCGTACAACGTCGCGCGACCTTCCCGGACGAAGCCTGCGAGCCGCAGCCCACAGGACTGCGCCGTCCTGATTGCCAGGTGCGTCGGCGCGCTCACGGCGGCCAGCATTGGCATGCCGGCGATGGCGGCCTTCTGGACCATCTCGAAGCTGGCTCGGCTGGTGACTGCGGCGAAGCCTTGCGACGCGTCGATGCTGGCTTTGGCCATCGCGCCGATCAGCTTGTCGAGCGCGTTGTGGCGGCCGACGTCTTCGCGCACGAGGACGACTTCGCCATCCGGGCGGCACCAGGCCGCCGCGTGGATGCCGCCGGTGCGTTGCTGCAGCGGCTGTGCCGCGGCCAGCTCGCGCATCGCGCGCGACAGCGCCGGCACGAGGGCTGCGGTGTCGCCGAGGGCGGCCGGCAGCGGCGGCACCGGCCGATCCGGCACGCGGAAGACCTGATCGAGGTTGTCGGTGCCGCAGAGCCCGCACCCGGTGCGGCCGGCCATGCTGCGGCGGCGTTCCTTGAGCAGCGCTTCGCAGCGCGCCGTGACGCGCAGCTGCAGCGCGACGCCGTTGGGCCGCGTCCGCACTTCCACGTCGAGCAGGTCGGCCGGCGAAGCCAGCAATCCTTCGGTCAGCGAGAAGCCGAGCGCGAAGTCCTCGAGATCCAGCGGCGTCGCCAGCATCACCGCGTGCGACAGGCCGTTGTACTCGAGCGCGATCGGGACTTCCTCGGCGACGAACTCCTCGTCCGCCGCGCGCGTGGCGCCAAGCCGCTCGGGCCGCACCGCGATCAATGCGGACGGCAGCGGCGCGTCGTCATCCGCGTCCGACAGGGCGCAGGCGTCGTTGGTCGGGTCGCTCGTCGCGTCGTTCGGCGCGTTATTCGTCGCGCCCTTCGGCGCATCGTTCACGGTGTCGCTCATGGCGCCGGCCTCGCTGCGTTGCCGGCATCGGCCTCTCCATCGCCCCGCCCGGCCGGCGTGATCCTCGCGATCCAGCGCCCGTCCTCATCGACGTGCAACCGGACCCAGCCCGGCCCCTGCTGGTCGCCGACGCGCGCATCGCTCATCAGCGTATAGAGCCGCAGCAGCACGCTGACACGCAGCCCCGTGCGCTTGGCCAGCCGCGGCAGCGAGACGCCGTTGCCGGCATCCAGCTCCGCCAGCGTCTCCAGCGCGAACCGCGCCTGCGCGGCCATGTCGCCGTCGTCCTCGCTCCCGTCCTCGACCTGGCGGTCCGGACCGTCGTGGACTTCAGCGGCGAGCGCGTCGGCGCGGTTCATCGCCACTGCCTCAGGCGTTCGCCCCGGCCACCGAGCGCGCCTGGTCCTGCGGCAGCGGCGCGTCCTGCTCGCGCAGCGTCAGCACCACCGGGATGGACTTCGACGTCGGCGTGCCCGCGCCGATGGACACGCTGCTCAGCGGCACCAGCGCGTTGGTCTCCGGGAAGTAGCTGGCCAGGCAGCCGCGCGGGATGTCGTACTCGATGAGCACGAACTTCTCCGCGCGACGCGTGTCGCCGTCGCTGTAGACGCTGGTGATGTCGACCCACTGGCCGGCCTTCATGCCGATCGCCTTCAAGTCTTCCCGGTTGATGAACACCACGCGACGATGGCCCCAGACACCGCGGTAGCGATCGTCCATGCCGTAGATCGTCGTGTTGTACTGGTCGTGCGAGCGCACCGTCGCCAGATTGAAGACTACCGTCTTCTCATCGCGCATCCGCGCGCGCGCCTGGTGCAGCGGCGTGTCCGTCGGCAACTGATAGGCGATGAAGTTGGCCTTGCCGGTCGGCGTGTTCCAGACGCGTTCCGACGCGGTGTTGCGCAGGCGGAAGCCGCCCGGCGTCTTGATCTTCTCGTTGAAGCCCTTGAAGTCGTCGAAGACCTCTTCGATCTTGTCGCGGATGCGCGAGTAGTCCTCCACCAGCCACATCCACGGCGTCTTCGAGCGACCCTTCAGCGTCGCTGCGGCCAGGCGCGCCACGATCATCGGCTCGGACAGCAGGTGCTCCGAGGCCGGCGCGTTCATGCCGCTGGAGATGTGGACCATGCTCATCGAGTCTTCCACCGTCACGCCCTGCGGGCCGGTGGCCTGCATGTCGATCTCGGTGCGGCCCAGGCAGGGCAGCACCAGCGCCTCCTTGCCGTGGATCGTGTGGCTGCGGTTGAACTTGGTCGTCACGTGGACGGTCAGGTCGGTGGCGCGCAGCGCCTTCCACGTCGCGATCGTGTCCGGCGTCGCCGCGGCGAAGTTGCCGCCCAGCGCGAAGAACACCTTGCCCTTGCCGTCGAGCATCGCCTGGATGGACTCGACGGTGCCGTAGCCGTTCTCGCGCGGCGGCTCGAAGCCGAAGACCTGGCCCAGGCGGTCCAGCAGCGCCTTGGGCGGCTTCTCGTAGATGCCCATCGTGCGGTCGCCCTGCACGTTGGAGTGGCCGCGCACCGGGCAGGCGCCCGCGCCTTCGCGGCCCAGGTTGCCGCGCAGCATCAGCAGCGCCGCGATGTGCTGGATCGTCGCGACCGAATGCTGGTGCTGCGTGATGCCCATGCCCCAGCAGATGATCACGCGCTTGGCCTGCGCGTAGAGGTCGCCGGCGGCGCAGAGCTGCTCCTGCGACAGCCCGGATTCGGCCTCCAGCGCTTCCCAGCTTTCGGCCCGGATGCTGGCCTCGAATTCCTCGATGCCGTTGGTGTGCTCGGCGATGAAGCCCAGGTCCAGCACGCGTTCGCCGCCGGCGGCCACCGCCGCGTCGTCGAGCTCGAAGACGCGCTTGCACAGCGCCTTCATGACGGCCATGTCGCCGCCGATGCGCAGCTGGAAGTAGTTGGTCGAGATGGGCGTGCTGCCCAGCGTCGCCATCTCCATCTTGTCCTGCGGATCGGCGAAGCGCTCCAGGCCGCGCTCGCGCAGCGGGTTGAAGCTGACGATCTTGCAGCCGCGCTTGGACGCCTCGCGCAGTTCGCCGAGCATGCGCGGGTGGTTCGTGCCGGGGTTCTGGCCGAAGATGAAGATCGCGTCCGCCTGCTCGAAGTCGTGCAGCGTCACCGTGCCCTTGCCGATGCCGATCGTCGGCTTCAGGCCCTGGCCGCTGGGCTCGTGGCACATGTTCGAGCAGTCGGGGAAATTGTTGGTGCCGAACTCGCGCACGAACAGCTGGTAGAGGAACGCGGCCTCGTTGCTGGCGCGGCCCGAGGTGTAGAACATCGCCTCGTTGGGGCTCTGCAGCGCGTTCAGGCGCGCGGCGATCAGCTCGAAGGCGTCGTCCCAGGCGATCGGCGTGTAGCGGTCCGTGGCGCGGTCGTAGACCAGCGGTTCGGTGATGCGGCCGAGGTTCTCGAGGTCGTAGTCGGACCACTCGGCCAGTTCGCTGACGGTGTGTCCGCCCAGCACGGTGGCCGTGGCGCGATGCGCGGTCGCCTCCGCGGCGATCGCCTTGGCGCCGTTCTCGCAGAACTCGAAGGTCGAGCGGTGGTCCCGGTCGGGCCACGCGCAGCCGGGGCAGTCGAAGCCGTCCGGCTGGTTGGCCGACAGCAGCGTCTTGGCGCCCTTCATCGCGACGCCCTGCTGCTGCAGGTGCTTGGCGACACTTCTCAGCGCGCCCCAGCCGCCCGCCGGGCCCTTGTAGAAGTGAATCTTCTGGTCGCTCATCGAGTCCTCCGGAATCGTTGTTCCCCTGTCCGCCCCTCGCCCAACGCGAGGTCTTGAAACAGAGTCGCCCCGTGGTCGTCGTGGACGGCCGCCGGGGCGAGGGTCATGCTAGCCGGTCAGGCGCTCGCGCGCCGCCGGCGGGGTTTGAGCGTCGGCTCAGCTGAAGAACTTCGACGCGCTCAGCAGCGTGCGATAGATGCCCCAGGCCAGCGGGATGCCCACGGCCAGCCAGGCCAGCGCGACCAGCGCGGTCGGCGTGGCGCGGCCGGCGCCCGGGCCGCTGCCCACTTCGGCGGCGGCGGCCTTCTCGTGCGCCAGCTTCTTCTCGACGGCCAGTTCGGCGTCGGTCATGAAGTGCTTGTCGGCGACCGGACGGATGGCCAGGTTGGCCAGCAGGCCGATGACCAGCATGCCCACCAGGATGTACATCGTCTGGTTGTAGACCTGCTCGCGCGGGATGCCCAGGCCCAGCTGGTAGTCGCGCATGTAGTTCACGACGATCGGGCCGAGGATGCCGGCGGTGGCCCACGCGGTCAGCAGGCGGCCGTGGATCGCGCCCACCATCTGCGTGCCGAAGAGGTCGCCCAGGTAGGCCGGCACGGTGGCGAAGCCGCCGCCGTACATCGACAGGATGATGCAGACCGCGCCCACGAAGGCCAGCTTGTGACCCGCGGCCGCGCTGCTCGGCAGGCTGGCGTACAGCAGGCCGCCCAGCACGAAGAACACGGTGTAGGTGAGCTTGCGGCCCAGCTTGTCCGACAGCGACGCCCACACGAAGCGGCCGCCGATGTTGAACAGGCTCAGCAGGGCGGTGAAGCCGCCGGCGATCGCGGCGATCGCGGCCAGCTGCGTCTTGTCGAGCTCGGCGAACTTGGCTTCCACGCCGATCAGCGAGCCGCCGAAGATCTCCTGCAGCATCGGGCTGGCCATGCCGATCACGCCGATGCCGGCGGACACGTTCATGCACAACACGATCCAGACCAGCCAGAACTGCGGGATGCCCCACACCTTCTTCACGTGCACGTGGCGCTGCGTGATCATGGTGTTGGCGGCCTGCGCCGCCGGCGGGGTCCAGCCCGCGGGCTTCCAGCCGGTGGGCGGCACGCGGTAACCCAGCGCGCCGGCGACCATGAACAGGAAGTACACCACGGCCATGATGACGAAGGTCTGCATCACGCCCGCGTCGGTCGGGGTGGCGAAGTTCTTCATCAGCTCGACGGCCAGCGGCGAACCGATCATCGCGCCGCCGCCGAAGCCCATGATGGCCATGCCGGTCGCCATGCCGCGGCGGTCCGGGAACCACTTGATCAGCGTCGACACGGGCGAGATGTAGCCCAGGCCCAGGCCGATGCCGCCGATCACGCCGGAGCCCAGGATCATCATCCAGAACTGGTGGGTGTGGATGCCGATCGCGGAGATCAGCATGCCGCCGCACCAGCACACGGCCGAGACCAGGCCGGCCTTGCGCGGACCGGCGCGTTCGAGCCAGCCGCCCCAGATCGCGGCGGCGCAGCCCAGGAACACGAAGAACAGCGTGTACATCCAGCCCAGCGTGGCGACGCTCCAGTCGCACTGGGTGGTGAACAGCTGGGCGAAGAAGCCCACGTCCTTGCCGCACGCGGCGCCGGTGCCGGCGGTCTGCAGCATCTTGGAGAGCGGCAGCCAGAACACCGAGAAGCCGTAGGCCATCCCGATGCACAGGTGGATGGCGAGCGCGCTCGGCGGCACCAGCCAGCGGTTGAAACCGGGAGCGGCGATGGTGCGCTCCTTGTCCAGCCAGCTCAAGCCGGCGGATCCGCCGCCCTGGTCGGTCAGCACAGTAGACATGGGTCCTCCTCAAACAATGAAAGGCGGCCGCGACGCGGCCCGCTGAACACGAACGGCGCCGAACCCTCAAACGGCGCCGATCGACCGCGTCCCGTGTTCCGACGTCCCCGTCCCTTTCGGCATCAAGAAACCGTTAGGGGAACAGTATCTGGTGACACGCTGAAAAAGTTGGGGCAGAACGCTCGCGGCGGGCGCGATCTTGACGCATGTCAGTGACATCCTTTGACAACCACACCTTGTAAGCGGACATCTATCGCACGAAACCGACAGCCGGCGCCTGTGAAACGCCCGGCGGTAACCGAATGTGCCCTGGGGAATTTGGGCGATTGACGCACAACACCCCCTGGAGCGGGTGTCCACCCCAGGAGGTCCGGGGGATGCCCGGCTCCAGGGGGGATTGTTGAGGTCCCCACAACGGTGCGTTGCGCTGCGCGTCATTTATGCGATCGGGGTGAATGCCTATTGTTCGGAGGTTTCCTGTCTCCGAAGGCGTCCATCAGCGCCTTCTTCACCGGACCGCCCTTCACGGGCCGTCCGGTTTTTCTTTGGGCGTCCGGCGGCGCGGGGATCGCCGTTTGCCCCGATGAACACGCGGATGTATCGGGGTGCAACTTGCCGTTTGTCCTACAAATCCTCGCGCCATCAGACGACGTCGGACGCCCCGACGACCGTCCAAAGTAGGTCCTAACCGATCTCCACCGATCGGCCCCTCAAGCCCAAAGGAGAGACCACATGAACGCGACCAAATCCCTCGTCACCGGTGCCGTTGCCCTGACCGCCTTCGCCAGCGTGCTGGGCCTGGCCTATGCGCAGGTCGAGAACTCGACCGAGTCCACCCCGACGCAAGCGACGCAGGAACAGTACCCCGCCACGCAGACCGAGCAGCAGGCGCCTGCCGACCAGAGCATGACGCCGGCCGACCAGTCGAACGCGGCCACCACGCAGCAGAACCAGACCACGCCTGAGGCGCAGTCGCAGCAGACCCAGCCCTCGTCCACGGACCAGTGGCAGAACCAGCAACCGGCCACGCAAGACCCGCTGCCGGCCGAGCCGACCAGCGCCGGCACGCCGGCTCCCCGCGCCGACCGCAACTGATCGGTGGGTTCGCACCGCCGCCACGCCCGGACCTGAGCTCTCCTGAAAGCCCCCCATGCTGCGCGCCTCCAGCGGGTACTTCTTCAGCGATCCGCCGCCACCGAAGCCGTTCCGGCCGGTTGCGGGCTGGATCCCGGAGCACCTGCGGGAACGCGCGGGATGGGCGGCACAGGGACTGGCGCTGGGCCTGGCCGGCGCGCTGCTGGCCTGGCCGGCGGCCACCTTCCTCATGAAGCAGCTGCGGCCGGCTCCGCCCGTCGTGGCCCGTCACACCACTTCCGCACCGGTCCAGCCGGTCGTCCACGCTCCCGCGCCAGTGTTGCGGACCGGCAAGGCCGACTTCGGCAAGACCAAGGTTTCCAAGCAGGCCCGCCAGCTCGCCCAATGGGTGATGGCGGGCTGGGATCACAACGGACGGCCGTTCGCGATCCTCGACAAGCGCCAGGCCCAGGTGCTGGTGTTCAACCCCGACGGCAAGCTCCAGGCGACCACGCCGGTGCTGCTGGGTTACGCCGCCGGTGACGACAGCGTCGCGGGCATCGGCCTGCGGCCCATCGCCGAGGTGCGTCCCGGCGAACGCACCACGCCGGCCGGACGCTTCGTCGCGCAACCCGGCAAGAACGCCGGGCACGAGGACGTGCTCTGGGTCGACTACGAGGCCGCCGTGTCCATGCACCGCGTGCGCCCGATCAATCCCGCGGAACGTCGCCTGGAGCGTCTGGCCTCGCCCACGCCCAAGGACAACCGCATCAGCTTCGGCTGCATCAACATGCCGGTGAAATTCTTCGAGCAGACGCTGTGGCCGACGTTCGGCAAGCAAGGGGGCATCGTGTACGTGCTGCCCGAGAAGAAGGCGATGGAACAGGTCTTCGCGGAACAGATGCGCCGCGCCAAGGCCGGACCGTCCACATGACGCGCGGTCGATGACCGCCCCGTCTTTGCGGTCGAGGACCGCTTCCTCCCACGCCTGCAGCCGATCAGCGCTCGCGCTGGCGGTCGCCATCGCGCTCGCCGCCGGCGTCGCCGCGCCCACGCAGGCCCAGGTGAGTCGCGCGACCGTGCGCGGCCTCGTGACCGCGCCGGCCGGCGTGCCGCCGGGCGGGCTGTCGATCACCGCCACCAACAGCGCCAACGGCGCCCGCTACCGGACCAGCACACGGGCCGACGGTCGTTATGCACTGATCGGGCTGGCGCCGGGCGAGTACGTCGTCAGCGTCGCCGCCGCCGACGGCGCGCCGATCAAGACCGAACGCATCACGCTGTCCGTCGGCGAGAGCGCGTCGCTCGACCTCGGCTCCGCGCCCGCGCCGAACACGCCGGACGCGATCCAGCTCGGCACGGTCACCGTCGAGGGCAACGCGAGCCGGCAGGGCGTCAAGGACTCCCAGCTCGGCACCGTCGTGTCGCAGCGCATGATCGAAGCGCTGCCGCAGAACACGCGCAACTTCCTCAGTGCGGCGGACCTCGCGCCGGGCGTCGCGTTCTCGACCGATTCCAGCGGCCTGAGCCGCGTGCAATCGGGCGCGCAGGACTTCGACCACCTGAACGTCTTCATCGACGGCGTGGGCCAGAAGAACAACATCCTGCGCGGGGGCGTCAGCGGCCAGTCGGACACGCGCGGCAATCCGTTCCCGCAATCGGCGATCGCCGAATACAAGGTGCTGACGCAGAACTACAAGGCCGAGTTCGACCAGGTCAGCAGCGCGGCGATCACGGCAGTGACGAAGTCCGGCACCAACGAATTCCACGGCGAGATCTACGGCGACCGCACCGGCACCAACTGGCGGGCGAAGAACTCGCTGGAGAAGGAGCGCGAGGCCCAGGGCATCGCGCGCCCGTCGTCCGAGAAGTACGAATACGGCGGCAGCGTCGGCGGTCCGATCGTCAAGGACAAGCTGCATTTCTTCGTCGCCTACGACGCCAAGCGGATCGAGGACTCGCGCCAGATCGCGGGCCAGAACTTCGAGAAGCTGCCCAATGCCGGCATCGTGCCGGAGCTGCTGGCGCGACGCGGCAGCCAGGTCGATCCGTTCCACGAGGACCTGTTCTTCGGCAAGCTCGACGCGCAGCTCAACGACGAGCATCGCCTGACCCTCAGCGCGCGGCTGCGGCGCGAGACCGACCGCATCGCCGAGGACCGCAACCTCTCCCTGCCCGGCAACGACAAGGAGCGCCGCAACGACGAGACGCGCATCGACCTGAAGCACGAGTGGTCCCGCGACGACTGGCTCAGCGAGGCACGCATCGGCTACGAGGACTACCTCTGGAATCCGAAGTCGGCGTCCGAGACGGCGCTGGTCCGCTACAAGGTGTCCACGGCATCGCCGCAAGTGCTGACGGCCTCGCAGGACGTGATCCTGGACGGCGGCTCGCCGGACGCGCAGCGGCGCAAGCAGCGCGGCACCTTCGTCTCCGAGGAGTTGACCTACACCGGCATCGACGGCCACGTGATCAAGGGCGGCGTGAAGCTCAAGGACATGCGCTACGACCTCAGCGGCACGGCCAACTCGGTCGACGGCGTCGACGTGCTGATCGACAACGTCACCGGACTGCCCTACTGGGACGGCACGAACTGCACCGGCACCAACGTCTCCAACAACGGCAGCACCAGCGACCAGTGCAACATCCGGCGCGCGGCGGCGCCGTCCGTGGCCAGCTTCAAGAACAAGCAGTGGGGGCTGTACCTGCAGGACGACTGGAGCCTCACGTCCAAGCTGGAGCTCAACCTCGGCGTCCGCTGGGACTACGAGGACAACATGCTCAACAACGCTTATGCGACACCGGCCGACCGCATCGCGGCGCTGATGGCGCCGGACGTGACGCGTTACGGCATCGTCCCGCCGACGGGCCAGACCTATGCGCAGTCGCTGGCCAAGGGCGGCATCGACGTGTCGCAGTACATCAGCAGCGGCAATTCCCGCAAGGCGTTCAAGAACGCGATCGCGCCACGCGTGGGGTTCTCCTACGACATCTTCGGCAACCGGAACACGGTGGTCTTCGGCGGCTACGGCCGCAGCTACGACCGCACGATGGCGAATCACGCGCTCGACGAGCTGCAGAAGAACCAGTCGCCCGGCGGCGAGATCTGGCTGATCCGCAACGATCTGAAGATGCCGTACGCGGACCAGTTCAGCATCGGGCTGCGACAGGCGCTCACGAAGACCTGGAACGGCGAGATCGCGCTCAGCCGCGTCGAGGCGAAGAACCAGTTCGTCTGGTTCAGCGGCAACCGCGACGCCAACGGCGGTTTCGCGCAGCAGTCGGCGATCGACCCGCTGTGGGGCGGGCCGGACGGCTACGGGCAGGTGGTGCTGGGCGACTCGATCGGCCGCACGCGCACCGACTCCGTGTTCGTGAAGGCGGAGAAGCCGTACTCAGAATCATCGGGTTGGACGGCGACGCTGGCCTACACCTACAGCGATGCGAAGACGACCAACCTCCAGTGGAGCAACGACACCTTCGATTGGACCTACGGCCGCGCGGGTCGCGGCTGGAATCCGAGCACGCTGGTGGACAGGCACCGCCTGGTCGGCGCGTTCATGACGGACAAGCTGCTGCCGTGGGGACTGACCTTCTCCGCCAAGGGCACGTATGCGAGCGGCTTCCCGCGCCGCATGACGAATTGCATCGGCGGCACGCCGCAGTGCTTCCTCGTCGAAGGCGACTCGCCGAGCTTCCGTCAGGTCGACATCAGCATTGGCAAGGCCTTCAAGTACGGCATCCATCAGGTCGCGCTGCGGCTGGACGTGCTGAACGTGCTCGGCGCCGACAACTACGGCGGCTTCGACGACTGGATTGGCAGTGCGCCGCAGCCGGGGGCGACGCCCAACCGGCTTGGCGGCGACAACCTCAACCTTGACAAGCCCAACAACATCCGCGGCGACAACCGCGCGATGCGGGTGGTGTTGAACTACAAGTTCTGAGGATTGCGTTCCGATCAGCGCAGCGGCCGGAACGCCGCGCGCAGTTCCTCGGCGAAGAGCTGCGGCTCTTCCCACGCCGCGAAGTGGCCGCCCTTCTTCACCTCGTTGAAGTAGCTCAGCTTCGGATACGCCTTCTGCGCCCAGGACTTCGGCGCCTGGTAGATCTCGCCGGGGAACACGGTCACCGCGACGGGCACCTTGATTTCCCGCGTGCGCTGCTCGACGACGTTGAAGTTGTTGTTGTTGTTCTCCCAGTAGAGCTGCGAGCCCGAGGTCCCGGTGTTGGTCAGCCAGTACAGCGTGATGTCGTCGAGCATCTCGTCCCTCGACAGCGAACGCTCCGGCACACCGCCGCTGAAGGTCCAGTCGGCGAACTTGTCGTAGATCCACGCGGCCTGACCGGACGGCGAGTCCGACAGGCTGTAGCCCAGCGTCTGAGGGCGCGTGACCATCATCCCGGCGTAGCCGCCGCCGCGCGTGTACAGGCGGTTCATCGACTCGTAGGCGGCCTTCTCCTTCGCGGAGAGGCTGGCCGGCGCGGGCTTGCCGCTCTTGATCGAGGCGGCGATGTCCGCGGGCACGGTGGCCGGCATGTTCACGTGGATGCCCAGCAGCCCTTGCGGCGCCAGACGGCCCTGCGCCTGCGCGACGACCGAGCCCCAGTCACCGCCCTGCGACACGTACTGCGTGTAGCCCAGGCGCTTCATCAGCACGTCCCACGCACGCGCCATGCGCTCGGGGCCCCAGCCGGTGCCGGTCGGCTTGCCGGAGAAGCCGTAGCCCGGCATCGACGGGATGACGATGTCGAAGGCGTCCGAGGCCTGGCCGCCGTGCGCGGTCGGGTCGGTCAGCGGATCGATGATCTTCAGCTGCTCGAAGACCGAGCCCGGCCAGCCATGCGTGACGATGAGCGGCAAGGCGCCGGGATGCTTCGAGCGGACGTGGATGAAGTGGATGTCCAGCCCGTCGATGCGGGTGACGAATTGCGGATAGGCATTCAGCTTGGCTTCGGCCTTGCGCCAGTCGTAGCCCGTGCCCCAGTAATGCACCAGGTCCTGGAAGCCTGCGAGCTGCACGCCTTGCGAGCGGTCGTCGACCGTCTCGCGATCCGGGAAGCGCGTCGCCGCGATGCGCTGGCGCAGGTCGGCCAGCGCCGCCTCCGGAATGGCGGCCTGGAAGGGGCGGATGGTGGTGTCTTCGGCGGCATCGCGCGGCGCGGAGACGGCGGTCGGCGCCTGGGTCTGCGCGCTGCTGGCGACGGGGAACAGGGCGAGGCTGAAGGCGCTCGCGATGGCGGCAGCGGTCGCGGTGACAGCCAGGAGGTGGTGCTTGGCGTTCATGGGACTCCGTGGAGAAGATTCGGCGAGCCGGGATTCGGCACGGGACGAATTTCAGCGGTCGCTGGTATCTCCGACGTGTCCTCGAGCAGGCCTTTTCGTCAGGTCGCGTATGCGGGTCGGCCGCAGATACACGCGCATACGATTCACTCGCATGCGACCAACATGAGACCAGCCGAAATGACGTTCCGATCGGGGCATGGCGAATGGATGACGCTCGTCGCGCGGCGTATGCTGGGCCGCTTCGCAACTCCGTGGTCCGGCGCCATGACGACTGCCCTGCTCATCATCGATCTGCAACGCGCGCTCTGCGTCGGCGAATACGCCTGCCACGACGTCGACGCCGTGATCGGTCGCATCAACGGCCTGATCGCACAGGCGCGTGACAGCGGCACGCCCGTGGTCTTCGTCCAGCACGAGGAAGAGGGTTACGAGCCGCTGCGCCACGGCAGCGAGGGCTGGCAGATCGATGATCGCCTGCACGTGATTCCGGAGGACCGGCGCGTGTTCAAGACCTCGCCGGACTCGTTCCACAAGACCGATCTGGACGCGGTGCTGAAGGGCTTGGGCGTGACGCACCTGGTCGTCTGTGGCGCGCAGAGCGACTTCTGCGTCGACACGTCGACGCGCCGGGCGCTGAGCTCGGGCTACGATGTCACGCTGGTCGAGGACGGCCACACGACGATCGCCTACGGAGACCTCACGGCGCCGCAGATCATCGACCACCACACGCTGATCCTGCGCAACCTCAACAGCTTCGGGCCGACGATGGAGGCGAAGAAGGCGGCGGAGATTTCCTTCTCGCCGGCATCCCGCGCCTAGCAGGCGTCGGCCAGGCTGAGTTCCAGCCGCTTTCCCAGTGCCCGCAGGGCCACCGCGATCGTGTCGATCTTCGTCGGGTGCTTGAGATCGGTCAGGCGATTCACCTCCTGCGGCCGAACGTTCATCAATCGCGCGAGGTCGACGCTCCGCGTGCCTTGCGAGAGCATCTCGTTCAGCAGAAGCACCTTGGCGCCAATGCTCGGCGGCAAGTCGATCAAGACCTGCCCCCGCTTCAACCTCGACGGCTGCGGCACCGGGCGCCTGTCCTCGAAGTAGAAGTCCATGGCAGTGGCCAACGCGTCCGCGCCCATGTCGAGCGCGTCCTCGTAAGTGTCCCCGCAGGTGATGGCTTCGGGGATGTCGGGGAAGGTGACCATGAAGCCGGGGCCGTCCGGCGTGATTCGGGCGGGGAAGCTCAACACCATCATTACCTCACTTGGTTTTCAAACCGAGCTGCCGAAGGATCGCCTGCATCGTTCCGGTCTGAAGATCAGAAGCGCGCTTGTGACGATTTCTCCCCCATCAGAACGACAACGCCCCCATCGTGGGGGCGTCCGTGAGATTCGCGGAGATCCGTCGGTGATCAGTCAAAGACGCTCGACGAGAGTAAACAAAAATGTTTATCTTCGCAATGACTTGGAGGCGGCGAGTTCCGACAAGGTCATGTCGCACTGATCCACCGTCCCGATGCAGTCGAGCCCGCGGGACTCGACTTCGTTCATCAGGCTCAGCCACGCGTTCAGGCCTTCGAGCGTGACCTTCGTGCGCGAGGTCCGGCTCCAGCCGCGCTCGGCCAGTTGACCCAGGTAGATCCACGTCTGCCGGCGCGACAGCCCCGACAGCTGCCCGATGCACGCCTGCGACACCGGCAGCGCCAGGCTGTTGCCCACCGTGCCCGCCCGCTGCGAACTGCTCAGCGCGGCCGCCAGGGTCGCCAGCACGCTGATCAGCCGCTGGAAGCCGTTGCCGGCCAGCCGCATCGTGATCTGGTCCTGCAACCGCGACGCGGTCGCCGCATACAGCTCGCCCGTCGCCGCGTCGCGCTCCGGCGCGTTCGCGTCCTTCATGCGCGGCATCGGGATGTGGATCGTCGTCACGTCGACCAGCGCCGTCACGTCGTAACGCGCCGCCAGCTTGCCCAGCGGCGAGTCCGCCCCGATCACGTCGCCCAGCCACAGCGCCGCCACGGCCACGCGCGTGTCCGCCGCGACCTTCGCCGCAAGGAACGCCGCCCCGCCGCTGATCGCGATCCACTCGGCCAGCGGCGTGCCGGCCTCGATGATCTTCTGGCCGCGCCGATACGTCCGGATCTGGCCGTCGGCCAGCCAGTCGTCGCTCGTCGTGTCCGGTGCGCCGTCGTGCGGCGGCGTCCGCGTCCCTCTCGTGCTCATGATGTGTTCTGCATAAGGTCCGCCGGACAAGGCTCCGCCCTCCGCTGCTCATGCGGAACTGTCGCGAAAGCCATTGCGGCGAATCGTGGGTTATAGAAGCGGACCGCGGACACCGATCGGTGGATAAGCCCCGTGGCGCCGGCCCGGTTTGCGGGTTGACCGCGCGGCGGTCAGCGCGGTTGACCGCGCAGCGGTCGGCGGATCACCAGATGGACAGACTCCTTGCCAGCACGCGCTGGAGCCAGCTGCGCGACGAGGCTTCCGACACGTCGCCCTGCGCGACGCTCTCCAGGCTCGCGTTCACCACGTCGCGCGACGACACGAGGTTGCCCGGGCGGATGTCGCGCGGATTCACGATCCCCGAGAAACGCAGCGTGTTCACGCCCTTGTTCAGGCCCACGTTGCGTTCGCCCGCGACCAGCAGGTTGCCGTTGGGCAGCACGTTGATGACGCTCACCGCCACCGTCGTGACGAAGCTGTTGTCCGTCTCCGTCGTGCCCGAGCCCTTGAACGAATCGCTGCCCGCGGCCGTCGCGTCGATGTTGAGCAGCCGCTCCACCGCGCCGATCTTGCTCTGGCCGCCCGGCCCGCGCACCGCCAGCTTGTTGTCGCGGTTCGTGTCGGTCGTCTGCTTCTGGCTGGCCTTCAGCGTCTCCTGGATGTCCACCTTCATCGTGTCGCCGATCGCGCTTGGGCGCTTGTCGCCCGAGAACAGCGAGGTCGGCGACATGCCCGGCTGGTAGATCGCGCCGTTGTTGGGCCGCTCGATGTACATCGGCGCCTGCGGCGGCGTGACCATCATCGGACCGGCCACCGTCGGCGACGTGCCGGCACACCCGCCCAGCGCGCCGAAGGCGGCGAACACGAGCATCGCCCGCGCCGGCGCCATGGCGGGAGCAACCGCCGGAGCAACCGCCGGAGCAATCGCCGGAACAATCGCCGGCGCGGTCGCGCGGCGGGATTCATTCGTCGACATCACATCCCTCTCCCTCAGCTCTGGAAGCCGGTGATCAGCGCCTTCACGACGGGCGCGATCTTGTTGCGCGTCCCGGCCCAACGGGCCAGGCCGAAGTTCTCCTCGGCGACGTAGCTGCTGCTCGACAGCAAGGTCCCGTCCGCCTGGTGCAGGCTCAGCGACGCGGCGCTGAGATTGGCGCGATAGCCGCTGGCCATCGGCGGCACGCCCCATTCGATCGTCGCGACGTAGCGCAGCCACACGCCGCATTGCTGCAGGCCGGTGCCGGGCTCGTACACGCGGCTGTCCACGCCCTGCCCCTTCAGTTCCGCCTGCATCGCCGGGACCAGGTCCTCCAGCGGCGCGTTGCGGTTGAACTCGATGCACAGCGTGCGCACCGGCGCGTCGCCGTGATGGACGGTATTGCTGGCCTTGGCCGGCGCGGCGGTCGCGAGGGCCGTCGAGGTCGCGGTGCCGGCGCCCTTGAGCAGTTCCCAGGCGGGCACCGGACTCAGCGCGCTGCAACCCCCGAGGCCCGTCAGCGCAATGAGCGCCAGGCCGGCAACGGGTCGGACGAAGCGGCGCGACGACGGTTCCGGTCGAATGCGCATGACCCGACCCTCACACCAGTTCATCGAGCACGGCGCCGCCGCCGAGCGCGGCCATCACGCCGTAGCCGACGACATTGCCAAGCACGTTGCCGACGCCGCCGGCGACATCGCCGACCGTGTCGGTGACGACATCGGCGACCGTCTCGACGGCATCCACCGCGTCGTTCGCCAGCGCCTGCAGGCCCTTGGCGCTGATGGTCGCCGTCACGCCGAGCACGGGCCCCAGCGTCACGCTGGGGCCGCCGCCTCGCGACGATCCCGACGAGCCGCCCGACGCGGCGGTGCGGCCGCTCTCGTGCGAGCCGTCGGAGGACGTCGCCAGGGCGACCAGGCTGGACAGGAGGGGCACGCTGCTCAAGGGAGGCTCCCGGCGACGATCAGCCGCGCGCGGCCAGCGAGGCCGTGTCGAGCGACAGCGTGGCGGGAGCGGCGGTCGACGTGGCGGCAGCAGCCGGTGCGGCCGCCATCGGTGCTGTCGCCGCGGAAGCCGGCGCACCCGCCTTCGCGTCATTCAGCATCTTGGTGAAATCGGGCGCGCCGGACTTGGCGCCCTTGGCCGGGCCTGCGGACGCCGGGGCGCCGACGTGGGCTGCGGGCGACGGGGAAGCGTTGGGCTTGACGTGCATGGCGAAGCGCTCTCGTTCGTTGGGGTGAACGGATTCTTCGCCGCGGCCACCTCCCGGCATGCCGCAATGAGCGCGACGAACTCAGCGGTCGTCGCGGACTCGGTGAACTGCGTCACCGAGGGAGATCAACTGGGAGGTGTCTTCGCCGCTTTGCCGGCTCAAGTCCGCGCGAGAGCGGCACCGACCTGGGCGATCAGCGCGCCGGGTGGGCGAAAAGGGTCAGGTCACGCGCCCCGGCTTTGATGCGCCATCGCCTCGGTCCATTCGTCCCAGGTGGACTCGGTGACCTCCAGGCCTTCCAGCGCAGGCGGTTCTTCGATGGGCCAGCCGGACGGGCTGAAGGGGATGCGCCGCTGCAGCAACACCTCAGTCTGCCGCAGGATGCGCTGCATGGCCGAAGTGAAGGGGTGGCCGGGTTCTCCGGCGGGTGGCGCGAAGCGTTGTCGCATGGTCCTCTCCTGACGAGTTCCCACTATCAGCGGGGGTCGGCCCAAGTGCCATCCCACCATAGGGTGGACTCGGGGGGATGCCGGAGGGGGTGTGACGAAAGGCAGTGGGGGACGGCCAGGCGGTCGGCCGGCCCGAGGAGCCCATCAACGGCGCGTGAAGCGGCTTCGCCACCTCATCAGATCGATCATTTCGATCTGATGGAACTGATCGGAATTGATCGTCAGCGCGGGCCGTCAGATCACCTGCCGGAGCAGCGCATACAGCGCGATCGCGCCGGAGACCACCGCACAGGCGGTCTTCATCGAACGGTTGGCCACGAAGGCGCCGATCAGGCTGCTGACCAGGATGGCGGCGAGGAGGTAGTTGGTTTTCATGGGCCGCGATTGTGGCGGCGCGCCGGCGGGTGTCCGGCGAGCGCCGCGGCGCGGATCAGACAGTCGCCCGATCGGGGCGGTTGATCTCGACGGTGACGTGAACAAGTTCCTCGTGGACGGACAGCATCCGGCGCACCTCGTCCGGCCGCGCGTCGGGGCTGTCGGTGACCAGCGAGACGATGCAGGCGTACTGCGCGCGACCGACGCGCCAGACGTGCAGGTCGGCGATCGCCGCCGGCCACGGCGCGGCGGCGATGACCTCGCGGATCTCGTCGACGACCGGCGCGTCCATCTCGGCGTCCAGCAGCACGCGGCCGGTGTCGCGCAGCAGCCCGCGCGCCCAGACCGCCACCAGCACCGCGCCCGCGATGCCCATCACCGGATCGAGCCAGTCCGCGCCCCACAGCCGGCCGCCCAGCAGGGCCACGATCGCCAGCACCGAGGTCGCCGCGTCGGCCAGCACATGCATGTAGGCGGCGCGGAGGTTGAGGTCGTCATGGCCCTGCCCCGGCGCGTGGTCGTGCGGGTCGCCGTGCCCATGGCCGTGTCCGTGTCCGTGCGCATGACCATGAGCGTGGTCATGCCCGTGGTCGTGCCCGTGATGGTGGTGCTCGCCGCGCAGCAGCCAGGCGCAGGCAAGGTTCACCGCCAGACCGACCGCCGCGACCGCGATCGCCTCGTCGTAGTGGATGGGCGTCGGCGCGATCAGCCGCTCGACCGATTGCCACAGCATCAACCCCGCGACGCCGACCAGCAGCAGCGCGCTGCTGTAGCCGCCGAGGATCTCGATCTTCCAGGTGCCGAAGGCGAAGCGCCCGTCCCTGGCCCAGCGCCGCGCGGCGCCGTAGGCCAGCAGCGACACGCCCAACGCCACCGCGTGCGAGCTCATGTGCCAGCCGTCGGCCAGCAGCGCCATCGAGTTGAAGACGTAGCCGCCGGCGATCTCCGCGACCATCATCAGGACCGTCAGCAGCACCGCCCAGCGCGTGTTGCGGGCGGCAAGCGGATTGCCCTCGTCGAAGACATGCGTGTGTTGCCAGGGCGTGGTGGACATCGACGGAGACATGATGGCGGCGGCGAAGTGGACGGCGGGTGGAGGCGCAAGCGCCGCAGTATCCCCTTCACACCGCGCCCCCGGCGCCAGAGTCCCCGCGCCGGGGCGGTCATCGGGCGGGGGTAGACTGCGCCGCAGCTTTTCAATCACGACAACGGGATCCTGGGTGGACACAGAGGAGCGACAACCCTTGCGGGTGGTGGTGCTCGGCGGATCGGCGGGCAGCATCGATGCGCTCGGCACCGTGCTCGGTGCGCTACCGAACGAACCGGGCTTCGCGGTGCTGGTCATCACGCACCTGGACCCCAACGAGGAGACCCGGCTGCCCGAGGTCCTGCGCGACCGCAGCACGCTCCCGGTGGAGCGCCTCGAGCACTTCACCAAGGTCGAGCACGGCCGCGTCTTCGTGATGCCGGAGAACGTCGGCGTCATGGCGCTGGACGGCCATTTCCGCCTCACCCGCCGCACGCCCGGGCTGCACCTGCCGATCGACGCCTTCCTGGCCTCGCTGGCGCAGGACCCCGACCTGGACGGCGCGGTCGTCATCCTGTCGGGCACCGGCCAGGACGGTGCGGCCGGCATCGTCGACCTGAAGGCCACCGGCGGCTTCGTGCTCGCGCAGGCGCCCAACACCGCGGCGCACGACGGCATGCCGGTCGCCGCGATCGACACCGGCCTGGTCGACGAGGTCCTGCCCCCGGAGGACATCCCCGCGGCGCTGATGCGCCGCTTCGGCCAGCCGCACCACGAGAGCGACCTGCCCGGCTCCGCCGGCGTCGCGCAGGACGTCGACGCGCTGGAGACCGCGCTGGCGATCGTCCAGCAGAAGGCCGGCGTCAACCTCGGCTACGTCAAGGACGTCAACCTGCGCCGCCGCTTCCTGCGGCGCGTGCTGCTGCAGAAGGACCGCGACGTCGGCGCCTACCTGCAGTTCCTGCGCACCGACCCCTACGAGGCCGCCGCGCTGCGCGACGACGTGCTGATCGGCGTGACCGCGTTCTTCCGCGACGCGGAGTTCGTCAACGTGCTGCGCCAGGTCGTGCTGCCCAAGCTGCTGGCGCTGCGTCACGACCCGATCCGCATCTGGGTGCCCGCCTGCTCGACCGGCGAGGAGGTCTACACGATCGCCATGCTGCTCAAGGAGGCGATGATCTCCGAGGGCATCCACCGCCGCGTGCAGATCTTCGGCACCGACCTGAACGAGGCCTCGATCGAGACCGCCCGCGGCGGCCGCTACACCGCCGCCGGGCTGGAGAACGTGCCGCAGCCGTTCCGAGACACCGCCTTCGTGCCGAGCTCCGGCGGCTACCTCGTGGCCAAGGACCTGCGCGAGATGTGCGTCTTCGCGCGGCACAACCTGCTCACGCATGCGCCGTTCTCCGGCATGGGCCTGATCAGCTGCCGCAACATGCTGATCTATTTGCGCAAGGAGGCGCAGCAGCATGTCTTCGAGGTGCTGCACTACGCCTGCCGCAACGACGGCTTCATGCTGCTGGGCCGGGCCGAGGCGGCCTCGGTCGCCGACGGTTTCGAGCACGCCGGCGCGCCGCACCTGTACCGCAAGCTGCCGAACTCGCGCCGCCACCGGCCGCTGTTCCCGATCGATGCGCTGCGCCCCTGGGCCAGCGACGGCAACGCGCCGCGCGTGCCGCAGGCGCCGCCGCCGGACTTGGTCAGCGAGGCCGCCAACCGTGTCGCCCTCGCGCGCTACGTGCCGCCGGGCTTCGTCGTCAGCCAGGGCGGCGACGTGGTGCAGTTCCGCGGCGACGTCTCCGCCTTCATCGCGCCGGCCAGCGGCGAGGCCACGCTCGCGCTGCCGCGCCTGCTGGACGCGTCGCTCAACGTGCCCGTGCGCACGGCGCTGGTCGAGGCCAAGCGCACCGGGCAGCCGGTCCGGCGCGAGCGCGTCGCCTTCAACGATCGCCGCTACGTGCTCGAGGTCCTGCCGCTCGAAGCGGGAGAGGCGTCGCAGCATTTCCTGGTCACCTTGGCGCCCCAGCCGGACGAACCCGCCGCCGAGACCACGTCGGCGCTGTCCACGCCGCCGTTCTCGCCCAGCGGCGCCCGCGCGCGCGTCGACGAGCTCGAGCGCACCGTGACGACGCTGTCCGACGAACTCGAGGCGACCCAGGCGCAGCTGCGCACGCTGGTCGTCGAATTCGAATCGGCCAACGAGGAACTGCGCACCGCCAACGAGGAGATGCTCAGCACCAACGAGGAATTGCAGAGCGCCAACGAGGAGCTGCAGAGCGCGAAGCAGGAGCTCGAATCGGCCAACCAGGAGCTGCTCTCGCTGAACGAGGAACTCAAGTCGCGCAACGACGAGCTGGATCTCGCCAACGACGATCTGAGCAACCTCGTCGAGGGCATCCCGCTGCCGGTCGTGGTGCTGGACCGCCAGCTGCGGCTGCGGCATGCCTCGCCGCAGGTGGCGCAGCTGTTCGGGCTCGATCCCGCGGCGCTGGGCCAGGCGATCGGGCAGCCGGTCGTCAACGTCACCTCGCGCTTCGCCGTCGGCCAGCTGGAGCAGCTGGTGCAGGCCGCCGTGCAAGGCCTGGCACCGGTCGAACACGAACACCAGGACACCGAGGGCCGCTGGTGGCTGATCAACGTGCGGGCCTACCGCACCGCCGACGAGCGCATCGACGGCGCGGTGATCGCCTTCCAGGACATCCACGAACTGCGCTGCGCGCTGGAATCGGCGCAGCATGCGCGCGACGACGCGGAGCGCGCCAACACGGCCAAGGACGACTTCCTCGGCATGGTCTCGCACGAACTGCGCGCGCCGCTGAACGTGATCTCCGGCTGGGCCTCGGTGCTGAAGCAGTCGCAGGAACGCGGCACGCTCGGCGAGGCGACCGCGACACGCGCGATCGCCACCATCCTCAAGCATTGCCAGGCGCAGGCGCAGCTGATCGACGACCTGCTCGACGTGTCGCGCATCGCGTCCGGCCACTTGACGCTGGAGATGCGCCCGCTCGACCTCTCGGCCTGCGTGCGCGCGGTCGTCGACGGGCTGCAGCCGGCCGCCGAGGTCAAGGGCCTGACGCTGAGCGGCACCGGCCTGC
Source organism: Mitsuaria sp. MSU3D (assembly GCF_056867975.1). Classification (NCBI taxonomy): domain Bacteria; kingdom Pseudomonadati; phylum Pseudomonadota; class Betaproteobacteria; order Burkholderiales; family Sphaerotilaceae; genus Roseateles; species Mitsuaria sp. MSU3D. Next base: position 5,900,380 of record NZ_CP200314.1, on the reverse strand, counting down.
AGCAGCCGCATCGCATCCATGGCGACCAGCGCCGGATGCAGCAGATCGTGGCCAACCTCGTCGGCAACGCGTTGAAATTCACGCCGCGCGACGGACGGATCACCGTGTCGCTGAGCCGCATCGGGCCGACGATCGAGCTGGCCGTCGTCGACACGGGCATCGGCGTCGCGGTCGAATTGCTGCCCCGGCTGTTCGACCGCTTCACGCAGGCCGACATCAGCCGCACGCGCGAGTACGGCGGCCTCGGCCTGGGACTGTCCATCGTGCGCCACCTGGTGCTGGCGCACGGCGGCACGGTGACGGCGCACAGCGACGGCGAAGGCCGCGGCACGCGTCTGACGGTGCGCTTCCCGGCGGTGGAGCTGGTCTCGGACACGCCCGAGACGACGCCGCGCGAGAGCGTCGACGCCGATCTCGGCGGCCTGCGCGTGCTGCTGGTCGACGACGATCCGCATGCGCTGGACGCGCTGCGGCATCTGCTGGAGCTGGCCGGCGCCGAGGTGCGCGCGGCGGGCTCGGTCGAGCAGGGATGGGAGCAGGTCGCGGCGGCGTCCGAGCATCCGCCGCACGTGCTGATCAGCGACGTGGCCATGCCCGGCGCGGACGGGTATTCGCTGGTGCGCCGGCTGCGGGCGCGGGAGCGTGCGCTCGGCACCGCGTCGCCGCTGTTTGCCGTGGCGCTGACGGGACTGGCCACGCTGCAGGATCGCGACGCAGCCATCGCCGCGGGCTTCGACGACCACCTGGCCAAACCGGTGGACGTCGACCTGCTCATCGAGAAGGTGCTGCTCGCGCGCCCGCGCTGATCGGGGCCGTCGCGAAGGCGCCGCGGCGGATCAGTCCGCCGCCTGCATGACCGCCGGCAGGTCGATGGTCCGGCGGCGAGCCCGCTTGACGTCGTACATGCGCTGGTCGGCCAGGTGCAGCGCCTGCTCGACGCTGAGCCCCGCCGGATCGAGCGCGACGACGCCGACGCTGGCGCCCGCGTACTGCAGCGCGTGGCCGTCGAGGTCGAAGCGCCCCACGCTCGCGAGCGCGGCGCGCTGCTCCAGCGTGCGCGCGGCCTGCGCCGGCTCGCCGCGATCCACGAGCGGTCCTTGCGAACGCGGCAGGCCGCCCAGGCTCACGCCGGGACCGACGACGATGAATTCGTCCCCGCCCACCCGCGCCAGCATGTCGGAGCCGCGCAGCTCCAGCGACAGTCGCTGGGCGATCTCGCGCAGGAACAGGTCGCCGCGATGGTGGCCGAGCTGGTCGTTGACCGACTTGAAGCCGTCCAGGTCGATGCACCCCAGCAGCACGCAGGTGCCGTCGCGGGTGGCGCGCTGCAGCTCGCGCTGCAGTTCGTCGAACAGCGCGCGGCGGTTCGGCAGTCCGGTCAGCACATCGGTCAGGGCGTAGGTCGCCAGTTGCTCGTTGGCCGCGCGCAGGTCGGCCACCAGCCGCTCACGCTGCAGGAACTGGCTCACCAGCGACGAGAACAGCCGCAGCAGCGACTGCGCCTCGGGACCGATCGTGCGACGGTCCGCGCTGGCCGCGCACAGCGTGCCGAGCAGCTCGCCGCCGTCGTCACGGATCGGCGCGCTCACGTAAGTCTGGATGCCGAGCTGGCGCGCGGCGTCGGAGTCGCCCCAGCACGCCGCCACGTCGCTCGTGGCCATGCGGCCGGCGTCGAGCGCGCGCTTGCACAAGGTGTCCGACCAGGAGACGGTGAGCCCCTCCGGGATGGTCATCGTGCCGGCGTTGCGGGCCAGCAGCACATGCTGCTCCCCAGCACGCAGATCGATCGTGGTGAGGTAGGTCGACTCCAGGCCGGTGACCGTGCCCAGCATGTCCAGCAGCGGGCGGGTCAGCTGTTCCAGGTTGCGGGCGACGGGGACGGTCGACGTCAGGCGAGCGAGCAGGGCATCCAAGATCGGCGGTCGAAATCAGGACTGAAGTCATGGATGTTGTCACAACTGCGAAGCACCGCCGGACGCCGTCCGTCATGACACGGGTGCCGTCCGCCGGATCGCGGACGCGTCCTTCATGACCGCGACATAGTGCCGCTCCGCCGGGCGTGGGAATTGCCGCTTTCGCAACATCGCAGACCAGGGGAGAACCCGCATGCAACGCGACGGACAGTACCGCGGCGTCACCTACCGCGTCGAATCGACACCCGCACCCGGCGGGGCCTTCGTCGGCCACTACCAACTGCTGGATACCGGCCGGCGTCGGAGCGACGCGCCCGATCCCGGCCTGGCGGATCAAGGCCTGCCCAATGCCGCGGCAGCCAACGACGCCTTCGGAGACAGGCTCGAGACCCGGGACGATCAGACGACGTCCGCCGCCGGCGTGGACGACGTCGTCCACCCGGCGACCGACTCCGCCTGGGCGACCGAGAACGAGGCGCTCAACTACGCCACCGAGGCGGCCTGCCATGCGATCGAAATCATCCAGCTCGGGCGGCCGCAGGCTCAAGGACGAGGGAGCTCGTCGAGCCGGAGGCGGACGGACTCGTTGGGGCAGTAGGGGAGGCCGCTCGACGCCGGCAGGCCTGGCGCGGGCACTCCACGACGCAGGGGGCATCCCTCCGGGAACCCCCAGCGTCATTCCGGCCCCACCCGCACTCGCTGACCATGGGCCTTGGGACTTTCTGACTGCGAGAGATGGACCGGTCAGGCTTCACCCAGGGCGCGCGCGACCAGCTCCACCTGCTCCAGCTGGTGGATCGTGTGGGAAGAGGTGGCGCCAGAGCCGTTCGCACGGCGCGCCACGCAGCGCAGCTGCACATGCTGCGGCAAGACCGCATCCATCTGCTCGCGGATGAAGCTCCACGCGCCCTGCTGACGATGCTCCTCCTGCACCCAGGTGATCTCGACGAGGGCCGGATAACGCGCAAACAGCGCCGTCAGCTCGTCCGCCGGGAACGGATAGAACTGTTCGATGCGGGCCAGCGCCAGATCCGCGCGCGCCACCGACCGACGGCCACGATCCAGGTCGTAATGGACCTTGCCGCTGCACAGCAGGAGACGTTCGATCTGCTCCGCGCGCTCGACCGTCGCATCGTCGATGACCGGCTGGAAGCTGCCGCCCGTCAGGTCCGCGATCTCCGCGTGCGACGCCTTCTCGTGATACAGCGTGCCCTTGGGCGACATCACGACCAGCGGCTTGCGCAGCGTGTCGAACGCCTGCCGGCGCAGCAGGTGGAACCATTGCGCGGCCGTCGACGGACAGGCCACGCGCAGGTTGTCCTCGCCGCACAGTTGCAGGAAGCGGCTCAGGTAGCCGCTCGAGTGATCGGGCCCGATGCCCTCGTTGCCGTGCGGCAGCAGGATGGCCAGCGAGGAGGTGTCGCCCCACTTCTCCTCGCCCGAGCTGATGTACTGGTCGACGAAGACCTGCGCGCCGTTGACGAAGTCGCCGAACTGCGCCTCCCACACGGTCAGCGTGCGCGTCGCCCCGACGCTGTAGCCGTACTCGAAACCGAGCACCGCCTCCTCGGACAGCGGTGAGTTGAAGATGTCGAAGCGCCCCCGCGACGGGTCGCCAGGACCCGCGCCTGGCCGTTCGCCATGCCCCGCGCCGTGTGCGCCGCCATGACCGTTGCCGTGACCGTTGTTGGCACCGATCTGTCTCAGCGGCACGAACTCTGTCGGAGCGCCCTCACCCACTGCCCCCGTCAGCATGGTCGTCTGCGAGGTCCACACCGCCTGTCGATGCAGGAAGGTGCCGCGCCGCACGTCCATGCCGGAGATGCGCACGTTGAGGCCGCCTTGCAGGATCGTCGCGTAGGCGAGGTTCTCGGCGAAGCACCAGTCCGCGCGCAGCGGCGGCTCGGTGAGCCCCGCCATCCGGCGCCAGTGGTCCGTGAGCGTGCGCACCATCGCGTGCGGCTCGAAGCCGTCGGGCAGCCGCGTCATCGGATCGACCAGCGCCTGCAGCCCGGCCAGGTCCAAGCGGGGCACCTCGCCCGGGCGGCGCAGCGGGGACGGCGATTCGTCCTGCGCCGGGATCACCGGATCGGAGAACGCCTGGTGCGCGCGCACGCGGCTGTGCGTGACGTGCGAGGCCATGTCGGTGTCCGGCGGCAGGACGCGGTCGGCGCGCAGCGCGGCGGCGTAGCGCTCGACGATCGTCGGATGCGTCTGCGTCAGCGCGTGGATGCGCGGCCGCGTCAGCGACGGGACGTCGCTCTCCGAGTGGCCGAGGCGGCGGTAGCCGATCAGGTCGATGACGATGTCGGAGCCGAAACGCGCCCGCCAGGCCAGCGCGATCGCCGCGGCACGCAGGGCCTGCTCGGGCTCGTCGGCGTTCACGCGCAGGACCGGCGCGTCGACCATGCGCGTGACGTCGGTGCAGTACTGCGCCGGCCAGGCGCTCATCGGGTTGGGCTCGGTGAAGCCGACCTGGTTGTTGATGATCACGTGCACCGTGCCGCCGACGGTGTAGCCCGGCTTGCCGCCCAGCATCAGCGTCTCCATCACGACGCCCTGCCCCGCGAAGGCCGCGTCGCCGTGCAGCATCAGCGGCAGCACGAGCCGGCGGCCGTCCTGGTCCGCGCGCTCGCGGCCGAGCGCGTCCTGGCACGCACGGGCCAGGCCCGTGAGCACCGGATGCACGCTCTGCAGATGCGACGGGTTGTGCGCGAGCGTCAGCGTCAGCCGGCCCTGCGGCGTGTCGAGCTCGCGTTCGCCGCCGAGGTGGTAGATGAGATCGGTGTGCAGCTCGGGATGCGGCGACTTCGGGTCGAAGAAGTCCAGCACGCGCGCCGGCGGGAAGCCCATCAGGTTGACCAGCACGTTGACGCGGCCCCGATGCGGCATGCCGAGGAAGATGCGCCGCACGCCGTGGCCCGCGGCCTCCTCGCAGAGCGCGTCCAGCAACGGGATCAGCGTCTCGTTGCCTTCCAGGGAGAAACGCTTCGCGTGCGGGAAGGCCTGCGCGACGTGCTCTTCCCAGCCCTGCGCGCGGATCAGCCGGTCCAGCAGCGCCAGCCGCTCCGCGGCGCCGCCCGCCCCCGGGGGCGCGGACTCCATCGCGTGATGGAGCCAGTCGCGCCGCGACGCGTCGCGCACCGCGCTGGCATCGAGCGCCAGTCCGCCGCAGTAGATCGCCTTCAGCGTGCGGTCGAGATCGCCGACGGTGCGGGCGTTCCACAGCGGCGTGCCGGCCGGCGACAGCCAGTCGCCGGGCTGCAGCCCGAAGCGCTGCGGGTCGAGCAGCGACGGATCGGCGGGGCGCGAAACGCCCAGCGGATCCAGTCGCGCACTGCGATGACCGTCACGGCGATGCGCGTCGATGAAGGCGAGCACCTCGGGCCGCCAGCGCGCGCCGGAGGGGTCGGGCGAAGCGGACGTCGGCGCTGCCGCGCCCGGTTGGATCCTGTCGTTCATGAGTCGCTCCCTGGTGATGCGACGGATACAAACGCGGCGATGACAGTGCCGCGGACGAAAACGGCGATGTGGGCGATGACGGCGTCGCAGGCGGTTCTGCGCCGCCTGTCGACCTGGGCCGCGCTACAACACGAAAGCCCGCACCGCGTTGTTCAGATGCGTGGCCTCGTCCTGCAGCGCCTTGGCCGAGGCGGTGCTCTGCTCGACCATCGCGGCGTTCTTCTGCGTGGTGTCGTCCATCTGCATGATGGCCGCATTGACCTGCTCGATGCCCATGCTCTGCTCGCGACTGGAGGCGCTGATCTCGGCGACGACGCCGCTGACCTGCCGGATGCCCGAGACGACCTGGGTCATCGTTTCGCCGGCCTGTTCGACCAGCCGGCCGCCGGCCCCGACCTGCTCGGTCGATTCGACGATCAGCGACTTGATCTCCTTGGCCGCGCTGGCCGAGCGCTGCGCCAGCGCCCGCACCTCCGAGGCCACCACGGCGAAACCGCGGCCGTGCTCGCCGGCACGCGCCGCCTCGACGGCCGCGTTCAGCGCCAGGATGTTGGTCTGGAAGGCGATGCCGTCGATCGTGCCGATGATCTCGCCGATGCGATGCGAGGACGCGGAGATGGCGCTCATCGTCGCGACCACCTCGCCGACCGCCTTGCCGCCGGCGCTGGCGACCTCCGACGCCGTCGCGGCGCGGGCATTGGCCTGGTCGGCGTTGTCGGCGCTCATGCGGATCGCCGCGGTCAGCTGTTCCATCGCGGAGGCGGTCTGCTGCAGCGCGCTGGCCTGCGCCTCGGTGCGCGCCGAGAGATCGGCGTTGCCCTGCGCAACCTCCTTCGCCGCGGCGGAGATGGTGTCGGCGCCCTGCCGGACCTCCGAGACGATGCGATGCAGGCTGCGCACCATGTGCTGCAGCGCGCCGATGAGCCGGCCGATCTCGTCCGTGCTCTGCGGCATCGGACGCAGCGTGAGGTCGCCCTTGGCGACGTCCTCGGCCAGCTGGATGGCCCCGTGGATGCGGTGCGTGATCGAGCGCGTGATGCTGATCGCCGTCAGCACGCCCAGCACCACCGCGACCGCGGCGACCAGCGTCATCCACAGCTTGGAACGCCGCGCGTCCTCCTTGGCCTTGACCACGTCGTCGGCCATGGCCTTGGTCTGGTAGTCGACCATCTTGTCGATCAGCGCGTAGTAGCGCACCTGCGACTGCGCCATGTCGCCCTGGTAGATGGCCATGGCCTGGTCGCGCTCGCCGGCGGCGATCAGGTCGAAGAGCTTGCGTACCGCGGCACCGTAGACCTTCCGGGCCTCCGACTGCTCGGCGAAGATGGCCTTCGCCTCGTCGGTGTTGAGCATCTTCTCGAACTTCGCGAAGTTCTCGGTGTTGGCCGCGCGCACGGCGGCGTAATCGTCCATGTAGCGCTTGGCCTGGGCGGGATCGGTGGCCATCAGCAGGCGCCCGATCACGATCACGCCCTGGTCGCCGACATTCTTGATGTCGTCGCTCAGGGCGATCTGCCCATAGCGGTCCTCGACCACCCGGTCCATCGTCCCGCTGGTGCGGTTGAGCACCGAGACGGCGACGGCCAGCACCAAAAGCAGCAAGGCAATGACAACGGCAAATGCGGCGGCCAGCCGCGTGCCGATATTGAAGTTGGACAACGTTGGCATGTTTTTTCTCCCTGAAAGCCGACGGTCGAACCAAATCGGGGCAAAACACAGTCCGACCCCGATGGACGCGGTGCGCGCCCCGCGTCAGGCATGACTCCCCGTGGCCCCGATTTGGGATGCACCGCTAGGCGCAAACCGCAGCCATAGCCCAGCTATGGCGAGGATTTGCAACGACGCGGTGCGCCCAAAGCGGGGCCACGGGGAGTCATGCCTGCTCTGCGAAAGTGGCGATGTATTGGCAGGCGACGCGATCAGCGTGCGCGACAGCCTCGTCGGCGGACGGGAATTCGTCGTCCAGCTCGTGCCAGGCGGTGACGCCGGGGCGGCCGTCCTCCTCGCCCTTGACGACGAATCGCCCTCGCCAGGGACCGGAGCCCGGCCCGTGGGTATCGAGGACGTAGGTACGGCCCTTGTGCTGGCGGACGGTCTGTGAGGTCGTCATGGTCGGCAACGGTCGGACGGACGCTGGAGTGCCGCGTCGACGGGCGCGAAGGGGGGCGCGCTCGGACGCGGGTGTCGCGGAGCCCGTGTTGTACACCTCCGCCCGCTTCACGGGAATGAAATCCTTGCGAGCGTCCCTGCTCGTCCCGGAGCCGGGCATGCCGGCCCCCCGGGAGCAAATTCCGAGCGGCGAGGAGGAGATTGAGCGGACGGGGGGGCCGGCATGCCCGGCGACCGCTCGGTCAACGCACCTGATTGCGGCCTTCGCGCTTGGCGACGTAAAGCGCCTCGTCGGCCTGCGAGATGAGGCTTTCCAGCGTGCACTCGTCGCTGGGGATGCAGGCAGCCACGCCCAGGCTGATGGTCACCACAGGACCGACCGGCGAGTTCGGATGCGGCATCGCGAGCGACTCGATGCCGGAACGGACGGACTCCGCCACCTTGAGCGCGGCGTCGCGGTCGGCGCCGGGCAGCAGCACGACGAATTCCTCGCCGCCGTAGCGGGCCGCCAGATCGCCGGCGCGCCCGATCGACGCGCCCAGCACCGCGCCCACGGCGCCCAGGCACTCGTCGCCCTTCAGGTGGCCCATCTGGTCGTTGTAGCGCTTGAACGCGTCGACGTCGGCGATCACCAGCGCCAGCGAGCTGCCGGTGCGACGCGCGCGGCGCCACTCCTCGTCGGCCGCCTCGTTGAAGCGCCGGCGGTTGGGCAGGCCCGTCACCGCGTCGAGGAAGGAGAGCTGCTTCAGATGCTCGTTGGCCTGCCGGAGTTCCTCCGTCCGCTGGGCCACCAGGCGTTCCATCTCGATGTGGCGGGCGCGCAGCTGGCGCATCCGGAACATCACGGCGCCGGCGAAGAACCCGATCGCCCCGACGGCAACGAGCAGGTGGAACCAGCCGGTCTCATGGAAGCGCGGCCGCACGGTGACCGGCAGCGGCGTGTCCGATTCGCGCCAGCGCTGACCGTCACCGGACACCGCCAGGCGCAGCTTGTACTGCCCGTGGGACAGCGCGGGGAAGGTCAGCTCGCGGTCGTTGCCGACATCGGTCCAGCCGCGCGACAGCCCCTCCATCCAGAAGCGGAAGCGCACGCGATCGGCCTCGCGCAGCGTCGACGCGGCCAGGCTGACCGACAGCGCCACCGGCCCCGGCGGGAGCGCCAGCGGCTGGCCGTCGAGCGCGAGCGTTTCGCCGTCGACCTTGATCTGCTCGATGCGCACCGTCGGCGGCTCGCCGCCGCCGGGCAGGCGCTCGGGATCGACCACCACCAGGCCCGCCGACGACGGCAGCCAGACGCGGCCGCGGGCGTCGACGGCACCGGCCGCCTGCAGGTTGCCGGCGAAGCTGGTGGCGCGCAGCGTGTCGCCCGGCCCGAAGCCGACCGAGCGCACCTGCTTGAGCCGGCCCTCGAGAAAGGCGTCGAGGTCGTCGCGGGCGACGCGGTAGAAGCCGCGGTTGCAGGTGATCCAGAAATGCCCCGCGCGGTCTTCGAGGAAGACCTGCGACAGTCCGTCCCACAGCCCGTCCGCCGGCTTGATCGCGCCGATGCGGCCGTCCTTCAGGCGGTTGATGCCTTCGCCGTTCGTGCCGATCCAGAGTTCGCCGCGCGCGTCCTCCTTGAGCGCCATGATCCAGTCGGACAGCAGGCCGTCGGCCGTCGTGAACTGGCGCGCCTGGCCGTCGCGCCAGCGCACCAGCCCCTGGCCGGTGGTGCCGAACCAGAGCGTGCCCGCGCGGTCCTGCAGGATCGCCGCGACGCCTTCCTTGGGCAGGCCGGGCGCGGTGACGACGTCGAAGCCGTGGCCGTTGAAACGCGCCAGCGCCGAGCGCGTGCCGACCCACAGCGTGCCGGCGCGATCCTCGAAGATCGAGCGCACCTCGATGCCGGGCAAGCCACTGTCGGCGCCGAAGGTGTCGATGTGGCCATCGGGCCGACGGCGCGCGATGCCGGCGGTGTAGGTGCCGATCCAGAGGGTGCCGTCGCGCGCCTCGTGCAGCGTCGAGACCTCGTCGGTCGGCAGGCCGTCGGCCTGGCGCACCGTCGTGATGCGGCCGTCCTTCATCCGGTTGAGTCCGCCGCCGGAGGTCGCGGCCCAGACCGCGCCGTCGCGCGCGGCAAGCACCGAGCGGACGTTGTCATGGCTGAGGCCCTCGGGCGTGCCGAGCACGGTGAAGGCGCGGTTGCGCAGCCGGTTCAGGCCGTCGACCCAGGTGCCCACCCAGATGCTTCCTTCGCGGTCGGCCATCAGCGACCAGATCTGGCCGCCGGCCAGGCCGCTGCCCGGACCGCTGCCGCTGGAGATCGTGCTGAAGCGCCCCTCGCGGAAACGGCTGACGCCCGCGCCCCAGCTGCCGACCCACAGGTCGCCGCGGGCGTCGCGGGCCAGCGCGGTCAGGTGATCGCTGGGCAGGCCGTCGGCGGTCGTGTAGACGCGCATCGCCGATGGGTCGAGACCCGGCATGCGCACGAGTCCGCCGCCCGCCGTCGCCGCCCAGATGCCGCCAGCCGGATCGGCGATCACGAAGCGCACCTGCGCATGCGGGAAACCGGCCGCCGGATCGAAGACCTTGAACTTGCCGTCCGGTGTCATCGCGAACAGGCCGGCACCGGTGGTGCCGATCCAGAGCGTGCCGGCCGTGTCGAACACGGCGCTGCGCAGCCGCGCGGCGGGCAGTCCGTCCGCCGCGCCGAAGACCTTGACCGCGCCGTCCTGCCAGCGGACCAGTCCGCCGTCGCCGGCCGCCCAGATCGCTCCGGTCTTGTCCTCGACCAGCGACCAGATCCGGCGGCCGCCCGCCTGCGCCTTGGTGACGGCCGGCGAGAAGCGGCCGTGCTCATAGACGGTCACGCCGTTGGGATGGCCGATCCACAGCCGGCCGCGCCGATCCTCCAGCAGCGCGAACACCGGCTGCGAAGCAACGTCGGGCGCCCGCGCGGCGTCGAAGCTCACGAACCGCTTGCCGTCGAAGCGCGCCAGGCCGCCACCGGTGCCGATCCACAAGCCGCCGTCGCGGGACTGGAGCAGCGCCTGGACGGTGTTGAGCGGCAGCCCTTGTTCGGTCTGCCAGAGATCGATCTTGTACTGGCTGACGGCACGGACCGGATCGGACAGGTCGCCGATGGCGCTGAGGTCGGGCACCGGCGCGGACGCTGCCGTCCTTGCCGCTGCCGCTGCCGCTGCCGCCGCGGCGTTGGATGCGGCCCGTACAGCCGGCGCCGCCTTCGTCACCACGGGCGCTGATGCGGTTGCCGGCGCCGCGGTCGCCGCCATGCCCCCCGGTGCCGCCGTCGCCACGCAGAACGCGGCGAGCAGCCACGCCGCCCCGCGAAGACGCATCGGCATCCCGGGCAAGGGATCGTCGGAGGAGAGGGAGGGCGACCGGTCGAAAGTCATAGGCGAGGACGGCGATTGTGACCGGTCCTGAAGCAGCATCCGGGCTGCCGTACGGGAGACGGGGGCGGATCGCATGAAGGCGCGTCGGGTCATCGATCACCGCGCCGCGGCGATGCGGTCCCAGGACAAGCCGAACTTCAGCAGGTACTTGCGCAAGCGGTCGGCGTCGTTGACGACGCTGCGCGCCTGCCGGCTGGCATGGAAGAGCTGCCGTCCTGCCTCCGACAGGGACGACGCCGCCGCGCACACACGCAGCACGGCCGCGAGCTGGAGGCGATCGAAAAGGTCCATCGCCTCCAGGGCCGGCGCGTCGAGGAGCGCCGCGAGCAGCGACTCGCCCACCCCCTCGCCGGCGCCCGCGTTGCCCGGGCCGGCGGTCTCGCGTTCCCACAGCCACTCGAGCCGCGCGATCTCGGCCTCGACCAGCGGCAGGCCGATGCGACCGCCCTCCGCCAGCGTCACCAGCCGCATCACCGAGGCCGACAGGTCGCGGAAGTTGCCGCTCCACGGCGCCCGCGGCGATTGCGCGAAGCCGAGGTAACGCGCCTTCGCCTCGGCGTTGAAGCGCACCGCGCGGCCGCTTTCGCGCCCGACCTGCTGCACCAGGTGATCGACGTTGGGCTCGATGTCCTCGGGCCGGTCGCGCAGCCCGGGCAGGCTGTAGGTCCAGAGGTTGATCCGCGCGAACAGGTCGTCGCGGAAGCGCCCCGCGGCGACCTCGGCGCGCAGATCGCGGTTGGTGCCGACGATCAGCTGGAAGTCGCTGGCGACCTCGCGGTCCGCGCCCACGGGCAGGAAGCGCTTCTCTTCGATCGCCTTCAGCAGCATGGCCTGCTCGTCCAGGCCCAGTTCGCCGATCTCGTCCAGGAACAGCAAGCCGCCGTCGGCGGTGCGCAGCAGACCGGCCCGATCGGCCATCGCGCCGGTGAACGAGCCCTTCTTGTGCCCGAACAGCGTCGACGCCGCGCCGTCGCCGCGCAGCGTCGCGCAGTTGACCTCGACGAAGGCGCCTGCCAGCTGGTGGCGCGTCTGCTTCAGCTCGTACATGCGGCGCGCGAGGAAGGACTTGCCCGCGCCGGTCGGCCCGGCCAGCAGGATGGGCGCGCGGGAGTGCACGGCCACGCGCTCGATCTCCTCGATCAGCGCGTTGAAGCGGCGGTTGCGCGTGGCGATGCCGCTCTTCAGGAAGGCGACCGCGTCGTGCTGCTCGGCCCGGAAGCGTTGCGCGATGCCGTCGTAGCGCGACAGGTCCAGGTCGATCAGCGTCATCGAGCCCGGGTCGCCCGCGCGCTGCTTGCGCGGCGGGGAGGTCTGCAGCAGCACGCCCGGGATGAAGCGCGCCTCCACCATCAGGAACATGCAGATCTGCGCGACGTGCGTGCCGGTGGTGATGTGCGCCCAGTACTGCTCGTGCGCGGGATCGAAGCGGTAGCCGCGCACCCAGTCGTAGAGCGTCGCGTAGACCTCGCCGAAGTCCCACGGATCCTCGTGCGGCATCGGGACGAGGTGGACCTCGGTCTCCGGCGAGACCGTGGCGATGTCGGTCCGCAGCAGCTGCGCCAGGGTCAGGTGTTGCGGTGCATGGAACAGCTCCAGCCGATGCACGACCACGTCCGGCTGCGACACCAGCGAGATCGTCGGCCGCCACTTCTCCCAACGGCCGGCGCCCAGGCCGCCGTCCAGCTGCGATCCGAGGTAGCCGATCACCACGTTCTTCTTCGACATGGGGCCGCAGTTTATCCGCAGCGCCCGCGCCATCTATCTTTTTCGCTAGTTATCTAGCCAATCATCCAGTCCCGGCAAGGACGCCGGATGAATGGAGGGGGCGAACTTCCAGGTTGGAAAAGAATTTTTCCCTTGTGAATCAACGGGTTGATCGACTGCAGACGAGACCAGGCAAGACCTGGCACGGGCGTTGCAATGAAGAGATCAAGACAACACGGCGAAGCAGCAGAACGGCAACGCCGAACAACATCCGACAGGGAGGACCACATGGTCAACACGCAACTCTTCAAGACGACGCCCGGCAAGCTGGCGCCTGCCGCGGACGCGGTGAACCAGTCCAGCGCCCGTGCCTACGGCTACAAGACCCGGCACCACCTGGCGCAGCTGGCGGCCACCGGCTGCATGACGTCGACCTTCCACGCCGACGCGTCATCCCAGCTGGAGGACGCATTGGCGCTGGCACAGGACGTCGACACCGCCTTCCTGGCCAAGACTGCGGTCTACGCCCGTCAGGCCGGCCACATGAAGGACATGCCGGCGCTGCTGGCGGCCGTGTTGGCGCAACGCGACATCGCGCTGCTGCAGCCCGTGTTCGGCCGCGTGATCGACAACGGCAAGATGCTGCGCAACTTCGTGCAGATCCTGCGATCGGGTCAGACCGGCCGCAAGTCGCTGGGATCGCGCCCGAAGAAGCTGGTCCAGCAATGGCTGGTGACCGCGAGCGAACAGCGCCTGCTGCAGGCGTCCATCGGGAACGAGCCGACGCTGGCCGACGTGGTCCGCATGGTCCACCCGAAGCCGGCGGAAGCCTGGCGCGCGGCGTGGTTCGCGTGGCTGATCGGCCGTCCGTACGATGAAGCGGCGCTGCCGCCCGCGACCTTGGCTTACGAGCGCTTCAAGCGCGCGCTGCTGTCCGGCACGACGGCGGGCGCGACGGCGGACGATCTGCCGCCGGTGCCCTTCCAGATGCTGACGGCGCTGCCGCTGAACGACTCGCACTGGGCGCGCATCGCGGCGCAAGGCTCGTGGCAGATGGTGCGCCAGAACCTGAACGCGTTCGCACGCCATGGCGTGTTCGACCAGCCCGGCATGACCGCGCAACTGGCGGCGCTGCTGCGCGATCCGCAGGCCGTCGCCTCGGCTCGCGTGCTGCCATACCAGCTGATGACGGCGTTCAACGCGGCGTCGGACGTACCGGCGGAGATCCGTGACGCGCTGCAGGACGCGATGGACGCCGCGCTGGTCAACGTGCCGGCGATCGAGGGCCGCGTCGTGGTCTGCCCGGACGTGTCGGGGTCGATGTCCTCGTCGGTGACCGGCTGGCGCGGTTCGGCGACCTCGGCGGTGCGATGCATCGACGTGGCCGCCCTGGTGGCTGCGGCGCTGGTCCGCAAGAACCCGCGTTGCCGCGTGATGCCGTTCGAGCAGCGCGTCGTGCCGGTCAAGCTGAATCCCCGCGATTCGGTGATGACCAACGCGGCGAAGCTGGCGGCGGTCGGCGGTGGCGGGACCTCGGTCAGCGCGCCGCTGCGTCTGCTCAACGAGGAACGCGCACAGGTGGATCTGGTCGTGATCGTGTCCGACAACGAGTCATGGATCGACGCGCGCCGTCACGGCGCGACCGAGACCATGACACAGTGGGAGGCGATCAAGGTCCGATGCCCGACGGCGAAGCTGGTGTGCATCGACATCCAGCCCGGCGCCTCGACGCAGGCGGTGGAGCGCAAGGACGTGATGAACGTCGGCGGCTTCTCGGATGCGGTGTTCCGCATGGTCGGCGATTTCGCCGCCGGCGCGACCGAGGTCGGCCACTGGGTCCGCGAGATCGAGCGCGTGGCGCTGGAGCCGCAGTGAATGATTGAATGAAGACTGTCGACGGCACCGGATGCGGTTGCCGCGGCGAGCGATGAATGCCGGTGGAACTACAGCATTGTCACTGCCCAGGTCGCGGGTTCGAATCCCGCCGGCCTCCCCCGGGAGGCCGTAGCTCAGCGGTAGAGCAGGAACACGTTTCACCACCCCTTGTCATCGCTCACCGCGGCAACTGCCCGGTCGAGTCCCAGCACCCTGTTTTTGCGATGAATGCTGGCAGGACTACAGGTAGAGCACCCGTCCCCTCGGGGACGCGGACGTCGCGGGTCCGAATCCCGCCCGGCGCAAGCCGGTAGCTCAGGAAACGTCTTGCCGATCCCTTGTCATCGCGCTTTTGAATGGAACGAGTCATGAAGCACTACAACGAGATGGAAGTCGCCGGCGGCGTGCCGGTGAAGATGTGGACGCAGGGCGTGCCCGTCGAGGACGAAGCCCGCAAGCAGCTGATGAATGCGGCGAAGCTGCCGGTCGTGTTCAAGCACATCGCGGCGATGCCCGACGTGCACCTGGGCATCGGCGCGACGGTGGGCTCGGTGATCCCGACGCTGAAGGCGATCATCCCGGCTGCGGTCGGCGTCGACATCGGCTGCGGGATGATGGCGTGCAAGACCACGCTGCGCGCCGAGGACCTGCCGGACAACCTGGGCCCGCTGCGTTCCGCGATCGAGGCCGCCGTGCCGCACGGCCGCACGCCCAAGGGCCGCGACGTCGGCGCGTGGGAGAACCCGCCCGAGATGGTCGACGCGGCCTGGGCGGAACTCCAGCCCGACTTCGCCGAGATCTGCCGCGACTACCCGAAGCTGAAGAACACCAACAACCACAAGCACCTGGGCACGCTCGGGACGGGCAACCACTTCATCGAGGTCTGCCTGGATGAAGTGGGTTTCGTGTGGTTCATGCTGCACTCGGGTTCGCGCGGCGTGGGCAACGCGATCGGCACCATGTTCATCGAACTGGCGAAGAAGGACGCGATGCAGCACCAGGCCAACCTGCCCGACGCGAACCTCGCCTATTTCGAGGAAGGCGCGAAGTACTTCGGCGACTACGTCCGCGCGGTGGGCTGGGCGCAGAAGTTCGCGGAGACCAACCGCGAGGTGATGATGCGCCGCGTGATCGGGGCCGCCAAGAAGGTGATCGGCAAGAAGTTCGAGAGCCACATCGAGGCGGTCAACTGCCACCACAACTACGTGCAGAAGGAGACCCATTTCGGCCAGGACGTGTTCGTGACCCGCAAGGGCGCGGTGAGCGCGAAGAAGGGCCAGATGGGGATCATCCCCGGCAGCATGGGCGCGCGCAGCTACATCGTGCGCGGCAAGGGCAACCCGGAGAGCTTCGAGAGCTGCTCGCACGGGGCAGGACGCACGATGAGCCGCACGGAAGCCAAGCGCCGCTTCACGCTGACGGACCAGCGCGCCGCGACCGAAGGCGTCGAGTGCCGCAAGGACAAGGACGTCATCGACGAGATCCCGATGGCCTACAAGGACATCGACGCGGTCATGGCGGCCCAGCAGGACCTGGTGGAGGTGGTGCACACGCTCAAGCAGGTGGTGTGCGTGAAGGGATGAGGCACGCGAGACCGGCCTGATGGTCGGCGAGGGACGGCGCGCGCTTCCGGGCGCGCGCCCGTTCAAGGGAGAGAACAATGGACTGGAAGAGTTGGTATGTGACGATGAGGGGCGCCCCCGTGTCAGCCTGGACTGCGGCCCAGTGGACGACCCACCTCGAGTCGCCCAGCGGCTACGAGCGCGAGGAAGCGATCCAGGCGCTGATGCGGCTGCGCGTCCACGCGACGCTGCCGACGCTGCTGCGCCGGATCAACGACTGGGTGCCGCAGGTGCGCGAAGCCGCGCGCGTCGCGGTGAGGGCATTCCTGGTTGAAGAAGCCATTCCCGCGTGGTCGCAGGCCATGCCGGTGATGATCGACCTGCTGCGCGGCCGTCGTGCCGATCACGGTCCGTTGCTGGAGGAGATCGCCGCGTTCCTGACCGATCCGGCGCGACTGCCGGTGCTCGCGGCGGCGCAACCGCACATGCATCCTCTGGTCCGGCGCTGGCTGGACCTGGGGGAGTGGCGCGTGGCCTCCGAAGCGCAACGCGCTGCGATGCTGTCGGCACGACTCGGCGGGGCGGACATCGTGACTGCGCGCTGGGCGTTGGAGCGGGTCGAGGAACTCGTCAGCACCACGGCGCGTCCGGCGCTCTGGCTCACAGGCTGCGGCCACGTGGCCGGCCCGGTGCGCGCGCACGCGCTGCGCCGGCTCTGCGAGGCCGCGCCCGAAGCCGGCACGGCGATGGCGCTGCAACTGGCACTCGACCCGCGCGCCGGCGTTCGCGAAGTCGCCCTCGCGCAGCTGCGCAAGGCGCAACTGACGGACCCGATCCGCCAGCGGGCGCAATTGCAGCTGGAAACGCCGGCCAGTGCGCCTCATCACGGCGTGCCCGCGCTGCTGTTTCTCGCCCAGATCGACCCCGCGGACGCGACGGCACGTTGCGCGCGCTTGGTGGCGATGCGCGGCAATGAACGCCCTCGTGCCGCCCTGCGCGCGGTCGCGCTGCAGCACCTGATCGCCGGAAGCGACGGCGACACCCAGCAGCATTGGCTGAGGCAGGCGATCGGCGACGCTTCCAGCCGGGCGCAACGCGTGGCGGCGAACGCGGTGTCGCTCGGCGCCAGTCCGCCGACGCCACGGGAGCTCTGGCCGCTGGTGTTCGAACACCGGGACGTGGGCGCCCTCCGGCGCGGGCTGCGCGTGCTCGAATACTGGGGCGTCTGGACGCAGTTGCATGAACTGCTGGGACTGGCCCGGTTGCCACTGCCGGAAGGGGGCGAAGAGGAACTCGTTGCCGCCTTGAGTCGATGGGAGGTCAGCACTCGCCGCGGCGTGACGGCGCCCGGCGACCCGCAGGCCTCGCAGCTGCGAGACCTGTGGCGAACCGGGGCTGTCAACCTGCCGGCGGCGATCCGGGCCCGACTCAGGTATGCGTTGACCGTCAGCGGCCTCCTGTCCGCGGACTGAAGGCGCCATCGCGAAGCAGCAGACCGGTCGGCACACCGACACACGGACTGACTGGGCGACAGACCCGGCGTCCGACATGACAACAAGCGCGAGAACACGCGCGACAACGACAGAGAGGCGCGCCCCTCGCATGGATTGCGGGGGCGCGAGAGAAGATGAAGACCACGGAGAAGATGATCGAGCTCGACGGCTCGCACGGCGAAGGCGGCGGGCAGATCCTGCGCACGGCGCTGGCGCTGGCCATGTGCACGGGCACGCCGCTGCGCATCGAGCGCATCCGCGCGAAGCGCCCCAAGCCGGGGCTGATGCGCCAGCACCTGACCTGCGTGCTCGCCGCGCAGGAGGTATGCGGTGCGACGGTGGTGGGTGCGGAACTCGGCTCGCAGACGCTGGAGTTCCGTCCCGGCCAGGTGCACGCCGGTGACTACCGGTTCGCGGTGGGCACGGCCGGCAGCTGCACGCTGGTGCTGCAGACCGTGCTGCCGCCGCTGATGCTGGCGGACGCGCCCAGCCGCCTGCACCTGTCCGGCGGCACGCACAACCCGATGGCGCCGCCCTTCCATTTCCTGCAGCGCAGCTTCGCGCCGCTGATGCGTCGCGCAGGGGCGAAGCTGGACCTGACGCTGCGCCGTCACGGCTTCTATCCTGCCGGCGGCGGCGAGATCGAGGCCGTGATCACGCCGGCCGACGGCGGCCTGCGCCCGTTCGACCTGCTCGAGCGCGGCGATCCTGTGGAGGCGTTCGCGGAAGCGGTGGCGCCGGCGCTGCCGCGCGGCGTGGCCGAGCGCGAACTCGAGGCCCTCGAACGCCTGACCAACTGGGACACGCATCAACTGCGCATCGGCACGGCACGTCAGAACGAAGGCCCCGGGAACGCGTTGATGACGACGCTCGCGTACGAGCACCTGACCGAGGTGTTCATCGCCTTCGGCGAGCGCGGGCTGTCGGCGGAAGAAGTCGCACGGAAGGTCTTCACGGAGATGCGCGCCTATGAGGTCTCCGCCGGCGCGGCGGGCCCGCACCTGGCGGATCAGCTGGCGCTGCCGCTCGCGCTGGCGGTGGCCGGTTCAGGCCGCCCGGCCGCGTACACGTGCACCGAGTTGACGGAACACAGCCGCACCAACTTCGGCGTCATCGGGCGGTTCCTGGACGTGCGCTTCGACGCGCACCTGGAGGTCTCGCGGGCCGGCAACGCGTGGCGTGTCGACATCCTGCCCGGCGCGGCGTGACCGCTGGGCAGCCGGGCTTGATCGCGCGATGAGTTCACGATGAAACCACCATGAAACGCGGCGCCCGCGCGCCGCGTCACAATCCCGCACCGCGCGCCCTTCGGGGCGCGTTCCCCATTCCAGAACGCGCACGCACCGCCATGAGCCACGCCCTTCCGCTGCAGCAGCACCTCCCGACCGCCAGCCCACTCGCCTATGGCTGCATGGGCCTGGGCGGCCACTGGGACGACTCCCCGTGGACCGACGCCCATGTCGACCATGCGCAGGCGGCCGTCGAGGCCGCGCTCGACATCGGCGTGACGCTGTTCGACCACGCCGACATCTACACCCGCGGCAAGGCCGAGTCGGTCTTCGGCGAACTGTTCCGCCGCCAGCCCTCGCTGCGCGACCGCATCGTGCTGCAGAGCAAGTGCGGCATCCGCTTCGCCGACGACCAGGGCCCAGGCCGCTACGACCTGTCCAGCGGCTACATCGTCGAGGCGGTCGAGGCCAGCCTGAAGCGTCTCGGGACCGAGCGGCTGGACATCCTGCTGCTGCATCGCCCGGATCCGCTGATGCAGCCCGAGGAGATCGCCGAGGCCTTCCAGCGCCTGCGCGCGGCGGGCAAGGTGGGCCACTTCGGCGTGTCCAACATGAACGTGGGCCAGATGGCGTGGCTCGGCCACGCGCTGGATCAGCCGCTGGTCGTGAACCAGCTGGAACTCGGCCTCGGCCACCTGGAACCGCTGGACGCCGGTACCTGCTTCAACGACCGCCAGGCCGCAGTCCGTCCCGGCGCGCTGGCCTGGACCGGCACGCTGGAACACTGCCAGCAGCACGGCATCCAGCTCCAGGCCTGGGCCGCGCTGGCCCGCGGCCGCTTCAGCGGCGAGACCGCGCAGGACCCCGCCGATGAGGCCGCGCGCGCGCTCGTCCACAAGCTGGCGCAGCAGCACGGCGTCAGCACGGAAGGCATCCTGCTCGCGTGGCTGATGAAGCATCCGGCGCGCATCCAGCCCGTCATCGGATCGGCCAACCCCGATCGCATCCGCGCCTGCGGCGATGCGCTCCGTGTTCAGCTCAGCCGCAATGAGTGGTACGCGCTGTACGTGGCAGCGCGTGGGGCACCGTTGCCTTGACTGCCTAGGCCGGGGCGTTGGCCGCGAGGTCGCAGGGCCTTGGCGGCAAGCGCCAAAACCCTGCGACCTCCCGTCCCCAACCAGTACCGTCCTTCAACGGTTTGGCGACCGAGGACTTCGAGGGAGCGGCGGCTGAGCGTCGCTGAGCGTCAGAACGCAGCGCTGAGCTCGGCCACGAGCGCGGCCGCGCCGATCTCACGCACCGCGGCAAAGTTCTGACCCGACCACAGCGGCGAGAAGTCGCCGCTGCCCTGCGCTTCGGCCTTCGCCCGCAACGGCGCAATGCTGGAGGTCGCCAGCGGGAATTGCGGGGCCGCGTCGTTCAGCGGACCGACCTCGCGCATGTAGCGGTTCACGATGCCGCGCGCCGGACGACCGGTGAAGAGATTCGTCACCGCCGTGTGGTGATTCGCCGGATCGCGCAGCGCCGCCCGATGCGGCGCGCTCGTCGTCGCTTCCTCGCACAGCAGGAAGGCCGTGCCCAGTTGCACCGCCGACGCGCCCAGCGCCAGCGCCGCACGGATGCCGCGCACGTCCGCAATGCCCCCGGCCGCGATGACCGGCACCTTCACCGCACGCACGATCTGCGGCAGCAGTGCCATGGTGCCGGGCTGGCGCGTCAGGTCGTCGCTGAGGAAATGGCCCCGATGTCCGCCCGCTTCCCAGCCTTGGGCAATCACACCGTCGGCGCCGTGTTCGTCCAGCCAGCGGGCCTCGTCGACCGTGGTCGCACTGCCCAGCACGAGGCTGCCCCAGCCCTTCACGCGGGCGATGAGCTCCGGCGACGGCAGTCCGAAATGGAAACTCACGACCGGCGGCTTGAACGGCTCGACGAGGTCGGCGATCTCCGCGGTGAAGGGGGCGCGTCCGGGGCCGGCCTTGATCTGCGCCGGGTCGATGCCGAACTCGGCGTAGTACGGGCCGAGGCGGTCACGCCAGCGGGCCTCGCGGACCTCGTCGGGCGTCGGCGATGTATGGGCGAAGAAGTTGACGTTGAACGGCTTGTCCGTGCCGTCGCGCAGCGCCTGCAGCTCTTTCTGGAGCGCCTCCGGCGTCAGCATCGCCGCGGGCAGTGAGCCCAGCCCGCCCGCGTTGCTCACCGCGAGCGCGAGCCGCGCATCCTGCACGCCGGCCATCGGCGCCTGGATCAGCGGTAGCCGGGTGCCGAGGAAGAACGGAGCGAAGGGCGCACTGGAGGTAGGCATGGCGACAGATCCTGGACTCGACAAGACGAGCCGTGATGATCGCGCAAGGCCAAAGGCCCTGTCAGGACCGATCCATCTCGAAGGGCGGAATGCGACGGCCGTCGTCCTGCGCCGTGGCGCCCGCCAGCGATCCCGCGGCGGATTACTTGCAGCTGAAGCTCTTGGCGTTGACTTCCTTGACGTTGCCGGCGCCACAGGTGGTGGTGGCCTGCTCGCTCATCTTGCGGACGTCTTCCATGCGCTGGGTGGTGGCCTCGGCGGTGTTGGGCGCGATCACGCAGCCGGTGGACAGGACGGCGGCGGCACCGCCGAGCAGCAGCGCCATCAGACGGACGGCGGGGATGGAGCGGATGGTCATGATGAAGTTCCCTCGAAGGTTGATGTCGAGGCGGAGTCTAGGCAGCCGCGCCTGCGCCGGACGCCTCTCCGACAGACCGCGCTCCCGCCGGGACGAAGTGCACGACGGCGCGACACGCCGGGGAACCGGTGCGGTCCACCGGCGACCCATCGTCATGCGACCGATGTCCCCAGGATCAGTGGCCGTGCGCATCGCGCCCGGATATCCCCATTCACACGCGCTTGACGTAGCCCGGCTACGCTTCATGTCTCGTCCTGCGGTCCAGCAGGACGATCCAGGAGTTGCCGTGACTGACCTTCGATCGATCCAGCGCCCTGCGACCGCGGTGCGCGCCGCGATCGCCGCGGTCCTGTGCGCCCTGCTGGGCGCCTGCGTGTCGGATTCCACCGGCCGCAAGCCGGAAATGACTGCTTACGAAACCACCCAGCACGACCGCTGCGTCGCCCTGCTGCGCCCGATGCTGCACGGCCAGCCGGTGCGCTCGACGGCGGTCGAACGTGGCCCCCAAGGCCTGGACTACGTCTGGGTGAACGCCGAGGTCCATGACGACGAGGACGACCTGGACCGCCGCCTGGCCAAGGGCACGAGCTTCGGCGGCCATTGCCAGTTCGAGGCCGGCGGACAGGGCGTGCACCTGCATGTCTATGCGCTGGACGACGACGCCGCGCCGATGCCGGCGGGCGATTACCGCTTCGTGGCCGGCCCGCGCGATGTGGTCGTGAGCGCCGGCAGGCACTGACGGCCCCCCACGCGGCCGGCATCGCGGTTCGGCGGATACTTCCCCCTCCCTCGACTCGCGGGAGCATCCTTGGCTGCCCCCTCCGACCCGCCCGTTTCCGCCGATCTCCCCGCGTTGCCGCCCTTCCTGTCCGGTGGCGGCACGGTCGCGCCCTTGATCGCCGCCTTCGATTGGGGCAAGACCGCACTGGGGCCGCTGGACACCTGGCCCGATCACGTCCGCCATGCGACGGCGCTGATGCTGCGCTCGCGCACGCCGATCGTGATGCTCTGGGGCGAACCCGGCGTGATGATCTACAACGATGCCTACGGCGTGTTCGCCGGCGCGCGGCATCCCCAATTGCTCGGCAGCAACGTGCGCGAGGGCTGGCCCGAGGTGGCCGATTTCAACGACCACGTCATGCGCGTCGGCCTGGCCGGCGGCACGCTGAACTACGAGGACCAGGAACTCGTCCTGCATCGCCACGGTCGCGCGGAGAGCGCCTGGATGAACCTGGACTACTCGCCGCTGCTGGATGACGAGGGGCGGCCGGCCGGGGTGATGGCGATCGTCGTCGAGACCACGGGCAAGGTGATGGCCGAGCGCCGCGTCCACGGCGAGCGCCAGCGGCTGGCCCAGCTTTTCGAGCAGGCGCCGAGCTTCATGGCCGTGCTGGCCGGTCCCGAGCATCGGTTCGAGAGCATCAACCCGGCCTACCAGCGGCTGATCGGCGACCGCGAGGTGATCGGCCGCAGCGTCGCGGAGGCGCTCCCCGACGCGGCCGCGCAGGGCTACGTGACGCTGCTGGACGCGGTCTACGCCACCGGCCGCGCCTACACGGCGCAAAGCGCGCTGTTCACCGCCGATACGCCCGATGGTCAGACACGCGAGCACTTCCTGGATTTCGTCTACCAGCCGATCCGCGATGAGCGCGGCGCGGTCACGCACATCTTCGTCGAAGGCTTCGACGTCACCGCGCGCCTGCGCGGCGAGCAGCGCGGCGCGGCGCTCGCCGGGCTGAGCGAACGGCTGCGCGAGGTCGGATCGCCGGCCGACATCGGCTTCGCCTCGGCGCAGATGCTGGGGATGATGCTGACCGCGTCGCGGGCCGGGTACTGCACCGTCGATCACGAGACGGAGACCGTCCGCATCGAACGCGACTGGCGGCGCGGCGGCTTCGACAGCCTGGCCGGCCTGCGCCGCTTCCGCGACTACGGCAGCTTCGTGGAGCAGCTCAAGCGCGACGAGGTCGTCGAGATCGCCGACGTCCACGACGATCCGCGCACGCGCGACCATCGCGCGTCGTTCGACGCCATGCGGGTGCGATCCATCGTGAACGTCCCGGTGCTGGAACAGGGCAGGCTCGTGGCGCTGCTCTTCGTGCATGACGAGGCGCCGCGCGCCTGGAGCGCCGACGACGTGTCGCTGATCCGCGAGGTGGCCAACCGCACGCGCGTCGCGGTGGAGCGCGCGCGCAGCCAGGCGATCGCGCAGGACCGCGAGGAGCGGCTGCTGCGCTCGGACCGGCGCAAGGACGAGTTCCTCGCGACGCTGGCGCATGAGCTGCGCAACCCGCTGGCGCCGATCCGCAACGCGGTGCACCTGCTCGAGGCGGCCGACCGCGAGGGCCGCTTCACCGGCATCCGCGAGCTGCTCGAACGCCAGGTCAATCACATGGTGCGGCTGGTCGACGATCTGCTGGAGGTCTCGCGCATCAGCCGCGGACTGATCACGCTGCGGCACGAGCCGGTGAGCCTGGGCGCCGTGATCGACGCGGCGGTCGAGAGCAGCCGCCCGCTGATCGACCGCGAGGGACATCGCCTGACCCTGCGCTTCGACGGTCCGCCGCCGTGGGTGCAAGGCGACCTGGTGCGGCTCACGCAGCTGCTGGTGAACCTGCTGAACAACGCGGCGCGCTACACCGACCACGGCGGTCGCATCGACGTGCATGTCGCGCGCGACGGCGCCGACGCCGTCCTGACCGTCACGGACAACGGCATCGGCATCGCGCCGGAACAACTGCCGCAGCTGTTCGAGCTGTTCTCGCAGCTGGATCGCTCGCACAGCCGATCGCAGGGCGGGCTCGGCATCGGGCTGAGCCTGTCGCAGACGCTCGCGCGCCTGCACGGCGGCCAGTTGACCGCGACGAGCGACGGCCCGGGACAGGGCAGCAGTTTCCAGTTGCGGCTGCCGGAGATCCCCGCCGCGGCGGCGGGCGCTCCGGCGGCGTCGGACAGCGATGCGCCGCTGACCGCCAGGCTGCTGCTGGTCGACGACAACCGCGACGCCGCCGACACCACCGCGGAACTGCTGCGGCTGATGGGCGCGGAGGTGGCGGTCGCGTACGACGGCGCGTCGGCGCTGAAGGCCGTCCGCGCGCTGCGACCCGACGCGGTCCTGCTGGACATCGGCATGCCCGACATGGACGGTCACGAGGTGGCGCGCCGGCTGCGCGCGATGGGCGAGGACATCGGCCATCCGCGTCTGATCGCGTTGACCGGCTGGGGACAGGAACAGGACCGCGAGAAGACACGCGAGGCCGGCTTCGACGACCACATGGTCAAGCCGGTCGACGTCGACGTCCTGAAGGCGGCCCTGAGGGCCGCGCAGCGGCCGACGATGAACTGAATGGATTGAATCGACGGGACGGACCGACCATGCTGCTGCGCATCCACCACGCCGCGATCATCTGCGCCGACTACGAGCGCTCGCGACGTTTCTACACCGAGGTCCTGGGCCTGCGCGTGATCGCGGAGACCTACCGCGAGGCGCGGCGCTCGTACAAGCTGGACCTCGCGCTGCCGGACGGCGCGCAGATCGAGCTCTTCAGCTTTCCCGACGCACCGGCGCGGCCCTCGTACCCGGAGGCGCAGGGACTGCGCCACCTGGCCTTCGAGGTCGACGACGTCGAGCAAGGCAAGCGCGACCTCGAGGCCAAGGGCATCGTCGTCGAGCCGGTGCGCGTCGACGAGCTGACGGGCCGGCGTTTCACCTTCTTCGCCGATCCCGACGGGTTGCCGCTGGAGCTCTACGAGCGCTGACGCCCCCCTCACCCGGGCGGGTGTGCGCGGGTCGGGACGGCGCCCGGGCTGCGGCATGATGCGCGCCTGGGAGGAATGGCCATGCCATCGACACACGCGGCCTGGAGGGAGCTCTCGACGGCCGGCACGCTCACGCGGGGCGGATTCTGGCTGCGCCACGGCACGCTGGTGCCGCTCGCGCTGTGGATCGCGATCGCGGTCGCGGACACGCCGCTCGGATGGGTCGCCGCACTCGCGACGACCGTCCTGCTGATCTCGATCTGGGGGCGGCGCCTGCACGACCGCGGGCGCTCCGCCTGGTGGCTGCTGCTCGCGGCCCTGCCGGTGCTCGGGCCGCTGGTCCTGTGCGTCGAATGCGGCCTGCGCCGCTCCGTCCCCGAGGGCCGCCGCTTCGATGCGCAGCGTCCCGCCGATTACCTCACCGTCGCCCCTTGAGCATGTCTTCCCATCACATCGTCAATGACGTGACCGGATTGAATCCGGTGCGTGTCATGGCCATCGTCGCGCCGGAGTCCGTCGAGGACGTGCAGGAAGCGCTGCGGCGCACCACCGGTCCGGTGTCCGTCGGCGGCGGCCGCTTCAGCATGGGCGGCCAGACGGCCAGTCCGGGCAGCCTGCACATCGACATGCGGTCCATGAACCGCGTGGTCGCGTTCTCGCCGACGGCGCGCACGATCCGCGTCCAGGCCGGCACACGCTGGTGCGACATCCAACGCTTCATCGACCCGCACGGACTGTCGGTGAAGATCATGCAGACCTACGCCAACTTCACCGTCGGCGGCGCGCTCAGCGTCAACTGCCACGGACGGTATGTCGGCCTCGGTCCGCTGGTGCTGTCGGTACGCGCGATCCGCGTCGCGCTCCACGACGGCAGCGTCGTCGAGGCCACGCGCGAGTCCCACGCGGACATCTTCCGCGGCGCCATCGGCGGCTACGGGGCGCTGGGCGTGATCGTGGAGGTTGAACTCGACCTCGACACCAACCAGAAGGTGGAGCGCCACGACGCGGTCATGCCGCTGGCGGACTACTGGAGCTACTTCAAGGACCAGGTGCGCGGCAACCCGGCCGCGGTGTTCCACAACGCGGACCTCTACGGCCCCCACTACCGCACGCTGCGCGCGGTCACCTGGAAGGAGACCGACAAGCCGGCCACCGTCCCCGACCGCCTGCAGCCGCTGCGGCGCGCCTATCCGCTGCACCGCTACTTCCTGTGGTCCATGTCGGAGACCCCCTTCGGCAAGGAACGCCGCGAGAAGCTGATCGATCCGCTGCTCTACCTGCGCGGCAAGGTGCACTGGCGCAATTACGAGGCCGGCTACGACGTGGCCGAGCTGGAGCCCCCGACGCGGATGCACCGCACCTATGTGCTGCAGGAGTACTTCGTGCCGGTGGAGCGGCTGACGGACTTCGTGCCGAAGATGGCCGAGATCCTGCGGCGCCACCGGGTGAACGCGCTCAACATCTCGATCCGGCATGCGATGCCGGATCCGGACACCTTGCTGGCCTGGGCGCCGACGGAGACCTTCGCCTTCGTGCTGTATCACAAGCAGCGCACCCGCGAGAACGCGCGCCGCCGCGTCGCCGTGTGGACGCGCGAGCTGATCGACGCGGTCCTGTCGGTGGGCGGGGCCTACTACCTGCCCTACCAGCCACACGCGACGCACGAGCAGTTCCACCGCGCCTATCCCGGCGCGCGCGAGCTCTTCGCGCTGAAGCAACGCCTGGACCCGCAGCATCGTTTCACCAACGCGCTGTGGGACAAGTACTGCCCGGGCGCGTCGTGCATGTCGGATGCTGCGCAGGCACCGCCCAGCTCGCCCGCTTCGGGCGCCGAAGGCAGCACCGAGTTCCACCGCGTGTTCGGCGACACGCGCCTGTCGGACGCTTTCTACCTGTTCCTGCAGAACGTCTTCCACACCGCGCCGGAGGATCGCTTCCACCACCTGATCGCGGACGCTGTCGCGCGTCATGCCGATGAGGAAAGCATCTACCGCGACATCCAGCGCCGCCTGCCGTCGATCAAGCCCGCGGCGGCGGAACTGCGCTACGCGCTGCCGGCGCTGTTCAAGCAGAAGGCGGAGATGACGCGGCAGACGCTGGCGGTGCTGACGGAGCGCGAGTTCGACGGTTACCTGGAGATCGGTTCCAAGGCGCGTTATCACGCCGGGCTGGCGAGGGCGCTGCGACTGCGCGGCGAGCTCGTGTTCGTCGAAGAGAAACCTCAGGGCCTCTCGCCCGTCGACATCGTCGAGCGCGGCCGGATCGCGCGGCCCGGGCGGCACGTCACGCTCGACGACTACGCGCCGCTGTCCGACGCCATCGCCTCCGGCAGCATCGGCCTGGTGACCTGCTACATCGGGTTGCATCACATGACGCCGGAGACGCTCGGCCCCTTCCTGCGGTCGGTTCATCGCGTGATGCGCCCCGGCGGCGCGTTCATCGTGCGCGATCACGACGTGCGGGATCCCGACCTCGGCGCACTGGTGTCGCTGGCTCACACGGTCTTCAACGCAGGTCTGGGCGAGACCTGGGAAAGCAACGTCGCCGAGCGTCGTCACTTCGCCTCGGGCCAGGACTGGGTGGATCGCCTGCGCGACGCCGGGTTCGAGGACAGCGGCCATCGCGTGTTGCAAGCCAACGACCCGACGATGAACACGTTGTTCTGCTTCATCAAGCCGGCGGAGGTCGCATGAACACACGGTCGACACGACACTCGCCATCGCCCTCAAGCGCGCGCGGCTGGTTCACCGGAGCCCGGGTCACCCTGTCGATGCTGGCCATCGGGATCACGGTGGCCTTCGGCGGAGCCGGCATCGTCGGCGCCGCCGAGCCGATGGCGCCCCGTGCGTCGCAGATCGCCGCGGCCGTGCCGGAGACGCCGGTCGAGGATCGACGGACGCCCGACCAGACCTTCCTCACCTTCCCCGAGTGGTACCTGGTGCACAGCCCGGCGGAGTACGCCGCGTGGCTGCACCGCAGCGATGCGCCGAGCCGTTTCCCGCTGTTCGCGCACATCGGGCAGTTCTGGCAGTCGTACGGCGCGATCAATCGCGAGATCGAGCGCTATCCGTTCAACGGCGGCTACCACCTGATGGTGATGGTCATCGGCGTCAGCACGACGGTCGAGTACGCGCTCAAGGGCGCCTACGAGCGCACCATCGGCCGCATCGCCGAGGGCTTGCGCGGCACGGGCGGTCCGGTGGACGAGGAGCGTTTCGCGGCGCGGTACGCGCAGGACTACGTCGACTTCATCCGCATCGACCCCTGGTACAAGTTCGACTTCGCCTCGCAGCTGAAGGCGCTGTGGCGCGACGTGCCGATGACCGGTCCGAACATGGCGCGCAAATGGGAGCGCCGTTATCTGCTCACGACCGAGCTGCTCGTCAAGGAAGGGTATGCGCGACTGATCAAGCTGGGCACGCAGACGATCTACGACGCGCCGAAACCGGTGACCGCCGTGTGGCTGAGCCACGCGCCCGACGATGCAGCCGAGCGCGCCGCGCATCCGGACTTCATCGTCCCGCCGATGTCGGCGCCCCCGTCCTCCTCGGCGCTGGGACCGATCTACGCGACGATCCCGCGCTACGAGGGCTTCACCACCTACAGCCGATGGCTCGCCCGGCAGGACGTCGACTTCCTCAGCGTCGCCGGCAACACCGGCGAGATCGTGGTCAGCGAACTGGTCCCGCAGGCCTGGCGGCCGACCGGCACGCGGCTGCTCTTCGAGCAGCCCATCCTCACGCGACCGGGCACCAAACGCGCGGTCGTCGCGATGCCGATCGCGCGTCTCGCCGACGAGCTCAGGCGGGCCGACCGAGCCGGCGACGACATCGAGCACATCTACGACTTCTGACGCCTCCGACGGTGAGCTGCGCCGGCGTCACCCGATGCGCTGCCGCATCGTGGCGATCGGCGATCAGCCGTCGCCGTCGCCGTCGCCGCGGCGATCAGTTCAAGCGGTAGTTCAGACGCAGCCAGGTGATGGTGCCCTCGGGGCGGTTGCGCACCGAGAACTCCTTCATCACCTTGAAGTCGACGCCCCACTCGCCGCTCTCGGCCAGGTAGGCGATCAGCGGGCCGGCCGACAGCGCCTGCACCTTGTTGGCGCCGGCATCGCCGCCGCGATCGGCGGTGAACTGCTTGAGCACGTAGCCCTGCACGCCCACCTTCCACTGGTCGTTCAGCTGGTAGGTGCCCGACCAGTCCGCATGCAGGTACTGGCCGGAACGCACGCCCGTGTCGTCGTTGCGCGTGTTGAAGGAGTAGGTCGCGCGCAGGCCGACGGCCAGGCCGTTCTCCCACACGCGCGAGGCCACCAGCAGCGGCTTGAACGTCCAGAACTTGCCGGCGCCCGGATTGACCGGACGGTCCGCGTCGTACGAGCCCATCGGCGGGTTGAACGCGACGCCCAGCGCGACGCGCGATTCATCCTGCTGCCAGTCGATGTAGGCGGCCAGTTCCGGATCGGCCAGACCGCTGCGCTTGCCCGACAGCGCGCCGCCGGCGGCAGCCAGCTGCTGGTTGATCTGCGCCACCGCGGTCGGGGGCAGGCCGGCGGGGAGCACGGTGCTCAGCGTGAAGTCGTTGGTCTGCTTGACCAGCGGGAACGCGGCGGAGAAGCCCAGGCGGCCGTCCATCACGATCTTCTCGGTGACCCAGGTGATGCGCGGGACGAAGACATCCGCCTTGATCGAGCCGTTCACCGTCAGCGGCAGCGTGCCGACACCGGGGATGGTCAGCGAGCGCGTCGGCGTGTTGCCGTCGGCGTCGCGCAGCTTGTCGGCCTCGTAATGCTGGTACCAGGTCTGCAGGTAGACGCCGGGGAACTGCGGCGTCGAGATCTCATAGGACGGCGCGCCGAGCAGCGCGCGCACCTGGCTGTTCTCGGTGGCGTGCGCGGTGCCGGTGACGGCGACCAGCGAAACGAAGGCGGCGGCGAGCGCGGACGGGCGCGCGCGGAGAAGGTCGATGGACACGGGGATCCCTCCGGGGAGTTCTGGATTTTCGAATCGGGGCGCATCGTGCCAGCGGAACAGGCCGGGGCTTGTGCCATTCGTCACATCGGGCATCGGATTAGAGGCACGGCCCCAGTTTCCGGGGCTGACGCGCCACACCCCGCCGCGCTTTAATCCGGTCCGCAACGCGCCCGCGATCGCCGTCACCATCGGCCTGAACTCGCGACGCCCCGAGCCACGACCTCACTTGCCACCGCATCCGGCCGGCTCGCGGTTCCCTCTCACAACATGACGCGTCACGCCTCGAGGAGACAATCCATGCACCGTTCCGCCCTTGTCCGTCCCAGCCTTGTCCGTTCCTTCCGGAACACCCTGTTCATCGGCCTGGCCGCGATGTCCTCGTTCGCCTTCGCGGCGGAGGTGGAAGTCGAGGGCTTCAAGTTCCAGGACACCGCGCTGCTGCACAACCAGACGCTGCAGCTGAACGGCGCCGCGACATCGAGCATCCTGTCGACGCGCTCGACGGCGGTGGCCTTCTACCTGCCGAAGAAGCAGACGACGATGGAAGCCGCGGTCGCCGAGAAGGGCGCCAAGCGCATCACCTTCTACATGATGCGCGACGTGTCCTCGCGCGACCTGGCCAACGCGATGCTGGATCGGATCCGCCAGAACGCGGCCGAGGAGTTCTCGAAGAACATCATCCAGACCTCGCAGCTGGGCGTCGTCTTCGGCAACCGCGCGAAGCTGCTCAAGGGCGACCTGGTCACGATCGACTACGACCCCGCGAAGCAGACGACGGAGTTCAGCGTCAACGGCCAGAAGGTCGGCGACACGATCCAGGGCGAGAGCTTCTTCCCGATGATGATGAAGGTCTGGATCGGCCCGAAGGTGCGCGGCAGCACGCGCGACGGCCTGCTGGGCGTCGCGCCGGCGAAGTGATCGCGGGGCTCAGCGGCCCAGTTGCTTCAACGCGGCCTGCAGGCCGGTGACGCCGCCGACGCGCTGGTCGTTGATGAACACCTGCGGCATCTGGCGCACGGACGGGCCGCACTTCTCGTAGAAGGCCAGGCGCTCGGCCTCGTCGTCGATCAGGATCTCCTGATACTCGATCCCGCGGGACTTGAGCAGACTCTTCGCCGTGTCGCATTGCGGGCAGGCGGACTTCGAATAGACGACGATCTTCAGTTCCATGGGGCACGAGTGTATGCGTGGCCTCCGGAGAATGCCGACCAGGGGTCTCCCTGAGTTCCGGGGCGTCGGGGCCCGCATCGCCGGCGCTTAAGCTCCGTCCCCATGGACGCCCTGATCACCGCCGCCGCCCGCTTCCTCGCCGCCGGGGATGCGTTGAGCGCGCTGCAGCGGGTGGCCCTGCGCGACGATCCGCCGGCGCTTGCGCTGCGAGGCATCGCGATGGCGCAGCTCGGCGAGCATCCACGCGCCCGCGAGCTGCTGCGCCAGGCCGCCAAGGCCTTCGGGCCGAAAGAGGCTGTCGCCCGCGCGCGCTGTGTCGTGGCGGAGGCCGAGGTCGCGCTGGCGATGCGCGATCTCGGGGATCCGACGCGCCCGCTGCTGCAGGCCGCCGCGACGCTCGACGCGCACGACGACCGCGCCAACGCGCTGCAGGCCCGCCTGATCGCCGCGCGCCGCCTTCTGCTGCTCGGCCGGCTTGACGACGCCACCCAGGCGCTGCCGGCCGCGGATCTGAGCGGCCTTCCCCCGATGCTGACGGCCATGGCGGCGCTCGCGGCAGCAGAACTCGCGATGCGTTCGTTGCGCAGCCGGGACGCGCTGCGGGCGGTCGAACTCGCCCTCGTGTCCGCTCGACGGTCCGGCGTCCCGGCGCTGATCACGGAGGCCGTCGAGCTGCGTGCCGCGCTCGACCAGCCGGTCGCCCGCCGCATCGATGCGGGCGAAGCTCGGGCGTTGACACTCGACGAGGTCGAGGACCTGCTCCGATCGCCGGCCCTGGTGGTCGATGCCTGCCGCCGCGCGATCCGCGGCGCGGGCCTGGCCATCGACCTTGCCCGGCGGCCGATGCTGTTCACGCTCGCTCGCGTGCTGGCCGAAGCCTGGCCCGGCGACGTCGGGCGGGAGACGCTGATCCTGCGGGCCTTCCGGACGAAGCATCCGGACGAGACGCATCGCGCGCGACTGCGCGTCGAGCTCGGCCGGCTGCGCGCGCTGGTGGCCCCGGTCGCCCGCATCGAGGCGACGCCGGCGGGCTTCGCGCTTCGCCTCGACGGCGCCAGGGGCGTCGCGGTCGAGGTCGAGGTCGGCGGCGTCGCGGACAAGCGTTCGGAAAATCGCTCCGCCGTGGTCCTCGTCCCCCCGATCGAAGGCGAGCTCGCGTCCTTGCAGGCCATGCTGGCCGATGGCGCGCCGTGGTCGACCTCGGCGCTGGCCTTGGCGCTCGGCGCGAGCCAGCGGACCGTGCAGCGCGCGCTGGCGGAACTCGAAGCCGCGGGGCGCGTGCGCGCGCTCGGCCAGGCCCGCGCGAAGCGCTGGCTGGCGCCGCCGATGACGGGAATCGCGACGATCTTGTTACTCCCCGCTCTGCCGCCCGCTGGATAGATTGAGGTCCATGCGGCGACGGTTTCGCCGTACAGGAGAACACGATGACCACGACGACTGCTCCCACCCACACCGCTTGCGATCCTCATGCCGAGGCGTGCATGGCGTCCAACGCGCACCTGCCCGCGGCCCATGAAGCCGAGATCGTGCGCGAGTTCGGCCCCTACCCCGACGCGCCCGCCGTGCATGGCGTGAGCCACGACGGCGACCGCGTCTGGGCCGCGACGGCGCTGGGCCTGCTGGCGATCGATCCGGCCACCGGCGAGGTCCAGCGCACGCTGCCCTGCGCGGCGGATGCCGGGACGGCCTTCGACGGGCGCCACCTCTACCAGATCGCTGATTCGCGGATCCAGAAGATCGACCCGGAGAACGGCCGCGTCGTCGGGTCCATCCCCGCGCCGTCGGGTCAAGGCAGCGACTCCGGGCTCACCTGGGCGGAGGGCAGCCTGTGGGTCGGCCAGTACCGTGATCGCAGGATCGTGCAGATCGACCCCGAGACCGGCGCGGTACGGCGCACGATCGAGTCCAACCGCTTCGTCACCGGCGTGACCTGGGTGGACGGCGAGCTGTGGCACGGCACCTGGGAAGGCGACGAGAGCGAATTGCGCCGCGTGGACCCGGTGGACGGCGCCGTGATCGAGCGTCTGGCCATGCCGGCGAACATCGGCGTCAGCGGGTTGGAGTCGGACGGTGCCGGACTGTTCTATTGCGGCGGCGGCAACAGCGGGAAGCTGCGCGCCGTGCGGCGGCCGGCGCGCAGCTGAGACACGCGCGGCTTCAGTCGGTCGCTCGAGCGCTCCGTCGCACGGCCTGCGGCGGCACGCCGAAGTGCCGGACGTAGACCTCGCGGAGGTGGCGTCGATCGCGGAAGCCGGACTCGCGCGCGACCACGTCGAGCGAATGCCGGCTCTGCTCGATCATCAGTCGCGCCGCCTCGAGCCGCAGCCCTTCGACGGCCTTGGCTGGCGGCATCCCGGTCTCCGCCGTGAACACGCGGCTGAACTGGCGCGGGCTGAGGGCGGCCACCTCGGCCAGTTCCTCGACCGACAGCGTCTTCGCCAGATTGGAGCGCGCATAGCTGAGCGCGTGCTGGATGCGGTCCGACTTGGGCGCGAGGTCCAGCATCTCCGAATGCTGGGACTGCCCGCCGCTGCGGCGCTGCTGCATCACCAGCTTGTGCGCGACGGAGCGAGCGAGTTCGTCGCCGAGGTCCTTCTCGACCATCGCCAGCGCCAGGTCCAGTCCCGCCGTCATGCCGGCCGAGGTCCACACCGGGCCGTCGACGATGAAGATGCGATCGCTGTCGACGTCGATGTCGGGATGGCGCTCCTGCATGGCCCGCGCGAAGTGCCAGTGCGTCGTGGCGCGCCGGCCGTCCAGCAGCCCGGCCTCCGCGAGCACGAAGGCCCCCGTGCAGACCGCGGCGATGCGGCGCGCGTGACGATCCGCGCGCTGGAGGAAGCGCAGCACCTCCTCGGGCGGCCCCACCTCGATGGGATCCGACACGCCGGCCACGATCCAGGTGTCCGCGCGCGTCGCCGAAGTCAACGGCCGCGTCGACACGGTCACGCCCATCGATGAGCGCACCTCGCCACCGCCTGGCGAATAGCAGGCCATCTCGTAGAACGGGGGGCCGGCCACGAGGTTGGCGTACTCGAACACGGCCTGCGTGCCCAGCGCCAACAGCTGGAAGCCTTCGTTGAGGACATAACCGATGCGATGCATGGCACGAATCATACCCTTCTACGTCATTTACGCCATTCGACCTGATTCCTACCATGGACGTACTTTCAGCCAATACCGGCTTTAGGCTTTCATCGAAGGAGTCCTCCATGACCACGTCCCCCGCCACCCGCCCGGGCACCGCCCTCATCACCGGCGCGTCCACCGGCATCGGCGCCGTGTACGCCGACCGTCTCGCGCAGCGCGGCTATGACCTGATCCTCGTCGCCCGCCAGCGTGACCGTCTGAGCGCGCTCGCCGACGCGTTGACGACGAAGTACGGTCGGGCCGTCGAGGTCCTCGATGCCGATCTGGGAGATGCGGTGCAGCGCCGGCGCGTCGAAGACAAGCTGCGCGAGGACGCGAGCATCACGCTGCTCGTCAACAACGCCGGGGTCGGCACGCACACGCCGCTGCTGGAGAGCGACGTCGACCGCATGACGCAGATGGTGGAGCTCAACGTCACGGCGCTGACGCGGCTCACGTACGCGGCGGTTCCTGGTTTCGTGGCGCGCGGCCGTGGCGCGGTGATCAACATCGCCAGCATCGCGGCGATCGCGCCGGAGATCCTGAACGGCGTCTACGGCGGCAGCAAGGCTTTCGTCGTGGCGTTCAGCCAATCGCTGCAGCATGAGCTCGGCGCCAAGGGCCTGCGCGTGCAGGCGGTGCTCCCGGGCGCGACGGCGACGGACTTCTGGGCCATCGGCGGCCGGCCGGTGGAGCACCTGCCGCAGGAGATCGTGATGAGCGCCGAGGACATGGTCGACGCCTCGCTGGTCGGCTTCGACCGCGGCGAGCTGATCACGATCCCGGCGCTGCATGACGAGTCGCAATGGCAGGCCTACGAGGGCGCGCGCCAGGCGATGTTCGGCGGCCTGTCGACCAGCGTGCCGGCGCCGCGTTACGCGAAGGTCTGAACCTGTCTTGCTCCCTCTCCCGCTTGCGGGAGAGGGTGGGGGTGAGGGGCAGCGGCGGTAAAAGTACTGAAGCCTTCCAACGCGCTCCCCCGCTTACGGGAGTGGTGGTGCTGCGCGTACTGCGAGGCGCCGATTACCGAGGCTTGCCCAGGTCCATCACCCAGTACTTGCTGTACGTGTTGGCCGACGAAGCCGCCGGCCGGCAGGCGACACCGACATCGACGAAGTTCGCCGACATCAGGTTGGCGCAATGGCCCGCGCTGTTGCGCCACGAGTTCATGACCGACTCGACGGTCTGCTGTCCGGCGGCGATGTTCTCGCCGGCGGCGGCCCAGGCGTAGCCCGCGTTGGTGATGCGGGTGGAGAAGCTGCGTCCGTCCTGGCTGTCATGGCTGAAGTAGTTCTTCGTCGCCATGTCCAGCGCGTGGGCGTCCGCAGCCGCGGTCAGCTTGTCGTTCCAGACCACCGGCCCCACGGCGGGGAAGTTCCCCGAGGTCCCGCAGCTCGCGCCCGACGCGCGCAGCGCGTTGATGCGGGTGAGCAGGTCCTGCTTGAAATTGGGCAGGTCGCAGGTACCGGCGACGAGGGGAGGATCCGTCGGCCCCGGGCCGGTCGGGTTCGTGGGATTGGTCGGGTTGGTGGGCGTCGTGACGGGATCGGGGGCCGGCGCATCGCTGCCGCCACCACCGCACGCACCCAGACCCAACGCCAGGAGGGCGGCAACGATCATCGAAGTGGGGAACTGCCGGTGGC
Source organism: Mitsuaria sp. MSU3D (assembly GCF_056867975.1). NCBI lineage: Bacteria > Pseudomonadati > Pseudomonadota > Betaproteobacteria > Burkholderiales > Sphaerotilaceae > Roseateles > Mitsuaria sp. MSU3D. Next base: position 5,864,301 of record NZ_CP200314.1, on the reverse strand, counting down.
CCGGCTTGTTGGAAGGGACGTCCATCCCACCATCTTAGGAAACGATTGGAAAGAATTCTGGAACCAAACGTTCCAAAGGGTCAGCGGGCGAGGCCGCCGAGCCCGAGGTGTAGCCAATTTGCCTACACCGTAGCCAGATTGCCTACAGCCACCCCTCCCGAGGACAGCGGGGCCGCCGACCCTCCCGGGTGGGCGGCCCCGCGTCCGCTCAGATCAGGTCGTAGCGGTCCAGGTTCATCACCCGGGTCCAGGCCTTGACGAAGTCATTGACCAGCACCTTCTCGCCGTCCTTGGACGCGTAGACCTCGGCCAGCGCGCGCAGTTGCGAGTTCGAACCGAACACCAGGTCCGCCGTCGTGGCGGTCCACTTCGCGGCGCCGGACGTGCGGTCCCGGCCCTCGAGCACGCCGTCGTCGCTCGTCGACTTCTGCCAACGCGTCCGCATGTCCAGCAGGTTGACGAAGAAGTCGTTGCTCAGGGTCCCGGGCCGCGTCGTGAGGACGCCGTGCTTCGTGTGGCCGACGTTGGTGTCCAGCACCCGCATGCCGCCGACCAGCGCCGTCAGTTCCGGCGCGCTCAGCGACAGCAGCTGGGCCTTGTCGATCAGCAGCTCCGCCGTGTGCTTGACCAGGTCCTTGCGCACGTAGTTCCGGAATCCGTCGGCGGCGGGCTCCAGGTAGGCCATGGATTCGACGTCGGTCTGGTCCTGCGACGCATCGGTGCGGCCCGCCGTGAAGGGCACGACGACGTCATGCCCGCCCTGCTTCGCCGCCGCCTCGATGCCGGCGGAACCGCCCAGCACGATCAGGTCGGCCAGCGAGATCTTCTTGCCGCCGGCCGCGGACGCGTTGAACTCCTTGCGCACCGTTTCCAGCTTGCTCAAGACCTTCTCGAGCTCGCTGGGCTGGTTCACCAGCCATTCCTTCTGCGGGGCGAGGCGGATCCGCGCGCCGTTGGCGCCGCCGCGCTTGTCACCGCTGCGGAAGGTCGCGGCCGAGGCCCACGCCGTCGACACCAGTTGCTGCACGGTCAGGCCGCTGGCCAGCAGCTTGGCCTTCAGGGCGGTGACGTCCTGGTCGTCGACCAGCGGATGATCGACCTTGGGGACCGGGTCTTGCCAGATCAATTCTTCCTTCGGCACCAGCTTGCCAAGGTAGCGCGACAGCGGACCCATGTCGCGGTGCGTCAGCTTGTACCAGGCGCGCGCGAACGCATCGGCCAGCTCGGCCGGGTTGTCCTTGTAGCGGCGGGAGATCTTCTCGTAGGCCGGGTCGACGCGCAGCGCGAGGTCGGCCGTCGTCATCATCGGCGCATGCTTGCGGTTCTTGTCGTGCGCGTCGGGCACCGTGCCCGCACCCGCGCCGCCCTTGGGCGTCCACTGGTGCGCGCCGGCGGGACTCTTGGTCAGTTCCCACTCGAAGCCGAACAGCGTTTCGAAGAAGCTGTTGTCCCACTTCGTCGGCGTCGGCGTCCAGGCGCCCTCGATGCCGCTGGTGATCGTGTAGACCCCCATGCCTTCGCCGAGCTTGTTCTTCCAGCCCAGGCCCTGGTCCTCGACGTCCCCGCCCTCGGGCATCGCGCCGACGTGGTGGACCTCGCCCGCCCCGTGCGCCTTGCCGAAGGTGTGACCGCCGGCGACCAGCGCGACGGTCTCCTCGTCGTTCATCGCCATGCGCTTGAAGGTCTCGCGGATGTCGCGCGCCGACGCGGCCGGATCGGGATTGCCGTTCGGGCCTTCCGGGTTCACGTAGATGAGGCCCATCTGCACGGCCGCCAGCGGATTCGCGAGGTCGCGATCGCCCGCATAGCGTTCATCGCCGAGCCACGTGGTCTCGGGGCCCCAGAAGACGTCGGTCTCGGGTTCCCAGACGTCGGTGCGCCCGCCGGCGAAGCCGAAGGTCTTGAAGCCCATCGACTCCAGCGCGACGTTGCCCGCCAGGATCATCAGATCGGCCCAGGACAGCTTGCGGCCGTACTTCTGCTTGATCGGCCAGAGCAGGCGGCGGGCCTTGTCGAGGTTGCCGTTGTCGGGCCAGCTGTTGAGCGGCGCGAAGCGCTGGGCACCGGTGCCGGCGCCGCCGCGGCCGTCCTGCACGCGGTAGGTGCCGGCGGAGTGCCAGGCCATGCGGATGAAGAACGGCCCGTAGTGGCCGTAATCGGCGGGCCACCAGTCCTGGGAGTCCGTCATCAGCGCGGTCAGGTCCTTGACGACGGCGTCGAGGTCGAGGGTCTGGAACTCATGCGCGTACTTGAAGTCCTCGCCCATCGGATTCGTCTTGGACGAGTGCAGCGAGAGGATGGAGAGGTTGAGCTGTTCGGGCCACCAATCCCGGTTGCCTTTGGTGCCTGCCACCGCATGGTGGTGGGTTCCGCCCGAGAACGGGCACTTCGATTCGCCTGACATGTCTTCCTCCTGAGTTGAACCTTGGGGATCAGTCCGCTAGTCCGCCTGCAGCGTGCGAGCGCGGTCGAGTCTAGAACTCGCTCAGTGAGAGCGGCAACAGTCCGGGTCAATCGGAGCGATAGTTTTTTTGACCGGTGCCACAATTCGCGCCTTTCATCCCTTGGAGCCCCTCGTGGACAGTGCCCCCAGTCCCATCGCGACGCGAGCCGGAACGGCCGCCGCACGACTGACGCGCTGACCCGGCTCCGGTGGCGCGCAGCGTCGCGCCGACCTTCTTCTCCTGTCGCATCGATCGCCTTTCCGAGGCAACCGTCGCCAATGCGCGACGACTCACCCGATCCGATCCATCTTGAACCGCGCCGTCATCACACCTCAACGGGTGTGAGGGACAGTGCGCGCAGGAGTCTTTCCATGCCCTTCTTCCTGCTGGCCCTGCTGGCCGGCCTGCTGCTGCCTGCCCCCACCTTCGCCGCCGGCGGACACCACGCCGTCGACGACGCCGCGATCGTCGAATCCGGCCAGTGCAATCTTGAACTCTGGGCCGAGCGCTCGAACCTCGACCGCCGCCAGCTTCAACACGCCGGCCTCGGCTGCAACCTGCTCGGCGCCGAAGCCGAACTCAACGTCGACCGCGAAACGGCCCGCTCGGCCTCGTCGCTCCACCTGCATGGCGTGCAGCTCAAATGGGCGACCGGACTGACGCCGCAACTGGCGATCGGCCTGGTCACGGCGCTGGGGTGGCAAGACCAGACCCCGCGCTCGCAACAATCCTTGCTGGTGCCGCTGACCTGGACGCCGCGCGAGGACCTGGCCTTCCATGTGAACGTGGGACGCACCCTGCGCAAGGGCGCGGACGATCTCACCCAACGCGGCATCGCCGCCGAGTGGCAGGTGACGCCGGACTGGCAGGCGCTGGCCGAGCACTTCCACGACGGCCAGCGCCCGCTGACGCGACTCGGCCTGCGCCGCACGCTGAACGACCGGCTGACGCTGGACCTGAGCTTCGCGCGGACCACCGCCACGGCGCACGCGCCGAAGGAAGGCTGGTGGACAGTCGGCGCGAACTGGACCTTCGGCCAGTGAGCATTCGCTCCCCGCATGAGTAAAGTCGCTGGTCGAGTAAGGCCATTGGGCAGACTCTGCCCGTCGTCAATCTGGAGGACAAGAATGTCGCTCCCCCTGCCGGACGCCCCCGACGGCTGGATTGACGACGAGAATCGCCCGGCCTGTCCGATCGTCCACGAGGGCGACGGCACTTTCAACCTTGGAGCCCACCATGTCTCTGCGCATCAACGACATCGCCCCGAACTTCACCGCCAAGACCACGCAGGGGGAGATCGATTTCCACAACTGGATCGGCGACAGCTGGGCCGTCCTGTTCTCGCATCCGAAGGACTTCACGCCGGTGTGCACGACCGAACTGGGCTACATGGCCAAGATCGAGCCCGAGTTCACCAAGCGCAACGCCAAGCTGATCGGCCTGTCGATCGACCCGGTCGAGAACCACGCGAAGTGGGCCGCGGACATCGAGGAGACGCAGGGCGCCGCGGTGAACTACCCGATGATCGGCGACACCGACCTGGCGGTGGCCAAGCTCTACAACATGCTGCCGGCCGAGGAGCCGGGCACGTCGGAAGGCCGCACGGCGGCGACGAACGCGACGGTGCGTTCGGTGTTCATCGTCGGTCCGGACAAGAAGATCAAGCTGACGCTGACCTACCCGATGACGACGGGCCGCAACTTCGACGAGATCCTGCGCGTGCTGGACTCCATCCAGCTGACCGCCAAGCACCGCGTCGCGACGCCGGTGAACTGGAAACAGGGCGACGACGTGATCATCGCGGGCTCGGTGTCCGACGACGAAGCCAAGACGATCTACCCGGAAGGCTGGAAGGCGCCGAAGCCTTACCTGCGGATCGTCAAGCAGCCGAAGTGATGGGGAGCGTCCTGCGCGTGTTCCTGCGCGCATGACCCGACCCCCGATGCACCGCAAGGCCGACGTTCCCTCCGATGGGGGGCGTCGGCCTTTCTGCTTCCTGCGTCGATAACATCCACGGCGTCAATGCGGCGGACGACCGCATCGCAGGGAGTCAGGAAGATGAATCACCCACGCCGCTGGATCGTGGCGAGCGGGCTGCTGCTGACCGGCGCAGCGATTGCCGTGCAGCTCTGGCCCGAATCGCCGAAGGACGAGCACGTCGCGACGGCCACCCCGCCCACCGTTGTTCAGCCGCCGGCCTCCGTACCGCAGAGCGCCTCCGAGCCCGACGCCGCGAAGCCCGAGAAGGCGGCGCCAGCCCCCACCCCGGCTCCAGCCGCGGCGAGCGGCGCCACAGCCAGGACAGACCCGGCATTCAAGCCGCCCGAGATGCAGGACTTCGGCCAGATCGTGCTGATCGGCATGCACGGCGGAACGCCGAAGCAGGCCGGCGAGGCCGCGTTCGTGCTGCAGACCTGTCTGGAGACCTCGTTGTACGACCTGCCGGGCGACGCCAGGAGATCGGGACTGCCGGATGCGCAGCGCAACGGCAGGATCGCCGCCGCCGAGTGGCTCGAAGCCCAATGCAAGTCGATCACACCGGAGATGCAGGCACAGCGCGGCGCCCTCGCGGCGCGCGCGGTGGAGGCAGGCGTGAGCGGCGTGTCGTTGATCTACGGCCGTTCCGTCGACTACCGTCCGCCCGAGCCGATGCGGGATCGGCTGCTGGACGCGATGAAGACCGATTTCCGCGATGGCGCCCGCCACCTCCCCGATGAACTTGGCTTCAACGGCATGAAGTTGGGCATGTCCAAGACGGAAGCGCGCGCCTACCTCCTGGTGGCCATCTCCGAATCGCCGGAAGAGATCCGGCGCCTACGCGAGACGATCTTCCAGGAAGGCCCGTTCCGCGACATGTCCGAGGAGGAGATCCGCGAGGCCGAAACGCTCGCGGAGCGCCTCAAGCAGGAACGCAAACCACCGAAGCGACGGACTGGATGAGCGCCTTGAACGAAGGTCCGAAGGCCCATCGACGCAGAGCCCTCTTCGCGGGCGGCGTGCTGCTCATGATCGGCGTCGCGGCGGCCACCACCTACTTCCGGGCCGATCCCTCGTCGGCGGAGCAGGTGTCCTCTGACATGCCGGCGGCGATCACACCGGGCACGCCGGGACGATCGGCCAGCGAGGCCGCGCTCCCGCAGGCGGCGGCGCCGCCAAGCGCCCCGCCGCGTTCAGGCGCGGCCAGCGCCGGCAAGGCATCCTTTGGCGTCCCGACACCGGGTGTCGGCGCCTCCGCCGCGATGCGGGACTACGGCCAGATCGTGATCGCGGCCGTCAACGGCGGCACGCCGAAGCAGCTCGGCGCAGCGGTCAAGCTCATGTCGATGTGCCGCTTCAATCCGGAGCTCCTGCAGATCATGGAGAAGATGAAGTCGGAAGGCCGCTTCTCCGGCGATACGGACGGCACCGCGATGCGGCATTTCAACGAGCAGGGTCGGAAGTGCCAATCCATTCCCCCGGATCTCATGGCTCGCGAAAAGGAGATTGCCGAACGGGCCTTGCTCGGTGGCGCGCGAGGGGTTGCCATCATCTATGCCGGCCTCGTCGACTTCGATCCGCCGTCATCGATACGACGTCCCTTGGGCGAGGCCTTGCGAGCCGACTTCCTCGAGGGCGATGACATTGCCCCGCTGCAACTCGCGAAACATGCCGACCTGTTTGAACTCACCCGCATCGAGACACGCGCCTACGAGATCGCGTTCGAAGCCCAGAAACACCGGATGAAGGATTCCTGGAATCCCGACGGATTCGCCAAGCCCGTGCCCGCGCTCACCGCAGACGAACAGCGCCAGGCCGAAGTGCTCGCGCAAACTTGGCTGCAGAGCGTCAAGAAGCCGAAGATGCCCTGGGAATGAGGTAGCGCAACGTCAACGACCCCGACATGAGCTTCACGGCCCCGATCGCAAGGACCCGCGGTTCGTGTTCTCGAACCGAGTCGCAGACGCGCGCCGCAGACGCGCCCGCCCGCTGTCCTCAGGCCTTCACGTCGAAGTAGCCCGCCTCGTCGAGATCCTGCGCCAGCGTCGGATGCTTCGGCGCCCAGCCGAGTGCCTCGCGCGTGGCGATGCTGGTCGCCGCGAGGTTCAGCCCGGCGAACTTCGTGAACCAACCGAAGTGCGCCTGGGCCTCGTCCTGCGAGAGGCTCACCACCGGCACACCCAGACGCCCGCCGATCGCGGTCGCGATGTCCTTGAATGCGAGCCGCTCTTCCGCGATCGCATGCCAGCGCGCACCTGCGCGGGGCGCTTCGATCGCGCGCCGGAACACCACCGCCGCATCGCGGCGATGCACGGCGCTCCAAGCGTTCTGGCCATCGCCGATGTAAGCCGACCGGCCCGTGCGCCGCGCGAGGTCGATGAGGATCGGCACGAAGCCGTGATCGCCCGCGCCGTGCACCGTCGGCGAGAGACGCACCGTGGCGGCGTTGACACCGCGCGCCGCGAGCGCCAGGGCGGTCGGCTCGGACGCGCGCGGGTAGCCGTCGGACACGGGCAGGCACGGATCCCCTTCGTGCCCCAGACGCCCCGACACCGCCATCGCCAGCCCGGAGGTCACCAGCAGCGGACGCTGCGATCCGAGCAGTGCCTCGCCGAGCGCCTCGATGGAGACGCTGTCGCGCCGGCAGTTCTCGGCGAAGCGGGAGAAGTCGTGGTCGAACGCGGTGTGGATGACGGCGTCGGTCGACGCCGCGCCCGAGCGCAGGCTGTCCAGATCGTCGATCGTGCCGCGATGCACGTCGGCGCCGGCTCGGGCCAGCGCCTCCGCGGACGCCTCCGACCGCGCCAGCCCGAGCACCTGATGGCCGGCCTCGATCAATTCATCGACCACCGCCGACCCGACGAAGCCCGTGGCTCCAGTGACGAAAACGCGCATGAGAGAAACCCTCGAAAGTTGATGCCACGCATCGTCAACGCAGAATCCATCCCGGTGTAGTAGTGACCTTATCCAGGTATGGCGGCTAACAGGATGAACAGCGTCTTTCCCCTTCCCTCCGTGTTTCGTCCCGAGTCCCCCGAGCCTTCCGAGCCTCGCGCGGACATGCCCACCGCGTTGCCCGAAGCTGCCGCGCAGACCCACATGCACGCGCCGAAGGACAACCCGCTCGGCGCCTACCTGCGCGATCGCCGCGAGCGACTCGACCCCGCCGCGCTCGGCCTGCCGATGACGCGTCGGCGCACGCCGGGCCTGCGCCGCGAGGAGGTGGCCCAACGCGCCCACGTGAGCCCGACCTGGTACACGTGGTTGGAGCAGGGACGTGGCGGTGCGCCGTCGGAGGTCGTGCTCGAGCGCATCGCCACCGCGCTGCTGCTGACGGACGTCGAGCGCGAGCACCTCTTCCTGCTCGCCTTCGGACGCGCGCCCGAGATCCGCGCCCCGGAAGCCGCCGGCGTCACGCCGCGGCTGCAGCGCGTGCTGGACGCGCTCACGCTGAGCCCGGCGATCGTGAAGACGCCGCTGTGGGACGTCGTCGGTTGGAATCGCGCGGCAAGCGCCGTGCTCACCGACTACAGCACGCTGCCGCCGGAGCAGCGCAACATCGTGAAGCTGATCTTCTGCAACCCGCGCGTGCGGGCGGCGCAGGACGATTGGGAAAGCGTCGCGCGTTTCGTGGTGGCGGCGTTCCGCGCGGACTCCGCGCGAGTCGGCGACACGGCCAGGGTCGAGGCCCTGGTGCGCGAAGTCAGCGCGCGCAGTCCCGAGTTCGAGAAGTTTTGGCGCGAGCACGACGTGAAGGCCTTCGGCGAGGGCGTGAAGCGGCTGCGGCATCCGACCGTCGGGCTGATCGCCTTCGAGTACTCGGCGTTCTCCGTCGATCAGCGGCCCGACCTCGGCATGGTGGTCTACCAGCCGGCGACGCGCGAGGACGAAGACAACGTGCGCCGGCTGTTGAATCTCCAGGAACTCGCGTCGACCTGAGGATTCGCGGATCGCGGCGGTTCACCGCATCACGGGATCACCAAGGCATCACGGCAGAAACAGCGCCTTCTCTTCTTCGAACACCTGTTGCAGGTGATCTGCCACCGTGCGGATCGCCCGGTCCTTCCGGTCCTGCCCGCGGATCAGCAGCCACATCTCCCGCGGATCGCGCACCGGTGCCAGCGCGCACGCACGCAGCCCGGGCACCTGCCGCCCGATGTAATGCGGCAGCACCGCCAGGCCCGCGCCGGTCCTTGCCGCGATGGCCTGCGACATGTGGTTGTTGGCGCGGAACGCGACCCTGGCGCGCGGGAAGCGCTGCGCCAGCCAGGTCGCGTCGGGCATGTCGGCGTTCTCCTCGTCGAAGCCGACGAACACCGGCGCCGCGCCGGCCTGCGCCGCCTCGCAGACCGACGGCGTGCCGTAGAAGCCGAAGCCCATCGTGCCCAGCGGCTTCGCGATGAAGTCGCCGTCGCGCGGCCGCGTGAGGCGCACCGCGATGTCCGCCTGGTGCCGGTCGAGGCTCACCGCCCGCAGGTCCGTCGCGAGATCGACATCCAGCCCTGGATGCAGCACCGCGAGCCGCGCCAGCCGGTCGATCAGGAAACCCTGCGACAGCGCCGGCGGCGCGTTCACCCGCACCAGTCCGCGCACCGCGCCGTCGCCTCCGTTTCCGCCACCGCCTTCGCGCGCGAGCGACTGGGCCGCGGACTCCATGTCGCTCGCCGCCGCCAACGCGCGCCGTCCCGCCGCCGTCAGCACGTAGCCGTCAGGCCGGCGATCGACGAGCTTCTCGCCGAGGCTGTCCTCCAGCGCCTGGATGCGCCGCGAGATCGTCGCGTGATTGACCGTCAGCGCCCGCGCCGCCGCCGACAGGCTGCCGTGCCGCCCCAGCGCGAGGAACACGCGCAGGTCCTCCCAGTCGACGCCCCCACGGATCCCTGTGCGTTTTTGATCAGCCATTGAGACAGGATAGCGGCTACCGCGCGGAAGGCCCGGCTCCTAACCTTCTGTCCAACGCCGAACGATCTCCGACCGCCACGGCGTCCCGACCCACCCGGATCCTCCGGATCCCGCATGAACAGGAGCCTTTCCATGTCCACCGTTTCCAGCACAACCGCACAGAAGGTCGCCATCGTCACCGGCGCCTCGCAAGGCATCGGCGCGGCGCTCGTCGCCGCCTATCGCGCACAGGGCTACGCCGTCGTCGCCAACTCGCGCCATATCCAGCAGGGCGACGACGCCGGCGTGGTCGCCGTGCCCGGCCACATCGGCGACCGCCTCGTCGCGCAACGCGTCGTGCAGACCGCGCTCGACCGCTTCGGCCGCATCGACACGCTGATCAACAACGCCGGCGTCTTCATCGCCAAGCCGTTCGTCGAGTACACGCCGCAAGACTTCCAGGACGCGATCGCCGTCAACGTCGCGGGCTTCTTCCACGTCACGCAGCTGGCGCTGCCGCAGATGCTGCAGCAGAAGAGCGGCCACGTCGTGACGATCACGACCACGCTGGTCGACCAGCCGATCGCCGCGGTGCCTACCGGCCTGGCCGGCCTGACCAAGGGCGGGCTGGACGCGGTGACGCGTTCGCTGGCGATCGAGTACGCCAAGACCGGCGTCCGCGTGAACGCGGTGCGTCCCGGCGTGATCAAGACGCCGATGCACGCGCCGGAGACGCACGACTTCCTGGCCGCCCTGCACCCGATGGGCCGCATGGGCGAGATCAGCGACATCGTCGACGCGGTGCTGTATCTGGAGCGCGCCGGCTTCGTCACCGGCGAGCTGCTCAACGTCGACGGCGGCCAGCACGCCGGCCGCTGAGCCTCTCCCGTCCCCGACCGATCCCCACGAGCCGAGCCCGGCTCGGCAGACCAAGGAGCCCACCATGCCCTACGTCAACATCAAGGTGACCCGCGAGGGCACCGCCCCCGGCGCCAGCGCCACCACGCCCGAGCAGAAGGCGGCCCTGATCCAGGGTGTCAGCAATCTGCTGTTCGAGGTGATGGGCAAGCCCCATCACATGACCTTCGTCGTCATCGACGAGGTCGAGCTCGACAACTGGGGCGTCGGCGGCCTGCCGACCGCGGAGTTCCGCCGCCGGCAGGCCGGGACGCCGGGCTAGGGAGGCCCAGGAGACCGGTTCCCTTCACGGTGCGTGTCGAGCGGCGTCATCCGCCCTTGATCCTCACCGTGAACGTGAGCTTGTAGGTGCCGCCGTCGCCGCTGAAGTTCAGCGGCGTGAGCGGCGTTTCCGTCGTCACCGTCGGCACGACGAAGCTGTGCCAGCCGAGGTACTCGTCGTTGGACAAGGAACTGGACACGATGCTCGACAGCTTGGGCCCGACGACCGACCGCAACTGGGCCGGCGTCAGATTGCTCCAGCCGCTCTGGCCGAAGTTGTTCCAGATGGTCTGCATCATCAATTGCAGCACCCCGCCGCCGCCCAGGTCCGCATCCCAGTCCTCCTCGAGCATGAACACGAAGACGAAGGCGCCGCCGGCTTCCGATTCGTCGATGATGCGCCGCGTGTTGTCGACCGAGCCGACATTGAAGTCGTCGTCCCAATCGGAATCGCGCACGCGGTGCAGCTTGCCGCCGGGCACGTTGCGGTGCGCCATGAAGACCAGCACATAGGGCGAGTCGTCGCCGCCCTCGCTGGTGTCGTCGACGCACTTGAGCTGGGTGAGCATCAACTGGCGTGTGGGCATGGGCACCTCCTGCGAATCTCGCATTGCGGCCACCGCCCGGAATCGAGCCGTGAAGAAGCCGTGAGCCAGACTAGGCAGACCCTCGCCGGCGGCCCATCCCTAGGACCTCCCGGAACCCCTAGGTTGGCACCCCTAGGTTGATACCCCTGGCTGGGCACCGCCGCGCGCGGCCCGGCGCCTCACGCGCCGGACCTGCCGCGGTCGCGGCGCGCGGTCACAGCACCGCGTAGCGTCCCGGCTTGTGGTTGACGGCGATGAAGAGATTCATCACCACCGCGGCGAGCACCGAGTACGCGACCCGCTCCGGATCCACGACGGTGAGCGCGAGCAGCACGATCGCGCAGTCCATCGCCATCTGCACCTTGCCGGCGCGCCAGCCCTTGGCCTTCTGCAGGTAGAGCGACACGATGGTGGCGCCGCCGAGGCTGGCGCGATGCCGCGCCAGGAACAGACAGCCCGAGCCCAGCAACGCCCCGCCGAGGATCGCGGCGTAGGCCGGATGGATGCGGTCGATGGCGAAGAGCTTGGGCGAGAACTCGGTCAGCACCGACAGCAAGGCGATCGAGATGAAGGTCTTCACCGTGAATTCGCGTCCCATGCGCGTCCACGCGAACCAGTAGAACGGCAGGTTGATCAGGAAGAACAGCTTGCCCAGGCTGACGCCGGTGGCGTAGTGCAGCACGAAGGCCGCGCCCGCGGTGCCGCCGGTCAGCAGCCCGACCTGCGCGAACAGGATCAGCGCCAGCGACACGAACAGCGTCCCGGTGAAGATCGCCTGCGCGTCCTCGAAGGCCGTGTGGGAGCGGATCGCCAGGTCGGCGAGCGGCTCCGCGATCGCGGGGGAAGGCGGCGGTGTGGTGTCGTCAGGTGTGGCGCTCATCCCGGGCACGAAGCAGAAAGCGTGCCCAGGAGTGTCGCAGCACCGGCGTGCGGCGTCAGCGCGAATCCTTGTGCGCTTCGCGCCGCCGCATGCCTCGACGCTCAGCGGCCCTGCGCCTTCAACCGCGCGTCCAGCCGCGAGAACACGCGCCGCGCGTTGCCCTCGTAGACCAGGTGGCGTTCCTCGTCGTTGAGGTGGGGCGTGGCGGCGATGTAGCGCTTGGTGTCGTCGAAGTAGTGCCCGGTCTCGGGATCGATGCCGCGCACCGCGCCGATCATCTCGGACGCGAACAGCACGTTCTTCACCGGGATCACGGCCGTCAGCAGGTCGATGCCCGGCTGGTGATAGACGCAGGTGTCGAAGAAGATGTTGTTCAGCAGATGCTCGTCGAGCAAAGGCTTCTTGAGCTCCTGCGCCAGCCCGCGGAAGCGTCCCCAGTGGTACGGCACCGCGCCGCCGCCGTGAGGGATCAGGAACTTCAGCGTCGGGAAGTCCTTGAACAGGTCGCCGGTCAGGCACTGCATGAAGGCCGTCGTGTCCGCGTTCAGGTAATGCGCGCCGGTGGTGTGGAAACACGCGTTGCAGCTGGTGCTGACGTGGACCATCGCGGGGATGTCCAGCTCGACCATCTTCTCGTAGAGCGGGTACCAGTGGCGGTCGGTCAGCGGCGGGCTCGTCCAATGGCCACCGGACGGATCGGGGTTCAGGTTGATGCCGACGAAGCCGTAGTCCTTGACGCACTTCTCGAGTTCCGGGATGCAGCTCGCCGGATCGACGCCGGGGCTCTGCGGCAGCATCGCCGCGCCGACGAAGTGCTCGGGGAAGAGCTCGGCGACGCGCGCGCAGAGCTCGTTGCAGATCGCCGCCCAGGTGGCGGAGGTCTGGAAGTCGCCGATGTGATGCGCCATGAAGCTGGCGCGTGGGCTGAAGATCGTCAGGTCGGAGCCGCGCTCCTTCATCTTCTTGAGCTGGTTGGTCTCGATGGACTCGCGCAGCTCGTCGTCGGAGATCTTCAGGTCGCTGGCCCTCGGCGCCCGCGACGGGTCCTTCAGGCCGGCGATCTGCAGGTCGCGCCAGGCGCCGAGCGCGGCGGGAGCGGTGGTGTAGTGACCGTGGACGTCGATGATCATGGGGCTCTCTGGTTCGCTGGGAACGACCGCGGCATGGCGTTGCCCTGCCGGGCCGACTGCGGTGCATTGTGGAGAGCCCCGCCACGTCGTCCAAGTTATGGCCTGGACTAGCTGCTATTCAGTTCCGGCATGGCGGTGGCGGTGCTGAAGCGCAAGAGCGCGTCAAGCGCGACCGTGCGTGATGACGTAGGCCGCGCGGTGCAGGTGCGCCATGACGTGCCGCACCGCCGGCTTCACCGCCGCGTCGTTGCGCGCCATGGCGCCGAGCGTCAGGCGCAGCGGCGCCTCCTTCACGGGCACCACCTGCAGGAACTGCGCGGCGAACGGATGCGCCGCGATCTGCCGCGGCAGCAGGCCGACGCAGTTGCCGCTCGCGATCACGGACAGCAGCCCCAGCGTCGAATTGACCACCGCCCCGGCGGGCGGCGGCGGCAGGCCGTGGGTCTCGAAGAGCGTGCGCGCCAGCCCCGTCGCTTCGGTCGCACCGGTGTAGACCCAGCGCGCTTCGGCCAGATCGGCGAGCTGCTTCGATCGCGCCAGCGCATTGCCCTTGCGCACGACGACCACCATGTCGATCGGCATCAGCGATTCGACCGTGCATTCGCCGCGCGGCAGCTGATCGGGCAAGGGGCCGAGCGCGATGTCCACCTCGCCCTTGCGCACGCGCGTGAGCTGCGCGATGTAGAGCTCCTCCACGATGCGCAGCTGGATGTCGGGGAACTCGGCGCCGAAGGTGCGCAGCGCCTCCGGCACCAGCAGCATCACCGCCAGCGGCACCGCGCCGATGGTCAGCGAACCCGTCATGCGGCCGCTCAGCTGCTGGATCTGATCGCGGGCATGGGAGAGCTCGCGGTCCGCGGCCAGCGCGCGCTCGTACAGGACCATGCCCTGCGCCGTCGCCAGCACGCCGGTCGTCGAGCGCAGCAGCAGCGTCGTCTCCAGCTCGCGTTCGAGCTCCCGGACCATCTTCGTCAGCGCCGGCTGCGACACCCCGACGCGACGCGCCGCCGATCGCAGGCTGCCTTCCTCCACCGCGGCGACGAGCGCCCGCAAGTTCGTGAGCTTCATGCGCCGGGATGATAACGGTGGGTTATCGCGCCACGCTTCGCGGCATCTGCCAGATGCCGGCAGCGATTCCTAGACTCCGCCCCGCATCGACTTGATCCGGATCAAGACCGATGGCCGGGAACACCGATGAAGCCGCGACAAAGCGGCGATGCGCGCGCTGAGACAGGGAACCCATCCCCTTCCCCACAGCAACGACAGGAGACAAGCGTGACACAACCTAGGGTTATCACCAGGGCGCTCGGGCTGATGCTCGCCGCGACCCTTGGCGGGCTGGGCGGCTGCAACGGCAGCGAGGCCTCGCCTGCGGACACGACCACGCCGCCGGCGTCGGTCGAGCTGGCCGTCGTCAAGCCGACCGCCACCTGCGCCAGCCTGAGTTCGACCAACCTCGTCGACATCGGCGGCGTCGGCAGCACCATCACCTCCGCGACGGAAGGCAGCATCGCGATCAACGGCAAGGACACGAAGTTCTGTACCGTCGAGGGCACGCTCGCGCCGGCCGTCGGCTTCCGCGTGCGGCTGCCGTTGGAGACCTGGACGCAGCGCACGCTGGACATCGGCTGCGGCGGCCTCTGCGGCTCGATCAGCGCGGCGGTCGATCCCGGCCAGGCCTACGGCTGCCCGCTGGTGCAGTCGGGCGGCTTCGTGCTCGCCTCGACCAACATGGGCCATACGAACGCCGAAGCCACCTGGTCGCTGGATGCGCAGCGCCGCGTGGACTTCGCCTACCGCGCCGTCCACATCACCAATCTCGCCGCGAAGAAGCTGACCCTGGCGTTCTACGGCCAGGCGCAGAAGTACGCCTACTTCGTGGGCTGCTCCGACGGCGGGCGCGAAGGGCTGATGGCCGCGCAGCGTTATCCGACGGACTACAACGGCATCGTCGTCGGCGCGCCGGCCTTCCTGTTCCAGACGCAGAACTCGCTGCTGCACGGCTGGGGATCTCGGGCCAACCGCGACAACGGCCTGACCACCGGCAACATCGTGATGTACCCGGCCAAGGCGGCGGTGCTGCACAACGCGGTCGTCGCCGCCTGCGACGCACAGGACGGGCAGACCGACGGCCTGCTGAGCGATCCGCGCCTGTGCAGCTACGACCCGGCGGCCCTCCAGTGCGCGGACGGCGCGACCGACACCAGCGCCTGCCTGACCGCGACCGAAGTGGCGTCCGCTCGCAAGTTCTACGCCGGACCGCGCGACGCCTCGACCAACCGGCGCGTGCTGGTGGGAACCTCGCAATACGGTTCGGAGCTGAACTGGTCCGGCGTCTTCGTGCCGGCCAACGACACGCCGACGACGCGCCTCGGGAGCGACAACTTCGTCAACGGCGCCCGTTCCGTGATCTTCACCGACGCGACGCCGCCGACGATCGACGAGCTCGACTTCAGCGAGGCCTTCTACGCCAAGCTGCGGCCCCGCCATCCGCTCAACGACGCGACCAACCCGGACCTCACGGCGTTCAAGGCCGCTGGCGGCAAGCTGATCCTGTGGCACGGCTGGGCGGATCAGCACATCTCGCCCCTCGGCACGATCGCGTACTACGAGGCGATGCAGAAGGTGCTCGGCCAATCGACGATGGACGCGTTCATGCGCATGTACCTGGTTCCAGGTGTTGCGCACTGCGGCAGCGGCGAAGGCCACGACAAGATGGACCTGGTCACCGCCGCAGTGACCTGGGTCGAGAAGGGCACCGCCCCCGACGACATCACGACGAACCGCACCGACGCCGCCGGCGCCGTGACCGCGTCGCGCCCCGTGTACCCGTACCCCGCGCTGGCCAAGCTCAACAGCGGCGCCGACGCGACGCAGGCCGGGAACTACACCAAGGGTCCGGCGCTCTACACCTCGCAGGTCCCCGACTGGGCCGGCAGCGAGTTCTTCAATCCCTACGCGGCCGCGCCCCTCTGACCGTCCGGTCGCGCGCCACGTCCCCGCTCGGAAGTTCCATGGCCCGGATCATCGGCGGCATCGCCGCCTCCCACACCCCGACGATCGGTTTCGCGTTCGACCGCGACAAGCGGTCGGACCCGGCCTGGGCGCCGATCTTCGACGCCTTCGCGCCGGTCCAGGACTGGCTCGCGGCCCGCAAACCCGACGTGCTGCTGATGGTCTACAACGACCATGTCACCTCGTTCTTTTTCGACCATTACTCGGCGTTCTCGCTGGGGGTCGGAGAGCGCTGGGCCGTGGCCGACGAGGGCGGCGGCGCGCGCGACCTGCCGCCGGTGGACGGGCATCCCGGACTGGCGGCGCACATCGGCCAGTCGCTGATGGCGGACGAGTTCGACATGTCCTTCTTCCAGGACAAGGCGCTCGACCACGGCTGCTTCTCGCCGCTGTCGGTGATGTGCCCGCACGAGCCGGCGTGGCCGGTGAAGCTGGTGCCGCTGCAGATGGGCGTGCTGCAGTTTCCGATTCCGAGCGCGCGACGCTGCTACCGGCTCGGCCAGGCGCTGCGCCGCGCGATCGAGAGCTACCCCGAGGACCTGCGCGTCGCGATCGTCGCGACCGGCGGCCTGTCGCACCAGGTGCACGGCGAGCGCGCGGGCTTCAACAACCCCGCGTGGGACGCCCGGTTCCTGGACCTGCTCGAACAGGACCCCGAGGCGCTCGCCGACATGACCCACGCCGAGTACGCGACGCTGGGCGGCTTCGAGGGCTCGGAAGTGATCATGTGGCTGGTGATGCGCGGCGCGCTCGCCGCGCGGGTGACCTGCCTGCACCGCGCATACACGCTGCCGTCGATGACCGGCATCGCGACGGCGATCTTCGAGCCGGCGCAACAGGCACAGCGGGCGCTGCCCGAGGCGACGCTCGATCGGCATCGTACGCACATGGCGCGGCAGCTCGACGGCGTCGGCGCCCTGCCCGGCACCTATCCGTTCACGCTCGAACGCAGCGTCAAGGCCTACCGCCTCAACCACTTCCTGCATGCGCTGGTCGACCCCGCCGTGCGCCGCGACTTCCTCGCCGACGAGGAGGCGGCGTTCGAGCGCGCCGCGCTCAGCGACGAGGAGCGCGACCTCGTGCGCCGCCGCGACTGGATCGGGCTGATTCGGTACGGCGTCATCTTCTTCCTGCTCGAAAAGCTGGGCGCCGTGATCGGCGTCTCCAACCTGCACATCTACGCCGCGATGCGCGGCGAGACGCTCGACGCGTTCCAGGCGACCCGCAACGCACGGGTCCTTTATTCGGTCGCATCCACTTCCCCCAACCAAAGAGACGAGGAGACATCGTGAAGACAACAAGAACACTTTCCGCGGCGACCCTGATGACCGCGGGCGCGCTGTGCGGCCTGGCGCACGCGCCGGTCCAGGCGCAGTCGCAGAGCTCGACCAACGTGCAGATCTACGGACTGCTCGACGTGCCGGTCGAGTACCTGAACAAGGTCGGCGCCAGTGGCGCCAGCCTCACGCGCATGCCGGGCCTGAGCGGCGGCTATGCACCGTCCCGACTGGGATTCCGCGGCACTGAGGATCTCGGCGACGGGCTCAAGGCCGTGTTCACGCTGGAGATGGGCATCGGCGCCGACAGCGGCACGCTCAACCAGGGCGGGCGCGCATGGGGCCGTCAGGCCTACGTCGGCTTGCAAGGCGGCTGGGGGACGATCAGCCTCGGGCGCCAGTACTCGATGCTGTTCTGGTCGCAGACCGATGCGGACATCCTCGGACCGGCGATGTTCGGTTCCGGCTCGCTGGACAGCTACCTGCCGAATGCGCGCGTGGACAACGCGATCGCCTATCGCGGCCAGTTCAGCGGCTTCACCGTCGGCGCGACCTGGAGCCCCGGCCGCGACGCAGTCAACGCGGGGCCGAGCCCGTCGGGCACCAACTGCGCCGGCGAGAACGCCGCCGACAAGAACGCCTGCCGGCAGTGGTCGGCCATGGTCAAGTACGACACGACGGTGTGGGGCGCCTCAGCCGCGATCGACGAGATGCGCGGCGGCGCCGGCGCCTTCGCGGGTCTGACGAGCAGCGCGATGAAGGACCGCCGCAGCACGGTGGCGGGCTGGTTCAAGACCGGCGACTGGAAGCTCGCGGCGGGGCTGATCGCCCGCCGCAACGACGCCAGCGCCACGACGCCGAAGAGCAACCTCTGGTACGCCGGCGCGACCTGGTCACTGACCCCGAGCTGGGGACTAGACGCGCAGGTGTTCAAGCTGGACTACAAGAACAGCGCCAACGAGGCGACCTTGTGGGCCGTGCGCGGCACCTACTTCCTGTCCAAGCGCACGTCGGTCTACGCGACGGCGGGCCGCATCGACAACGACGGCACGCTCGCGCTGGGCGTCAGCAACGCGGCCGCGGCGGCGGGCAGCACGCCGGCGGCGGGCGGCTCGCAGACGGGGCTGGGCATGGGCATCCGCCACGCCTTCTGAGGTCGATGGGAGACACGTGGTGAATACGACTTCGACAGTGGACGTTCGCGCGTTCATCGATGGACGCGGGATGTCCTCGCGCCAGTGGCTGACGCTGGCCCTGTGCTTCCTGGTGGTGGCGGCGGACGGCATGGACGTGGCGATCATGGGCTTCCTGGCGCCCTCGATCCTGCAGGAATGGGGCATCTCGAAAGCCGCCTTCGGCATGGTGATGAGCGCCGCGCCGATCGGCCTGGTGTTCGGCGCGCTCTTCGCCGGGCCGACCTCCGATCGGATCGGCCGCAAGAAGGTGCTGGTGATCTCGGTGCTGGTCTTCGCGATCTTCACGCTGCTGGCCTCCCGCGCGCAGGGGTTGACGGAGCTGGTCGTGCTGCGCTTCCTCACCGGCATCGGCCTGGGCGCGGCAATGCCCAACACGACGACGCTGCTGTCGGAGTACGTGCCGGAGCGTTCCCGCTCGCTGATGGTGACGCTGATGTTCACCGGCTTCAACCTGGGCTCGGCGCTGGTCGGCTTCGTGGCGGCCGGGATGATCCCGCACTGGGGATGGCGCTCGGTGCTGGCCGTCGGCGGCGCGCTGCCGCTCGTGCTGGTGCCGCTGCTGATGGCGTGGCTGCCGGAGTCGTGCCGCTTCATGGCGGTGCGCGGCGTCGCGGGCGCGCGCATCGCGGCGACGCTCGGCCGCGTCTGCGGCGAGCGCTTCGCGGCGCACACGCAGTTCGTCTCCAAGGAGCCCGAGGTGGCGGCCCGCACGCCGGTGCGGCTGCTCTTCTCCGCGGGCTACGGACGTCAGACGTTGGCGCTGTGGACCACGTACTTCATGGGCCTGCTCGTGATCTACCTGCTGACCGGCTGGCTGCCGACGCTGTTCAAGGAACAGGGGTTGAGCATCTCGCAGGCGGCGATGGTGACGGCGATGTTCCAGATCGGTGGCACGGCGGGCGGCGTCGTGGTCGGCTGGCTGATGGACCGGATGGGACCGACGCGGGTGATCAGCGTCGCCTACGCGGGCGGCGCGCTGAGCGTGCTGCTGCTGGCGGCGATGGGCGCCGGCGTGAACGGCCTGGGGCTGCTGTCCGCGCTGGTGGGCTTCTGCATGAGCGGCGCGCAGACGGGGCTCAACGCCTACGCGCCGTCGTGCTATCCGACGATGGCGCGCGCGACCGGCGTGAGCTGGATGCTCGGCGTCGGGCGCTTCGGCAGCATCCTGGGATCGATGGTCGGCGGCGTGCTGCTGGGACTGGGCTGGAGCTTCGCGGGGATCCTCGCGCTGCTGGCGGTGCCGGCGGTGCTGGCCGCGGTGGCGGTGCGGGGCAGCGTGAGGCGCGAAACGGCGTGAGCATCGCGGATTGACGTCACGCCATCGCCGGCGTCATGCGAAGGGCCGTAGGATGCTGCATCCAAGATCCCTGGGCCCTTCAACCGATGAAGTTCTTCACCCCAGCGTGGCGGGATGCCGCCGGCGATCCCGACCTCGCTGTTTTCCGCCAGTACGAGAGCTACCTCGCGTCCGTCCGTCATCGGCTTCCCGCCGACCTCCTGCGCTTGTGGGACGACCACACACTGCACGACGCTCGAGTCGTGGCGGTCGACACGGACGTCCCGGGACAAAGGCTCTCGCTCGTGCTGAACGGTTGGGATCAACCGTTGCAGCATCCGATGCGCTACGCGATGACGTTCATCAGCATCACTGCGGGCGGCACCCTGCCTGAAGGCGTCTCCATCGAAGAGCTGGAAGATCTCGGCTACGTCGAGATGGAGGCCCTCGATGTCGGCGTCGAGTTCCGCATGCTCTTCGTGTCGGGCATCGAATGGACCATTCGGTGCCAGGATGTCGCTGTCGAAACGATGACGCGTACGCGATGAATTCCTCCGCGCTCTCACCTCCGCGCCTTACCCTGGTGATGCTGATTGCTGCGCATCCGATCGCGGCTCACGCGCATGGCGATGCCCACCTGTTGACGTTCGTCATGGCCGCGGGGATGGTCGCCGGCATGCTGTCCGGGTGCTTGGCGGCTCTGGTGCGCCGGATCTCACGCGTGCCATGGCCGCTGTGGTTCCTGGTATATCTGGCGATCGGCGCATTGGCTGCTGCCCTCGCTGTCCAGGACATCGGCGGCGCGACCTTGTTCTTGGCCTTTGGAGGTCTTGGCGGTGTGCTGCCGTTCGTGGCCGCCTTCTACCTCGTGAAGGCGGTGTGCGACGCCACATGCAGACGGCTGAATGCACGCTCGCGAGCGCGCCGCGACTCGCGCGCATGAAGGCCAGATTCGCTCACGCCTTGAACGTCACCCACGGCCTGAGCTTCGCGACGCCTTCGATGAGCCCCGCGCTCGTCTGCGCATCGATGACGGGCCCGATCGGCTTGTAGGCCTCGGGCGCTTCTTCGATGCGGCGTTCCTCGCGCAGGGTCACGCATTGCCAGTCCGCATCACTGCGGTCGACGGCCTGCAGGCGTCGCGTCTCCTGGCGTCGCATCCGCCGACCCGCGCCGTGGCTGCAGGACCAGAGCCAGTCTGGATGACCAAGCCCGCGCGCGACGTATGAGCCGTCGCCCATCGAACCCGGAATCAGTGCGAGCTGCCCCTCGTGCGCCGGCGTCGAGCCCTTGCGATGGATGTTCAGGCCGTGCTCGGCGAGCACGACGTTGTGGGGTACGTCCACGACCAGCCGCGAGCTGTCCGCACCGAACAGATCGGCCAGTTCCCGCCGCACCATCTCCGCCAGCACGACCCGGTTGGCCCACGCGTATCGGGCCGCGACGCCCATGGCTTCGAGGTACTCGCCGGCCAGCGGGCCCTCGAGGGCATAGAGCTTGCTCTCCGGATGACGGACGCCGACGGGCCACGCGTCGCGAGCGCGATCCATCCAACGGGCGCCGACGTGGAAGCCCATGTCGCGCGAGCCGCTGTGGATCATGACGACGACGTCGCCCGCGCGCAGACCGTGCTCATACGCCGCGTGCCGATCGAGGATGCGATCGACGACCTGGAACTCGACGAAGTGGTTGCCGCCGCCTGGCGTGCCGAGACAGGGATCCCGGAAGCGATCGCGCCCATCGACGAACGCATGGGGCGCGTGGCGCGAATGCCCGCCAAGTCGGTCGAGTCCGACGCAGCGATCGACCTCCGCCACGAGCCGGTCGCGGTCGACGCCGGCCCACAGGCCTTCCGGCGCGATGCGGTCGAGGAAGGCCAGCGGCCCGTCATCGAACAGCGCCTTGAAGGCCTGCGTCGGCGTCGGGACGTTGCGGGCGTTCTCGAGCAGCACGGCCTTCAGCCGCGCGATGAGCGCGGACTGGCGAGGCGCCGCCTGCGCGAGCGAGAGCCCGGTCGTCACCAGCCGCATGCCGCAGTTGATGTCGGTGCCGATGGCGGCGGGGATAACGATGTCTTCCGGCGTCGCGACCACGGCGCCGACCGGCGCGATCGACCCGGGATGGAAGTCGGGCGTCGCGCACGCGGCGCAGACGGCGGCATCGCCGCCGGGCGTCTTTACCGAGGCGAAGGCGAGCAGCTGCTTGACGGCCTTTTCCTCGAGCGGCAACGCGGCCGGCAGCAGGATGGTGGCTTGTGCGCTGTCGTTGCGGACGGTGTAGATGCCGTCCTCGAAGCGCAGGTCGATGTGCGAGCGCGCGAAGGCTCGCTGGAGTCGAAGGGAGTGAGACATGGTGCTGTGCTCTCCGGGGCCGGAAGGCGCCCGAGGCCTGGAAGCCCAGGCGAAAAGGGACAGCCGCCGGCGAGAAGCCGCGGCTGAGGACCTTTTCTGCAGCAGCAGTCAGAAAAGAGGGCGCGAGTCTAGCCGTCGACCGCGAGGCCCGCAAGGCCCGCGCGAGCGTTTGCGTTAAAGTCCCGCGCCCATCGCCCGCAGCGTTCCGCTCGGCGCGAAGCGGGTTCAAGCAGGTTGTTCAGGGTCGAAGGGAAGCAGTTGTGGACGTGCAGGACACCGATGTCGTGATCATTGGCGCGGGCGCCGCGGGGCTGATGTGCGCCGCGCTGGCGGGCCAGCGTGGCCGCCGCGTGCTGCTGGTGGACCATGCCAACAAGGCCGGCAAGAAGATCCTCATGTCGGGCGGAGGCAACTGCAACTTCACCAACCTGTACACCGAGCCGGCCAACTTCCTCTCGGAGAACAAGCACTTCTGCAAGTCGGCGCTGGCGCGCTACACGCAGTGGGACTTCATCGCGCTGGTCAACAAGCATCAGATCCCGCACCACGAGAAGAAGCTCGGCCAGCTGTTCTGCGACAACAAGTCCATCGACATCCTGCGCATGCTGCTCGCCGAATGCGCCGAGGTCGGCGTCGCGCCGATGCTCGACACCACCGTCGAGACGATCGAGAAGACCGAGTCGGGTTATGCGCTCACCACCACCGCAGGGCCGATGCGCTGCCAGTCGCTGGTGATCGCCACCGGCGGGCTGTCGATCCCCACGATGGGCGCGACCGGCTTCGGCTACCAGGTCGCGAAGCAGTTCGGCCACACGCTGCTGCCGACGCGCGCCGGACTGGTGCCGTTCACGATCACGGACCAGCTCAAGGACCTGTGCAACGAGCTCAGCGGGACCTCGGTCGATTGCCTGGTCAGTTGCAACGGCAAGAGCTTCCGCGAGAACATCCTGTTCACGCACCGCGGCCTCAGCGGGCCCGCGATCCTGCAGATCTCGTCGTACTGGCTGCCGGGTCAGGCGGTGGAGATCAACCTGCTGCCCGACCTCGACGTGCCCGGCTGGCTCGCGCAGCAGCGCAACGATCGGCCCAATGCGGAACTCAAGACGCTGCTGGCGGAGCTGTTCACGAAGAAGATGGCCACGCTGATCGGCGAGCAGTGGTTCGTGTCCAAGCCGATCAAGCAGTACACGCACGCGGAGCTGGAGCAGATCGCCCAGCGCCTGTCCGCATGGCAGGTCGTGCCCGCGGGCACCGAGGGCTACCGCACGGCGGAGGTCACGCTGGGCGGCGTCGACACCAAGGAGGTGTCGTCCAAGACGATGGAATCGCTGAAGTCGCCAGGGCTGTACTTCATCGGCGAGGTGCTCGACGTCACCGGCCATCTGGGAGGTTTCAACTTCCAGTGGGCGTGGGCGTCGGCAAATGCGGCGGCGCAGTTCGTGTGAGCGGCTGGTCCGTCGATGGAGGCCAGAAAGACAGACGGCCCCCGAAGGGGCCGCCGCGATGCGGGGTTCTCTATCGCGGAGACCGCGAACTCCCATTCCAGCTGGGACCCGATGACTCGGGCGGCACTACCTTTTTCACCCCACCACAATGTAGATCTTGAGCCTCGAACTTTAGAGTCCTGCGCGGTTTGCCGCAATGACCTCCATAGGCACCGCTCTTGTCAGTCTCTCGAATACATTCTTCGGTCACCTGAGGCGATCTATTCACTTATTGAAGGTCGCGAACTCACGACGAACGCTGCAGGTTCTGCTTGACCTGCGGAACCCTTGATCACGCGCAAGATCGCTGGAGTCCTTCATCGGAAACATGACCGGCCCGTCATCACCAGGGCCGCCAAGTCATGTGCAGTTCAACGCTGGAGGGCGAGCCGCGCCCTGTTCGAGAAGACTCTCCCGTCACCGAAATTCCGATTGCCGATCACCTCGATGTTGTTCGTGCTCATCATCGGTTCAGGAATGTCATGCGCGATGGACAGGCGTGGGACCTGTCGCATCTGGCCCCCTTTGCATTCCGGGTAGATCCGGGACTCGGATTCGAAGTGACCGTGGTCGTTGCCTTCTCGTGTCACTGTTTCACACGATCGATCGCGCGCGACGGACGACGACGCGGCGAGATTCCCCACACAGAACTATTCGATGACGGACGCGAGGTGCGCGTACTGTGCGAGCGGAGGTATGAGCTCTCGAAGCGACATCTTCCAGAACTCATTCGGGAGCTACGCAAGCGAACAATTCGGATCGCTCGCGACAACCCTCAGAATTTCGTCACCACGGAGCAGATCGAAGGTCCCGATACGCCAGAGCGACAGTACGTCGTCTTTTTTGAAGTCACGCGCGACAGCAAGCGCAAGGGTCGATTGCTTTTGCAGGTCCAGTCCGCTTATGCCGTGGATGTCTCCGCGCATGAACGGTTCCGTCCGCGACGCCGAGTTGCGTTCTTCAACCTGCTCAAGACCACCAGTCTTCGGCGGAAGATTTCCGGCTGAAAGTTCGAGGCAGAAAGACAGACGGCCCCCGAAGGGGCCGCCGCGATGCGGGGTTCTCTATCGCATTGCTGCGAATGACCAGTTCAACTGGAACCCGATGACTCGGGTGGCGCTGCCCATCACACCCCGCCTAGGCAGATCTTGAGCTTCGCAGTTTATCGACCCCCATGCCTCCCCGCAAGATTTCCACATGACAACCGTCAAGGTGCCACGTGTTGCGTTGTCACACGGCCCGGCGAAGATCTCCGGCTTTCACGCATCGAGGCTCACCATGCGAACGACCGCCCTGCTGCTCGCCATCTGCGCGTTCTGCGCGACGTCCGCGAATGCGCAAACGCCCGCCCCCGCAACACCCGGCCCCTCGCTCAAGGCCTCCGCCTGCGTCGAAACCGACCGCATGATGGACTGGCGCGAGATCACCTGCACCCTCCCCGCCGGCGCAGCGCCGAAGCGCTTCAGCTTCCGCGCGATGTTCACCGGCGGGCATGACGACACCTCGGCCAGCATCGCGCCGGAGCTCGACGGCCAGCCGTTCGCGTGCGGCGCGGGCAGCAAGCTCAGCCTGTTCGGCGAGGACGGCGACGTCAGCGTGTTCTGCCAGTTCGACCGATCGGCCCTCCCCGCCGCCGCCGCGCGGCTCAAGGTGCTCATCAAGTGGAGCCACGCCGAGTTCGCCGACTACGAGTTCAGCGGCGAGTGACCCTGTTCCGCTCGCCGGGGAGTGACGAATAGCCGGTTACCCTGCCTCCCGTTCCAATCGACGCATCGTCGACCAGGGAGAGCACATGACGAAGACGACCCGATCCACCGGCGCGCTGCCCCTCCGGCGCCGGACCTTGATCGCTGCCGCCGTGGCCGGCTGGATGACCACCGCGCCGGTCCTCAATGTCGCCGTTGCAGCGACTGCGACCGCGACAGCCTCTTTCGGCGCCGCCGATTTCGACGCCTGGGCCGAGCGCATCGCCGCCGCCCGCATGAAGCGCCTGCCCGAACATGCCACCCGCATGCAGTACTTCGAGGGCCCGACGCAGGACCGGCTCGACGGCCAGTGGAACGACCTCTCGCGCGCCGCCGAGCTGGCCGACATCGCCCGCGACCGGCAGGCGCTGGCGGAGCTCGCCCGCTTCCCGCGCGAGGCGCTGACGCCGACGCAGCGCACCTCCGCCGCGCTCATGGCGTGGACGATGCAGCAGGACGTGGCCGGCGCGGCGTTCCTCGATCATCACTACGTCTTCGAGCACATGGACGGCGTGCACGTCGGCCCGATCACCTTCCTCGTGCAGGAACACCCGATGCGCCACGCGCGCGACGTGCGCAGCTACCTGACGCGGATGGCGGGCCTGGCCGCGCTGATGGACCAGGGCATCGTCCGCGCCCGCGCGTCGCAGGCCAAGGGCGTGCTGATGCCGCGATTCATCACGGCGACGACGATCGGCCAGATTGAGCAGTTCGTGGCCGCGCCGCCCGCGGCCAATCCGCTGGTGATCTCGCTGACCGAGCGCATGGCCGGCCTGGCCGACATGAGCGACGACGCCCGCAAGCGCGCTCGCGCGCAGGCCGAGGCCATCATCGCGAAGTCGGTCGTCCCGGCGTGGAAGCGCGGCCTGGCGCTGATGCGCGCGCAACTGCCGCTGACCACCGACGATGCCGGCGTCTGGCGCCTGCCCGACGGCGACAAGTTCTATGCCGCCCGCCTGCGCGAGAACACGACGACCGCACTCACGCCGGCCGAGATCCACGCGATCGGCCTGAAGCAGGTCGCCCGCATCGAAGGCGAGATGGACGGCCTGCTGCGGCAGCTCGGCTACGCGGACGGCTCGATCGAGCAGCGCTATCGCAAGATGGACGCCGACCGCCAGCCCAAGGACGCCGCGCCGCAGGGCCAGCTGCTGGACCGCTACACCACCTACCTGCGCGACGCCGAGGCGCGCGCCCGCCTGATCTTCGACGTGATGCCGAAGGCGCCCGTCGAGGTCCGCCGCGAGCCCGCGCTGACCGAGCCCACCGCCGCCGCGCACTACACGACGCCGGCGCCGGACGGCTCGCAGCCGGGCGTGTTCTGGGCGCCGCTCGCAGGGCCGACCTACGAGATCGCCGACATGCGGACGCTGGTCCACCACGAAGCGATCCCGGGACACCACTTCCAGCTCGCGATCCAGATGGAGGCGAAGGACCTGCCCTACTTCCGTCGCCGCGCCGCATTCACGGCGGGCTCGGCCTACGTGGAGGGCTGGGCGCTCTACTCGGAGCAACTGGCCGTCGAGAACGGCTGGTACGAGGGCGACCCGGTCGGGCACCTCGGCCAGCTCTACGGCGCGCTGTTCCGCGCGCGGCGCCTGGTCGTCGACACCGGCCTGCATGCGATGAAGTGGACCCGCCAGCAGGCGATCGACTACGGCATCACGCCGCAGGAGGTCGACCGCTACGTCACGTGGCCAGGGCAGGCCTGCGCGTACATGCTGGGCCGTCTGCGCATCGAGGCGCTGCGCGAGAAGGCCCGCCAGCAGTTGGGCGACCGCTTCGAGATCAAGCAGTTCCACAACGTCGTGCTGCTGACCGGCGACGTGCCGTTGACGGTGCTGGAACAGGTGGTCGACGCATGGGTCGACAGCCGCCGCAGCGCGGGCTCGGGGTCGGCCAACGCGGCGCCCTGAGCGATCACGCCCGCCCCGTCGCCAGGGGTGCGTGACGGGCCATCAAGGTCTCGATCCAGTCCATGAACACGCGCAGCTTCGCGCTGACGTGGCGGTTGGGGGGATAGGCAAGGTACATCGGCATCGGGTCCATCGCCCAGTCGGTGAGCAGCGGCACGAGCTCGCCGCGCGCCGCGTGCGGATCGGCCATGTAGCGCGGCAACCAGAGCACGCCCATGCCGGCGAGCCCCGCCGCCAGGTAGGCGTTGCCGTCGTCGGCGGCCACCACGTAGCGACCGCGCACCTCGACGACCTCGTCGCCGCGCCGCATCTCCATCGATCCCACCGTGCCCTTGCTGGCCCGCAGGAACCCGACGATGCGGTGGTGGGGTTCCTCGATCTCGCGCGGATGAGCGGGCGTCCCCGCGACCGACAGGTAGCCGGGCGATGCGAAGACGCCCAGCTGCAGATCGCCGACCCGTCGCGCGATCAACGACGGCACGGTGACCTCGCCGCCGCGCAGCACGGCATCGACGTTGTCGCCGATCACATCGACGATGCGGTCGCTGACGCCCATGTCGAGCTGGATCTCCGGATGGCGCGCGTGGAAGTCCGGCAGCGCCGGCATCAACACCATGCGCGCGAACGGGGTCGGCACGTCGACGCGCAGCCGGCCGCGCGGCGAGCTGGTCGCGTCGGACAAGGCCGTGTCCGCGTCATCGAGCTCGGCCAGCACGCGCACCACGCGCTCGTAGTACGCGGCGCCGTCGGGCGTCACGCGGACCTGCCGCGTCGTGCGATGCAGCAGCTTCACGCGCAGCCGCGCTTCCAGCTGCTGCACCAGCTGCGTCACGGTGGTCTTGCTCATGTGCAGCGTCTGGGCTGCCTTGGTGAAGCTGCCCGCCTCCACCACGCGGGCGAAGGCCTGCAGCGCGTCGAATCGGTCCATGTCGCCGGAGGGTCTGGTGTTGTCGAGCGGTCATTGTGCGGCTTGCCTGCCCGACGGCCAGCGCTTCCACAACGCGATGCGCGTCACGCCTCGGGCGACGGCTGCGTGGTCGCCTTCGTCCTGTTGCGCATGCCGGGTGTGACCGACGAGGCCTTCGAGAACGACGCGTACATGTGGCGCGCGATCTGGGGACGCTCAAGGCGTTGGTGGAGAAGCGGAAGACTTGATCGGCACCGTGGTCGACTGTTCCAAAGTTGGGCCTCGCACCAGGCGTCGCGTGAGCCGCTTCCGGCACCGGCCCGGATGGCGGCGACGGGCCGCCGGCGTTAGATTCATGCATCCAGTGCCCGGAGACCACCGCCATGCGTCCATCCCTCGCTGCCGCCATCGGCGCGCTGATCGTCGTCTCGCTGTCGCCGCTCGGGTCCTTGCCGGCGCGCGCCGAGGACGCCCAGCTGGAACGTCTGAACTGGCTCGCCGGCTGCTGGGCCGCGGAGAAGGGCGAGCCCGGCTCCGTCGAGCACTGGCTGCCGCTGGCCGGCGGCACGATGCTGGGCATCGGCCGCACGGTGAAGAACGGCCGCACCGTCGAGCACGAGTTCCTGCAGATCCGGCTGAACGCCGACGGCAAGGTCGTCTACGTCGCGCTGCCGTCTCGGCAGAAGGAAGCCACCTTCGTCGCGACGTCGATCGGCGATCGCGCGGTCACCTTCGAGAACCCCGAGCACGACTTCCCGCAGCGCATCCTCTACAAGGCCGTCGGCGAGACGGGCCTCGCCGCGCGCATCGAAGGGCAGCGCAACGGCGCCACGCGGGGCATCGACTTCCCGATGAAGCGCGTGGCCTGCGACGCAGCGAAGTCGCCGTGAGGCGGAAGGAGCCCCCGTCATGGACCGATTCACCGGCGGCTGTCTCTGCGGCGATGTCCGCCTCGTCGCGACCGGCCGTCCCTACCGGGTCGGCCTGTGCCACTGCCTCGACTGCCGCAAGCATCACGGCGCGCTCTTCGGCGCCTCCGCGATCTTTGCGCAGGACGCCGTCACGGTCACCGGCGAGACCCGTGAGTTCCGCGGCCGGCACTTCTGTCCCCGCTGCGGATCGTCGGTGTACTCCCGGACCGGCGACGAGGTCGAAGTGCACCTCGGCGCGCTCGACGCCCCGGACCAGCTGACGCCGACCTACGAGCTCTGGACCGTCCGGCGCGAGGCCTGGCTGCCGCCCTTCCCGCTCACCCGTCACCACGAGCGCGATCGCGATCACGAATCGGAGAGCCGTTCCGAAGACCCGTGAACAGGCCTCACGCGCCCGGGGCATCCTCCCGCATGGAGGATTCAACCCACCATCGATCGCCCAAAACCCCATCCAGCAGGCGCCGCGCCCGCACCGGGGACGGAGGGCGTCGTGAACATCGAAACACAGCCGCGCCCACGGCTCGTGGGATCGTCTGCGTGGCGGCCACCTCGCCGCTGACGCGCGGGCTGGACGTGCGCCTGCTGCAGCTGGCGCTCTCCGACGCCGGCGAGCCGGTGAAGGCCGACGGCGTGTTCGGCGACCAGTCCGCGAAGTCGCTGGCACGGGTCCAGTCGGCCCGTGGGAAACCGGCCAGCGGTGCCGCCGATCCGGCGCTGGTCGTGGAACTGGTGCAGCCGGTCTTCGGCTGAAGGCACTGCTGGCGCCGCAGGCGCTGGAGGCAACGCCGAGGCCGGCGCTCGCGGCGATGGCGGCGCAACTCCCCCTTCCGGGCCTCCGGCCGGAGGCCTGCCCGGGCGGACATCGCAAACACTCATGAAGCCGATCCGGGATCCGTGCTTCAATCGGGCACTGCCACACGCGCCCCCAGCCCTCGAATGCTCATGGACCTGCCGCTCGAATCGAAGAGCGGAACGCTCGCCGACCAGTTCCTCCGCAGCACTTTCGTGCAAGGCCGCGCTTCCATCGACTATCAGCTCTACGTCCCACCGGGTGACAGCGCCGAACCACGCCCGTTGCTGGTGATGCTGCACGGGTGCGGACAGGACCCGGACGACTTCGCCGTCGGCACGCGCATGAACGAGATGGCGCGTCGCAACGGCTGGCTGGTGCTGTACCCGGCGCAGTCGGCGCAGGCCAATCCGCAAGGCTGCTGGAACTGGTTCAAGTCCAATCACCAGGAGCGCGGACGCGGCGAGCCCGCCCTGATCGCCGCCCTGACACAGGAGGTCATGGCCAGCCACAGCGTCGACGCGAAGCGCGTCTACATCGCGGGCCTCTCGGCCGGCGGCGCGATGGCCGTCATCCTCGGGCGCGCCTATCCCGAACTCTTCGCCGCCGTCGGCGTGCATTCCGGCCTGCCGCATGGCGCCGTCGACGACGCCAGCGGCGCGATGGCGATGATGCGCAGCGGACAGCCCACGCGCCTGCCCGCGGACGGCGTGACGGCCGAGGCGACGGGCAACGCCGATCGCCCCACGCCGACCATCGTCTTCCACGGCACGCGCGACATGACCGTCCACCCGCTCAACGGCGAGCAGGTCTACGCCGACGCCACGTCCGGCGTGGCCGGCGTCCAGCGCGTCGAGAACGGCCGTGAAGGCACGCGCGCCTACACCCGTCGCACGCATGTGACGCCACAGGGGCGCGTGCACGCCGAACTCTGGCTGATCGAGGGCGGCGGACACGGCTGGTCCGGCGGCGACCAGAGCGGCTCCTACACCGACTGGCTGGGCCCCGACGCGAGCGACCAGATGCTGTGTTTCTTCATGGCACACCCGCTGGGCGACAATCGTGCATGACCCGCACCGATCCCACCGGCGCCGCAGCCGCGGCACCTGCTGCCTCGCAGCCGCCGGCGGCGCCTAGCGCCACTTCCTTCGACAGCCTGCCCCTGCCGCCCGCGATGCGGGCGAACCTGCAGCAGCTCGGCTACCTCTCGATGACGCCCATCCAGGCCGCCAGCCTGCCGCTCGCGCTGGCCGGCAAGGACCTGATCGCGCAGGCGAAGACGGGCAGCGGCAAGACCGCCGCGTTCTCGCTGCCGCTGCTGACCAACCTGAATCCGCGCCGCTTCGCCGTGCAGGCGCTGGTGCTGTGCCCGACGCGCGAGCTCGCCGAACAGGTGACGCAGGAGATCCGCCGCCTGGCGCGCGCCGAGGACAACATCAAGATCCTGACGCTGTGCGGCGGCGCGCCGATCCGCAACCAGCTCGCGAGCCTGTCGCACGGCGCGCACATCGTCGTCGGCACGCCGGGCCGCATCCTGGACCACCTGCAGCGCGAGACGCTCACGCTGGAGGCGCTGAACACGCTGGTGCTCGACGAGGCCGATCGCATGCTCGACATGGGCTTCGCCGAGGACATCGCGCAGGTGATCGCGAACTGCCCGAAGACGCGCCAGACGCTGCTGTTCTCCGCCACCTATCCGGACGGCGTGAAGTCCATCGCGACGCGCTTCATGCGCGCGCCGCAGGAAGTGACGCTCACCGAGAAGCACGCCGCCGGCAAGATCCGCCAGCGCTTCTACGAGGTGAAGGAGAACGAGCGCCTGCATGCCGTCGGCCTGCTGCTCAACCACTTCCGCCCGGCCAGCACGCTGGCCTTCTGCAACACCAAGCAGCAGTGCCGCGACCTCGTCGCCGTGCTGCAGGCCGAGGGCATCGTCGCGCTGGAACTGCACGGCGACCTCGACCAGCGCGACCGCGACCAGGTGCTGGTGCAATTCGCCAACCGCAGCTGCAGCGTGCTCGTGGCGACGGACGTGGCGGCGCGCGGACTGGACATCGCGCAGCTGGAAGCCGTCATCAACGTCGACATCACACCTGACCCCGAAGTCCACGTGCATCGCGTCGGCCGCACCGGCCGCGCGGACGAAGCGGGCTGGGCATTCAGCCTGGCCAGCCTCGACGAGATGGGTCGCGTCGGCCGCATCGACCAGATGCAGGGCAGCGTCACGCCGTGGCATCCGCTGACCGAGCTCACCACCGAGCCCGGCGCCGAGCCGCTGCATCCGCCGATGGTCACGCTGCAGATCCTGGGCGGCCGCAAGGAGAAGATCCGTCCGGGCGACGTGCTGGGCGCGCTGACCAAGGACCTCGGATTCGACGGCGCGCAGATCGGCAAGATCAACGTCAACGAGTTCTCGACCTACGTCGCCGTCGAGCGCGGCATCGCCGACCAGGCGCTGCGCAAGCTCAACGCCGGCAAGGTGAAGGGCAAGTCGGTGAAGGTGCGCCTGCTGTGAGCACGGAGAACACCTTCGCCGCGCTGGGCCTGGCGACGCGCCTCGTGCGCGCCGCCGACGAGCTCGGCTTTGAAGTGCCCACACCGATCCAGGCGGCCGCGATGCCGCCGATCATCGAAGGCCGCGACCTGCTGGGCTCCGCGGCGACGGGCTCCGGCAAGACGGCGGCCTTCGTCTTCCCGATGCTGCATCGCATCGATGCCCGCGTCCGGCCCGCGCTGCGTCGCACGCAGGCGCTGGTGCTGGTGCCCACGCGCGAACTCGCCGCCCAGGTCGGCGAGACGGTGATCCAGGTCGGACGTTTCCTCGACGAGCCGCTGAAGGTCTCGGTGTTGTACGGCGGCGTGTCGATCAATCCGCAGATGATGGCGCTGCGTGGCGGCGCGGACGTCGTCGTCGCGACGCCGGGCCGGCTGCTGGACATCGTCGAGAAGAATGCGCTCAAGCTCTCCGACGTGGAGTGCCTGGTGCTGGACGAGGCCGATCGCCTGCTCGACGCCGGCTTCGCCGACGAGCTGGCGCGGGTGCTGGCGCTGCTGCCGAAGCGTCGACAGAACCTGCTGTTCTCCGCCACCTTCCCGGCGGCGGTGCAGACGCTGGCGGACCAGCTGCTGCACGATCCGGTGCGCATCGAGGTCAGCGGCGAGCCGGCCACCGAAGGCCAGATCGAGGAACACGCGGTCGAGGTCGACGCCGCGAAGCGCACGCCGCTGCTGCGTCACATGATCGAGCAGGGCGAGTGGTCGCGCGTGCTCGTCTTCGTCGCGACGCGCTACGCCTGCGATCACGTGGCCGACAAGCTGCGCCGGAACGGCCTGGAGGCCGCGGCCTTCCACGGCGATGCGAGCCAAGGGGCGCGCACGCGCACGCTGGCGGACTTCAAGGCCGGTCGGATCCGGGTGCTCGTCGCCACCGACCTCGGCGCACGCGGCATCGACATCGCGCGGCTGCCGGTGGTGGTGAACTACGACCTGCCGCGCGCCGCGGACGACTACACGCACCGCATCGGCCGCACCGCGCGCGCCGGCGCCAGCGGGCTCGCGGTGAGCTTCATCAGCGCGGCCACGGAGGCGCACTTCCGCCTGATCGAGAAGCGCCAGGGCCGGCGCGTCGAGCGCGAGCGGATCGCCGGCTTCGAGCCGACCGAGATCGCCACGCCCGAGGCCGCCACCGGCGGCGTCAAGGGCAGGCGGCCGAGCAAGAAGGACAAGCTGCGCGCGGCGGCAGCGGCAGCGGGCAAGTGACGGTCGAGCCTCCTGGACGGAGGCTCGCTCAAGCGTCGACGATGACCTCGAAGCCCCCGAAGATCATGCGCTGGCCGTCGAAGGGCATGTCCTTCGGATCATGGTTCATGCGCGGGTCTTCCATCGCCTTCTTCATGCCTTCATCGCGCACCTGGCGCGACGGCCAGACGATCCACGAGAACACCACCGTCTCGTCCGGCTTGCGCTGCACGGCCATCGGGAACGAGGTCACCTTGCCCTCGGGCACGTCGTCGCCCCAGCACTCGACGACCTTGAGCGCGCCGTGGTCCTTGAACACCGCCGAGGCGTCCTGCGCCAGTTGGCGATAGGCCTCGCGCTTGGCGGTCGGCACGGCGATCACGAATCCATCCACGTAGTCCATTGCGGTTCTCCGGTTGTTGGCGCGGCTCGATGCCGCTCCCTTGCACGACGAATGGCGACGAGCGGGATCGACAGGATAGGGGGAGCTGGCCACACGCCTTGTCACCATGATCCGGGTTTTCCCGCTGCGCCAGATCGTCCAGATTTCGGAAAGTGGTATCCAAGCGGTGGCAATAAAACTGGATTCTTCTAATACCAGTGAAGATCCACCGACGACGCAATCCGCCGACTGGCCTCAACATCGAGGCCTCCGGCGGCTTTGGTGCGGGCTCGGGACCCGCTTCGGTCTTACCTTGGAACCACTGCCATGACCGTCTCCGTCCGACGCCCCTCCTCTGCCACCTCCGCCCCGCTGCGGCTGATCGTCGCCCTCGGCGCCGCCGCGCTCACCTTGCAGGCGGTCGCGCAGACCGCCGCGGCCTGGAAGCCCGACACCTACTACACCGCCGGCACCGTCGTCAGCTACAACGGCCAGCTCTACCGGGCCACGGTCAACCAGACCGACTACGCCAGCACCGGCTGGAACCCGACCAACGCATCGCTGTGGACCTTGGTCGGCCCCGCGAGCGGTCCGGCACCTTCGCCCGCTCCGTCGCCGGCGCCCACGCCGAGCCCGGCGCCCAGTCCCGCGCCCGCTCCCACGCCGACCCCGTCCCCCGCCCCTGCGCCGCAGGGCGCATGGAATGCGGCAACGGCCTATTCGGGCGGCGCGATCGTCAGCTACCAGGGCGTGATCTACCGCGCCAACTGGTGGACGCAGGGCGACAACCCCGCGACGCGCAACGGCCCGGTCGGCACGGGCCAGCCGTGGACGATCTACAGCGGCACCACGCCGCCCGCCCCGTCACCGGCGCCGACGCCCGCGCCCTCTCCTGCACCGACGCCGGCACCCGGTCCCGCGCCCACGCCGGCCCCGTCGCCTGGCCCGGCGCCCGCGCCCGGCAAGCACCAGCTGATCGGCTACTGGCACAACTTCACCAACCCGGCCGGCCCGACCTTCCCGATCAGCGAGGTCTCCGCCGACTACGACGTGATCGTCGTCGCCTTCGCGGACGATGCCGGCAACGGCAGCATCGCCTTCAACCTCGACCCGAGCGCCGGCGGTGAGGCGCGCTTCATCGCGGACGTGGCGGCCGCGCGGTCCAAGGGCAAGAAGGTCGTGCTGTCCTTCGGCGGCCAGAACGGCACGGTGACGCTCAACAACGCGGCGCAGGTGACCAACTTCGTCAACAGCGTCGAGGCCATCATGCGGCGCTACGGCTTCGACGGCATCGACATCGACCTGGAGAGCGGCGCCGGCGTCACCTCGGGCGCGCCGGTGCAGGCCAACCTGGTCAGCGCGGTCAAGCAATTGAAGGCGCGCATCGGCAGCGGCTTCTACCTGTCGATGGCGCCGGAGCATCCGTACGTCCAGGGCGGCTACGTCGCCTACAGCGGCATCTGGGGCGCCTACCTGCCGATCATTGACGGCCTGCGCGACGAGCTGAACGTGCTCCACGTCCAGTACTACAACAACGGCGCCGTCTACACGCCGTACGCGACGCAGGGCCTGGCCGAAGGCAGCGCCGACATGCTGGTGGCCACCAGCCGGATGCTGATCGAGGGATTCACGACCAACAACGGCACCGGGCCGTTCGTGTTCCGCGGGCTGCGGCCGGACCAGGTCGCGTTCGGGTTGCCGTCGGGTCCGTCGTCGGCCAACAGCGGCCAGGCGAGCGTCGCGACGATCACGGCGGCGCTCAACTGCCTGACGAAGCTGTCGCAATGCGGCGCGATCAAGCCGCCGCAGGCCTATCCGACGCTGCGCGGCGTGATGACGTGGTCGATCAACTGGGACCGCCACGACGGGCTGGGCTTCTCGCGCGGCGTGAGGTCGTCGCTCAACGCGCTGCCCTGAAGCGCGGTCGACAGGAACGGGGCCGACCGGGAGGTCGGCCCTTCCGCCGCGTCGCTCAGTCCGGCCTTGCCATGACGAACTTGTCGCCCAGCTCGAAATAGTCGCCCGGTCCGCCGCCTCGCAGGATCAGCCCCGCGCCGGCGGTGTCGAACACCCCGTCCTTCAACAGGGCCGGCGAGATGTGCATCAGCAAGACCTGACCCAGGATCATCCAGGTGTCCACGGGCTCAGCGTCCATGGAGTTCAGCTGGATGATCTGGGACACCTTGCATTCGAAGGCGACGGGGCTCTCTCCGACGCGTGGCGGCCCCACCTTCACGGACGCGACCTCGGTCAGTTTCCCCAGCTCGAATTCATTGACGCCGCGAGGGACCCGCGCACACGTCGCGTTCATGGCCTCGGCCAACTCGCGCGTGGCGAGATTCCAGACGAACTCGCCGGTCTCCTCGATGTTGCGCAACGAGTCCTTCCGGCCAATGCTGGAGAAGCCAATGATCGGCGGCGTGTAGTTCAACGCCGTGAAGAAGCTGTAGGGCGCCAGGTTCACGACGCCGGCCTTGCTCTTCGTGGACATCCACCCGATGGGTCGAGGTCCGACGATGGCGTTGAACGGGTTGTGGGGAAGGTTCGGCGCGGTGGGGTCGTAGGTGTGCATGCGGGGCGTGGACGGCGTTCGGACGGATGTCGATGGTCCATTCTGGCAAGGGCGATGTCGCGGGTCTGTGAAGACCGATGCGACGGAGAGCGCAGCGAGGCAAGAGACGTTCGGGCGGTCGGTTCAGGCTGGGCGCGGACCGGACTCAATCCACACCGATTCGCCCGGGTGGTGGTCCTCAATGACCCAGAGCGCCCGCTGGATGCTTCCCGCATCGACCAGTGCGTATTCAAGGCGGGTGACCTGCCTCGGAGGGCTCGAGCCGAACTCCTCCTGTGATATCGCGTCGCACGCACACCAAACACTGTCGTCGGGCAGCAATCTGAGCAGCACCTGCTGGAGACCAGATTTCGTTAGCGCGAGGAACACCATACATGTGGAAAGAGTGAGGCGCGCAGTATGTCCGCTTCCGCTGCGTTGCCACCGCCGCTCTAGGCTGCGAGCCGTCGTTCACCAATGTCCGCTTTGTGGTTCCCTCTCATGTCCTCAGCCCCACAAGTCACCCGGCGGTCAAGGAGTTACTGGGAACTCCGTCTTGTCCAAAGCCGGCATGTCATCCCCGACGAACGCGAGAGAAATCGTCCAGGCAGCTTTCTTGTCCGCTATCTGCTTCGCTACATCCGGTGGAGCCGTCACCTTGAACTTGCAGGTGAGCTTTGTACGGTCGCAGACAGCGTCGTTCAAAACGAACTGCGCTCCATCCACGTCTGCCGTGCTCCTGAGGCGAAGGCGTGAGTCGCCCGCACCGGCGAAACCGTCAATCACGGCTTGGGAGAAGGCGACGTTGAACGTCAGCGGCAACTGCTTGAGCGTGCCAACGGCTGACGCCTGCACCTGTGCAGATTGGGCGCTGGGAAAGTACACCAAATTGCGCGCGACAGGGATTTCCTGCGCCGTCGCTCCCTGGGCCTTCTTCACCACCAAAAAGACGTCGAGAAGACGGCCCGCACCGATGCCCTGCAGCGGGTCAGGGATAAATGAAACGCGGCGTCCATCAGTAGAAACATCTGCCGCTACTTTCGCGTCCAGCGCTGCGTTCGACGGGTCTTTGACGTGCACTTCGACAAGGCTAGCAGCATCAAGTCTTGCGCTGAGGTCGAAACCTGTGCGTTCCCCAGCGACAAGCCGGCGGGAGAATCCGGTGGCGGTGACCCCCGCCAAGTCGGCAGAGCGCTGAATCTGTGCGCTCCCAACCAAGACCTTACCCTCTGATGTGAAAAGCATGATGTCAGCGCGCCCGCGCTTCATGCCCTTTCCAACAGGGCTCTCCACACGGTTGAATACCGCCTGCACCCCTCTCATGTCCGGCGTAAGAGAAATCGCGTCAGCCTTTTGCCCGCCTAGGAACACCTCCGTCGCGCGCCAAAGATTGCTGCCGGTGATGAGAATCCGAGCCGTTTGCCCCTCCGTCAGGTCCAACCATTGAAAGTCGTTCGCCAGAGGCATGCGAGGACGCAACCTGTCCTCACTTTGAGCCATAAGCTCGCTGTCGCGGCGCGGGAGGAAGACAGAAATTTTTTGACCTCTCCGACAGCCCGGGCCAACGCTCTCAGTCTCAACAGGCAAAGCCTTGCCGTCTTGCCCAACTTGCAGCCCCGTTTCGGTGAACCAATAGGTCCGGATGCAAACACTCAGCTTAGGCACCCAAGCGGGCACTGACAGCGTCGCCGACACAGATTGCTGTTTGGCGTGCTGGCGAAAGTTTGCGGAGGAGCCGTTGCCAGCAAGCTGAAACTGGGGGCCAATCAACCACCCGACGATGGTGCTCTCCTGCTTTAACGCAGCATTTTCAGGCGACGGCTCTGCACGCCGACCGTCCCCAAAACCCACGATGAGCGGCTGCCTGCGAACAGCCTGATAGAGAGCGTCGTTGGCTCTGACTTGCTGCAGCGCTCCCGAGATACCGGCACCAGGAGTCAGCGCGCTCAGGCCAAGCAGAAGTTCATTTGCTGCCCGACTTCCGCCTAGTTCCGAAAGGCGCTGGACTGCCTCTCTAGGAGTTACGGCATAGCTCTTAATACCTGCTCCGCCGAACAGCGAGGTGCTGAGCGAATTGACAAATGATTTCTTGTCCTCGTAGGGGGGGCACCCGAAGCGCTCGAATTGCGCTTGAAGGCGCGCCAGCCCCAACCGGTCGCCTATCTTTGGAATGTCATCCCAAAGCATCGTGACGTTCACTCTTTCCCTGAAGCGGCGCTCCATGCCTGGCGGAATTATCTCGTCTGACCTCAGCCCAATCCGTTCACGGTAGCGAGCCTCCGTGACCATCTCCAGGTAGCAGCTTGCCGGAGAGTTGGCAAGGCGACGGGCCTCTGCTTCCACCAATAGCTGACGCAGGCCTTGAACCGCATCTACTGACATTGCCCAACCACGGCCCTTCGCAGATGGCGTCACTTTAAGGTGGGTTAACCACCCTCTCGCTTCGTAGTCGACAACTGATTGCTCTCTGGCTGCCAACTCCGTGATTGCGCATTCAACGCTCACCAAGTTCAAGCTGTCCCGCCTTTCAACCGGACACTCATCCTCGACCCTCGTCTGAATTTGGCGAAGCATTGCGTCAACGCGCGCAGTCGCCTCCTGCTCATAGATGCGCCGAAATTTCGTCGCCATCTCATATGGTGGGTCGGGTTCAGTAAAGACTGTTGCCTCAACAACAGCAACAGCGCTGGTATCCCACTGCGGCCGGGTCGTGACATCAAAGGTAAGTCGGTAGAGCGTGTTTCCGCCAATGTCATGCGCGTCGTCAAGCGCGTTCTCGATGCGCGCAGTTCGAATTTCCTCGCGGACGGCCAACAGGTCGCGAAACCGGTCGATTGGGGAAGCCTGCACGCTCGCCCTCGAAGCTTCCGAACCTCCCGGCGGAACAATCGCCGTCGATTTGCTATCCAGCAGCGCTCGACCGGGCAGGCTCGCGTCGAGTCCAGGGGTGGTCGACCCCACGCTAGGAATGTTGGGGGCACTTGCCGGCGCGCCCGGCGTGACTGGTGAGAACGTCACGCCAAGGTCTTTGAACTGCGAGTTCGCTTGCTCCCAGGTCAGTTCGCCCTTGTTCAACTTTCCCGTGACGCTTCTGATTGCCGCCAACCGCGCCTGCTCGGCCGCCTCCATCGCCGCAGCGGAGGATTTGACCCCAGAGATGGCCGCGCCCTGTTGCGCTGCGTAGAGCCGGTATGCAGGGTCGACTTGTGCCTTCAGTTGCGCGCTTGTATAGGCGAGGTTCTTGATGTCAACCAGCCCCTCGTATCCCAAGTCTGCCTCGCTCACCCGGTTCAACTGCTCGCTCAGCCAGCGGTCTTGCTCCAAGCGGTCGTTGACGAGTCGCTCTCGTCCAGCTACCCGAGGCGCGCTCACAAGGATGTCGCCGTATGTCGTACCAGGCTCGTTGCGGACCACGGGATTGGAAGTTCCGCAACCGGCCAATAGCAAGCTGATGACAATCCCGACCTTGGCAGACTGACCGCTCGTTCCGTGTATCTTCACTTGGCGCTCCCTAGACACGGCGGCATCCCGCCCACGCCCCCCCGAGCGCGCCCGTCAATTGAAGCAGCCGCTACTACAGGGCGACATCCACAAAACTGTGGAGGCGTCGCGATAGCCGCTCTGCGAGATTCCGTCTCTCAGGTCGCCGACCTGGATTCCATCCGAACGAGCTGAATCGCCCCAGCATTCGTGGAGGCAGGTTGGTGTGAGTTAGACCGGGACTGGCTTGAAGTCAAGCGTTGAATGGCCGCTTTACGGCACTGAGTTCGTCAAGCTGAAGGCCCGGACCCGCTGCACAGCCGTCGGCCTATTCAGGCAGGAAGCGCTTTTCGCTGCCCCCCCCTGAGGGACGACGCTCAACCCGTTTCGGACATTGCCGGCGCCGGAATCAGCGCCACAAAGCAATCGTCGAAATAGGCTTATCCGATGACGTCGCCGCCTTCGTCGACGCGAATGGATGCACCGGAGTAGAAAGTCTCGCGTCTGTCGAACTCGCCAGTGGCAATGAGGTCTCGCTCCTTGACGCTCCAGCACTCGCCCGTCGAATAGATGTGTACGGCGTAGCCGACAAGCGTGCCGTCGTCTTCGACCGACTTACCCAACACCGCTGCAAGCTGGCCATTGATCTCGGCAAGCTCCTCGTCGGTGGACGAGATGCATACCTTTGCGTAGAACTCAAATAGCGTTGCGCGCTGCGCCATCTATCGCGTCCCTCAGTTGTGGCACGTCACGAGTCCTCAGGGTACCGGAAAGCAGCCATCGCGTTCGGGTGCAACCGGCCTGCAATCGCGCGGGATGGCGCCACGGCAGCATGGATTGCACGCGGCTACGACTGCAAAGAAGCGGCAGAGCTGCTCGACAACTGGCCATTGCCACCACCATCGGAGTGAGGCGGAGCGGCGGAAAGCATCGGCCCGCCATCGGTCGGCAGGCATGAATAATCCGCCCCATGACCTCCCCAAGCCGCCTCGCCGCCTTCCTGCTTGCCGCCGCATCGATCGCGCCACTTTCCGCGCTCGCCGAGACCCCACTGGTGGAGGCCCAGTCGCGGGTGGCGCTGGCGTCCCTCCAAGGCGGCGTGACCAAGGCCCTCAACGCCGGGCGCATCGATCCTGCCGTGGCCGCCTGCGTGCAGGCGCTGCCTCCGGCGTCCTTCCATGGCGTCATCCGCCAGCTGGTGGAGAACGCGTTCGAACCGGGCTGGGACCGCATGGTGGACACCTTCCTGGAATCCCCGGTGGGACAGAAGCACGCCAAGCGGGCCTGGCTGCGGGCCTATCGCAACCTGCAGCTTCCGCTGCCGGAGCCGATGCCGGAATTCCATGCGGAGGACAAGCAGCAGCTGGAGATGTTCTCCAGCCTGACCGATGTGCAGCGCTACCTGAAGGAAGACTTCCTGGCCGGTCCCGACGCCTCGCCAGCGATCTCGCGCCGGGTGCGAGACCTGGTGCAAGGCTGCGCGGCGTCGGTCAAGGCGGCAGGCCCCGCATCGGCATCGCCTGGCCCTGCGGCGTCGGGTGCCCTGCCCGCCGGCTCGCCGACGACCGAGAGCCGTGATGCCTCGATGGCCGCCGTCGCCACGGCCAACGACATCATCCGGCGCATCGGCCAGGAGTGCCTGAACCTGTTGAATCGGCCGGAATCGCCCAAGGATCTGGTCGTGGCCTGGCAGAAGCGCAATCAGGTCTTCGTGAATGCCGCGGCGAAGTACGAGGCCGCACGCATGGCCGAAGCACGCGCGCAAGGCGGCAAGCCGCAGGCGGACCAGGTGTGGCAGCAGATGACCAGCGCGGTGCGCGGCAACTCGCAGGCCGCCGTGCGCTCGATGCTGGACAAGCCGGACCGGACGGCCGCCTGCCAGCGGGCCATGAACGTGGTCGAAGCCGGCGGCTTCGACATCAGGCCGGAGCTGCCGATGTACGGAGAGATTCAATCGCTGGTCGCCTGGGCGGCGGGGCGTCCTTGAGACGCGGCCGGCATGCCTGGCGCCATGACACCAGTCCGCTGGTGGCAGTCGCGGCGGAATCTTCGGAACTGGATGGGCAACGATGAGACGTCTTCATCCGGCCTGCTCGTCGCGCTGGCCATCATGGCAACCGCTTCCCATGCCTCCCAACCGTTCAATGGCAGACATGACGTCCCATTCGTCGCGCCACCGCCACCGCCGCCACCCCCTCGGTCCGAGGCCACCCGGCCGTTGCTCCTGCTGCTCAAGCGGGTCTGCGACCTGGGCTTGATCTTCGAGCCGGTGATCCTGGCGGACTACCTGCCCTTCGCTCTTCGTACCTCTTTCTACGAGGACCCGGTCGTGCTCCGTGCCGACAAAGCTCCCACGCCGCTGGGCATGACAGCGACCTACGAGCGCAAGCTCTGGGAGGCGCAGCCGTCCATCACGTTGGCCTGGCCCGCCAGCCCGCTCGTCAGCATTCCGAGCTACGACGTCTACGCGGCCATCGGCATGCCGGACGACGTCGAAGCGTTCGGCGCCCGAGACAGCGGCGGCGGACGCGTCGAGATCTACGAGCAGATCTGCAAGTCGAACAGCCGATTGCTGGTGGTCTTCGGACGCGACAGCGACGATGTCCTCAGGCTGGTCCTCACCGCGCGCTAGGACAACGCCGGCAACCGGATTTCCGTCAGCACCCACGACGCGAATCCCCGTCGCTGGAAGACCAGCCCGGTACGGCGATCCTCGGCCTGTCCCGCGCGGCGGGCGTAGAGGATGAAGGTATCGACGCCGGGGCGTTCCGTCGTCCAGATGGGTTCGCGCTTCGAGGGCGCCTTGTTGCCGTCGGACTCACCCTCCTCGTCGACGGGCGTATCGCCAGGCGTCTTCGCGCGCGACTCGCGGCGGGGCATCAGCTTGCCTTCCTGCATGATCCGCATGACGGCTTCCG
Organism: Mitsuaria sp. MSU3D; assembly: GCF_056867975.1. NCBI lineage: Bacteria > Pseudomonadati > Pseudomonadota > Betaproteobacteria > Burkholderiales > Sphaerotilaceae > Roseateles > Mitsuaria sp. MSU3D. Next base: position 5,821,265 of record NZ_CP200314.1, on the reverse strand, counting down.
GGCGCACGAACGCTTCCACCATGCGATCGACCATCGCCGTCGCGAACAAGGAGCCCAACGCCGCGCCGGCCTTGGCGATGTCGCTGCCGGACTCGGACCGCTCGGTCGCGCGAGCGCCGATGGCGGCCGACAACTGGCCCTTCAGGTTCTCACGCAGCAGCGGATAGTCGACGCGTTCGTTGAACGCCGTCGCATCGCCGGCCTTTGCGGCATTCCGCATCTGGTGGATCGCCAGCCACGGCGACCAGTACCAGTAGGCGGCGAGCGCCAGGACCGCCGCGATCAGCGCGGCCTTCGAAAACTTCCGAGCGGTGGGGGTCATCCCTTGCCTTGCGTTTGATGCACCGGGGACCAGTGTAGAAAACTCAAGGCAGGGAAGCGTCGCGGGATCAGTAATCGATCCCCACCCGGATCCCGAAGGTCCGCGGATCGTTCCAGTAGCTGCGCACGAAACCGCCGCCATCCTGCGCGGCGTTCTTCGTCATCTTGTTGGTCGCGTTCAGCACGTAGATCTCCGCATGCCAGTCCTTGGGCGCCTGCAGCCGCAGGCTCGCATCGACCTTGGCGAAGGCCTTCTGCCCGTCGGAGATGTGCGCGTTGTCCAGGTTGCGCAGCGTGAAGTACATCTTGTCCTGCCACTTCACGTTGACCCACGGCGTCAGCTCCCAACCCTCGCCGAAGCGGAAGCTCTGCGAGAAGTTGATGCCGAAGCTGTACTTCGGCGACAGCGGCAGGTGGTTGCCGGTGATGTCGTAGATCTGCCGGCCGGCGTTCTCGCGGATCGGACCGGTGTAGGGGTCAGGACATGCCGGCGCGCCCATCTCGGCGCGCGTGCCGCAGTTCCAGCTGTCGCTGAAGGACGGGTAGTCCTTCATCCTGCTGTTGATGTAGCTGAAGAAGGCGCCGAGCCGCGCACCCGCCCACGGCTTGTAGTCGACCTCCAGCTCCAGCCCGGGGATGTCGACGACACCGACGTTCACCGTCTGCCACTTGGTGACGATGTCGCAGGTCGGGTTCTCGTCGGGGCACGGCCCCACCTGCTTCACCCTCGAGGCGAAGAAGTCGCCCGTGACCTGCATGTCCTTGTAGCGGCTGTAGAAGAAGGTCGCCGACAGGCTCAAGCGCTTGTCCAGCATCAGGCCCTTGTAGCCGAGCTCGAAGTTGGTGACGGTCTCCGGCTTGTAGGGGAAGAAGGTGTACTGCGGGCCCGCCGGTCCGTCGACGCATTCCTTGCCGCCGCACCTGTCGTCCTTGTCGCCGAAGCCGCCCGCCTTGTAGCCCGACGACAGCGAGGTGTAGACCATGTCCAGCGGCGTCAGCTGCTTGCGCAGGCCGAGGCGGTAGGTGAACTTCTTCCAGCTCTCGCTGTGGTCGTTGCCCGCGGGCTCGCCCCACAGGCCGTACGCGCCGGGACCGGCGAAGGGTCCCATCTGCTCGGTCAGGTCGCGGCCGTTGTGCGGGCGGAAGCCCGGCGTGCCGGGCGTGCCCGGATCGAAGAGGCCGTTGTAGTACGCCGGCGTCGAGCCGTCCCAGCCGCCGTAGACGCGCCCGCCCTTGTCGGTCTTCTTGTCGAAGCTGATGCGGCCGCCCACCGTCGCCGTCCAGGTCGGCATGAAGGTCCAGTCGGCCTGCGCGAACAGCGCCTTCGCGTCGATCTGGCGATCGGGCTGCTGATAGTACTGGCTGGTCGGGAAGCCGTAGGGCGCGGTGATCAGCTGCTCCTGCGCATAGTCGATCGCGTTCTTCTCGTGCATCCAGAACAGGCCGGTGACGAGCTGCACGTTGTCGGTGTGATGCTTGAACTGCAGCTCGTGCACCTGCGACTTGTACGTGGAGCCCAGCGTCAGCGAGGTCTCGTCACGGAGCGGCCAGGTGCCCCAATCACCGTCCGGTCCGACCGGCCAGGTCGCCGTGACCTGGCGCGACAGCGGGTAGTAGCCGCCGTCGTCGTCCGACTGCTGCGAGCGTTTCTGCGTGGCGTAGGCGAAGCCGTACTCGATGCTCGACTGGTCGTTGAGCCGCCAGTTCAGGTTGGAGCGCACGGTGTCGATGGACATGTCCGTCTTGCCGGGCACGTTGACCTTCACGTCCCACTTGCCGCCGGGGCAGGCGAAGTCGGTGCCCGCGGCCATGTCGCAGTCCTTCATCGCGATCTCGCCGGCGCCCTTGTTCTGGAACTTCTCGTAGGCGACCAGCCATTCGAGGTCGCTGGAGAGCTTCACGCGGCCGGCGATGCGGGCCGCCCACTCGTCGCGGTTGTAGTAGTACTTGCTGCGCGGCACCTTGACGTTGCGGCGCTGGTCGACGTCGGGGATGCCGTCGGCGACGAAGCCGTGCTCGGGCATGTCGATGTCGGTGAAGTCCTGCTGCTGGTTGATCCAGCCGTCGCGCTTGATCTTGCTGACGGTGGCACGCAGCGCGATCGTGTCGTTGACGGCGATGTTCTGCACCAGGTTGAGCTGGCGCTTGCGGTAGTTCCCGAGGTCCAGCTCCGCCGTGCCGTAGGTCGCGCCGAACTCGGGCTTGGCCGGGATGATGTTGATGCTGCCGCCGGTGGAGTTGCGCCCGAACAGCGTGCCCTGCGGGCCGCGCAGCACTTCCACCTGTTCCAGGTCGAACATCAGCGCCAGCGCGCCCTGCGGCCGCGGCGAGTACAGGCCGCCCACGTGCAGGCCCACGGCCGGATCGCCGACCTCGGTGAAGTTGGTCGAGCCCACGCCGCGGATGTTGATCTGCACGCCCGAATCGGCGCCCTGCGAGATCTGCAGGTTCGGCACCTTGCCGGAGAGGCCGCGCACGTCGTGGATGCCTTCGCGGGTCAGGGCGTCCTGGGAGAGCGCCGTCACCGCCACGGGCGTCTGCAGCAGGCTGGATTTCACGCGCGTGGCGTTGACGGTGATCACCGGCAGCTCGTTCTTCTCCTTGTCCTTGATCTCGCGGCTGTCCGCCTTGCTCTCGGCTTTGCTGTCAGCCGTCGACTCGGCGGACGGCGGCGTCTGCGCCTGCGCGAAGGCGGTGGCGGCCAGCAGGCTCACGGCGGCGGCCGTGGCGGTGGTGGGGAATGCCGCGCGGACTGCGGCTCGGAGTGCGGGGCGGAAGGCGGGACGGAAGGCGGGGCGGAAGGCGGCTCGATCGGGTCTCATCACTGGGATCTCCATGGGTCTGGCAGGCAGCCGCCGCCCCGGCGACGGGGCCGTGACGCGGGCTGGAGGGGGGGGCAGAGGGAGGAAGCGGCAGGCGGCGTCAGCGTTCGGGGCTGGGCTTGAACCGGGACAGCAGGCGGGACAGCGGAACGACGTCGTTGGTCACGAGCGGCCGCGCCCAGGCGCTCACCCCCAGGATGTAGAGGAGCGTGAGGAAAACGGTGGACATCGCGGCGCGCAGGCCGATGGCGTCGCCGAGCCCGCCGACCAGCAGCGGCACGACCGCGCCGCCGAGGATGCCGGTGCAGAGCACGCCGGAGAACGCGCCATGGTGGTGGGGCACCGAGTTCAGGCCCAGCGAGAACACCACCGAGAACATCACGGACAGGAAGAAGCCCGAGACCGGGAAGGCGATCTGCGCGACGTGGGCGGAGCCGAAGAGCGCGAGCGCCACGCTGCCGATGGCCAGCATCGTGAAGCCGGCCAGCACGACGCGTGAGTCGAGCAGCTTCAACAGGCCCAGACCCAGCAAACACCCCAGCGACATCAGCCCCCAGAAGCCAGCGACCGCGTCGGCGCCGTCGGTGGTGGCGGACACGCCGTGATAGGTCGAGAGGAACTGCGACATCCAGTTGGCCAGCGTCTGCTCGGTGCCGACGTAGGCCATGATGCCGAGTAAGAAGAGGCGGACATCGCGCCGCGCGAGCAGCTCGCGGTAGGCGGCCCAGCCGCCGGCGCGTTCGTCGTCCTTGAGCTGGACCTCGGGCAGCGGCAGCGTCTGGTTCGCGACGATCAGCGCGATGAAGCCGACGACGAAGATCCAGTAGAACGGCACCCACGCGAGGCCCTTGGCGGCATCCGGACGCTCCATCAGCAGCTGGAAAGCCATCGGGCTCAGGAACGAGGCCAGGCCGAAGACGAGTTGCCCCATCACCGAGAAGAAGGCGAAGTGGGACTCGCCGCCGGCCGTGCGCATCAGCGGATTGATCACGACCTGCAGCAGCGCCATGCCCAGGCCGATCACGAAGAGCCCGCCGATCGCGGTCGCGTAGCTCGGCCACAGCGCGATTGCCAGCGATCCGCCCGCGTTCAGCACGAAGGCCGCGAGGAGCGTGAAGCGCGAGCCGCGGCGCTCCACCAGCAGACCGCCCGGGATCGACACCAGCCCGTAGGCGAGGAAGAACGAGAACGGCAGGAAGCCCGCCAGGCCCAGGCTCAGGTGGAAGTCCTGGATGATGATCGGCATCAAGGGCCCGATCAGGTTGGTGACGAAGGAGATCACGAACCAGATGACCAGGATGTAGCCGACGATCAGCGCGCGGTGCTTCATGGCGGGTCCTCAGGCGAGAACTTGGGAAGGAACGCAGCCGGCGAACTCGCCGGCGCGGATGGTCGTGCGCGGGAAGCGCGACAGGATGGCCCCGGCGGTGCGGCAGCCCGCGGCCAGGCCCTCGGCGACGTCGCCGCCCCGCAGGCGCGCGGCGAGGTAGCCGGCGTTGAACGCATCGCCGGCGCCGATGGTGTCGAAGATGTCGGCGGGCTCGGTGATGCGCTGCACGCGCTGGCCGCCCTCGACACCCAGCGCGCCGCGGGCGCCGACCTTGACGATCAGGCTCGCGCCGGGCTTCAGCGCGCGGCCGATCAAGGTCAGCGCTTCATCGAGGTCCCCGGTGCCGGCGATGCTTTGCGCCTCGAGCTCGTTGATGAGCAGGTGATCGCAGTGCGGCAGCCAGGTCATCACCTCGTCCCGGTCCCAGCCTTCGGGCGGCCAGCCGGTGTCCAGCGCGACGCGGTAGCCGCGGCGTGCGGCCTCGGCCATCAGGCCGGCGTAGCGGGGGCGCAGGCCGGTGAGCAGGAAAGGCGCGGTGAACAGCGCGATCGCCGGCGCCGTTTGCGGCGTCTCCGTCGGCTGCAGGTGCCCGAGCACATGCTCGGCCGACAGGCGCTGCAGGTGGCCGTGCGTGGTGAAGAAGTTGCGCTCGCCGCAGGTGTGCATCAGGCCGACCGAGACGGTGGTCCCGATGTCGCAGATCTCCAGGCTGGTCTCGATGCCGGCGAGCTGCTCCGCCAGCCAGTGACCGAAGTGGTCGTTGCCGACGGCGGAGATCAGGTGCGCGCGCTGTCCGATGTGACGCGCGGCCAGCGCGGCATTGGCGCCGGAGCCGCCGGGGCGCAGCTCGCTGCGCGGCATCAGGAGTTCGGTCCCGACTTGCGGCCACCCGGTCAGGCTGCCCAGCACGAGGTCCACGCCGACGTCGCCGACGATGCTGAGCGGGGGATGCGAAAGAGGTCGTGCCGTGTCCATGGGCGCGACTGTAGGAGCACTCAGAACACAGCGTCAATAATTAAATCCATTGGATTTAAGTAATCAAGGGAATCCCCCAAGGGGCTTTACCCTGTCCCTACCCTCGCTTGGGCATCGGTGCCCGGTGCCCCAGCAGTTCGGCCACGTCGGCCTCGCCGCGGCGGTCCTGCTGCAAGGTCTCCAGGCGCGGCGACAGCATCTCGTAGATCGGCAGCACGGCGGCGCCGAGGATGGAGCTGTCGTCCTGGCGGTCCGACAACAGCAGACGGTTCTCCGGCGTCGCGACGCCACCGCGCACCGAGCGGTGCCAGGGCTGCGCCAGGCCGACCAGATGCTCCACCAGCACCTTGGGCGCCGAGCCGCCGATGACGATCGAGTGCGGGTCCAGCATGTTCTCGATCATGCAGACCGCGTCGCGCAGCCGGTCCGCGGCCTGGCGGCACCACTGGTGCAGCGCCTTGTCCTTCGGATCCTTCAGGCGCTTGGCCAGATCGAGCGTCCAGACGTCGTGGTCCGACACCTTCAGCGCCTCCGCCAGCGAGTGCATGGAGACGTAGCGCTCCAGGCAGCCGCGGTTGCCGCAGTAGCACGGCGTGCCGCCCGGCACGATGGGCACGTGGCCGATCTCGGTGGCGTTGCCGTTCGAACCGGGATACGCGGCGCGGCCGATCACCAGTGCGCCGCCCAGGCCCAAGCCCAGGTGCAGATAGAAGAAGTTGTCCAGGTTGCGGGCGACGCCGAAGAGCGTCTCGCCCAGCGCGCCGGCCACGCTGTCGATCCGGTAGAAGACGGAGAGGCCGGTGACCTCGCCGAGCTCGTCCAGCACGGACAGGTCGTTCCACCCCTCCAGCGCCGTTGGTCCGACGAAGCTGATGTCGGTGTGGCCCAGCGGCCCCGGCAGCGCGACGCCGATGCCCCAGAGCGGCTCGGTCGATTCGCGCCGCAGCTGCGCGACCAGCTGCAGCATCGCGGCCAGCATCTGGCGGCGATCGCTGGTGTCCATGTCCACCTCGCAGCGGCTGCGGATGTCGCCGACCAGGTTCACCAGCGCGGCCGACGCGCGGCCCGGCTCCAGGCTGATCCCGATCGCGTTGCCCGCCTGCGGGTTGAGCTCGAACGCGATCGGCGGCTGGCCGCGCGACTTGTCGACCTTCTGCCGCCTCGAGACGATCAGGCCGATGGCCTCCAGGTCGTTGGTGATGTTGGCCACCGTCTGGGGGCTCAGCGACACCATGTCGGCGATGTCCTTGCGCGACGCCGCGCCGTGCTGCCGGATGAAGTCCAGCACGACACGGCGGTTGTAGGGCGCGCTGGACTGTTGGGTGGCACCTCGACTGGTGGTTCTCATGCTGGCGGGTGGTCCTTCGGGTATCCCCCATTCTGACCCAGCTTCACGACGGCGGCAGGCGGCCAGTCGACAAATGAATTTACACATCCAGTGGTTTTATTTATTGCGCACAAGAAATGTTCCGCCTACATTCGCCGCCCATGGGCTGCAACGACCCACGCCCCCGAGCGCAGGACCGGCTTGGCGAGAGTGGTGGGCAGTGGCTCTCGGGAATCTCTCTCCCGTGGCGCAGGCCACGCCCCCCTACCCCCGTGTTTTCGGAGGCAACCACCATGCAATCTCGTTCCCCCAGCGTCCGCCGCATCGGCGTGCAAGCGGCGCTCACCGTCCTGGCTCTCGTCTGCGGCGCGTCGGCGGCTGTCGCAGCCGGCAAGCCCAAGGCAGCGGCTCAGACGAACGGCCAACCCAGCGTCTACGTGCAGGACGGCTGGGTCTACACCAACACCTTCACGGCCACCGGCCAGCCGCTGGTGACGGCCACCCAGGCGGCCGCGGCGGCGGGCGTCATCCCCGTCGGCGATTCGCGCGTCTACGGCAAGGTCTTCGACAAGGGCCGCAAGCTGACGGTCAACCAGTGGCAGGCCGTGCTCAGCATGGACGCCTATCCGGAGAACGGCACCACCAACTATCAAGACCCGGAACCCTGGCGCTATTGCGAGGTCGATTACGAAGCCTCCGAAGGCATCTCCGACTACCGCGGCGACACGCTCGGCCCGGTGGGCGTGACGACGGTCGGCGACTTCCCGGACTACTTCAAGAACGCCTACGCGCCCTATGTGCTGGGCAAGACCGGCGCGACCAACACGGACATGAAGAACTGGGGCGTCCAGGTCACCGGCATCGCGGCCGCGGACATGAAGGCGGACGACTCGCGCCTGGATCCGTATCCGAACCTGGCCCGGTCCAACTCGAAGAAGCGGGCGGCGCTGACCAAGATCTGCCAGGCGCTGCAGTCGGACTTCGACAACCGCCAGGACAAGTACGTGATGAGCCATTACGCCCACATCGACAGCGACAAGCTGCTGCCGGTGCTGGACGCGCTGAAGAAGCTGGGCTTCACCAGCTTCGGCCAGTACAACCTGGTCGGCCTGGCCTTCCAGGTGCAGGTGAACACGGGATCCATCGGCAGCATCTCGGCGTTCTCCTCGGTGAAGTCGGCGGGCAACTGCGGCAGCATGTCCAACGAGACCTGCTTCGCCACCTACCTGACGGACCAGTACATCCGCTGGCTGAAGTCCTCGAGCCTGGGCGACGATGCGGGCAACTGCTGGCGCGCCAGCATGGCGCTGGACATCTACAAGCAGGATCCGACGATGGGCAACGTCAGCGTGGTGACCAGCATCATCAACAGCAAGTACCCGAACAACTCGGGCAAGTGCCCGACCTCGGGCGTGAAGTGGTCCAAGAACATGGCCTGGAACTGATCCGATGAAGACCGACGCCACCGCTCGCACGGTGTTTTTCCCCCGACGCTCCGCGCTCGCGGTGGCCGCGGTCTTCGCGGTCACCGCGGTCCTCGGGACCGCGGCCTCGGCCGTCCATGCGGCAACGGACGAACGCAAGACGACGGTCTCCGTCGCCTTGCCGACCGATCCGCTGCTGGTGCAGCTGAACCAGGTCGCGCTGGAACGGACCGGCCCCAAGCGCGCGGTCGTCGAGTCGACCGGTGCGGCGCAGGCGGGCCGCTACCGCGTGCTCTCCGGCGGCAAGACCGTCGCCGAGGGCGAGCTCAAGCCGCTGCCGGATTTCTCCGCCTGGGGCGCGGGCAGGCGCTACTTCGAGGCGGACTTCTCCGCCGTGCAGACGCCAGGCGTCTACCGCATCGAGGCGACGCTCGACGGCAGGCGCGTGACGTCCGCGCCGGTGCGGGTGCGCGATCAGGCGCTGTTCTCGATCACCGCGGACAAGCTGCTCGACTACTTCCACCGCAGCCGCCACACCGGCAAGGGCGACCGTCGCATCCGCATCTTCGAGACCGATCGCTTCGTCGACGTCCGCGGCGGATGGAAGGATGCCGGCGGCGATACCGGCAAGTACCTGTCGCACCTCGGCTACGCGAATTTCTTCAACCCGCAGCAGACGTCGATGGCAGCCTGGGCGCTGGCCTACACGGCGGATTCGTCGGCGGACCTGTACCGCCGCGCGGGACTGCTCAAGCGCGCGCAGGACGAAGCCTTCTGGGGCGCGGACTATCTGCACCGCATCCTCGATGCCGAGGGCTATTTCTACACGACGGTCTTCGACAAGTGGGGCGCGGCAGGCGCCGAGCGCATGGTCGTCGGCTACGAAGGCGATGACGGGCGCTACACCAAGCTCTACCGCTCTGCCTACCGCGCCGGCGGCGGCATGGCGATCGCCGCGCTGGCGCGGGCCTCGCTGCTGGCGAAGCAGTCGGGCCGCCACGGCGACTTCGACGGGAAGACCTACCTCGCCGACGCGGTGAAGGCCTTCGACCACCTGCAGCAGTTCAACGCGCAGTACACCGCCAACGGCGTCGAGAACATCATCGACGACTACACCGCGCTGATGGCCGCGGTGGAGTTGTTCAACGCGACGAAGGAAGCGCGCTTCCTCGACGCCGCACGCACACGCGCCGACAGCCTGATGCGGCGCCAGGCGGCCGACGGCAGTTTCATCAGCGACGGCGGCACGCGGCCCTACTACCACGCGGTCGAAGCCGGCCTGCCGGCGCTGAGCCTGGGCCACTACCTGGACATCGAGACCGACGACGCCCGACGCAGCCGCGCCACCACGACGATCAAGTCAGCGCTGCAGCACGAGGTCGACATCACGCGGCGCGTGTCCAACCCCTTCGGCTACGCGCGGCAGTCGTTCCAGCTCGCCAAGGACGGCAAGGCGGAAGGCCCGGTGCTGGAAGGCTTCTTCATCCCGCACAGGAACGAGACCGGCTACTGGTGGCAAGGCGAGAGCGCGCGGCTGCTGTCGCTGAGCACCGCGATGGCGGTGGCGGGCCGCAAGGTCTCACCCGCCCTGCCCGCCGACTGGGCCGCCTTCGCGCAGGACCAGGTCGACTGGACGCTGGGGCGGAACCCCTACGGCATCTCGATGCTCTACGGCTTCGGCAAGCGCAATCCGCCGACGGTGGCGTCGAGCGCGGGCGACATGTTCGCCGGCGGCATCTCCAACGGCATCACCGGCGCGGTCGGCAGCGATACCGGCGAAGGCATCGCCTTCGGCCCCGGTCCCGACGACGAGCAATGGCGCTGGGTGGAGCAGTGGCTTCCGCATACGACGTGGATGCTGCTGGCGGCGACATCGATGGCGCGCCAGCCTGGGTCGCCCTAGGTACCCAGGTCCTTCCTGGCCCTCCGCACTCCGCGCTCCTCAGCCCGCGATCCTCAGCCCGCGATGGCCGACGCGCGACGAGCCGTCGCCATCGGCGTTCTCCGTGCTAACCCCAGCGGCCCGGCTCGCGAGCGAATCAGGCGACGGCGCTAACATCCGCCGATGGGCACGGAACAGCAGTACATCGACGCGATCGGCCGCATGGCCGTCGTGCCGACCATCCTCGACGCCATGGCGCGTCTCACCGGGATGCGTTTCACCGCCGTCGCCCGCGTGACCGACACCACCTGGACGGCGTGCGCCGTACGCGACGAGATCGCCTTCGGGCTCAAGCCCGGGGACGAACTCCAGCTCGTCACGACGATCTGCAACGAGATCCGGCAGCACGGACGCCCCGTCATCTTCGGCAGCGCCAGCACGGACGACCGCTTCCGCGAGCACCCGACGCCCCGGATGTACGGCTTCGAGAGCTACGTCTCGATCCCGATCTTCCGCGCCGACGATTCGTTCTTCGGCACGCTCTGCGCCATCGACCCGCGGCCGGCCAAGCTCGACGATCCCGTGCTGCATCAGACGCTGGAGCTGTTCGCCAAGCTCATCGGCACGCAGCTCGACGCGCAGGACCTGGACGAGCAGCGTCGGACGGCCCTCGCGGCCGCCGCCGATGCCCGCGAACTGCTCGAATGGGAGAACCAGCGCATCACCGCGCTGTTGAGCGAACGCGACCAGGTGGAACGCGTCATCACGCGCGAGCTGAACGACACGCGGCGGCTCCGGGACGTCGCCGCGCGCCTGATCGGCACCGACGGCGGCTCGGCCCTGTATGGCGAGATCCTCGAAGCGGCCATCGAGATCCTCGACGGCGATGCCGGCACCATCCAGCTGCTGGACGAGCGCTCCCAGACCCTGAGCTTCCTGGCCACCCGCGGCTTTCCTCCGGCGATGGTGGCGCACTTCGCCGAGGTCGATGCGTCGTCGGGCTCGCCGTGCGGCATCGCGCTGGCGACCGGCGCGCGGTCCTTCGTGCGCTTCGACGATCCGGCCTTGCCGGACCCGGATGGCTCCAACCGGCTGCATCTGTCGGCCGGCGTGCGAAGCGCCCAATCCACGCCCCTCGTCAGCCGGGCGGGTCGTCCGATCGGCATGTTCTCCACGCACTGGAGCGAGCCGCGCGAGCTCACCGAACGCGAGCTCCGTTTCCTCGACCTGCTGGGCCGTCAGGCCGCCGACCTCATCGAGCGCAACCAGGTGCAGGAAGCCCTGCTGGCAAGCGAGCGCGAGCTGCGCGAGGAAGCCCGCCGCAAGGACGAGTTCATCGCCGTGCTGGCGCACGAGCTGCGCAATCCGCTGGCGCCGATCCGCAGCGGCATCGAGGTGCTCAAGCGCGCCAACGGCGACGCCCGGCTGATCGATCGCGTCCGGCCGATGATGGAGCGGCAGATCGTCCAGGTGGTCCACCTCATCGACGACCTGCTGGACGTCTCGCGGATCCGGTCCGGCAAGGTGCAGCTCAAGCGCGAATGGGTGAGCCTGCGATCGCTGGTGGAGAGCGCGCTCGAGGCGCATCGCGGCCAGATCACGGCAGGCGGCATCGAGCTGCTGGTGGAGCTGGACGATCCGGAACGCCAGCTCGACGTCGATCCGACGCGGCTGTCGCAGGTCATCTCGAACGTGCTCCACAACGCGGTGAAGTTCACCGCCGCCGGCGGCCGGATCGCGATCCGCGCCAGCTTGCAGCCGGCCGCGTCCGGACCCGGCATGGAGCAGGTGCTCCGCATCCAGGACTCCGGGGTCGGCATCGCCGCGGAGATGCTGCCCAACATCTTCGACCTGTTCACGCAGGCGCGTTCCGACAGCTCGCGTCATGGCGGGATGGGCATCGGACTCGCGCTGTCGCGCAGCCTGATGGAACTGCACGGCGGTGCCATCGAGGCCAGCAGCTTGGGCGCCGGCCACGGCAGCGAATTCGTCATCCGCCTGCCCGTGAGTACGCCCGCCGCGCCGCCACCCGCGCCTGGACGCGAGGACGACGACCTCGACCTGGCCGGCCTCCGCGTGCTGGTGGTCGACGACAACCAGGATGCCGCCGACGGCGTCGCGATGCTGCTGACGATGAGCGGCGGCGAGGTCCGCGTGGCCTACGACGCCACCCGCATCGTGGACGACGTGCGGGCGTTCGATCCGGCGCTGGTGCTGCTGGACATCGGCCTGCCGGGCGTCGACGGCTATCAGGCCTGCCGGCACGTCCGCGAGGAGATCGGCCCCGCCGTGCACATCGTGGCCCTGACCGGCTGGGGGCAGGAAGAGGACCAGCGCCGCGCGAAGGCCGCGGGCTTCGATGCGCACCTCACCAAACCGGTGGACCTGGCAAGCCTGGCGCTGATTGCCGCGAGGGCCTCGAAGGCATCGAGCGCTTCGAGTGCCTCCAACACGGCGCTCAGAGCAGACTGACCGCCGGCAGCGTCAGCAGCGAGGTCTCGCGCATGATGCTCACGAAGTCGCCCAGGTAGGGCTTGCTGGCCAGCGAGGTGGTGCTCACCGCATAGAGCCGGCCGGTCAGGCCCGCCTCGCCGATGCGCTGCTGCGCGACGTAGCCGCGGGCGAGGTAGCTCTCGACGGCCCACAGCGGCAGCGCGGCCAGCCCGCGGCCGCTGGCCACCAGTTGCAGCATCGCGACCGTCAGCTCGCTGGTGCGACGCGGCGGCGTCACGCCGGCGGGCTTCAGCACGCGGCGCACGAGGTCCAGCATCTCGTCCGGCACCGGGTAGGTGATCAACGTGTGGTCGGCGAAGTCCGCCGCCTCCAGCCACGGCTTGCCGAGCAAGACATGACCCTTGGGCAGCAGGGCGACGATCTCGAACTCGAAGAGCGGGTGCACGACCACCGCCGCCTCGTCCGCATCCACCTCCGACACGATGGCCACCTCCGCGCGGTCCTGATGCAGCAGCCCCACGGGGTCCGCGTGGAATCCGGACACGATGTCCAGTTCCACCTCCGGCCAGCGGCTGCGGAAGGCGTCCATCGCCGGCATCAGCCAGTCGAAGCAGGTGTGGCACTCCACGGCGATCCGCAGCTGACCCGCGGCACCGGCGGCCAGACGGCGCAGGTCCCGGTCGGCCTCCTCCACCTGCGGCAGCACCAGTTCGGCCAGACGCAGCAGGCGTTGGCCCGCCACGCTGAACTGCACGGGCTGGCTCTTGCGCTCGAACAGCACCGCCTCGTAGTGGTCCTCGAGCCCCTTGAGCTGGTGCGACAGCGCCGACTGCGTGAGGTTGAGCAACTGCGCGGCGCGCGACACGTTCCCGGCCTCCCGCACCGCCAGCAGCGTGCGGAGGTGTCTCAGTTCCAAGGGCAGGTTCATGAATGAAATTGTTGATCGACTGAAAAACGTTTCGTTTGAATCATAACGAGCGAGCCGGGATCATCCGCATCGAGATTCACCCCGGACGCTTCAGATGATCAGGATTCATGACCCCATGCGATGGCTCGGCCAGGCGCCGACGGCGCCTGCGTCGCGCGCGGCCGTGTGGCGGGCGCAGCAGGCCAAGGGGCGGGACTTCGTGACGGTGGGCGCACGGCCTGGCGTCGATGCGGTGACGCAGATGCTGTCGCTGGTCGGCGTCCCCTCCGCGGAGTTCGACAGCGCCACGACCTTCCAGCTGGACGCCGGCGCGCTGCTGGCGGAGATCGATGAAGCCATCGCCCTCCCCGCCAGCCCCTGCGTGGCCCTGCTCGGGCCGGTGAGTCTGCTGTTCCTCGGGACGAACGGGGAAGACGCATTCGACCGCCTCGGCCTGCTGGACCGACTGCTCCCCGTCTATGAAGCGCTGCTGACGAAGCTCGCGGCGCGCGGCGTGACCTGGGTGCAGATCGACGAGCCGATGCTCGCTGAAGCGCTTCAACCGACGTGGCAAGACGCGCTGCGGCGCGCCTACGCGCGGCTGCTCGGCGTCGATCAGCATCTGATGCTCACGACCGGCGCCGCGCTGCTGCCGGGCAACCTGGCGCTCGCCTGCGAACTGCCGGTGGCCGGCCTGCACATCAATGCGCCGATCGATTCCGATGAGTTGAAGGAAGCGGCACTGCGACTGCCGCGCGAGCGGGAGCTGTCGGTGCGGGTCGACGGCCCGGACCATGGCGGCACGCGGGCCTTGGCGTCGCTGCGCGCCTTGCGTCAGCTGCGCGGCGGCCGGGTCTGGCTGGCCGGTGAGCTGGAGTGGAACGCCCGCGAGGGAGCCGGCGCCCCCGACGAACTGGTCGCCCTGCAGCGCGCGCTGTGGCGCGACGATGCGGCGCTGGCGCTCACGGCGTCGTCAGCAGCTGCTGCACGCTCGAGAAGTCCAGGCCTCCCCGCCCAGCGCGGCTGTTGAGCGCATAGAGATTGCGCGCGAGCTCACCGAGCGGCACGGCCGCGCCGACCTGCAGCGCGGCCTCGACCGCCAGGCCGAGGTCCTTGAGCATCAGGTCGCTGCCGAAACCGCCGCTGTAGCCGCGCGACGCGGGCGCATCGGGCTTCACGCCGGGCCAGGGGTTGCAGACCTCGGTGGCCCAGCTGCGCCCGGTGCTGACGGCCATCATCGCGGACAGCGCCTGCGGATCCAGTCCGTGGGACACGCCGAGCGCCAGCGCCTCGCCGGTCACCGCCATGATCACGCCGAGCGCCATGTTGTTGCACAACTTGGCCACCTGACCGGCGCCCGAGGCGCCCATGTGGAAGATGTTCCGACCCATCGCGGCGAGCACCGGCCGGGCGCGCTCCAACGCGGCCGCCTCTCCGCCGACGATGAAGGTCAGCGTGCCCGCCGCCGCACCCGCGGTGCCGCCGGACACCGGCGCATCGATCATGGCCAGGCCACGCGCCCGCGCGGCTTCGGCGACGCGCTGCGCGCTCGCCGGGGCGATGGTGCTGCAGTCGATGACCAAGGCGCCGGTGGCGATGCGGGCGATCAGGCCGTCGTCGCCGAGGAACAGCGACTCGACGTGCCTGCTGGCCGGCAGCATCGAGATCACCACCGACGCGCCCTCCACGGCCGCGGCCGCCGAAGGGGCGACGGTGACCCCCGCTGCGCGCGCGGCGGTCAGGGCGGCTTCGCTCAGATCGAAAGCCGCGACCGGGTAGCCGTTCTTCACGAGGTTCGCCGCCATCGGTCCGCCCATGTGGCCGAGGCCGATGAAGGCGATGCGTTCAGCAGTCGTCGCGTTGCTCATGGTCTTGTCTCCTTTGTCGTTGAATGACCGGATCGTTCAGCGCAGATCGGCGAGCGGGTGGGGGCCGGTGAAGCGCGGCGCGAGCAACGCGTCCAGATGCGCCTCGCCACCGTCGTCCTGCGAGCTACCTTGCCAACGCGGCGTCTTGTCCTTGTCGATCAGCAGCGCGCGCACGCCTTCGGCGAAGTCAGGGAACACGCAGCAGCCGACCGAGGCCTGGTACTCCAGCCGGAACACTTCCGCCAACGAAGCTTGCCGCAGGCGGCGCTGCAAGGCGATGGCCAGCGCGGCGGATGTCGGAGATCCTTTCTGGAACGTCGCCCCGGCGGTCGCCAGCCACGCGTCGCCATCACAGGCGAGCGAGCGCAGTCGCGGCGCGATCGTCGCCAGCGTGTCGTGCGGACCGATCAACGCATCGATGCGATCGCGATGCGGCGCCAGCTGGCTCGGCGCCAGCTCAGCGGCAGGCAGCGCGCGCAGCAGGTCGTCGAGCCGTTCGGCATCGGCTGCGCGTTCACCGTCCCAGCGCGCATGCGCGATGGATTCGAGCAACGCGCCATGGTCCTCCGCACGCGCGGCGCGATCGGCCAGACCGGCCCACAACGCATCCGCCGCATTGAGCGGCGCCCCGGTGAGCGCAAGGAACAGGCCCGTGCGCCCCGGCAGCCGCGAGAGGAACCAACTTCCGCCCACATCCGGATAGAGGCCCAGCGTGATCTCCGGCATCGCCAACCTGCTGCGCGGCGCCACCACGCGATGCGACGCGCCCGCCATCAGGCCGATGCCGCCGCCCATGACGATGCCGTGGCCCCAGACCAGCAGCGGCTTCGGATAGCGATGGATCGTGTGGTCGAGGCGGTATTCGCGCTCGAAGAACTCGGCGGCATCGCGCGGCACCTTGCCCGGTCCGGCCGCGCGCATCGCGCGGTAGAGGCTGACCACGTCGCCGCCGGCGCAGAAGGCCTTCTCGCTGTTGCCGTCCAGGATCACGCCCGCCACCTGCGGGTCGTCGGTCCACGCATTCAACTGCGCCTGGAGCTGGTCGACCATGGGCAAGGTCAGCGCATTGAGGCTGGCCGGCGCGTTCAGTGTCGCGTGGCCGAAGCGATGGCCCGACGCGGTCACCACCGTGCGGAACAGCACCGAGGCTTCATTCTGAAAATCAGTCATCGGAGGCCTCACGCGTTTCGCCACTGCGGGCTGCGCTTGCCGAGGAAGGCCTGCACGCCTTCGCGCTGGTCGTCGGTCTCGAAGAGTCCGATGAAGGCCTCACGCTCGGCCGCGAGTTGCGATTGCGGCGGCGCCGTGCGCGCGCCCTGGATCAGTCGCTTGCACGCGGTCACGCTGGTGGGGCTCTGCGCCTGCACGCGTTCGGCCCACTGGAGTGCCTTCGTCAGCGCGCCGCCTTTCGGCGCGAGCTCGTCCGCCAGGCCGATGCGCAGCGCGGTCTCCGCGTCGACGCGCTCGCCCAGCAGCACCATGCGCTTCGCCCAGCTTTCGCCGACGGTCCAGCTCAGCCATTGGGTGCCGCCGGCGCAGGGCAGCAGACCGACGGTCGCCTCGGGCAGCGCCATCACCGCATGCGGTTCCGCGATGCGCAGATCGCAGGCCAACGCGCACTCCAGGCCGCCGCCCATCGCGTAGCCGTTGATCGCCGCGATGCTGACGCCGCGGAATCCGGACAACGCTTCAAAGGCCTCGCCGAAGCGGCGCGCCATCGTCGCGGCGACGGCCTTGTCGCCGTCGGCGAACAGCTTCAAGTCGGCGCCCGCGCTGAAGAACTTCTCGCCATCGCCGGTGATGACCAGCGCGTAGATCTCGCGGTCGCGGTTGAGGTCGCCGACCAGCCGCGTCAGCGCGGCGAGGCTGTCCGCCGTCCACGTATGAGCGGGAGGATTCGTCAGCGTGACGATGGCCGTGTGGCCGCGGCGCTCCAGGCGCAGGCCGGCGTAGGCGGCGTTGATGTCGAGGGATTCAGTCATCGTGGTCTCCGGTTTCGGGTTGTCTGTTCTGCTTCAGCGGATCGCTTCCGGCGCCTGGTCCTGCAACATCCGGCGCGCGACGATGACGCGCATGATTTCGTTGGTGCCTTCGAGGATCTGATGCACGCGCGCATCGCGCAGGTAGCGCTCCAGCGGGTACTCGCGGATGTAGCCGTAGCCGCCGTGGATCTGGAGCGCCTCGTTGCAGACGCTGAAGCCGATGTCGGTGGCCAGGCGCTTGGCCATCGCGCAGTACACCTGCGCATCGGGCGACTTCGCATCGAGCTTGGCGGCCGCGAGCCGGACCATCTGCCGCGCGGACACGAGTTCCGTCGCCATGTCGGCGAGCTTGAACTGCAGCACCTGCATGTCCGCGAGCGCGCGGCCAAACTGGTGGCGCTCGTGCATGTAGCGCTGCGCCGCGGCCAGCGCGCCCTGCGCCGCGCCGACCGAGCAGGTCGCGATGTTGATGCGCCCGCCGTCCAGCCCCTGCATCGCGATGCGGAAGCCCTGCCCTTCCTCACCCAGCAGATGCGCCGCCGGCACGCGCACGCCGTCGAACGCGATGGCGCGGGTGGGCTGGCTGTTCCACCCCATCTTCTCTTCCTTGCGGCCGTACTGGATCCCAGGCGAATCGCCTTCCACCAGGAACGCGGAGATGCCATCCGCGCCCGCACCACCGGTGCGCGCCATCACCACCAGCACGTCGGTCGCGCCGGCGCCAGAGATGAAGGCCTTGTTGCCGTCGATCACGTAGGCATCGCCGTCGCGGCGCGCGGTCGTGCGCAGAGACGCCGCGTCGGAGCCCGAGCCCGGCTCGGTCAGGCAGTACGACGCGAGCTTCACGCCGCTGCACAACCCGGGACCGAATCGACGCGCGATCGTTTCCGCCGCATACGTGCTCACCATCCACGCCGCCATGTTGTGGATGCTGAGGAAAGCCGTCGTCGATGGGCAGGCGGCGGCCAGTTCCTCCAGCACGATCGTCGCGTCCAGCCGCGGCAGCCCGAGTCCGCCGCTGGCCACCGGCGCATACAACCCGCAGAAGCCGAGCTCACCCGCATGGCGCAGCGTGTCGCGCGGGAAGAACGACTGCGCGTCCCAGCCGGCCGCATGCGGCGCCATCTCGTCGCGGGCGAAGTCGCGCGCCGCCTGCTGGAAGGCGCGTTGCTGCTCGTCGAGCTCGAAGTCCATCAGGCGCTCACCGGCTCACTTGAGGCTGATCGTCGTGTTGACGCCGCCGGTGGAGGCGTCGTCGAACCAGCGCGCGGTGACGGTCTTCGTCTGCGTGTAGAAGAGAACGACCTGCTTGCCGTAAGGACCCAGGTCGCCGAGCTTGGACGCGCGCGATCCGGTGAACGAGAACAGCGGCACCGGCACGGGGATGGGCACGTTGATGCCGACCTGGCCGATGTCGATCTCGTCCTCGAAGCGGCGCGCCGCGGCGCCCGACTGCGTGAACAGCGCGGTGCCGTTGCCGTTGGGGTTCGCGTTGATCATCGCGATCGCGTCGTCGAGCGTCGCGGCTTCGGCGACGCAGAGCACCGGGCCGAAGACCTCCTGCTCGTAGATCGTCATGCCGGGCTTCACGCCGCTGAAGATCGTCGGGCCGACGAAGTTGCCCTCCTTCAACTGGCCGCTGAGCGGCGGCAGGCGGCCGTCGAGCGCCAGCGTCGCGCCGTCCTCGATGCCGCGGGCGATGAGGCTTTCCACCCGATCGCGCGCCGCGCAGGAGATCAGCGGCCCGACATCCGTCGTCGCCGAATCACCGGCGCCGACACTCAGCCCCTGGGCCTTGGCGATCAGATCCGGCAGCCACTCGCGCGCGGCGCCGACCAGCACGGCGACCGAGACCGCCATGCACCGCTGCCCCGCCGCGCCGAAGGCGGCGCCCACCAGCGCGTTGAGCGTCTGCTCCTTGTGCGCATCGGGCAGCACGACCGCGTGGTTCTTCGCGCCCATCATGCATTGCACGCGCTTGCCGGCCTTCGTCGCGCGGTCGTGGACCAGCGTGCCGACGCGCGTCGACCCGACGAAGGAGATGGCGCGGATGTCGGCGTGATCGCACAGCGCGTTGACGACGTCCTCGCCGCCATGCACGACGTTGAGCACGCCTTTGGGAATGCCGGCCTCGAGCGCCAGTTCCACGAGCCGCATCGTCACCATCGGGTCCTGCTCGGACGGCTTCAGCACGAAGGTGTTGCCGCAGGCGATCGCCATCGGGAACATCCACAGCGGGATCATCGCGGGGAAGTTGAACGGCGTGATGCCGGCGCACACGCCCAGCGGCTGCAGCAGGGTGTAGGTGTCGACACCGCCGGCGACGTTGTGGGCGCGCTCGCCCATCTGCAGCGAGCCGATGTTCGCCGCGTGCTCGACGACCTCCAGCCCGCGGAACACGTCGCCCTCGGCATCGGCGAGCGTCTTGCCCTGCTCGGCGGTCAGCGTCGCGGCCAGCGACTTGATGTTGTCGCGGATCAGCTGCTGGTACTTCAGGAAGATGCGCGCGCGCTGCCCGATGGGCACCTTGCGCCAGGTCTTGAAGGCGTCCTGCGCGGCGGCGATGGCGGCCTCGACTTCATCGGGCGTGGCCATCGGCACGCGGGCCAGGCGTTGCTGCGTCGCGGGGTTGATCACCTCGCGCCACTCGGTGCTGCGCGACTGGACGAATTCGCCGTTGATCAACAACGGAATACGGGGCAAGTCTTCGCGGCTCATGCACGGTCTCCAAGCGTTCGATGCCATCGTGGCGACCGGTTCTGCGGCGCACTCGACGGTGGGTTGAATTTCACAGAGAATCTATCCACACACTTTGCAAGACGCCAGTTCTTCCTCTTGTGATGCGGTGCCCAGGCAAAACACTCCACACGAATTCTGTGAAATCAGCGAATGCTGTGAAACGCATGGCCAGCCCCACCGGTACCCCGTCGAGTTCGTCCCGCAAGCTGTTCATCGGGCCGCGGATCCGCCGCCTGCGCGAGCAGCTGCAGTGGAACCAGGCCGAGCTGGCGAGCCGCCTGGCGCTGTCGCTCAGCTACGTGTCGCAGATCGAGACCAACCAGCGGCCGGTCACGGCGAGTGTGCTGATCAAGCTCGCGGAGGTCTTCGGCGGCGGCATCGGGCAGTTCTCGGAGGAGCAGGACCAGCAGCTGCTCGCGGACCTGGACGCGGCGCTGCGCGACCGCTCGCTGACCACGACGGCGATGGCGCCGGCACAGGTCGCGCGGCTGGTGGAACAGGCCCCGGAGTTGGCGGAGTCCTACGTCGCGCTGCATCAGCGCTACCTGCGGCTGCAGGACGAGCACTCGCAGATGATCGATCGCTTCTACGGCGAGCAGGGTCGCGAGGCGGCGGGCGCGCCGCCCTCGTTCCGCGGCGAGCCGCTGCCGCACGAGGCCGTCCGCGATCACCTGAATCGTCGCAACAACCATCTCGACGACCTGGACCTGCGCGGCGAGCAGCTGGCGCAGTCGCTCGGCCTGGTCCCTGGCCATCGCGCGCAGCCGCTGCGCGAGCTGCTGCTGCAACGCCACGGAATCAAGACCGAAGTGGCCGACGACCCGCAGACGCGGGAAGAGATGTCCGACGCCTTCCTGCGTCACTACGACGCGCGTCGACGGCTGCTGCGCATGCCGCGTTTCCTCAGCGATGCGCAGCAGGCGTTCCAGCTCGCCACGCAGTACGCGTTGATCGCCGAGGCCGATGCCATCGAGGCGGAGCTCGGCGCCGGCGCCTTCGTCGACGAGGCGACGCGCGCGCTGGCCCGACAGGGGTTCGCCCACTACTTCGCCGGCGCGACGCTGCTGCCGTATGGCGAGTTCCTCACCGCGGCGCGCAACGCGCGCTACGACGTCGAGCTGCTGCAACAGCGATTCCAGGTCAGCGTGGAGACGATCTGCCATCGCCTCTCGACGCTGCAGCGCAACGGCAACCGCGGCGTGCCGTTCTACTTCGTGCGTGTGGACCAGGCGGGCAACATCTCCAAGCGGCAGAGCGCGACGAGCTTCCACTTCGCGCGACACGGCGGCGCGTGCCCGCTGTGGCACGTGCACGAGGCCTTCGCGCAGCCGGGTCGCTTCCTCACGCAGATCGCGGAAATGCCGGACGGCAGCCGCTTCTTCGGCATCGCGCGGACCATCGAGCGGCACGGCGGCGGCGGCTACCTGGCGCGGCGCAAGCTCTTCGCGATCGGGCTCGGTTGCGACATCTCGCATGCGCGGGAGCTCGTCTACGCCGAGGGCTTGAACTTCGACGAGAGCACGGTGTCCAAGCAGGCCATCCCCATCGGCCCCGGCTGCCGCGTGTGCCCGCGCGAGCACTGCGTCCAGCGCGCATTCCCGCCCGCCGGCAAGGCGCTGGTGGCGGACAGCGACAGCGAGTCGCTGGTGTCATACCGATTCACGGGTTGAAGGATGCTTCGGTCGACCACTTCACGCTGACCACACCATCGGCCTCTACGCTGCGCGGATGTCTCATCCAGCGCAGCCAATGAGTCTTGTTGAAAACGCCCGCAGGTGCCTCTCGTTCGTCCCAGTGGCGCTCTTCATCGTCGGCGTCTTCGCGCTGTCGTTCTACGAGCTCGAGATCAATCCGTTTCTCGGCATGCCCCTCACGCTGATGGTCTTCGTCAGCGGGCTCGTGGCGCTCCTCGGCACCGCCATCGGAGCTTGGCGAGGCGAGCATCGCGTGCGCTGCCGCCGAGCATGCGTTGTCACCCTCGCGGTGTGGGCGGCCTGGATGTCCGGCGGCGTGAACGTCGTCGCCAAGCAGGCTTGGTTCTGGACCGAACGCGCCTACTTCGAGCAAGCGGTCCGCGAAGCCGCGCACGGAGAGGTGCCGTCATGTGTGGCTACGAAACGGTGTATCCATGAGCCAGGGCGCGACGCGGATCTCGCGTTTCCCATGGGCGGAATGCTGGACAACTGGTACGGCGTGATCCACGCGCCTGCCTGGCAGGATCCTTCGGTCGATCGCGATCGGACCAGCTTCGACGGCGATCTGGTGGGATGCGAGCACCTGACCGGACCGTACTTCATCTGCAGCTTCACCTAGCGTCGATCTCACATCCCCTCTTCCTGGGCTACTGGTCTCGGAGATGAGAACGATCGTCGGCGCCGACGTCTGTCGTTGACGCGCGGGCACGGCGTTGGTGACGGCCGGCGACAGCGCGTCGCAGGTGTCGTATCGCTTCACGGGCTGAAGAATCCCATCCTTGGCCCCTACCCTTTGCAGCGAGCGCCTAATGGGGCTCACGATCAAGGCTGGAGTGGACGATGAAGCGCAGTACCAAACCCCACCCGGACAAGCGACCACGACCCGGCGCCGAACGCGGTCTGCCCACCGCGGAGCGGGCGGAGCTGCAGCGGCAAGGCGCCAAGGCCGCGGCCCGCGGCGACGGGTCTTCCGGAAATCCGATGGACGAGACGTCCAACCTGCCCACCAGCACCGGGGAATGCTCCGACCTGTGGAAGGAACGCAAGGACGCGTGGCAGAGCGGCCACGAGGCCCAGTCGAGGACCGACGACAAGGCCGCCACCGAGCGCGGCGACACCTACCGCACGAAGGACGATCACTGAACGGCCCCGCACCAGGCCGGGCCTCAGGGCCCGCATGTTCTCTCCGCGTTTCCTCGTTATCGGCCCGGATTACCGGGCGGCCTCGTCGCGCGAGTCCGGACTCATCGCCGCGGGACGACACCGCTGGCGCATGACGCCAAGCGATGCTGTCTTTACGTCGGGGACAACGCGTCATGGCCTCGAACTTGCCTCCAGTCGTTGAGCCGGTCTCTCGGCACAACGAAGGTCTCACCATGAACAGCAGTACCTCGCCTGGCGGCACACAAGCCCCCAAAACGTCGCGTCCCGAGAACGAAGACGACGACCCGGTCGGGGATAACCGCCCCGTGGGTGAGTCGACCGGCGCCGACGTCCCTGACGACACGGAAGAGGACGCGTCGAACTCCGGTGCCGTTCGCACCGGCAACGACAAGGCGGAACCGACCCGGCAGTCGTCCGATGTTGAAGAGATCAAGCCCCCCGAAGAATTGCCCGAGGGCAGCGATGTGCCGCCCAGCGATCGCCTCAACGACCATCACCCGGAGGAATTCCCGTCGCGCCGCTCCGGGCGCCAGCCCTCCCCCGACAGCAAGCTGCCGCAGTCCAGTCGCGGCTGAAGGCAGACCCGCTGCTCATGAACGGTGGCGCGCGGGCCGACGCGCCATGAGGACGTCGGCCGGGACACGGGGCGCGCATGCACAATCCGCTGCCAAATGCGCGGATTGCCCACCCCCTTCGTTCGACGCGTCCAACGGCTCCTGGTCGCAGGATTGCTGGTCCCACTGCTGACGCTCGCGGCGGCCAGTCCGGAGCCGCCTCCGCCCACAGCGTCGGGGACTGCCACGGTCAGCGCCGTCGCCGCGCCCGACATCCTGACGCGCGCCGACGAGGACCTGCAACGCGTCGATCGGGCCAAACGGCTGCTCCAGGCGCCGGACCCGTCCGAACGGCTCGCCCGCGAGCTCGACGACATCGCGCGCCCGGTCAATGCCAAGCTCAACGCCGCCGCGGGCAGCGCCTTGCGCACGCTGACGGTCATGCGCCTCGAGAGCCTGGCGCGACATTGGGACTTCGACGAACGCCGCTTCGCTCGATGGGAAGAGCGTTCCACCCGGGCGCTGGCACCGTACGAGGACACCGCGGTCCAGTTGGCCCAGCGTCGCGCCGCGTGGTCGGCCACGCGCGCGGCGGGCCTGCTCGACGGACTTCCCCCGGCGCTCTCGGCACGCGTGGACACGATGCTCGCGCAGTTCGATGCGTCCGAAGCGTCCCTGAGCATCGTGCTGGCGAAGCAGTTCGACCTGACGCAGCGCGCGAGCGAGTTGAAGGCCCGCATCAACGCCGGTCACGACGAGGTCGACGCGGCGATCGATGAGATCGACCGCCAGTTGTTGCGGACGGACGTGCCGCCGCTGTGGAGCGAGTTCTGGCCCGGCACCGGCACGGCGGGAGCGATCGCCGCGATGGAACGCGGCTTCGAGATCGAGCGCCAGTTCGCGGTGGACTATCACGCGGCGGACGGCGGGAACCAGCAGGCGCTGCGCATGATCCAGATCCTGCTGCTGCCGCTCATCCTGTGGCTGGCCGTGCGCAGCCGGCGCGCGCCCGATGACAGCGAGCCGAGCCACGTGACGCGCGCCCTGCGTCGCCCCGTCTCGTCGTGGTTGCTGCTGGCGATGCTGGGCGTGCTGGTGCTGGAGCCTGACGCGCCCCTGCTCGTCCAGGAACTCGCCCTGGTGCTGGCACTCATCCCCGTGTTGCGCCTGCTGCCGTCCGGCACGGTGCGCGCGCTGGGCGTCTGGCCCTACGTCGCGGTGGCGCTCTACATCGTCGACCGCCTGGGCGTGGCCGTGCCGGCCGACGTCGGCCTGTACCGGCTCTACACGCTGGGCGTGAGCGTCCTGGCCATGGGACTCACGGTGTGGCTGCTCCGCCGCGCGCCTGCCGACCGTGCCACCGACGAGAGCCGTCTCCGGACGGCGGTCCGCCGGATCAGCTGGGTCGTGCTGGCCGTGCTCACGGTCTCCGTCGCATCCAACATCGGCGGGAACATCTCCCTCGCGGAGACCTTGACCAGCGGCGTGATCGACAGCGGCTACATGGCCCTGCTGCTCTATGCCGGCGTGGCGGCGGTGCGCGGCATCCTGCATGCGCTCGCGCTCCAGCCCGAGGTGGCGCAGCGCAAACTCGTCCGGCAGCATGGACCGACGCTGGAGGTGATGGCCACCCGGCTGCTGGTCCTCGCCGCGTGGCTGGGCTGGCTCGTCTACAGCATGGACCGGTTCCGCGTGCTCCGACCGCTGCGCGCCGTCGGCGCCGACGTGCTCGATCTGGGCGTCGACGTAGGCGAGGTCTCGATCCACCTGGGCGACGTCCTGGTGTTCTTCCTGTCGACCTGGCTGGCCCTGTGGGTGGCCCGCGCGGTCCGTCGGCTCCTGCGCGACGAGCTGCCCCACCATGCGGCCCTGCCGCGGGGTGTCGGCAACAGCATCGCCTCGTTGAGCTATTACGGCGTCCTGCTGCTCGGCCTGCTGGTGGCCTTGTCGGCCGCGGGCTTCAAGGTCAGCCAGCTCGCCCTGGTGTTTGGCGCGTTGGGCGTGGGCATCGGATTCGGACTGCAAGGCGTCGTCAACAACTTCGTCTCCGGCCTGGTGCTGATGTTCGAGCGTCCGATCCAGCCGGGGGACATGGTCGACGCCGCGGGCACCTCGGGCACCGTGCGCGAGATCGGTCTGCGCGCCACCATCCTGCGCACCTTCGACGGCGCCGACGTGGTGGTGCCCAACGGCCTGCTGCTGAGCGGGAACCTGACGAACTGGACCATGTTCGACCGCAGCCGCCGCATCGAGATCGCGGTGAACGTCGCCTACGGCTCGGACCCGGCGCAGGTGCTGGCGGTGCTGGGCGCGGCGGCGCGCGAGACACCTGGCGTGGCCGAGCATCCACACCCCGTGGTGCTGATGACCAGCTATGCGGACAGCTCGCTCAACTTCGTGGTGCGCGTCTGGACGCAGGACGTCGGCGGATGGACGGCGCTGCGCGGCGAACTGCTCGCGCGCGTGCTCGCGGCGCTCCAGCAGGCGGGCATCAGCATTCCGTATCCGCAGATGGATGTGCATCTGCGCCGACCCTGAGGCGAAGCGCCTTCCGGCGCCCCTGCGACCCCTCTGCATGTCTCCCATCCGGGCGAGGCCGGCCCGCCCCCCCGGTGGTATGTTGCGCGCTCCGCACCACCGGCACCCGACATGCAAGCACCCGGCCTTCGTCTGCTTCGTTCCATCGCCCGTGCCGGTCTCGCGTTGCTGCTGCCGCTCCTCCTCCCGGCCGCCGCCATGGCCGCGATGGCAGCCCAGGCGCCGACGCCGGAGCGCATACCCCTCGCCGAGCTGCTGAAGCATCCGCCGCTGGACCAGCTCCACCACACCTCGTGGGGTCCGCGGGAAGGACTGGTCGGGCCGGTCTACAGCCTGGCGCAGACCACCGACGGCTACCTGTGGCTGGGCACCGATCGCGGCCTGCTGCGCTTCGACGGCGTCCGCTTCGAGACCTTCGAGTCCCTCGCCGGCGAGAAGCTCCCCGAGCGGTCCGTGCTCTCGCTGCAGGCCACCCCGGACAACGGCCTGTGGATCGGCTTCATGCGCGGCGGCCTCGCCCACGTCCGCAACGGCCACGTCCTGCTGCAGGAGCCGATGCGCCCCGGCGGCTTCGAAGGCGCCACGCGCGGCTTCGCACAGGAGAAGGATGGCACCGTCTGGGTGGCCAGCACGCGCGGCCTGTTCAAGAGAACCGGCGACCGCTGGCAACGGATGGGGAAGGCAGAGGGCTATCCCGAGCCCTCCCCCGATCTCATCACCTGGAACGTGCATCTGGACGGCGACGGCAACCTGTGGGTGAACAACACCCGCGGCCTGCTGGTGAAAGCGGCGGGGCAGTCCCAGTTCTCCCGGGTCGAGACGCCGGGGGCAACCCCCAATTACCTGGCAGTGGATCCGACCGGACGGATCTGGGCGGTCATCAAGATGGAGCCGTTCCAGATGCGCTACTTCAGACTGCCGCGTCCCCAGGTGCCCGGCGACGTCTTCGGCACCGGCCACCCCGTCGCCGCGAGCACCTACATGCCCATGTTCGACCGGGACGGCTACTTCTGGTCCGGTGCACGCGACGGGGTGACACGCGAACGCTTCCCCGGCGAGGAGCCCGCCGTCGGCCGGGACCTCTCGCCCGAAGCCTTGGCCCCGCCGCCCACGCCTTTCCTCCCGCTGGTGCCCGCATCGGCCGCCCCGGCCACCACGGCCGCCTCGGCAGCCGTGGCAATCACCACCGCGACCGGCGGCATGCAGGCCTACACCTTCGGCCTCCCGGCCATCCAGCGACTGACGCCGAACCAGCGCCTGAGCGGCGAGCAGGTGATGCGGCTGCTGCAGGACCGGGAGGGTTCGATCTGGATCGCCACGAACGGCGGGCTCGACCGCCTGCGGCCCACGCGGGTCTCCCTGTTCCAGTTCCCGGTCCCCATGTCCACGCTGGCGATGGCCATGGGGCCGCGCGGGGACCTCTGGTTCACGTCACGCGCCGCCATCTTCCATCTGCCGCCGGCGGGCGGCGAGCAGGAGCTGCGGCAGTACGCCGTGCCCAATTCGACGATCACCCGGGTGTTCGTCGACCATGCCGACACCGTCTGGGTGGGCGAGATCAGAGGCCTCTCCCGTCTGGATCCCGGCGGGCCGTCCGCGGTCGTCCGCACCCCGGACGTTCCGAACTGGAAGGGCACGATCAAGGATCTGGCCGAAGACCGATCGGGCACGATCTGGGTCGCCTCCCAGTTCAGCGGGCTGCTGCGCCGCTTCAGCGATGGACGGTGGGAGTGGTTGTCCGGGAACAAGGGATTCCCGCCGGGCTCGCTGGCCTCCAGCATCACCGTGGATCCGCGCGGACGCGTCTGGATCGGCTACGTCGACGGTCAGGTCCTGCGCGTCGACGAAGGCGACCGGCTCACCCGCTTCGCCGACAAGGACGGGCTGCGCGTCGGCGGCGTGCTGGCGATCACCGCGGGCAAGGGACATGTCTGGATCGGCGGCGACCGCGGCGTGCAGCGCCTGGACGACGACGGTCGCTTCCACGACCTGCGCAGCGGCTCGGCGGACGCGCTCAACAGCGTGAGCGGCATCGTCGAGACCCCCGAGGGCGAGCTCTGGCTCAACGGCGCGGCCGGCATCACCCGCATCGCGGCGGCCGACCTGCGGCGGGCGATGGAGGCGCCGGGCTTCCAGGTGCCGTTGACGCAGTTGGACACGCAAGACGGGCTGACCGGCCGGGCGGAGACCAACTGGCCGCTGCGCACGGCGCTGCAGACGCCCGATGGCCGGCTGTGGTTCGCCATGACCAACGGCGTGGTCACCGTGGATCCCGCCCGGCTCACCCGCAGCGCCGCCCCCGCGCCACTCGCCATCCAGCGCGTGCTGGTCAACGGCGCGCCGTTGCCACCGCAAGCGGGTGGCCGCGTGCAGGCCGTCGCGGGGACCAGGGACCTGCAGGTCGACTACACCTCGCTGTCGCTGGCGATGCCCGAGCGCGCGAACTTCAAGTATCGGCTGCGCGGCCTGGAAACGACCTGGCACGAGGCCGGCTCGCGCCGCCAGGCGTTCTATACGAACCTGGGCCCGGGCAGCTACACCTTCGAAGTCCAGGGCACCAACGAGGACGGCGTCTGGAGCACCGAGCCCGCGTCGCTGTCCATCGAGATCCCGCCCACGTTCCTGCAGTCCACGGGCTTCCGCGCCCTGTGCGCGCTGCTGGCCGTGGGTCTGGTCGCGCTCGTCGTGCGCATGCGCCTGCGCCAGATCGAAGCGCGGGCGCGTGAGCGCTACCGCGCCCGGCTCGACGAACGCACCCGCATCGCGCAGGACCTGCACGACACGCTGCTGCAGGGCTTCCAGGGGCTGCTGCTGCGCTTCCAGCGCGTGGCGTGGGGCATCCCCGACGATTCGCCGGCGCGTGCGGAGATGGAGCGCGTGCTGGACCAGGCCGATGCCGTCGTCATCGAAGGTCGCAACCGGGTCACCGACCTGCGCCTGCCGCCGCCCGACGTCGGCACGCTGGAACAGACGCTGGAAGCGCTGGGCCGGGACCTCTCCGGTTTCCATGACGCGGCGTTCCGCTCCGACGTCGAGGGCACGCCGCGGCTGCTGGACGCGTGCGTGCACGCGGAGCTGGCGCTTGTGGGCCGGGAGGGGCTGTTCAACGCGTTCCAGCATGCGAAGGCGACGGGCATCACGCTCACCATCGCGTACACCGATGCTGCCTTCACGATCAGGATCGCCGACGACGGCGTCGGCGTGCCTACCGCGACGCAGGTCGACGGCCACAGGCCGGGTCACTGGGGACTGAGCGGCATGCGCGAGCGCGTGACCCGCATCGGCGGCAGTTTCGAGCTGCGCAGCGCGCCGGGCGCCGGGACCGAAGTGCTGCTGAGCATCCCTGCCGCACTGGCCTATCGCCAGCGCGACAAGCAGGCGCGCCTCCCGGCGCTTCGGCGGTGGCTGCGAGAGCTGCTGGGTCGCGCGCTGCCCACGCGTGCGCCGGGTTGAGGGCAGGTGGAGGGCAGGTTGAAGCCGGGTCACGCCCGGGTCACGCCCGGGTCACGCCCGGATCGGGATCACGCGAGGACCTGGCTCACTTCAGGAACTCGACGAGCGCACCCATCGTGTCGTCCGGGGACTCTTCCATGATCCAGTGGCCGGCCCCCTTCACGATGCGGCCGTCGACCGATTCCGCGACCAGACGTCCCTGCGCGATCAGGAATTCGCCCGAGGCCTTCTCGCCGGTGAGCACGAGCATCGGCATCTTCAGCTTCGTCTTCGACATCGCCTCGAAGTCCTTGGCGTCCTGCTCGAAGGCCTTGAAGTAGCCGAAGCCGGCGTGCATGCCGCCCGGCTGCCCATACGCCGCCGCGTAGAACTTGCGATCGGCTTCGGGGATGGACTTGGTCTTGTCCGCGGCGAAGTCGTTCCAGAAGTGCTCGAAGTAGATGCGCTCGCGGCCGGCGACCAGCTTCTCGGGGACCTCCCCGTAGAAGTGGAAGTGCCACAGGTCGCGCAGCAGCCAGACCTTGGTCCAGTCGCCGACGCCCGGCAGGAAGGCATCCAGCAGCGCGATCTTCTCGACCTCGTCCGGGTACTGCGCCGCATACGCGTAGGCGACCATCAGGCCGATGTCGTGGCCGACGATCTTCACCTTCCTGTAGCCCAGCTGTTGCGTCAGCGCGTGGATGTCCTGGGCCAGCAGCTTTTTCTCGCCGGGGCGGTCCGGCTTGCCGGAGCCGCCGGCACCGCGCAGGTCCACCGCGATCACCGGGCCGTCGGTCGCCAGGCGCGGCATCAGCGGGCGCCACATGCGGCTGGTCTGCGCGTAGCCGTGCAGCAGCACGATGGGCGTGGCGTCGCCGGAACCGGCCGTCAGGTAATGCAGCTTCACGCCGTTCACGGTGGCGTCGCGTTCGACGATGGTGCCGGGTCTTGCCGTCGCCGAGGGCGTCGAGGGCATCGAAGAGCCCTTCGACTGGGCCATCGCCGGGGAGGCGGGGATGAGGGCGCCGACGGCGCTGAGCGCCGCGCCCCCTGCCAGGATCAGGGCCGCGACGGCGCGGCGGGTGGTGCTCGATGTCATGAGGGATTCCTTCAGGCGGGGCAAGGGTTGCCGGGTTGGGAGTGGGTCACCTGCGCCGAAGTGGCGGAGGTGACGGCGATGTTCGCCAGGGGCCTCGCGCGCCGCCATGCCGCATAGGCTCCCGCTCGCCTCCCTCTTTCGTACAGGGTAGGCGGCCCGGGACCTGGCTTCCACACGCAGTCACCGACACCGGTCGGCCTCTCCCGGAGGAGAGATCCCCGTCCTCACGCGGACGGGCAGAGTGCCTGCGGAGAGGACACGCGCCATGACGACGACACCGCTGAAGAACGACCGGCCGATCCGCGTGATGACGGTCGACGACCACCCGATGCTGCGCGAGGGCCTGGCCGGGGCGATCGGGCTGCAGCCGGACATGCGCCTGGTGGCCGAGGCACAGGACGGCGCCGAAGCGTTGGAAGCCTTCCGCCGACACCTGCCGGACGTGACGCTGATGGACGTCCGGATGCGGACGATGGACGGCCTCGCCGCGCTGAAGGCGATCCGCGACGAGTTCCCCGCGGCGCGCGTCGTGATGCTCAGCAGCTTCGGTGCGCCCACGCAGCTGCTCGAGGCCGCGCAGGCCGGCGCGGCGGGGTATCTGCTGAAGGAGACGCTGCGCAAGGATCTGCTGGACACGATCCGCGCGGTGCATGCCGGCGGGAGACGCTTTCCGTCGGCGCTGGCCATTCAGCTCGCCGAGCATGTGGCCGATCAGCACCTGACCGGCCGCGAGACGACGGTGCTGAAGCTGGTGGCCGAAGGCCGCTCGAACAAGCGGATCGGCGGCCAGCTGGACATCGCCGAGGGCACGGTGAAGGCGCACATGAAGAGCATCCTCGGCAAGCTCGCCGCGAGCGACCGCACACATGCGGTCACGATCGCGGTGAGGCGCGGGATCATCGATCTCTGATCCCTCACGCGGCTCGGCCTCAAGGATGGCCGTTGCGGGCCATGACCTTCTACGCGCCGGTCTGCGCAGAAGAAGATGTCCGGGATGAAACCCCTCACCTCGACATCGACATCGCCATCGACATCGACATCCACCTCGACGGGCGTGCCTGAGATCGGCGCGCTCGATCCCTCGGTCGCCGCCAGCGCCTGGGCGCGTGGCTGGGCGATTTCCCGCAGCACGCCAGCGCCGGTCGAACGCACCGGCTACTTCCAGATCCATGTCGGCAAGCCGGATCAGGTCACGCGCTACGTCTTTCCTCACTTCGATCCCGACGTCCTTCGACGGCTTGTCGCCACCGAAGAAGGGCCTGGCATCTGGCTGAAGGTCTGCGCGCCGTCTCAGGATGTGTCGCCCCTGCTCTCCGACGATTGGACCGTTCACGCCCCTGAGTTCCTGATGAGCGTCCCCCTCGCGGCGGGCGCGGCGCCGGTCATCGCGGGCTACCGCGTTCAGACCGAACGAGCGGGAGCCCTGGTGCTGACGAAGATCGTTGCCGATTCAGGAGAGCTGGCCGCGAGCGGCCAGGCCGCCATCGACGGCGGCTTCGCGACCTTCGATCAGATCGTCACGTCGGGGGCTCACCGAAGGAAGGGGCTGGGTCGGCTCGTCATGGCCGCGTTGTCCAACGCGGCGCTCGATCTCGGCGCCAGGCACGGCGTGCTCGTCGCCACCGAAGCAGGCGCCGCGCTCTACCAGGCGCTCGGCTGGGCCATGGTCTCGCCGGTCACGGCCGCGTCGGTCACGGTCGCGTCGAGTTCCGCCGCCGCTCCCGCAGCATGAACAGGTAAAGCCCTTCGACCTTCTCGCGCGCCCACGGCGTCTTGCGCAGGAACTTCAGGCTGGACTTGACGCTCGGCTCGAAGGCGAAGCAGCGCAGCGGGATGCGCTCGTCGAGGCCATCCCAGCCGTACTCGGCGGCCAGCTCGGTCACGATGGTTTCCAGCGTCAGGCCGTGCAACGGGTTGCGCGGTTGCTCTTGCGGCGGCGGGGCGGACTCGGTCATGAATGGATTGTCGCCGGTCGCGCCGGGCCATGGCCGCGCCGCGGCGGTCGACGCGAAGCGCGCCCCGGCACGCTTCGGCGCTCCCGCCCGCGTGGTACCTTCATCGCCATGAGCACGAATTCTCCCGACGAAGAACGCCCCATCATTCAAGAGCCGCGCACGTGGCAGGACGAGCGCTGGACCGCGCAAGTGATCAAGAACGAGGACGACGAAGGCTGGGCTGTCGCCATGACCCTGATCGGCGAGTCCGAGCCTGCGCTGGTCGGCCCCTGGACCATGGGCCGCGACAAGAAGAACCCGAAGCCGCTCGATGCGGCCGCCTTCCACACGCTGGTGAAGACGGCGTCGGAGGTGCTGCGCCGTCACGAGCAGCAGCTGCACGCCCGGCTGCACAAGAGCGTCAAGCTGGACACGGACAACGGCCGCATCCAGGTGCTGCTCGACATCGTTCCCGACGAGGACAACCCGTACGCGACGCTGACCGCGCTGAACGACGACGGCGAGCAGCTCGCGCAGGTGCGCGTGGCGGCCGGTTTCAAGTTCAATGAGGCGAGTGCTGCGGCCTGGGTCGAGAACGACTTCCTGAAGCCCTGAGGGCAAGACCCGGCCCCGAAGTCGGGCGTGAGGCTGCTGGCCCTCACCCCTGCCCTCTCCCGCAAGCGGGAGAGGGAGTGAGAAGGGCGCCGGCGTGGCTCGCTCTCCCGCTTGTGGAAGAGCGAAATTCAGACCGACTGCCGCAGGGTCCTCGCCGCCGCGACCATGTTGGTCAGCGCCGGGATCACCTCCGCCCACTGACGGGTCTTGAGCCCGCAGTCCGGATTCACCCAGAGGCGCTCGGCGGGGATGCGCTCCGCCGCCTTGCGCATCAGCTGCACGATGTGCTCCTGCGTCGGGATGTTGGGCGAGTGGATGTCGTAGACGCCCGGGCCGATCTCGTTCGGGTACTTGAAGTCGTCGAACGCATCGAGCAGCTCCATGTCCGAGCGCGAGGTCTCGATCGTGATCACGTCCGCGTCCATGTCGGCGATGGACGCGATGATGTCGTTGAACTCCGAGTAGCACATGTGCGTGTGGATCTGCGTCTCGTCCGCCACGCCGTTGGCGGTGATGCGGAAGGACTCGACGGCCCAGTCCAGGTACTCGCTCCACTGCGACTTGCGCAGCGGCAGTCCTTCGCGCAGCGCGGCCTCGTCGATCTGGATCACGCGCACGCCGGCCCGCTCCAGGTCCAGCACCTCCTGCCGGATCGCCAGCGCGAGCTGCTTGCACGACACCGAGCGCGGCTGGTCGTCCCGGACGAAGGACCAGTTCAGGATGGTCACCGGCCCGGTCAGCATGCCCTTCATCGGCTTGTCGGTCAGCGATTGCGCGTAGCGGGTCCACTCGACCGTCATCGCCTTCGGGCGGCTGATGTCGCCGAACAGCACCGGCGGCTTCACGCAGCGCGAGCCGTAGCTCTGCACCCAGCCGAACTGCGTGAACACATAGCCCTCGAGCTGCTCGCCGAAGTACTCGACCATGTCGTTGCGCTCGGCCTCGCCGTGCACGAACACGTCCAGCCCCAACGCTTCCTGCTCGTTGACGCTGCGCTCGATCTCGGCGCGCATTGCCGCCTGGTAGCCGGCCTCGTCGAGGCGGCCGGCCTTGTACTCGCTGCGCGCGTGGCGGATCTCGCCGGTCTGCGGGAACGAGCCGATGGTCGTCGTCGGGAAGGCGGGCAGCTTCAACAGCGCGGCCTGCTTCGCGGCGCGTTGCGCGTAGGCGGTCTGTCGTTGACCGAGCCTGGCATCGATCGCGGCGACCGCGGCCTTCACGGCGGGGTTGTTGACGCGCGGCGAGCGGCGGCGCGCTTCGACGGCATTGCGGTTGGCGTCGAGCTCGGCCTGCACCGAAGCGCGGCCGCCCTTGATCGCGCGACCGAGCAGGTCCAGCTCCGCCAGCTTCTGCAGCGCGAAGGCGAGCCAGGACTTCACTTCGGCATCGAGCTTCTGCTCGCTCGCGAGGTCCACCGGCACGTGCAGCAGCGAGCACGACGGCGCGATCCACAGGCGCTCGCCGAGCGTCGCGGCGACCGGCTCCAGCCAGTCGAGCACGGCATGGAGATCGCTCTTCCAGATGTTGCGGCCGTTGATCACGCCCAGCGACACCACGCGATCCGCAGGCAGCGCCGCTGTCAGCGCGGAGACTTCGTCGCGCGCATTGACGGCGTCCAGGTGGATGCCCTGCACCGGCAGTCCGGCGGTCAGCGCCAGGTTGTCCTTGAGCTGGCCGAAGTAGGTGGCCAGCAGCAGCTTCACACCTGACCCCGCCAGCGCCGCGTAGGCGGTCTTGAACGCCTGCGCCCAACCGGCTTCGAGGTCGGTGACGAGGATCGGTTCGTCGATCTGCACCCACGCCACGTCTTGCGCGGCGAGCGTCTTCAGCAGCTCCGCGTAGACCGGCAACAGCTTGGGCAGCAGCGCGAGGCGGTCGGAGTCATCCTTCGCCTTGCCCAGCGCCAGGTAGGTCATCGGACCGACGATCACCGGCTTGGCCTTCACGCCTTTCACCCTCGCCTCGAACAGCTGCGCCAGCAGGCGCGAGGCGTCGAGCTTGAAGGTCGTGGACGCATCGAACTCCGGCACGATGAAGTGGTAGTTGGTGTCGAACCACTTGGTCATCTCGCCGGCGGCGACACCGCCGCAGCAGTGCGCGTGCGCCTCGGTGCTCTCGGCGGAGCGGCCGCGGGCGACGCGGAAGTAGTTGTCCAGCGTGTCGCCGTGGAAGTCGCGCACGCGCTGCGGCAGGTTGCCGAGCGTGAAGCTCATGTCCAGCACCTGGTCGTAGAACGAGAAGTCGCCGACAGGCACCAGGTCCAGCGCCTGCTGGTCGGCCCAGTGCTTCGCACGGAGCTGGGCGCCCAGGGCGAGGAGTTCATCGCGCGTGGACTGGCCCTTCCAGTAGGCCTCCTGGCCGAACTTCAGTTCGCGCCTGGCGCCGATACGAGGAAAGCCGAGGTTGTGGATCGTGGTCATGGCGAGGCTCCCTCCCGGGAGATCAACTGCTGAAAGGTCCCGAAGCGTAGGGACCGTTCTCCATGACGTAAAACGATATTAATTCAAGAAGACGTGAATGGGATTCATCGGCCTGCGGAGCCCGCCAGGCTCGGTCCTCTTTCCCCCTCTCCCGCTTGCGGGAGAGGGTGGGGGTGAGGGCTGAGGGCCGTCGAAGTACTCAGGTGTACTTCTTCTCCAACGCATCCCACTCCGGCTTGCCCACCAGGCGCTGGCGCTCGGCGAAGGGCACGACCAGGTTGGGATCCTCATCGATGCGGCGCTGCGTCTTGAGCACGCCCAGCGCCTTCTGCATCCCGGCCACTGCGCCCTGCAGCGCGGCATTGGCATACAGCACGACGCCATAGCCCATCTGCTGCAGCTCGCTCGCATCGGTGATCGGGGTCTTGCCGCCGATGACCATGTTCATCAGCTGCGGCGTCGACAGGCGCTGCGGCAGCGCGCGGATCTCCTCCGCCTTCGTGACCGCCTCGACGAAGAGGATGTCGGCGCCCGCCTCGGCGAAGCGCTGCGCGCGCTCGATCGCGGCCTCGAAGCCCTGCGTGGCGCAAGCGTCGGTGCGGGCCATGATCAGGAAGTCCGGGTCACGACGCGCATCCACCGCCGCCTTGATCTTGCTCACCGCTTCCTCGGTCGAGATGACCTCCTTGCCGCTGAAGTGGCCGCAGCGCTTGGGCGCGACCTGGTCCTCGAGCTGGATGCAGTCCGCGCCGGCGCGTTCGAGCACGCGCACGGTGTGGCGCACGTTCAGCGCGTTGCCGAAGCCGGTGTCGGCGTCGACGATCAGCGGCAGGTTCACCGCGTCGCGGATGCGCGCGGTGTGGTCGGCGATCTCCGACAGGCCCATGAAGCCCTGGTCCGGCAGGCCGAACCACATGTTGGTCACGCCGGCGCCGGTCACGTAGATCGCCTCGAAGCCGAGGTCCTCGATCACCTTCGCGGACAGCGCGTTGAAGGCGCCGGGCACCAGCACGCCACGGCGTTCGTTCACCAGCGCGCGCAGCGTCTTGCGGGTCGATGTCATGTCAGTTCTCTTTGATTGTCTGGATTCGTTGAATGCCGATGGCGACGTCGATGCCGACGATTACAGCGCCTCGGCGGGCACGCGCACGGTGCCCTCCATCAGGATGCGGGCGCTGCGGCTCATCACCGCCTGCGTCACGCGCCATGGGCCGCCCGGGCCGCCTTCCTGGACCGCTTCCGCGCCGACGCGCAGCGTGCCCGACGGATGGCCGAAGCGCACCGCCGGCAGCGCCTTGCCGCCCGCGGCCTCGCACACCAGCGTGCCGGGGATGGCGGCCGCGGTGCCGATGGCCACCGCCGCCGTGCCCATCATCGCGTGGTGCAGCTTGCCCATGGACATCGCGCGCACCAGCACGTCGATGCTGCCGGCCTCGACGGTCTTGCCGCTCGACGAGCGGTAGGTCGACGGCGGCGCGACGAAGGCCAGCTTCGGCGTGTGCTGACGGGTCTTCGCCTCGTCCAGCGTCTTGATCAGGCCCATGTGCAGCGCGGCGTGCGCGCGGATCGCCTCCAGGCGCTTCAGCGCCGCGGCGTCGCCGTTGATCGCGTCCTGCAGCTCGGTGCCCGAGTAGCCCAAGTCCTTCGCATCGACGAAGACCGCCGGGATGCCCGCGTTGATCAGCGTCGCGCGCAGCTGGCCGCCGGGGACGAGGTCCTCGGGCATCGTCAGCACGTCGACGACGTTCCCGGTCGGGAACAACGCGCCGCCGGCATCGTCGCCATCGGCGTCGTCATTGCCCGGATCGAGGAAGGCCAGTTCGACCTCCGCGGCTGGGAAGGTCACGCCGTCGAGCTCGAAGTCGCCGCTCTCCTGCACCTGCCCGTCGCGCATCGGTACCTTGGCGATGATGGTCTTGCCGATGTTGGCCTGCCAGATGCGCACGGTGGCGATGCCGTCGCGCGGCAGCGTCGAGGCATCGATGAACCCCGCCTGGATCGCGAACGGACCGACCGCCGCGGACAGGTTGCCGCAGTTGCCGGACCAGTCGACCAGCGCGGTGTCGATCGCCACCTGTCCGAACAGGTAGTCGACATCGTGACCGGGCCGCGTGCTGCGCGAGATGATCACCGTCTTGCTGGTGCTCGACGTGGCGCCGCCCATGCCGTCGATCTGCTTGCCGTAGGGATCGGGACTGCCGATGACGCGCATCAGCAGCCGGTCGCGCGCGGCGCCCGGCACGCGCGCGGCCTCGGGCAGGTCGTCCAGGCGGAAGAACACGCCCTTGCTGGTACCGCCCCGCAGGTAGGTCGCGGGGATCTTCACTTGAGGGAGAAAGCTCATTGCTGTGTCCGTCGTTGTTGCGGGCCTGAGCGGCGCTCAGGCCGCTTCGGCTGCCGCCAGGAAGTCCTGCGCGAAACGCTGGAGCACGCCGCCGGCCTGGTAGACCTCGATCTCCTCGGCGGTGTCGAGGCGGCAGCGCACCGGCACTTCGATGCGCTCGCCGTTGCGGCGATGGACGATGACCGTCAGCGTCGCGCGCGGCGAAAGCGCGCCCGACACGTCGTAGGTCTCCGAGCCGTCCAGGCCGAGCGTCAACCGCGTCGTTCCGGCGAGGAACTCCAGCGGCAGCACGCCCATGCCGATCAGGTTGGTGCGGTGGATGCGCTCGAAGCCTTCGGCCACGATCGCTTCCACACCGGCCAGGCGCACACCCTTGGCCGCCCAGTCGCGCGACGAGCCCTGCCCGTAGTCCGCGCCGGCGATGATGATCAGCGGCTGGCGGCGGTCCATGTAGGTCTCGATGGCTTCCCACATGCGCACGACCTGACCCTCCGGCTCGATCCGCGCGAGCGAGCCGGCGATCACGTTGCCATCGGCATCGCGGACCATCTCGTTCTTCAGCGTCGGATTGGCGAAGGTGGCGCGCTGCGCGGTCAGGTGGTCACCGCGGTGGGTGGCGTAGGAGTTGAAGTCCTCCTCCGGCAGGCCCATCTTGGCGAGGTACTCGCCGGCGGCCGAGTCCAGCATGATCGCGTTGGACGGCGACAGGTGGTCGGTGGTGATGTTGTCCGGCAGCACCGCCAGCGCGCGCATGCCGCGCAGCGTGCGTTCGCCGGCCAGCGCGCCTTCCCAGTAGGGCGGGCGGCGGATGTAGGTCGACTGCGCGCGCCAGTCATACAGCGGCTCGGTCTTGGTGGTCGACGCCGCGGTGATCGCGAACATCGGCTCGTAGACCTTGCGGAACTGCTCCGGCTTCACGCTGCTGCGGACCAGCGCGTCGATCTCGTCGTCCTCGGGCCAGAGGTCCTTCAGGCGGATCTCGCGGCCCTCGACGACGCCGAGCACGTCGCGTTCGATGTCGAAGCGGATCGTGCCCGCGATCGCGTAGGCGACCACCAGCGGCGGCGAGGCCAGGAAGGCCTGCTTGGCGCGCGGGTGGATGCGGCCGTCGAAGTTGCGGTTGCCCGAGAGCACGGCGGTGGCGTAGAGGTCGCGCTCGACGATTTCGCGATCGATGGCGGGATCCAGCGCGCCGGACATGCCGTTGCACGAGGTGCAGGCATAGGCGACAACGCCGAAGCCCAGCGCCTCCAGGTCGCCGAGCAGGCCGGCTTCCTCGAGGTAGAGCGTGACCGCGCGCGAGCCGGGCGCGAGCGAGGTCTTGACCCACGGCTTGCGCGTCAGGCCCAGGCGACGCGCATTGCGCGCGAGCAGCGCCGCAGCGATGACGTTGCGCGGGTTGCTCGTGTTCGTGCAGCTGGTGATGGCCGCGATGATCACGGCGCCGTCGGGCATGCGGCCCGGCTCTTCGGTCCACGGGCCGGCGATGCCGCGCTCGGTCAGCGCGGAGGTCGGCAGGCGGCGGTGCGGGTTCGACGGGCCGGCCATGTTGCGCACGACGCTGGCCAGGTCGAACTTCAGCACCCGCGGGTAGACGACGCCGGACAGCGTGTTGCCCTCCCCTGACCACAGGCCGGCGGCCTTCGCGTAGGTCTCGACGAGCTGGACCTGCGACTCCTCGCGCCCGGTCAGGCGCAGGTAGGTGAGCGTCTGCTCGTCGATCGCGAACAGCGCGGCGGTGGCGCCGTATTCGGGCGCCATGTTGGAGATCGTGGCGCGGTCGCCGAGCGTGAGGCTGGAGACGCCTTCGCCGTAGAACTCCAGATAAGCGCCGACGACCTTCTCCTTGCGCAGGAACTCGGTCAGCGCGAGCACCAGGTCGGTCGCAGTGATGCCGGGCTGGCGATGGCCGCTGAGCTCGACGCCGACGATGTCGGGCAGCCGCATCCACGAGGCGCGGCCGAGCATCACGTTCTCCGCTTCCAGCCCGCCGACGCCGACGGCGATCACGCCGAGCGCGTCGACGTGGGGCGTGTGGCTGTC
Organism: Mitsuaria sp. MSU3D; assembly: GCF_056867975.1. Classification (NCBI taxonomy): domain Bacteria; kingdom Pseudomonadati; phylum Pseudomonadota; class Betaproteobacteria; order Burkholderiales; family Sphaerotilaceae; genus Roseateles; species Mitsuaria sp. MSU3D. Next base: position 5,781,397 of record NZ_CP200314.1, on the reverse strand, counting down.
GGTACCGACGCAGGTATCGGGATAGGCCACGCCGCGGTCGACGTGCACGACCGGCGACATCCGCTCCAGATTGATCTGATGCATGATCCCGTTCCCCGGCGGGATCACGTCGACGTTGCGGAACGCCGTGCGGCACCACTCGATGAAGTGGAAGCGGTCCTCGTTGCGGCGATCCTCGATCGCGCGGTTCTTCTCGAACGCCTGCGGGTCATAGCCGCCGCACTCGACGGCCAGCGAGTGGTCGACGATCAACTGCACCGGCACGACCGGATTCACCTTCGCCGGATCGCCGCCCTGATCGGCGATCGCGTCGCGCAGGCCGGCCAGGTCCACGAGCGCGGTCTGGCCCAGGATGTCGTGGCAGACCACGCGCGCCGGGTACCAGGGGAAGTCGCGATCGGCCTTGCCGTCGGCGAGCTGCAGCAGGCTCTCGTCCAGCGTGGCGGGATCGCAGCGGCGCACCAGGTTCTCGGCGTGGACGCGGGCGGTGTAGGACATCCGTTCCCACGCGCCGGGGCGCAGCGCCTCGACGGCGGCGCGCGCGTCGAACCAGTCGAGCGCGGTGCCGGCCAGCGGCTTGCGCCAGGTCTCGTTGAGCGGGATTGCGGAGGCGATGGTGGATGCGGGCGTCGTGGCTGGCATTTCTGAAACTTCTCTCATGCGGTCATCGCGGTCGACGGGGAGCTCCGGTCCTCAGGGACGCTGGGCCAGCGGGACGAAGACCTGATCTTCCGGGCCGGTGTAGACGGCGCTGGGGCGGATGATCTTGTTGTCCTGGCGTTGCTCGATCACGTGGGCGGACCAGCCGCTGGTGCGGGCGATGACGAACAGCGGGGTGAACATGGCGGTGGGCACGCCCATCATGTGATAGCTGACGGCGCTGAACCAGTCCAGGTTGGGGAACATCTTCTTGGCGTCCCACATGGTCTTCTCGAGGCGTTCGGCGATGTCGTACATCTTGGTCGAGCCGGCGTCCTTGGACAGCTGGTGGGCGACCTTCTTGATGACCTCGTTGCGGGGATCGCTGACGGTGTAGACGGGGTGGCCGAAGCCGATGACGACTTCCTTGGCCTCGACGCGGCGGCGGATGTCGGCCTCGGCCTCGTCGGGGGTGTCGTAGCGCTTCTGGATCTCGAAGGCGACCTCGTTGGCGCCGCCGTGCTTCGGACCGCGCAGGGCGCCGATGGCGCCGGCGATGGCCGAGTGCATGTCGGAGCCCGTGCCCGCGATGACGCGGGCGGTGAAGGTGGAGGCGTTGAACTCGTGCTCCGCGTAGAGGATCAGCGAGGTGTGCATCGCGCGTTCCCAGCCCTTGGACGGCGGCATGCCGTGGAGCAGGTGCAGGAAGTGGGCGCCGATGGAGTCGTCGTCGGTTTCGACCTCGATGGAGCGGCCGTTGTGGCTGTAGTGGTACCAGTACAGCAGCATGGAGCCGAAGGAGGCCATCAGCTTGTCGGCGATGTCGCGGGCGCCGGGCAGGTTGTGGTCGTCCTTCTCGGGGAGCGAGCAGCCGAGGGCGGAGACGCCGGTGCGCATCACGTCCATCGGATGGGCGTTGGCGGGGAGGGTTTCGAGCGCGTCCATCACGGCGGCGGGCAGGCCGCGGAGCGACTTCAGCTTGGCCTTGTAGCCGCGCAGCTCGGCGGCATTGGGGAGCTTGCCGTGGACGAGCAGATGGGCGATCTCTTCGAACTCGCAGCGTTCGGCGAGCTCGAGGATGTCGTAGCCGCGGTAGTGCAGGTCGTTGCCGGTGCGGCCGACGGTGCACAGGGCGGTGGTGCCGGCGGCGACGCCGGACAGGGCGACGGACTTCTTGGGCTTGAAGGCGGGGGCGGCTGCCGCGTTCGCGGTCGTGGTGTCGCTCATGGGGATGTCTCCTGGAAGTGGAATCTGGGGGAAGCTGGACGGGCAGGCTCAGGCCTGGCCCGATGGGATCGAGGGTAGCGGCTGCCCGGCGGGCGCGGTGCGAGGGGTGATTCGGCAGGGCTTGCCGCCGTCGACGGCGACCATCTCGAAGGTGGCGCGGAGGACGTCGGAAGGGGCCGCATTGTCGATGCGGGCGTGGACCTCGACGGTCATCGACGTGCCGCCGACGCGGGAGACACGGGAGTGGATGTGGAGGACCGAGCCTACCGGGACCGGGGCGAGGAACTGCACGTCCTTGACCGCGACCATGACGATGTCCTGGTGGCAGAAGCGCGCGGCAACCATGTGGGCGTTCTGGCCGAGCCAGGACAAGGCCTCAGGGCCGAACAAGGTTCCGTAGTGGTTCGCGTGACGCGGCAGCACCAGCTCGCTGCGAAGCATCTCCGTCGAAGAAGCGCTCGACAGCGCAGTAGGCCAGTCCATTGCGGGTTGTGAAATGAGGAAGTTCACAATGTTCGCAGCGGATGGCCAGACGGGCAACGATGAAGTTGTGGTGGATTGCGAAGGTGGCAGGCCTGGTTTGCGAAACTTGTGAAGTTCCGGCTCTGCCCGCCAAATTCTAGAAATGTCTACGAGCGCAGACTTTTCGCAGTTTTCGACGCCAAAAAATCAAAAATGTCTACGAGCGTAGGCACAACCTGACCCCAAGCATGGAGCGCACGTCAGTTCACCAGGAGCAGCTTGTAGCCTCATGGACGCGCCTCACACACAGAATTCCTGACACTTCCCAGCATCGACGCGTCCACGCAGTTGGGGGCCAGGCGGTGCGGCGTGGTCCTGGAAGCTCTCTCAGTCCAGCTGCACCCTCAACTTGTCCTTGTAGACGCGCAGGCGTGCTTCCGCTCTGTCGATGAAGTGCTGGTACAGGAGCACCTCGGTGTACAGCTCACCGTAAGACCTGCCTGTCGCAAAATCTCGCAACTGGTCGCTCTTGAAGAATCCGCGACCGTCCGCAAACTGCGTATATCCCGGGTCCATCCGGTTCGGATCAATTGTGCAGCCGATCAAATAACCGTAGAACTTCTTGATCCGCCCGCTGGATTTGGCCGCCAGCAGCCGGGCGTACTGAGCCAGGTCGGGGATATGTTCCTGAAGGCCGACATCTGGGGCTTTGAACTCGATGATGATGGCGGAGCCCTCTTTCGTGAAGAGCGCGATGTCCGGCCGCTTCGCATCATGGTTCTTATTGTTCGAGGTGAATAACTTCTCCAAGCTTTCGTCAATATCCGGCTCAAACATATTCTCTGTGGCCGTCCATTTGATGGCCTTCAGCGGCTTGTCCGAAGCGATGTATTCGAAGTATTGATACTCTTCGTTCAGCAGCCAGATGTCGTGTTCTGCAGTTTCAGTGGAGTCCTTCCCCATGGGAAAGAAGATGTTGTGGATGATTCGCTCGTTTTCATTCCTCTTGCCCGGCTCCTGCGCTTGACAGCTGAGTAGGCCACCCACGGCCATGCCGAGCACCTCAATCATTGCGCTCCGACGGACCACCAGTTGGGACAGATTCGTCATGTCCATCTTCTTGATGGAGCTGGTATATTTCCAGGCGAGCTCTTCCACTTTCACCCTGAAGTCGGTGGAGCGCGGGTCCAATTTCGACAGCTCGTCCTTCATCTTGAAAAGGTTCGAAGTGTCGCCGACGATTTCCTCCTGTAGCTTCTTCAGGACACGGCGCGCAATATTTTCTTCATTGTCGCCGTAGTGAATCTTGATATTTGTAGCCTCCATCATTTGACGGGTGATGCCGAATCGCTGTTCGGTGGAGCGAACCAAAACATCCTTGTCGAAATCTGGCGGCGTGATGATCTGGAAGACATAGTCTTCGAGAGAACTGACGACATCCTCTAAGGAGAACTCCTCCTTCAGCGTGTCGTTCTCGGTGCAGGTGCTCGGGATGTTGAAGCCGTCCCGCTGTTGGTTCACCTTCTCCTCGAGGAGATCGCTCTCCACTAGAAGCAACTCGAAGTGGCCGGCCGTTGGTCGCTTACGGTCAATAGCATTCCGCAGATAGCGCCTGGTAATCTGTTGCACCACCGCAGAATTGGCGCAGAGGGCCACCTCGTGCTGGAAGTTGGGGAAGATATTCTCCGAGAATGAGTAGCGGGTAACCAGCAGCGTGGGCCCCGAACGCGATTCCTTTCCGTGCACGCAGATCAGAGGGAGGCGCTTGACCTCGCCAGCCGGTTCCGGCAAAACCTTGTCGTCAATGAACTCGGTTTCGACAACATCCCCATAACGGGACTCCACTTCGATCTTGAAATCCCCGATAAGCTTCTTCAGGATGATGAGCCGCTGAAGAAACGAGGTGTACAGATGGCCGGCGATCGCTTTAGCCGAGAAAATCTTGGGTACTGAGGGCTCAGTGGCCTTCTGCTCCGACGTGAGGGCACTTTGCCTGCGGCCTTTGAGAGTGAACTCGGTGGCCACCGGGGCGCCGTCTGCTCGCGTTGTGACGAAGGATTGCTCAGAGACTAAGCGAGTCGAGTCGTCGACCTGAAGTTGCCGACGTTCGGTTCTCCCGTCCCGCTCGAAGACGCTGTCGATGGCCATCCGTTCGAAGTGGTGGAAAAACTGGATTCGCCCGGCACCCTTGCACTTGCCAATCCCGGGAATCTGCAGCAAGTCCTTATAGGTGGAATCCTTCGTAACGAAGGCCTTCACCTCATCGTCTCCGAAACCGGCACCGTTATCGGTGCAGGAGAGCTCCACATTGAATCGTGAGTCAAACAAATCAGCATCTGAAATGTCCACGCACACCCTCAATGAGAACGGTGGCGCAGTAGTTAAGCGGCTCCGTCGTATAAGGTATGAGTCGATGGCATTCGAGAGCATTTCCTCAAACACCACGTAGTCGCTGTGATTTACGGCAGTGTTCTTGCGGCCGCCTGGAACGTCGAGTGCCATAGATATTTCTGTTCTATTAAGTGCTGCCCCGTCTCCGCGGAGCCTCCATCCCTTTCGGCAAGATCCCCAGCGACCTGGGTATGTATACCCCGCCACTCGCGATCTGCCGCCTCGATCATCGCTGGTTTTGGGCTCGGCCAACAGCAGCCAGAACGTGGGTGCCGTCATCTGCGTCACTGTGGAGGCGGACCCGCTAGATGTGAAGCGTCGAGACGTTATGCCCTGAAGCATTGAGCCTGGTCATTGGTGCGACGCCACCGATGCCGCTGTGTGGGCGATGCCAGTTGTAGTGGTGCATCCAGCTGGGCAAGGCTGCGGTGCGATGCCTGGAGTTCTGGTATGTCCAGCCATAGGCCCGCTCCCTCAGAGCCGATTGGATGAAGCGCTCAGCCTTGCCGTTGGTCTGCGGTCGATAGGCCCGCGTGAAGCGATGCTGGATGCCCAGGTCCTTGCAGGCAGCTGCGAAGTCGCGCGATCTGAAGGCCGCGCCGTTGTCGGTCAAAGGTCGCTTGAGCCGCACTCCCAACGACGCGTAATGCGCCGCGGCATCGCGCAGGAACTGCACGGCTTGCGGCGTCTTCTCGTCGGGCTGCATCTCCGTGAAGGCGATGCGCGCGTGGTCGTCGACGACGACGAACAGGTTTCCCATCCAGCGCCTTCTACGCGGTCACGGCGGTCGCCGGTGAACGATGCTGGGCCGCACGATTCGCCCGAGCTCCTTGGTGTCGATGTGCAGTAGATCCCCCGGCGCCTCGTGCTCGTAGCGCGGCACAGGCTCGACCGGCTTGAGGTCGCTGAGCTTGGACAAACCCGCACGTGCCAACACACGGCTGACGGTAGATTCAGAGACGCCCACCGAGCGCGCAATGCGCGCTTGCAGCTGGTGCTGACGCCGCAGCTCCACGATCAACAACGCCTTGGCCGGAGAGATCGAACGCGGTGACTTGGCGGGCCTTGAGGACGCATCCTCCAGCGCGGACTCGCCGCCCGCGAGATAGCGGGCCAGCCACTTGCGGGCCGTCGCCGGGGTCACGCCATGCTCGGCGGCGGCATGGGCTAAGGAGAACCCTTCGAAGGTGAGCTGCCGGACCATCTGGAGTCGACGCGCGAAGGTGAGTCGGGCATGCTTGTGGGTGTTCATCCGGCTACTCCCTGAATGACTGGGGGTTTGGCGATTTCCAGTCTCTCAAATTCAGCCCGGCTGAACAGCCGACACAACCTATTGAAGCTTCACATCTAGCTTCCGAAGTTGATTGCTGCTGTCCCGCAGGGAGTCGAATGCGCTACTCCGAAGGTCACTCTTTCCAGATCAGTCGTCCTCGGATCCACTAGCGTCATCATCCGCAATGCGCAACCGGAGCGAGAGTTCGCCAGACTCTAGATCCAGGCTTTCCCGATGATCCTCGCGCCATTTGCGAAGTTTCTCCAGCCGTGCGTCAACGCGGGCGATCTCCACTTCCGCCTCCGTGTAGCCGACTGTTTTACCTCGGGGCCCCCCGACTGGCGTCGAACCAGCCCTCACCATCGCAAGCCTGCTCATGTAGGCCTCGCTCTGCTCAATCTCGGATTGCACCGACTGGAGCATCGTGCTCACAGCGGAAATCTTCGCCGTCTGAGCTGCAAGAAGCACTTGCGTCCGTTGGGCATCCGCCGCTTTCGCCAACTCGTTACGCGTTGCCGCCAACTCTTGTCGCTGCAGTCGAACGGATTCGACGAGCCAACGCAGCGCCAAGAATGCGATGAGTGGATTTGCAAGTCCACCCATGTAGTCCCCAAAGGATCCCCACGCGCCGCGGTCCCCTCCCACCTGCGCGTCTGGAAAGACTACGAATCGCACGACGTAGGCCAGAACGAGTAGAGAAACTGCGGTGATTGCGACCCAGATCGACCAGACCGGGTCTCTCCTCTGCGATTCCTGCATAGCTCCTCCAAGACGCGTTATCTACACTTTTGATAGGACGAATTTTGCAATCGATATCCGACATCGGTTGCGAAAATTTCCATTCAACGATTCCACAGGGAGCTTTTCGAATGTTCCTGGAGGATCGCACTCAGTCTAGGCGGCGTAGGAGTTGTGCAGCCTCATGGACGGCAGCCCAAGCATGCTTTCAGCGACGCTACATCCACAAAGTTGGTGAAGCATCGATTCCGCACACTGCGTATCCTCCTGTATGACTCTCGTCCTGAAAATTGACTTGAGTCGAACTGTTAGTGGGCAAAGGGAGAGACACGCAGTACATCGCACCTGGCCGACTTCTTGGGACCGAAACGTCTGCTGCCTAACTCTGTGCAGCACAGTGCGCAAGGGACCTCCTACCGAATTCGATCACGGGAGCCAGATGACCAATCCCTTTCAAACCCGTCAGCCGTACATTGGCGGAAACCCCCACATTCGCGCCCCTCAGCGCGAGGCCTACGAAGCCTTGCAGAACTACGCAAGTAATCCAGAAGAGAGCGAGCGCGAAGTCGGCATCGTGCTCCCCGTCGGATGCGGCAAGTCCGGCACGATCACCATCACGCCCTTCGCCTTCCGCTCTGCGCGCACGTTGGTTGTCGCGCCGGGCCTTTCTATCGCCGAACAGTTGGCGGCCGACTTCAACCCCAGCAACACAGGGATGTTCTATCAGAAGTGCCAGGTCTTGACGGGCGCGCCCTTTCCAGAGCCTGTGGAGATCCGTGGAACGACAACCAATCGCGCAGACCTAGACGAAGCTCACGTCGTCATCACAAACATTCAGCAGCTGCAGGGCGACAGCAATCGCTGGCTTCAAACGCTGCCCGCTGACTTCTTCGACTTGATCCTATTCGATGAAGGACACCACAGCGTCGCGGAAAGTTGGGCTCTATTGAAGGCTAGATTTCCAAACGCCAAGATCGTCAATTTTAGTGCTACGCCGATGAGAGCCGACGGGCAGATCATGGCAGGGCGAGTTCTGTACTCATACCCGATCTTTCGAGCGATTCAGGCTGGCTATGTCAAGCGCCTCAAGGCAGTTCAATTGAATCCGCGAACGTTGCGCTACGTCCGGCGCGAAAATGGTGATGAGATCGAAGTGAGTCTTGCAGAGGTGCGACGTCTTGGCGAAGAAGATGCGGACTTCCGACGCAGCATCGTGACCTCGGCCGAAACGCTAAACACGATTGTTGACGCTTCCATTCGAGAACTTGAGCGACTGCGAACTGAAACGGGCGACGGCCGCTTGAAGGTCATCGCCTCGGCACTGAACTTTGAACATTGCCGCCAGGTGGTTCAGGCGTATGCCGAACGTGGACGGCGTGCTGGATACGTGCATTCGCGTGAGGACGGGGCGGCCAACCGGCGAGTAATGCAGCAGCTGGAGAACCATCAGCTCGACGTCATAGTGCAGGTTCGAAAACTCGGAGAGGGTTTCGATCATCCCTTCCTTGCGGTCGCGGCGGTTTTCAGCATATTTAGCAACCTGTCGCCCTTCGTTCAGTTCGTCGGTCGCATCATGCGAGTCATCGTCCAGAACGCACCGGAACATGCGCTGAATCAGGGGGTCGTCGTCTTTCATGCTGGAGCGAACATTGCTCGACAGTGGGGTGACTTTCAGCAGTACAGCGAGGCTGACCAGGGCTACTTCGACCAACTGCTGCCGCTTGAGGGTCTCGACCCGAACAATCCTCAGGAGGAACGTGAAGTCACTCCCGCTCCGCGCCCAGCCGACCAGACCGAAGTTCTTGCTCAGACGGAAGTACAGATCGAAGAGCTTCCACTGTTGGAAGAGGATGAGGCGGAGGCAATTCGCCTCTTGCAGGAGCGCGGTTACATAGCTGGCGACTTCGACCCGACGCGCCAGGAACTCCAGCCAGTTGCGGTCACCAAGGTTGCACAGCGGCAGGCCATGCGAAATGGTCTTGACATGCGAATCAGGACTGAAGCGGCACGCATTCTCGATCGTCGCGGCATCAATCCGGCAGGTCAGGAGCTCGACCGCCTTCGTCTGGGCAAGACGAATCTGATCGTGCTGAAGGCCGCAATCGATCGACGTGCCAATGCAGTAGTTGGCGTTACGACTGGGAAACGGCATGAGCTCAATCGTCAACAGCTTGATCTAATTGAGTCAAATTTTTCCCAGATCTCGGCAGATGCAGAAAGAGAGGTTTTCGGTGGCGATTAAGTCTCTGATCTGTCAGGTCGGCATTGACGTCGCCGGAAAGTCACACAACTGCCAAGCCAACAGCCGTCACCGAATAGCAATGGGTGACGTTCGCTTGAAGGTTCGTAATGGACGCAGCTGGGATCACTACTGCACGGACTGCGCTCGAATCATCATTGCTCGCGACATCGCCAAGCTGTCAGAGTTGCAAGAGCTGAAGCCAAACATCGGCGCCGATCAATGATCAGCACCATCAGCAGTGAAATCTAGACAATGCCCAGCGAAGAGGAGTTGATCGCCCATCGGCGCGGCAAATGGTCAATGCCCGGATTACCGCATTCGGGATGGCAATGCGTTGATGTTGAAGATTTGGGCGAACCTCAGGTGCAGTGCGAGATGTGTGAATCGCAGACGATCCGTTACGTCCACCACATGGAGCATCCGTACTATTCAGGCACGATGGCCGTAGGATGTGTGTGCGCCGGCCACATGGAGGGAAGCTTAGCTGCAGCAAGACACCGTGAGGTGTCGATGCGAAGTCGTTCTGGAAAGCGAGCGCGATGGCTTGGTCGAATCTGGAAGACCTCGGCCAAAGGAAATCCGACGATTAAGTCAGATGGTTTTCGTGTCACGATTTATGCGCGCGGTAGCGGATACGGCGCGACGATCGCCGAGGTCGCGGGAATTGGCGTTCAGCACGCGCGAAGGACATTCCCGACAATTGCCCAGGCCAAGCTGGCCGCTTTCGACCACATCACACGCCTACTCGCTCAGGATAGAACGTAGCTCGAAGCCGGACGGCCAGACTCTGCGCGGCCTGTACCAACTCTGTCAGTGGAGCGTCGTTGAGCAGGGCCCTCGATCCGACCAGGGGCGATGCCGCCACCATCGCCCGCGCCCGTTCGCGATTTTCTGAAGGTCGAGTCGCTTCCGACAAAGCCTGAGGCGACTGGGATTTTGGGTGGTCGCTTCATCTACGATTCATTGGTGCGGCGCCACCACCTTCCCCATCACCAAATCCGGCAACCCCGTCGCAATGCTCGGGAAGATGCAGATCAACAGCACCGCCAGCAGCATGAGGACAACGAACGGCAGCACTCCCCAGATGATGTCCCGCAGGTCGATATCCGGCGCAATGTTCTTGATCACGAAGATGTTCAACCCCACCGGCGGGTGAATCAGCCCCGTCTCCATCACGATCGTCATCAGGATCCCGAACCAGATCAGGTCGAACCCCGCCGCCTTCAACGGCGGCAGGATGATGGGCGCGGTCATCAGGATGATGCTGACCGGCGGCAGGAAGAAGCCCAGCAGGATGACCATCAGCAGCACGGCCGCCAGCAGCACCCACTTGGACAGGTGCATGCCGACGATCCACTCCGCCACCGCCTGGCTGATGTGCAGGTAGCTCATCACGTAGGAGAACAGCAGCGACATGCCGATGATGAACATCAGCATCGTCGACTCCTTCAAGGTCGACGTGAGGATGGGCGCCACGTCCCGCGGCCGCCACACACCGTAGATCACCGCGATCAGACCCAGCGCCAGCAGCGCGCCGAGACCCGCCGTCTCCGACGGCGTCGCGAAGCCGCCGTACAGCGCCACCATCACGCCGATCAGCAGCAGCACGAAGGGCACCACTCGCGGCAGCATCTCGAACTTCTGACGCGTGGTGAAGGTCTCCTTCGACAGCAGCGCTGAGGCGGCCCCCGTGCGATTGAATTCGGCCTCGGCCAGCGCGTACTCCTTGCGGTAGCGCAGCGCCGCGTAGGCGGCGAAGAGGACCACCAGCAGCACGCCCGGCGCGATGCCGGCCAGGAACAACCGACCCAGCGACTGCTCCGCCGCCACCGCGTACAGGATCATCGTGATCGACGGCGGCAGCAGGATGCCCAAGGTGCCGCCGGCCGCGATGATGCCGGCCGCGAAACCGGGCGAGTAGCCACGCTTGCGCATCTCCGGAATGCCGGCGCTGCCGATGGCCGAGCAGGTCGCCGGGCTGGAGCCGGCCATGGCCGCGAACAGCGCGCAGGCGAAGACGTTGGCGATGCCCAGCCCGCCGGGGATGCGCCCCATCCAGACGTGCATCGCCGCGTACAGGTCCTGCCCCGCCCGGGACTTGCCGATGGCCGCCCCCTTCAGGATGAAGAGCGGGATGGAGAGCAGCGTGATGCTGGCCATCTCCTCGTAGACGTTCTGCGTGACCGTGTCCAGCGCGGACGCCGGCATGAAGAGGGCCATGAACAGCACCGCCACGCTGCCGAGCGCGAACGCGATCGGCGCGCCCGAGAACATGAACAGCAGCGTGACGATCCCGAACAGCGAGCCGAGGACGAGCATGCTCATGCGCCCACTCCCGAGTTGTTTGCCGAGTTGTTTTTCTTGAAGAGTGCGTTGATGCGGGCGGTCAGTTGAACGAGCAGTTGCAGGCTCAGCAGCGTCATGCCCAGCGCCATCAGGCCGTAGGGGATCCACAGCGGCGGCGCCCATGACGACGAGGTCGTCTGGCCCTCGACCCAGGCCTCGTGGAACAGCGTCCAGGACTTCCACGCGAAGAAGGCGCAGAAGGCCGTGCACATCAGGTCCACCAGCGCCAGGCGCAGGCGGTTGACCGACCGCGGCAGGAGTCCGGCCATCGCCTCGATGCCCACGTGCCCGCGCAAGGACTGGACGAAGGCACCGCAGAGGAAGGTCGCACCGACCAGGCAGAAGACCGCCGCCTCGTCCTGCCAGTCCGTGGACGCCTTCATCACGTAGCGCGAGACGACGCTGTAGGTCAGCACCAGCGAGGCCACCAGCAACGCCAGCATGCCCAGCACGACCACGCCCTGGTTGATGACGTGCAGCAGCCGCGCGAGCGGCAGCAGGACCGCCGGCGTGTCGGGGTCGATGCCGGCGACCGCCGGCTTCAGTTCAAAGCCGTGGCTCATCGCGATCTCACAGCAGCTTCTGGGCGGCCTTGAGGATGCCGGCGCAGGACTCGTTCTTCTCGGCGAAGTCCTTCCACGCGGTGTCGCGCGCAATGGCCTGCCACTTCTTCAGCGTCGCCTCGTCCATGTCGTAGACCTTGGCGCCGGCCTTCGCATAGATCGCGGCTGCGGCCTTGTCATCGGCCTTCGCGGCATCGCGGGCGAAGACTTCCATCTCGGCGCCGACGCCCATGACGATGTCCTGCTGCGCCTTGGGCAGCTTGTTGAAGACCTCCTTGGAGATCATCAGCGGCTCCAGCATGAACCAGTAGGTGCGCTCGCGGCCCGAGGTCAGGTGTTTGGCGATCTCCTCCAGCTTGAAGGAGATGAAGCTGGTGGACGAGGTCATCGCCGCGTCCATCGCGCCGGTCTGCATGGCCGCGTAGATCTCGTTGGACGGCAGCGTGATGACCGACGCGCCGGCCTGCTTCAGCATCATGTCCATCTCGCGGCTGCCGCCGCGCACCTTCAGGCCCTTGGCATCGTCCGGCGTCACCAGCGGCCGCGCGCGGCTGGCCACGCCGCCCGCTTGCCAGACCCAGCTGACGATCATCACGCCCTTGTCGTCCAGCACCTTGGACAGCAGCTTGCCGACCTCCGCCGTCTTCCAGGCCGCGCCCTGCTCATAGCTGGGCACCAACGCCGGCATCAGACCGGCATTGGTCTCGGCCACCTCGCCGCCGGCATAGGACAGCGGCACCAGGCTCATGTCCAGCGCGCCCTTGCGCAGGGCCGAGAACTGGGCGTTGGTCTTCATCAGCGACGAGCCCGGATAGACCGCCGCCTTGAGCGCACCGCCCGAGCGCTTCTCCACCTCGGCGGCGAAACGACGGCACAGCCGGTCGCGGAAATCGCCCTCGGTCAGCGTGCCACTGGGGAACTGGTGGGAGATCTTCAGCGCGCTCGCTTGCGCGTGCGCGGTGGGCAGCCAGACGGCTGCGGCAGTGCCGGCGGCGGCACCCATCAACTGGCGTCGAGTCAGGGTCATGCTTGTCTCCAGGTCCGCCATGGGTGGCGGTATGCGGGCGGAGTGTCAAAGCCGCCCCCGACCCGATCAATCAACCTGGCGTTGCGACCTTTACCTCCGACGGAAGGATCGCGGGCTAACCCTGAGGCCCTGACGGCCCCCCACCCAGAGAGGAAGCTTCACCTGCCAACTGCCGACAAGGTCGAGCGCACGTCTCGCTTGACCTTGCCACAGTGGCAAGGTCCAGCATCCGCGCAAGCTCGTTCGCGGCCATCTCGGTGCCGGCGACGAGCTTCCTGCCCGATGAGAAGGAGAGCCCCCTTTGAAGACATCACCTCTGTTGACGCTGGCCGCGTTGATCGCCGCCACCTCTGTCGCTGTCGCCCACGGCAACGAAGACCACGCCACGCCGCGCAAGTTCGATCCCGCCCAGGTGGAGGTCACCGACTTCGGCCAGGAGGGCAATCCGAAGCGGGTCACGCGCACCATCCAGGTCGACATGGCCGACACCATGCGCTTCACGCCGGCGAGTCTCACCGTCAAGCGCGGCGAGACCGTCCGGTTCGTGGTCCGCAACGGGGGTCAGGTGTTGCACGAGATGGTCCTCGGCACCCGGCAGGCCCTGGCCGAGCACGCTGCGCTGATGCGCAGGTTCCCGGGCATGGAGCACGCCGACGCCAACATGGCTCACGTCAAACCCGGCACGGCCGGCGAGATCGTCTGGCAGTTCACCCAGGCCGGCGAGTTCCAGTTCGCGTGCCTCCTGCCGGGTCACTTCGAAGCGGGCATGGTCGGCCAGTTGGTCGTGAAATGAGCCCACACGGCTCAGCGGACGAGGAACTCCTCGTCCACCCAGCGACGGAGCAGCGTGCCCAGTTCGGCCGCGACGTTCAGTTCAGGTTGGGCCTCGGCCAGGTCCGCACACGTTTCGGCGAAGCTGCGACCCGAGGCCAGCGCATCCAGCGCCTGAGCCTCGAGCGGCCCCAGGCTTCTGAAGTGCGGTGAATGGCCGCGCCGCCAGATCAGCAGGTCCAGCGGCGCGGTCAGCGGCTGCGCGGCCGGCGGCGTCTCGTCGCCGTCGAGCGCCTGCCACAGCGCCAACGTGTTGAAAGACTGCTTCAGGCGCGCGTAGCTGGGCGGCAGCTGGAGTCGCAGGTCGGCCCAGTCCTCGGACGCCAGCGACGCCAGGTCGGCCATCGTGAGCGTCGGCGCATCGGCGGCATCGAAGGCGCTGCGCAGCGACCAGTCCAACGCGGCCAGTTCGGCGATCTCTCCGTCATCCGGCCATCGTTGCCGGAGCCAGTCGGCGAAGTCCGCGCCATACCAGCGCAGACTGAAGTGCTGCGAGCCGTGGACCTCAACGAAGGCCAGCGCCTCGCGCTCGAACCAGTCGTCGCCGAGGTATCGCAGCGTATGCCCGTGGCTGTCCGCCAGCGTCTCGTGCAGCCGCGCGCGATAGGCATGGTGGTAGATGGACAGGCGTCGCTCCGCGGCGATGCCGGGACCCCGACCCAGTTTCGTTTCGATCTGACTGGGTTGCCCGATCAGGTAGGCCTGCAGCGACTGCTGCAGGTCCAGGAGCTGAAGGGGCCGATGGGGGTGAAGGGGCTGCCCGGCGGCGTTCATGCGGCCTTCCTTCCGGCATCGCCGGGCCAGGCGGTCGCAGTGATTACGCGGGCCTGATCGAGTTCCTCCAGCAGCTCCGACAGCGGCGGAATGTGGTCGTCCCGTTCGATCATCGTCGCCACCGGGCCGAATCTTCGGAGCGCCTCGGCGTACAGCTGCCAGACCGGCCCGGCGACCGGCTGGTCATGCGTGTCGATCAGATGATCGCCGTGGTCGCTGTGGCCGGCGACGTGGATCTGCTGCACGCGATCGGCGGGCAACGCATCGAGGTAGGCGAGCGCATCGAATCCGTGGTTCACGGCGCTCACATGGATGTTGTTCACATCGACCAGCAGCAGGCAGTCTGCCCGTCGCGCGACCTCGGCCACGAACTGCGCCTCGCTCAGGCTGGAGTCCGCATAGTCGAGATAGCTGGAGACGTTCTCGACCACCAGTCGGCGGCCCAGCGCGTCCTGCGCCTGACCGATGTTGCGCACCACCACCCGCAGCGCCTCGTCCGTGTAGGGCAAGGGCAGCAGGTCGTGCAGATGGCGACCGTGAACGCCGGTCCAGCACAGGTGATCGGAGACCCACAGCGGCTCGACGCGACGGGCCAGCGACGCCAGCTGCCGCAAGTAGTCCGCATCCAGACCCGCCACGGCGCCCAGGTTCATCGAGACCCCATGCATCACCATCGGAACCTTCGCGCGGATGCCGTCCAGCATGGCCAAGGGCTTGCCGCCGGGCACGAGGTAGTTCTCCGAGATCACCTCCAGCCAGTCGACCGGCTGGGGCCGCTCGAGGAACTCTCGATAGTGCGTGCTGCGCAGCCCCAGGCCGAAGCCCGGGCTCGGCTGCGCGACGCGCGATGCGGGGCCGGGCCTCATGGGCTTACTTCGCGGCCAGATCGCCGATCGTGCCGCCTGCGCTCAGGCACGACGCCGCGCTCATGCCCTTGAAGCTGTGCCCCTTGCAGGCGTTCTGGCCCTTGCAGGCGTTCTCCGTGGTCTTGCAGTCCGCGTTGCCCTTGCACTCGTGCACGCCGTAGCAATGCACCTTGTCGCTGGCGGCCACGGCCAGGCCGCTGCTGCCCTGCGGAGCAGGGGCCGCCTGGACGGACAGCGCGAACAGGGCGGCGGCGGCGGCCAGGGCGGCGGATTGGGTCTTGCTGATCATGGGGTGCACTCCGTAAGAAGGTTCAGGTGGATGAAGCGGAGCGCTCCTGCGCGTTCCGTACCTGTCTATTCGGAGTAGCCGCCGCTGAGGTTACAGCGTCCGGAAAATTTTCTTCGCCGCGCCGTCCCCACGACCGATCGCCGTCGACCGTGGCCGCTGAAGCCGGTCGACATCCAGGCGTCGCAGGCCCAATGACAAAGCCGCCCGAAGGCGGCTTTGCGACAGACCTCTGTCGAAGGGAACGCCTCGGAGAGTTCCGAAGCGCCCCGTTCCAACGTTCACTTCAGCGTATAGCTCTGCTGCGCCGTGTCATACGCGCCGTTGCGCGCCGGGTCCCAGTACGTGAAGTTGAAGCGCACGATGTCGCCCTTCTTCAGACCTGACACCGTGTACGCATTCCCGCTGCCTTCCTTGAGCATGCGCACGTTCAACTGGCCACCGCCGTTGACCGTGTAATGCACGTCGGCCCAGGTGCCCGTCGCCTGCGAGAACTTCACCGTGGTCGCCGTCGGCTGCGTGATGCCGTCGGGCGTGGTGGGCGTGGTCGGCGTCGTCGGGTCTGTCGGCGTCGTCGTTCCCGTATCCCAGTACACATCGTCGATCGCGAACTGGAACGCCTGCGCCGGCAGCTTGGTGTTGTCGCCCGAGAACATGAAGATGTCCGCGATCGACTGCAGCGCGACCTTCGGTCCGATCAGCGTCGAGATCGGCACCGTCGCCGTCGCCCATTCCCCATTGCGCACCAGGCCGAAGGCCGTCGTGTTCGCCGGGAAGTTCACCCAGTTCTGGTTGGTGTAGGTATCGCCGATGCCGATGTTGAACGACACGTTCGCCGGGATCTTGATGCGGAACTTCAGGTTCCCGTTGCGGTAGTTCGTCAGGTCACGCAACTGACGTGCCTGGATGCCGCCGCCGAACCACTGCCCCGGCGTGTTGTAGCTCCACGCGATGACGTTGGTGCCCTCGGCCGGCTGGATGTTGCCCGCGCCGGTCGACGCGCCGTTCCACAGGAAGATGTCGGACGTGCTGCCCGCCTCCAGCTTGTTTGTGATCGTCGTGTTGTCGGTGAACACGCCGAACTTGCCCGCCGCTTCCGGCACGGTCTGGTTGCCCAGCTTCACCTCGCCCTTGCCGTCGAGCTCGTACACGCGGACGTAGTCCACGTACATCGTGCCCGGCAGCGGCGCCGTCACCTGCGAGGGATTCGCCGCGTCGGTGAAGTTGCCGCCCACCGCCAGGTTCAGCAGGAAGTAGTACGGCGCGCGCAAGGCCTCGGTGTTCACCGGCAGCGGCTGGTCGTACATGTCGTGCTCGCCGTCGTTGTCGACGACGGTGAACCGCATCTGGCTTTCCGTCCAATAGAAGCGGTACTTGACGAAGCGGTTCGCGAACGAGACCGTCGGCTTGTACCAGTTCTTGGTCTGCCACGCCGTCGAGGCCGCGCATGATTCATTGCCCGGCACGCAGGCCGCCTGCGCCCAGGTGATCACGTTGGCGCCGACGAAGTAGTCCGGCCCCGGCGCACCCGCGGCGGCCCAGGCCGAGGACTTGTGGCCCAGCTCGGCGATGTCGATCTCGCCCTTGCGCGGCCAGACCTGCGGGCTGGTGCCCAGCAGCCACGCCGCCGGCCACAGACCCGTCTGCAGCTGCGGCGTCGCCATGCGGATCTCGATCATCCCGTACTTGACCTGCACCTTGTTGAAGGAATCGATCTTCCCCGAGGTGAACTCGTTGCTGCCGACGGTCTGCCTCAGCGCCCGGATCGCCAGCGCCCGCGTGCCGGCTTCAAACGGCACGTCGGCGATGGAGAGGTTGTTCGGGCTGTAGTACTCGAGCTCCGCATTGCCGTAGCCGCAGAGATTGATCTGGCAGCCGTTGCCGTCGTACGCCGTCCAGAGCCCGGTGTTCAACGAGGCGCCGTTGAACTCCTCGGACCACAACAGGCGACCGATGGTCGGGTTGGTCACGCTGGCGTCGGCCTGCGCGGCGGCAGTGACCAACAAGCCCAAGGCGGTAGCGCGCAGGATCCCCTGCGCGTCGAAGCGGTTCTGCAATCCCATTCATGTCTCCAAGAGGTGTCGATGGTGTGCGGGAGGGCACCGATCGGCACGGTCCGGCCAGCGCTCTGCGACGCTGGTCCAGGTCCGCGACTTTTCTCCTGCGCCAACCATCCTAGGCAAGAAATGCGGATTCTGAAAGCGCTTTCATAAAATTGGGGTTTTGGATTGCAACGGCTTGAAAGCGAGGGTGGCCGCGAACGCCTCAGTTCAGTCGCCGTCGGCGCCGACTGGAGCAGCACCCCCTTCGGGCCGATGGTGCCCGTACGCGGCCGCCGCTATCGTGCGCCGCTCACTAGGAGAGGAACCCATGGAGCCGAGAAACCAGGCGATCAAGATCTTCGATCGTCTCAAGCCGTTGTGGATCGCGCTGACAGGCGGCGCCTTTGCGAGCTTCGCCGGCGGCGCGCTGACACTGCTGTACTTCTGGCGCATTGGCGGCGTGCCTGTAGGGCAGGCAAGCAATCTTCCCGCGTTGGCGACGATCGTTGTTGCCACCGCACTGGTACTGACCGTCACCCTGCTGGCGCTCTGGACCTTCCCCGCATTGCTATCGCGAGCCTTCCTCGACAAGACGCCGTTTGCCCAACTCATGCATAGGCTCTTCACGCGGCCTTCCAGAAAACCGTCAGACGCCAGCGCCGCAACCGCACCCGGAGCAGTCGCAGTCGCGAGCGATGGAGTCCTACCGTCAACCACGAGATGCACCACTGAGATTGCAGGAAGACGGATCCTGTCCTTCGCGCTCGTAACCGTGGGAAGCGGATGTGTCGGTTTGATCCTGGCCGCGTCGGGACTGCTCGCACAGCCCAGCGGCAAATGGACACCGATGACCTGGATCGGGTGCGTGGGCATCCCCTTCTCCGTCACCGGCCTGGGACTGCTCGGGCTATGGCGCCTGTTCAATCGACGTGCAGATCGAGTCTACGGCGTCGTCATCGAGAACGGTCGGTCATCGAGAGGAGGCTTCGCCCTCGTGAGTTGGATCGTGCTGGGCTATAGCGCGGCGCTGGTCTCGCTCTATCCGGTAGCACTTTTGATGCTGGTGTTCTTGAAGTCCGAGTTCCTGCTCTTGCACGACTCGATGGTGACCTTCCTCCTCGGTGCATTCGCGATCGCCGGGTCGCTTGTGGCGACGTTCAGCTTCAGCTTGTTCGTGCTCGTCGATGTGGAGCGAAAAGGCCGATCGATCGTCAAATGGTCTGTGGTCGTCGGCATGAACGTCCTAATCCTGGGGGCTGTGAGCACCCTGCTGGGTCTCGGCGGTCGGATGCTCGAAGGGGTGATGGTCATGTCGTCATTGAGGGTAGAGCGCGCGGTGATCATGCTCGAACCCGAAGGATGCGAGATCCTGGCGTCGATGCAGGCGATCGGGTGGGGTCGGACGCCGGGCGCCACCGGCAAGACCTGCGTTCTCTATGACGTGACCATCCAATCAAGCCTGGAGCCTGCGATGCAAATCGCGTGCTGGCGTGGTGTCGTCGATCGACGAGAGATTGCTCCGCCGAACGAGCCCGCCGCCTCGGCACCGGCTGCATCGGCTTCGCCAGCATCGGGAGTGGCAAGTGCTGCGTTGCCTTCAGCCGCGAGCAGTTCGGCGTCGGCCGTGAAGCCGACTCTGCACTTCTACGGCGGAACACGCGGCTCGTTCTCGATTCCGGTGAAGTTCATCAGATCAATCCGGAAGACGACAGGGGCTGATGGCATGGTCCATGCCGTTTGTCCGTCGGACTATCCGCTGCAACTGGGCGCACCCATCGACCCCAGCCCCTCCGATGCATTGGCGTCGGAAGCAAAACGCCCCTAGATCCAGTTGCGTAATCGCGCCATCGCGCGTGACGGTCCTCCCAGCAGAGATCTTCACTCGCAGGCGACTATTCGACCAGAAATCCGCGCGTGAAGCTCGGATCCAACTCGTCGGAATCCCATCAACTTCGCCGCAGCACGTACCAGCTCAGCGTCATCGCCCCCCGCGTTGTCCTCCCGCGCAAGTTGCAATGCGGCATCGATCTCCAGGTTGGAAATCAAGCTCGCCTTGAGCGTCGCCCCACTCTCCGCGCTCCGGTCCCGTACAGGGGGTGAGTCGGCCTGAGTAGCGGTGAACCAGAACCCGCTGTCCGTCCGTAGCTGCGTGTCGTGTGTCATTGCACTGATCAACGCCGTATGCGCCACACCAAGAATTCGCGATCCCGCCTTCTCTTTGCCATAACAGGCGGCCAGACGTCGCGCCACTTCCTCGACGTGCAAAGGCCCCTCTGCTTCGACAATGCGGCTTACAAGCGCGGAGAGCGTGGCGATCGCCACCTCGTGGGGTTCTTGATCGCTGCGTGTAGGAAACACCGCCCGTTTGTAAGGCGGCATCAGCCTTTCAACGATTTCAGGAACTTCGATTTGCTTCAGGTCTGGTTCTATGTCAATCGCCGAAACCGGCCGCGCTTGGTTGGCGCCGTTGATCCGGATCCCCGCCTCGGCGACCTCACGCGCGGAGGCGAGCGCCGCGACCAATCGCTCTGTCTCGGTCGCGCGGTTGTAGAACCAGTCCGTGCTCCACACTCGATGAAAGCGCCATCCCAAGTGCTCGAGCACGTCCTGGCGCAGACGGTCTCGCTCGCGCGCCCAAAGCGCACTGTGATAAGTCGCACCATCGCACTCCACTGCCAGCAGGTAGGTTGATGGCCTGTCGGGATGACGGACCCCGATGTCGATGCGGAAGCCCGCCGAGCCGACCTGTGGGTCGGCAAGAAATCCGTGCTGGCGGATGACCTCCGCGACGTCCTCCTCGAACGGAGTATCCGCCTCCAGATCTGTCAGTGAGCTGTTGTCGATTCGCCCATGCTTCGCGAATTCGAGAAATCGCTTCAGGATCCGCGGGCCCACGCGTGATGTGCGGTTTACGTCGATGTCGCCCGGGTCGAACGAGGCGAATACCTCGCAGCGCACGCGTGCACGAGTGAACAGGACGTTGAGGCGCCGCTCGCCACCCTCGCCATTCACCGGGCCGAAGGACATGCTCGAAAGCTTGCCGCCAGGCGTTGTGGGCCCGTAGCCAACGCTCACCAGGATCACGTCTCGTTCGTCCCCCTGGACGTTCTCGATGTTCTTGACGAAGACATCTTCGGCCTGGCCTTCACGAAGGAAGGCATCCAACACGGCGTTGGTGCGCCGAGCTTGCTCCAACAATTCGGTAATCAGGTTGCGTTGCGCGAACGAGAAGGTGACGATGCCGAGAGACATCGTGGGATGGTTTCGGGCGTGCTCCGCCACCCTCGCAACGATTGCCTCGCCTTCCTTGCGGTTGTCGCGTTTGCCGCCCTTGTCGTAAGCGCCGTCCACACGCGTGAAGCACAGGCCATAGGCGTCATCCTGCTGCAGAGGCGAAGGCGGCAGGATGAGCCCGCCATCGTAGAACTCCTGGTTCGACACTGCGATGAGCGACGGGTCGCGCGACCGGTAGTGCCATCTCAACATCCGCGAGCCGAGCCCGCGTGCTTCGCAGAGCGTGAGGATGCTTTCCATGGATCCGAGCTTGGCAGCGCCATCCAAGAGGTCCGGCCCGAGGTCCTCGTCGTCCCCTTCCTGATCGTCCTCCTCGCCCGCGACCACACGATCAAAGAAGGAGGACGGCGGCAGTTGCTTGTTGTCGCCGACCACGACGATCTGATTGGCGCGCGCAATCGCGCCGAGCGCATCCTCGGGCCGCACCTGGGATGCTTCGTCGATGACCAGAAGGTCGAACTCCAGAGCCCCTGGGGGCAGGAACTGCGCAACCGAAATCGGGCTCATGAGCAGCACGGGCTTGATGCGCTGGACAGCAGTACCCGCGCGCTCGAACAGACGCCGAACCGCGAGGTGACCACGCTTCTTCGCCATTTCACCGCGGATGACTTTCATCTCGCCTTGGGCACCCTGCGGCACTTGCGTCAAGTGGCCCGCCAGGATGGTCCTTACGCTCTCCTTGAGCCGCGAGCGTTCCAGGCCCGCGAACCGCTGCACAAGATCATGGCGGTCCAGGGTGGAGAGGCTGCGCAGGACGACGGATTCCTGCAATGCCAACTTCCAGAGGGCTTCGGCCCGGGCGTATTGAAGTTCAATCACCGCCGAGGAACCATCCAGTTCGCCGGACCGCATCCGCGCACCAAGGCTCTCCAGTCCTGCATCGTCGATCACGCGACGCAGGCGAGCGAGTTGCACCCAGGAGTTGTAACGAGTAGGCGCCTCGGCCATCGAGCCGAAGCGGCGCGCGACAGACGCAAGATCAATACGCTCGACGTCGCTGGCGCCGATTGTGGCGAGGTCGAGATCGAGGACTTCGATCATGGAACGGAGGCCTGTTCGTGCAGCTTCCACGACACGCCGCAGCCCCTCGCAGATCCTCGCGACGTCTTGCGATCGCGCCGCCAGCGCTAGCAATCCCTCATGTGTTGCGCCCAGTTTTGATGTGCGAGCCGTCTCGCACCACTCCGACACTGCGAGCAGGCGCGCGAAGTCCGTGCGCTCGCCGCGCCAGGCATCGCCGAGCACCCTCCCGGCATATTCGCGGTCGGACTCCCATGCCGCCTTCGCCGTCGAGATGGCAAGCAACCGATCAACAAGGGCGACACGATCCGCCGCGGCCTTGGGAAGAGCACCACGCAGCAGCCCGGCTAATTCCTTCGAAGCCCCGCGGTAGGCACTGCCCCAACGAGCGAAAAACGACTGAGTGCCGGCGACCAACGGCGCCCGCAAGCCTCCAGCCGAATTCGAAAATGCAGTCTCGATGAACAGCTGTTCAGCCTCGTCCCGCTTGCTTCGCCACGCAACCCCGGCAGACAGGACCTCCCGCAGACGCGCCCCATCCGACAAGGTGAGCAAAGCCCTGGCGTCATCCACTGCATTCGATGGCAAGCCGGAAAGGTGTGTGACCAGATCCTCCGCAGGCGCGGTTGTCGCCAACACTCTCGGCGCCGTCGATCCAACCGCGAGCAGGGCCTCGTTCAAGACCTCCCACAAGTTGTCGGCGGCCCGTCGCACCTCAACCAGACGGGGTGCCAGCCGTTCCAGGTCGACTGGTTGCAACTCCAGGTTCCGGGCTCCTTCGAAGATATGCGGTGCACCCGAATCCTCGGCAGCGATGCGTTCGCCGTAGAGCTGCAGCGTTCGGACCAGCATTGCCTCGCCCTCACGACTCATGGCCGTCAGCGATGTCGTGTCCAGAGTTGGAGGCGCATATCCGGCGCCCATGAACCTCGCCTGCCGTCCGATGACGGCATAGGGCGTCTCGCCCGTCTGGCCGATGGGCATGTGCAACGCTGCTGCAATGTCGTTGAGCTGGTCACGCGAATTTCGCAACGCCACGGGCGCGTCAGGCATCTCAGGGATAGCTGCCGCCTGCGACAGGGTCCTTGCGAGTTCCGCCAGCACCGCCTTCTTGTTTGCATTGCGCGAGTGCAGCTCCAGGCAGATGTCGCGCAGGCCGACTTTCACAAGACGATCATGGACAACGGAAAGCGCCGCCATCTTCTCCGCGAGGAAGAGCACACGTCGACCTTCCTTGGACGCCGCGGCGATGATGTTGGTGATCGTCTGGCTCTTGCCTGTACCCGGCGGCCCCTGCACCACCAGGTTTCGTCCGGCTCTCACCTCCTCGATGACCTGAGCCTGCGACGCGTCGGCATCGACTACGTGGAATTGCCTGTCCGGCGGGAGCGCAAGGTCCAGGGGCTGTTGTCCGTCGAACAGCGGCGACTCCGATGTGAAGCCTTCGTACAGCAGCCCCCGCGTGAGCGCATGATCCGCCAAGGCGCCGTCCGGCCAAGCATCGACCGCCAGATCCTTGAACATCAACAGCTTGTTGAAGCTGAAGAAGCCCAGTTGCACGGCGTCGGCTTCGATCTTCCATCCCTGCCGCTGAGCGATGACTTCAGCAACCTCTTCGAAGTAGTTGTTCGGCGACCATTCATCGCCGACTTCCAGTTCGGGCAGTTGGATCCCGAAGTCATCGAACAGGCGCTGCTGGAGCGGCAGGTTGGCGACGAGGTCTTCCTCCCGCATCCGAAGGTCGTAAGTGGACGTCCTGGCATTGCGCACGAGTTCTACCGGGAGCAGCACCAGAGGAGCTTCGCGGGCGACGACCGACGACTTGTCCTCGAACCAAGTCAGGAAGCCGAGGGCCAAGTACAGGATATTGACGCCCGACTCCTCCTCGGCCGTCTGAGCTTCGCGAGCGATCTTGAGGAGCTTCTTTTGGAGGGCATCCGGTCCCAACCGGGTTTCCAACTGAACGTCCTGGAAACGCCCCTCGTCGAAACCTTCGCCACCCGAATCCGTGAAAGGGACCGAGTCCTTCTCCTCATCCTTGTCGCGACCAAGGGCAAGGAAGCGCATCGCCCTGCCCGCCGAAAGAATGGCATGGACATCGTTCGACCGCTCGTTGACGATGTTCAGGACGTTGCCTCGAGTGTTGGCACGGTTGACGTGCACAAGTCGGTTTCGAGTCCCAGTCTCTACCAGTCTCCGACGCGTGTCGTCGAACAGCTTGGTGATTGCGGATCTCGCGGCCTGATCTTCAGACCCTCTTGTCGATGACGACATGCAACGCTCCCATATCCCCAGCCGTTCGTGGTCGGCTGCTCCCCATGGATAGCCTGCTGGTGGCTGGCCCAGAGGGCCGCGCGCAGGACTGCTGCATCAATTGTAAGCAGGCGAAAACAGATGACCTGCGGCTCCGGTGCCAGCACCGCCACCAACGGCACTGCGTCGCCAGCCCTCGATAGATCGCGGTTCTTCGCGAATCTCATTCGCTTGCTGCCCGATCCGCTTGATCAACAGATCCCGGATCAGGGCGCGTACGCCCGCATGAACACGCTCACGCACGCGCGGCAGTACGTCCGCGTCGCCGCCTTGGCGCGCAGCGGCGGCTACCTCATCAGCAGGCGCATCTGCTCGTTGCCGCGCACCATGCCGAGGAACTGCTCAGCCGCCTGCGGCACGTTCCGGATCGCCAGCGAGCCCGCCTCGCGGCAGGCGAGCAGGAAGCCGGCCAGGTCCTGCATGACGGCCTCCGGTCCGGAGTTGAAGAGGTCGTGTCCCAGCGCCGGCGAGACCGACACGCTCGCATGCAGCAGGCGGATGTGCGCGAGGATCTCCGGCGCGGTGATGAGCGTCACTTGAACGGGAAGTACTTGTAGACCGTGACCTTCGAAACCGCCGCGCCCGCGGCGACGCGGTCCACGCTGCCCTTGTCGAAGCCGAACTCCGCGAAGTGCTCTCGCGCTGCCGTGAGGATGCTCGCCCGCTTGCCAGGGTCGCGCGGGCGCCCTCTTCCACGAGGGGCCGCGCTGCCTTCGCTGTCGCTGTCGCGCTTGCGATCGGCCAGGCCGGCCGCTTCAGCCTTCGACGGATTCCGCATCCAACGATCAGATCTCCTTCAGCAGCGTGTCCGCGATGCGCAGGCTCAAGGCCGCACCGGTCAGCGTCGGGTTCATGCACGAGGCCGACGGCATCACGCCCGTCCCCGCGATGAAGAAGTTGGGATGGTCGTGCGTGCGGCAGTCGCGGTCCACCACCGAATCCTTCGGATCGTCGCCCATCAGCGTCGTGCCCATGATGTGCTGGCGGTCCTGATGCTTGGTGTCCGTCTTCAGGACGTCCGCCTCCATCAGCTTGGCCATCCGCTCCAGGTCCTTGACCGCGAAGTCGCGGCCCGCGTTCCAGTAGTCGTTGACGCTGTAGTAGATCTCCGGCACCGGGATGCCGATGGCATCGGTGTGCGTCTTGCTCGGCACGATGCGGTTCTGCGGCTGCGCCTCGGTCTCGAAGTCCACCGCCACGTTCAGCGAGCGCGCCGAGCGCTTGCGGATCTCCTCGTCCAGCTTGGTGCCCATCACGCCCTTGGCCAGCAGCTCCGACGCGATCTGCTGCGTCGTCACCGTGTTGCGGAACTTGGTCTTGTAGCTGGGGATGTCCTTGCGGAACGGTCCGTCACGGTAGTTCAGATAGACCAGCAACTCCGTCGGGCCCTGCCCCGGCCACACGTCCTCGTTCATCATGATGTTCATGCTGATGCCGGTGTGGCCCATCAGGTTGCGGCCCACCTGGTCGGAGGAATTGGCGATGCCGTTGGGGTACTTCTCCGAGGTCGACATCAGCAGCAGCTTCGGCCCTTCGATCGCGTAGGCGGCCAGCACGAAGTGACGCGCCGTCAGTGCGTGCGAGCTGCCGTCCGGCTTCTTGTAGTGGACGCGCGTGATCTTGCCGTCGGGGCCTGCCTCGATGCGATAGGCCACCGCGTTGTCGAGCAGCTTCGCGCCCGCGCGTTCCGCGACGTCGATGTGCATGGAGCCGTCGTACTTCGCGCCGATCGGGCAGACCGGGTTGCAGTTGTTGTTGCCCGCGCAGACCGGCCGGTTGCCGTAGGGACGCGACGCGCGGCCGTGCGGCTCGATCACCGGGTGGTAGCCGCCGGGCTTGAGCATCTCCGCCACCCGTTTCATGAAGTAGGGCTCGTTGAGCGGCTTCATCGGGAACGGCTGCGAGCGCGGCGGACTGGCCTCGCCGCCGTGGCCGCTCTCGTCCTGGCCGTCGGCGCCGGACACGCCCAGCTCCGCTTCCGCCTGGCAGTAGTAGGGCTCGAGCTCGTCGTAGCCGATGGGCCAGTCGCGGCCGCGACCGTAGAGCGTCTTGAGCTTGAAGTCGTTCGGGATCATCCGCCACAGCGCGGAGCCGAAGTGCCAGGTCGTGCCCCCGACCACGCGCAGGTACTTGGTCGGATAGGAGACCGGCCCGGTCTGGCGCAGGTAGTCGCCATAGGTCGACGGGATGTGCGGCGGATTCGGGAACGGGGACCCCGCGCCCTGCAGCTTCATGTTGGCCAGCGAGAGCTTCACCGGCGAGTTGCGGAAGGTCTCCACGATGTCGGCGCGGCGCACGCGCGGACCGGCTTCGAGAATGATGACGGACTTGCCCGCCTTGGCGACGCGGCTGGCGATCAGCCCGCCCATCACTCCGGACCCGATGACGATCAGGTCGGCGTCGTACTGTGTGCTCATGCGGTCTTGCGTTCGTTGGTGGCGGCCGGGGTCACAGGCGGGGTCACGCCCGGCTTGTCGCCCCAGGAGTCGGGGCCGGCGCCGTAGGTCGGCACCACGAGGACGTCCTGGGTCGGGCGGTACATCAGCGCCTCGGCGTAGCTGATCAGCTCGGCGTCGGCGTCCTGGCCGACGATGCCCAGGTACCAGGCGGAGACGATGCGCGTGGTCAGCGCGCGCAGCGTGTCCTGGAGCTCCGGCGCGTCGAGCAGTTGCTCGACGCTCGCGGCCCGGCTCGTCGACATCACCGCGAGGAGCGCCCGGGCGCTGTCGTCGAACTGCGGATCGCGCCTGGCCAGCGCCGCCTGGTAGCGGCCGGCCAGCGTCGCGTCGAGCGGCTTTCCGCCGGTCAGGAAGACGGAGAGCCGCAGGAAGTCGGGGGCCGGCAGCGCGGCGGGCGCCGCGCCGGCGGCGAGGCCTTCGCGCGCGGCCAGCAGGCCCGCGCCGCCCAGGGCCAGCGCGGTGCCGGCCAGCGAGGCCATTTCCAGCAGGCTGCGCCGCGAGAGTGACCGGTTCAGCGCCTGCGAGGGATCGTGTTCATGGGTCATGGAGGACTCCGTTCAAAAGGCGCCGCGCAGTCGCCGGGCGCGTTGCACACGGCGTCGGCGACGCAGCACGAGGGCGATCAGCACCAGCAGCACCAGCACGCCGCCCGGCACCATGAAGGGCTGCGCCTTCGCGAGGAAAGGCTTGGGGCCACCGGCGCGGGCGACACGGACGTCCTCGACGCCGACCTTCACCGCGGCATTGCCGTAGCGGCTCAGCACGTAGTTGGCGAGGTCGGCGATCTCCTGATCGCCAAGCCGATCGGTGAAGGACGCGGCATCGCCGAAGGCCGGCATGAAATGCGGCTTGCCGGCGACGGTGCGGTCCACGCCGTGCAGGATGGTGGCGATGAGGTTGTCGGCGCGATCGCCGCCCGTGGCGCTGTTGTGGAACAGCGAGGGGTACTCGCCGTTCGAGGTCCCGGTTCCGTTCTCCTGATGACAGTGCGCGCAGCTGGCGCTGAAGACCCGCCAGCCGGGATCGACCTGCTGGAGACCGCGCAGCGCGACTTCATCGCGGGACGCCTCGCCGAACGCGTGGCGCGCCTTGCCGCCCGCCTGCGCGGCGGCGCCGGCCACCGCCGGCGTCTGCTTCAGATAGGCCACGATGGCGCGCAGGTCCGATTCGGGCAGGTGCTGCAGGCTGTGCTCGATCGCCTCGGCCATCGGGCCGGCCGCTTGCGCCTTGCCGTGGACCTGACCGGTCCGCAGGTACTGCACCAGCTCGTCCTCGCTCCATCCGCCGATGCCGTGCACCGGGTCCGAGGTGATGTTCGGCGCGAACCAGGGGCCGACGTTGGCGCCGGACAGGAAGGGCTTGCCCAGTTCCTCGGCCATCAGCGTGTTGCGCGGCGTGTGACAGGTGCTGCAGTGCGCGAGCGCGTTGGCCAGATAGGCGCCGCGATTCACCGGCTCCGACTTCGCGGGGTCAGGTGTGAAGCGCTCGTCCTTCAGGAACAGCGCGTTCCACACCGCCATCGAGGCCCGCACGCTGAACGGGAACGGCAGCTCTGTCTCGGCCACCGGCTGGTCCACCGGCTTCACCTCGTGCATGAAGTACGCGTAGAGCGCGGCGGTGTCGGCATCGGACAGCTGCGTGTACGCGGTGTAGGGCATCGCCGGGTAGAGATGGCCGCCGTCGCGACGCACGCCCTGACGCAGCGCGCGCTGGAACTCGAGCAGCGTGTACCCGCCGATGCCGTGCGTCGTCGACGGCGTGATGTTGGTCGCCACGATGGCGCCCATCGGCGACTCGATCCGATAGCCGCCGGCGAAGGGCGCGCCGCCCTTGGGCGTGGTGTGGCAGGCCGCGCAATCGGCCGCGATGGCCAGCTGCCTGCCGCGCGCAATGAGCGCCGCGTCGACCGCCGGCTGCTCCGCCAGCGCCAGCCCCGGGCAGGCGCACAAGGCCAGCATCGAGAGCGAGAGCGCCGCTGCGCCACGCGGTATCCACCTCGTGAGATTCATCCGTTCGACCCCTGTCCGTTGTTCGTGCGGGGGCGAGCGATGCCTCATCGATGCCCCATGTCTACAGGATTGGTACCGGTACCAATTCAGATCGACGGATTTTGCATACGAATGAGTTCACCAAAGCGAAGAGCACGAGCGGCAGTCGCACCGGCGAGTCGGCACGAGCCTCTGCTCGCACGGATTTTCCATTTCGGGGCGCGTCGTTCCAGGCCCGTGCCAGAACGGTGCCAGGTCGTGCCTCGCGGGAGCATCGTGTCGACGACCACGCCCGCCAGGCTAGGTCAGCCGATCCAGGCGCCACGCCGCCGGTGTCGATCCGGTCACCTTGCGGAACACCCGACCGAAGTGCACGGCATCGGCAAAGCCCGTGGCCTCGGCCACGTGGTCCAGCGACCGGGAGGTGTTCATCAACAGATCCTTCGCCCGCTCGATCCGTGCGCGCAACTGCCATTGGTAGGGGGCCACGCCCGTCGACGCCTTGAAGGCGCGGCTGTAATGCGACTGGGGCAGGTCCGCCAACGCCGACAGGGTCGCCAGATCCACTCGCGCCGGGAGTTGCGAATCCAGGAACATGATCGCGTCCCTCAGCTGCCTCGGAGACAGGCCCGCCGCCGGCTTGTCGGCGGTCTTGGGCGGCTCCAGCAGCCGAGCCGCGATCGCCGCGATCAGCGAGTCCCCGTACAGCTGCGCGCCGGGATCGGGATCCTGCACAGCCTCGGCCAGCAGCTTCGCCAGCGACCACACCCGGTCATCGGTGAAGCGCAGTCTCGGGACGTCGAGCAGACCTGTGCCTGACGGGATCTGCAGACGCTCGCACAAGGTCGGCATGTCGAAGCTGAGGCTGACATCCTTGACGAAACGCGCATCCGCCGTGTACCCCCAGAGCTCGATGTCCGCCGGCGCGAAGTGCATGTGACGCGGCCTGTAGTCGACCGGACACGGGGTGTTCGCGCTCAAGCGAGGCTCGCAACGGCCGCGGCCGACTTCCTCCAGGATCACGCCGAGCCGGGTCTCGGGTCCGTGCCGCATCTGATGCAAGACCCGACCCCCGCAGGTGAACTCCGTCACCTCCACCAGGACCCCGCTCCAGCGGCGGCCTGAGGTCTCCCGTTTCAACAGATTTTCGGGAAGCTCAGGAGGGCTCGTCATGGAAACGATGTTCGCATTCCCCTACGTGGTACGGTAGCCCCGCTGCGCGTGCAGCTGTGTTGCCAGAACAGGAACGCGACGTGGATATCGACGAGCTGAAGACCTTCGTTGAAGTGGCGGACGCGGGAGGCATCTCCCCCGCCGCGCTCCGGCTGGGGGTCGCCAAATCCATCGTGAGCCGGCGTCTCGCGCGGCTGGAAGCCGACCTCGGCGTGCAGCTGCTGGCGCGCACGACGCGCGGCGCGGCGCTCACGGAAGCCGGGATGACCTTCCGGGACTACGCCGCCCGGATCTGCGCGGAGCTCGACATCGCGCGGGAGACGGTCCTGCCGGCCGGCGACCTGCGCGGGCGCCTGCGCGTCGCCGCGCCGCTGTCCTTCGGTCCGACGCACTTCGCCCCCGTGCTGGCGGAGATGGCGCGCCGGCACCCGCAGCTGCACCTCCAGACCTGCTACAGCGACCACTTCGTCGATCTCGTCACGCAAGGTTTCGACTGCGCGATCCGGGTCGGCTACCTGCCCGACTCGAACCTCGTCGCCGCGCGCGTCGGCGAGATCCACGCGAAGCTGGTGGCCAGCCCCGCCTACATCGCGACGCACGGCGCGCCCGAGACCCCCGCGGAGCTCCTGGCGCATGAGGCGCTGATGCAGGGCACCGAGAGCTGGCAGCTGATGGATGGCGACGAGGTCATCACGGTGCGTCCGCAAGGGCGCTTCAAGGCGGACAACGGGTCGGCGCTGGTGGCCGCGGCCGTCGCGGGGTTGGGCATCGGCTATCTGCCCGATGGCCTCACCCACAGCCATCGGGCGTCCGGCGCCCTGGTGCCCGTCATGACCCGCCATCCCGTCCGGACGGCGGGCGCCTATGTCGTGCGTCCACCCGGCCCGCACCCCTCACGGAAGATCCGCGTGCTGATCGAGTTGCTGCGCGAGTACTTCGACCAGACACCGAATCTCGTGGCGGCGTAGAGATCGCCTGCCCGGTGGTCGCCTCTCGCCGCTCGCCTTGCCGCTGAACACCGGGATCGATCCAAGGATGACATGCGCGGGGCCGGTCGTCGGCACGCATCCATTCAAGGCCGCCGAAGCCGATGTGCCCGGTGCCATCCGCCGGATCATCGAAGCGCAGATCGCCGTCCACGATTCATGGGGTTCTCCTCCGAGGCATGACCTGACCCTCAGCCGGCGATCTTGGGGATGTTGGACCCCTTGGTCGCCGACTCCAGCAGCTGGACTTCCCAGGCGTAGGCGATGCCGCTGGCGCCGCCATGGTCGCGGACGACTTCCGTCAGCGCGACGGCAGTCTCCACGCGCGCCCAGTCGCGCTGCCATTCGGAGATCACCGCCATCCAGGTGATGGGCACGGCGCCCGCCTGCACCAGCCGGCGCACGGCCATGTCGTGGGACTCCGCCGACACGCCGCCGGAGGCATCGGTGACGACGAACACGTCGTAGCCTTCGCCCAACGCCTGGATGGCCGGCATCGCCAGGCAGATCTCCGTCCACAGCGCCGCGAGGATCAGCTGCTTGCGGCCGCTCTTCTTCACGATGTCGGTGACCGCCGGATCCTCCCAGGTGTTGATGAAGGTGCGGTTGATCGGCTTCTGGTCGGGGAACACGTCCTGCAATCCCTTGATCAGGTAGCCGCCGCGCTCCTCGATCACCGTGGTCAGGATGGTCGGCACGTCGAAGACCTTCGCGCCTTTCGCGAGCCCGATGACGTTGTTCGTGATCATCGTCGGCTCGTGGCTGTGGAGGTTCGCGAACTGGTAGGGCTGATGGTCGATCAGGACGACGATGCTGTCTTCGGGACGAAGCAATGCGGGAAGACCGGTCTTGGGCATGGGTAGTTCCTTGAATGATCTGGCGCTCACGCGCCGTCGGTGGGATTGAGCAGGCTCCGCCGCGGCGATGCGCGGCGGGGGGTCGCCTGCGGGTGAGAAGGGATGTTGCCGACGCCGCCGCGAGAGGTCACTGTCCGATCTTGCGCACGACAGTCGGAATCGATCGCCGACGAGTACCGCCACTCGTCGATCAGATCGCGGCGCATGGCTTGGATGACGGCCTGCGTCCTGCTGTGCACGTTCAGCTTGTGCAGCACCGTCTTCACATGCGTCTTGATCGTCCCGGGGGCGATGCCCAGCCGCAAGCCGATGGACTTGTTGTCCAGGCCGACGCACAGCATGGTGAGCACGTCGAACTCTCGCGGCGTCAAGGCATCGCCTGGCCAGTCTTCCGCCACCGCGGCCGCCGCGGTGCGGCACAGGTAGCGACGACCGGCGATGACCGCGCTGGCGGCCTGGCGGAGCTCTTCCAGCGTGCACGACGCGTGGACGTAGCCGGTCACGCCAGCGGCCGTGGCCTGACGGATGCCGCCCTGACGGGTTCAGAACCGGTACTGCGCACTGAGGCTGAGGAAGCTCAGCACCTCGCCGGCGCCCGTCTCGCGCAGAAACGCGCCCGGCTGTGCGTAGGCGACGACCACCGTCGTGGACCAGCCCGGCGCCATCGTCCAGGTAGCGCCTACCGACGCGATGGTCGCCACGTAGCGGGCGCGACTGTCACCGGCGGCACGGAACAACAGGCCGTTGGGCGCATACACGCCATCGCGGGTGCTGTGACGCCAGAAGAAGTCGAGGCTGGCATTCAGCTGGACCCGCGGCGCCACCTTGAGGCTCAGGGCCGGGTGGATGTTGAAGAAGTTGCGGGGCCCGAGCGTCGCTTCATCGCCGAAGTAGTTGCCGCGTGGATAGAACGGATTGAGGGTGCCGAGGCGGTCGTCGTGGGGATCCTTGTCGCCGCTGGCGACGGCGAGCAGCAGCGCCACCCTCGGCTGACCATCCACGCCATCGAAGGTGTAGCCGGTGTCCGTCGCGAGCGACCAGGCGCGGATGTCGGCGTCGCCGAAACGCCCGCCTTGCACGGCGAATTCCCAGTTCCAGTCCCAGGCCTGGTGGCCGCCGAACACGCGGGTGCCGAGCGACCAGCGGCGTTCGTGCGCCACCCCTTGGGCGTAGCGTCCCAGTTCGTCTTCGAAGTCCAGCAGGTAGACGTCCCAGGAACTCACGCTGCCGGTGCGGGTCGCGTAGAGGCCTCGCAGCGTCTGCGTTTGCGAGCGGGCGTCATCGAAGCTGCCCAGACGGTTCTGCCGCGGCGCCGCGGCGAAGGCGTCGACACGCCAGGCACCGCTCGTCGCGTAGCCGCGGACGGCGTCGAAGCTGCGCCGCACGTTCGGACCCTCGCGGGCATCGATGGCGCGTCCCGTTCCGAACTGCAGTTCCTGGATGCCGGCGCGCAGGCCGATGCCGCCGTCCTCCACCGCCGATCGCCATTCGACGAACAGGTTGGTGGGATCCAGCCGGTCCTCGTCCACCGGGGACGGACCGCCGGCCCGTCCCCGGGTGATCGAGCTGGCCAGTTGGGCAAAGCCGCGCCAGTGCTCGCCCACGCCGAGGTCGGCGAAGACGGAAGCGCGCTGCATCACCACGCCCCAACGGTCTTGCCGGTCCAGCCCGTAGCGCGGATGGTCGGCGTGCTCATAGCGCCAGCGCAGATCGCCGCCGACGCTCAGGCGCAGGTCGTCCGCGACCTGACGGTCCTTCCAGCAGGCGAGGCCGCCGTCGTCCGCGTTGCAGGACTGGCGCTGGGCGCTGACATCGTCATCGAAACGCACGGGTCGGAACTGCGCCAGCGCGGCGTCGGCCATCAGGAGCAGGGAAGCGGGCAAGAGCAGGCCGAGCCCCGCTGCGCGCGCACTCACCCCGCCTGACCGCCACCACCGCCCCCGCGCATTGACGGGTGCGGTGCCACTCATCGAGCTTGGTAGTAGCCGCCGAAGTACTTGATCGGTGACCAGGCGGGCAAGACCTCGGGCAGCACCGGCGACAGCGATTGGTAGTCCTGCGCGCCGTACACCACCCGGCCATCCATGACGGTCAGGACCGAGCCGACGGACTTGATCTGGGACTCCGCGACGGTGAAGTAGTCCTTGTCCAGCAGCACGAAGTCGGCGAGGTAGCCCGGGGCGATCATGCCCACCTCCGCGTCGGCGTGCATGAACCACGCGGCATTGCGGGTAAACAGCCTCAGCGCTTCGACGCGCGACAGCCGGTTGTCCTTGGCGAGCACCTCGGTGCCGGCGATCGACTTGCCCGACACCATCCAGCTGATGCCGACCCACGGATTGAACGAGGCCGCGCGGAAGGCGTCGGTGGTCATGGCCAGGGGGATGCCGCTGTCGACCAGCTCGCGCAGGCGCGGCGTGAGCAGTGCCTTCTCGCGCCCGTGGGTCTTGATGAAGCCGTCGCCGTGCAGCGCCATCTTGGTGTCAAGTGCGATGCCGCCGCCCAGCGCCTTCACGCGGGCGATGTTGGCGGGACTGATGGTCTCGGCGTGTTCGAGGCTCCACCGCAGGCCGTCGAGCGGCGTCTTCTCATTGAGCTTCTCGAGCGCATCGAGGAAGGGCGTGATGTTCTCGTCGTAGCTGATGTGCTCGCGGAAAGGGATGCGACGCTGGACCAGCTTGGCGATGTCGCGCTCCACCAGTTCGTGCCACTTTTCCGGCGGGATGACGATCGCGGGGCGGTCGAAATTCTCGTGGTCGTGCACCTCCGCCGACAGCAGCTCGCCGGCGCCGCGATAGACGTGACCGTGCGCCAGTTGCGGGTGCAGGTTCTGCCCGGGACTGATGGGCGCGGTCTTCGTGATCGCCGTGATCTGCGCGTCCACCACGTTGCCGTCGAACTGGATGTCCACGAAGGGCATGCGGATGTTGAGGCGGTTGTCGCGGGCGAGGACGTCCACGGTGCGCTGCGCCTTGGGATAGCCGCGGAAGCCCGTGCCCGCGTCGACGATGGACGTGATCCCGACGCGGTTGAGGCTGTGGACCGTCTGGACCAGCGAGCTGACCTCCTCATCGAAGCTCAGCTGGGGGACCATGGTCTCGAGGGCGATGAACATGAAGGTGTTGCCATGGACGACGCCGGTGTACCGGCCCTGCTCATCCTTCTCCAGCACGGTGTCCGGCAGCTGGGGGAACTTGTCGGTGCCCACGCCGAGGGCGTCCATCGCCTGCTGGTTCAGGTAGGCGCGGTTGTAGGCGTACTGCACGATGAGCGGGCGGTTGGGGACGGCCTGCCGGATCTCCTCGATGGTGGGGAAGCGCTTCTCCTCGAACTGGTAGGGAGACCAGCCGCCGATCACCTTCACCCACTGCCCCTCCGGGGTCCGCCTGGCCTGCTCGCTCAACATCGCCAGGGCGCGACGCAGCGTCGGCACGCCGTCCCAACGCAGGGTGAAGTTGTAGCCGCCCTCGTTGAGCACGTGGGTGTGCGCGTCGATGAGGCCCGGGATGAGCCGGCGGCCGCGGGAGTCGATGAGTCGCGTGCCGGCGCTCTTCAAGGCCAGCACCTCGGCTTCGGAGCCGACCGCGTAGATGCGCCCGCTCTTGACGGCCAGGGCGGAGGCCGCGGGTTGCGCGGCATTGCCAGTGAAAATCTTGGCGTTGTGCACGATCAGGTCCGCGCCTGTCGCCTCCTGCTTGACCTGTGCATGGACGTGGGTCAAGCCGATCATCACCAGACCTGCGATCAGTCGCTTCAGCTTCACTGTCATTTCCCTCTCGATGGATATGAAAGAACGCCGCTGTTCCGATCTCGTTCCACGAGCCGGACACCGCATGCGTCGAATGACGGAAATGGTGCCGAGGCGGTACCGCGCCGTCACTGATCGTTCCTGCTGCCGGCAGCACGATCCGCTCATGAGGCGGTGCGGCCTTCAAAGAAGGGACCCGCTGAGCTGGGCTGTTGTTGATGGCAGGAGGAAGTGCAACTCACTGTGATCTGAAACGGCGCGACGCACGTACAGGCGAGGGCCTCCCAATGGCTTCAGCGGCGTGCAACGCCGGCCTCCCCGCACTCCCATCGCATATGTCGTCGTCCCTTCGCCCGACCGCCGGATTTCCCTCGATCGACTCGTGTCGCCGCGTGCGGCAGCTTGCCGCGGACGTGCTGCCCGCATCGATTCACGGGTCGCCGGCCCGGCCGGGATGAGCGCGATGAGGGGTGCCGTGCGTTCCCTCGTCATCGTGCTCGGCGACCAGCTCGATGCGCAGTCCTCCGCGTTCGACGACTTCGACCCGCGCGTCGACAAGGTGTGGATGGCGGAAGTCCGCGAAGAGTCGACGCACGTGTGGTCCAGCCGGATCCGCATTGCGCTGTTTCTCGCGGCCATGCGTCATCACGCCGATGTCCTGCGCCGGCTGGGTCGGGACGTCGACTACGTGAGGCTGGACGACGCCGGAAACACCGGGAGTCTCGGCACCGAGTTGTCGCGCGCGCTGCAGCGCTGGCAGCCGCTTCGCGTGCTGATGACCGCGCCGGGCGACTGGCGTGTGTTGAAGGCGCTCCGTGGCGCTGCCGCGCAGTCGGGTGGGACGATCGAGCTGCGGGACGACCGCCACTTCTTCTGCACCGTGCGGGAGTTCTCGGCCTTCGCCGGCGATCGGCGGAGCCTGCGGATGGAGACCTTCTACCGGCACATGCGGCGCCGGCACGGCGTCCTGATGGTCGGCGACGAACCCGCCGGGGACCGCTGGAACTTCGACGCGGAGAACCAGCAGCCCTTCCCGCGCGGTGGACCGGGCTTCGTGCCGGAGCGGGTGGGCTTCGCGCCCGACGCCGTGACGCGGGAGGTGATCGCGCTTGTGGCGCGGGAGTTCCCCGATCACCCCGGATCGCTGGAAGACTTCGACTGGGCCGTGACGCGGGAGCAGGCGCTGCAGACGCTGGACCGCTTCATCGCGGAGCGTCTGCCGGAGTTCGGCCGTTGGCAGGATGCCCTGTGGCCGGACACGCCCTGGCTGTGGCATGCGCAGCTGTCGGCCGCCATGAACCTGAAACTGATCGGCCCGCGGGAGGTGGTGTCGCGCGTCGAGCAGGCCTGGCGCGCGGGCCAGGTGCCGCTGGCCAGCGCGGAGGGCTTCATCCGACAGGTACTGGGCTGGCGGGAGTACGTGCGTGGTCTGTACTGGACCCGCATGCCGGCGCTGGCGCAGGCCAATGCGCTGGACGCCGACGAGCCGCTGCCGCCCTTCTTCTGGACCGGGGAGACGGACCTGGTCTGCCTGGCGGATGCGCTGCGGCAGACGCTGACGCTGGGCTACGCCCATCACATCCAGCGGCTGATGGTCACCGGGCTGTTCGCACTGCTGCTGGGCGTGCGGCCGGATCGGGTGCACGAGTGGTACCTCGCCGTCTATGTGGATGCGGTGGAGTGGGTCGAGCTGCCCAACACGCTGGGCATGAGCCAGTTCGCCGATGGCGGCTTGATGACCAGCAAGCCCTACATCGCCAGCGGCAAGTACATCGAGCGCATGAGCAGCGGTCAGTATTGCGCGCGCTGCCCCTATCGACCGGAACTCAAGGTCGGTCCTCGGGCCTGCCCGTTCACCACGCTCTACTGGGATTTCATGCGCCAGCACCGGGCGCGATTCGCTCGCCATCCACGACTCGGTGCTCAGATCCGACAGCTCGATCGCCTCTCTGAAGCGGACATGCATGCGATCAGCGCGCAGGCGCGACAGCTGCGCGAGCGCTTCGCCGCTGACATGACCCAGGAAGAAAAATGAATCTTTCCATCCGGCCCGCCTGGAGGCACCTCCTGATCGGCATCGTCCAGTTCTGCCTCTTTCAGGGAGCGTGGTTCGCATGCGTGTACGGCGCGGCGCAGGCGCAGGCTGGGTGGGGCGTCCTGGCCGTGGCCGCCGTGGTGCTCGTCAGCTGGCGCATGAGCGGCCGGCCCGTTGCGGATATCACCCTGACAGCGCAGGCGGTCCTGATGGGCCTGGCCTGGGATACCTGGATGCTCAGAGGCGGTTGGGTGCTGTACGCGTCGCCGGGACCGCTTGAAGGCTGGGCGCCGGTCTGGATCCTCGCGCTGTGGGCGCTGTTCGCGACGCTGCTTCGTGGGCCGCTGTCCTGGCTGCATGGACGGCCGCTCCTTGCCGCCGCCCTGGGCGCCGTGGGCGGCCCGCTGTCCTATCTCGCGGCGGTGCGGCTGGGCGCCGGGAGCTTTCCGGCGCCCGGGCCGGCGCTGGCGGTTCTGGCTGCGGGATGGGGCGTCATGACGCCGGTGCTGACCGAGTCCGCGAGATGGTTCTCCAGGGCGCCCGAGCCATCGCGGGCGCCATCGCCCAGGTAACCACGTCGCGATCGGCGCAAGCTCCGGGGTGACGCCTGTCCGATGGCGCATACTCCTCAAAGATCAGGGCGAAGCGAGTCATTTCCGCCACCACCCGCTGCGACCGGCGCGACGCCGCAGCCCGCCAGGGCCATCGACATGCGTGGTTTCCTCCTGAACAACCGCGACGAGCTCATCCAACGATGCAAGGACAAGGTCGCCCTGCGGCCATCGCGCGGCGCCACGCGCGAGCAACTTGCACATGGCGTGCCGCTCTTCCTCGATCAACTGACGCGCACGCTCGAAGCGGAAGGTGACGGTGACGCCGCGGGCGGGCTGCGGATCTCCGGCCCGCCAGGCGGCGATGCCACCGCGCTGTCCGAGATGGGCGTCTCGGCGACTGTCCACGGCGGCGAGCTGCTCGGACTCGGCTACACGGTCGACCAGGTCGTCCATGACTATGGGGATCTCTGCCAGGCGATCACCGACCTTGCCGTCGAGCGCGACGCCCCGTTTTCCGTCGACGAGTTCCGGACCCTCAACCGCTGCCTGGACAACGCCATCGCCGACGCCGTGACCGAGTTCGCTGCCCAGCGCGAGCTTGAACTGGCCCGGCGGCAGTCCGCGGAAGAGAACGAGCGCCTTGGCTTCCTCGCGCACGAACTGCGGAACCATCTTCACATCGCCAAGCTCGCGTTCGCGGCCTTGGACTCCGGAAGGCTTCCGGTCGGAGGCTCGACCGGCGCGGTGCTCAAACGCAGTCTCGGCTCGCTGGAGAGCTTGATCGACCGCTCACTCGCCACCATCCGCGATGCGGCGGCGGCATCCTCGCAGCCGCGCGTCTTCTCCCTCGCGAAATTCCTGGCCGACGCCGGACGCGTGGCGGAGCTCTACGCGGCAGACACCGGCTGCGCACTCCGGATCGCGGACGTCGACCCGCATCTCGCGATCAGAGGCAATCGCGAACTTCTCTCCGCGGCGCTCGGAAACCTGTTGCAGAACGCCTTCAAGTTCACCCATCCCTGCAGCGAAGTCTCGCTGCAGGTCCGCACCTCCGACACCTGGATCCTGGTTGCCGTCGAGGACCGTTGCGGTGGCCTTCCGGTCGGGGGCGCGGAGACGATGTTCGAGCCGTTCAAGCAGGGCTTCGACGACCAGCGAGGGCTCGGACTGGGGTTGTCGATCGCCAGGCGCAGCGTCGAGGCGGACGGCGGACGATTGACGGTCCAGGACATGCCTGGAAAGGGCTGCGTCTTCACCCTTGCAATCCCGCTGCACCGGCTGGAATAACGCAGCACGGCGCACGGGCCTCACGAAGGTGGAGACGGACGAGACCGCCTTCGGTCGCATGGGGCGTCGCAATGCGCGGGCTCCGCGGGTCTCACTTGCCGGAGCGCGCGAACGCGAAACAAGTCGACGGCGCACGGCATGAACCGCGAGAGAGACAATCGCGCGCCGTCAAGACAAGGCCGGAGCACTGTGATGCCGTTCAGGGAGGTCGTTCAGGAAATCGCGAGCACCGCACAGCGCCGTGCCGCGCTGACGCTTTCCGTGGCGCTTCTGGTGGGCATCGCGTCGGTCCTTCCCTACGCCTCCGAGCCGCTTGTCCCGCTGCCCCACATCAGCGGCATGTATGGCGCGGCGGCGGCGATGATCAACCTGGCCACGTTCTGGCTCCTCATCTCCGCGCCCAGCCAGCCTCGATCGCATTCGGTCATCGCTGCCGCGTACCTCTACGCCGGGCTGATGGCGGTGCTGCATGTACTGACCTTCCCCGGAGCCGTGCTTCCCGACAGGCCCTTGCTCGGTTCACCGCACGCGGTCAGCTGGCTGTTCATCACGTGGCGCGCGGGGTTTGCGTGCTTCGTCATCTGGGCGGCGCTGTCCGCGATGCAACCGAGCAAGGAGCCCCGGACGTTCACCTACTGGCCGCCCTTGGTCGCCACGGCGGCGGCGGTCATGGGCGGCTTTGCCTCCCAATGGACCGATGCCGCGGCCACCCTCGACCAAGGGGGGCGGCAGTTCTTCAGCCTGTTCAGCGTCTACGGCTCCTACAGCGCGGCGGTCCTGGCAGTCCTGGCCATCGTCCTCATCGGACTCCGCGGGCTCCATCGGCGTTCCATCTTCATCTGGCTGGTCGTCGTGCTCACCGCGGAGGCTGGCGGCGTATGGCTGAGCACCCACAGCGGTTCGCGATACACCTTGGCGTGGTACTCGGTCCGCGTCGAAGGCCTGATCGCGAGTTCGATCGTCCTGGTCTTGCTGGCCCATCATTTCCGCCGCGTCCAGCGCGGCCTCGCGGACACGGTGGAGAAACTGCTCCGACGCACGGAGGAACTTCAAGCCGCCGTGCATCAACGCGAGCGCGCGGAGCAGAAGCTCGCCCAGGCCGAGAAGCTGAGGATGGTCGGTCAACTGGGCGCGGGTCTTGCGCACGACCTCAACAACATCCTGCAGGTGGTCACCGGCCGCCTGAGCATCCTGCAACGCCGTGTCGGCGCCGCCGCCGATGCCGATGTGGCGGTGATCAGGCGCAGCGTCACCAAGGCGGAAGCGCTCACGCGCCAGCTCTCCTTGTTGTCGGCCCGTCGGGCGCTGGTGGCTCGCCCTCTGGACACGAAAGTCGAACTCGAGCGCATCGCGGACAACGTTCAGCAACTGCTCGACGCCCGGCACACGGTTGAACTGCGCGCCGCGCCGAATCTCGGGCGGGTCGCCGTGGACGGCCTGGAACTGGAGATCGCGCTGACCAACCTGGTGACCAATGCGAGAGATGCGATGCCCGCGGGCGGCGTGATCCGGATGTCGGCGGAGGCGGGGGAAGACCAGCGGCTCGGCGCTGTCTGCGTCCTACGCGTGGCCGACGACGGCGAGGGCATGACCGCTGAGGTCATCGAAAGAATCTTCGAGCCCTTCTTCACGACGAAACCGCAGGGCAAGGGCAGCGGGCTGGGCATGCCGCAGGTCGCGGCCTTCATCGAAGCCTCGGGCGGCGCGATCCGCGTGGACAGCGTCCCCGGTGAGGGCACCACCATCGCCTTGATGATTCCCTCGCGGCCAGTGGAAGACGCTGCGGAAGCGAATGCACCCGAGGGGGACACGATCGTCACGGCCGGCCGGGTGATCCTGCTGGTCGACGACAACCACGACGTCAGGGAAGCCACACAGCAGCTGCTGGAGTCCAGCGGATTCGTGGTGAAGGCGGTGGACAGCGGGGAGGAGGCTTTGCAGCTGCTCAGCCGCGGATTCGATCCCGACATCCTGGTGAGCGACATCGTGATGCCTCAAGGCATGAACGGGGTCAAGCTGGTCCGCGAGGTGCGTCGCGTGCGCCCCAGGATCAGGCCGGTGCTGGTGACGGGGCACAGCGACGTCGCACAGGTGGCGACGGATGAGGGGTTTCCGGTGATTGCGAAGCCGTATGACTT
Organism: Mitsuaria sp. MSU3D; assembly: GCF_056867975.1. Taxonomy (NCBI): domain Bacteria; kingdom Pseudomonadati; phylum Pseudomonadota; class Betaproteobacteria; order Burkholderiales; family Sphaerotilaceae; genus Roseateles; species Mitsuaria sp. MSU3D. The sequence goes on along the minus strand of NZ_CP200314.1, from coordinate 5,739,838 downwards.
GCCGACGCTGCTGCAGGCGTTGTGTTGAGCTGAGGCGGTGGGAGCGTTCCGCTGCCTTCGATGACCAAGCATCACCATCTGTTCTAGGGATGGTCTGCAAAACACGATCTGCGATGCATGAAGAGTCGGTTGCCACCTCGTACTCGTCGATCTGCGCTGGGGTCAGGTCTTGAGCACGTTCGGCTGGGCTGCTCAGCCGTATCCGTCCGGCCAACTCACCTTGAATCGCCTGTGACCCGCAGCCAGGATGGTGCCCACCAAACAAGTTGGGTGGACACCATGTCAGACGCCAACAGCAACGCCGGCGCGTGCCCGACGGCTCCGCCACCGCACGGGGCAACGACTACAGTCTCAAACGTTGGGTGGCGCTGACGCGCTACCTCAACTTCCTGCCACCAGTTAACTGTGCATGTTTACCAAGCCTCGATGCCCGGTCTGTCAGTCGTCAATCAGCTTCATCGAGGGGCTGAGGATGTTGAACCCTTGGCGTGTCACATGCCCACATTGCCGCGCAAAGCTGATGATGTCGAGCCTAGCGAAGGTGCTCAGTGCGCTGTGTATACCGCTGGGTGTTGTGTATGGGTCGATACCCATCTATATCGAAGAGACGGGACGCTGGACGACGCATAACAGTCTCGTTTTCTTTGCAATCACTGCGCCTGGCCTTCTGGTGATTGGATATGCGCTTTGGTTTCGGACGCGGCTGCACCTCAGGAACTTGGACGGGCATAGCGCACTGATCGGATTGTTCCGAATCATCAAGGTGAGATAGCCGGACGCATACGCTCAAAACTCAAAATGTCTACGAGCGTAAGCACAAGTTGAGTAGGCAATGAAGCGCTCCATCAGATCCCCGGAAGAACTGGGCTCCGTCATCCGAGCCGTGCGGAAGTACTCGAGGTGCGCCAGGACGACCTTGCCGCGATGGCTAGCGGGAGATGAATGCGACAGGAAGCCCGAAGTGCAGCCGGCCCGTGCAGAGACGGGCCGGCCGAGGGTCAGGTGTTGCCGTTTACGACTTTAGCGATCCAAATCGTTTACGACTTTGATTGATATTCCTGACAATTAAAGTTGGAAACGCCCCCTAGCAGCGACAACGACTTAGCGCTGCTCTGACTCGACCCGCGCGACCACAAAGTCAGAAACGCCTTTTCTCCGTAGGCGTCCGGCAAACCCATCTTGAACGCCGAGGCGGTGGCAGCAGCATTGCACCGATGCCGGCTCGCGCGACGTGCCCTAGTGCCGGACGGCTCGGCCACTGCCAAAGCAATCAACTAGCCAAACCCCCGCCGGGTGATGCCAGCTTCTTCACCCAGATGCTGGTATTTTGTACAGTGGCGCATGGCCAGCTCGCCTCACCCCCTGCGCACCGAACTTCATCCCCCGCTCTTCGCCTGGTCCGGTCCCGACTTGCCGCAGTCACACGCGCGATCCACTGTGGCCATGCCGGCTGCTTTACAAGCTACGAGTCGTAACGAACAATGTGTGCAAACACACCGTGCGGCTCGCTTGCGCAGCTTCCGCACAGGTAGCGATCTGGGAGGACCGCTTGCGCGCAGGGCTGAACCCTTCAGCCGACACAGGTCGGCTTTCGCCCCCACTGCTCGAATCTGGAGTGGTGGCTGCTGGCGTCCCCGCGCAGAGTCGCGTCTAGGCGGCAGCGGCATCGTGTACCAGACCAATTACGGCCCTTTTGACGGCCCAAGCTGGGAACGGCTTTGCCAGCTGATCTTCAAGCGGAAGTTCTCCGCTGACGGCTACCTTCACATCCCCGCGACGCCTGGCGACTACGGCCTGGAAGGCTTCACCAAATCCACGGGTTGTGGGTACCAGTGCTACTGCCCCGACAAGGCTTATCCCGCGAAGGACCTCTACGAGAAGCAGCGGGACAAGGTCACCACTGACCTGAAGAAGCTCAAGGACAACGAAGCGGACCTGAAGAAGGTCCTGGGCACCACGAAGCTGCGTCGCTGGCACTTGGTCACCCCGGTCATCCCCCATCACGACCTCATCAAGCACGCGCAGACGAAGGAGACGGAGGTCCGTGGTTGGAACTTGTCGATCATCGACAACGACTTTCAGGTGCTGGTGCACGACGCCGACCATTACGCTGCCGAAATCCAAGAGATGCAGTTTGCTTTGGGCAAGGCGCTCGACTTCGGTGGAATTCCTGCGGTCCTGCCGGAACTGAACGAGAAGTCGGAAACCTACGAGAAGAACATCTTGCGCAAGACGCGGACGCGCCTTTCGAAGGCTCCTCCCGACAAGTTCGATGGGCGCGTAGCAATCCTGTATCAGAAGACGCTACGCGAGTTCTTCGACCACGGGCCGCACCTCAAGCGCATCAACGACACAGCCCCGACGGTTCATTCCCGGCTGGCGCGACTGATTAACGGGTATGAAGCTGAGGTTGGTGAGCGGTGCTTCACCTGGGAGGGAACGCCGCAGGAGCTGACCGACAGAATTCGCGATGGCCTCACAGAGCGCATCGTCCGGGAGCTTGCGCCATCCATCGGGGAGACCGACGCAGCAGACATCGCCCGCATGATCGTCGCTCGGTGGATCGCGGTGTGTGAGGTCGACTATGACTGAGGCAGTCATCGCCGAGCCTCGTCGCCTGCGCTTTGTCAGGCGTCCTTCTCCAGTCTTGGTCGAACACCGGCCGCTCTACAAGATCACGCAGCTGCTCTTGGTGCTGCACATCTCATCTCGCGGTGGAAAGTCGACTCTGCCGCGGCTCCACCTCTTCAACTGGGCGCTCAAGAGCACGGAGCGCATCCAGAAGCTGGTCGCCGCCGCTGAAGCGAAAGTGCTGCACATCACGGCCTGGGGCTTCGACCCGGCTCTGGCCATTGCCATCCGATTTGCCGTAGCTGAGAACCTGGTGACGCCCACGTCTACCGGCTATCAGCTGTCCGACAAGGGGAAGGCGTTCGTCACCGAAGTCGTGAAGGACGCAGAGGCATTCCCGGCCGAGCGGCAGCTTTTGACACAGATCGGCAAGGACATCACCGAGAACATGGTCGAGAAGGTCGCCAAGGGATGGGAGTCGGCATGAAGATCAGAGCCGTTAAGTTGCGAATCACGACAGCCAACGGTGAGTACGGCTTCAAGTTTGTTTTCAGCCGCGGGTTGACCGTCATCCGCGGGAGCAACTCCAGCGGCAAGAGCACCTTCTACAACACGCTCATCTACGGGATGGGGATGGAAGAGCTCATCGGTGGCAAGGGCGAAAAGGTGCTTCCCTACGCGGTCAAAGAGCACTTCGTGTACGCCGGCAACCGCATCTCCGTTGACAGCTCTGAGGTGCTCGTCGAGCTGGAGAACTCAGAAGGCCGGAGCATCACGCTGCGGCGTGCCATTCGAGATGCCGTCCGTCAGTCCAAGCTCATGGAGGTCTTCGAGGGCGCGCACCTCACCGCTGGCGTCGAGCTTCTGAATCCGCGGCCCACCTATCTCTTCGACTCTGGCAGTGCGCAGAAGCAGGAAGGTTTCTTCCAGTTCCTTGAGAGTTTCATTGGCTACAAGCTGCCACAGGTGCCGGCCACCAACGGCGGAATGGCCAAGCTCTACCTGCAGACTATCTTCGCGGCGCTCGCCGTCGAGCAGAAGCGCGGATGGACTGACTACATCGCCAACATCCCATTCTTCGGCATCCGCGACGCGCGCGTGAGGGTCACCGAATTTCTGCTGGGGTTGGGTGTGTTCGAGCGGCAAGCCAGGCGAGCAGAGCTCGATGCGGCTTCCGTCGCGATTGACTCCGACTGGCGCAAGGCTTATGACACATTGCGCCAAGCCGCCACCGCCAACGGCGTTGTCATCGAGGGGCTCTCTCCAAGCCCGGTTTCGATGTTCGATCCGGCCGGCGTCCTCCTTGTGAAGTCCGACGGCAAGACCAAGACCTCATTGCGGGACCAGGTCAGCGACCTGAGGACCGAGCACACAGCGCTTGGTGAGAAGGCCGAAGCCTATGGGAAGGCCTCGGGCGCAGAGGCGCTGCAGGAACTGGAGGTGGCCTCGAGCGAGCTGCAGCGCCTCAGCGTGCTGCACGAGCGCGCCACAAGCAATCTGACTCTGCAGAAGGCTGCTCTGGACGAACTGCGACTCCTGTTGGCCGAGGCGAGCCAAGACCTCGAGCGCAACAAGATGACTCAGAAACTGAGGACTTTGGGCGCGCAGATGGATGTGGCACTTGCCGAAGACCATTGCCCGACCTGCCACCAGGCGGTCGACGACACGTTGCTCCTCGGACTTGTGACAGGTCCGCAGATGGACCTCGCTACCAACATCGACTATCTGGATAGTCAGAGGAAGATGTTGCAGAACCAGATCAACGGGGCCGTCGAAGAGATTCGGCAGTCCGAGGTCACGGTGGCCGACGTCGCATCTCGCCTGGCCAAGACTCACGACTACCGCAACTCGTTGCGCGGTGACGTCAGCACCGGCGTGGCCGAATCGAGAGCCATCGTGCGGCGGCAGATTCAGATTGAGCTAGAGCTCTCGAACCTCAGGGCTTTCAACGTTCAGGCAGGTGCACTGTTGGTCACGTTCGGTGAAATCGCGGACCGTCTAGCGGCGAACCAAGCTGATCGGCGCGCACTTCCGAAAGAGACCTACAGCAAAGCCGATGTCTCCAGGATCGAGCTCTTCGAGAAGCGTTTCCGCGCCAACGCCAGTTCTTTCGGCTATGAGAGCGCTGAGATTCAGGACATCCGCATCAGCCTAGACACGCTGACACCAGTTCTGGAAGAGCTTGAACTGCGCGAAATTCAGCGTCCCAGGGCACAGACCAGTCTGACGGCGGATTCGAGCGCTAGCGATTTTGTGCGCCTCATCTGGAGCTACCTGCTTGCACTGCACCAGACTTCGGCAACACCTGGCTTTGAGGGCCAGCACCCGGGCATTCTGCTCATGGACGAACCCGGACAGCATTCGATGCGGTCGGCTAGCCAGCGCGCGCTGATCCAACTGTTGATTGCCGAACGCGACCTGCAGGCCATCATCGCAGCGTCGTTCGATGAGAACGAATCAGTCTTCAAGGAAGCGACCGAAGGTCTGAAGTTCGAACTGATCCAGTGGGAGGGCAAAGTCATTCAGCCCTTGCGGGCCTAAGCTCCGTGCGCCTCCCCGGGCAAGGTAAGCGCAGAGCCGTCAGCCTACTGACTGCTTATCAGCCTTCTGACTGCTTCTTCACTGCAACATCGAGTGCTCGTCTTGTGCTGAAGTCAATGCTCGTTCCGTCGGTGCGTACGACGAAGAAGCACGAGGTGTTTCCTGGGTGATCTTGATCCTTACGGCGCTCAAAGTGCGACACGCCTATCCCGGCTTTCGACGGCTCGCCGCCTTCTAGGTCGGAGTCGTAGACCTCCAGCAGAGACAGAAGGTCCTCGTGATCTGCAGCGATGGTGACCCGCGCGTTGTCTTTGTACCTGGCAAGCATCAGTTTGAAATGGTCAACGGCATCGCCCTTCTTGGGCCAGATGCGGCCGTTGGGCAGGCTGACGGGTTTGGCTCTTCCTCCCATGGAATCTCCCGAAGTTGACCTTTCAGTTTCACTCAGCTCACGGCGACTTTTGGGGTATGACTTGCGACGGTAGGCACGGCATCATCAATCTCGAGGATGCGGGAGGTTTTGAAGTGCGCCGACCAGCAAGGTCACCGCGACCGCGGCTTGTACTCACCGGTCACTGCGTCGTAGTCAAAGCACCGCGGCCGCCCAAAGCCCTGGCACAGCGTGTCCAGCAGCGGCCGAACGAACTCATCCGCCGCCGCTGTCTCCAGGTTCTCGATCCACACCTCCGGGGCCACCAGGTGCTCACGATCTGGCGTCGGCGGCCGCCTTGAGCTGAACATCGTGTCGGTGGACAGTTCCGCGTTCGCTACGTTGAGCATCGAGAAGCTCACAACGGCCGGACCGGACATGCCCAGCTCCTTGGCGACAGCCAGGACAGTCTGGCTCCTCTCACGGAACCATTGCGTCATGTCCAGCGAATAAACGACCAACTGCTCCGGCATTTGAGGATGCATCTGGCGAACGCCACCCCCGAGTGCTGCAGCCTCGAAGCTGCCGTTTCGGAAGGCCTGCACGTAGCCGTCAAAACCATCTTCCCCATCGCCGCCCGGGAATGCGACCAACCCATCAAGGTTAAACATCCTGCTGCCGCAGCCCCAGCCGTTCTCATGCAATCGACCGAGCAGCGCGTGATCGTTGTACAGACTGTTCAGGTCTGGCGCCTCCCGACCGGCCAAGCCAACGAGCGGGACGAAGTGCAGCGCGCGGATGGGGCCGTCGATCAGCGGCTTAGCTCCTCTGCCCTTCGTCAGCGCAGCCGTCCTTGTCTTGATGAACGCTCGGGCTTGGTCAGCCAAGGAAGCGGTGCGGTCGAATGCCATACGCAGTTGGTCGAAGGTGAAGTCGGAGGTGGTGGTGCCGTTGCGCATCACGAAGCGTCGGCTTTGGTTCACCTTGATGCTGTGAGGCCCCTGGAAAGATGCCGGCACGCGCAGCACAAGCACGTGGCCGTCGTCTTCCAGGTCAACGCGGTGCCACCTGAGCCCTTGCACGCGCGGCTCCAAGCCAGCATCGAGCACCTGCGCCAAGCGCCGTTCCAGCGCGTCAGCCTGCTCACCTTTGATAGGCGCCAGCGCGTGAGCGACGCCATCCTTCTCCTCCAGGCCGAACACCAAGTCCCCGCCGTCGGAATTGGCCAGCGCCGACACGTCCTTGAGCAGCTCGTGCTTGTCCTTGTCCGCCATGCCGGGCGGCTCGCGCTTGAACTCCAAGGTGCCGGACTCACTCCAGCGTTCAGCACACGCGGAGCGGAGCAGTTCCAAGGTGACCGCGGATAGGTTGGGAGCAAGCATGGCTGCGAGCGTTGCCTAGAATCGCACCAGCTTACCCGAGGCGTGGGACGGGACAACGGCCCGGCCCCTGGTCAGAAGCTAAAGCCCATCCGAGTGGCGATTGCGCTCATCCATCTCGTAACGCCTCAATCAAAGGCTCATACTTGACGGGAAGAAGCGCATAGCTGCCCCACCCTGGCTTCTCAAATGCGAAGCCAACACCGTTCTCGACAACCGTCGCCCACACCAGCAGAACTCGCCCGTTCGAGTTGTCCGTGATCCCCTTCATGGCCTGATTTCGGTCGCTGTCCTTCAGGCACAAGTCAGCTATGGCCGCGTGGTTCTCAAGCCAAGTCATGCGAACGTTCGAGGGGGCCGGTCCCATGTTCTTTGAAGACCGAATCTTGGCGAAGTAGAGCTTTGGAGTGGGGTCCACCGCGGAGATCGTGCGAGCATCCAGGAGAATCTCCTCGAGAGGTCGAGCTACTCGACTGCCCGGAAGAACGTAGTGCCTGGACAAGTTGCGGTCGAAGCGTCTACATAGGTTCACCACCGTCGCGACCTTTGACGGAAGTTGATAGACGCCGCCGGTGTGCCTTGCAAGCGGCAAGTTTGAAAGTGGACCATTCTGATCCTCGATTTGCGCTTGATCGAACTCGCCGTCTTGCCCCGCTGGCAACTGAGGCGGCCCTGCCATAAACGAACTGACGACAACTAGGTCGCCTCGCTCTACAGCCTGCTGCGCCATTTCCTCCGTCAAGAATCGCAAGCCTTCCGGCGTCGGCGTCCGCTTTGTACAGGGGACGTCTGAATAGCGGGGCAGATGCGCGAAGCAAGCCCTGCGGCCATTTCTGAAAAAGAGCTTGTCCTTTGGGGTCCTAGTCAGCGAGGTGAAACAGCTAGGGCAGAACAAATGCCCTTCCATCTCCGAGATGTAGTCGGCGGCTACCACTCGATCTGCATGTTGCTCGATGAACTGCCTGTCGCCACCCACCTCCCAGCCCGGTAGGTGAAGTGCGAACTTGATACGTGCCCCACCTTCAGTAGACATGCTCTACCCCCATTCCTTGCGGCCGCGTAGGGGCGCTGAACTGCCTTGCACCTAGCAGCGCTGCAACGGCCAGTGCCAGCAAGAGGATGGAATTGGGTTCCGCCACTTCGTTCGTCCGAGACAGCGAAAGTACGGGGCCGGGATCGGGGATGCCGCCCCGCGAGTAGGTCAGGAGCCCGATGGCGCTCCCGAAGCTTGGATCGAGCAATCTTGACTGGTTCAATGGGGACGCAAATCCCCTCAGGTCCGCTTCGATGATGAACTCCACGAAGCTGAAGGGAACGCTTCCCATTGGCAGCCATCCCTCCATGTAGAAGCTCGCTCCGCCATCGAAGACACGTGTTTCGACGGACGAAATTGCCTCGACCAAGGCGCCGCTTTCGGTGCGGAACCACGTGCGGGTCGGCAAGACATCCCATCGAGTGAAGGTACCAGCGTAGCTATAGAAGAGCCCGACGTGAAGCGATGAAGAGTCAATCTCAGGCTTGGGCGTGTAGTCGAACTGGAAGCCCGACGGCGCAGACATTGAGAACCGGATCGCGTCGAAGGCGGCTAGGTTGGCAGTCACCGCTGGCACCGGGGAGCTGCCGTAGTAGTCCCCGAGGACGCTCTCGTAGCCCCCTCCCTCCACGGTTCTGAAGGAATGCACTACCGACTGAGCCTCTCCGACGATCAGAAGCGGATCGGCAAGGACCGCAGACGGGGCGAACAGTGCAGCCGCGGCGAGCCCGAGACTCTCAATCCGGTGGTTCTTCTTCATGTGTTCTCTCCAAGTTTCCTAACGGCCTCGCGAGCAATTAATGGACGTCGCCCCCCGCGTTGGGGCCATGAGTTGCCCAACATTTCGGCCTCGGCCCTGCGGCGAAGCGTCGTTCTTGGGCTCCACGCCTTGCATGCGCCCGTGGCTTCGCGCAGTAGCTCACCGGACGAGTGTCTGGCAGATCGGCGACGCAACGAAGCCCGACTCGGACGAAGCCGGACGGACGCCGGCAAACTGCCGCGCGGGAAGGTGGCGCTATCAAGCCAGGGCTGTCGAGACGAGACGCCCCACGTCTGGCGCGTGCTTCACAGCTGCTTCAACCAATAGCGTGGTGGCCTTCTTCAGCCCTTCTTCGCCTGCCTTCTGCAGCAGCTCTTTGAGCCGTGACTTCTCTTCGGATGGTAGGGCGCTCGCTTCAACCTTCTGGGTCAGCAAAGCCTTGAGCGTGTCGCCATCGAAGCGTACCGTCACCACGTTCAGCACGGCATTCAACCCTCCGTCGTCTGACAAGAAGTCGATGCCCTGCGCCGTAATTTTGGAAAGAAAGATGCAGGGCGGTCCATCAAGCGCAACATGGCCGCGATTCTCGACAAGCCCGTGCTCCTCAAGGTAAGCGACGTTCTGCACCCATTCAGGGTCAGCCTGATCGAACCCTATGTCGTCAGGTTCGACGAAGTCAGGATAGCCATCAGCGATCTGCTCCAGTAGCCTTCGCTGCAGCGCTCGACTTAGCTTGGAAGCCATTCCACCCTCCCTGCGTGATTCTTTCTTGACTCGAATCTTGAAGAGTAGCGGAGCTAGCAACATCTGGCACCACGCGCCTGAGGGACGTTGCACCTCCAAACTCGCTGCCGATCCTCGGCCTCAAGTCCGGCCCTTTGGCAATGGGCTAAGGCTTCACAGCACAACAGACTGCCAAGCACTCCATTCGGCTCAGATGCCACCATGGGATGCCAAAAGGCCCCGCAAGGCCACGAAGCTGAGGTATGGAATCAAGCGCCGCAGGGGGCCGAAGTTCTGCGCAGGCGGAAGAGCTAGACATTGGAGGGAGTTAGAGTCCTAGCCAACAAGGCGGGGATGATGATGAAGAAGCAACCGCAGATTGCTTGGCGAAGAAGATCGAACTCGGGAGTGCAGGTCAACAAGGAGCAGCGCCCGCAGAGTCGCATGAGCGAGGGCGTGATGCTGGCGCTTGTCCCGTTCTTGGGTTCGACGCTTGCGTTCCTGTACGAAGCGGGCTTCCTTTGGTTCTACTCCATTCCCCGAAGCTTCATCAGAGTGGACCCGCCATTCATCATCCAGGCCTCGATGAGGGTGCTGTTGGCGGGCACGCTTTTCATCACCATCCTTCAGATGCGCTCGCGAGCAAGCCGCTCGGCATCCCCATGAACACCTTCCGTGCGCTCGACGAAGGCGTCGAGCCGGCTGGGAAAGTCGTGCTGACTACCAGAGCGGCGGTGCCCGAACAGAGCCTGCGTCGTAGCCGCGCTTGTGGGGAACCCGCTGAACCGGTGGTGCCGGCTGCAAAGGCTATAGAACGTCTCGCCCGGCAGCCACGGCAGTAACGGGACGCGAACCTCTAAAGCCAGGCTACGGTTGCTCATCGTGGCAGCACCGTAGCGGGAGATGAACGCGATAGGAAGCCCGAAGTGCAGCCGGCCCGTGCAGAGACGGGCCGGCCGAGGGTCAGGTGTTGCCGTTTACGACTTTGATTGAGTGTTTACGACTTGAATTGCGCGGAACACCGTCGCCCCTCACTCCACCGTCACGCTCTTCGCCAGATTCCGCGGCTTGTCGACGTCCGTGCCGCGCGCGCAGGCCGTGTGATACGCCAGCAGCTGCAGCGGCACCGTGTGCAGGATCGGGCTGAGCGCACCGTAGTGCTCCGGCATGCGGATGACGTGGAGCCCCGGCTCGCTGTCGATCTTCGTATCGCCGTCGGCGAACACGAACAACTCTCCGCCACGCGCCCGCACTTCCTGCATGTTGCTCTTGAGCTTTTCCAGCAGCGTGTCGTTCGGCGCCACGGTCACGACGGGCATCTGCGCCGTCACCAGCGCCAGCGGGCCGTGCTTCAGCTCACCCGCCGGATAGGCCTCGGCGTGGATGTAGCTGATCTCCTTCAGCTTCAACGCGCCTTCGAGGGCGATCGGATAGTGCAGCCCGCGGCCGAGGAACAGTGCGTTCTCCTTGCGCGCGAACTCCTCGCTCCATGCGATGACCTGCGGCTCCAGCGCGAGCACCGCCTGCACCGCCACCGGCAGGTGGCGCAGCGCCTTCAGGTGCTCCTGTTCCTGCTCTTCCGTCAGGTGCCCGCGCGTCTGCGCCAGCGCCAGCGTCAGCAGGAACAAGCCCACCAGCTGCGTCGTGAACGCCTTCGTCGACGCCACGCCGATCTCCGCGCCCGCGCGCGTGATGTAGGCCAGCGAGCATTCCCGCACCATCGCGCTCGTCGACACGTTGCACACCGTCAGCGTGTGCACCATCCCCAGCGAGCGCGCATGCTTCAGCGCCGCCAGCGTGTCCGCCGTCTCGCCGCTCTGGCTGATCGTCACCACCAGGGTCCGCGGGTTCGGCACGCTGTCGCGATACCGGTACTCGCTCGCGATCTCCACGCTGGTCGGGATCTTCGCGATGCTCTCCAGCCAGTACTTCGCCGTCGAGCCCGCGTAGTAGCTGGTCCCGCACGCCAGGATCAGCACCGAGTCGATCTCCTTGAACACCCGGAACGCACCGTCGCCGAACAGCTCCGGGCTGATGCCCGTCACCGCGTCCAGCGTGTTGGCGATCGCCACCGGCTGCTCGAAGATCTCCTTCTGCATGTAGTGCCGGTACGGGCCCAGCTCCGCCGCGCCGCTGTGCGCCTGCACGGTCTTCACCTCGCGCTCGACGTTGACGAAGCGCCCCGTCGTCGCGTCCTTGTTGCTGACCCAGTAGCGGCCCAGCTGCAGGTCGACCACGTCGCCCTCTTCCAGGTAGACGATCTGGTCCGTCACGCCCGCCAGCGCCATCGCGTCCGAGGCCAGGAAGTTGGCCCCCGCGTATTCGTCCTTGCCCACGCCCAGCACCAGCGGCGAGCCCTCGCGCGCACCGATCACGCGGTGCGGCTCGTCCTTGTGGAACACCGCGATCGCGAACGCGCCTCGCAGCTGCGCCACCGCCGTCTGCACCGCTTCCAGCAGGTCGCCGTGGTAATGGAAATCGACCAGGTGCGCGATGACCTCGGTGTCGGTCTGGCTGTGGAAGACGTAGCCGCGCGACTTCAGCTCCGCGCGCAGTTCATCGTGGTTCTCGATGATGCCGTTGTGCACCAGCGCCACGCGGCCCGGCTGCAGGTGCGCCTCGGCGCCCGGACCGTGCGAGAAGTGCGGATGCGCGTTGTGCATCGCCGGCGCGCCGTGCGTCGCCCAGCGCGTGTGCGCAATGCCGGTGCCGGCCGCGACGCCGTCGTGCGCCGCCACCTCCTGCAGCTCCGCCACCCGCGACGTGCTGCGCGCCCGGCGCAGTTGACCGTCCTGGTGGACCGCCACCCCGCACGAGTCGTACCCGCGGTACTCGAGCCGCTTCAGGCCCTCGATCAGGATGGGAACGATGTCCTTCTGGCTAACCGCGCCGACGATGCCGCACATGATGTGTCTCCCCGGATGTCCGGATGAATTTGCGAATGGCGGAATGCTAGGCATCACGGCGAGGTGGATGCTTTCAACATTCAACGATTGATGAAAGAATCCATCGCCTCGCCCCCTGTTTGGCGAATTATTTCATTCGCAAACCAATGATGGAATCTTCTCTCACACTCGACGCCATCGACTTGCGGGTGCTGGACCTGCTCCAGCAGGACGCCTCGCTGTCCAACCAGGCGTTGGCCGAGCGCGCCCATGTGTCGCCCGCGACCTGCCTGCGCCGCGTGAGGCGACTGATCGAGTCCGGCGTCATCGAGAAGCAGGTGGCCATCCTGTCGCCGGACAAGCTCGGCGCGGGCCTGTCGGCGCTGGTCGAGATCACGCTCGACCGGCAGGGCGCCGAGCACCTCGACGCCTTCGAGGCCATCGCCGTCGCGGCGCCCGAGGTCCAGCAATGTTGGCGCGTGGCGCCGGGGCCGGACTTCGTGCTGGTGCTGCAGGTGCCGGACATGCCGGCGTATCACGCGCTGGTGCAACGGCTGTTCACGCAGCAGGCCAACGTCCGCAACGTGAAGGCCTTCTTCAGCGTCAAGCGCGCGAAGTTCGAGCCGCGCCTGGCCCTCCCGGCGGCGCGGCCCTGATCAGCGCTTGAGGATCAGCAGGCCCTTGAGGTATTCGCCTTCGGGGAAGTAGATCGTCTGCGGATGGTCCGGCGTCGCGCCGACGCGATCGAGGATCAGGCCGTCCGCGCCCGCATCGATGCCGGCGCCGGCGACGATCTTGTGGAACAGCTCCGGCCCCACGCCGCCCGAGCATGAGAACGTGAACAGCAGGCCGCCCGGCTTCAGCAGCATCAGGCCGAGGCGGTTGATGTCCTTGTACGCCCGCGCGGCGCGCTCCGCATGCGCGGCGGTCGGCGCGAACTTCGGCGGATCGAGCACGATCGCGTCGAAGCTGCGACCCTGCTTGAGCATGTCGCGCAGCGTGTGGTTGACGTCGGCGTCCAGCGCCGTGTGATGCGCCGGGTCGAAGCCGTTGAGCGCGACGTGCGCCGTGGCGCGCGCCAGCGCCGGGCCGGACGAGTCGACGCTGATGACGTCCGTCGCGCCGCCTGCAAGCGCGGCGACCGAGAAGCCGCCGGTGTAGCTGAAGCAGTTCAGCACCGACCGGCAGCCGTAGTGCTTCACGGCCTCGCCGAACTTCCGGCGGTTGTCGCGCTGGTCGAGGTAGTAGCCGGTCTTGTGGCCCTCGGCCACGTCGAGGCTCAGCTTCCAGCGGTTCTCCGAGATGACGAGCTCGGTCGCGCCCTCGCCGCGCAGCCAGCCGGTGACGGGCTCCATGCCTTCGAGCGTGCGCACGTTCGCGTCGGAGCGTTCGTACAGGCGCGTGAGGCCCGTCTGCGCGAGCAGCAGGTCGGCGATCGTCTGCTTCCAGCGCTCCGTGCCGGCGGAGAGGAACTGCGCGCTGAGCGTGTCGCCGTAGCGGTCGACGATCAGGCCGGGCAGGCCGTCGGCCTCGCCATGGATGAGGCGCACCGCATCCGAGTCGATCGGCATGCGCGCCCGCAGCGCGAGCGCCGCGGCGATCCGCCGCTCGAAGAAGGCCGCGTCGATGCGCTCCTTCTCGTCGAAGCTCCAGACGCGCACGCGGATCAGCGACTCCGGGCTGAACGAGGCCCAGCAGAGGAAGCTGCCGTCGGCGGCTTCCACGCGCACGGTCTCGCCGGCGTCGGCCTTGCCCCTCGCGATCGAGCCCTCGAAGACCCAGGGATGGCGGCGAAGGAGCGAGCGGTCCTTGCCCTCGCGGAGACGGATGGATTTCATGAGACGACTCTCTTCGATCGCGTACAGCCCCGATGAACACGGGGCAAACCCCGTTTTATCGGGTCTTTATCGCGAAGGCGATAATTTATCGGTCTGGCCGATAAAACTTGATAATTCGATTGCGCCCGACAACGATCAGCGCTGTGCCGCCGGCCCCAGCGTCCCGAACGCCCAGCCGACATTCAGGCTGACCATCGGGGTGCTCTGCTTCTCGCCGCCGAGCGCCTTCCACTGGCCCACGCCGACCTTCACGCGCAGGCGGTCGCGCCCGGTGCCTTCCCACTGCGCCCACATCTCGCCTTGCGACACCGCGCCGCCGCCGACCGCCACGCCGCCGCCGCCGGCCGCGCCGACCAGCGCCTCCGCGCCGACGCGCACGCCGTTCCACTTCGGCGACTGCGCGCCCAGACCGAACATGCCGTACGAGAACGCGCCCGCCTTGCCCAGCGCCGCGCTGCCCGCGTGCGCCACGCCGTACCACGGTCCGCCGAAGTCGCGTGTCATGCCGATGCCCAGGCCGGTCACGTTGTCCTTCGAGCCGTCCTTGAACTTGAACTCCTTGAAGTACGGCATGCTCAGGTACAGCGCCTGCGCGCGCACCGTGCCCGACTCCAGCGGCGGCGAGTTCAGGATGCGCGAGACCTTCTCCAGCGGCAGCGCCAGCGAACCGCGCACCTGGAGGGACTCATAGTTCCCCCACGGCGCCTTCATGTAGCCCGCATCGAGCCGCAGCGTCGGACCCCACGGCGTGATCCAGCGCAGCGTCGGACCGACGCGCACCAGCCAGCCGTTGCCCGTGTCCATATCGCCGCCGCCGCCCAGGCCGAACGAGAACTGGCCGCCGATGCGCAGCCGCTCGCTGCCGATGCCCCAGTCCTGGCCGGCGTTCGCGAGGATCTCCATGTAGCCGTCGTGTCCGCCGGACGCGGCGCCCGACGCTTCCAGGCCCCACCACGACGAGCCGTCGCCGAAGTACTGCCGCAGGTCGCCGCCGGCCTTGCCCTTGCGGCCCGTCAGCGGCACGCCGCCGCGCGTGCGGCTGCCGGTGCGCGGCTTCTCGACGCCGGCGCTCAGCGCGATCTCGTCGAAGCCCATGCCCGTGCGATCGCCCGCGCGTCCCGGCGATCCAGAATCGCTCGGATTGAAGCTCAGGAACCGATCCATCCGCCCGATGGTGAACGCGACGCCGGTGTCCTTGATGTTGCCGTTGCCGTTCGGGAAAGTGATGTGCGACACGCCCACGCCGGCATACCAGTTGCCGAACTCGCCGCGCAGCGACAACTCCGGCCGCAGCATCAGCCCGCCGCCGGCACGCACCTTGTCCGAGCTCACGCCGCCGCCCGCGCCCGCGTACAGGCTCGCCGCGAGGTGCACCTCCGGCGTGATGCGGAAGCGCCGCTGCACGTTGAAGCCGACCGTGAACAGGCCGCCGAATTCGCCCTTCGCCGCACCGTACGCGGCCGGGCCGAGGCCCCAGTCCTCGTTGACCGCCACCATGTAATGCGCGCCCAGGAAGGCCGTCTTCTGCCCCGTGGGCATCTTGACCGGCGACCAGTTCAGCTCGAAGGCGGCGGGTCGGCTGTCGGTGGCCGTGATGACCGGCGATGGCGCCGGACCCTGTGCCTGTGCTTGTGCCTGCGCTTGCGCCTGGGCCTGCACATGGGCCGCGAGCAGTGCCGAGCACAGCAGCAGCGGACGGGACGGGAACGGGGCGTTCGAAGCGTTCAGGACGGAGCGGAGCATCGTTGTCGATCGGTTATTTCTTGCGGGCGCGCGGGTGCGCCGCGTCGTAGACCTTGGCCAGGTGCTGGAAGTCCAGCCGGGTGTAGATCTGCGTGGTGCTGATGTTGGCGTGGCCCAGCAGTTCCTGGACCGCGCGCAGGTCGCCGCTGCTCTGCAGCAGGTGCGACGCGAACGAGTGGCGCAGCATGTGCGGATGGACGTGCGTGGGCATGCCCGCCGCCAGCGCGCGCTGCTTGAGACGCTTGCGGATCTGGTCGGCGCTGAGCCGGCCGCCGCGCGGACCGACCAGCAGCGCCGGCTCGTCCGCCGCGGCCCAGTGGCCGCGCAGCGCGATCCAGGCCTTCAGCGCCGTCACCGACGGACCGCCCAGCGGCACGGCGCGGCGCTTCGAGCCCTTGCCGAGCACCTGCGCCTCGGCATCTTCGAGCACGATCCAGCCGGCCGACGACGCCTGGTGGCGCAGGTCCAGGCCTACCAGTTCGGACACGCGCAGACCGCTGCCGTAGAGCAGCTCGACAAGGCAGCGTTCCAGCGCCTCGGCGACCGGATCGGCCGCGTCCCGATGGTGTTCCGAGAGCCGCACCGCGTCGTCGACGCCGAGCGCCTTCGGCAGCGGCCGGCCCTGCTTGGGCGCGTGCAGGTCGGCGATGGGGTTCGCGTCGACCAGACCGTTCTGACCCAGCCAGCGGTACCAGCCGCGCCACGCGGACAGGATCAGCGCCAGCGTGCGCGGCTTGAGCTTCTGCGTGTGCAGCTTGGCGAGGAAACGCCGCGCCTGATGCGCGGACAGGCGCAGCAGGTCCAGGTCCTCGACCGAGGCGAGCCCGGTCAGCCGCTGCAACGCGTCCGTGTAGAGCGTCAGCGTGCGCTCCGCCAGGCGGCGCTGCACGCGCAGGTGTTCCAGGTAGCGCCGTTGCTCGTCAGTCAGGCTGAGCGGTGACATGAGGAGCCACAGGGGAAGCGACGTGCGGGTCGGCGTCCAGCAGGCGCGAGAGCGCGGCGCTCGCGATCTCGCCGACGCGGGCCAGGAACTCGGTGCCCATCTCGGCCGTGTAGCGCGTCGGATCCGGCGAGCCCAGCACCAGCAGCCCGAACGGCTGCGCCGGAGCGCCCGTCGTCAGCGGCACCAGCGCCAGCGAGGCCACGTCGTCCTCGAGCCAGCGCGCCGCCTCGAAGCCCGAATTGATGCCGCAGTACGGCTGGTTCAGGCTGCCCACGAAGGTCTTCACGTCCGGGTTGACCTCGGCCGCGAACGGCGCCAGTGCGTGGCCCGCGTCGACGTTCCACAGCCGCAGGCCCGCCTGCGGAATCAGGAACTGGTGGCGCAACTCGCGCAGCAGCACTTCCGGCAGTTGCCGGTCGTCGCGCGTCAGCATCAGCGCCAGCGTCCAGCGGTGCAGCCGGTCGGCGATGGCAACGTTCTCCTGCCCGTTGCGGATCATCTCGATGATCTTGTGCTCCAGGCCGCGGATCTTGTCGCGCAGCAGCTCCGCCTGGCGCTCCTGCAGCGAGACCGCGCGCTGGCCGTGCGGATGCGAGATCCGGACGTTGGCCAGCAGTTCGGCGTGACGTTCGAAGAACGCCGGGTCATTCGCCAGGTAGTCGGCGATGTCTTGTTCGGTGATGCCTTCGATGCCGCTCACAGTTCGATTTCTCCTTCAAAGACCGTCTGTGCCGGCCCCGTCATGTAGACCGGGGCGGAGAGCCCCGGGCCGCCCGGCGTCATGCCGGCCCATTCGATGCGCAGGTCGCCGCCGCGCGTGTGCACCTCGACCGCGGCGTCCAGCCAGCCCAGCCGGATGCCCGCCACCACCGCCGCGCACGCGCCGGTGCCGCAGGCCAGCGTCTCGCCGGCGCCGCGCTCGAACACGCGCAGCTTCACTTCGCCGCGGCTGACGATCTGCAGGAACCCGGCGTTGACACGGCGCGGGAACGATTCATGGTGCTCGACCAGCGGCCCGACGATCCCCACCGGCGCGTGATCGACGTCGTCGACCCGTTGCACCGCGTGCGGATTGCCCATCGACAGCACGGCGACATCCGCCGTGATGCCGTCACCCAGGTCGAGCGGCCAGCGCTCGAAGCCGTTCTCGTGGCGCGGCGCCGATTCCTTCGGATCGAACGGGATCCGCGGCAGGTCGAAGACCGGCGCGCCCATGTCGACCGTGACACGGCCGTCGTCCTGCAGGCGCAGTTCGAGCAGCGCGTTGATCGTCTGCACGCGGATGGTCCGCTTGTCCGTCAGGCCCTTGTCGACGACGTATCGCACGAAGCAGCGCGCGCCGTTGCCGCACTGCTCCACCTCGGAACCGTCCGAATTGAAGATGCGGTAGCCGAAGTCCACGTCCGGCGACTTGGACGCCTCGATCACCAGGATCTGGTCGCAGCCCACGCCGAAACGGCGATCGCCGACACGCCGCAGCTGTTCGCTCGTCAGCGGCATCGGATGGCGCGTGGCGTCCAGCACGACGAAGTCGTTGCCGGCGCCCTGCATCTTGGTGAAGCGCAGTTTCATGGAAGCGGATTATCGGGAATACAGCGACGGCTCGCCGGGCGGTCTCGTCTTGAATCGCTTGTGGACCCAGAAATACTGGGCCGGGTGCTCGCGGATCCGGTCCTCGAGCCAGCGGTGGAAGTGGTTCGCGTCGGCCTCCATGTCGCCGCTGGGATAGCCCGCCAGCGGTTCATGCGCATGGATGACGATGCCCTCGCCCTTGGGCAGCATCGTGACGATCACCGGCTGCACCACCATCTTCATCGTCTGCGCGATCTTGGCCGGCGCCAGCAGCGTGTTGGCCGGCACGCCGAAGAACGGGATGAAGGCCGAGTCCTTCGGGCCGAAGTCCATGTCGGGCAGGTTCAGGAAGGAGTAGCCGTCGCGGATCGCCCGCAGCACGCTGCGCACGCCCTCGTGGCGGTCGACCAGCTTGGTCGTGCCGAAGCGCGAACGTGCCCGGCGCAACGCCTCGTCGAACAGCGCGTTGCTCTGGCGCTGGTAGATGCTGGCGCCAGGTCTTGCCTGGTTGAGCATCAGCGCCGGACCGATCCAGTCCAGGCCCACGAAATGCGGCATCAGCCACATCACCGGGCGGTCGACCTGCTCGGAGAGCTTGATGTTGCCCTCGATGCGCATCAGCCGCAGCAGGCGCCGGTCCGAGGCGTACCAGAGCAGCCCCCGCTCCAGCAGGCTGCGGCCCAGCCAGCCGAAATGCTCGCGCACGAGGGCTTCGCGTTCGGCCAGCGGCTTGTCCGGAAAACACAGCTCGACGTTGCGCAGCGCGACGCGCCGGCGCGACCCGGCCACGCGATGCAGGACCCCGCCCAGCCCCCATCCGAGGGCCGCCAACCAGCGCAGCGGCAGCCAGTGCAGCAGCCACAGGAGCGCGATCAGCGCATATGTACCCAGTTTTCCCATCCACCCATCCGTGGGCCCTGCCGGGCCTTGGTCTTTCATATAATCTCGCCCCAGTCGCCGAGTTAATCTGGACAACTTGCGGGGCGACTCATAAATCCCGCTAAAGCGTTCGCCGCCTGACTCCCGTCTCGGCAACGCCAGAAGGCTGTGCCCGAAGACTGAATCACAGGAGTTTAAATTGGCGAGCGATTTCCTCTTCACCTCGGAATCCGTGTCCGAAGGCCACCCCGACAAGGTGGCGGACCAGATCTCCGACGCGATCCTCGACGCGATCCTGGCGCAGGACCCGCGATCGCGCGTGGCGGCCGAGACCCTCTGCAACACCGGCCTGGTGGTGCTGGCCGGCGAGATCACGACCAACGCCCACGTCGACTACATCCAGGTCGCCCGCGACACGATCAAGCGCATCGGCTACGACAACACCGAGTACGGCATCGACTACAAGGGTTGCGCCGTGCTCGTCGCCTACGACAAGCAGAGCAACGACATCGCCCAGGGCGTCGACCAGGCCTCCGACGACCACCTGAACACCGGCGCCGGCGACCAGGGCCTGATGTTCGGCTACGCCTGCGATGAAACGCCGGAGCTGATGCCCGCGCCGATCTACTACGCGCACCGGCTGGTCGAGCGCCAGGCGCAGCTGCGCAAGGACGGCCGCCTGCCCTTCCTGCGTCCGGACGCGAAGAGCCAGGTGACGATGCGCTACGTCGACGGCAAGCCGCACAGCATCGACACCGTCGTGCTGTCCACGCAGCATGCGCCGGAGATGTCGCTCGGCGACAAGATGAAGCCCGAGTTCTACGAGGCCGTCATCGAGGAGATCATCAAGCCGGTGCTGCCCAAGGAATGGCTGCAGGACACGAAGTACCTGGTCAACCCGACCGGCCGCTTCGTCATCGGCGGCCCGCAGGGCGACTGCGGCCTGACCGGCCGCAAGATCATCGTCGACACCTACGGCGGCGCCTGCCCGCACGGCGGTGGCGCGTTCTCGGGCAAGGATCCGACCAAGGTGGACCGTTCGGCGGCCTACGCGGCCCGCTACGTGGCGAAGAACATCGTCGCCGCCGGCCTGGCCAAGCAGTGCCAGATCCAGGTCGCGTACGCCATCGGCGTCGCGCGTCCGATGAACGTCACGGTCTACACCGAAGGCACCGGCGTCCTGCCCGACGAGCAGATCGCCGCGCTGGTCAACGAGCACTTCGACCTGCGTCCCAAGGGCATCATCCAGATGCTGGATCTGCTGCGTCCGATCTACGGCAAGACGGCGGCGTACGGTCACTTCGGGCGTGAAGAGCCGGAGTTCAGTTGGGAGCGGACGGACAAAGCGAAGGCGCTGCGAGCAGCGGCCGGGCTGTAAGCCCGGAACTTGCGCAGCAAGTTCTTCGCTTTGGGGCGACGCTCATATCCGCGGCAGCGGATGTGAGCGTCGACCACAAACCCCCTCCCCCGAACCGGTCATTTGCCGCACACGCGGAAACTTGATCCCCCGACTCAGGGCCGCCTTGCGCGGCCCTTGTCGTTTCATGAAGTCGGGCATCGCGGCAGAATGACCGCATGCACGCCATGCCGACCTCGCCGTCCCCGCTGACCATCCTGATCGTCGACGACCAGAGTGCCACCCGCGTGGCGCTGACCGCGGAACTGGATCGCGCCGGTCACCGCGTGCTGGAGGCCGACAGCGCCGAGTGGGCGCTGGAGCTGTTCCGCCGCTACCGGCCCGACCTGGTGCTGCTCGACGTCGAGATGCCCGGCCACGACGGCTACTGGACCTGCCGCGAGATGCGCGCCGCCGAGCCCGGCGGCTGGACGCCGATCATCTTCCTCAGCCAGTTCAACCAGGACGAGGACGTCTGGAAGGGCATCGAATCCGGCGGCGACGACTACCTGGTGAAGCCGGCCTCCGCGATGATCCTGCACGCCAAGCTGCGCGCGATGCAGCGCCTGGCGCAGATGCGCGCGCGGCTGGTGCAGATGTCCGAGGAACTGCGCGCGGCCAACGCGCAGCTGGAGGAGCTCTCCAGCGTCGACGCCATGACCGGCCTGATGAACCGGCGCGCACTGGATGCACGGCTGCAGCAGGAACTGGACCTCGCCCGCCGCGACGGCAAGCCGCTGACGCTGATGCTCTGCGACGTCGACCACTTCAAGCGCTACAACGACGCGGCCGGCCACGTTGCCGGCGACGCCTGCCTGCGCCGCATCGGCCAGCTGCTGAAGGAGACCTGCCGCCGCCCGAGCGACTGCGCCGGACGCTACGGCGGCGAGGAGTTCGCGCTGGTCCTGCCCAACACGCCGCGCTCCGGCGCGATGACCTACGCCCGCGCGCTGATGCGCACGGTGGAACTGGCCGCGATCCCGCATCCGGATTCGCCGACCGGCGCGACGATCACGCTCTCCGGCGGGATCACCACCTGCCTGCCCGACGACAGCACCAGCGCCGAGGGCCTGATCATCCGCGCCGACGACGCCCTCTACAACGCCAAGTCCACCGGCCGGAACCGCTTCTTCAGCTACGAGATGCAGATGGACACGGCGGAACAGCGCCGCCAGGCCGCGCCGGCGACCGCCGCGCCGACCGCACCCGGGGTGCCGCCGTCGTCCCCGACTTGAGGCATACCCGAACTGCCTTCGGCGGGACCGGCCCCGCATAATCGGCTCCGGCACATCTTGTTGCCGCCTGTCGACGATGCCCGGCCATGGACGCTTCCGCCTCGCTGCCGCCTGCCTCGCTCCCTCCGCTGCGCATCCTGGTCGTGGATGACCAGGCCAGCACGCGTGGGTTCCTCTGCAGGCAGCTGCAGGCGATCGGACATCACACGCTGGAGGCGGACGGCGGCGACAGCGCCCTGGCCCGCTTCGACGGCGACCATCCCGACCTGGTGCTGCTCGACGTCGAGATGCCCGACCACGACGGCTACTGGGTCGCCAGCCAGATGCGCGCGCACGAGAACGGCGGCTGGACGCCGATCATCTTCCTCTCCAGCCGCGACCGCGACCAGGACCTCTGGCAGGGCATCGAGTCGGGCGGCGACGACTACCTGGTCAAGCCCGTCTCCAACACCGTGCTGCAGGCCAAGCTGCGCGCGATGCAGCGGCTGCGGCGGATGCAGACGCGGTTGCAGCAGGTGTCGGACGATCTCCGGCACAGCAATGAACGGCTGGAGAAGCTTTCCGGCGAGGATCCACTGACGCGGCTGATGAACCGCCGCGCCTTCGACGCGCGGCTGGCCCAGGAGATCGCCTGCGCGCGGCGCGACCAGCAGCCGCTGACGCTGGTGCTGTGCGACATCGACCACTTCAAGCGCTACAACGACAGCTACGGCCACCTGGCCGGCGACGCCTGCCTGCAGCGCGTCGCGCGGCTGCTGCAGGAGACCTGCCGCCGTCCTCGCGACTGCGCGGCCCGCTATGGCGGCGAGGAGTTCGCGCTGATCCTGCCGGGCACGCCGCGCTCCGGCGCAATGACCTTCGCGCGGGCAGTGATGCGCACGCTGCGCAACTGCAACATGCGCCACCCGGATTCGGTCGAGCCCCACGTCACGCTGTCCGGCGGCATCACCACCTGCGTGCCGGACGCGGACACCTCCGTCGAAGGCCTGCTGCGGCGCTCTGACGACGCGCTCTACACGGCGAAGTCGCGCGGTCGCAACCGCTTCTTCAGTTTCGAGATGCAGATGGACACCGTCGAGCAGGCGCCGAGCGGCTTCGCGCCGTTGTGAGGCGCATGAGGGCTTCAGTACTTCCGCCGCCGCTGGCCCTCACCCCGGCACTCGACGACTCCCTGCTGACACATCCGGTGTCGTGCCGAGGGTACCGTCACGGCTTTCGATGACCCCTGCTTCCGAATGCCCGTGATCGACCATGACGCGCTGCGGCGTCACGCCATCGCCCGCACCTTCTTCAAGCCGACGACGCTGCTGCGCGCGATCCAGCGCCTGGGCTTCGTGCAGGCCGACCCGATCCGCGCCCCGGCGCGGGCACAGGACCTGATCCTGATGCACCGGGTCAAGGGCTACCGCGCCGGTCAGCTGGAAGCGCGCTACGCGAAGCTGGCCGTCGAGGAGGACGCCCTCGTCAACTACGGCTTCCTGCCGCGCGAGATGCTGTCGCTGCTCCATCCGCGCACCCCGAAGCGCGCCTGGGACGAGGCGATGACCGCCCGCGCCGCCGAGGTCCTCGAGTTCATCCGCGCGCGCGGCCGCACGCATCCGCAGCATGTGCAGCAGGCGTTCAGCCATGGACGCGTCGAGGGCTACTGGGGCGGCGAGCTCAACGCCAGCACGCACCTGCTCGACGGCATGCACTACCGCGGCCTGCTGCGCGTGGCGCGGCGCGACTCCGGCACGCGGGTCTACGAGGTGATCGAGCACCTGCCCCAGGACGACAGCCCCGAGGCCCGCCACGCGCGGGCGGCGCGGCTGCTCGACATGATCGTGGCGCTCTATGCGCCGCTGCCCTCGCCCAGCCTCGGCTACCTGACCTCGCTGCTGGGCTACGGCGCACCGCACCTGAACGTCGAGGCGCGCCACGTGCTGAAGGAAGCCAAGGCGCGCTGGGGCCACGCGAAGATCGACGGCGAGGTCTGGTACTGGCCCGCCGACGAGCATCCGGCGTCACGCGCGCATAGGGTCGAGCCGGACCGGCTGCGTTTCCTCGCGCCGTTCGACCCGCTGGTGTGGGACCGCCGCCGCTTCGAGCGGCTCTGGGGCTGGGCCTACCGCTTCGAGGCCTACACGCCGCCGGCCAAGCGCACGATGGGCCACTATGCGCTGCCGATGCTCTGGGGCGACCGGATGATCGGCTGGGCCAACCTGAAGGTCGAGGCCGGGACGCTGGTCCCGGACCTCGGCTTCATCGACAAGCGGCCGCGTGATGCGGCCTTCCGCGCCGCGCTGGACGAGGCGTACTACGAGATGGCCGTGTTCCTCGGACTCGAGGAATGACAGCGATCACGCATTGACCAGCGCCATCGACACCTCGGGGTACCTTTCGCCGGCGACCGGGAACTTGTCGAGCAGGTCGCGCAGGTCCTCGCGCAGCACGTCGTTGAGGCGCAGGCGCGCGGCCATCGCGTTCTCCTCCAGCCGCACGGTCGAGCGGGTGCCGGGGATCGGCACGATGTCCGGACCGCGGTCCAGCAGCCAGGCCAGCGCCAGTTGCGCCGGCGCCAGGCCGTGGTCTCGGGCCAGCGCGACGATCGCATCGGCCAGCGCGAGGTTCTGCGCCAGGTGGCCGTCCTGGAAGCGCGGATTGACCCGCCGCCAGTCGTTGGCTGCCAACTGATCGGCGCTGCGGATCGCGCCGGTCAGGAAGCCCCGACCCAGCGGGCTGTACGGCACCAGCGCGACGCCGAGCTCGCGGCAGGTCGGCAGCACCTCGGCCTCGACATCGCGGGTCCACAGCGAGTACTCGGACTGCACCGCCGCGATCGGATGCACCCGGTGGGCGCGGCGGATCGTCTCCGCGGAGGCTTCCGACAGCCCGATGTGCCGCACCTTGCCCGCGCGCACCAGCTCGGCCATCGCGCCCACGGTCTCCTCGATCGGCACGGACTTGTCGACGCGGTGCAGGTAGTACAGGTCGATGTGGTTCACGCCGAGCCGGCGCAGGCTCGCATCGCACGACGCGTGGACATGGGCCGGCTTGCCGTTGACGCCGGCCGAAAGTCCGTCGGCGTTGCGGACGATGCCGAACTTGGTGGCGAGCACCACCTCGCGGCGGCGGTTGGCGAGCAGCCCCGACAGCAGACGCTCGTTGGCGCCGTTGCCGTAGACGTCGGAGGTATCGAGGAAGTTCATCCCGAGGTCCAGCGCGCGGTGCAGGACGGCCATCGACGTGGCCTCGTCGGCGGGGCCGTAGAAATCGGACATCCCCATGCAGCCGAGCCCGAGCGCGGAGACCTCCGGCCCGTGCGCGCCGAGCCGGCGGCGCGGCAGCTGGGGCAGGTTGTTGAGCGGTTCCCTGGACATGATGGTCATGGCGGCACTCCTTCGAAGGCAAGGTGACGGCGGCGATCGGACGACCGCCGCGATGACCGAGAGCTTAGGAATCCGCCCCCCTCCGGAACCAGCGCAATGCTCGCCCGTCCTTGCCCAATCCTCCGGAACCCCGTCCGGCGCCCTCGCGGGCGCTGGCGGCGCGCGCGACGGACTTGCACAATCCGATGCATGGTCGCACCCACTCCGATTCCCCTCGCCGACGGCTTCCCCGACGCGCTGCAGGCCCTGCGCGCGCAGATGGTGGATCTGACGCTCCGGCACATCGACGGCGAAGGCTCCCGCCCGACCGCCATTCCCTGCCTGCACCTGATCAAGGCCAGCTGCAGCATGCCCAAGACCGCGCCGGCCTTCTACGAGCCCGGCCTGGCCATCGTGCTGCAGGGGCGCAAGAAGGTGGAGCTCGGCACCGAGACGCTGTACTACGACCCGCTGCACTTCCTGCTGGTGTCGATGCCGATGCTGCCCAAGGGCGGTGTCATCGAGGCGACGCCGGACAAGCCCTACCTGTGCGTGCGCATCGACTGCTCGACCGCGACGCTGGCGGAGCTGATGCTCGAGGTCGGCCCGGCGAGCACCGATGCGTCGCCGTCGGCGCAGTCGGGGCTGAACGTCGCGCCGGTGTCGGAATCGCTGCTGAGCGCCGCCCTGCGGCTGATGCAGCTGCTGGACAACCCGTCGGACCAGCGCGTCATGGCGCCGCTGCTGCAGCGGGAGATCTTCTATCGCGTGCTGACCGGCCCGCTCGGTCCGCGGCTGCGCGCGCTGGCGCAGCAGGACAGCGCGACGCGCCGCCTGTCGCGCGCGATCGACGAGTTGAACCGCCGCTTCAGCGAGGCCATCAGCATCGACGAGCTGGCCGCGGTGGCGCACATGAGCGCCTCGACCTTGCATCAGCGCTTCAAGCAGCTGACGAGCATGTCGCCGATGCAGTACCAGAAGCAGCTGCGGCTGCAGCACGCCCGGCGGCTGATGCTCGGGGAAGGGCTGGACGCGGCGGCGGCGGCGCATCAGGTCGGCTATGAGAGCGCCTCGCAGTTCAGCCGCGAATACCGTCGCCTCTTCGGCACGCCGCCGCGCGCCGACATCGAGCAGCTGCTGCGCGCAGGATGAGCCCGCTCATGCAGGACACCGAGGCGCTGAGCGCGATGCTGTCGCGCCATGCGCCGCGTGAGGGCGTCTGGCCGACGGCCCTGCCCCGGCTGTGGATCATCCGGCTCGACGCGCCGGGCGGCGAACTCGCGCACGCGGTTCAGCCGGCCTCGCTGTGCCTGATCTCGCAGGGCGCGAAGGAGGTGCGGCTCGGCGAGGAGCGCTACGTCTACGACGCCGCGCGCTTCATGGTGTTCACGACCGACCTGCCGGTCAGCGGCCGCGTGACCGAGGCGACCCCGGAGCGCCCCTACCTCTGCCTGCGCCTGGACTTCGATCCGGAGGAAGTGGCGGAGCTGGTCGCGCGGAGCGGTCCGCCTCGGGCGGCCGCCGCGTCTGGGGCACCTGTGGCAACAGTGGCGCCGGCCACATCGACGGGCAACGCCGAGGGCGATGACCTCGGCCGCGGCCTCTTCGTCAGCGCGGTCACGGCGGAGATGCTCGACGCATCGGCGCGCCTGATGCGGCTGCTCGATCATCCGGAGGACCAGGCCGCGCTCGCGGCCATGGCGATGCGCGAGCTGGTCTACCGCGTGCTGCGCAGCGAGCAGGGCGAGCGTCTGGCGCAGGTCGCGCGCGCCGACAGCCAGACGCAGCGCGTGCACCGCGCGATCCGCTGGCTGAAGGCGCATTACGCGCAACCGCTGCGCATCGAGTCGCTGGCCAAGGAGGCGCACATGAGCGCGTCGTCGCTGCACCACCATTTCCGCGCGCTGACGTCGATGAGTCCCTTGCAGTACCAGAAGCAGCTGCGACTGCAGGAGGCCCGCCGGCTGCTGATCGCCGAGGGCCTGGAAGTCGCGCGTGCCGGCCATGCGGTCGGGTACGAGAGCCCGTCGCAATTCAGCCGCGAGTACAGCCGCCTTTACGGTGCGCCGCCGTCACGCGACGCAGCGAAGCGGCGCGACACGCCGGCCTCGCGGTTCACGGCCTGAGCGCCGCCGCGATCCGGTTGGCGCCCCGGTCGGCGCCCCATGCCCCCCGGGCCGGACGCCCTCACTTGCTGAAGCAGTTCCCCACCATCGCTGGCGCGTCCTTGAGACGATCGTCGGTCGGGTTGATGGCGGCGACGCGGTTCTCGTAGACCCGCGTGCACTTGCTGCCCTGGCGGATCACCTTGGAGCCCGAGCCGCTCGTCGACACGCTCGACACGATGGGCAGGGTGCCGGCGGCGTCCGCGATCGCGGACTCGACGGTGCGCGGCGCGCTGTGGGAGCGGTCGTCGTTGCGGATCTGATCGGCCATGCGCACGCGCGCATCGGAGGCGGGACCGGCTTTCGGCAGCGCGAGGTTGAGCGTCGTGCGCCCGTTGCCGAGGGGCGCGGACGCCCCCGAGGCCGGCAGTGCCGGTGCCGCCACCGTCTGGATCGACGTCGACGGCGGCGCGGCGGTGATCGTCACCTCGGGCGGCGCCACGAGGATCGGCGTCTGCAACCGCGGAACATCGAGCCGACGTCGCTCGAGTTGTGGTCGAGCCGCGGGCGGTGTCTCGCGGCTCTTCGGGAGCGGCAGCAGCCGCACCTCGGTCAGCCGGGGGCCCTCGGAGGTCCTGCGCCCTCGCCAACCGTGGTCCATCCACAGCATCGACAGGAAGGCGGCCTGCACCAGCAGCGCCGCAGCCAGCCCGATCCATCGCCGCCTGCCTGCGGGACGCTGCCAATGCGACGCCGTCATGCGGGCGCGCCTCCTCGATCCATCGCGCCCTCCCCGGCCGACCTGTCCTGGGGCGCGATGGTAGCCGCGCCCCGTGACCGTTGCCGGAGGCCCGCCCGAGACGGTCGGTCAGACGCCGTCGCGATCCAGCGAGGCCGACAGCCCCGCGTGGGCCTCGACCTCCGCCATCCGCTGGCCGAAGGTCTCGCGCGCCATGCCGAGCGCGTCCGAGCCCGCCACGAAATGCAGCGGCGGCGTCGGCATCGCGGCCAGTTCGACGAAGGCCCGCCCCAGCTTCGCCGGATCACCGGGTTGCTGGTGGTTGTAGGCCTCATAGGTCGACAGCGGCGGCGTGGGCAACGTCGCGTAATCCGCGATGGACTGCGTGCCGTAGCGGACCGAACTGGCATCCAGGAAATCGGTGCGGAAGAAGCCCGGCTCGACGACCGTCACGCGGATGTTGAAGCCGGCGAGCTCGGGCGCCAGCGACGCGGTGAAGCCGTCGACGGCGAACTTCGTCGCGCAGTACACCGCCGCGCCATCGAAGCCGCGGAAGCCGCCGACCGACGCGATGTTCAGGATGTGCCCGTCGCGCTGACGACGCATCACCGGCAACACCGCGCGGGTGACATGCATCAGGCCGAAGACGTTGGTGGCGAACTGGCGCTCGATGTCGGCGGCGCTGATTTCCTCGAACAGGCCGAGCTGGCCGTAGCCGGCGTTGTTGACCAGCACGTCGATGCGGCCGAAGCGGGCAACGGCCTGCTCGACCGCGTGGACAGCATCGGCCTCGCGGCTGACGTCCAGCGGGAGGCACAGCACGGCCTCGCCGTGATCCGCATATGCCGTCTTCAGCGCGTCGACGTTGCGGCCGGTGGCGACGACACGGTCGCCGGCGGTCAGCGCCGCCTGGGCGATCTCGCGACCGAAACCGCGGTTGGCGCCGGTGATGAACCAGATCTTGCTCATGGAGTTCCGTCCTTCAGGGGGTTCGGGCCAGCGGCATGAGGTGCCGGGGCCGGTGTTGGGGGACGGATGAATCGTAGGAACGGGGCGGCGATCGCCCATGCCGATTCCGGCGCACCGCTTGCACGATCCGCCAAAGTACCGTTCCGGCGCCGCCGCAACACCCGGGGATGCGCGCCAACGGCCCTTGTGTTATATTCCCCGACTTGACTCGCACAAGACCACCCTCTTCAGGTCTTCTTCTGCAGCCCCTCCGGTCCCTCCCAAGGACCCTTCTGCGAGCGGCTCGCACCAGCATCACCCCCCGGTTCGTGCGCTTGAGCGTTTCTGGCTTCGGTCTGCCTGTTCGCCATTCGGCTGATTGGCATCAGAAGCCACTTTCCGTGCCTCTTCTGTTCGTATCATCGAATCGGAGTGACACACCTTCCCACACCGCGCCAAGACGGTTGCTTATTGCGATTGCCTGTCAAGGCGCACACCTCAAAATAACGATGCAGAACAAACGCATTGAGGTGGGGCGATTCCTTGTCTCACCGATGACCAAACCCCATGCCGACGGCGGATTCGCCGCGGCCGTCTCGATCCAGTCGGGACGCGGCATGGCCAGCATTGATCGTGTCATGCGATTCGTGCCGACCTTCGAGACCCGCCGCGCCGCGTTGCGCTACGCGGAGACCGAAGGCACCGCCTGGGCGCGCAGCCACTGAGCCGCGCGCCGCTGATTCCCGAGGCGAGGGCCTGCGGCAGACCGCGGCTGGCGCCCTTTTCATTTTCAAGAATGGAGCAAGCCATATGGCCAAGGAAGAACTGATCGAGATGCAGGGTGTCGTCAACGAAATCCTGCCGGACTCGCGCTTTCGCGTGACGCTGGAAAACGGCCATCAGGTCATCGCCTACACGGGCGGCAAGATGCGCAAGCATCACATCCGCATCCTGGCCGGCGATGCCGTCTCCCTGGAAATGTCGCCGTACGACCTGACCAAGGGCCGGATCACCTTCCGTCACCTGCAGCGTTCGAACCACTCGGGCCCGCCGCCGGTCCGTCGCTGACGCGCCTTGCCGCGGGAGGCCCCAGGCCCCCCGCGCGAGAATCGCCAGCCATGACCGACGCCCAGTCCGACTCCGCCGCCGTTCCGGCCTCGCTCGAGGCCGGCGACGATCCGATGCCCGTGCCGCCGCCGCAGCCGGACATCGATGCGTGCTGCGGCAACGGCTGCGACCCGTGCATCTTCGACCTGCACGATCTGGCGATGGACGCGTACCGGCAGGCCCTGCGTGCCTGGAAGTCGCGCCATCCCGAGGCGTCCTGAACGTCGAAGTCCTGACGATTCTCCGAACCCCACCCGAAGGGCCGCCTCGCGCGGCCCTTTCCTTTTGGCGAGTCCGCCGCCCCCTCCACGGGGTGCTTTCCTTTCGTGACGTTTTCGGGGACATCCCCCGGTTCAGAACTGAGGCTCGATGGCCGACATCAAGGACAGGCGCCGCACTTGCCACAGCGGCGCGGTGCTCCCGCCCTCCGGAGGTCCAGATGTTCATGACCGGCCAGAACCGCTTCCATGTCGCGCATTCCGACGCGCAGGCCAATCTACGCTTCGCGCTGGCGCGGTTGAGCACTGATTGGCGAGGCCTCGATCCATTCGGACTCGAGATCCTGCTGCGCCACCTGCTGATGGCGGAGCACCGCTGCATGCCGCATCCCAGCGTGCTTCGGGAGCGTCCGACCAATCGCTGGCTGCTGCCGCGGCTGCGCCGCCGGCGGATCGAGGTGGCGGAGCGTCTGGTCGCCCTCGGGGGCCGGGTCAGCCATGCGGCGCTGGCCCGGGTACTGCCGCGCGGGCATGACTGGCCGGGCGTCTCCGCGCTGGTCGGCCGTCATGCCTGGGACCCGGTCGAGGGCCGCCAGCCGCGTCCCCACCGCCCGGTCGCCGACGAGCCGGCCTACCCGCGCGTCGACAGCAGCGCCCGGGCCACTTCCGCGAAGCCGTCGCCGCGCTCGGTCGCGGTGACATAAGCGGGCGGGTGGTCCAGCATCGGCAGGAAACGCGCGATGTTGGCGACGCCCACCGACAGCGGCATGCGTTCGAACATCAATTGATCGTTCGTCGAGTCGCCCACATACACCCACTCGGCGGGATCGAAGTCCAGGCCCGTCAGCCGCTTCACCGCCCACTGCGCCGCGGTCCACTTGCTGTGATCGCCGATCCAGCCGTTGACGTGGATCGAACTGACCGTCGCCACCAGCCCATGCGCGCGCATCCGGTCGCAGACGGCGGCGATCGCGTCGTCGTCGAGCGTCGTGAACTCGCTGTGATCGACGGCGATGTCGGTCAGCCGGCCGGCGCTGTCGCGCGCGAGCACGGCGCCGGGCACGGTCGCCACGATCTCCCGCGCGCACGCCTGCAGTCGCGCGAAGTTCGCCAATCGCGTCGCGTCGTCCTGGGCAAATTCGGTCGCGAGCGCCTCCCCTTCGCGATGCAGCAGCACCCCACCGTTCTCCGCGACGATCCCCCGCAGGGGCCAGGCCATCGCGAACGGTTCGCTCCAGCCGGCCGGGCGCCCCGTGATCGCAATGACCGGCACGCCGGCCGCGTGCAGCCGGTGCAGCGCGTCCAGTGCCGCCGGGGCAATGGCGCCATCCGCCGTCAGGGTGTCGTCGATGTCCGTCAGCACCCCGCGCAGGGGGAGCCAGGCCGCGCGGGGGCAGTCGCTGAGCGGGGGGATCGTTCGCATGGGGGGCGATTGTGGCCCCGAGCGCAACGCTGTCATCGAGCCGCGGCCGGAACTTGACTACAATCGCGCCCTGTTCCGAGGAGCGTTGCGACCTCCCATCCCATCGAGGCCAGGCTCGGAACCGCCGCGCGGCGACACGTCCGCGGCAATGGCAACCGCGCTCACCCGTCGACCCTTCGTTGGCCGGGTGAGGACCGAGCGGCAAATGCCCTCTCCGCATCTCCCCGCGTCCTGATCGTTGGTGTCGACGGCCCTTCTTCGCAGGAGTCCGCATGAACGCCCAACTGAAGCCGCTGGCCCAAGACCAGTACCTGATCAAAGACCTGTCGCTGGCCGCGTGGGGCCGCAAGGAGATCAAGATCGCCGAGAGCGAGATGCCCGCGCTGATGGCCATCCGCGAGGAATATGCCGCCGCGCAGCCGCTCAAGGGCGCGCGCATCACCGGCTCGCTGCACATGACGATCCAGACCGCCGTGCTGGTCGAGACGCTGCAGGCGCTGGGCGCGGAAGTCCGCTGGGCCTCGTGCAACATCTTCTCGACGCAGGACCACGCCGCCGCCGCGCTGGTCGCCGTCGGCACGCCCGTCTTCGCCTACAAGGGCGAGACGCTGGAGGACTACTGGGACTACACGCACCGCATCTTCGACTTCGGCGCCAAGGGCACGCCGGGCGAAGGCCCGAACATGATCCTGGACGACGGCGGCGACGCGACGCTGCTGATGCACCTGGGCCAGAAGGCCGAGAAGGACCTGTCCGTGCTGGCCAACCCGGGCAGCGAGGAAGAGCGCATCCTGTTCGCCGCGATCAAGAAGAAGGTCGCCGAGGACGCCACCTGGTACACCCGCAAGAGCGCCGAGATCATCGGCGTCACGGAAGAGACGACCACGGGCGTGCACCGCCTGAAGGAAATGTCGGCCAAGGGCACGCTGCTGTTCCGCGCGATCAACGTCAACGACTCGGTCACGAAGAGCAAGTTCGACAACCTGTACGGCTGCCGCGAGTCGCTGGTGGACGGCATCAAGCGCGCCACGGACGTGATGATCGCCGGCAAGATCGCCGTGATCGCCGGTTATGGCGACGTGGGCAAGGGCTCGGCCCAGGCGATGCGCGCGCTGTCGGCGCAGGTGTGGGTCACCGAGATCGACCCGATCTGCGCGCTGCAGGCCGCGATGGAGGGCTTCCGCGTCGTGACGATGGAATACGCCGCCGACAAGGCCGACATCTTCGTCACCACGACCGGCAACAAGGGCGTGATCCGCCATGAGCACATGGCCGCGATGAAGCACAACGCCATCGTCTGCAACATCGGCCACTTCGACAACGAGATCGACATCGCCTCGATCGAGAAGTACGAGTGGGAAGAGATCAAGCCGCAGGTCGACCACGTGATCTTCCCCGACGGCAAGCGGATCATCCTGCTGGCCAAGGGCCGTCTGGTGAACCTGGGCTGCGGTACGGGCCACCCGAGCTACGTGATGTCGTCCAGCTTCGCCAACCAGACGATCGCCCAGATCGAGCTGTTCGCGCACAAGGACGCCTACGCCGTCGGCCAGGTCTACGTGCTGCCCAAGCACCTGGACGAGCACGTCGCCCGCCTGCAGCTGAAGACGCTGAACGCGCAGTTGAGCGAGCTGACGGACGAGCAGGCCGCGTACATCGGCGTGTCGAAGTCAGGCCCGTACAAGCCCGACACCTATCGCTATTGATCCACTGACCCTAGCCTGACCCGAGACCCGACCCATGCGTGCTGACCAGCTGCTTCTCTCCCTTGGCCTGGCGCCCACGCGCTCGGCCGCCCAGCGGCTGATCGACGCGCGTGCGGTCGAGTGGGAAGGCCCCAAGGGCTGGACCGTCGTGCGCAAGTGCGGCGAGGACCTGCCCGAGACCACCCCCCTGCGCGTGACGGACGACGCCGAGCTGCGTTACGTCTCGCGCGGCGGGCTCAAGCTCGAAGGTGCGCTGGCCAAGGTCGGTGTGTCGGTGGCAGGCCTCTCGGCGCTGGACATGGGCCAGAGCGCGGGCGGTTTCACCGACGTGCTGCTCAAGGCCGGCGCGGCGCACGTGACCGGCATCGATGTCGGCCACAGCCAGCTGCATGAGACCTTGAAGGCGGACCCGCGCGTCACGGCCCATGAAGGCATGCACGTGAAGGACTACGTCCCCGAGGCGCCCTTCGATCTGGTCGTGGGCGACCTGAGCTTCATCTCGATGATCGGCACGCTCAAGCACGTGGTCGGTTGGCTCAAGCCGCAAGGCCAGGCGCTGCTGCTGATCAAGCCGCAGTACGAGCTGGGCCCGAAGGCCTTGAACAAGAACGGCATCGTCAAGGACAAGGCGCAATACGTCGTGCTCAAGGAGCAGGCCGTGGCGGCCGCCGAGAAGCGCGACCTCGTCGTCAGGGGCTGGTTCGAAAGCCCCGTCACCGGCGGCGACGGCAACACCGAATTTTTCATCTGGGTTCAGAAACCATGACGACGCCTGTCAGCATCGAATTCTTCCCGCCCAACACGCCCGTCGGCACCGAGAAGCTGAAGACCGTCGT
Organism: Mitsuaria sp. MSU3D; assembly: GCF_056867975.1. Classification (NCBI taxonomy): domain Bacteria; kingdom Pseudomonadati; phylum Pseudomonadota; class Betaproteobacteria; order Burkholderiales; family Sphaerotilaceae; genus Roseateles; species Mitsuaria sp. MSU3D. The sequence goes on along the minus strand of NZ_CP200314.1, from coordinate 5,705,541 downwards.
GCAGGAGCTGCGCGCGGTGAATCCGCAGTACTTCAGCGTCACCTACGGCGCGGGCGGATCGACGCGCGAGAAGACGCTGTCGACCGTCGCGGACATCGCCTCGTCCGGCTTCGAGGCGGCGCCGCACCTGTCCTGCGTGGGCTCGACGCGCGAGAACATCGCGGAGATCCTGGCGACCTACCGCGCACAGAACATCCGGCGCGTCGTCGCGCTGCGCGGCGACCTGCCCAGCGGCACGGCGACGGCGGGCGAGTTCCGCTACGCAGCCGAACTGGTGCGCTTCATCCGCGAGACGCAAGGCGCGGACTGGGACATCGAGGTCGCCGCCTATCCCGAGTACCACCCGCAGCAGCGCTACGCGGCGCGCGACCTGCAGTTCTTCGCGGACAAGGTGCGCGCCGGCGCCAGCGGCGCGATCACGCAGTTCTTCTACAACCCCGATGCCTACTTCCATTTCGTCGACGCGACGCGGGCGATCGGCGTGGACGTGCCGATCGTGCCGGGCATCATGCCGATCAACAACTTCGCGCGGATCGCGCAGTTCGCGCAACGCGACGGCATCGAGATCCCGCGCTGGGTCGCGCTGAAGATGGAGGGCTACATGGACGACGCCGCCTCGGTGCGCGCCTTCGGCCTGGACGTCGTCACGCGGCTCTGCGAACGGCTGATCGCAGGCGGCGTGCCGGGGTTGCACTTCTATTCGCTCAACCAGAGCGCACTGACGCTGGCGTTGTGTGAACGCCTCGGTCTCGCCGCGAAAGCTTGATAAGGCGCAAGCGCTCCGCGCCATCGCAGGGAACCGCTCCGGTTCGCCGCCGTTCCTTGTGAACGGTCAAGGTTCTCACGGAGCGGTCCGCGTTCAATCCCGGTCATCCCATTGACCAGGAGTGACCGCATGTCCCGCACCACCGCCCTCGCCTCTTTCCACCCCGCCATCGTCGCGGCCGTCGCACTCGCGGCGCTCGCCGCCTTGGCACCGTCGGCCCACGCGCAGAGCAGCCCGTGGGTGTATCGCGCCCGCGCGGTGAACATCGACCCGGCGGACAAGGACAAGACCGGACTGGGGCTGTCGCTGAGCCGCAAGACGATCCCCGAGCTCGACTTCAGCTACTTCCTGACCCCGAACTGGGCCACCGAGCTGATCCTGACCGTACCGCAGCGTCACAAGCTCTACAGCAACGGCACGCGCATCGGCACGGTGAAGCACCTGCCGCCGACACTGACGCTGCAGTACCACTTCAACCCGGAAGGGACCTTCCGCCCCTATGTCGGCGCTGGCCTCAACTACACGAGCTTCTCCGGCGTCCACTTCGACCCGGCCGTGCAGACGGCGCTGCAACCGAGCATCAAGAAGCACAGCATTGGCCTGGCCGCGCAGGCCGGCTTCGACGTGATGCTCGACAAGCAGTGGTCGATCAACGTCGACGTGAAGAAGATCCAGATGGACACCGAAGTCCGCGCCAAGGGCGTGAACGTCGGGAAGTTCAAGATCGATCCGCTGCTGGTGGGCGTGGGCGTCGGGTACCGGTTCTGATCGGCGCAGCTGAGTGCAGATGAAAGAAAGGGTCCGTCAGGACCCCTTCTTCATTGCCCGACAGCGAGCGCCTCTCGCCGCGTCAGCTCAGCGCCGCGAACGCGTCCCGCGTCAGGTTCTCCGGCGCGCCCGTTTCGCGGCAGGCGACATCGTCCTCGATGCGGACACCGCCGAACGCGCTCAGGTGCTTCACCAGCGCCCAATCCACGTTCGCCGCCGCGGGCGTCGCGCGCAGCTTGTCCAGCAGCATCGGGATGAAGTACAGGCCCGGCTCGATCGTCACGACCATGCCGGGCTGCAGCACGCGCGTCAGGCGCAGGTACGGATGGCCTTCCGGCTTGGCGATCGTCCCGCCGTCCTCGCCGGCCATGAAGCCGCCGATGTCATGGACCTGCAAGCCCAGCAGGTGGCCGATGCCGTGCGGCAGGAACGTCGACGTCACGCCTTGCGCGACCATCGCGTCCTCGTCCATCTTCACGATGCCGAGCTGGCGCAGCACCCCGGCGATCTCGCGGTGGGAGTCCAGGTGGATGTCGCGATAGTCCACGCCCGCGCGCACGCGGTCGACCAGCCGCAGCTGGGAGGCCTCCATCGCATCGATCAGCGCCTGGAACGACGCGTCGCCGTTGCCGGTCGTGCGGGTGATGTCCGACGCGTAGCCGCAGCTGTGCGCGCCCGCATCCACCAGCAGCGACAGCGATTGCGACGGCGCGCGCTGGTCCTGGTACTGGTAGTGCAGCACCGCCGCGTGCTCGTTGAGCGCGACGATGTTGCCGTAGGGCAGGTCGCGCTCCGCGAAGCCGCAGGCGTCCAGATAGGCGTTGTGGATGGCCGCCTCGGACCGCCCGTCGCGGAAGGCGCGCTGCGACGCCAGATGCGCCTTGGCGCCCAGCGCCGACGCCTCGCGCAGGCGCAGCAGCTCGTAGTCGGTCTTCGCGGCGCGCGCGTAGTGCAGCGGGTTCAGCACGTCGGGCGGATTGTTCGGGACGATGTCTCCCAATGCCGCGTCCGCTTCGCCGACGATCGCCAGCGTGCCGGGCACCTGCAGATAGGGCAGCGCCTCCTCCGGCTTGCGCACGACGATCAGCTCGAAGTGGTCGACCCAGAAGCCGCTCGGTGCCTCGGGCGGCACGTGCCAGTAGTCCTCGGGCTGTACGTAGACGAGACGCGGCTTGTGCCCCGGCCGGATCACCAGCCAGCTGTCCGGATGACGGATCAGCGGGACCCACAGCTTGAAGTGGGGATTCGGCTGGAAGACGTAGGGCCGGTCGTCGAGGAAGGCGAACTTCTCGATGCCCGAGGCGATCAGCAGCGCGTCGAATCCGCCGCGCTGCAGCGCGTGTTCGGTGCGGCGCTGCTGCTCCGCGAGGTGGGCCGTGTAGAGGGCGTTCAGGGCGTGGGGATCAACGGAACTCATGGCAGGGCTCACGGCAGAACTCGAGGCGGGATTCATGCGCGGGAATTCTCCCAGACGACCCCCATCTCGGTCAGCATCGCATCGAGCCGCACGTCGTTCGGCTGGGCGGTCAGCGTCGGTTGGAAGCCGTGGCTGAAGCCCACGCCGACGACCACCGGCCGCGGCTGGATCTGCCCGATGGTGCGCAGCATGAAGCCACCGCCGTAACCCATGCGGATCCCGCCCGGGCCGTAGCCCAGACAGGGCAGCAGCAGCAACTGCGGATCGAAGGCCTCGGTGTCCTTGGGTTTGGTGATGCCGGTGGCGTCCTCTTCCATCGGGCAGCCCGGGTACCAGACGTGGAAGCGCAGCCGGCCTTCCTCGCGATCGACGACGGGCAGGCCGATGCGACGGTCGCCGTCGACCTCGCTCCAGCGGTACAGCGCCGGCAGCGGATCGAATTCCCCCTTGATCGGCCAGTAGGCGGCGATGCGCTTTTCCTTGCGTCCGATCAGCCAGACGCGCAGCACGCTCTGCACGACGTCGGCGAGTTCAAGGCGGCCCGGCAGGTCCAGGCGTTCGCGGATCAGGCGCTCGCGCAGCGCCTGGCGGTCTTCGGAGATCGGCAGCTTGTCGTTCGGATCCATCCAGCCCATTCGCCTTCCCTGGAGGACCCGGCGGGCCCTGGAGCGGACCATTGTGGCCGCCTCGCGGACAGGGCGCCAGCGCTGATCTAGAGTCGGCGCCATGGCACGCACCACCACCACGGGAACCGTCCGGCACCTCACCGGCGCCGGCGCGGACTTCGCGAATCACTGCATGGAGTTGCTGGCCCCGCTCGGGCCGGTGCTGGCGCGGCGGATGTTCGGCGGCTTCGGGCTGTATGTGGACGGCCTGTTCCTGGCCATCATCAGTCGCGACGAGCTCTACCTGAAGGCCGACGCCGTCAGTCAGTCGCGTTATGTGGACGCCGGCTGCGAGCCGTTCCGGTATTCGAAGACCGGCAAGGACGGGCGAGAGGAGGTCGCCAGCCTGAATTACTTCCGGCCGCCGGAGGAGACGCTGGAGTCGCCCGCGCTGATGCTGCCCTGGGGGCGGCTGGCGATGGAGTCGGCCTTGCGCTCCGCCAACGCGAAGCCGAAGGCCAGGACGCCGAAGAAGAGCGCCGGCACCAGCGCCGAGCCCAGGACCGTCAGGACGGAGAAGCCGGTCAAGGCGCTGAAGGGTGTCACGACGGCGGCTCCTGCGGTCAAGCGTTCGCCAGGCGCTGGCCGAACAGTTGCCCGAAAGAAGGCAGGCGGCTGACGACGCTCCGCGCCGGCTTGTTGGCGCAAGCCTGCGGCGGCACCATCAGCTGGAAGCGGGCGGTCGGCCAGGCTTCGACGACGAGCTCGGTGCCGCTGGCGACTTCCAGCGTTTCACCGGCCGACAGCCAGAAGTCCTGCGCCGGCAGGTTCAGGTCGCCGCGCTGCGTGACCCAGACGCGACCGTCGAGCACATGCAGTTCACGGCGGCCCGGGCCGATGGGCAGGCTCATGGCCTCGCCCTGCGACAACGTCCACGCGGCGTCGTCGCGGCTGACCTGGATTGATGACTTTTGCATGACATTCATGATCTGCTCCTTGTCCGCCGGGCGGTCCGCGCACCGGCGGCCTTCCTCGTGAACATGGTGCAATACTAGGGTTGACCCGCACGATGGTCCAATGAGTCTTGTCGCGTCGATTGATACCATCCACGCATGAATCCGCCCCGTCATCGCCCGCTCGCCGTCGGTTCGCTGCGCGCCTTCGAGGCGGTCGCCCGGCGGTTGAGCTTCAGCGCCGCCGCCGAGGAGCTCTACCTCACCCAATCCGCCATCAGCCGCCAGATCCGGTCGCTGGAGGAGGAACTGGGCGCCACGCTCTTCCTGCGCGGCACCCGCCACGTCGAGCTGGCGCCGGACGGCAAGCTGCTGCTGTCGGCCGTGGAGCCGATGCTGGAGCGGCTGGACAGCACGGTGCGCCAGATCCGCTCGACGCGGGGCCGGCGCGTCGTCAACGTGACGACCTTCGCCTCTTTCGCGTCGCTGTGGCTGATCCCCCGGCTGGAGGCCTTCCAGCGCGAGCATCCGGACATGGACATCCGCGTCTCGGCGCTGGATCAGCTCGTCGAGATCGACGACAGCGAATTCGACGTCGCGCTGCGCTACGCCGCGCCGAACCGGGTGGCGCCCTCGGCGCAGCGGATGTTCGGCGAGATGCTGACGCCGGTCGTGAATCCCTGGGTGGCCAAGCAGGCGCAGGAGGGCCAGGGACCGCCGCTGAGCCAGGCGGCCGACCTGCGCCAGTACACGCTGGCCGAGGAGGACGACCAGCGTCCCAGCGGCCTGTTCCTGAGCTGGCGGCGCTGGCTGGCGCTGCACGGCGCGCCGGACCTGCAGCCGCGGCGCTGGATGTACCTGAACTTCACCTACCAGCAGATCCAGGCGGCGGTGTCCGGCCAGGCGGTCGCGCTGGCCCGGTTGCCGCTGATCTACGAAGCGCTGGAGCGTGGCGAGCTGGTCGAGCCCTTCGGCGAGGCCGGCCGCACCGACTGCCCGACGGTCTACTGGCTCATGATGTCGGAGCACGGGCGGGCGCGGCCCGAGGTCGTCGAATTCGCGCGCTGGATCGGCGAACACGCCGCGCTCACGCGCCGCGCGATCGGCGAGCCCGATCCGCCCGTGGACGAGAACTCGGGTTGATCGGCCCAGGCCCGGCCCGAGCTCAGGGCGCGATCAGTTCGCGTTCGGTCAGCACGACGGTCAATGCCTGGTCATGCGGCTGGACCTCGAAGGTCGCCTCGCAGCAGCGCCATCCAAGACCGATCGTCGTCACGCCGGGGTGCGCCTCGATCCAGCGGTCGAAGTAGCCGCCACCGTAGCCGAGTCTGAAACCTTCCCGCGTGTAGCCCAGGCACGGCACCAGCAGCACCTCCGGCACCAGCACGGGACCGGTCGAGCTGGGGATGCCGCACTCGTCCTTCACCGTCGGTTCCTGGCCGTCCCAGCGCCGGAACGTCATCGACGCCGGCCCGTGGTCGCCGGCTTTACGCGCGAAGGGCAGCGCCAATTGCATTTCTCCCCCGAGCTTGTGGGTCGAGGCCCAGGCCGCTGCGTTAAATTCCCCCTCCAGGGGCCAATAGAGGCCGAGGGTCAGCGGCTCGAGCTGGCGCAGCAGCGGAAGCAGCTGCTCGCCCAGCTTGTCGGCGGCGAGACGCGCCTCGGCACCGGCCCACCATTCGCGGCGGCGCGCCAGCAAGGCGCGACGCAATTCGCTTCGCTCATGGGGCCAGGTCTTGCCGGTTGTGCCGGCGGCTTCGGGAGCCGTGGGGGAGTCACTCATCGCAGGTCGGCATGAAGTTCGCTCGGATCACTGTAACCGCCCTCGCCTCCGCCACCGTGACCGTCTCGGCCACCGTCGGCGCCCTGGGGGCCGTGGGCGCCCTCTGCGTGGCCGCCGCGGTCACGGCCCCGCCAGCGCTCGCGCAATCGACCACGACCTTCAACGTCGTGCCCAACCCCCTTCCGCCGCTGCCGGACCTGGTCACCGATGCCCGCGAGGCCTGGCGCGTCCGGGACCGCTCGCGACTGGCCGCGATGCGGCAGGTCGCCTTCGACCAGCAGCATCCGCTCGCGCCCTGGTTCGACTACTGGGAGCTGAACGCCCGCCTGTCCGAGGCGCAGCAGCCGGAGCTCAACGCGTTCTATGCGCGCTGGCCGGGCGCCTACGTCGAAGACCGGCTGCGCAACGACTGGCTGCTGGAGCTGGGACATCGCCGCGACTGGGCCAATTTCCGCCGCGACCACGCCGCCTACAAGATGCAGGACGACCGCGAAGTCGCCTGCTACGCGCTGCTCGCGGATCCGCCGGGGCGCGACCTGCGAGACGCCGCGCGCGCCGCCTGGTTCGCGCAACGCGATGCGGACGAGGGTTGCAACATGCTCGCGGCCACGCTGCACGAGAACGGCCAGTTCAAGGATTCGGACGTCTGGCGCAAGCTGCGCTTCATCGTCGAGACCAACAAGCCCCGCGCGGTGAAGCAGGCCGGGGCGCTGCTGTCCAAGCCCGACCAGGAGGCGCTGGCCGAGCTGATGGACAAGCCGGACCGCTACCTGAAGCGCAAGGCCGCGGCCTCGCCGCGCGCCAAGGCCGAGCTGACGATGCTGGCGCTGATGCGGCTGCTGGCGACCGACTACGACAAGGCGGACGACGACGTGCGCCGCTGGGCGGCCAAGCTGCCCAACGACCTGTCCGCGTGGCTCTGGGCCCAGTACGGCAGACAGGCGGCGCTGCGGCTGAAGGACGAGGCCAACGAGCACTTCGATCGCGCGATCAAGCTGCAGGCCAAGCTCGGCCCGGTCGAATGGAGCGACGACACGATCAGCTGGATGGCGCGCGCCGCGCTGCGCGGTGACGCGGGCGCGAGCCGGCCGGAGCAGTTGATCGCGGCCATCGCGCTGATGAAGCCGTCGGACCAGAAGGACATCACCTGGCAGTACTGGCGCGCGAAGGCGCAGCAGCAACTGGCGCCGACCGGCCCGTCCGGTGACGCCCAGCGCCGCGAAGCCCAGGAGACGCTGCGCGCGATCGCCTCGCCGCTCAGCTTCTACGGCAAGCTCGCCGCCGACGAATTGAAGCTGCGCCTGCCGCTGCCGCCGACGCCTGCGGATCTGACGGCGCCGGAGCGCGCGCAGGGGCTGGCGAATCCGGGCATCCAGCGCGCGCTGATGCTGCTCGCCGTGGGCCTGCGCAGCGAAGGCCAGCGCGAATGGAACTTCAGCCTGCGCGGCCTGTCGGATCGCGAGCTGCTGTCGATCGCGCAGGCCGCTTGCGAACGCGAGCTCTGGGAGCGCTGCATCCAGACCAGCGAGCGGACGAAGACCGAGATCGACCTCGCCCAGCGCTTCCCGATGCCCTACCGCGCGGACGTGTTGAAGCAATCGACGGCGGTGGGTCTGGACCCGGCCTACGTCTACGGCCTGATCCGGCAGGAGTCGCGCTTCATGATGGACGCGCGCTCGCATGTCGGCGCCGGCGGCCTGATGCAGGTGATGCCGGCCACCGCGAAGTGGACGGCCAGGAAGCTGGGCGTCGACTTCAAGCCCGACATGCTGCATGACCGCGACACCAACCTGCGCCTGGGCACCGGCTACCTGAAGCTGGTGATGGACAGCTTCGAGGGCTCGCAGGCGATGGCCGCGGCGGCCTACAACGCCGGCCCGAACCGGCCGCGCCGCTGGCGCGACGGTCCGCAGCTGGACGCCGCGATCTGGACCGAGAACATCCCCATCTGGGAGACCCGCGACTATGTGCGCAAGGTGCTGTCCAACGCGACGATCTACGCGCAGCTGATGGGCCGCGAGCGCGGCATCGTGCTGCGCGACCGGCTCGGCAGCGTCATCGGGCCGGCCGCCGCGTCGGCGCCGGACATCCCGGCCAACGGCACGAACTGACCCCGGCGCGCCGGCGACGGCGCCCTTCCCCTTTGCAGAGAGCTTTCCGCATGCAGCTGATCATCGGCAACAAGAACTACTCGTCCTGGTCGATGCGCCCATGGGTGCTGATGAAGGCACTGGGCATGGATTTCCAGGAGCGGATCGTCCGTTTCGACTTCACGCCCGACTCGGCCTTCTATCGCGAGATCGGCGCGGTCACGCCGGCCGGCAAGGTGCCGGTGCTGGTGGACGACGGCCTCGCGGTCTGGGATTCGCTGGCGATCGTCGAGTACCTGGCCGACCGCTTCCCCGACAAGGCCGTCTGGCCGCGCGACGCCCGCCAGCGCGCACGGGCGCGTTGCCTCTGCGCCGAGATGCACAGCGGCTTCAGCCATCTGCGCAGCCATTGCATGATGAACATCGACGCCGACCTGACGACCGTCGGTGCACGGCTGCTGCAGACCGAGGCTGGCCTGCGCAAGGACCTCGCTCGCGTCGTGGAACTGTGGACCGACGCGCTGACGCAGAGCGGCGGCCCCTTCCTGTTCGGCGAATTCGGCGCGGCGGACGCTTTCTTCGCGCCGGTGGTGATGCGGGTGACGCGCTACGGACTGCCGTTGCCCGCGCCGTTGACGGCCTACACGGACGCCGTGCAGGCGGCGCCGGGCGTGCGCGAGTGGATCGCCGACGCGATGGCGGAGAAGGACTTCCTGGACTTCGAAGAGCCCTACCGCGACGTCAGCGGACCGGTACCGGTCTTGAAGCCCTGAAATGAAAAACCGCCTTCCGTTGCCTGTGCGGGCAGGCGGCGGAAAGCGGCGAGGTGGGCCGACGCGAAATCAGTGGTCGCGGCGGCGGCGGACCATGAAACCTGCGGCGAGAAGGCCGCCGAGCATCATGGCCTGGTTCGTGGGCTCGGAGACGAAGGACGGCACGACGGTGTCCGCGCCCTCTTGTTCGTTGACATCTGCCAGCTGCGCGGGGGCGGGCTGGCTCTGCCGGGTGAAACTGGTGTCAGCGGCGACGTGCACGGAGTTCGTGTCCGGCGCTTGCTGCTCCTGCGCCTGGGCGGCGAGACCAATTCCGCCCAGCAGGAGGAGAAGAACAGACTTCATTCAAGATACTCCCTACTGCTATGCCGGCCTGCCTGACTACAACGTCTCTCTCGGTAGTTGGCCTGTTTGAACAGACACTGGTGTGCAGGTGGCATTGGTGAATATACGGATAGAGAGACTACTTTAGCTATCCCCTTCATCGGGGATGCTGCGCCGCAACATGAGTGTTCAGATGTATCTCGTTGGGGGGGCTGTCCGGGACGCCCTGCTGGGACTGCCCGTGCAGGACCGCGATTGGGTCGTGGTCGGCGCAACGCCCAAGTCGTTGATCGACAAGGGTTTTCTTCCTGTCGGCAAGGATTTCCCGGTCTTCCTGGATCCCGTGACCCATGAAGAGGTGGCATTGGCCCGGACCGAGCGCAAGACGTCTGCCGGGTACCACGGTTTCCAGTTCCACACGGCCCCCGATGTGACGCTTGAACAGGACCTGGCACGCCGGGATCTGACGATCAACGCCATGGCCCAGGCGGAGGACGGGACGCTCATCGACCCCTATGGCGGTCGGCGCGACCTCGAGGCGCGCGTGTTGCGGCACGTCTCGGACGCCTTCGCGGAGGACCCGGTGCGGATCCTGCGGCTGGCGCGTTTCGCGGCCCGCTTCGGTGACTTCACGGTGGCGCCGGAGACGATGGCGTTGATGCGCGCCATGGTCGCCGCTGGCGAAGCCGACGCGCTGGTCGCCGAGCGCGTCTGGCAGGAGGTCGCCCGCGGCCTGATGGAAGGCCACCCGGCGCGGATGATCGAGATCCTGCGCGACAGCGGCGCGCTGGCGCGCATCGCGCCGGAGCTGGAGCGGCTGTTCGGCGTGCCGCAGCCCGAGGCGCACCACCCGGAGATCGACACCGGTGTCCACATGCTGCTCGTGCTGGAGGAATGCGCGCGCGTCGAGGCGCCGCTGCCGGTGCGCTACGCCTCGCTGTGCCACGACCTCGGCAAGGGCACGACGCCCGAGGAGGAATGGCCGCGCCACCTGAAGCACGAATCACGCGGCGTCGAACTGGCGGCGGCGCTGTCGCAGCGCTGGCGGGTTCCGTCGGACTGCAAGGAGCTCGCCGAGCTGGTCGCGCGCGAACACACGCACGTGCACCAGAGCCTCGACTTCAGCGCCGAGGCGCGCCTGCGCCTGATCGAGCGCAGCGACGCGCTGCGCCGGCCGGAGCGCTTCGCCCAGTTGCTGCTGGCCTGCGAGTGCGACGCCCGCGGGCGCGCGGGCTTGCGCGACCGCCCCTACCCGCAGCGCGCGGCGCTGCTGCACGATCTGCGGGCGGTGCAGTCGGTCGATCAGGCGGCGATCTCTTCGGCCGCGCTGGCGGCGGGCAAGAAGGGCCCGGCCATCGGCCAGGCGATCCACGAGGCCCGCAAGGCGGCGCTCAAAGCGTGTGAGAGCGATCGCCCGCGCTGAGGTCGTGGCGTCTCTTATCCCGGGGACGCCGCAGCTTCAGGCTGAAGGAAGGTCCTCGAAGTGCTTGGCTGCGACTGAACTTCGTCGGGGTCCATGACTCCTTCCAGGTAGCTCGAATAGCGCTCATGCAGATGCTTGAGCGCTGCGCCCTTGTCGGCCTGGTAGGCCAGCCGTTCCTGGAAGAACTGCATGCGGGCCCGGTTGTCGTCGAGCACCTGACCCCACGTCTTGATGTGGATGGACACGTTGTCATTCTGATGAACAAGACCGGTCGATGTATTCCGGCCGATCTTGAATTTCCCCACGGGACCAATGTCGTCGCTTCGACAACGAACGCCGCGAGAGCCACGACTAGCCGATGTCGGTCAGGCTCGTTTGAATTCCCACCAACATCAGTCACGCTCGTTGTCGCGCTGCGCTCACAACGGAGAGCGGCTCCGGGAAAACGACCAGGCGGGGAGCGTAAACGCGACGGGCGCGCGCCCTACAGTGCCCGCCCATGCCCATCGAACCGAATGAGTCGCCGGCGAGCGACGCCCCTGCCGCGGTGCCCTCGCCCGCGCGCCGTCAATGGCTCGCCGCCGCCGCGCTGAATACGCTGCTGCCTGCGTGGGCGGCCGATCCCGCATCGGCCTCCGGCCCCGTGCCGACAGATGCCGCCGACACGGCCGATACGACGACAGGCCCTGGCCGGACCTCGCTGGCGACGCTCTTCGCCGACCACACCATGGGGCGCGCCAGCCTCTCCGCCGACGGCCGGTACCTGGCCGCGGTGGGATACGCCGCCGACATGCCGCTCGCCTTCGTCCTCGACCTGACGACGCGCAAGGCGCACTCGGTGACGCCCAACACCCGGGAGGCCGACCGCTGGCGCGCCCGCATCGACGGCCACGCCCGCGACGTGCACTGGATCGGCCCCGACCTGCTGATCCTGCGGACGACGCGTGGCGTCTCGCTGGTGATGAAGCCGGACGGCACGCTGATCCGCAGGCTGGATGGGGAGTTCCTGCAACGGCTGGCCGATGCGCCCGACGGCACCGAACGGCTGCTGCTGTCCGACAAGGAGGCATTGCACACCGTGAACCTGCGCAGCGGCGCGCGCATGACGGAGGCGATCGATCTGCCCGACACACTCGTCCACACGGCCTTCGACGCCGACGGCCGGCTGCGCGCGGCGACCACCCTGAAGAGCTCGCGTTGGTCCGGCGATATCGTCTGGACCCAGTGGTACCGCTCCGCCGGCGGCAAGTGGGAACAGCTGGAACAGGAGAGGGCCGACCTGCCCGCCTGGACACCGATGCGCGCGCTGGAGGACGGCACGCTGGCCGTCTGTTCCCGCGGGGACCGCGACGCCTATGCCGTGTTCCGCTACGACACGGCCCGCCGCGCGCTCGGCGAGCTCATGGCGGGCCATGAGACCGACGACATCCTCGGCTTCTCCGATCGGGACTCGTCGACCTTCGAGTCCGTGTCCACCGGAGGACTCAAGCCCGAGAGGATCTGGTTCGACACCCGCTGGGCCCGCCTGCAGAAAGCCGTCGATGCGGCCCTGCCGGACACTGTGAACGTCCTTCTCCGCACCAAGCACGAGGACGCCAAGCCTGAGGGCGCGAAGCTCAGCGGCCACGTACTGGTCCACAGCTTCAGCGACGTCGATCCGGGCCGCTGGTACTCGCTCGACACGGCGACGATGCACATGGCGGAGGTCGGGGTGGCGATGCCCGACATCGATCCCGCCGCCATGCGCCCGACCCAGGCCTACCGCTACGCCGCCCGCGACGGCCTGAAGGTGCCCGCCTACCTCACGCGGCCGGCCGGCCAGGGGCCGGCGCCGATGGTGGTGCTGATCCACGGAGGACCATGGTCCCGCGACCACTGGGGCTGGGACCCGGAGGTGCAACTGCTCGCCGCGCAGGGCTATGCCGTGTTCCAGCCGCAGTTCCGCGGGTCGACCGGCTTCGGCGACGCCTTCCTGCGTGCCGGATACCGCCAGTGGGGACTGGCGATGCAGGACGACATCACCGACGGCGTGCAGGACCTGATCCGGCGCGGCATCGCGGATCCCGCGCGCATCGCCATCGTGGGCACCAGCTACGGCGGCTATGCGGCGATGTGGGGCCTGGTGAAGACGCCCAGGTTGTACCGCTGCGGCGTCAGCTTCGCGGGCATCAGCGACCTGGCCACCCAGATGGCCAACAACTGGGGAGACGACTCCACTGCCGCGTCGCGCCGGGCCTGGCGACAGCTGGTGGGCGATCCCGACACGGCCAAGGCGTCGCTCGACGCGGTCTCCCCGCTCCGGAACGCCGATCGCATCGAGGCGCCGCTGCTGCTGGTCCACGGCTGGCACGACCAGCGCGTGCTGAGGGAACAGAGCGAGTCCATGCTGAAGGCGCTGCGCCGGCACGGCAAGGCCGTCGAATGGCTGCCGCTCAACACGGGCCACGGCTGGTCGTCGCGCGCCGTCCAGATGCGCTACTACCGCGACATGCTGGCCTTCCTGGAGAAGCATCTGGCGCCGGCGAACGCCAAGGGCTGAGGTCCCGGCGGGATCCCGCGCACGACGGTCGGGCCGTCGTGCAGCGGGGTCGTGTCACAAGGTGTGCGACCGATCGCCCGCGCTGAACCCCAGCGCATCGAACCCATCCCCCGGCGCGAAGCCGATGACCTTGAACAGCTCGCCCATCTCGTGCTCGGCGATCAGCCGGTGGGCCATGCCGCGCTGCGCGAGGTCGGCGCCGCTCATCAGCTCGACCAGGCCGCAATTGATCAGGAAATTGGCCTGGCTCGTGTAGCCCAGCACCATCAGCCCCGCGTCCTGTCCCGCCAGCGCGATGCCGGTGAAATTCACGTGCGCCGTGATGTCCTTCTGCCCCGGCAGCGCCAAGGCATCGGGATCGGCCATGTGCAGGTGATGGCACATCAAGGTGCCGCCCGTGCGCTGCGGGTGGTAGTACTCCGACTCCGGGAAACCGTAGTCGATGAAGAACGCCGCGCCGCGCTTCAGGCGCTCGGCCAGCGTGCGGATGAAGCCCTCGGCCTGCGGATGCACTTCGGTGACCGTGCCGGGCACGAAGCCGATGTCGTGCTCCGGCGGCGTCGGCGGGCGCGCATCGCCGGGCCGGTCGTCGAAGGACAGCGCGCCCTGATCGTCCATCGTCACGCCGCGCCGCAGCCAGTGCTGGCCGTCCCAGCGCAGCAGCTCGACGGGGATCGCGTCCAGCAGCTCGTTGGCGACCAGCACGCCGTGGATCTCGTCGGGCCAGCGGTCCAGCCATTCCACCCGCGGCGCGAAGCGCGCCAGCCGCTCGGCCTGGCGCTCGCGCAAGGTGCCGGACAGATCGACGATGAAGTACTTCGACAAAGGCGTTCCCGCCGCGTCCAGGGTCTCCAGCAGCTGCGCCGCGAGCGCGCCGCTGCCGGCGCCGAACTCGATCACCGTGTCGGTGCCGCTGACCGTCAGCGCCTGCGCGACCTGCCTGGCCAGCGCGCGTCCGAACAGTGGCGACAGCTCCGGCGCGGTCACGAAGTCCGAGCCCTGCTGCGGCATCGTGCCGAACTTGCGTCGCGCGTTGGCGTAGTACCCCACGCCCGGTGCGTACAGCGCCAGGCTCATGTAGCGGTCGAACGGCAGCCACCCGCCGGCCGCGGCGATCTCGTCGCGCAGCAGCGCGGCCATGGCGGGATCTGTCGCATGCTGCATCGCGGCAGCCGACGCGCCCCGCGACGACGCGGTCGAGGCCCCCTGCGAGGAACGGGAAGCACCCTGCACGGGACTGGCAGCGCCATGCGGCGCGGACGCCGCGCCGTTCAGGCGGGCGGAATCAGGCAACTTGGAAGTCATGTGTCGATCCTGGGAAGCGTCGGCTGACCGCGTTCGGCCAGCCAGGCTTCGAATTCCTCGGCGGGCATCGCCGGCGCGATCACCTCGCCCTGCAGCTCGTCGCAGCCCCACTCGGCCAGCAGGTGCCATTGCCGCGCGTTCCGCACGCCTTCGGCGCCGACGCGCAGGCCCAGGCCCTTGGCCATCTGCACCATGGCGCGCGTGATCGCGGCCGCACCGCGATCGTCCGGCAGCACCGCCACGAAGCTCTGGTCGATCTTGAGCTTGTCCAGCGGCAGCCGGGTCAACTGGTTCAGCGCCGTGTAGCCGGTGCCGAAGTCGTCGATCGAGATCGCCAGCCCTTGCGAGCGCAGCGTCTGCAGCAGCTCGGGCAGGCGGTCGATCTCCTCGGTGAGCATGCGTTCGGTCAGCTCGAGTTCCAACCACTCGCCAGGCACGCCGGCCGTCTTCAGCACGTGGGCCACCGACTTCGAGAAACTCGCCAGCCGGAACTGCATGCTCGACAGGTTCACCGCGATCGGCACCGACGCGACACCGCGCTCATGCCAGGCGCGCGTCTGCCGCGCGGCCTCGTACATCACCCACTCGCCCAGCGGCAGCATCAGGCGATGGCGCTCGGCCACGACGATGAAGGCATCCGGCGTCAGCAGCCCGCGCTCGGGGTGCCGCCAGCGCAGCAGCGCTTCGGCGCCGACCAGTTCGCCGGTGCGCGCGTCGACCTGCGGCTGATAGAAGAGCACGAACTGGTCGGCCGTCAACGCCTGCGCCAGCTCGGTCTCGAGCACCAGGTCCGCGTAGGCGTTCTCGGCCATCGCGTGCTCGAAGAAGCGGTAGGTCGCGCGGCCCGCGGTCTTGGCCAGGTACATCGCGGTGTCGGCGTGCTGCAGCAACTCCTCGGGCGACTCGCCATGCTCCGGGTACATCGCCACGCCGATCGACGGCGTCACCGAAAGGTCGCGGCCGTCGGCCTGCACCGGCACCTCGACGACGCTCAGCAGCGCGTTGAGCACCGTCTGCACGTCCTTGCGCTGATGCACGTCCTCGAGCAGCACGACGAACTCGTCGCCGCCGAAGCGCGCCACCAGGTCGCTGCCGCGCAGGCCGCCGCGCAGGCGTTCCGAGACGGTCCGCAGCACGCGGTCGCCTTCGAGGTGACCCAGCGAATCGTTGACCCGCTTGAAGTTGTCGAGGTCGATGAACAGCAGCGCCGCGCGGCGCGCATTGCCTTGCGAGAGCCGTTCGCGCAGCCGCTCCATGAAGGTCGCGCGGTTCAGCAGGCCGGTGAGCGGATCATGCTGCGCGAGGTGCTGGATGCGCGCCAGCGCCTCCAGGTGCGGACGCAGGTCGCGGACGATCGTCATGCGCAGGCGCTCGCCGTTGCGCCACAGGGTCCGCACGATGAATTCGACGTCGATGCGCTCGCCGCTGCGATGCAGGATCGCCGTCGGGTAGCGGGTCTCCGTGCCGCTCATCATCACGTCGCGCACCGTGTCGACCTGATCCGGCGCGATCATCGACAGGGCCGACCGCCCCACCAGTTCTTCGAGCGCATAGCCCACCAGCTCGCACAGCGGCGGGTTGACGTCGGTCATTACGCCGTCGCGGTGGAAGACGATGCCCTCCATCGACGCCTGCATGAACTTGCCCATCCGCTCCTCGGAGTCGCGCACGGCCAGCTCGGCCTCGCGGAAGCGGGTGATGTCGGAGATCAGCACGAAGCTGGACTGCACCTCGTCCGCGCCCGGCGGCATGTAGGGGATCAGGTTGACCTCGATCCAGCGCGGGCTGCCGTCACGGCGCTCCAGTCGCCGCTCGTAGCTGACGCTGACGCGTTCGCGCAGCACGCGCTGCACGTGGGGCTCGATCTCCAGCGAGGCGTCCTCGCCGATGATCTGCGCGAAGGTGCGGCCCAGGACGCTGGCCTCGTCCAGGCCGAAGCTGCGCGCGTACTGGCGGTTGGCGAAACGGCAGGTGCGCGTGGCCGCGTCGAAGACCGCGATCAGCACCGGCACGTTGTCCGCGAGCAGCCGGAACTGCGCGGCCTGGTCTTCGGCCGAGGGCGCCGGGCAGGCCGGCGGCAGGGGCGGCACCGGCGCGTTCATTCAGTCCGTCCCGGCTGTCGAGGACATGGCGGACGGTGCGCTCGCAGCGGCATCGTCCGCGCGCGGCGGTTGCTCATCCAGCGTCTTCAGCGCGAGGCAGAGGTCCTCCCACGCCCGCGCCTTGTCCGGCAGGTTGCGCAGCAGGTAGGCCGGGTGGTAGGTGACCACCAGCGGCACGCCCTGGTAGCGGTGGACGCGCCCCCGCAGCCGGCCGATCGGCTCCTGGCTGCGCAGCAGCTGCTGCACCGCGAAGCGGCCCATCGCCAGGATGATGCGCGGCTGGATCAGTTCGATCTGGCGCTGCAGGAAGGGCTCGCACTGCGCGAGCTCCGACGGATCCGGATTGCGGTTGCGCGGCGGCCGGCACTTCAGCGTGTTGGCGATGTAGACCTGCCGTTCCGGCGTCCCCTCGCCGCGGCTCAGGCCGACCGCGCGCAGCATGCTGTCCAGCAGCTTGCCGGCGGCGCCGACGAAGGGCTCGCCCTGCAGGTCCTCCTGCTCGCCCGGCGCCTCGCCGACGACCATCCAGTGCGCGCGCTCGTTGCCCACGCCGAACACGGTGTTCTTGCGCGACTCGCAGAGCCCGCAGGCGCGGCAGGACGCGACCTCGTCGCGCAGTCCGGGCCAGTCGAGGCGGGCGATGGCCTCGCGCGCCAGGCCACGGGCCTGGGCGAGCGCGGCATCGGCCGCGGCGGCGGCGGTCACCGGTGCCGCAACGGAGGCAGCCACGGGGGCCGCGACGGGAGCCACGTTGGGCGCGGCGGACGGTGTCCTCGCCGGGGCTTCCGGCGCGCGGCGCGGCGCGGGCGGCTCCGCCAGGGCGACCTCGGCGTCGACCATCGGCGCGCGCGCCGCGGGTGCGGCGTGCGGGTCGGTCGATCGCGCGGGCGCCACGGCACGTTGCGCGACGAGCGCAGCAGGCGCGACAGGCGCAGGCGCCTCGGTCGACGGCGCCACGCCGGAAGCGGGCGTCCACAGCTTGAGGCCCATCGCCTCCAGCATCGCGCGTTGACGATCGTTCCAGCTCATGGGGCGGGCTCCATCAGGCGCAGCGTCATCAGGATGGCATCCTCGCGGCCATCCGCGCCAGGGTAGTAGCCGCGACGCAGGCCGCTCTGCACGAAGCCGTAGCGCTCGTACAGCCGGCGCGCGCGGACGTTGCTCTCGCGCACCTCCAGCCACACCTGGTGGCAGCCGCGGGCCCGCGCCAGCAGGCCCAGCGCGTCGAGCATGCGCCGCGCCAGTCCCTGCCCTTGCCGCTCCTGGGTCACGGTGATGTTGAGCAGGTGCATCTCGTCGATCACCTGCATCGCGAGGAAATAGCCGCAGAGCCGCGCCTGCTCGTCACGCATGACGAAGCCGACGTAACCCGCAGCCATCGAATCGATGAAATTGCCGCGCGTCCACGGATGGCTGTAGGAGACGGCCTCGATGGCCATCACCTCGTCGAGGTCCAGCGCGCGCAGCGGCTGCAAGGATTGCAGCGACGGCGGCCAGGCCAGATCGCGGGGTTGGGCGCTCATCTCGTGGGCGCTCCCTTGGCGGCCTCGCGCTCGGCGGTGGTCAGGGCCACCTTGTCGCGCACGTACAGCGGCAACGCGTTGGCGGCGTCCTCCGCGAGGCCGGCATCGAAGGCCTGCCGCGCGAGCGCGCCCAGCGCGCGGGCGCGCGAGGCGGTGGTCGGGAAACGCCGGGCCGCGCCGGTCTCCAGCGCGAAGGCGCCCAGTGCCGAGCCGGCGACGATGGTCGGCGGTTCGTCCTGCCACAGCGCGCGCAGCGGATCGAGGTCCGTCAGCACCGGCTCAAGGGTCGTCGACCACCGCGCGCCGTTCCAGCGGTAGCGGCCGAGGTAGATCTGGTTCATGCGGGCGTCCATCGCGACCCACACGTCGAGCGATGGAAGCTCCTCACCGGCAGCGATCAGCTGCTGGCGCGTGTCCTCCGCGACCAGCATCAGGCTGTCCAGGGCGAGCACCGGTTTGCCCGCGCCGAACGCCAGGCCCTGCGCCACCGAACACGCGGTGCGCAGCCCCGTGAACGCGCCTGGCCCGCGGCCGAAACCGACCGCATCCACGGCGGCCAGCGGCAGGCCGGCCTGCTTCAGCAGCGCCATCACGTCGGGGACCAGCCGCTGGGAGGCCAAGGCCCCGCCATCGGCGTCCACAAAAGCATCATGGCCCTGGCCCACGAGGGCCAGAGCCATGTGTTCGGTCGAGCTATCCAGGGCCAGCAACACGCTCATGGCTGAAGTGTAGTGGCCCGGGACGTCGCGGGGCCGGGAGATCCCCCGGCCCCGTGGGGCGCGATGTCGATCAGGGACCGGCCTGGAAGGCCGATCAGAACGAGTAACCCAGCGACAGCGTGTACACCACCGGACGGAAGTTGATGTCCGTGTGCAGCTCTTCCACGCCGTCCTTGGTCGTCGTGAACGAGCGCATCTTGCTGCGCACGTCCGCGTAGGCGACCGTCGCGTTCAGCGACCACTGCTTCGTGTAGGCCACGGTGAAGCCCGCGTGGGCGGCCAGGCCCCACGAGTTCTCCAGCGTGATGCGGGTCGGGCCGCCGCTGATCGCGTCGCCGGTGGGCGTGCTGCGCTTCTTCTCGAAGTAGGTGTAGTTCACGCCCGCACCGACGAAGGGATGGAACTTCGGGATCCATTCGCCGAGGTGGTAGTTCACGAACACCGTCGGCGGCATCTGGCGCACGACCGCGATCTGGCCGGCGTTGGCGAGCACGCCGTTGCCGTAGATCTTGTGCGACGGCGGGATGCCCAGCGCGATCTCGCCGCTCCAGCGCGGCGCGAAGCGGTAGGTGTAGCCGAAGCCCGTGGTGGTCGCGTCACCGACGCGGATCTGCGCGCCCGGCGCCGGGAACTGCTTGCTGCCGCCTTCCAGCGGCGCGGCCTTGCTGTTCACGTCGATGTGGGCCAGGCCCAGGTAGACCGTGTGCGTGCCGACCGCCGGCTCTTCGGCGCGGGCGGCGCCCGCCAGTGCCATCAGCGAAGCGGCCAGGATGAGGGTGATGTTCTTCTTCATGAATGATGTCTCCGTGCTGGTCGTCGGCGATTACGGCTGAGCAGCCAGGACCGATTGGAAGAAGCCGCGCGCCAGCGCATTGCAGAACGGCGGAACCAGCGTGCCGTGATAGGCCCCCTGCACCGCTGCCGCACCGGCCGCGCCACCGCCCGCCGCGGCGGACGTGGCCGCCTTGGCTTGTGCGAAGCCGCCCGCGATCGTCGCCGCCGTCACCTGGCCGGCCCAGGCCATCGAGGCCGAGCTTTCCAGGTTGGACGCCGGGTACAGCTTGCCGCGCGTGGCGAAGTCGGCCTGCGCCTGGGCGGTGTTGGTGAAGAACACGGTCGGGTCGCCCGAGCCGCCGCACAGCGCGACCGGCGCCTTCGGCGTCCAGCCCAGCAGCGTGTTGGTCTGCAGCGCCGTGCGGAAGTTCGAGGTCGGGTACGCGGTCTTGAACGCGGGGTTCAGCAGGCCACCGGCGCCGAACAGGTTGGTGAACGTCGGATCGTTCGGCAGCTTGCCTTCCTGGATCAGCGTGGTGATCGACTTCTTCGACGGGAACAGCGTCTCCGCGGTCGCGGCGAACTGTGCGGCGTACACGTCGGTCGGCGCCGAGTAGATGTTGCCGTAGGCCTTCTGGTAGCTGGTCAGCATCAGCGGCAGGAACAGCGTCGCGCCGGCGTTGACCGGGCCGGTGTTGACGATCTGGTCGCTGAAGCCCACCAGGTTGTACGGGCCGGACATCGGCGCGGCGGCGGTGACGGGGAACTCGGTCGCGTAGTCGCGCTCCATCACCTTCTGCGTCGCCATCGCCACGTGGCCGCCTTGCGAGTAGCCGGCCAGCAGCAGCTTGGCCGACGGCTTCACGGCGCTCTCGGCGGCCAGGTGGGTCCGGGCGGCGCGCATCGCGTCGATCATCTCGATCGCGGACTGCTCGGCGTTCAGGTAGGTCGTGTACTGCAGGCCCGAACGGTCGTAGCCGAGGTAGTTCGGCGCCACGACGATGAAGCCCTGGGCGGCGTAGAACGCCGCGACCAGCGAGCCTTCGGCGTTGTTCTGGATGTCGGCGATGTTGTAGGCCTGGTCCGTCGTCGTGCCGTGGGCATAGAGCACCACCGGGCGGTTGCCCGTGCAGGCGGCGCCGGTGCCGGCCGGCACCAGCACGGCGGCGGAGGCGGTGGCCGGCAGGCCCTGGGGATCACGCGTCCAGTAGTAGACGTAGCGCACGTCCACGTCGCACGCGGCCTTGCCGCTGATCGCCTGCACGCCCTTCGCCGCGGTGCCCGCGTCGATCTGTGCGGCGGTCGCCGCGCCGGCCTTCAGGCCCAGTTCCAGCGTGCCGCGCGCCGGCGGCGGATCGTCGCTCGAAGGATTGCTGCCGCCGCCGCAGGCGCTCAGCATGGCCACGGCGGCCAGCGTCAGGCTGGCCAGTTTGAATTGGCTATTCATTCGGACTTCTCCAGGGGTTGTCTCCGTCGTCTGCACCGTCCCGGCGATCGCGGTCGGCACTAAATCGAACGGTCGTTCGTTTTTCTCAGGGGTCACTTTAAGCGCACGTCAGCCGGCGCTTACAAAAGGAAAACCCTGACAAGCCACAGCATGCCAGGGTCGTTGGGACGACGGACGCACAACCTGACCCCATCGAGGCGCGGTTGCAACACTTCCGTCATCAGACTGCGCGCGATGCGCGCGTCAGGATCGGTCTCAGAACGGGTTGTTCGTCGCCCGGTTGATGGCCTGCGAGGCCATGTTGTTGTGCATCACCGGACCGACCAGACGGTCGCTGGCCCACATGTGCGTGGCCGAGGTGGCGTTGGCCACCAGCGTCTTGTCGGTGCAGACCGGCGGCAGCGAGCTCGCCAGGCAGGCGGCGTCCGTCGAGTTCGACGCGGAGTACAGCGTCGGATAGCGGCTCATCGTGCCCATCAGCTCATCGGTCAGGATGAGGCCGATGTAATGGCCGTCGTTGCGGATCTTCAGACGCATGCCGGCGTTGAAGCGGCGTGAGAGTTCCGTCAACAGCGCGGCACGATCGGTGTCGGCGTGGACCGCCTTCTCGCGGATCGCGAACGGCGACAGGCCCATGTCCTGCACGGTGGACAGGATGATGCGGCCGTCGGCGTCGACGATGCGGTTGACCTGCGCGGCCAGGGCCTCGCCGCGCGCCTGCGCCGCGTTGCCCAGCGTGCCGGCGTCCTGCGCCGGGTACTGCGCGTACAGCTCGAGCACGTCGTTGGCGCCGGCCAGGATGGTGACCAGGTCCTTCGAGTTGAAGCCGTCGAGCGCGAACTGGCGGTCGATCTGCCCGGTGATGTCGGCGACCTTGGCGCCGGCGGTGGCATACATGCGCGCGGTCGGCGTGGCCAGCTTGTCCGGATTGCATTCGGCGAACACCAGGCCGAAACGCGCGGCAACCTGCTGCGTCCACACCTGGTTCAAGGTGCAGGTCACGGCCGCGGTGGTCGCGTCGGTCCCGTTGATCGAGTACTTCGTGCCGTCGCTGCGGATGGTGCTCGTCTCGTCACCGAAGGCGATGACGCGCGTGGCGCGGAAGGGGTCGATCTGCTCGCCGCCGCCGCCGCAGGCGGCCAGCATCGCGGTCGCACCCAGCAGCACGGCCAGGTGGCGCTTCACACTCTTCATGAACTCTCCAAATCTCGAAAACTCAGCGGGGCGCGAAGGCCGCCGCCGCGCGGGACAAGCGGTCCCGCACCCCATCCCAGGCGGCCTCTTGCGGAGGCGCCTCGATCCAGATCTCCGTCGCTCCCGCCGCATCCAGCTCGCGCAGGACGGCAAACAGCTGACGCGCCGCCGCGCGCGCCTGGGCCGGCATGGCCCGGTGCAGCGCCGGCGCGCCGGTCCCGGCGAAGGACGAGCGGGAATATACCGCCAGCCCCGCCGGACGGTCGCCCGCCAGCGCGGCGCGTAACGCTTCCGAGCCCATCAGCCGGACCGTCGCCCGCGGCGCGTAATGCGCAGCGAGTGTGCCCGACGCGCGCGGCGCCTGTGCGTCGGGCGCGTGTAAAGCGAGGCCCGCGGCGGCTTCCAACTGCGCCGGGGTCAGCACGCCCGGCCGCAGCAGCACCAGGCCGCCGCGGCTGACGTCGACGATCGTCGATTCGATGCCGACCTCGCACGGACCGCCGTCCAGCACGGTCAGGCCGGGGTCGAACTCGTCGGCGACGTGCGCGGCGGTGGTCGGGCTGACGCGGCCGAAGCGGTTGGCGCTCGGCGCGGCCAGGCCCTCGACGCCGAGGGCGCGGCACTCCGCCATCAGCGCGCGGAAGACCGGATGCGACGGGCAGCGCAGGCCCACCGTGTCCTGCCCGCCGGCGGCGGCCGCGGCGATGCCGGGGACGCGCCGGACGATCAGCGTCAGCGGGCCGGGCCAGAAGGCCTCGATCAATTGGTGGGCGACCGGCGACAGGTCTTGCCCGAAGACCCGGGCGCCCTGCTCGTCGAGCACGTGCACGATCAGCGGGTGGTCGCTGGGGCGGCCCTTGGCGGCGAAGATCTTGGCGACCGCGTCGTCCTGGTCGGCCCGCGCGGCCAGGCCGTAGACGGTCTCGGTCGGCACGCCCGCGAGTTCCCCCGCGGCGAGCACGCGCGCGGTGGCCCGCACCGCGTCGGGCGATTGGCCATCGAGCACCTGGAAGCCGGACTCCGTCATCACGCCATCACCACGTCCCATCGCCACGTCGTTACCCGCGTCGTTACCCGCGTCGTTCTCTGCGTCATCGCCCACGCCCTCGGCCTCACCACGCCTCGGGCAGGCCGAGGAGCGCGCAGGCGCGCCGAGCGCTCGCGCGGGCGTCCTCGGCGGTCGCGCCGATCACGTTCAGGTGGCCCATCTTGCGGCCATGGCGCGCCTGCGCCTTGCCGTACAGGTGCAGCTCGGCGCCGGGCAGTGCCAGCACGCCGGCCCAGTCGGGCGTCCGTTCCCGCCCTTGCGCGTCGAACCACAGATCGCCCAGCAGATTCAGCATCACCACCGGCGAATGCAGGCGCGGCTCGCGCAGCGGCAGGCCGGCCATCGCGCGGACCTGCATCTCGAACTGCGAGACGTCGCAGGCGTTCATCGTGTAGTGGCCCGAGTTGTGCGGGCGCGGCGCCATCTCGTTGACGACCAGGCGGCCGTCCTTCAGCACGAAGAACTCGACGCACAGCACGCCGACGTAACCCATGCCGGTCGCGATCGCGGCGGCCGAGCGGCGCGCCTGCGTCTGCAGCGCATCGTCCACGTCGGGCGCGGGCACCTCAGTCACGGCGAGGATGCCGTCGCGGTGCAGGTTCTGCTGGACCGGGAAGGTCACGACCTCGCCGTCCGCGCCGCGCACGACCAGCACGCTCAGCTCCAGCGCGAGCGGCAGCATCTGTTCGAGCACGCAGTCCACGCGGCCGAGTTCATCGAAGGCGGCGGCGAGCTGCGCCCGGTCGGCGACGCGGCGCTGCCCCTTGCCGTCGTAACCGAGGCGGGCGGTCTTGAGGATGCCCGGCAGCAGCGTGTCCGGCACCGCGGCCAGATCCGCGGCGGTGTGCAGCACCGCGTACGGCGCGCAGGGCACGCCGCTGGCGTCGAAGTGGGCCTTCTCGCGGGCGCGGTCCTGGCAGACCGCCACGGCGGACGCGCCGGGCGCGACGACGCGCACCCGGGCCAGATGCTCCAGCGCGCGGGCGGGCACGTTCTCGAATTCGGTGGTGACCGCGTCGCAGCGGCGCGCGAGGTCGTCGAGCGCCGCCGGATCCATGTAATCGGCCTTCAGGTGGTCCTGGGCGACGGCCCCGGCGGGGCTGGACGCATCCGGGTCCAGCACCACGCAGCGGTAGCCCAGCGCCTGGGCGGCGTGGACGAACATGCGGCCGAGCTGGCCGCCTCCCAGCACGCCCAGCGTCGCGTCACCCGGCAGCAGCGGCATCAGCGCAGCTCCTCGGTCATCGCGGTGGCGGCGGCGGTCTGGCGCTGGCGGTAGGCGTCCAGCTTCGCGCGCAGGTCCGGGTTGTCGCGGGCCAGCACGGCCACGGCGAACAGCGCCGCGTTGCCCGCGCCGGCGTTGCCGATGGCGAAGGTCGCGACGGGGATGCCCTTGGGCATCTGCACGATCGAGTGCAGCGAATCCACGCCCTGCAGGTGGCGGCTGGCGACCGGCACGCCGAGCACCGGCACGAGGGTCTTGGCGGCCAGCATGCCCGGCAGGTGGGCGGCGCCACCGGCGCCGGCGATGATCGCCCGCAGCCCGCGGCCTTCCGCCTGCTCGGCGTAGGCGAACATCTCGTCGGGCATGCGGTGGGCCGAAACGACCCGTGCCTCGAACGGCACGCCGAACTCGGTGAGAATGTCGGCGGCGTGCTTCATGGTCTCCCAGTCACTGCTGGAGCCCATCACCACGCCGATGACGGGGGCGATGTCGGGAGTGGTGGCGCTGCTCACGGGTCGGTCCTCGATTGTCAAATCGTGAAACCTTGAATTGTAGGCGGGGAGCCTCAGGTGCCGTTCTTGCCGTTCCTGTTCCGACAGGATCGCGTCGCCGCCCGCTCCCGCCCTGCCCCACCATGACCGACATCACCCTCCAAAACTTCGAAGCCGACCTCCTGCAGGCCTCCATGCAGCAGCCGGTGCTGCTCGACATCTGGGCGCCGTGGTGCGGCCCCTGCCGCACGCTCGGGCCGATGCTGGAGAAGCTGGAGGTGGCCTACGCGGGCCGCTGGAAGCTGACCAAGCTCAACAGCGACGACCAGCCGGAGATCGCCACGCAGCTGAGCCAGGCCTTCGGCGTGCGCTCGATCCCGTTCTGCGTGATGTTCGTCGGCGGCCAGCCGGTGGACGGTTTCGTCGGCGCGATCCCGGAAGCGCAGATCCGCGAGTTCCTGGACCGCCACGTGCCGACCGGCGAGGCGCTCGAGGCCGAAGAGGACCTGGCCGAGGCGCAGGCGCTGCTCGAGGAAGGCGACGCCGACGGCGCGCTGGAGAAGCTGCAGGCCGCGGTCCTGGCCGATCCGAACAACGAGGTGGCGCGCTTCGACCTGATCCGCGCCCTGCTGGAAGACGACCAGCTCGAACACGCCAAGGCTGCCTTCGCGCCGGTGGCGCACCAGGCGGCGGACACGATCACGCCGCACGCGAGATTCAAGGCGCTCGCCGCCTGGATCGCCGCTGCCGAGCGTGCCGAGCAAGGCCTGGACCCGGCCGCGCTGCAATCGGCGATCGCCAACAACAAGCGCGACTTCGACGCGCGCTTCGCGCTCGCGCAAGGCCTCTTCGCCGGCCGCGACTTCACCGGCGCGATGGAAGAGCTGCTCGAGATCATCATGCGTGACAAGACCTGGAACGACCAGCTGGCGCGCAAGACCTATGTCGCGATCCTCGAGATCATGACCAAGCCGGTGCAGGCGGCGCACGGCGCTGCCGCGCCGCAGGCTGGCGGCCTGCAGCTGTCGGGCCACAGCACCGTGACCCCGGCCGACCCGCTGGTCGACCAGTACCGCCGCAAGCTGAGCATGGCGCTGTTCTGACCTGACCCCACAGCCCTCCAGAGTCCTCCCGAGTCCTCCCCCGCAGTCCCCGGCGCAAAACCGGGGAAGTACGTCGATGGTGGGGGACGGCAGGTCGTGAGGTTTCCGCGCTTGCCGCGGAGGCCTCATGACCTGGCGGCCGACGCCCCGGCCTCAGCAGGACGGCAGCTTCAGAGCATCACCTGCGCCACCCCGGCGCGCGTCAGCCGATCCAGCTCCTGGGGATCCGCCTCGTTGTCGGTGACGAGCACGTCGATATCGGCGCAATCGCAGACCTGCATCCGGCTGCCTTGCCCGAGCTTGCTGGCATCGGCGAGCAGCACACGCTGACGCGCACGGGCCAGCATCGCCTGCGCGACGGCCACCTCCGCCCACAGATAGCTTGACGCGCCTTGCCGCGCGTCGAGTGCCGTCGGCGAGATCAGCGCGATGTCCACGCGATGCCGCGCGATTTCCGCGACGGTGAATTCGCCGAAGGTCCCGGACGTCTCCGGCACATACGCCCCGCCGAGCATCAACAGCTCGTGCCCCTGGCGCCCTGCCATCGCGTCGCACACTGCGACCGAGTTCGTGATCACGCGCAGCTCCTGCGCCTGGGCGAGCGCCTGCGCCAGCGCATGCGTCGTCGATCCCGCATCGATGAACAGGCTCATCCCCGGCTTCACCAGCGAAAGCGCCTGCCGCGCGATCGCCTGCTTCTGCCGCCGGCGCGACTGCGCGCGCTCTGCGTAGCTGGCCTCGGCCGGCACCTCCGACTGCACCGCGCCGCCGTGCACACGGGCGAGCTTGCCGCCCTGCTCCAGCTCGATCAGGTCGCGACGCACCGTCTCCCGCGACACGCCGAGCTCGCGCGCCGCTTCGTCCGTCGTGAGGCGGTGCCGCTCCCGCAACAGCAAGAGGATTTTGTCGTGTCGTTCCTGGGACCACATGGATCGCTTGTTCTCCCTGCCGGAGCCTCGGCCGCCGCATCCCTGTCGATGGGTTCAGCCGTCACCGGACGTCGCATTCACCCAAACCCACGCAGCGCCTTCATGACAGTTTGAGGATTTATTTGTGATGTTGTGGATATCCAGCAGTCATCGCGCGACCGGCTGTGGTTTTCCGTGTTTGTCGTTGTCTTGTCGTGGACGGTTGTGACAGTGCGGGTCGTTCGTTGTTCAAACCGACCTCCTTCCAACGCACCGAGTCCCCACCATGAAGCACCCGATGCCCACCGCGCTGGTCCTGGCCCTGAGCCTGGCCTATGTCTTCCCCGCCGCCGCCCAATCGACCGACGCCGCGAAGTCCGCCGACACGCCCGCCGCCGCGTCGTCCGAACGCTCCGAGCTGGAGCGCGTCACCGTCTCCGTCGGCCGCGGCCAGCTGCGCTCCGTGCAGAGCCTGAGCCAGACCGAGTTCGACAACGCCCTGGCCGGCAGCAGCCCGCTGGCGACCGTCGCCCGCCTGCCCGGCGTGAACTTCCAGTCCGCCGACGGCCTGGGCAACTACGAGTGGTCGACCCGCTTCACCGTGCGCGGCTTCTCGCAGAACCAGATCGGCTTCACGCTCGACGACGTGCCGCTGGGCGACATGTCCTACGGCAACTTCAACGGCCTGCACATCAGCCGCGCGATCTCGAGCGAGAACGTCGGACGCGCCTCGCTGTCGCAGGGCGCCGGCGCGCTGGAAACGGCCTCGTCCAGCAACCTGGGCGGCACGCTGCAGTTCTATTCGAGCGACCCGCTGGACAAGTTCGGCTTCCGCGCCTCGCAGACCATCGGCAGCGATTCCGCCGCCCGCACCTTCCTGCGCGTGGACAGCGGCCGCACGGTGGTCGGCGACTTCTATGTCAGCTACACCAACCAGGACGCCGACAAGTGGAAGGGTGACGGCAAGCAGAAGCAGGAGCAGTGGAACCTGAAGTGGACCAAGGCGATCGGTGACAGCCGCCTGTCGGCCTTCATCAACACCTCGCGCCGCAAGGAAGTGGATTACCAGGATCTGTCGCTGGACCTGATCAAGCGCAAGGGCGACACGCTGGACAATTTCTACCCGAACTTCGCCGCCGCGGTGAACGCCTCCAACACGCTGTGCGGCAACAACGGCAGCACCTACGTGGCCGCCTGCGACGACCAGTATTACGCCGGCGCCGGCCTGCGCAACGATGAGCTCTACGGCGCCACCGCCGACCTGCGCCTGGCGCAGAACATCACCTGGAAGACGACGGCCTACTACCACCACAACAAGGGCATGGGCCTGTGGTTCACGCCATACCAGGCCTCGCCGGACGGCACGCCGATCTCGGTGCGCACGACCGAGTACGGCATCAAGCGCGGCGGCGTGGTCTCCAACGCCGAGTTCGACCTGGGCGACCACCTGATCAAGGCCGGCGTCTGGTTCGAGGACAACGACTTCGACCAGGCCCGCCGCTTCTACGCCGCCACGGCGAACACCAGCGTCTACCAGTTCCCGAGCAACCCGTTCCTGACGCAGTGGCAGTACGCGTTCAACACGAAGACCTCGCAGTTCTCGCTGTCCGACACCTGGTCGGTGGCCAAGGACCTGACCGTCGGCGCCGGCTTCAAGGCGCTGAAGGTCAAGATCGACGGCCAACTGGAAGCGGGCACCGGCATGCCGTCGGGCTCGATCAGCGCGGAGAAGGGCTTCCTGCCGCAGCTGGGCATCAACTACCGCCTGTCGGCCAACAACGAGCTCTACGGCACGCTGGCCCGCAACATGCGCGCCTACCAGGGCGCGGCGACCGGCACCTCGCCGTTCGCGACGACCACCGCCGGCTTCAACGCCATCAAGGGCAGCCTGAAGCCCGAGACCTCCGACACCGTGGAAGCCGGCTGGCGGACCAGCGGCCGCGGCTATGAAGGCTCTGTCAGCGCCTACCTGGTCAACTTCAAGGACCGTCTGCTGAGCGTGCAGCAAGGCTCCGGCATCCAGGGCAACCCGGTCGTGCTGTCCAACGTCGGCGACGTGCGCGCCACCGGCGTCGAAGCGGCCCTGTCCTTCCGCCTGGCCTCGGCGCTCACCTGGTACAACAGCGTGAGCCTGTCCAAGTCGACCTACCGCGACGACGTCGTCAGCGGCACCACGACGATCGCGATCCGCGGCAAGCGCGTGGCCGACGCGCCGGACACGATGATCAAGTCGCAGCTGGGCTACGACGACGGCGCGCTGTTCGGCAACATCGGCGTGGACTACATGTCCAAGCGCTACTACTCGTACACCAACGACGCCTCGGTCCCGGACCGCACGCTGGTGAACCTGAGCGCCGGCTACAAGCTGAAGAACGTGTCGATGCTGCGCGAGCTGAGCCTGCAAGGCAGCGTGACCAACGTGTTCGACAAGCACTACATCTCGACGATCGGCTCGAACGGCTTCACCAACAGCGACCCGACGGGCACCTACGCGACGCTGCTGCCGGGCGCGCCCCGTCAGTTCTTCGTCACGCTGACCGGGAAGTTCTGAAGTCATGGCCGGGGATGTCGATGACGTGAAAGGCGCTCCCGATGCGGGCGCCCGGCTGACACGCCGTCAGCTGCTGGCGGGCTCGCTGGCGGCGCCTCTCGCGGTGCCGCTGGCAGGCTGCGCCACGACGGAATCGGCGGACCCGGCGACTCCGGTCACCGACCCGACCGCGAAGGTCGATGCGGAGGCGCCCCGGCGATTCCGCGTCGCCTTCGGGTCCTGCGCGAAGCAGTCCAAGCCGCAGCCGATCTGGCGCGCGATCGGGGCGGCGAAGCCGGACCTGTTCGTCTTCCTCGGCGACAACCTGTACGCCGACGCCCGCGACGAAGCCACGCTGCGACAGCGTTACGCCGAGTTCATGGCGGTGGAGCCGCTGCAGGCATTCCGGCGCTCGACGCGCCACGTCGCGATCTGGGACGACCACGACTTCGGCGACGACGACGAGGGCGCGGACTATCCCCTCAAGCAGCTCTCGCAGCAGCTGTTCTGCGATGCGTGGAACGAGCCGGCCGACTCGCCACGCCGTCGCGCGGACGGCATCTACCAGAGCTACGTCTTCGAGGCCCTCGGCCGGCGCATCCAGGTGATCCTGCCGGACCTGCGCTTCAACCGCACGATGCTGACGGCGGACCCGTCGCTGAAGTCGAGCTACGCGGCGATGGTGCTGCGCGCCAAGCTCAGCGGACAGCCGATGACCGGCTGGTACGTGCCGGACGCGCGGCCCCAGGCGACGCTGCTCGGCGAGGCGCAGTGGACGTGGCTCGAAGCCCAGCTGCGCGTGCCGGCGGACGTGCGGCTGATCGGCTCCAGCGTGCAGTTCGCGGCCGATGGCAGCGGCTGGGAAGGCTGGGCCAACTTTCCGCGGGAGCGCGCCCGGCTGGTCGAGCTGATCCGCACGACGCGCGCCGAAGGCGTCGTCTTCCTCAGCGGCGACATGCATTACGCGGAGCTCTCCAGCATCGATGTCGACGGCGGCTACCCGCTGTGGGACGCGACGTCCAGCGGCCTGACCGAGGTCTGGGACATCCCGACGCCCAACCGCAAC
The DNA here is from genome assembly GCF_056867975.1 of Mitsuaria sp. MSU3D. Taxonomy (NCBI): domain Bacteria; kingdom Pseudomonadati; phylum Pseudomonadota; class Betaproteobacteria; order Burkholderiales; family Sphaerotilaceae; genus Roseateles; species Mitsuaria sp. MSU3D. The sequence continues at coordinate 5,674,665 of NZ_CP200314.1, read as the reverse complement.
CGGCGCTCGGCGGTGATGGCGGAACTCAACTTCGGCGTGCTCGACATCGAGCCTGTCACCGAAGGGGAGGATGATCTTCGCCTGCGCTTCGCGCTGTGCGACGTGAATGGAAAGGCCAAGGTGACGAAGGCACTGACGTTGTCGGGCCTGCGCTTCCCGGCCAAGGAGAAGACCGCATGACCCTGTCCCGACGCAGCCTGCTGCGGACCCTGCCCGCTTCGCTGCCTGCCCTCGTGCCCGCCCTGTGCGGGCCTTTTGCGTCTGACGCCTTCGCCCAAGGCGGCCAGCCGGCCTCGATCGCGCTGGACGCGCTGATGACCGCCGCCCGCAAGGAGGGCCGCGTGAACAGCCTGGGCATGCCCGACGACTGGGCCAACTGGCGCGCGACCTGGGCCGACCTGCAGCGGCTTTACGGCCTGGCGCATGTCGACACCGACATGAGCAGCGCCGAGGAGATCGCCAAGATCGAGGCCGAGAAATCCAACGCGAGCGCGGACATCGGCGACGTGGGTTTCGAGTTCGGCGCGATCGCGAAGGCGCGCGGCATCACGCAGCCCTACAAGCCGACGACCTGGGCACAGGTGCCGGACTGGGCCAAGGATGCCGACGGCCATTGGGCGCTGGCCTACACCGGCACGATCGCCTTCGCGGTGAACCGCAAACGGCTGAAGGACGTGCCGCGGAGCTGGCAGGCGCTGTTCGCGTCCAAGGCGCGCGTGATGATCGGCGAGGTCGGCCGAGCGGCGCAGTCCAACGCGGCGGTGCTGGCGGCGGCGGTCGCGCTGGGCGGCGACGAGACCAGGCTGCAGCCGGCGCTGGCCGCCTTCGCGCAGATCGCGAAGGACAAGCGGCTGATCGGCACCAACGCGACGCCCGCGCTGATGGAGCGGGCCGAGGCCGACGTCTTCCTGCTGTGGGACTTCAACGCCCTGTCCTACCGCGCGAAGCTGCCCAACGCGGCGGACTACGAGGTGCTGATCCCGTCGGACGGCTCGATCACCAGCGGCTACACGACGATCCTCAACCGCTGGGCGCCGCATCCGAACGCGGCGATGCTGGCGCGCGAGTACATCTTCAGCGATGCCGGCCAGATGAATCTCGCGCGCGGTCACGCCCGGCCGATCCGCATCGCGCAGCTGCCGCTGCCGCCGGACCTGAAGGCGCTGCTGGTGCCCGAGGCGCAGTACGCGAAGGCGCGCGCGCTGAAGCCCGCCGTGTGGACCGAAGAAGTCAAGAAGCTGCCGCGCGCGTGGCAGCGCGACGTGCTGGGAGCGGCGCGATGACCACGAGCACCGGCCCTCTTCCTCCCCCTTTCCCCGGCGCCTCGGCGAGCGCCGGAGCGCCTGCGCCCACGGCTGCGGCCGCAACGATCTCCACTGCCCCGCCAGCCTCGCTGCCGACCTCCTCGTCCTCGATCGACGCCGCGGCGGAAGCAGCCGCCGCGATCGCCCAGGCGGCGGATCCGGCGCGCAAGCTCGTCGTGCTGCTGGCCGACGGTCTGCGCGCCGACACCGCGCGCGACTACATGGGCTACCTGCAGGCGCTCAACGAGGCGGGCCGCGCGCAATGGCGCTCGCTGCGCTGCGAGCTGCCGAGCCTGTCGCGCCCGCTGTACGCGACGGTGATCAACGGCGAGCCGCCGTTGACGCACGGGATCCTCGGCAACGGACAGGCGGGGCAGCAGCTCGCGCATCACCTGTTCCAGCGACTGGACGCGCAGGGCGTGCCGGCGGCGGTCGCCGCGTATCACTGGTTCTACGAGCTGCTGGCGGGCGAGGTCTTCGATCCGCTGCGCCATCGCGACGCGGTGCCGACCGGTTGCGGCATCCAGGCGGCGCGCTGGTACTGGGAGGACGACTATCCCGACAGCCACCTGCTCGCCGACGCCGAAGCACTGCGCCGCGCACACCTGCCGGTGCAAGGCCCGTCGCTGCTGTTCATCCATCCGATGGGGCCGGACCTCGCGGGTCATGTGCACGGCGGTGAATCGACGCAGTACGCGATGAGCGCGCGCAAGCTCGACATGCTGCTCGCGCAGCTGCTGCCGCGCTGGCAGGCCGACGGCTTCGACCTGCTGCTGACCAGCGACCACGGCATGAACGCCGATCGCATGCACGGCGGGCCGCTGCCGGTGGAGCGCGAGGTCCCGCTGGTCTGGGTGCCGCACGACGGCGCGGTGGGCTTGGAACTGCCCGAGCGTCAGACCGGCATCGCAGACTGGATCCTCGCGCGGCTGGGCATCAAGGACGCCATGGGCGGCGCGCTCGCATGAGCCTGAACGCGCGGACCGCCACGCGCCTCGCCGGGCCGCTGCTCCTGCTGACGGCGGCCGCCCTGCTGCTGCCCTTCGGCTGGCGCGCCATCGCGCTGCTGGTCGACTGCATCGGCCAGGGCAACGGCTGCGCCGTCGGCGAGCTGACCGCCGACGGCTACTACCTCGAAGCCGCCTGGAACACGCTGTGGCTGGGCATGCTGTCGGCGCTGATCGGCCTGGCCATCGGTCTCGGCGCGGCGATCGCGTTGTTGCGCGTGCCGCAGCTGGAATCCTCCGTGACCTTGCTCGCGAGCCTCGGCGCCAACTTCTCCGGCGTGCCGCTCGCAGTGGCGCTGCTGCTGCTCTTCGGCGCGCAAGGCGTCGTGACGGCGACGATGCAGGCCGCCGGGCTCGCGCCATGGGTGGACCTGCAGGGGCTGGACGGACTGCTGCTCGCCTATGTCTGCTTCCAGGCACCGCTCGCAACGCTGCTGCTCATCGCGCCGGTCAAGATGCTGGACGGCTCGCTGCAGGACGCCGCAGCCACGCTCGGCGCGGGGCCGGTGCTGTACTGGCGGCGCGTCGGTCTGCCGCTGATGCTGCCGAGTCTGGTGGAGGTTTTCGGCCTTCTCTTCGCCAACGCGGCGGCGGCCTTCGCCACGCCGTTCGCGCTGAGCGGCACGGCGGCGCATGTGCTCGCGGTGCGCATCGCCTCGCTGGTGAGCGGCGACATCTTTGCGCAGCCCGAACTGTCGGCGCTGCTGGCGCTGGTGCTGTTCGCAATGCTCGCGGTGGTGATCGGCCTGACGCGCTGGACGGCAGCGCGACTGCGGAGGGGCCGCGCATGAGCGCCACTTCGACCTCCACCTCGACCTCCACCACGAACCGTCCCGTGATCTCGGCGCTCGCGCTGTCGGCGTTGCTGATCGTGGTGCTCGTGCCGATGGCGGCCTTGCTGGTCTACGGCCTCACCGGGCGATGGGACCGCCACTGGTGGCCGGAAGATCCGACGCTGCGCTGGATCGTCGAAGCCGTCGCCGATCCGCGCGTGCAAGGCGCGGTGGTGCGCACGACGCTGCTCGCCTTGGCGAGCGCGACGCTGGCGCTGGTCTGCGGCGCGCTGGCGACGATTCCCGCGGCCCTCGCGGTGCAGCTCGACGACGGCCCGGCCGCACGCCGACTGCAGCGCACCTTGGACCTCGTGGCGCTGTTGCCCTTCGCGATCGCGCCGGTGGTGATCGCGATCAGCGCGCTGGAGCTCTTCGTCGGCCGCTGGGGTGGCTGGCTGCCGCTCCCGCTGGTCTACGTCGCGGTGGTCGCGCCGACGCTCTTCCCGCTGATCCACAAGACGCTGCAATCGGCGCTCGCGCAGTTGAACGCGGCCTCGCTGATCGAGGCGGGCCGCACGCTGGGCGCGAGCGACGGCCACACGGTGCGACGCGTGCTGCTGCCGATGCTGGCGCCGGCGCTGCTCGCGGCGTTCCTGCTCGCGTGGGTCACGGCGGCGATGGAATTCGCGATCGCGAACCTGCTGCTCGGCGGACAGCTGGAGCTGCTGCAACCGCTGATGAACAGTCTGCGCAACGCCAACGGCCACCAGGCGGCGGCCTTGATGGTGCTGGCCTTCGCCGGCGTCGGCGCGGTCGTCGCGGCGGTGGCCGCGCTCACCCGCCGCTGGACTTCAGCCGCGTAGCGTCGATGAGCGCTCGCCTCGCCACGACCTTGGGTTCCCACCTCACTTCAACGACCTCCGTGCGATGACCTCGACCGCTCCTTCGATTCCCCACGATGCCGACGTGCCGGCGCAACTCGCGGTCCGCGGTGCCGAGCTCGCGCTGGGCGGGCGACCGGTGCTGCGCGGCATTGACCTGACGCTGGCGCGCGGCGAGGTCGTCGCGCTGCTCGGCGCCTCGGGCTGCGGCAAGACGACGCTGCTGCGCTCGATCGCGGGGCTGCAGCGGCTGGACCGCGGGTCCATCGCGATGGCGGGACAGTACGTGGAGTCGTTGCGACCGCAGGCGCGCGACATCGGCATGGTGTTCCAGCACTACGCGCTGTTCCCGAATCTCTCGGTGCGCGAGAACATCCGCTTCGGCCCGCTGGCTCGCGGCGAGGAAGAGGCGCTCGCCGACGCGCGGGCGGACGAGCTGCTCGATCTCATTGAACTGCGCGCGCTGGCGGACCGGCTGCCGCAGGCGCTGTCGGGCGGGCAGCGGCAGCGCGTGGCGCTCGCACGGGCGTTGGCGACGCGACCGATGCTGCTGCTGATGGACGAGCCGTTCTCCGCGCTCGACGAGCACTTCCGGCTGCCGCTGCGGCGGCAATTCCGTCAGCTGCAGCGCGAGCTCGGCCAGAGCTGCGTGATCGTCACGCACGACCGCGAGGAGGCGTTCGAAATCGCCGACCGCGTGGCGGTCATGTTCGACGGCGTCATCGCGCAATGCGCGTCGCCGCGCGAACTGCGGCGCGCACCGGCGAACCGGCGGGTGGCGGACTTCCTCGGGATTTTCAATCGGTTGGACGCACGGACCTTGGACGGCGCGTGGCGACGCGACGGCGGCCATTGGATCGCGCCCGTGGAGGCGCTGGCGATCGAGGATGGCCAGGGTGCCGGCGACGCTTCGCGGGAAGCGCTGCGATTCACGGCCACGCTGCGGGCGAGTTATCCCGGGCAGCAGCGCGTGGCGTGTGAGCTGGAGGGGCCAGGAGGTCAGACGCTGACGCTGTGGCGCAGTCATGAAGCGGCCGAGCTCGCTCCCGGCAGCGTGGTGCAAGTGGCGATCGCCGAACCGGCGTTGCGGTGGATCGAGGAATAGCCGCCGGTGCGGCATGGCGACGATTCCGGGTTGCGCGTCATGGCGGAGGGCAGGAGCGGTTGAGGCCGGTCAGTCGATCTTCGGCCGGTACTCCGCCGGCAACGCCTCCCGATACGGATAGAACTTGAAGTACGGTCGCGCCTCCTCGAGCGTGCGCTCGACGGAGGGGCGTTGCATCAGCCGCTCGAAGTACGCCGCGAGCCGTTGCTGCGAGGGCGCGAACGGCACCAGCGTCGCCGCATAGAACAGCGACGGCGCCGCCGCGCAGTCCGCCATGCTGAAGTGCTCGCCCGCGGCCCACGCGCGATCGGCCAGGCGCTCATCCAGCATCCCGTACGCCATCGTCAGCGTGTCGCGCGCCTTGTTCACCGCGATCGGATCGCGGTCCGCTTCCGCGCGCAACCGGTCCCCGACGATCGCCTGCATCGGCAGCATCACGTAGAGATCGAGCAGCCGATCCATCAACCTCACCTCCAGCGCCGCGTCCTCATCGGTCGGCACCAGTTGCTGATCCGGCCGCCCGTATCGCTTGGCGAGGTACTCGATGATCACGCTGGTCTCCGGCACCACGCGATCGCCGTCCACCAGCAGCGGCATCTTCCCCGTCGGCCAACGCGCGAGGAACTCCGCCCGCTGCGTCGGATCGCCGAGGTCCAGGAACCGCCGCTCGACGTCGATGTCCAACTCGTTCAACGCGATCAGCGCCTTGTGGCAGAACGATGAGAGCGGATGGAAGTGCAGGCTCAGCGCCATGTCATTCACCTTGATGAGGTAGCCGTGAAAGACAGGTTAACTCGCGACCGCGTTGCGAAGTTAGGGGCAGAGCTTTCGATCCCCATCGCCTAAGTTTCCTGGCCCCGCCCCGGGGCGGCCTGGAGGCAACAACATGAAGAAGACACTCGTGAAGGCGCTGCTCGCGCTCAGCGCCTGCACCGCCGCGTTGACCGCGCCGATAACCGCAACGGCCGGCGACTGGCCCCTCGCGATGGGCGACTACTGGGAAGTCACCGGCGTGCACCTCAAGGACGGCGCCGCGTTGACCTACGCGGAGTTCCTCGCCAAGGAGTGGAAGGCCGACCAGGAGTTCGCCAAGTCCAAGGGCTGGATCAAGGGCTACCTGCTGCTGAGCAACGCCTACCCGCGCAAGGGCGAGCCCGACCTCTACCTGATCCTGATGACCGACCGCATCGCCACCGGACCCGAAGGCGAGAAGCGCAATGACGAGTACCTCGCCTGGCGCAAGAAGACCGACGCGCAGCTGCAGAAGGAGTCGGGCAACCGCTTCGAGTTCCGCGAGATCGGCAGCTCGATGCTGCTGCAGGAAATGAAATTCAAGTAGTCCGTCGGAGATCGCCGCACGCCGGATCGGCACGCGGCATCTCGGCGCTTGACGTTCCTCCTCGCCTCAACTACATTAATTCCATCGCATGCGATTGAAGCGCATCCGATAGACAGTCCAACTTCCCTCAGCCTCTCCTGACTTCTAGGAATCCATCATGACCAAGATCGACAAAGTCCTCCTGACCGGCAAGACCCACACGCAAGTGGCGGGCGGCGGCTCCAAGGCCAGCCGTCACGACTACAAGGTGAACATGACCTTGACCGCCCCCGGCGCACCGACGCACCAGTTCGACGCCATCGTGCCCCATCCGACCGCGGAACAACTCTTCGCCGGCGCTTGGTCGGCCTGCTACACCGGCGCGATCGGCCTGGCCGCCAGCGCCCGCAAGCTGACCCTGCCCGACGACATGGCCGTCGACATCGAGGTGGACCTCGGCATGACCGGCAACGCCTACTTCCTGCAGGCCCGCCTGAACGTGCGGCTGCCCGGCCTCAATCAGGAAGTCGCCGAGGCGCTGGCCCGCGAAGCGGACCAGACCTGCCCCTACTCCAAGGCGGTGCACGGCAACATCGACGTGGCGTTGACGGTGACCACGGCCTGAGTCGACTTCGCTGCCCACATATGTCGCATGCGATCAATACGCATGCGTCATTCATGGACATCGAAGGCACGATAAAGTCGCATGCGATGGACGCGCCGCGTCCACGCATCCGACCACGAGGGATTTCGATGTCCGCAGCCAAGAAGCCGCCTGTCGAGGCGTTCCCGCTCGCCGAGTACCTGTGCTTCGCCGTGTACTCGGCCAACCTGGCTTTCGGCCGGGCGTACAAGCCGATGCTGGACCAGCTCGGACTCACCTACACGCAGTACATCGCCGTGGTCGCCCTCGCCGAGGAGGACGACCAGACCGTCGGCAGCCTCGGGGCCAAGCTGTTCCTCGAGTCCAACACCCTGACGCCGATGCTCAAGAAGCTCGAGGCGATGGGTTACGTCGAGCGGCAGCGCGACTCGGCGGACGAGCGCATCGTCCGCGTGCGCCTGACCCGCAGCGGCCGCAAGCTGCGCGACAAGGCGGTGGAATTGAATTCCCCGCTGCTGGCCGCCACCGGTCTGTCGCCCGACGAGTTCGCCCGCGTGCAGAAGAGCATCGCGGCATTGCGCGACAGCCTGATCGCCTCCACCGGAGAGGCCGAGGCCTGATTCCAGGCCGTCCACATTCTGTTTCCATCGCCTACCGCCCTCGTGGTGGCCGCCTCCCCCTTCACGGGAACGGTCTTTGCCTCCTGCCCGGTTCCCGTCCGTGCAACATCGCAAGAACGACGAACAAAAGGAGGACCGATGGAAGCCGCCTCTCTGAAACTGGGCCTCGTCGGCAACTGCGCCGTCAGCGCATTGATCGACGACCGCGCCCGCGTCGTCTGGTGCTGCGCCCCGCGCTTCGACGGCGATCCCGTCTTCCACGCGCTCATCGACTCTCCGGACGGCATCGGTCCTGACGGCACCTTCCAGATCGAGCTGGAAGATTTTTCCCGCAGCGAGCAGTCCTACGACCACGGCACCGCCGTGCTGCGCACCCGCCTCTACGACACGCACGGCAACGGCATCGAGATCACCGATTTCATGCCGCGCTTCTTCCTCAACGACCGGCCCTACCGGCCCATGATGCTGGTGCGGCGCATGCGCCCGATCCAGGGTCATCCGCGCATCCGCGTCATCCTGCGTCCCGTCATCCAGTGGGGTTCCGCCCACCCGGCCCGCACCCGCGGCAGCAACCACCTGCGCTTCGTCGGCCCGGAAGGCACCATCCGCCTGACCACCAACGCGCCGCTCACCTACGTGCAGGAAGAGACGCCCTTCGCGCTGGACATGCCGATGAGCTTCATCTTCGGCCCCGACGAGACGCTGGACCGCGCGGTCGAGGACACCGCCCGGCTGCTCGAGGAAAAGACCATCAGCTACTGGCGCGACTGGACGCGCCGTCTGGCCATCCCGCTCGAATGGCAGGAGGCCGTGATCCGCGCCGCGATCACGCTGAAGATGTGCCTCTTCGAGGAGACCGGCGCCATCGTCGCCGCGATGACCACCAGCGTGCCCGAGGCCCCGCACACGCAGCGCAACTGGGACTACCGCTACTGCTGGCTGCGCGACGCGTTCTTCGTCGTGCGCGCGCTCAACAGCCTGTCCGAGACCGGCACGATGGAGGACTACCTGCGCTGGATGCGCAACATCATCGGCCAGTCCAAGGACGGCCACGTGCAGCCGCTCTACGGCATCGGGCTGGAGGCCAAGCTGACCGAGTACATGGTCCCGCACCTGCGCGGCTACCGCGGCATGGGCCCGGTGCGCGCCGGCAACCAGGCCTACGAGCATTTCCAGCACGACGTCTACGGCAACATCGTGCTGGGCTCGGCGCAGTCCTTCTTCGACCACCGCCTGCACCAGCGCGCCGGCATCGACGAGTTCGCGCTGCTGGAACGCGCCGGGGAGCAGGCCTTCGCCATCCACGACAAGCCCGACGCCAGCATGTGGGAGCTGCGCACGCGGGCCCGCGTCCACACCTCGTCGGTGCTGATGAACTGGGCCGCCTGCGACCGCCTGGCCAAGATCGCCAACGTGCTCGACCTGCCGGAGCGCGCCGCGCTCTGGACGGAACGCGCCGCGCTGATCAAGCAGAAGATCCTCGACAACGCCTGGAGCGAACAGCGCCAGGCCTTCGTCGAGAGCTTCGGCGGCAAGGACCTCGACGCCAGCGTGCTGCTGATGACCGAGGTCGGCTTCATCGATCCGATGGATCCGCGCTTCATCAAGACCGTCGATGCCTTGGAGGCCTCGCTCTGCGACGGCCCCTACATGCGCCGCTACGAGGCGCCCGACGACTTCGGCAAGCCCGAGACCTCGTTCAACATCTGCGCGTTCTGGCGCATCGATGCGCTCGCGCGCATCGGACGCGTCGAGCAGGCACGGGAGTTGTTCGAGGCGCTGCTCGCCTCGCGCAACCACCTCGGCCTGCTGTCCGAGGACACCCACCCGGTCACCGGCGAGCTCTGGGGCAACTTCCCGCAAACCTACTCGATGGTGGGCATCATCAACGGGGCGGTGCGGCTGTCACGACCGTGGGAATCCAAGATCTGACGCGCCGCGCCACACCGGCGTGAGCGCCGCGGACCGGGCGCGGCGCGGCCGCGCGGTCCGCCCCGTCGCGGCTCAGGCCTGCACCATCCCGCCGTCGACGAACAGCTCGATGCCGGTGACGAAGGACGAGGCGTCCGAGGCCAGGTAGACCGCCGCCTTCGCGATGTCCTCCGGCTGGCCGATGCGGCCGATCGGCAGCTGCGAGGTCAGGTAGTCCAGCAGGCCCTGCTGGTTGGCCGGATCGGGGCCGGCCAGCTCCACCAGACCCGGCGTGTGGATCGGGCCCGGGGACAGCGTGTTGATGCGGATGGCACGGCCCTTCAGGTCCAGGATCCAGCTGCGCGCCAGGTTGCGCACCGCCGCCTTCGTCGCGCTGTAGATGCTGAAGTTGGCCGTGCCCATCGAGCTCGTCGTCGATCCGGCCAGGATCACCGACGCGCCGTGGCTCGCCTTGTCCAGCAGCGGCAGCGCCTTCTGCACGGTGAAGATCACGCCCTTGACGTTGCGCTCGAAGGTCTCGTCGACGTGCTGCTCGGTCAGCTCGCCCAGCGGGGCCATGGTGCCGCCGCCGGCATTGGCGTAGAGCACGTCCAGGCGGCCATGGCGCTCGCCAACCTCGGCGTACAGCCGGTCGAGATCGGACAGCTTCGTCGAGTCCGCCTGCACGCCGATCGCGTTCGTGCCGATCGCCGCCACCGCGGCGTCGAGCTCCGGCTTGCGACGACCGGTGATGTAGACGACCGCGCCTTCCGACGCGAAGGCCTTCGCCGCCGCCAGGCCGATGCCGGTGGTGCCGCCGGTCACGACCGCGACCTTGCCTTCAAGTTGCTTGCTCATGTTTCGCTCCATTCAGGAAGTGGTGAAGAGGTGAGCGAAGCTTAAGAATTCGTCCTCGTCGAATAAAGTCGTCGATCACGACTTCTTTTTTCCAGATCCTGAATAATTGAGCCATTCAAGCGTCGACGTCTGCGCGCATCGACGCGCCAACACGAACGAGAGAGCCCTTCGATGGACCAGTTGCTTGCCCTGCGCGTCTTCGTGCGCATCGCCGAATCGGGCGCGTTCTCGAAGGCCGCGGACGCGATGAACATCCCGCGTCCGACCGTGACGAAGCTGGTGCAGGACCTGGAGCGCCACCTCGGCACGCGGCTGCTGCAGCGCACGACGCGGCGCGTCAGCGTGACGCCCGAAGGCGCCGCGTACTACGAGCGCGCCCGGCGCCTGATCGACGACCTCGCGGAGATGGATGAGCTGGCCGCCCGATCACGCGCGCAGGCGCGCGGCCGGCTGCGCGTGGACATCGGCTCGGTGCTGGCGAACATGATCCTGATCCCCGCCCTGCCCGACTTCCGCGCGCGCCATCCCGAGCTGCACGTGGACCTGGGCGTCAGCGACCGGCCCGTCGACCTCATCGGCGAAGGCGTCGACTGCGTGATCCGCGGCGGCGAGCTGGCGGACAACACGCCGGTGGCGCGCCGCATCGCCGACCTCGACTGGGTCACCTGCGCGAGCCCGGTCTACCTGAAGGCGCGCGGTGTCCCCAAGCATCCATCCGAGTTGATCGCGCGGACCCATGGACCCGAGGATCGCGCCCGCGTGCCCGGACATGCGATCGCAGGCTACTTCTCGTCGCTGACGGGCCGGGCGTTTCCGCTGGAGTTCCACCGCGGCGACGAACACCTGTTGATCGCCGGCGAGGCGGTGATGGCCGTCAACGAGAGCACCGCGCATCTCAGCACGCTGCTGTCGGGTGCGGGGCTGGGACAGACCTTCCGCTTCGCGGCGGCGCCGCATCTGGAGACCGGCGCGCTGCGCACGGTCCTCGACGACTGGACCCGGCCGCGCCATCCGCTGCATGTGGTCTACCCGGCGTCGCGGCACCTGAGCGCGAAGCTGCGGCTGTTCGTCGACTGGGTCGCGGAGGTGTTCGCGCCTTTCGACGACCGGCGCTGAGTCAGACGACCGGCGCGGCGAGCCCGTGGCTCAGCGCGTCGGCGTGCCGCCGGACGGCGTGGCCGTCGCCGGCGCTGGGGCCGGCTTCGCGCGCAGCGCCCACAGCACCGACGCGATCGACAGGCCGACGATGACGACGTTGCTCATCGCGAAGAGCACCGGCGCGAGCGTCGTGAAGATCGGATCGTCGCCGCGCTCGGCGAAGCGCATGGTGCCGGTGGAGATCGCCGTCGCGCCGAAGGTGAAGGCCCAGTACGACAGCGTGAACGGCTGCCGGATCCACGGCATCAGCCGCAGCACCATCAGGGCCTGCACGATCGCGTAGCCCAGCAGCATGCGGGCGAACACGTCCGGCGGACCGACGGTGACCGCGGCGTAGGCCAGCAGCGAGACCGCGGGCGGCGCCATCTGGATGCCGACCGTCGGCCGCAGCGCCAGGGGCATCGCCTCGACGGTCAGCAGGCGGCCCAGGATGATGGACTCCTGGACGATCCAGGCCAGCACCCCGGCGCCGAAGAACAGCTGGCCCCAGGTCGGCCAGCCGAGCGCCGACATCCCGATCGCGGACACCAGGTTGGCGCCGACCGTCGGCAGGTAGAGCACCGGCGTCGTGGCCTTGTCGTCGCGCCCCCCGCGCCATTGCCCGCCGTGGCGCCACAGCCCGAAGAGCAGCGACGCCACCGCGCCCGCGAGGATCAGCACCGTCCCCACGCCGTGCGCATGCGGCAGCACGCCGATGCCGGCGAGCATCGTCGCCACCGGCACCAGGGCGATGAAGCAGCACTGGATCGGATGCGCGGCCTCGGCCTTCGCCGCCTCGCGGACCGCGATCCACTTGATCGCGAATCGGATCAGCAGCACCGCCCACACCGCCACGGCGATCGCCATCACGCACTCGCCGATCCAGGCAGGGAAGCCCCACAGGCGCGCCGCCACGCGCCAGCCGTTGCCCAGGCCCGTCAGGCCCAGCACCATGCTGAAGTAGGAGGCGGGGACCGCCCATCGGGAAAGATTCATCGGGGTGCTCCTGCGCGCGCGACGACCGGGGGAGCCGTCGGACGAGCGGACTGTAGGAGCGGACCCTCGGGGGATCAACAGGGCGCTGTTGGCAGCGCCCTCCAAAGGCGGCGGGGAACTGGCCCGGCGTGCGATCTGCGGAGTCGGCGGGTCAGAGGTCGAGCGTCAGCGCCTCGCCGGCGGTCCGCGACACGCAGACGCACATCAGCTGCTGCTCCGTCTTCTGCGCGTCGGTGAGCACCTCGTCGCGATGCTCGGGCGTGCCGGCGACGACACGCGTCGCGCAGGTGCCGCAGTTCCCGATGCGACACGACGCCGGCACCCGGACGCCCTGCGCCTCCGCGGCCTCGAGGATGGACCGGTTGGCGGGGACGACGATGTCCCTGCCGCTGCGGACGAGGTGGACGACGAACGCGCGGTCGTCGGGCCTGGCGGTGTCGACGCTGAACTTCTCGAAGTGCACGCGTCCGGTGGGGACGCCGGCGGATGCGGCGGCCGCCGAGACGGCGTCGATCAGGCGGGACGGGCCGCAGACATAGACGTGATCGGACTCGCCGAGGGTGAGCATCAGCGTCGCGACATCGAGGCGATCGCCCGCGTCCTTCGCATGCACCTTGACGCGATCGCCGAATGCCTCGATCAGCTGACCGAGGAACGGTGCCTCCGCGCGGGATCGGACCGCGTAATGCAGCTCGAAGGCCTCGCCCCGCGCGGCGAGCGCGTGGGCCATCGCCTTGATCGGCGTGATGCCGATGCCGCCGGCGATCAGGACGGCCTTGTGTGGCACGTCCACCAGCGCGAACGCGTTGCTCGGCAGCCCGCAGTTCAGACGGACACCGAGCGCGAAGTCCTGATGCACGGCCGCCGACCCGCCCTTGCCCTCGGGCTCGTGCAGCACGGCGATCTCGTAGGCATCGGTGCGATGCGGGCTCGACGCGATCGAATAGCTGCGCGTCGACAGCGTGCCATCAGCCAGCCGCACCGGCACATCGAGGTGGGCGCCCGCGACGACCGCCGGCAGCGAAGAGCCGTCGGCGGATCGCAGCTCATACGCGCGCACCGACGGCGTCAGCTGACGCACGCCGCTGATCGTCAGCGCGAGCGGGCCGTCGCCGAGCGCGAGCGGCTCAACCGGCCTGGCGGGCTCCGCACTCGCGACGATGGCCGCCTTGGCTTCGCTCAACTGCGTCTTCAGCTTCTGCACCTGCGCGCGCATCGGCGCCATCAGCGTCGCGACCTCGGCCTCCGTGAAGCGCGGCGTGATGTGCTGCGGGCAGTTCCAGTCCCAGCCTTCGATGCGGATGAGGAAGGCGCGCTCGACCGTCGCGCCGTAGGCCGGGTCGCTCACGGCGGCGATCGCCGCGTCGCCCTGCGCGCTGTCGCCCGCCTCGACCAGCTCCACGCGACCGAGCAACTTCAGCCGGCGCCGATTCGGATAGTCGACGACGATCATCGAGATCCGATCGTCCTTCCGCAGATTGCCCACGCTCAGATACTGCACGTTGCCGCGGAAGTCCGCGAAGCCGATCGTCTTCGCGTCCAGCACCTTGAGGAAGCCCTTCGGTCCGCCGCGATGCTGCACGTAGGGCCAGCCGGTCTCGCTGACGGTGGCCTGGAAGAAGTGATCGGCGTCGGCGAGGAACTGCGACTCGCGCGGCGTCAGCACATCGCCGCGGTCGCTCATCGTGTCGAGGAACGCGTACTGCTCGCGACTCCCCCGCTCCGACTGGACCTCGCGAACCGTCGGCGTGAACGTGATGTCGGAATAGGCGCGTCCCATGATGAGCTCCCGATGAGGATGACGATGACGACGGCTGTCGCGATGGCGATGGCAGCGGCAATGGCCGTGGCGAGGGCGGTGGCCGACGTTCGGCGCGAGCGGCGCCGCTTACGCCGCCGCCGGCAGTTCGAGCTTCACGCTCGGGAAGTCGATCTCGACCAGGCTGGCCTTGCCCAGGATGTTGGTCAGGAAGTTCATGCCGACGTGCGTGATGATCTCGACGATCTGCGCCTCGTCGACACCGGCGGCGCGGACCTGGGTCAGCTCCAGCGCGGAGATCTCGCCGCGCTTCTCCATCAGGCTCTGCGCAAACTTCAGGATCGCGGCGGAGGTGTCGTCGTCGCTGGTGCCGGCGCGGGCGGCGGCGATCTCTTCGGCGGACAGTCCCGTCTTGCGGCCGATCGCCGTGTGCGCCGAGACGCAATACTGGCAACCGTTCTGCTGCGCCAACGCCAGCGCGATGCGCTCACGATCCAGTGGATCGAGGCTGCCGCCGTTGGCGACGCCGTACAGGCCGAGGAAGGCCTGCAGCGCCGTGGTCGAATTGGCGAAGACCTTGAGAAAGTTGGGGACCATGCCAAGCTGGCCCTGGATCGCGTCCAGCAGTGCCTTCTGCTCGGGCGTGGCGGTGGACGACTCGACGACGTGGATGCGGCTCATGGAAGTTCTCCGGTGGGTTGAAGGTGAACGAATGGTGGCCTTCATGCCCCGCGGAGAGAATCGGCGCGCCGGGGAAATGACTCTTTCTGGATCAGAAACGATATGGACAAGCTCGATGCCATGGCGATCTTCGTGGCCGTCGTCCAGGACGGCGGTTTCTCCGCGGCGGCTCGGCGGCTCGGCGTGTCCGCGCCGGTCGTCACGCGCGCGGTGAGCGAGCTCGAGGCCGCGATGAACGTGCGGCTGCTGGTACGCACGACGCGCGTCGTCAAGGTCACCGAGGTCGGCGAGCGCTATGCGCAGGACTGCCGCCGGGTGCTCGGCGAGTTGCAGGACATCGAGCAGGCAGCCAGCGGATCCCACGGCGCGGTGCGCGGGAAGCTCGTCGTCAGCGCGTCGGTGATGTATGGGCGGCTCAAGCTCAACGAGGTCGTGCTCGACTACCTGAAGCGTTATCCGGAGACCGAGGTCGAGTGCCGCTTCCTCGATCGCAACGTCAACCTGCTCAACGAGGATGTCGATGTCGCGATCCGCATCGGCGACCTGCCCGATGCGTCCTTCCATGCGACACCGCTCGCGACGGTGCGTCGCGTGGTGTGCGCGTCGCCGGCGTATCTCAAGCAGAACGGGACGCCGAAAAAGCCGACGGATCTCGCGAAGCACACAGTGATCTCGGCGCTCGGCGTGGAGCCGGGAACGGAATGGAAATTCCGCGAGGGGTCAGGTGTTGACGCACCGAGCGTCGCGGTCGCCGTGCGGGCCCGGCTGGCCACCAACAGCAACGACCATGCGATCCTGGCCGCGACTGAAGGACTCGGGATCACGCGCGTGCTGTCTTACATGGTCGACACGCAACTCGCGTCCGGCGAACTCGTGGAGGTGCTCGCGAAGTTCGCGCCACCGGCCGTGCCCGTGCAAGCGCTGCAGCATCAAGGGCTGCGGGCGTCGCGCAAGGTGCGGGCGTTCATCGATCTGGCGGTGGAACGCTTGCGGCGTTGATCACGGGAGCGACTGCGCGAGGCCTGGCGCGGGAATGACTGCGCAACGCCAAGCGCGGGCTCTCCACGGGGCATGGGGGATCCCTCCAGGACCCCCAAGCCCCATTCCGGCCCCAGTGAGGCCCAGGCATGCGGGCCTTGGCAT
Source organism: Mitsuaria sp. MSU3D (assembly GCF_056867975.1). NCBI lineage: Bacteria > Pseudomonadati > Pseudomonadota > Betaproteobacteria > Burkholderiales > Sphaerotilaceae > Roseateles > Mitsuaria sp. MSU3D. The sequence continues at coordinate 5,658,568 of NZ_CP200314.1, read as the reverse complement.
CTGCATCTGCCGCGGGGGGCGGGGGGCGGGATCAGGTCAGCAGCACACGGCGGCCGAGCGCGGCGAGGGGACGCTCGACGACGCGCTGCACGCCGGGCCGCAGCAGCAGCGGCTTCAGCGTCATGCGCACGGCCAGGCCCATCGGCAGATTCGCACTGACGAGTTGGATGGCGTCCTTCGTCAATTGCTCGGCATTGGCGATGGGCGCGGGCCCGCCGTCCACACCGCCGGTGCGCAGGCGCCCGTTGACCGCGTGCCTCAACGCGATCGAAGCGTCTTCCTTACGCAGTTCCAACGCGCGACGCACAAGCGCGGCCAGCACCTGTCCGCGGTGAAGGCCCTCGATCTCGCGGTACTTGCGGAAGAAGGCGAAGAAGTTCTTGTAATGCTGCACCTCGTCGCAGCGGATGCGCCAGAACAGGTCGCGCAGCACAGGCTCGTCCGTGGCCTCGTGCAAGGCCTGGTAGTAGGTCGTCGTGCCCATCTCGACGATGCAGCGCGCCACCATCTCCTGGCCGCGCGTGGGCTCGAGCTCGTCCATGGTGCACAGCCGCGCGTACTCCTCGAAGAAGCCGGCATAGGCCGATTCCCAGTCGAAACCCGGCCACACGTGCCGCACATAGGCCTTCAGCGCGGCGCCGTGCTGCAGTTCCTCCGGCTCCCAGTGGTCGCGCAGCCAGGCGCCGACCTCGGCATCGTCGGCGAAATGCTCGATCAGGTTGCGCGTGTACATGTCGCTGCCGCTCTCGATGAACGAGGCGCTGCAGACCAGCAGGAAGAGCGCATCGTGCTCGCGCACGCGCGCAGGCTCGATGCGGGAGAGGTCCAGGTCTTGCAGGGACCAGCGGGTCGGTGACATGGGGGCGATCATGGCGCGACCTGCGGCAATCGGTGTGCGTGCAATTCGAGAACACCCAGGATCCATGGGGCATTGCAGCCCTTCATCGTTGTTTCAAGGGGTATGAGGAAGAGCACCGACACCGTCAGGCCTCAGAATGTGTCGGTCCACCCTCCCCCTCGATGCCCAAACGCTCGTCCACCGCCGCCCTGCGCAAGGCCTGGAACAAGGGCCTGCGCGCCGTGACGGGCCAGGTCATGCGCGCAGCGACCAAGGCCGCCCGCAGCGCCGCGCCTGATGTGATGCCCGGCCTGAAGAAGACGCCGCCGCATCCATCGCCCGGTCTCGGGGACTGGCTGTCCGGGCTGGCGACCGCGCGGGCGGGCATGCGGCGCTTCAAGCTGTTCCGGCCCACGGGCCTCACGCCGGGCGAACGTCCACCGCTGATCGTGATGCTGCACGGCTGCGGCCAGGATCCGGCCGGCTTCGCGCGCAGCACGCGGATGAACCGGCTCGCGGCGCGTGAGCGCTTGCTGGTGCTTTATCCGGAGCAGAGCCGGCTCGCCAATCCGCAGCGCTGCTGGAACTGGTTCGACACCGAGTCCGGCCGCGCGCAGGGGGAGGCCGCGCTGATCCTCGCCGCCATCGATCAGGTCTGTGCACTCCACGGCGCCGATCGCGAGCGCGTCGCGCTGGTGGGACTGTCCGCCGGCGCGGGCATGGCCGCCTTGCTGGCGACACTGCATCCGGAGCGCTTCCGCGCCATCGCGATGCATTCGGGCGTACCTCCGGGACTGGCGAGCTCAGCAACGACGGCGCTGCGTGCCATGCGCGGCCAGGCGGAGGCGGCCGCGGTGGACGGCGGTGCGGCCTGGCCGCCGTTGCTCGTCATCCAAGGCAATCAGGACCGCATCGTGGCGACACCGAATGCGTTCGAGGCCGCGCGCCAGTGGGCACTGGCCGCCGGAGCGGCGACGGTGCAGGACCGTCGGGTGCAACGCGGCAAGCGGCTGCCGATGACGATCGTCGACTTCAAGCGCGGAAGCGCCGTCGCGGCGACGCTCGTCGAGATCGACGGCCTCGCGCATGCCTGGAGCGGCGGGCCCGCGAAGGAGCCGTTCAGCGATCCCAACGGCCCGGACGCGACGGCGATGATCTGGCGCTTCATCGCGAAGCGCTTCGCGTCCCCGCGCTGAGTGCGCGGGGACGGCCCGCTCAGGCCTGAAGCGCGCTTGCCGCGATCAGCTCACGCCATTGCTGCTGCTGTTCGGCGAACTGTCGCCACGCCTCGTCCGCCAGCGCCTGGTGGCGGTCCGCGTCCGCCGTCTCGCCGAGCAGCTGGAAGGTCTGCGCCAGCCGGCTGTGCGTGATCGCGCGGTCGTCGAGCTCGCAATCGGGATCGAGTTCGATCTCGGCCTCGCGCGCCTGGTGCAGCGCGTGCTCGTGCTGTCCGAGGTTGGCCCGGCACCAGGCCAGGTCCGACAGCAGGCTGCTGCCCAGGCGCTCCAGCCCCAGCGACATCGCCTGCGGCAGGTGCTCCTCGTAGAGGCGTCTGGCCTCGTCGAAGCCACCCTGCATCGTCAGCACCTGCGCGCGCAGCACCGGCGTGAGCTCCGCCATCATCTGCGCGCCGACCGCCTCGTCGAAGTGGTGCATCGAGTCCACCGTCAGCAGCAGTTCGGGACCGCGCGGCGCCAGGCCCGACAGGCTCTCGCGCCGCAGCTGCGACGCACGCATGCCGGCCATGTTGAACATCAGCGCGGACAGCGACGCGTCGTCCCCCTCGACCGACGCGTGGCGCCGCGCGCGGATGTACCAGCGCTGCGCGGCTTCGATGTCGCCGGCGTAATGCCAGCCCACGCCCATCGCCATGGCCACGCGCGCCAGCGCCACGTTGTGCTCGGGCAGCGCCTCGTCGAGGCAGCGCTTCGCATGCTCGACCAGCGCCGCGGGGTCGTGGCGGATGAAGGCCAGCTGCGCCAGCCAGGCCGAGGCCAGCACGCGCACCTCGACCAGCGCGGGCGAGGTGCCGGCGATCGTGTGCGCCCGCTGGATGCGGTCCCAGGCCTGCTGCGCGACGAAGCCGTTGTAGTAGCTCATCAGGCCTTCGGCCATGTGCAGCCAGGCCCCGATCTCCGGATGCGGGTGCTGGAAGGAGAGCTGATGCAGCGCCGTCAACGCCTCGCGCGCCTCGGCCACGGCGCCGTGCCGCGCCAGCAGCATCGCGCGCTTGGCCCGTGCGGCCGCCGAGGCCATCGGCGAGGTCGCGGCGGCGATGTCCTTCTCCAGCTGCTTCAGCAGCCGGGACTTGATCACCTGGGGGGCGGCGGCGGCGGAAGGCGGGGCTGAAGCGTCGTGCATGCCGGCCTCAGCGTGTCAGCCGTTCGAGCGCTTCCTGGTACTTCGCGGACGTGTTGACGATCACGTCCTCGGGCAGCGCCGGCGGCGGCGCGACCTTGCCCCAGGGCTGGCCGTCCACGGTCGCCTGCTCCAGCCAGTCGCGCAGGAACTGCTTGTCGTAGCTCGGCGGGTTGCTGCCGACCGCGTAGCTTTCCGCCGGCCAGTAGCGCGAGGAATCGGGGGTCAGCACCTCGTCCATCAGCGTCAGGGTGCCGTCGGCGTCGAGGCCGAACTCGAACTTGGTGTCCGCGATGATGATGCCCTTGGTCAGCGCGATGTCCGCGGCGCGCTGGTACAGCTGGATCGCGATGTCGCGCACGCGCTCGGCCATCTCGCGGCCGATGATCTGCGCGCAGCGCTCGAAATCGATGTTCTCGTCGTGGTCGCCCATCTCCGCCTTGGTCGCGGGCGTGAAGATCGGCTGCGGCAGCTTGCTCGCATTCTGCAGGCCGGCGGGCAGCTCGACACCGCAGACCTTGCCGCTGGCCTTGTATTCGGACCAGCCGCTGCCGGCCAGGTACCCGCGCACCACCGCCTCGATCGGCAGCGGCTTCAGGCGCTTGACCAGCATCGCGCGGTCGCGGACCTGCGCCTTCTCGGCCTCCGTCACCACCGACAGCGGATCGTCGCCGGTCAGGTGGTTGGGAACGATGCCGTCCAGCTTGTCGAACCAGAACAGCGCCATCTTCGTCAGCAGCGCGCCCTTGCCCGGGATGGGCTCGCTCATGATGACGTCGAAGGCCGAGATGCGGTCCGACGCGATCATCAGGATGCGGTCTTCGCCGACCGCGTAGTTCTCGCGCACCTTGCCGCGTGCGATGAGAGGAAGGGAGGTGATCGACGAGGTGTGCAGGGCGGCGGTCATGGGTGTGCAGTCGGTCGGAACAGCAAAGCGGGGATTCTAGAGGCGGCGTGGGAACCCCACCCGCCCCAGGGCGCCGCCGTCATCCGCTTTCATGCGCTTCAGATCGACGTGAATCCGACGTAGCGCGACACGAAGCGCGCCTTCCCCTCGCGCTCGAAGCGCGCCTCGTCCCAATCGCCGTCGTCCAGCGACGCGACAAGCGCCGGCTTGAACAGGTAGGTCCAGGCCCGCCGCCAACTGCCGTCGGCCAGCGTCACCAGCACCTCGTGGCGTTCGTAGTCGTCGCCCTCGAAGCGGTCCAGTCGCTCCCACGCGGCGTCGGGCACGTCGAGGTAGAGCCGGCCGACGACATGGTGGCCGGTCGCCGGGATCATCGCGGGGTAGTCGTGACCGCGGACCGGATGGCGCGCGTGGTCGGCCAGCGTGGCCGATACGGGCGTCGCGGCCGGCTCGGCGTCGGGACCGCAGACGCGGGCCATGATGTCCGGCCACATCAGCGTGCCGTAGGTGAAAGCGTGCGCCATGGCCGGGCTCCGAAAGACGAGGGCGGATGTGAAAGGACCGGCGCGAGGCCGGTCCGGTTCGGTTCAACGCGCTTGCGTCAGGCGCTTACTGGACGACCTGCGCCAGCTCGCCGCGCTCGTAGGCGGCGGCCACGTCGACCAGGCTGCGCGGCTTGATCTTCGGGGCCTGGCCTTCGCAGCCGAACTCCAGGTAACGCGCCTTGCAGACCAGCTTGGCGGCCTCGCGGGCCGGCTTCAGCCATTCGCGGGCGTCGAACTTGTCCGGGTTCTCGAACAGGAACTTGCGCACCGCGCCGGTCATCGCCAGACGGATGTCGGTGTCGATGTTGATCTTGCGCACGCCGTGCTTGATCGCTTCCTGGATCTCCTCGACGGGCACGCCGAAGGTCTCCTTCATCTGGCCGCCGTACTGGTTGATGATCGCCAGCAGTTCCTGCGGCACGCTCGACGAGCCGTGCATCACCAGATGGGTGTTGGGGATGCGCTTGTGGATCTCCTTGACCCGCGAGATCGCCAGGATGTCGCCGGTGGGCTTGCGCGAGAACTTGTAGGCGCCGTGGCTGGTGCCGATGGCGATGGCCAGCGCGTCCAGCTGCGTCGCCTTGACGAAGACCGCGGCCTCTTCCGGGTCGGTCAGCATCTGGCTGTGGTCCAGCTTGACGTCGGCGCCGATGCCGTCTTCCTCGCCCGCGTCGCCGGTTTCCAGGTTGCCCAGGCAGCCCAGTTCGCCCTCGACGGTGACGCCGACCTTGTGCGCCATCTCGACGACGCGGCGGGTCACGTCCACGTTGTAGTCGAAGCTGGCGGGCGTCTTGCCGTCGTCCATCAGCGAGCCGTCCATCATCACCGAGCCGAAGCCCAGGTTGATCGCGCCTTCGCAGATCTTCGGGCTGGTGCCGTGGTCCTGGTGCATCACCAGCGGGATGTGCGGGTAGGCCTCGACCGCGGCCTGGATCAGGTGCTTGATGAAGGCTTCACCAGCGTACTTCCGGGCGCCGGCGCTGGCCTGCAGGATCACCGGGGCGCCGACCTCGTCGGCGGCGGCCATCACGGCCTGCACCTGCTCCAGGTTGTTGACGTTGAACGCTGGAATGCCGTAGCCCTGTTCGGCTGCGTGATCCAGCAGCTGGCGCATCGAGACGAGTGCCATGAGAGTTCTCCGAGATAGTGAAAAATCCTGGGCCGCGGGCCAGCGCCGAACCTCGCCGTAACCGCGCCGTAACTGGTCGGGATTCTAGCCAGCCCCCATGACCGGCTCTGTAACGAACCTGGGGCTCCCCCTGAACTGGTGCCATACCAGCACCCGTCAGGGCCGCCGGCGCCGCCGTCCCGGGGACTGTCGCGGGCGCAGACCGCATCCGCGCAAGCGCACTCCCCCCGGACAGGGGTCTGTGCGCTTGCGCGGCGGCGGAAGCGGCCGGTAGGCTGTCGCCCGGGCGTCCCGCCCCGTCGGAGCAAGCGCCGTGCCTTGCCCCGCCGCCGGCGGCGAGGACCGCCCGCGCGACCGCCGCTTCCAGGAACTTCATGACCCGCCTCGCGATCGATCAGCTGACGCTCTGGATCACCGCCGCCGCCAATGAGCACTCGCTCGACCTCCCCGCCTTCGTCGAAGAACGCACCGGGGCCAGCCACCGCGCCACGTTGGCCGCGCTGCGCCGGCTGGTCGACGCCCACTGGCTGACGCGCTCCGGCACCGCCCGCCGGCCGGTGTTCGGACCCGGCGCGCTGCGGCAGGTGGCGCGCAGCTACACGCTGCACGGCCTGATGGAGGACGTGGTCTGGCAGCGCGACTACGCGCCCCATTTCGCGCTGCCGCGCCACGTCGCGCGGATGATCCAGCACGGCTTCACCGAGCTGGTGAACAACGCCATCGACCACAGCGGCGGCACCAGCGTCACCGTGTCGCTGCGCCAGACGCCGACGCACGCCCAGCTGCTGGTGTCGGACGACGGCTGCGGCGTCTTCGACAAGATCCGCGACACCTATGAGCTGACCGATGCGCGCCACGCGATGCTGGAGCTCAGCAAGGGCCGGCTGACGACGCAGCCGCAGGCGCACACCGGGCGCGGGCTGTTCTTCAGCTCGCAGCTGGCGGACGTCTTCGACATCCACGCCAACGGCAAGGCGTTCCAGCGCCGCGCCTGGGAAGGCAACGCGTGGAAGGACGGCAAGGGCCTGCCGCGCCAGGGCAGCTCGATCTACATGGCGATGTCGCTGGACAGCACGCGCACGCTGGAGCAGGTGCTCGAGCAGTGGAGCGTCGACGGCACCGGCATCGCCTTCGACCAGACGCGGGTGATGCTGAACCTGGTGGTCGTCGCGGGGCAGATGCTGGACTCGCGCGCCCAGGCCAGGCGCGTGGCGGCGCGGCTGCCGCAGTTCAAGCGGGCGGAGGTGGACTTCGACGGCGTCACCGATGTGGGCCACGCCTTCGCGGACGAGCTGTTCCGCGTCTTCGCGCGCGCGCACCAGGAAGTGGAACTCGTGCCCCTGAACATGACACCGCGCATCGCCGCGCTGGTGCAGGCCGCGCGCAACGCCTGAGGCCGGCCACAACGCCGCGCGCGCCGCTTCGCCGGCGCCGCGGCGTCCAGTCCGCCGTCCAGGAACCGCGCTCAGAGATCGCTGTCGACCAAGGCCTGGATCGCGGCTCGCCTGCGGGCGATCGCGTCGTCCAGACGCGGCAGCAATGCGGCGGGTTCGCTGCCCTTGGCGGCGCCGAACAGGATGCCCTCTTCCACCACAGGCTTGGGCAGGACCAGGAACTGCGCCCCGTTGCGCAGCGCGCGCAGCCGCCGCTCCAGCGCGGCAGCGCTGCCGCGGTGGGTCGCGAGCATCGCGTCGCAGCGCCCCGCCGTCAGCATGCGCACGCGGCCCCCGAGATCGTTGCCGCCGCCCTCGACGCGGAACAGCTGCTGCTGGCGCGCCTCCTCGAACGCGGCGCCGTAGGTCGAGCCGCGCGGCACGCACAGCGCGCGGCCGCGCAGGTCTTCGAGCTTGTCGAACCGGATCGGCTTCGCCTTCGGCACGACCAGCCAGCCGCGGCTCACGAAGGCCGGCTGGCTGTACGCGAACAGCCTGTCCCGCGCAGGGCTGCGCGACAGCCCGAAGACCAGGTGCTGACCGAGTTGCGCGCCCAGCAGCGCGCGCGGCCAGGGCAGCAGCAGCAATTCCCATTGCAGGTCGGCCGCCTCGGCGATCTGCTTGAGCAGCGGCAGGACGAAGGGCTTGTGCGTCTGCTCGCTGATCGCGAGCCGGACCGGCTCCCGGCCGTCCACGACGACCCCTGGAGCGGCATCGGCGCCGGCACCGCCGACGCCGCCCGCGCCACCTTGCGCGAGCACGGTCCCGACCGTCATCGTCGCGCCGGCGCCGACGATCAGGAGATCGCGGCGGCGCAGCGGGGTCACGGCGCGGCTCCGGATGTCCGCTGCCCCGTCAACCGACGCGGCAGACCTTCAGCATGTTGGTGCCGCCCGGGTAGCCCATCGGCTCGCCGCAGGTGATCGCATAGGTGTCGCCGGGCATCAGCACGCCGCGTTCGATCAGCAGGTCCTCGGCAGCCTTGAGCGCCTCGTCGCGATCGTTGAAGTTGGGCATCAGCAGCGGCGTCACGTTGCGGTACAGCGCCATCTTGCGCAGCGTCAGGACCTGCGAGGTCAACGCGTAGATCGGCACGTGGATGCGGTGGCGGCTCATCCACAGCGCGGTGGAGCCGGACTCCGTCAGCGCCACGATCGCCTTGCAGCCCAGGTGGTGCGCGGTGAACAGCGCGCCCATCGCGATCGACTGGTCGATGCGGCCGAACTGGCGGTTCGCGAAGTCGGTGTCCAGCGTCACGAACTCGGCGTTCTCCGCCTCCAGCGCGATCGCGGCCATCTGCTGGATGGTCTCGACGGGGAAACGGCCGGCGGCCGTCTCGGCGCTCAGCATCACGGCATCGGTGCCGTCGAGCACGGCGTTGGCGACGTCGGACACCTCGGCGCGAGTCGGCACCGGGTTCACGATCATCGACTCCATCATCTGCGTCGCGGTGATGCAGACCTTGTCGAGCTCCAGCGCCATCTTGATCATGCGCTTCTGCAGCGCGGGCACGGCGGCGTTGCCGACTTCCACGGCCAGGTCGCCGCGGGCGACCATGATGCCGTCGGAGGCCTTGAGGATCGCTTCCAGGTGCGGGATCGCTTCGTAGCGCTCGATCTTGGCAATCATCCCCGGCTTGTGGCGGAAGGGCTCGCCGGCAACGTTGGCCAGCTGGCGGGCCATTTCCATGTCGGTGGCGTTCTTGGGGAAGCTCACCGCCAGGTACTCGCACTGGAAGGACATCGCGGTCTTGATGTCCTCCATGTCCTTGCCGGTCAGCGCAGGCGCCGTCAGGCCGCCGCCCTGCTTGTTGATGCCCTTGTTGTTGGACAGCTCGCCGCCCTGCTTGACGACGGTGTGCACCTGCGAGCCGCGCACCGCCTCGACCGTCAGCACCAGCAGGCCGTCGTTGAGCAGCAGCGTGTCGCCGGGCTTCACGTCGCGCGGCAGCTCCTTGTAGTCCAGGCCCACGACCATCTCGTTGCCAGGCTCGGTGCGGTCAGCGTCGAGCACGAAGGGCGTACCGTTCACCAGCTCGATCTTGCCGTTCTCGAACTTGCCGACACGGATCTTCGGACCCTGCAGGTCGGCCATGATCGCGACCTGCCGGCCAGCCCGCGCCGCCACTTCGCGCACCATGCGGGCACGGTCGATGTGATCCTGCGCCTTGCCGTGCGAGAAGTTCAGCCGCACCACGTCGACGCCGGCCTGGATCATTTTTTCCAGGACCTCGGGAGACGACGAAGCAGGACCGAGGGTGGCGACGATCTTGGTGGCACGGGACATGTCTTGTCTCTGTCTGAAATTTAGTTACAGCGGTCGATTATGAGCCGCAAGAACGACGTCGGAACAGTTTCCACGAGTTACGACACAGTTTCCAACGGCATCGGTCGCTCAGACCGAGCCTCGGTCGCTGAGACCGAGCCTCGGTGGCATGACCACCCCCGGCGACTCGGTACTCGCGAGGGGGCGCCCAACTCGGTCCGCTCACCTTCGGCTCGCTGCCCTCAGACAGTCTGCGCCCAGTCAGTCATGGAAGCGCGCTCCGCGCGCCCTCGCTCGGCCTCCTCGCCGGGGGTGGCCATGCCACCTCCATGCAAGGATCAGATCAGGCCTTCGCGGCCTTGACGTCGGCCACCGCCAGCGCCGTCATGTTGACGATGCGGCGCACCGTGGCCGACGGGGTCAGGATGTGCACCGGACGCTTGGCGCCCAGCAGGATCGGGCCCACCGTGACGCCCTGGCCGCCGACAACCTTCAGCACGTTGAACAGGATGTTCGCGGCGTCGAGCGTCGGCAGCACCAGCAGGTTGGCGGAGCCGGAGAGCGTCGATTCGGGCAGGAAGTTGTTGCGCACGTCCTCGGACAGCGCCGCGTCGCCGTGCATTTCGCCGTCGCATTCGATGTTCGGGTAGGCGGCGGCGAACAGGTCGCGGGCGCGACGCATCTTGACCGCCGACGCGCGCTTGCTGCTGCCGAACATCGAGTGCGACAGGAACGCCACCTTCGGCGGCAGGCCGAAGCGCTGCAGTTCCTCGGCGGCCTGCCAGGCGATGTCGGCAAGCTGCTCGGCGGTCGGATCCTCGTTGACGAAGGTGTCGGCGATGAAGAGCGTGCGCTGCTCCAGCATCAGCGCGTTCATCGTCGCGAAGTTGGAAACCTCCGGCTTCAGGCCGATCAGGTTCTGGATGTGCTCCAGGTGCGAGTCGAAGCGACCCACCGTGCCGCAGATCATGGCGTCGGCATCGCCGAGCTGGATCGCGAGTGCGCCGATCGTCGTGTTGGAGCGGCGCACCGCCGACTTGGCCATCTCCGGCGTGAAGCCGTTGCGGCCCATGACCTGGTGGTAGGCCTCCCAGTACTGGCGGAAGCGGTGGTCGTTCTCAGGGTCGATCACCAGGGCATCCTCGCCCAGCTTGATCCGCAGGCCGGCGCGCTTCAGGCGCATCGCGATGACTTCGGGGCGGCCGATCAGCGTGGGCTTGGCCAGGCCTTCGTCGAGCGCCACCTGCACGGCGCGCAGCACGCGTTCATCCTCGCCCTCGGCGTAGATGACGCGGGCCGGATGGGCCTTCGCCTCGGCGAAGACCGGGCGCATGAACATGCCGGTCTGATAGACGAAGCGCGAGAGTTGCTCGCGGTAGGCGGCCATGTCCTTGATCGGACGCGTGGCGACGCCGGACTCCTCGGCCGCCTTGGCCACCGCCGGCGCGATGCGCAGGATCAGCCGGCTGTCGAAGGGCTTGGGGATGATGTAGTCGGGACCGAAGGCCAGGTCTTGCCCCGCGTAGGCGGCGGCGACTTCCGGCGGCGTCTCGGCCTTGGCCAGCTCGGCGATCTCGCGCACGCAGGCGAGCTTCATCGCCTCGGTGATCTTGGTCGCGCCGCAGTCCAGCGCGCCGCGGAAGATGTACGGGAAGCACAGGACGTTGTTGACCTGGTTCGGATAGTCCGAGCGGCCGGTCGCGACGATGCAATCGGGGCGCGCTTCCTTCGCGAGCTCGGGACGGATCTCCGGCTCGGGGTTGGCCAGCGCCAGGATGATGGGCTGACGCGCCATGGTCTTGACCATCTCGGCGGTCAGCACGCCGGCGGCCGAGCAGCCCAGGAACACGTCCGCGTCCTTGACGACGTCGGCCAGCGTGCGCGCCGACGTGATCTGGCAGTAGCGGCGCTTGGACTCGTCAAGTTTGCCGGCGTCGGCGCGCTCGCTCTGGACCACGCCCTTGGAGTCGACGACGAAGACGTTCTCGCGCTTCACACCCAGGCCGACCATCACGTCCAGGCAGGCGATGGCCGCGGCGCCGGCGCCCGACACCGCCACCTTCACCGCGCCGATGTCCTTGCCGACGAGCTCCAGGCCGTTGAGCAGCGCCGCGCTCGAGATGATCGCGGTGCCGTGCTGGTCGTCGTGGAAGACGGGGATGTTCATCCGCGCGCTCAGCTGCTTCTCGATGTAGAAGCACTCGGGCGCCTTGATGTCCTCGAGGTTGATGCCGCCCAGCGTGGGCTCCATCGCCGCGATGATCTCGACCAGCTTGTCCGGGTCGCGCTCGGCGAGCTCGATGTCGAAGACGTCGATGCCGGCGAACTTCTTGAACAGGCAGCCCTTGCCTTCCATCACCGGCTTGGCGGCCAGCGGGCCGATGTCGCCCAGGCCCAGCACCGCGGTGCCGTTGGTGATGACGCCCACCAGGTTGCCACGGGAGGTGAAGTCCGCGGCCAGCGACGGGTCGCGCTCGATGTCGAGGCAGGGATAGGCGACGCCCGGCGAGTAGGCCAGCGACAGGTCGCGCTGGTTGGCGAGCGGCTTGGTCGGCGTGACGGCGATCTTGCCGCGCGTCGGGAAGCGGTGGTAGTCCCGCGCCGCCTCGCGCAGTGCGGCCTCGGCCGGGCTCAGGTCGAGGTCGTCGTTCTTGTCGGTCATGCAAATCTCCGTCGCGATGAATGAGGCCCGGCGCCCTGTCGTCGTCGGTCTTCGCGGCGCGACATCGCGCCTTCGTAACCGCCCGGTAATGGGGCCTGGGGGGCGCAAAGCTTAATCCTCCGGCTCCGGCGGCGCGATGAATTCAGCTTTAACTCCCATGCAAAGATGGCAATCGCCGATGCGCGCAGTGGAATCGGCATCGGGATTTGCCCGCAAGTGGGAACAACCTCCCCGGATCCGCCCGCAAGTGCCGCCACCGGGCATCGATCACGGCGTGCGAAGAACGTGCTCACTAGAATGCGCCCCGCTGTCGACTACCTCTTCCGAGCTTCCGCCGTGCCTGCCTCCCGTCCCGCCTCTCCTCGTCCCGCTTGTTCTCGTCCCGCCTTTCCGCGTCGTGCCTTGCTGCGACTCACCGCCGCCCTCCCCATCACCCTCGCCTTCGGCGCACCGCGGGTCCTGTTCGCGCAGACCGCTGCGCTGGCGGGGGCCGGGGCCTCGTTCCCCTCGCTGGTCTACGGCCGTTGGGCCTCGGCCTACGAGAAGGCCAAGGGTCAGGCCGTGAGCTACAAGCCGACCGGCTCGGGCGACGGCGTCAAGCAGATCACCGCGCGCGGCGTGGCCTTCGGCGGCAGCGACTCGCCACTGACCGCGGAGGAACTGGCCAAGCGCAAGCTCGTGCAGATCCCGATGCTGGTCGGCGGCATCGTGCCGGTGGTCAACTTGCCGGGCGTGCCGGAGGGCCGCCTGCAACTCACCGGCGACCTGCTCGCCGAGCTGATGATGGGCCGCGTCGCGAAGTGGAACGACGGCCGCATCGCCGCGCTGAATCCGGGTGTCGCGTTGCCGGCGCTGCCGGTCAAGCGCATCGTGCGGGCCGACAAGTCCGGCACGACCGAGGGCTACACGCGCTATCTGGCCGCCGTGTCGACGGCCTTCGCGAAAGACATCGGCGTGAACGCGCAGCCGAAGTGGCCCGGCGACGTCGAAGCCGCCGAAGGCAACGACGGCATGGCCAAGGCGCTGAAGGCGGCGCCCGGCACGATCGCGTACGTCAGCTACGACCGCGTGCAGCGCGACAAGCTCAACGGCGTGCGCCTGCGCAATGCCGCCGGCCAGTGGGTGGCGGCGGGCGAGAGCGGCTTCAAGTCGGCGATCGCCAACAGCGATCTCTCGCGCAAGGGCGACGACCTGGCTTCGCTGATGGACCGCGACGGCGCGGAGAGCTGGCCCATCACGATGACCAGCTTCATCCTGATCGACGCGACGCCCGCGACCAGCGCCGGCGCGGCGCCGGTGATGAGCTTCCTGTACTGGTGCTTCATGCACGGCGACGACCTGACACGCGGCACCGGCTTCGCGCCGCTGCCAGTGGCACTGCAGTCGAAGCTGGCCGCACGCTTCGCGGCCGTCAAGCCGGCCGACGGGAAGCTGCCGGCGTATCTGGGGATCTGAAGCCTCAACCCTTCAGGCGCGGCGTCACATCGACACGCGCCTGCAATTCGGGCGGCAGTCCCTCGGTCATGTAGCTGAAGCGCGGCATCCAGTCGCGTCCTGCGGGCAGCACGAATCCCATCGTCAATGCCAAGGTCGTCGCGACCTGCTCGAGAGTGAGCTTCATCGCGATCATCCGCTCGGGATCGACGCGCAACACGACGGCCACGGTAGGCGGCTCGACCGGCACGTCGAAGAGCCACGCCTGCACGATGGCCGGGTTGACCGACACCGCCCGACGGAGCGCCTCGATCTGCGACGGCGCGAGATCGCAAGGCCGAACCTGTCCGTGCTCGATCGCCGCCTGGGCCGCGGCCCGCCGGCGATGGAGACGACGCCAGGCGGCGTCGTCCGATGGCTCCGGCAACTCCGGCAGTTGCGGCAGCACGGGCCGGCTGTCCGCGTCGAGCCCGACCAGCGCCTCGTGCGCCATCGCCCAGCTCAAGCGCTCGCCGACGCCCGCCCACGGTCCTTGAGCCTGGCAGAGTTCCGGCCAGACGCCGTCCAGCCATTGGGCGGCGGCGCTCTCTTCCCAGGCGGGAGGCCGCAACTCGATCGACTCTCCGACCACGCCGAGCGCCTCCATCCGTTGGCGGTGCGGCGGATGGCTTCCCTGCGGCTGGCGATGGCGCAGCGCTTCGGCGATTTCCTCTGGCGTCGGTGGATGCGCCAGCAGCTCCTGCGCTGCGTGGTCCGCCCACTGCGCGGGTGGCTCTGCGCTCGCGCGCAGCGCATCCACGTCCAGCGAGGTGGACGCCTCGCCCTGGCGCATCACGGCAATCTCGATCAACAGCAGCGCACGCGCCAACGCCTCCGGCGACGCCCACTGCGCCGCGAGCGCGTCGGCTTCGAATTCGCAGCGTCGTGAATGCGCCTCGGAGGCACGACTGAACCACGGAAGGAAGAGCTCCGCGAAGTTCGCGCCGGCGCGATCCCACGGGCTGCTGTCGTCCTCGTCCTCGCGAACGCTCGTGGCCCAGGCGGTCCAGGCCGCACGCGTGCGATAGAGCCAGTGCCCGAGCCGCCCATGCCGGCGCGAGAAGTGCCCCAGCTCATGCGCAATGACCGTCTCCGCCGCGGCGGTATCCAGCAGGCGCAGCAGCGGCAGGCCGAGGATCAGCACGCGCCGGGTCGGCCGCAGCGAAACGCCGCGATGTTCCTCCAGCGCGCCCGCGTTGATGCTGTTGTCGATCGCGATGGCATGGAGACGCGGAGCCCCGATGGCATCGGTCATCTCGTCGACGCGGGCGTAGAGCCGCGGCGCCTGCTCGCGCGTCAGGCGGTGCGGCGACCCGTGCCAGCTCGGCTGCGCCAGCCAGGCCATCAGCACGAATGCCAAGACGCCAGCGCCCCAGAAGAGCCAGTTGTCGAACACGGCGGCCGGCGCCAGGGTCACCAGCGCCGCCGGCACCAGCAGCATCAGCTGGTGGAAGAACGAGGCCGCCAGCGCGATCAGCGCCAGCCAGACCGGCGCGATGCCGGTCTCCGCACCGCGCACCGCAGGCGTCGTGCCGTCGATGTCGCTCATGATCCTCCTCCCTCTGCGCCCGTGTCCTGCGTGGGACCGGGTCGAAGAAAAGGGCGCTCGACGGCGCCCTCGATGTTCAGCCGCCGCGCGGCTTCAGCCCTGCGCGCGCTTGGCCAGGATCTCGAACGCGGGCAGCGTCTTGCCTTCCAGCACTTCGAGGAAGGCGCCGCCACCCGTGGAGATGTAGCCCACCTGGTCTTCGATGCCGTACTTGGCGATCGCCGCGAGCGTGTCGCCGCCGCCGGCGATCGAGAACGCGTCCGACGCCGCGATGGCGCGGGCGATGGTCTCGGTGCCGTGGGCGAAGGCGTCGAACTCGAACACGCCGACCGGGCCGTTCCACACGACCGTGCCGGCCGCCTTCAGTTGCTCGGCCAGCAGGGCCGCCGTCTTCGGGCCGATGTCCAGGATCAGGTCGTCGTCGGCGACGTCGGTCGCGGCCTTCACCGTGGCCGGCGCATCGGCGGCGAAGGTCTTGGCCGTCACCACGTCCACCGGAATCGGCACCGCGGCGCCGCGCGCCTTCATCGACTCGATCACGGCCTTGGCTTCGCCGACCAGGTCGGGCTCGGCCAGCGACTTGCCGATCTTCAGGCCGGCCGCCAGCAGGAAGGTGTTGGCGATGCCGCCGCCGACGATCAGGCCGTCGACGTTCTTCGACAGCGACTGCAGGATGGTCAGCTTGGTCGACACCTTGGAGCCCGCCACGATCGCCACCAGCGGACGCTTCGGATTGGCCAGCGCCTTGCTGATCGCGTCGATCTCGGCCGCCAGCAGCGGGCCGGCGCAGGCGACCTTCGCGAACTGTGCGATGCCGTAGGTCGAGGCCTCCGCGCGATGCGCGGTGCCGAAGGCGTCGTGCACGAAGATGTCGCACAGCGCAGCCATCTTCTTGGCCAGCTCTTCGCTGTTCTTCTTCTCGCCCTTGTTGACGCGGCAGTTCTCGAGCAGCACGACCTGACCCGGCTTCACGTCGACGCCGTCGACCCAGTTCGCGACCAGCGGCACGTCGCGGCCGAGCAGTTCGCCCATCCGCTTGGCGACCGGCGCCAGCGAATCCTCGGGCTTGAATTCGCCCTCGGTCGGACGGCCCAGGTGCGAGGTGACCATCACCGCCGCACCGGCCTTCAGCGCCATCTCGATCGCGGGGATCGAGGCGCGGACGCGGGTGTCTTCGGTGATCTGGCCGGCATCGTTGAGCGGCACATTCAGGTCGGCGCGGATGAACACGCGCTGGTCGGCCACCTTGCCGGCGGCGATCAGATCGGCGAAACGCTGGACGTTCGGCAGGACGTTCATGGGATGAGCTTCGAGTAGTTGGAAAGCGGTGCGCCGAGGTGCTCGCGCGTCGTGGAGACGCAGCGGGAGAAGCCCGGCAAATCGGGCCGCAGCTTAACAGCCGCGTGACGGCACGCCCCCTCCGAGCGGGTTACGGAACGCCGCTGAAACCGGCGACCGCCCGCCCGGCCGGCCGCTCACCAGCCGAGCCCGATCCGCAGCGTCAGCATCACCGCGGTGCCGCTGATGATGGTCCCGAGGATGCCGCGCTTCCAGAAGAAGTAGGCCGTGCCGACCGCCGCGGCATAGAGCCGCGCGTCCTTCCAGGTGTGGATCAGCTCCCCTTGCGTCATGACGATCTCCGGCACGATCACCGCCGCGAGCGCCGCCAGCGGCGCATAACGCAGGCCGTCGCGGACCCACTGCGGCAGCGGGACCTCGCGATCCGGGATCATGAAGAAGCTGCGCGTGACCATGGTGATCACCGCCATGCCGAGGATGCCCAGCGCCGCCTCCCACACGCTCATGCCGGTCTCCCCGAGGAGGAACCGGACGAGCTGGTCGGTCCGGGTCCCGGTCCCGGCGACGCCGGCGGGAGCCACTTCTCCATCAGCAGCCCCACGGCCACCGCCGCGGCGATCGCCACGAGGATGTTCAGCCGCAGCGGCAACGCGTACGCCGCCACCGCCGCGCAGCCGGCCACCGCGCCCGAGATCCAGGTGTTGCGGTCCTTCAGCAGCGAGTAGCTGAGCCCCAGCAGCGCCAGCACGCCGGCGAAGCCCAAGCCCCAGTTGGTCGGGATGCGGTCGGCGAGGAGGATGCCGGCGATGGCCGGGATCTGCCACGCGGGCCAGTTGGCCGCGACGCCGCCCCAGAAGTACGGGAGCTGGTTGTCCGGATCGGGCTTCAGGTCGGGGAAGCGCTTGAGGAAGGCGACGTAGTTGAGGTCGGCAGCGAAGTAGCCGATGACCAGCCGCTGCGTGCGCGGCAGCGGCCCGAAGTACAGGCGCCACTGGGCGCTGAAGATGACGAAGCGCAGGTTGACGCAGAAGGCCGTGGCCCACAGCACCCACAGCGGTGCGCCGCTGGCGAGCAGGGGCAGTGCGGCCAGCTGCGAGCTGCCGGCGAAGACCGTCAGGCTCATCAGCAGCGACAGGCCCACGCCCAGGCCGCTCTTGACCATGGCCACGCCGGTCACCAGCCCCCAGGCCGAGATGCCCAGCGTGATGCCGAGCATCTCCTTCGCGCCGCGCTTGAATTCCGGGTGGCGCACCAGCGCCGAGAGTCCTTCCGCCATGGGCGCGATTGTCGTCTGCGCGGTGCCCAAACGAATCGCCCCTCGCCCGCTGTCGCGTCGAGGGGCGTCCACACAGCGCCCGGGGGCGCCGCGTCAGGCGCTCACTTCAGCTTGCGCACCGAGCCCGAGCCCGCGTTGGACATGCTGATCTCCGGGCTGCCGACGTAACCGACGTCGCCCGAACCGGCGATGCGCACGTCCAGCTTGCGCGTCGGCGCCACGGTGACGTCGCCGCTGCCGGAGATGCTGACCTTGGCCTCGTCCACGATCAGTTCGCGGGTCTTGACGTCGCCGCTGCCGGCCACCGTCACCGACAGCGCGTTGGCCTTGCCGTTGAAGAGCATGTCGCCGCTGCCGGCGACGCGCAGCGTCACATGGTCGGCCTCCAGGCCCTGCACGCGCAGGTCGCCGCTGCCGGCGATGCTGGCGTCCAGGTTGCCGGTCTTCATCGGCTCGACGCGGATGTCGCCCGAGCCCGAGATCGACAGGCCGCGCAGCTGGCGCATGTCCAGCGTGATCGTCGGCGTGCCCCGGGCGTTCAGGCTGAAGCCGCGCTTGGGCGAGATCTCCAGCGTGCGGCCCTTGCTGCCGTCGACGACCTTGGTCTCGATGTAGCTGAACAGGTTGCGGTCGGTCTTGACCTCGACCTTGTCGGCCGAGCCCTGGCGCACGAAGACCTTGAAGTCGCCGGACAACGCCACCGCGTCGAACGCGCCGACGTCGCGGGCATCGGCGGCGACGTCGCCATTGCCCTCGATGCGCTGCGAGCTGCCGAAGCTCAGCGACCAGGCCTGCGCGGTGCCGACGGCGCCCACGGACGCCAGGCTCAGCGCGGTGATGGCGAACAGACGGCGGGTGGCGCGGAAGGACGGGGTGGTCATGGACGATCTCCTGATCTTTCGGATGATCGTATCTTCGCCGCGTCGCCCCGGCCCGGCGACCGGGCGATGACGAACTGCACCATCCACGGGATCAACTGCACGGCTGGGCGATGTGCCGATGCAGCGGGCGACGCTCAATGGCCGCCCTTGCCCTTGTCCGAGGTCTTGTCGGCGGGCTTGTCCGCGGCCTTCTCGCTGACCTGCCCCTTGGCGGAGCGCGGCGATTCCTCCTCGTCGTCCGACGCGGCCACGCCGGGCCGGCTGGCCTGCGGGTTCGCGACCAGCGGACGCGTGCCCTCGAGCTTGTTCTCGCGCATGTACTCGTCCATCTCCCGCCAACCGTCGTAGACGGCCGCCTTCTGGGCCTTGGGGTTCAGGGCGTAGCAGTCCTCGATGGCGCGCAGCGCGTTGCGGCAGGCGCCGCCGATGGCCTTGCCCTCGGCCTGCTTGGCCGCGGCGACCTTGGCGGGATCCTCGATGCCGAGCTGATCGCAGCCGGCCAGCAGCGCGGCGGCGCCGAGCAGCGCCGCCAAGGCGGTCAGGGAACGGGAAGAGGCCTTCATGCTGTCCTTTGCGACCGCCGGGGACAGGCGCTTGAAACAGGCGCACCAGCGGTATCGGGCCATTGTGCCGTCGACGCCATCACCCCCGATCCAATGAAAAACACCGCCCGGAGGCGGTGTTTCGTGGTTCCGGCGCCCGGGATCGCCATCGGCGTGCCCCGGCGTCGCGGTGCTCAGCGGCGGGCCATCGCCATCAGGCGCTCGATGCGCTCTTCGGTCGACGGGTGGGTGCTGAACAGCCCCCGGATGCCACCGCCCGAGAGCGGATTCATGATCATCATCTGCGCCGTTTCCGGGTGGCGCTCGGTGGTCTCCAGCGGGATGCCCTGGGCATAGCGGTGGATCTTGTCGAGCGCGGTCGCCAGCGCCTGCGGGTCGCCGGAGATCTCGGCACCGCCGCGGTCCGCCTCGAACTCGCGGGCGCGGCTGATCGCCATCTGGATCAACGAGGCCGCGATCGGCGCCAGGATCGCCACCAGCAGGCCGACGATCGGGTTGGCCGGACGGCCTTCGCTGTCGCGCGGGCTGAAGAACATCGCGAAGTTCGCCAGCATCGAGATCGCGCCGGCCATGGTCGCGCTGATCGTCGAGATCAGGATGTCGCGGTGCTTCACGTGGGCCAGCTCGTGCGCCATCACGCCGCGCAGTTCGCGCTCGGACAGCACGCGCAGGATGCCGGTGGTCGCGGCGACCGCGGCATGCTCCGGATTGCGGCCGGTGGCGAACGCGTTGGGGGCGTTCTCCTCGATCAGGTAGACCTTGGGCATCGGCAGCTGGGCGCGCGCGGCCAGCTCCTTGACCAGGTTGTAGAACTGCGGCGCGCTGCGCTCATCGACTTCCTGGGCGTTGTACATCTTCAGCACCAGCTTGTCGGAGAACCAGTAGCTGAAGAAGTTCATCCCCACCGCGACGACCAGTGCGATCAGCATGCCCGTCTGGCCACCCAGCAGGGAGCCGATCGCCATGAACAGCGCGGTGATGGCGGCCATCAGGATGGCGGTCTTCATCAGGTTGAACATTGCAATCACTCCTCGAAAACAGCGGCCGGAGCCGCGAAGGGAAACTCACCCGGACAGTACACCGTCCCGATGTCCCATGTGACGGCAAGGCGGCCCGGTTCAAGCCGGGGCCGGTCCGGTTTGACCGACGATTCAGTCAGGGTTAAGCGAAGCGGGTACCGACCTGCAGCGGCCGCGCCTGCAGGAACGCGGCGGCGGGCAGGCGCTTGCCGCCGGCACGCTGGAGGTCGGTCAGCCGGACGCTGCCCGCGCCGCAGGCGACGACCGGGCCGTCGGGCGAGACCGCCAGCACCTGTCCGGGCTCGCCGAGCGTGCCTTGGACCTCGACGACCTCGGCACGCCAGACCTTCACCGCCTCGCCGTCGAGCTGCGCGACGCCGCCCGGGAAAGGATCGAACGCCCGCAGCCGGCGCGCGATCTGCGCGGCGTCGTCGGTCCAGCGGATCTGGCTCTCGGCCTTCTCGATCTTGTGGGCGTAGGTGACGCCCGCCTCGGGCTGCTTCACCGGATGGAAGCCGCCGCAGGCGGCGAGTTCCAGCGCCTCGACGATCAGCCGGCCGCCGAGCGTCGCCAGCTTGTCGTGCAAAGTCGCGGTCGTGTCCGCCGCGGCGATCGGCAGCCGCTCGAGCAGCAGCATGTCGCCGGTGTCCAGGCCCTCGTCCATCTGCATGATGGTGATGCCGGTCTCGGCGTCGCCGGCCTCGATGGCACGGTGGATCGGCGCGGCGCCGCGCCAGCGCGGCAGGATCGAGCCGTGGATGTTCAGGCAGCCCAGTCGCGGCAGTTCCAGCACCCACGTCGGCAGGATCAGGCCGTAGGCGGCGACGATGAGCACGTCCGGGCGCGCGTCGGCCAGCGCCTGCCGGCCCGCCTCGGCCTCGTCGGGGAACTTGCCGTCGAGCCGCAGGCTGCGCGGCTGGGCCACGGCGATGCCGCGCGCCACCGCCAGCTGCTTCACCGGCGAGGCCTGCAGCTTCATGCCCCGGCCGGCGGGGCGGTCGGGCTGGCTCAGCACCAGCGGGACCTCGAAGCCGGCGTCCAGCAGCGCCTGCAGCGCCACGGCGGCGAATTCGGGAGTGCCCGCGAAGGCGACGCGCAGAGCCGAGGCCATCAGTGCTTCGCGTCCTCGCGGGCCTTCTTCACCAGCTTGGTCTTGATGCGCTCGCGCTTGAGCGGGCTCAGGTACTCGACGAACACCTTGCCGGCGAGGTGGTCCATCTCATGCTGCACGCAGACGGCCAGCAGGCCTTCGGCATCGAACTGGAAGGTGTGGCCGTCGCGGTCCAGCGCCTGGACGGTGACCTTCTTGTGGCGCATGACCTTGTCGTAGATGGTCGGCACGGAGAGGCAGCCCTCCTCGCCTTCCATCATCTCCTCGCTGCGCGCGACGAGCTCCGGGTTGATCAGCACCAGCGGCTGGTTGCGCTCCTCGGAGACGTCCATCACCAGCAGGCGCTCGTGCACGTCCACCTGCGTGGCGGCCAGGCCGACGCCGTCGGCGTCGTACATCGTCTCCAGCATGTCGTCGGCCAGCGCGCGCAGGCGGTCGTCGACCGCGGCGATGGGCTTGGCCACCGTGTGCAGGCGTGGATCGGGGTATCGAAGAATGGAAAGTTTCGCCATGGTGAGGACGCGAGGCGCGGTGAGCCGCTGTGGACAGCGCACAACGCCGGTTTGTAAGGGCTTGCAAGGGAGGGCGGGCCGGTTCATTGCCGGGCCCCCTGAACCGGGGCAGAATCGCCGCCAGCGAGACGGTTGATTTTCGCCGATTTGGCGGTCAGTCTGGCCCTCGTCACAAAAGCGCCATTGGCCACGAGGGGCCTTCGATCTCGGCGCGCGGAGAACAAGTAATGACGCAAAGGCGGCCGCTGGGCTTGACGATGATTTCTGCAGCCCTGCTGGCGGGCACCTTTGCCGCCGCGCCGTCGTTCGCGGCGGGGGACTTCCCCATCACCCAGGGACAGCGCCAGACGGCGCAGCAGGTCGCCCAGGCCGGCGTGCCCCTGTCGGAGCTGGCGCCCAACGCCCCCGACACGTACACGGTCAAGGCAGGCGACACGCTCTGGGCCATCTCGGGCATCTTCCTGAAGAGCCCGTGGCGCTGGCCCGAGCTCTGGGGCATGAACAACGACCAGATCCGCAACCCCCACCTGATCTACCCCGGCCAGGTGCTGATGCTGATCAAGGCCGACGGCCGCGCCCGCCTCCAGCTGGGCCGCGACGTGGGCGCCGGCGGCCCCGGCGGCACGGTGAAGCTGTCGCCCCGCGTGCGCTCCGAGTCGCTGTACGACGGCTCCATCGCCGCGATCCCGCAACACCTGATCGAGCCCTTCCTCAATGAGGCGGTGGTGCTCAACAGCAACGATCTGGACGCCGCGCCGCGGATCTTCTCGGCGCAGGAGAACCGCGTCTGGATCAGCAAGGGCGACCTGGCTTACGCCCGCGGCAACCTGCCGGCCAACGTCGAGAACTTCCGCGTGTTCCGCGAGCCGCGCCCGCTGCGCGATCCGGTGACCAAGGAGGTGCTGGGTTATGAAGCCGTCTACGTCGGCACCGCCGACCTGACCCGCCCGGGCAGCGGCAATGGCACGAAGAACGAGGTCCCGGCGACGCTGACGATGACGCTGAACCGCATCGAGGCACAGCCGGGCGACCGCCTCGCTCCGGTACCGGAGCGCGGCTACACGAGCTACGTGCCCCATGCACCGCAAGGCCCCATCAGCGGCTCCATCATCTCGGTCTACGGCGATGCGATCACCGCCGGCCAGAATCAGATCGTGGCGCTGAACAAGGGCAAGCGCGACGGTCTCGAGCGCGGTCACGTGCTGGCGCTGTGGCACGCCGGTCGCGTCGTGCGCGACCCCACCACCGCGCGCCGCGAAGAGATCCGGCTGCCCGACGAGCGTCACGGCCAGCTGTTCGTCTTCCAGGTCTTCGACCGCGTGTCGTACGCGCTGATCCTGTCGGTCCAGGAACCGGTCGTCCCGGGCGACCGGTTCACGCAGCCGTAATCACGGCGGTCAGCGCGGCGGCTCTCCGGATCAGGTCGTCCCGAGGACCGCACGGATGAGCCACGACGAACTGCGCGACTGGCTTCATCTGCTGTCCTGCGTCTCGCGCGGCGCCGCCCGGCGGCTGCTCGCGCGCCACGGCGCACCGGGCGCCGTCCTCAGGGCCGGCCGCGCCGGCTGGGGCGCCGCACTTGCTCCGGAGGAAGCCACGCTGCTGGCGAAAGGCCCGGACCAGCTTGACCGGCTGGTCCGACGCACCGAAGACTGGCTGTCCAGCGGCGAGCGCCGCTCGATCCTGCTCCTGGGCGCACCGGACTACCCCCTGCCTCTGCTGCACACGGCCGATCCGCCGCTGATGCTCTATCTGGACGGCCGGCGCGAGCTGCTCAGCGAACGCTGCGTCGCGGTCGTCGGCAGTCGGCGCCCCAGCCCGCAAGGCGACGAGAACGCGCGGTACTTCGCCGCCGGCCTGGGCGAAGCGGGCTTCTGCGTCGTTTCCGGACTGGCCCAAGGCATCGACGGCGCCGCGCATGAGGCCGCGCTGAACACACGAGGCAGCACGATCGCGGTTCTCGGCACCGGGCCGGACCAGGTGTACCCGCTGGATCATGCGGATCTCTCCCGCCACGTCGCGCGACGCGGGCTGCTGGTGAGCGAGTACTTCGTCGGTACGCCTCCGATGGCGCCGAATTTTCCGCAACGCAACCGCATCATCGCGGGACTGTCGGAGGGTTGCCTGGTGGTCGAGGCCGCCCTGAAGTCGGGATCCCTGATTACCGCGCGGCAGGCGTCCGAGGCAGGCCGGGAGGTCTTTGCCGTCCCGGGCCCCATCCATGCGCCGCAATCCAAGGGGTGCCACTACCTGCTCAAGCAGGGCGCCTGCCTGGTCCAGGAGTTGGACGACCTGCTCAACGAACTCCCCACCGGCGGACTGCCGCGCACGGTGCCGCTCGACCTGGAACCCGACAGCGCGCCGGCGCCCGAGGCCGTGGAAGCGGACGTCGATCACCCCCTCCTTCGCGCGATCGGGCGGGACACGGTGTCCCTGGAGCAGCTCTCGCAGCGCAGCGGTTGGCCGCAGGACGAGCTCAACGCGACGCTGCTGGACCTGGAGTTGGACGGTCGCGTCGCACGGCTGCCCGGCGCGCTTTTCCAACGCCGCCGCACGACGTGAATCCCGATCCCGTCAAGAACGCGTTCCGGCGTTCTGGAAGGAGGAATTCCATGCGCCGGACCGTTCATTTCGGGAGGAAGGGCTTTCAGGGCGTCGGTTATCATCCCCGCCATGTTTGACGTCCTCGTCTACCTGTACGAAACCTATTGGCGGCCCGACGCCTGCCCGGATCACGCACAGCTGACCCGGAAACTGTCGGCGGTCGGGTTCGAAGACGACGAGATCCGCGACGCCCTGTCGTGGCTGGACGGCTTGGCCGGCGCTGCCGAATCCCATCACGGTGAGCCCGGCGAACGCAGCATGCGCGTCTACACGCGCGATGAGCAGGACCATCTGGGCGAGAGCTCGATGGGGTTCATCAGCTTCCTGGCCTCGGCCGGCGTGCTGCCGACCGCCATGCGAGAGATGGTGATCGATCGCGCGATGGCCATCCCCGGCGGCCCGCTCGACCTCGAAGACCTGAAGATCATCGTGCTGATGGTGTTCTGGAGCCTGGGCGAGGAGCCCGATGCGCTGATCCTCGACGAGTTGTTCGTCGCGCCGGAAGAGCGCCTGATCCACTGATACGCCTGCTTCCAGCTGGCGCAGAAAGCAGAACCGGCCCCGCATCGCGGCGCCGGTTTTTTCATGGGCGCGTGGAACGCCGGTCTGACTCAGGCCAGCAGGCGGCTCGGGTCGACTTCCAGCTTCGCGAGCGCGTTGCGCGTCGCCTTCACGGTGAGCGATTCGTCCTGCGCCGGCAGCATCAGCCCGGCTTGCAGGAACGCGGCCAGCCGGCTCAGCTGGAACAGCACGCCCCGCCCTTGAGGCGAGACGAACAGGATCAGGTGATGGCGCAGCCCGCGCCAGACAAGCTGGACCGGCTCGACCCGGCCGCGGTAGTCGAGCATGTACCAGCTGCCGACCTGCAACTCGCGCGCCCACGCCAGCATCGCCGACGTCGGTGCCGCGCCGCCCTCGGCGACCACTTCCAGCCCGTCGCATTCATGGCTGGACAGGTCGCGCACCAGCGTCTCGTTGATCTCGCCGGACTCGGGCGACGGGAGCATCGCCTCCAGCGTCTCGAGCTGGCTCATCAGGTCGTCCAGCCGCTCGCGCGGGATCGCCGCGGTCTTGGCAGTGAACGCGGCGGCCAGTGCGTTGTTCAGCGACCGGATGTGTTCGTCCTGGCGCTCATGGCTGAGGCCCGCGTGGCCCATGCCGTCGCGCAGCGTCTTCAGCAGCGGCGGCAGGCGACGGATCACCTCGGCCCGGTCCTCGCGGGACACCTTCGCGCTCGCGGACCAGATCAGGTCGGCCGCGGCGCGCTTCATCGCCTTGGTCTGCTCGGCCTGGGGACCGTAACGCACGCCCGTCACCGCCAGCACATCCGCCCAGACCTGGAACAGGAAGTCGCGCACGCCGTCCTGCACCGGGACCTCGGACAGCATCTTGCGCAGTTCGATCGTGTACTGGATCGCCAGCGTCTCGCGCTGCTCGACCTGCTGCGCGAGCGACACGCCCTTCTTCGAGACCTCGTTCTCCTGCTCGAAGTAGTGATCGAGGAATTTCTCGAACTCGGTCAGCACCGTCTGGAAGACACGTCGGCCGGTGTCGGGGTAGGCCTCGACGACCTGCACCACGCGCTTGATCTCGCGCTCCAGCGCATCGCCGATCTCGGCGGTGGAGGTGCTGAAGCCCATCACGCACGAGCCCATCCGGTCGATCAGGCGGCGCGCGGGATGGTCGTCCGTGGCGAAGAAGTCCGGCTCGCCGACGGCCACGCGCAACACCGGCATCTGCAGCCGCGCGAACCAGACGCGGATCGCCGGCGGAATGCGTTCTTCCTGCAGGATGGCCTGGAACAGCAGCGCGACCAGTTCGATCGTGGCACGCTCGGCCGGCGTGTCGGCGGCGTTCTTCAGGACCTGCTTCAGCGCCTGGTTGCGGTGGCGGATCTCGTCGAGTGCCTGCGGGGCCGTCAGTTGCTGGTCGACCGTCGCGACCTTGTCCGCACGGCGCTGCACCGCTTCCTGCGCGTGATTGATCGCGGCGGTCAGCCGTGGCGAACCGGTCCGCGTCGCCGGACCGGCCGGATGACCGGACATCGTCGCCGGGCCGGCCGGTGCGGCGGGCAATCCGCTGCGCGTCGCCGGCCCCGCCGCCGGCATGCCGGAACGCGACGGCGCCTGGGCCTGCGGCTGCGCCAGCTCCGGCACATGCCGCGCAAGCACGCGCTGCAATTGCGCCATCACCTGCTGGGCCGACTGGCTGGCCGGCGTCCCCGCCGGACCCGCCGGGACGGCCACCTGCGCCGCCTGCGGCGCGATGCCGCCGTGCGCCTGGCCCGGACCCTGCGCCGGCCCCAGCGGCGCGGCCTGCGTCATCCCCCCCGCCGGCGCGTTGCGACGGATGAAGGGGCGCAGGTCCACCTCGGGCATCACGCCCTGCTGGATCAGCCAGTGGTTGGCCTCGTGATAGGCCTCGTTCAGGAGCTGCGAGAACTCATGGTGCAACCAGCGCTGCAGCATCTGCCAGACGGAGCTGCTCAGGCCGGCCTCGAACCAGGCATCGAGCACCAGTCGCGCCAGCACCTGCGCGCGCAGCAGATCCTGCTGCTGGAGGTCCTCGACGCGCTCCAGCGACTGCATCCGGTTGCGCAGGTCGCTGAATTCCCAGCTGGCCTTGTCCATCATCGCCAGCGCCAGGCGGGAGGCAATGATCTCGCGCTCGATCGTGTCGTCGCTGACGAGGGTCAGGTTCTGCGGGCGCGACGACAGCGAGGCCGATCGCGAATCGCCCGCACCGTGGTGGTACGCGTGCCGCAGCGACTTGCCCAGCCGCGCGTGCCAGGGGGTCGAGGCGCGCTGCCACGCCTCGAAGGCGTCGCGGCGGGCCATCTGCAGCGCGTGCTCGGCCGGCTGCGCGAGCTGGTCCTGCACCGCCGTGGTCAGGACCGCCACCATGGCGGGCAGCCCTCGCAGCAGCACCTCCGTGTGGACGCGCCGCGCTTGCGAAGCCAGGGCCTGGGATCTTGCGTCGGCGGCGGTCATCGAGCTCGAGTTTGAGGAGTGCGGATGACTCTACTACACCACCGCGCCCGCGTTGGGGTCATCCGGGTCGCCTTGCTTGGCGGGGCCGGTCTTGACCAGGTCCTCGCGCTTGACGCCCAGCCACATCGCGATCGCCGCGGCCACGAAGACCGACGAGTAGATGCCGAACAGGATGCCGATCGTCAGCGCCACCGCGAAGTAGTGCAGCGTCGGGCCGCCGAACAGCAGCATCGACAGCACCATCATCTGCGTCGAGCCGTGCGTGATGATCGTGCGGCTGATCGTGGACGTGATCGCGTGGTCGATGACCTCGTGGGTGTTGAGCTTGCGGTATTTCCGGAAGGCCTCGCGGATCCGGTCGAAGATGACCACCGACTCGTTCACCGAGTAGCCCAGCACCGCCAGGATCGCCGCCAGCACCGCCAGCGAGAACTCCCACTGGAAGTAGGCGAAGAAGCCCAGGATGATGACCACGTCGTGCAGGTTGGCGATGATGCCGGCCACGGCGAACTTCCACTCGAAGCGGAAGGCCAAGTACAGCATGATGCCGATGACGGTGAAGCCCAGCGCGTAGGCGGCGTCGTGCGCCAGCTCGGCGCCGACCGACGGGCCGACCACCTCGCTGCGGGTCAGCTTCAGCGGTTCGGCGGTGCCGACCGCGCAGGCCTGGCGGGTCACCGCCTCGCCCTGCGGCGTGACTTCCTGGTGCTCGACGACATTGCCGTTCTCGGACTTGCACAGCTCGGTGAACACGCGGCTGACCAGCACGTCCTGCTTGACGTCGGGCTTGACCGGCAGCCGGATCATGACGTCGCGCGAGGTGCCGAAGTTGGTCACCTGGATCTCGCCGAAGCCCATCTGCTCGACGGTGTGACGCGTCTTGTTGATGTCGGCGGCCTGCGCGTACTGGACCTCGACCACCGTGCCGCCGGTGAACTCGATCGAGAAGTGCAGGCCCTTCGTGACCAGGAAGAACACCGCGGCGACGAAGGTGAGGAAGGACACGGCGTTGAGGATCAACGCGTGTTTCATGAACGGGATGTCCCGTTTGATTCGGAAGAATTCCATGGCGTTGTGCGCTCGCTAAGGGGGCCGCAGCCGTTGTTACTTGGCCTCGACGGCCTCGGCCGCCGATTCAGCCGGGACCGCGGTCGTGCCGGGTTTCCAGACGGTGCCGATGGACACGGACTTCAGCCGCTTGCGGCCGCCGTACCAGAGGTTGACCAGCGCGCGCGAGAACATCACCGACGAGATCATCGAGGTGATGATGCCCAGGCAATGCACCACCGCGAAGCCCTTGATCGGCCCCGAGCCGAAGGCCAGCAGCGCCAGGCCCGCGATCAGCGTCGTCACGTTGGAGTCCAGGATGGTCGCCCAGGCGCGTTCGTAGCCGGCATGGATCGCCTGTTGCGGCGCGAGGCCGGCGCGCAGTTCCTCGCGCACCCGCTCGTTGATCAGCACGTTGGCGTCGATGGCCATGCCCAGCACCAGCGCGATCGCCGCGATGCCCGGCAGGCTCAGCGTGGCCTGCAGCATCGACAGCACCGCCAGCAGCAGCAGCAGGTTGAAGCCCAGCGCCACCGCGGAGAACACGCCGAACATCATGTAGTACAGGCACATGAAGACGGCCACCGCGACGAAGCCCCAGGTCACCGACGCGATGCCCTTGTCGATGTTGTCCTTGCCCAGCGACGGGCCGATGGTGCGTTCTTCGATGATCTCCATCGGCGCGGCCAGCGAGCCGGCGCGCAGCAGCAGCGCGGTGTCGCTGGCTTCCTGCGTGGACATGGCGCCGCCGGTGATCGAGAAACTGTTGCCCAGCTCCCCGCGGATGACCGGCGCGGTCACGACCTGACCCTTGCCCTTCTCGAACAGCAGGATCGCCAGGCGCTTGCCGATGTTCTCGCGCGAGACGTCCTTGATGATGCGGGCGCCCTTGGCGTCCATCTTCAGCGTCACGGAGGGCTGGTGGTTCTCGTCGAAGCTCGGCTGCGCGTCGTTCAGGTTGTCGCCGGTGACGACGACCTGGCGCTTGACGATGATCGGCGTGACGCCGTCCTTCTCGGTGAAGCGCTCGGTGCCGAACGGCACGGGACCGGTGCCCGCCAGCGCGGCCTGGGCCTCGGCGCTGTCGTCGACCATGCGCATCTCCAGCGTCGCGGTGCGGCCGATGATGTCCTTGGCCTTGGCCGTGTCCTGCACGCCCGGCAGCTGGACGACGACGCGGTCGCGGCCCTGCTGCAGGATCACCGGCTCGGCGACGCCCAGCTCGTTGACGCGGTTGTGCAGCGTGGTGATGTTCTGCTTGATCGCGGCGTCCTGGACGGCGATCACCGCCTTGGGCGTCAGCGAGCCGGTCAGGCGCAGCTCGGTGCCGGCGCCGGACGGCACCCAGGCGAAGTCGGGCACCTGGTCGCGCAGCAGGTTCTGCGCCTGCGTGCGGGTGGCCTCGTCGCGGAAGTTGATGGCGACGTCGTTGCCCTCGCGGGTGACGCCGGCATGGCGGATGGTCTTGTCGCGCAGCATCGTGCGGACGTCGGAGGCCATCGACTCGGCCTTCTTCGTCAGCGCCGACTTCATGTCGACCTGCATCAGGAAGTGCACGCCGCCGCGCAGGTCCAGGCCCAGGTACATCGGGAACGCGTGCAGCGCGGTCAGCCAGGCCGGCGAGCGCGACACCAGGTTCAACGCGACGATGTAGGTGGGGTCGGACGTCTCGCTGCCGTTCAGGGCCTTCGCGATCGCGTCCTTGGCCTTGATCTGGGCGTCGGTGTCATGGAAGCGGGCGCGGATCGAGCTGCCTTCCAGATGCACGAAGTCGGGCGTGACGCCGGCCTGCGTGATCGCCTGCTCGACGCGCTGGCGGACGGTGTCGTCGATCTTGACGACGACCTTGGCGCTGGACACCTGCACCGCCGGCGCTTCGCCGAACAGGTTGGGCAGCGTGTAGATCAGGCCGACCAGCAACGCCACGACGAGCAGCGCGTACTTCCACAGCGGATAACGGTTCATGAGGAGATCCTCTGCAAACCAGGCGCCGCGTCGGCCGATGCGGGGCATCGGGTCCGCGGGCGCCTCTGAAAACCGACCCGGCGCGTGCGTCGCACGGGCCGGGTCGTCAGGGAGCGGTCACGCCGGACGCGGCCGCCCCAGGTCGGGGTTTCGAATTATTTCGAGACGGTGCCCTTGGGCAGGACCTGCACGACGGACGTGCGCTGGACCTGGATCTCGACGCCCGAGGCGATCTCGACGGTCAGGTACTGCTCGCCGATCTTGACGACCTTGCCGAGCATGCCGCCGCCGGTGATGACCTCGTCGCCCTTGGCCAGGGCCTCGACCATCGTCTTGTGCTCCTTCTGGCGCTTCATCTGGGGACGGATCATCACGAAGTACATGACGACGAAGACGGCCACCAGGGGCAGCATCTGCAGGAAGCCGCCCGTGGGGTCGGACGAGGCAGCAGGCGCGGCCTGGGCGAAAGCGTTGGAAATAAACACGTCGATATCCCTCAGGAATTGCGTTGGCGCCGGCCAGGGGCCGGAGCGCCGCCGGACACGAGGTCCTGGCGTACGGAAGAACCGGTGATTGTATGCGGCCCATCCGGCCGGCCCGGCACCTGCCGGACGCGGATTTAACTGGGGTTGACCTGCGCAAACTCAATCCGGCCCGGACCAGGGATTGCCCGTAGGCCAGACCCTGCGATGATCCGCGCCCATGACTTCAGACACCCTTGAGCTGCAGGACGTCGACAAACGCCGCCAGGCAGACCAGGCTTACGACGCGATCGAGACGCTGATCGCGACCTTGCAGTTGCGCCCGGGCGCGCCGGTGGTGGAGACGGAACTGATCGCGCGGATCGGGCTGGGTCGGACACCGACGCGCGAAGCGCTGATGCGGCTGGTCGCCAGCGGCCTCATCGCGCAGCAGCCGCGGCGCGGCCTGCTGGTCAGCGACATGCCGCTGGCGGAACACCTGGATCTGCTGGAAGCACGCCGGCCGCTGGAGCGGTTGATCGCCTGCTGCTCCGCCCGCCGGGCGTCGCCGGCGCAGCGCTCGGAACTGCTGGCCTGCGCGGCCCTCATGGCCGAAGCCGCCGAGCGGCACGACCTGGAAGCCTACATGCGGGTGGACCAGGCGTTGGACCGGGTCAACCACACGGCCTGCCGCAACCGCTATGCGGTGGCCGCGGTGCTGCCGATGATCATCCAGTGCCGGCGCTTCTGGTACGCGTACCGGCATCTGGGCGACGTCGCCATCGGCGCTCGCGCGCATCAGCGCCTCGCGGAAGCCATCGCGGGCGGAGACGGAGAAGCGGCAGCGGCGGCCTCGGACGTCCTGATGGATCACCTGCGCGCCTTCACGCAGCAGGTGATCGCCTGAAGGGCTCGACCGTCACGACCCGCTGGATCGACGCGCGGACGGCGCGCTGAGAGGCGGCCTGCCGGAATCCTCGTCGCCAGCCGCCGCGGCGGTCGGCGGCGATGGCGCCGGCCGGGGCTTGACCCGCTTGCGAAGCAGGCCCGGTCCGCGCCTCACGGCGGTCCTGCCGGGGCTGCTCACCGGAAGCGGACGCGCGCGACGCTGATCTGCGTCGTGCCGTCCGGCAGCGGCTTCACCGACACCACGCGGAAGTTCTTCGGCAGTCCGACCTTGTAGAGCTGCCCGCCCGCATCGGGCTTGTCGTCGTCGCAGGTCAGCGGACCGCCGTCCTTCGGCTTGCCGCGCGGGGCATCGGCGGCGCCGCAATCCAACGGCGTGCCGTAGCGCGACAGCGCGCGGCGATAGAACCTGCCGACGCGATCGACCTCGTCCTTGCTCTGGAACTTGCCGGCCGCCAACTGCAAGCCGAACAGGCCGCCCCAGAGGCTCATCTGCACGCTCGACTTGTCCTCGTCGCGATCCTTGTAGGGCACGGCGCCGGGATAGAGCGGCGTGTCGAGGTCGACGCCGTCGGCCTTGGCGTCGACGGTAATGCCGGCGCTGAAGCCCTCCTGAGCGGGCGGCGGCGGCGCGGACTGGGCACAGGCCCCCAGCGCCAGCGTGACGGCACCGACCAGCAGTAGTGCCGCACGCGACATCCGCGCGCACGGACGGCGGGTCAAGGACGAGGTCGGCGGGGAAGACAACGAGGAGATCGAAGGCTGGATCACGGGACGCTCCCTGGTTCGAAGTGCGATGCACTGTACGAACCGGTGCATCGCGCAGCGCCCGCGCGGCGACCAACTGCATCCCCGGAGGGACAGACCGCATCCATCGCGGAGCGGGCGCTTCCTCAGGCGCGGCGCCGCAAGGTCCACAGCGCAGCACCGATCAGGCCCACGCCGACGATCTGCGTGAGACTCAGCGCCCGGCCGTAGACCGCCCAGTCGACCAGCACGGCCGTCCCGGGATAGACGAACTGCAACACCGCGATGCGCCCGGTGCCGAGCCGCGCCATGCCGGCGTACAGCACGACATACGCCAGCCCGGTGTGCAGCACGCCGAGTCCCGCCAACCAGCTCCAGGACGCACCGAACGCCGGCAGCCCGTGCATCAGCGGCCAGGGCAGCAGCACGACGGCGCCCACGACGCACTGTCCCGCCGACAGCGCGAACGATCCAGCGCGTTCAGCCTCGAGCTTGGCGAGAAAGCTCGCCGCCGCGTAAGTCACCGACCCGAGCAGGCACATCCCCACCCCGAGGGCATAACCCGGCAACCGCATGGCGCCGCCCGCGCCGCCGCCGGGCGCGAACACCTCATCCGCGATGCCGGTGGCCAACGCGAGGCCACACAACGCAATGGCGGCTGCCAGCCACTGCGCGCGCGTCACGTGTTCGCGCAGCCAGAAGGCGCCCATCGCCATCAGCCAGAAGGGTTGCACATGAAAGACGACCGTCGACACGGCGATCGAGCAGCGCGGGATCGCCGCGAAGAACAGTCCCCAGTTCAAGACCGTGAGCAGTCCCACGGCGAGCACCACGCCCAGCGCGCGACCGCGCAGCCGGACGAGCTCGCCGATCTGGCCGCGCGCGGCGCCCCAGGCGAGCAGCGCCGCGAGCCCGAACACGCAACGGAACCACACGGTCGTGGCGGGGTCCTGGGCCGCTTCCTCGACGAACACGCCGATCGTGCCGAGCAGCAGTCCGCCGCCCACCATGAGCCCCTGACCTTCCCGCAGGCGCCGGGCCGCGCCGGCTGCGGTCGCCGAAGACGGGGAAGAGGATTCTGGCGAGGAGGCGAGCGACGTGGACATGGGAAGAGTCTGGGCCGCTGCCCGCATTCGGCAAAGCGAATCCTCTTCACGCTTAGCATCACGGAATCGAATGGATGCCCCCGAGGGGCGGAGGACCTGATGCCCTCGACCGACCTTCAACTGGACTGGCTCCGCGCCTTCGTGGCGGCGGTGGACGGCGGCTCGCTGACGGCGGCAGGGGCCCTGGTGCATCGCTCGCAGTCGGCATTGAGCATGCAGATCGCCAAGCTGGAACGGGCCGTGGGTCAGCCGGTGCTGGTGCGCACGCCGCGACGGCTGGATCTGACGCCGGCGGGACGCGAGTTGCTCGGACACGCGCGCCGCCTGATCGCGCAGCACGACGAAGCGGTCCAGGCGCTCAAGCGCGAGACGCTGCACGGCCGCCTCACCATCGGCGTGCCGGAGGATTACGCGCTGCCCTACCTCACCCCGGTCTTGCGCGACTTCGCGGGACGGCACACGGCGGTGGAGCTGACCCTCGTCTGCCAGCAGTCGACGGTGCTCATCCCCCGGGTGTCGCGCGGCGAAGTCGACGTGGCGGTCGTCACGCGCGATCGAGCCGGTCGCGGGCAGCCGCTGTTCGACGAACCGCTGGCCTGGTTCGGCGCGCCGCGCTTCGAGGCGTGGCGGCAGACGCCCTTGCCCGTCGCGGTCTACGAATCGGGCAGTCTTGCGCGCAAGGCGGCACTGTCGGCGCTGGCGGCATTGAAGCGGCCTCACCGCATCGTCTGCGACAGCGCCAGCCCGGCCGGCATGCTGGCGGCCGTCGAGAGCGGCCTGGCGATCGCGCTGTTCACACGCTGCAGCGTGCCCGAGGGCATGGAACTGCTCGACGAGCGTCACGGCATGCCGCCGGCGACCTCGCTGCCGGCGATGTCGGTGGTGCTGATGCGCAGCAAGGCCTCGGCAGGCTCCGCGGCGGCCGACGCCTTCGCGGGCCAGGTCTTGCGCACGCTGGCGCGCAGCCGGACGGGCTCGACTATGCTGCGCCGATGATGCTGCTCCGCCGGCTGTGGCCCCTCCTTCTCCTGCTGGTCTGCGCGGCACTCACGGGCGCGCCGCACGCCCAGGCCGCCGAGCCGCTACGCATCGGCTCCAAGCGGTTCACGGAGAGCTACATCCTCGCCGAGGTGCTCGCACAGACCGTGCGCGCCGACGATCCGTCCGCCGAGGTGGAGGTCCGCCAGGGCCTGGGCAACACCGCCATCGTCCACGCGGCGCTGAAGGCCGGCAGCATCGACGTCTATCCCGAGTACCTCGGCACGATCGAGCGGGAGATCCTCGGCCACGCGACCACCGGCGCGCCGCTCGATCAACTGCAGGCGGAACTGCGCCCGCTCGGGCTGGCGATCGGTGTGCCGCTCGGCTTCAACAACGGCTACGCACTGGCGATGCGGTCGGCGCAGGCGCGCGAACTCGGTCTCCATGCGCTGTCGCAACTGAAGGGGCAGCCGACGTTGAAGTTCGGCCTCAGCAACGAATTCCTGGGCCGCGCGGACGGCTGGCCCGGCTTGTCGAAGCGCTATGCGCTGCCGCAGACCCCGACGGGGCTCGATCACGGGCTCGCTTACCGTGCGCTTGCCGAAGCCCAGATCGATGTCACCGACGTGTACACGACCGACGCGCAGATCGCGGCGCTTGATCTCACGGTGCTGGCCGACGACGCGCACTTCTTCCCCGGTATGACGCGGTGTTGCTGTATCGAGTCGATCTGCCGCAGCGCCATCCGCGCGCCTGGGCGGCGCTGCAGGCGCTGCGCGGCAGGATCGACGAGACCGCGATGATCGCGATGAATGCGCGGGCCGAAGTGCAGCGACAACCGTTCGACGCGATCGCTCGAGCGTTCGTGGCGACCCGTGGCCCCGCCTCCTCGGCCGCAGCCGCCTCCGCCCCTTCCGCCTCTTCCTCCGCCTTTTCCATCGGCTCCACGACATCGGCCACTGCGTCTTCCCCCGGTCCGGCCGAGCCGGCCAAGTCGGACCTCTGGTCGAGATTGAGCGGTCCGGATCTCGGTCGACTCACGGTGCAGCACCTGGCGCTGGTCCTGGGATCCGTCGCGCTGGCCACGCTGATCGGCGTGCCGCTGGCGGTCGCGCTGCACCCGTGGCCGCGCTGGCGCGAAGCGCTGCTGGCCGTCTGCGCGCTGCTGCAGACCGTGCCCTCGCTGGCGATGCTGGCGCTCCTGATCTGGGCGACGAACCGGATCGGGCCGGTGCCGGCGCTGGTCGCGCTCACGCTCTATGCGTTGTTGCCGGTGCTGCGCAACTGCACGGTCGGTCTCAGCGAAGTGTCGGAGGGCCTGACCACCGCCGCGAAGGCGCTGGGCCTCACGCGGGGCCAGGTGTTGCGTTCAGTGCAGTTGCCGCTGGCCTTGCCGGTCATGCTCGCGGGCCTGCGCACGGCCACCAGCCTGTCCGTCGGGACCGCCACCATGGCGGCCTTCATCGGCGCCGGAGGCTACGGGGAACGCATCGTCACCGGGCTCGCGTTGAACGATCAGACCCTGCTGCTTGCGGGCGCCTTGCCGGCCGCGGCGCTGGCCTTGCTCTTCGAAGGCGTGTTCGGACTGATGGCGTGGAGACTGGCGAAAAGCCGCGGGGCCTGAGGTCTCGCGGAGAGCGCCCGCGACGTCGGGCAGCTCAAGGCTCGCCGGCGGCGAACTCGTGCTCCAGCTCGGCGTAGCAGCGCTGCTGTGCGGGGGACCAGTCGCCCAACTGCGCGGGCTGCAGCCCCGGCTGCATGAGCTGGCGCAGCGCAACCGCCTGCGCCTGCCGCACCAGGTGCGCGAGCACGACGGACTCGGCGCCACGGCCCGGGCGAGGTGCCAGCGCTTCGGCGACCTGGGGCGGGAAGCCCCAGTGCTCGACGATCTGCGCCGACCATGCGGCCGTCAACGGCAGCAATTGGCGATGCAGGCCTTCGCGGTCCAGCGGCGGCACCGAGGGCGCGGACATCCCGTCCAGCGCGCGCAGCAGCGCCATCAGGCCGAGTTGTGAGCTGAGGCCGGCCAGATAGGCGGAGAACTCGTCGTCGCCCGCATTGGCCAGACGCGCCGTGGCGAACGCGGTGCGCTCGCTGAGATCCCACAGCAGCGTCCCCGAGCGGCTGCCGTAGCGTCCCTTGCCGTGATGGAAGATGGGTCGCATCGCGACGCTCATCACCAACTGGTCCAGGCCCTGCTGGCCCAGCACCATCACCGCGCCGGCGAGATCCGTGATGTCGCGCTCGGTGCGATAACGCGGTGAGTTGGCCAGCCGCATCAGCTCTCCGACCAGGCTGGGATCGCGCGACATCAGCTGCACCAGCTCCGTCGAGGACACGTTGCTGCGTCGCACGAGTCGCATCAACTGCGGCAGCACGGCGGGCAGGCGAGGCAGCAGGTCGGCCCATTGCGAGCCACGCTGCGCCTGCAGGCGCTGCATCAGTCCCTGCTCGCCGGCCGACGGCGGCACGTCCTTCAGCCGCGACAAGCCGAACAGCCGGGTGCTGAAGTGCAGCCACTCCGGCGAGGCATCGAGCGTGGGGAAGACGATGTCGCCGCCGCTGTAGACCGCGGTCTGGGTCGAGACCATGCCGGGGCCCTGCGAGTGCGAGGACGCCGACGACAGCACGGGCGGAATCGGGATGTCGACGGCTCGGATCGGCGACGGCGCGGGCGGCGCCCCCTTCGATGCTCCGCCCTT
This sequence comes from Mitsuaria sp. MSU3D, assembly GCF_056867975.1. Classification (NCBI taxonomy): domain Bacteria; kingdom Pseudomonadati; phylum Pseudomonadota; class Betaproteobacteria; order Burkholderiales; family Sphaerotilaceae; genus Roseateles; species Mitsuaria sp. MSU3D. Next base: position 5,621,239 of record NZ_CP200314.1, on the reverse strand, counting down.
GGCGGCGGCTCCGCCGGCCGACCTGGTGTCGGCAGAGCCGGTGAGCAGTTTGCGGAGGGAGGACAGGAGAGCCATGGCGCGAGTTCGCCGAATTATGGTCGGCCGGTTCCGCGCGGGTGTTTCGCGGGCGTCACGCTTCTCCCCCGATTCGGGGTGTGAGCGTCGACCGTACGGCGTTTCCTTCACGCCGCGGCGCGACTCACTGCGCCTGGCGACTCGCTCCGAGGTAGGTCTCGATCACCCGGGGATCCTTCGCCAGATCGGCGGCCTGGCCTTCGAGCGCGATCTCGCCGGTCTCCAGCACGTAGCCGTAGTCGGCGACTTCGAGCGCGGCGCGCGCGTTCTGCTCGATCAGCAGGATGGAGACGCCCGCCTCGCGCAACTGCGAGACGATGCGGAACACCTCTTTCACGATCAGTGGCGCCAGGCCGAGGCTGGGCTCGTCGAGCATCAGCAGCTTGGGCCGCGCCATCAGCGCGCGGCCGACCGCGAGCATCTGGCGCTCGCCGCCGGACAGCGTCCCGGCGAGCTGGGCGCGGCGTTCCTGCAAGCGCGGGAACAGCGTGTAGACGCGCTCCAACTCGTCGCGCCAGCCCTTCACGCCCAGGCGCATCGGGCGGAAGCCGCCGAGCACCAGGTTGTCCTCGACGGACATCGTCGTGAACAGCTCCCGCTTCTCGGGCACCAGCGCCAGGCCCTTCATCACCCGGTCCTCGAGGCTCAGGCCCTGGATGTCCTCGCCGTCGAAGACGATCTGCCCGCGCGCGGGCAGCACGCCCATCAGCGCGTTCAGCGTCGTGCTCTTGCCGGCCCCGTTCGGACCGATGACGGTGACCACCTCGCCTTCCCGCAGCCGCAGGTCCAGGCCCGTCAGCACCTCGGCGCGGCCGTAGCCCGCATGCAATCCGCTGACCTTCAGCAACTCGCTCATGTCAGTGTTCCGTTCCCAGGTAGGCCGCACGCACCTCGGGGCTGGCCTGCACCTCGGCGGGCGTGCCCTCGATCAGCTTGGTGCCGAACTCCATCACGACGATCCGGTCCGTCAGCCCCATGACGAAGTCCATGTCGTGCTCGACCAGCAGGATGCTCATGCCTTCGGCGCGCAACTGGCGCAGCACGGCGGCCAAGGCCTGCTTCTCCTTGTGGCGCAAGCCCGCGGCCGGCTCGTCGAGCAGCAGCAGCGACGGGTCGCTGCACAGCGCCCGCGCGATCTCCATCAGGCGCTGCGGTCCGAGCGCCAGGTTGCCGGCGAGTTCGTGCAGGTGGTCCTGCATGCCGATGCGGCGCAACTGGTTCTCGGCCTCGGCGAAGAGGCGCTTCTCTTCCGCGCGGTCGAGGCGCAGCATCGCGTGCGCCGTGCCGCTGTGCGAGCGCAGATAGCCGCCGAGCGCGACGTTCTCCAGCACCGTCATGTCCCCGATCATCTTCACGTGCTGGAAGGTCCGCGACATGCCGCGACGCGCGATCTGACGGGCGGGCAGGCCGGTGATGGGCTCGCCGGCAAAGCGCAGGTCGCCGCTGGTCGCGGACAGCACGCCGGAAACCAGGTTGAAGGTCGTCGACTTGCCGGCGCCGTTCGGGCCGATCAGGCCCATGATCTCGCCCGCGCGCAACTCGAAGCTGACGTCGTTCACCGCGACCAGTCCGCCGAACTGCTTGCGCAGCTTCTCAACCTTGAGCAGCACCGAACCGGCCTGCGGCTTCGCGCGCGATTCGAGCGCGGGCGCGCCCTCCCAGTTCCGCTCGCGTGGCCGCGCCGGCCACCAGCGCGACAGCGCCTTCTGCAGCGACGGCCACAGTCCCTTGGGCGCGTACTTCAGCATCAGCACCAGCACGACGCCGAGCACGATGATCTCGAAGTTGCCGTTGCTGCCCAGCAGCGCCGGCAACAGCTCCTTGAGCTGGTCCTCGATGATCTTGAACACGCCCGCGCCGACGAAGGCGCCCCACACGCTCGACACCCCGCCGACGACGGCCATGAACAGGTACTCGATGCCCATCTTCAGGCCGAAGGGGCTCGGGTTCACGGTGCGCTGGACATGCGCGAACAGCCAGCCCGAGATCGACGCGAGCACCGCGGCGATCAGGAAGACGACGACCTTGTAGCGGAAGGTCGAGACGCCCATCGACTCGGCCATCACCGTCGCACCGCCGAGCGCCCGGATCGCGCGACCGGGGCGGGAGTCCAGCAGATTGCGCACGGCGATCGCGCCCAGGAGCGCGAACAGCCAGATCAAGTAGTAGATCGCGCGGCCGTCGGCCAGGCTGACGCCGAACAGTTCGATCGCCGGCACGCCGAGCAGGCCGTCGTACTTGCCGAGCGACTCCATGTTGGCGATCGTGAAGTTCAGGCTGAGCGCCCAGGCGATCGTCGCCAGCGGCAGGTAATGGCCCGACATCCGCAGCGTGATCAAGGCCAGCACCAGCGCGATGACCAGCGTGATCGCGATGCCGGCGGCGAGTCCGATCCACGGCGACAGTCCGTAGCGCGCGCTCAGCAGCGCGGTCGTGTACGCACCGACACCGACGAAGGCGGCCTGTCCGAACGACGTCAGCCCACCGACGCCGGTCAGCAGCACCAGCCCCAACGCGACGAGCGCGAACATGCCGATGTAGTTCAGTTGGGTGATCCAGAACTCGGGCACCGGCAGCAGCGGCAACAGCGCGAGCGCGGCGAACAGCAACGCGGGCACGATGCGACGCTTCCACGGCCTGGACTCGGCGGTCGAGTCCGTGGCGGGGGCCGCGGCGGCCTTCATGGCAGCGGATCGATCGGAGGTCACGTCAATGCTCCTCATGGTGCGGATCGCGCCAGCTGCGCCACAGCAGCACCGGCAGGATGGAAGTGAAGACGATGACCTCCTTGAAGGCGCTGGCCCAGAAGGAACTGAACGACTCGATCAGGCCGACCAGCAGCGCGCCCAGCGCGGCGCCCGGATAGCTCGACAGGCCTGCGAAGACGGCGGCGACGAAGCCCTTCAGGCCGATGAGGAAGCCGCTGTCGTAGAAGATCGTCGTGGTGGGGCTGATCAGGATGCCCGACAGCGCGCCGATGAAGGCGGCCAGCGTGAACGACAACCGACCCGCGGACGTGCTGGAGATCCCCATCAACCGGGCGCCGAGCCGGTTCACCGCGGTCGCGCGCAGCGCCTTCCCGTAGAGGCTCTTTTCGAAGAACAGCCACAACGCGACGATGAGCGCCGCCGAAGCCATCACGATGATGAGCGTCTGGCCCGAGAACATGAGCGGCCCGGCCGAGTAGCTCGCCTCCCAGAAGCTCGGGTTGCGCGAGCCCTCGGCGCCGAAGAACACCAGGCCCAGCCCCGTCAGCGCGAAGTGCACGCCGACCGAGACGATCAGCAGCACCAGCACCGACGCGTCCGCCAGCGACTGGTACGCAAGCCGGTAGAGCAACCCGCCCATCGGCGTGACAATCGCCAGCGTCAGCAACGCCTGCGCCACCAGCGGCAGCTTCATCGGCGCGAGCCACAGCGCGCAGAGCCCGATCGCAACGCCTGGCAGCGCTCGCAGCGCGATCGACACCCACGCCGCTCCGAGGCGTCCCGCGCGCGCGGCCGCAATGAGGTCCAGCACCGCCGTCAGCAGCGCCATCGCGATCAGGAAGTGGATCGTGAGCGGCGTGTGCCCGAGTTGCAGTCCCGCCAGGGTCAACGCGCCGAAGGCGACGAATTCCCCCTGAGGAATGAAGATCACCCGCGTGACCGCGAAGACCAGGACGAGGGCCAGTGCCAGCAGCGCGTAGATCGCGCCGTTGGTCACCCCGTCCAGCACCAGGATGCTTGCAATCGCCCCGTCCACCTTGTCTCCTGTCGTGGTGCCGGGCAAGGCCGTTGACCGCGCGTCGCCGATGCGTGCCGGCGCCGTCGCGACCGCTCCGAAGGCCATCGCCCGGGGGTTGGTCGTCCATGGGACGTGTGGCGACCGACTCTAGCGGGAAGCCTTCAGCCGTCCGTCAGTGGATGCCGCATTGACATTTCGCAAGATATTAATCCGACCGGTCGGTCGAAGTTGAATCACGCGCTGCGCAGACCTTGCGGCCGGCAGTCAGACCGTCTCGAGTTCGTTCCGCAGCGCGTGCAGGTGGAGGCAGGCTTTCGCGGTGGCGCGGCGCAGGTCCAGTTCTTCGCGCTTCGTCCAGACACGGGCGGTGTCGCGCTGTCCGAGCGCGATGACGCCAAAGGTCTTGCCGTTGATCTGCCCGGACACGTCCAGCATCGCGCGCCAGGTTGGCGGCGGTTGCAGTGCGCTCAGCCGCGGATCGGCCTGGGCGTCTGCGCAGTTGAAGACGCCCTCGGACAGCAGGGCGTCGAAGTAGCCGGGATAGGCACGTTGCTCGCAGAGCGTGCGCTGACGGCTCACGCCGTCGATCGCGTGCGCGCCAAGGCAACGCAGGCGGTAATCCCCAGGCTCGCCATCCAGCAGCCAGAGGCTGGCGTGCGAACTCCGGAAGTGGCCGCACAGGGCCTCGCTGACGGCCAGCGCGTATCGCTCGGCCAGCTCGCCGGCCGTTTCCAGGCCGCTGTCGCGGGCCTCGGTCGCCGGCCATTCCATTTCCTGACTGGCCGCCCGCATGGCGGCAAACAGCCCTTCGATCCTTTCCATCGCCGCGCTCGCTCCCTGTGTGTCCTTGTTGTTGACGCCACGGTGAAACGGCGCGGCGGCATTCTAGGTGTTTTCCCTAAAACGCGCCACGCGCCTTCGGGCGGGCGTCCGCCAGAGAGGGAACGCAGCCGGCGCCTGCGGCAACGAATGTCTCTTGCAACCGATTCGGGCGACCTTCGCGCGAGGTCATTAGCGATGCCCCGGTACGGGGAAGCCCCGGCTTATAGGAAAATACGGGTTTCGCCGTCTGTCCCTGGGGGGAACTTGGGACCGTCGGCGCGGCATTTCAAACTCTTATCAGGATCAGGAACAGCGTGGCCAAGGATACGACCAAGACGACCATCGAAGCCGATGGTCTGCGCTATCGCTCTAAAGCTCCAGGTTCGCCGTTCGCGGCGACCTCCTCGTTTGGCGCGGCAACCATGTCGTGCTTCCTCTGCGGCAAGCATCGCCCTCGTGCGCTGCTGAAGTCCCGCAAGCTGCTGGGCAAGTCCCAGCCAGTCTGCGCTCCTTCCTGCAAGGAACTGGAAGAGCAGCTGACGAAGAAGTAAGCCCAGGCTTACCGGGCATCTTCAGGATGCCCTGAAGCAGCGTCCACAGACCGCGCGGTAACGGGAGTTGCCGCCGATCTCGACCTGCGCGCCTTCGGTCTGTTTGCGACCGGTGGCGTCGACACGCATGTTCATCGTGGCCTTGCGGCCGCAGTCGCAGATGGTCTTCATCTCGTCCATCTCGTCGGCGAGCGCCAGCAGGGCTGCCGAGCCGGTGAACAGCTCGCCGCGGAAGTCCGTCCGCAGGCCGTAGCAGATGACGGGCACGTGGCGCATGTGCGCGATCTCATGCAGCGCCCAGACCTGGTCTTTCGTCAGGAACTGGGCCTCGTCGACGAGGATGCAGGCGATGCCCGGCGACTGCGTGATCAGCGCGCGGAAATCCGTCTCGCCGTTGAACACTTCCGCCACCCGCTGCGGCCCCAGCCGCGACGTGACCATTCCCTTGCCGTAGCGGTCGTCGACCCCTGCGGTGAACAGGCGCACCGCATGGCCGCGCTCCTCGTAGTTGTGTGCCACCTGCAGCAGGGCGGTGGATTTGCCGGCATTCATCGCCGCGTAGCGGAAAAACAGTTTGGCCATGGTTCTCGAACGCCCGGGCTGCCGGGCAAGCGGGCGATTGTCGGCGTAAAACCCGCCGTTCGTCGGACAGCGCTTTTACCCCCGGGCAAGCGATGTAGCGGGGCGTCACACGCCCCACCTACTATTGATCACGAGGGAATCGATGCGCCGACGGGACACGAACCCGCCGGCGCGAACAAGAGCGCCAAGCGAAGCGAGACCATGAGCAAAGACACCTGCACCGCCGTTCGGGATGACGGCCTGCGCTATGCCTCCAAGCTGGGGGGGTCGCCGTTCCAGGGTAGCGGTCAAACCCGCTCCTGCTTCAAATGCGGGCGTCATCGCCCCCCAAGCAGCCTCCAGTCCAAGCGGATCCTGGGTCGGACCGAGCTGGTGTGCAAGCCCGCCTGCGAACCGAAGACCTGATTTCTCCCACGGAAGGCGTCCCCAAGGCAGGACGGGCGCCCTCCGTCGATCGGCGCGAATTGCCACGCCCGCGCGGCTATGGGCACAATCCCCCTTTTTCCCGAAGGCCGGCCCCGCGCCGCTTGATGCATGTCCTCCAGCACCACGCCGCAAGGCGAAGTGACCTCCTCCGAGCTCCCCGATCAGAAGGCCCCCGCCACCGAGACGACTGAGGCCGTGCTGACGGCACCGGTGTCGGAGGCCGAAGAGCCCGTGCCGGAAGCGGATGAATCCTCCAGCGAGGCCACCGCAGACGCCGAAACGGGCGATGCCGCTCCCGCGGCGGCGACGCCCGGCCAGGCGAAGGCTGCCGAGGGCGGTCGCGTCGATGTCCAGGCCGTCGCCGCCAAGCTCAAGGAGCTCTTCCCGGCCTTGTTCGCCGGCGGCGCCAAGCCGTTGAAGCTGCGTGTGCAGTCCGACATCCAGCAACGCGCGCCGGGCCAGTTCACCAAGGCACAGCTGTCCGCATTCCTGCGCCGCTACACGGGCGGCACCGGCTACCTGATCGCGCTGACCCGCGCGAAGACGCGGTTCGATCTCGACGGTCAACCCGCTGGGGAACTCAGCGACGAACACAGAGTCGCCGCTCAGGAAGAGTTGACGCGTCGCCGCGGCATCACCGAGGCGCGTCGCGTCGAGGAAGATCGCGGCCGCCTGGAGCGTGCGCAGTTGCTGCGGGACTTCTCGCGCACGACGCTGACGCCGTCGAACTTCTGCGCGCTCAAGGGCCTGACGCAGGAACAGCTGGACGCCCAACTGAAGTTGGCACGAGAGGAAGAGGCGCAGCAGCCGCCGCGTCCGGAACGCAACGACCGCCCACCCCGCGGCGGCGAGCATCGCCGTGGTGGTCCACGGGGAGAGGGCCATCCCGGCGGTCCGGGCCAAGGCCCGCGCGGCGATCGGGGCGACCGCCCTCGCCGTGACGGTCAGGCTCGTCCGAACGACGCTCGCAAGCCCCCGCGCCCACCGCGCTGATCCTTCCCGTGTCCGCCGCCGATGGTGGCCTGAGCGGCCGACGCCCCCTCTGCGAGGGATGTGGACGGCCGCTCGTCGCTTGTTGGTGCGCATGCGTGCATCACGTCGACAACCGCTCCGCACTGCTCATCCTTCAGGACCCCGGCGAGGTGGGGCAAGCGAAAGGTACCGCCGCACTGCTGGCGCGGTGCCTGTCACGTGTCGAACTGCGTGTCGGCGAGCGCTTCGAGCCGCCCCGATCCATCGACGGCCTTGTCCTGCTGTATCCACCGACACACGGCCATGAGCCGCCGGACTCGCCGATGCAACGTCCAGCATCGATGGTCACGGACGCCGCTTCAACAACGCTCGTCGCGCTGGACGGCACCTGGCGCCGCAGTCGAAGACTGCTTGCCCTGAACCCTTGGCTGCAGACGCTACCGCGACTCGCTCTTGAGGCGCCTCCACCGTCGCGCTACAGGATCCGCCGTGCTCATGCGGATTCGCAGCGCAGCACGCTGGAGGCTTGCGCATTGGCACTGGCGGCACTCGACGATGACGAGGCCCGCTATGCGCCGCTATGGCAGGCCATGGATGCCTTTGTCGCGCTGCAGTGGCGCTTGGCGGGCAACGCCCCTCCTCCACAGGTCTGAGGCGCTGCGCGGTAAGCTGCGACGCCATGAACCCCATCACCGCCGCCCCTACCCCGGCCTCCGAGCCGCGATTGACCTCGCTGTCGCACGGCGGCGGCTGCGGCTGCAAGATCGCGCCAGGCGTGCTATCGGAGATCCTCAAGGGTACGGGCGCGTTTCCCATGCCCAAGGAGTTGCTCGTCGGCATCGAAACCTCGGACGACGCAGCGGTCTATCGCCTCAACGACGAGCAGGCCCTCGTGGCCACGACCGACTTCTTCATGCCGATCGTCGACGACCCCCATGACTTCGGCCGTATCGCCGCCACCAATGCGATCAGTGACGTCTACGCGATGGGCGCCCGCCCCATCATGGCGCTGGCACTCGTCGGGATGCCAGTCGCGGTGCTGAGCGCAGCGACGATCGGGCGCATTCTCGAAGGCGGCGCCTCGGTCTGTCGCCAGGCGGGTATCCCGATCGCCGGCGGACACACGATCGACTCCGTCGAGCCGATCTACGGGCTGGTCGCGTTGGGGCTGGTTCATCCTTCCCGCGTGAAGCGCAATGCGGACGCCAAGGTCGGTGACGTGCTCGTGCTGGGCAAGGCACTCGGCGTGGGCGTGATGTCGGCGGCGCTGAAGAAAGGCCGACTCGATGACGCGTCATACAGGCGGATGCTGGACACGACCACCTTGTTGAACACGCCGGGGCCGGAACTCGCGGCGCTCGCTGGCGTCCATGCGTTGACCGACGTGACAGGGTTCGGACTCGCCGGACATGCCCTCGAAATCGCTCGTGGGTCGCGCTGCGCGATCGAGATCGATTGGGCCGCAGTACCGCTGCTCGAGGGCGTCCGCTCTCTGGCCGCCGAGGGCCTGATCACAGGAGCGTCGGGGAGGAATTGGGCGGCCTATGGCGCCGAGATCGCGCTGGATGCCTCGGTGCCGGCGGAGACGCAGGCGCTGTTGAGCGATCCCCAGACCAGTGGCGGCTTGCTGGTGTCGTGTTCACCCGCAGCCGTTGATCAGGTGTTGGCGGTTTTCGCTCGGCACGGCTTCGGCGCCGCCAGCGTCGTGGGACGCGTCGTCGCTGAGGGCGATGGCTCGCGTCTACGCGTCGCTTGATGGGATCCGAGATCCTTTGAAATTCCCGGCGTTCCGCGCCGTGACCAAAAAACAAAGGGCCCTCGCATGAGGGCCCTTGTTCGATTGGTTGCGGGGGCAGGATTTGAACCTACGACCTTTGGGTTATGAGCCCAACGAGCTACCAGACTGCTCCACCCCGCGGCTGTACCGCTTGGCAATCAGCGCCGAGACGCTGATCTGCCGTTTCGTCAATCGGATCGAACCAACCCTGACGGCTGCCGTTCCGATCAACAACGCTGTCCTGCGACAGCGTTCAATGTTCTGGTTGCGGGGGCAGGATTTGAACCTACGACCTTTGGGTTATGAGCCCAACGAGCTACCAGACTGCTCCACCCCGCGACTGAAGAGAGAGAGTGTAGCACGAAAAGGACTGCCACTTCAACTTTCGGCGACAGTCTTTCCAGAGTCACAACCCAGCGGCCTGAAGCGATTGCAGGAAGCGATCGGCGTCCTGGAATCCGATCACGCGCACTCCGGTCAGCTCCTCGCCCTTGGAATCGAAGAAGATCGTGCCCGGCGGGCCGAAAAGCTTGAAACGCTTCAGCAACTCGCGATCCCCGGCGTTGTTCGCAGTGACGTCCGCCTTCAGCAGCAGCGCGCCGGCGAGCTTGGCCTGCACGCGTGCATCGGTGAACGTGAAGCGCTCCATCTCCTTGCACGACACGCACCAGTCCGCATAGAAGTCGAGCATCACGGGCTTGCCCGCAGTACGAAGCGCCTCGTCGAGCTCGGCGACCGTCGCGATCTTGCGGAAGCTGACCGTCGACGACTCCGCGGCCGCCGTGGCGCCCGCAGTCCTGCTCACACCGTTGATGCCGGCAAGCGGTTTCAACGTATCGGTCCCGCCGGCGGCAACGCCGACGAACTGCGCGACGCCGAATACCATCGCTGCCACAGCCGCACTCTTTCGCAGCCACACACGAGGCGTATTGGCCTCGCTACGGTGGAAGAGTCCCAGCAGGGCCGCAACGGCAACCAGCAAGGCGCCCCACAGGAGCTGTGCGATCACTGGCGACAGCACTGGCTGCACGATCCACAGCGCCACGGAAAGCAGCAGCAAGCCGAAGAAGTACTTGACCGTCTCCATCCATGCACCGGCGCGAGGGAGTAGCGTGCCGGCCGAAAGACCCAGGAGTAGCAACGGGACACTCATGCCCCAGGCAAGCGCAAACAGGGCGAGTCCCCCGATCGCGACGTTGCCGGTCTGGCTGATGTAGAGCAGCGCGCCAGCCAACGGTGCGGCTACGCAGGGACTGACGATCAGCGCGGACAGCCCGCCCATGACGAACACGCTGACAAACTTGCCGGCCGGCAAGCGCTGCGTGGCGTCGGACACGCCTCCGGTGAAGCGGCTGGGCAGCTGGATCTCGTAGACACCGAACATCGACAGCGAGAAGCCGACCAGCAGCAACGCAAACAGCGCGAGCACCCACGGCTTCTGCAGATACGCGGCCAACCCACCACCGGCCAGGCCAGCCGCGACCCCCAGTGCCGTGTAGAGCAGCGCCATGCCCAACGAGTAGCTGAACGCGAGGAAGAAGCCGCGTGCGCGCGATGGCGCTTCACCCTGGCCGACGATGATCGACGACAGGATCGGCAGCATCGGCAGAACACAGGGCGTGAGCGACAGCAGGACACCGGCGGCGAAGAACGCGCCGACGATCAACCACAGGCGGCCGGACGCGAGCGCATCGTCGAGCGGCGATCCCGCCGACTTGTCGGAGGATGCCTGCCGCCCTTCTGCCACCTTCGCCGGAGACGCGTCGGCAGGAGTGGACGCCACCGCGCTCGAAACGCCGAAGCCACTCAGCGCATCCGGGGCCGCACCGATCTTCACCGCGCCGTCGCCACCGAAGCCTTTCAGCCCCAAGGTCAACTGGCTCTTCATCGGCGGGTAGCACAAGCCTTTGTCCGCGCAGCCCTGGCCCGTCAGCACGAGCTTCAACGGGCCTTGCGACAGGGCCGCCACCGGCACCTTGATGCTCAGGCGATCGCGATAGGTCTCGACCTCCTTCTGGAAGGTCTCATCGAACTTGCGCTTCGGCGCCGGCCACGCGATGTCGCCGAACTTCGCGTCGGCGGCGTCCAGCTTGAACTGGTCGCGGTACATGTAATAGCCGGGCGCGATCGTGAAGTTGACTTGGAACTCGCGGTCCCCGGTCAGTTGCACATCGATCTTGAAGGCCTGTTCGGGATCGAGGAAATCGTCGGCGCGCGCCGGGCTGGCGAGCAAGGCCGAGGCCAGCGTCACCAGCAGGAACAGCGCCGGCAACAGGCGTCGCATCAGGGCAATGGGAGTCATGAACGCGGGGCGTACGCGAACGGGTCGCGCCCGCGTCGCCGGTGAGGTCGGAAAGCCGCGAAGCTTAGCGCCAAGCGGGGCTGCATGACGTTGGACAGGCGCCATGCCCTGTCCACGTTGCGCGTATCGCGGACACACAAGAAAAAAGGCCAGCATTCCTGCTGGCCTTTGGCGCACGGTGGCGTAGTCGCTGCTTATTCAGCAGAGCCTTCGCCTTCGGCGGCGTCAGGACGATCCACGAGTTCGACGTACGCCATCGGAGCGTTGTCGCCGACGCGGAAGCCCATCTTCAGGATACGGGTGTAGCCGCCCGGACGGGTGGCGAAACGCGGGCCCAGCTCGTTGAACAGCTTCACGACGATGTCACGGTCGCGCAGACGGTCGAACGCCAGGCGGCGGTTCGCGACAGTCGCTTCCTTGGCCAGGGTGATCAGCGGCTCGACGATGCGGCGCAGTTCCTTCGCCTTGGGCAGCGTGGTCTTGATCGCTTCGTGTTGCAGCAGCGAGACCGCCATGTTGCGGAACATCGCGGCGCGGTGTTCGCTGGTGCGGTTCAGTTTACGGAGGCCGTTACGGTGGCGCATGGTGCTTTCCTTCCTTCAGTTATTGCCAGCAGCCGGATCAGGTACTGCCGGGGGCACCGGACGGATCGATGGACCCGCCCTCTTTCAAAAAATCAACGCTTGTCGAGACCTTGAGGCGGCCAGTTCTCGAGACGCGAACCCAGGGTCAGGCCGCGCGAGGCGAGCACTTCCTTGATTTCGTTCAGCGACTTGCGACCCAGGTTCGGGGTCTTCAGCAGCTCGGTCTCGGTACGCTGGATCAGGTCACCGATGTAATAGATGTTCTCGGCCTTCAGGCAGTTGGCCGAGCGCACGGTCAGCTCGAGCTCGTCGACCGGACGCAGCAGGATCGGATCGAAGCTGCTGGAACGGGCGGCCGGGGCCTGGTCGAACACGTCGACCAGATCGGTACCCTGCAGCTGCGCGAAGACGGCCATCTGCTCGACCAGGATCTTGGCCGACGCACGGATCGCTTCCTCGGGCGAGATGGCGCCGTTGGTTTCGATTTCCATGACCAGCTTGTCCAGGTCGGTACGCTGCTCGACGCGGGCGTTCTCGACGGCGTAGCTGACGCGCTTCACCGGGCTGAACGACGCGTCCAGCACGATGCGGCCGATGGCCTTGGTCGGCTCGTCGCCGTAGCGGCGCATGTTGCCGGGGACATAGCCACGGCCCTTCTCGACCTTGATCTGCATGTCCAGCTTGCCGCCTTGCGACAGGTGGGCGATGACGTGATCAGGGTTGATGATCTCGACGTCGTGCGGGGTCTGGATGTCGGCGGCCGTGACCGGGCCTTCACCTTCCTTGCGCAGGACCAGCGTCACTTCCTCGCGGTTGTGCAGGCGGAACACCACGCCCTTCAGGTTCAGCATGATGTGGACCACATCTTCCTGCACGCCGTCGATGGCGGAGTACTCATGCAGCACACCCGCGATCGTCACTTCCGTCGGCGCATAACCCACCATCGAGGACAGCAGCACGCGACGCAGGGCGTTGCCCAGCGTGTGGCCATAGCCGCGTTCGAACGGCTCCAGGATCACCTTGGCGCGATGACCGCCCAGGGGTTCCACAGTGATGGATTTGGGTTTGAGCAAATTCGTTTGCATGAGGTCTTTCTATCAATACCCTCGGTTCGTTACACCGATAAGGCTGAGGGACCAACCAGGTCCGCCCACAACAACTGGCGATACCCGGACGAGGAAAAGCCGAGCAGGCCCTTGCAGGGCCGCTCGGCAGGCACGAAAGAATTAACGCGAGTACAACTCAACGATCAGCGACTCGTTGATCTCGGCGCCAAACTCGTCGCGGTCCGGCGTCTTCTTGAAAATGCCTTCCAGCTTCGTGGCATCGACCGCCACCCAGGCCGGCAGACCGATCGACTCGGCCAGCTTCAGGCTGTCGATGATGCGCAGCTGCTTCTTGGCCTTTTCACGCACAGCGACAACATCACCGGCCTTCACCAGGTAGGAAGCGATGTTCACGACTTCGCCGTTCACGGTGATGCCCTTGTGCGAGACCAACTGGCGGGCTTCCGCGCGGGTCGAGCCGAAGCCCATGCGGTAGACGACGTTGTCCAGGCGCGATTCCAGCAGCACCAGCAGGTTGACACCGGTCGAACCCTTGCGGCGCTCGGCTTCAGCGAAGTAGCGGCGGAACTGACGCTCCAGCACGCCATACATGCGCTTGACCTTCTGCTTCTCGCGCAGCTGCAGACCGAAGTCGGACGTACGCTGACCCGACGTGCGGCCGTGCTGACCAGGCTTGGTGTCGAACTTGGCCTTGTCGCTGATGGCGCGGCGAGCGCTCTTCAGGAACAGGTCGGTGCCTTCACGGCGGGAAAGTTTGGCCTTCGGGCCGAGGTAACGTGCCACTTTGCGTGTCCTTCATCAATCTGACGCGAGCTCGGAGACATTCCGGGCACCGCGCGAGTCCGGCCAGTGTTTTTGTAGGCTCGGACGGTGGGCTTCAAGAAGTCAGTGACTTCTACCGGGCCGACGTCGCCGTCGGCCCCTGCTAAGGAGGCTTTTTCGCCCACCTCAGCAAAACGGCCGGCTGGCACTCGCGCGCCAGCCGGCATGTTCTGAACGAACCGGAGATTATCGCACTAATCGCGACCGTTCAGCACCACCGCTTAGATGCGGCGACGCTTCTGCGGACGGCAACCGTTGTGCGGCACCGGCGTCACGTCAGAGATCGAGTTGATGCGGATGCCGAGCGCAGCCAAAGCGCGCACCGACGATTCGCGACCGGGGCCCGGGCCCTTGATCTTGACGTCCAGGTTCTTGATGCCTTGCTCTTGAGCAGCGCGGCCAGCCACTTCGGCAGCCACCTGGGCCGCGAAGGGGGTCGACTTGCGCGAGCCCTTGAAGCCTTGGCCACCCGACGATGCCCAAGACAGCGCACCACCTTGGCGATCAGTGATCGTGATGATGGTGTTGTTGAACGAAGCGTGGACGTGGGCGATACCGTCGGCAACGTTCTTCCGAACCTTCTTGCGAACGCGCTGGGCAGCCGAGTTATTGGGTGCTTTTGCCATGGTTAGCTTTCTTCAGTTGCCGCGGATTACTTCTTGCCGGTCGCCGCCGACTTGCGCGGACCCTTGCGGGTACGGGCATTCGTGCGGGTACGCTGGCCGCGCACCGGCAGGCCGCGGCGATGGCGGAAGCCACGATAGCAACCCAGGTCCATCAGGCGCTTGATGTTGATGGACATCTCGCGGCGCAGGTCGCCCTCGATGGTCAGACGGCCGACTTCCTCACGGATCTTTTCCAGATCGGAGTCGTTCAGGTCCTTGACCTTCTTGTCCAGCGGAATGCCGCAGCTGTTGCAGATCTTCTGCGCGGTCGTACGGCCAATGCCGTAGATCGAGGTCAGACCGATCTCGGTGTGCTTGTGCGGCGGAATGTTGATACCAGCAATACGTGCCATGTGCGTCCTCTAATTCGCTTGCAGTCGTTAGGCCAATCAGCCTTGGCGCTGCTTGTGCCGCGGATCGGTACAGATCACACGCACCACGCCATTACGACGGATGATCTTGCAATTGCGGCACATCTTCTTGACAGATGCCGAAACTTTCATGGTCTGCTCCTTGACCTACTCTGTTCGCTCAATCAGCGTTGATCCGGGGGTTGCTAAAAAGCTCACTTCGCCCGGAACACGATGCGAGCACGACTCAAATCGTACGGCGTCAATTCAACGGTCACCTTGTCGCCGGGAAGTATGCGGATGTAGTGCATCCGCATTTTCCCGGAGATATGACCGAGAACGACGTGACTGTTTTCCAGCTTGACTCGGAAGGTTGCGTTAGGGAGGTTCTCCAGAATCTCCCCTTGCATCTGAATGACGTCATCTTTCGCCATACCTTCGCAATTGCCAAATTGGATCCAATATTCTGTTTGCCTGGTGCGCCTTCAGTTGGCCTTGAAACTGGCCTTCTTCAGCAGCGACTCGTACTGCTGGCTCATCACGTAGGACTGGACCTGGGCCCAGAAGTCCATCGTGACGACCACGATGATCAACAGCGAGGTGCCACCGAAGTAGAACGGGACGTTGTACTTCAGCGTCAGGAACTCAGGCAGCAGACACACGCCGGTGATGTACACCGCACCCGCCAGCGTCAGCCGGGACAGGATCTTGTCAATGTGTCGAGCCGTCTGGTCACCGGGACGAATCCCGGGGATGAACGCACCGCTCTTCTTCAGGTTGTCTGCGGTCTCACGGCTGTTGAACACCAGCGCCGTATAGAAGAAGCAGAAGAACACGATCGCGGCCGAATAAAGCAGCACATAGATCGGTTGTCCCGGACGCAGCGCATCCGAGATGTCCTTCAACCAGCGCATGCTGTCACCGGTCGCAAACCAGCTCACCAGCGTGGTGGGCAGCAGGATGATCGACGACGCGAAGATCGGCGGGATCACACCCGACATGTTCAGCTTCAGCGGCAGATGCGAGCTCTGGCCGCCGTAGACCTTGTTGCCGACCTGCCGTTTGGCATAGTTGACCAAGATCTTGCGTTGGCCACGCTCAACGAACACGACCAGGTAGGTCACGCCGATGACGATCGCGATCACCAGCAGGCAAGAGATCACGCTCATCGCGCCGGTGCGAACCAGCTCGAGCAGACCACCAATGGCGCCCGGCAGACCCGCAGCGATGCCACCGAAGATCAGGATCGAGATGCCATTGCCCAGTCCACGCTCGGTGATCTGCTCACCCAGCCACATCAGGAACATGGTGCCAGCCACCAGGCTCGTCACCGCAGTGATGCGGAAGCCGAAGCCAGGGCTCAACACCAGACCAGGCGAACTTTCCAGCGCGAAAGCAATGCTCAAGCTCTGGAAGATTGCCAGGCCCAACGTGCCGTAGCGGGTGTATTGCGTGATCTTGCGACGCCCAGCCTCGCCCTCCTTCTTCAGCGCTTCCAGACTCGGCACCACATACGTCATCAACTGCATGACGATAGAGGCCGAGATGTAGGGCATGATGCCCAGCGCGAAGACGGTGAAGCGCGACAGCGCACCGCCCGAGAACATGTTGAACAGGCTCAGGATCCCGCCCTGCTGACCCTTGAACAGCTGCTGGAGCTGCGTCGGATCGATGCCGGGCACGGGGATATGAGCCCCGACGCGGTAGACGACCAGCGCGAGCACCAGGAACACAAGGCGGCGACGCAGGTCGCCGAACTTGCCGCTCTTGGCCAACTGTGATGCGTTGCTTGCCACTGCTGCCTAGTCCTGTGCTTGGCTGATCAAGCGACCGAGCCGCCGGCGGCTTCGATCGCCGCCTTCGCGCCCGCCGTCACGCCCAGACCCTTGATGCTCACCTTGCGGGTGATTTCGCCGGACTTGATGACCTTGACAGACTTGGCCAGCTCGGACACCAGGCCGACAGCCTTCAGCGTCAGCAGGTCGATCTCTTCGCTGGTCAGCAGGTTCAGTTCCGACAGCGTCACTTCCGCATTGAACGGACGAGCCAGCGACTTGAAACCACGCTTGGGCAGGCGACGTTGCAGCGGCATTTGACCGCCTTCGAAGCCGACCTTGTGGAAGCCACCGGCACGCGACTTCTGCCCCTTGTGGCCACGGCCAGCGGTCTTACCCAGACCGGAGCCGATGCCACGGCCCACGCGACGCTTGGCGTGCTTGGCACCAGCGGCGGGCTTGATGGTATTGAGTTGCATCTTGTGTTCCTCGTCGATGCCGTGCTTACAGCACCTGCACCAGGTAGGCGATCTTGTTGATCATGCCGCGGACCGCCGGCGTGTCTTCCAGCGTCTTCGTGCTGTTCAGCTTGCGAAGACCCAGGCCGACCACCGTCGCGCGGTGATCCGCGCGGCAGCCGATCGGGCTGCGGACCAGCTTGACCGTGAGCGTTTTCTTTTCAGACATCTCGATCTCCTGGCGCTCAGTTGAAGATTTCTTCAACCGTCTTGCCGCGCTTGGCCGCCACTTGGGCAGGCGTGGAGCAGCGCTTGAGCGCGTCCAGCGTGGCACGAACCATGTTGTAGGGGTTGGTCGAACCGTGGCTCTTGGTCACGATGTCGGTCACACCCATCACTTCGAAGACAGCGCGCATCGGGCCGCCGGCAATGACGCCAGTACCAGCCGGAGCCGGAGCCATGATCACGTGCGCTGCACCGTGCTCACCCACCACGTTGTGCTGGATGGTGCCGTTGCGCAGCTGAACCTTGACCATGTTGCGGCGGGCCGATTCCATCGCCTTTTGCACGGCGACCGGAACTTCCTTGGCCTTGCCCTTGCCCATGCCGATGCGGCCATCGCCGTCACCGACCACGGTCAGCGCAGCGAAGGACAGCGTGCGGCCGCCCTTCACAACCTTCGTGACGCGGTTGACCGCAATCATCTTTTCCTTCAGGCCGTCGTCGTTGCCTTCGGTCTGAGCGCGGGGTTGAAACTTTGCCATTTCCTAATCCTTTGAGCGTCAGAACTGCAGGCCGGCTTCGCGAGCGGCTTCAGCCAGGGCCTTGACACGGCCGTGGTAAGCGAAGCCCGAACGGTCGAAAGCCACCTTCTCGACGCCAGCGGCCTTCGCCTTCTCGGCGATGCGCTTGCCGATCAGGCTTGCGGCGGCCACGTTGCCACCCTTGCCGGACAGCTGCGTGCGCACTTCCTTCTCGGCGGTCGAAGCGGCAGCCAGCACGCGCTGGCCGTCTTCGGAAATTACCGAGGCGTAGATATGCAGGTTCGAGCGGAAGACCGTCAGACGGGCCACGCGCTGCAGGGCGATGCGAGCACGCGTTTGACGCGAACGACGCAGGCGTTGTTCCTTCTTGTTCAGCATGGCGCGGCTCCTTACTTCTTCTTGGTCTCTTTGAGGGAGACCTTTTCGTCGGCGTAGCGGATGCCCTTGCCCTTGTAGGGCTCCGGCGGACGGATCGCGCGCACTTCAGCGGCGATCTGACCGACGACCTGGCGATCGGCACCCTTGATCAGGATTTCCGTCTGGGTCGGGCATTCGACCTTGATGCCAGCCGGCATGTCCTTGACGACCGGGTGGGAGAACCCGATCTGCAGGTTCAGCTTCTGGCCCTGGGCTTGGGCGCGGAAACCCACGCCGACCAGGTTCAGCTTCTTTTCGAAGCCCTTGCTGACGCCGTTGACCATGTTGGCCAGCAAAGCGCGCATCGTGCCGCTCATCGCATCGGCTTCCGCCGATTCGTTGACGGAGACGAACGTCAGCTTGCCGCCTTCGAGCTTGACCGTAACCAGCGGGTTCACGGCCACGAACAGGGTGCCTTGGGCTCCCTTGACGCTGATCTTCTCAGCGCTGATCGTCACTTCCACGCCTTGCGGGAGGACGACCGGCATTTTTCCAACGCGGGACATTGTCTGTCTCTCCTTGGCTTATGCGACGTAGCAGAGCACTTCGCCGCCGACACCGGCTTGACGTGCTTTGCGGTCGGTCATCACGCCCTTCGGGGTGGTGACGATCGCCACACCCAGGCCATTCATGACCTGGGGAATATCGTGGCGGCCCTTGTAGATGCGCAGGCCGGGACGGCTCACGCGCTCGATGCGCTCGATCACCGGACGGCCGGCGTAATACTTCAGCGCGATCTCGAGCTCGGGACGGGCAGCGTCGCCGCGCACCGCGAAATCGTCGATATAGCCTTCATCCTTCAGGACCTTGGCGATCGCGACCTTCAGCTTCGAAGAAGGCATCACGACGCTGGCCTTCTCAACGCTCTGGGCGTTGCGAATGCGGGTCAGCATATCGGCGATAGGATCACTCATGCTCATACGAAATCTCCTAAACCTGCCGATTACCAGCTGGCCTTGACGACACCGGGGATGTCGCCCTTGAAGGCCAGCTCACGAATCTTGTTACGTGCCAGGCCGAACTTGCGGAACGTGCCACGGGGGCGGCCGGTCAGCTCGCAGCGGTTACGCTGGCGGGTCGGGTTGGCGTTGCGGGGCAGCTTCTGCAGCTCCAGACGGGCCAGATAGCGCTCTTCGTCCGACTTCTTGCTGTCGTCGATGATGGCCTTCAGTTCCGCGTACTTCTTCGCGTACTTGGCGACCAGTTGGGCGCGCTTCAGCTCACGTTGCTTGATCGAGAGTTTTGCCACGGGTCACCTCAGTTCTTGAACGGGAACTTGAACGCAGCCAGGAGTGCCTTGGCTTCGTCGTCCGTCTTGGCCGTCGTCGTGATGCTGATGTTCAGACCACGCAGAGCATCCACCTTGTCGTATTCGATTTCGGGGAAGATGATCTGTTCCTTGACGCCGATGTTGTAGTTGCCGCGACCGTCGAACGAGCGACCCGAGATACCGCGGAAGTCACGCACGCGCGGCAGGGCCACGGTCACGAAACGATCCAGGAATTCGTACATCGTGGCGCCACGCAGGGTCACCATGCAGCCGATAGGCACGCCGTCACGAATCTTGAAGCCGGCGATCGCCTTCTTCGACTTCGTCACCACGGGCTTCTGGCCAGCGATCTTGGTCAGGTCGCCCACGGCGTGGTCCATGACCTTCTTGTCAGCGACCGCCTCGCTCACGCCCATGTTCAGCGTGATCTTGGTGATGCGCGGCACTTCCATCACGGACTTGTAGCCGAACTTCTCGGTCAGACCGGGGACGACCTTCTCGCGATAGAACTCTTGCAAACGAGCCATGTCTTACCCCTTAGGCCTTGATCTCTTCGCCGGTCGACTTGAACACGCGCACCCGCTTGCCGTCGGCGCCGAGCTTGATGCCCACGCGATCGGCCTTGCCGGAAGCGGCGTTGAAGATCGCCACGTTGGATTGATGGATGGGCATGGACTTGTCGACGATGCCGCCAGTCGTGCCCTTCAGCGGGTTCGGCTTGACGTGCTTCTTGACGACGTTGATGCCGTCGATCACGACGTGGTCAGCGTCCACGCGCAGCGTCACGGTGCCGCGCTTACCCTTGTCGCGGCCGGTCAGGACGATGATCTCGTCGCCTGTGCGAATCTTGTTCATGGCAATACCTTTGTCTGAGCGGGGCTTAGAGCACCTCAGGCGCCAGCGACACGATCTTCATGAAGCGCTCGGTACGCAGTTCACGCGTGACCGGGCCGAAGATGCGGGTGCCGATGGGCTCCAGCTTGGCGTTCAGCAGCACGGCGGCATTGCCGTCGAACTTGACCAGGGAGCCGTCTTGGCGGCGCACACCCTTGGCAGTGCGCACGACCACCGCGTTGTAAACCTCGCCCTTTTTGACGCGGCCACGCGGCGCAGCTTCCTTGATGCTGACCTTGATGATGTCGCCAATATGGGCATAACGACGCTTGGAACCACCAAGCACCTTGATGCACATGACGGACTTGGCGCCAGTGTTGTCCGCGACGTCGAGTCGCGATTGCATTTGGATCATGTCTGTCCCCAACTTTTCCCGCTCAGGCAACTGCGACCATCGCAGCCATCCAGAGAGCGGTCAGTCTTGGGCCCGTAAGCCAATCACCTGTCACCTTGCGGCGACCCGCGTCTGGCCTAAATGGGCAAGAAACCTAGAACCGAAGGCGGCTGCCCTGTGAGCTGGCCACAGAACCCGTCGAGCGACGGAGCCACCATTCGGCGAAGCTGCGGATTATGCAGCAAGCACAATCCGACTGTCAACTGCTGTTGCTCTACTCAGAGCGACTGCGCCTGCTTGAGCAACGTTCCGGCGTCACTGACTTCGAACTTGCCAGGGGCCTCGATGTTGAGGCTCTTCACCACGCCGTCCCGGACCAGCATCGAGTAGCGCTGCGAGCGAAGACCCATGCCTCGAGCGGCCAGATCCAGCGTCAAACCAATGGCCTGAGTGAACGTGGCACTGCCGTCGGCCATCATGCGCACCTTGCCAGCGGTCTTCTGCTCACGGCCCCAGGCGCCCATCACGAACGCATCGTTGACAGACACGCACCAGATCTCGTCCACGCCAGCTGCCTTGAGCGCTTCAGCTTGAGCGACGTAGCCCGGGACATGCTGCGCGGAACAGGTCGGCGTGAACGCGCCAGGCAGCGCGAAGATCGCCACGGTCTTCCCCGCAGTCAGCTTCTCGATGTCGAAGCTGTTCGGGCCAAGCGAGCACCCCCCACCCTCCACCTCGATGAATTCCTGCAGATTGCCAGTTGGCAGTCGATCGCCCACTTTCAGCATGTCGCACTCCTGATTCTGTTGTCGGTTGATGAATGCGGCAGAGTGTGCCGCGAAAAATGAAAAATGGCTGGACACCGGGAATACCGATGTTCCAGCCATTTGCGCACACGGAGCGGTCACCCGCTCCAGGCACACGTCGCGCTCAGCGCGCGACATCGGCGATCAGACCAACTGAGCCTTCTGGACCAGGCGGGTCACAACCCAGCTCTTGGTCTTCGACAGCGGACGGCCTTCGGCGATCTCGACCACGTCGCCCATCTTGTACTCGCCATTTTCGTCATGGGCGTGGTACTTGCGGGAACGGGCCACGATCTTGCCGTAGAGCTCGTGCTTCGCACGGCGCTCAACCAGCACGGTGATCGTCTTGGCGCGCTTGTCGCTGACGACGCGACCGATCAGGGTGCGGGTGTTCTTCTCTTGAGCTTGCGTCATTTCGCGGCTCCCTTCTTCTCGGCCAGAATGGTCTTGGCGCGGGCGATGTCACGACGCGTGTTGCCCAGCACCGAGGTGTTGGTCAGTTGTTGCGTCGCCTTTTGCATGCGCAGACCAAAGTGGGCCTTCAGCAGATCAGTGACTTCCTTCTTCAGGGCAGCCACGTCTTTCGCGCGCAGTTCAGATGCTTTCATGGGGTGTTCTCCAATCAGGCGCCGAGCTGGCGGGCCACGAAGGTGCAGCGCAGGGGCAGCTTGGCAGCGGCCAGCGTGAACGCCTCGCGCGCCAGAGCCTCGGGCACGCCGTTGATCTCGTAGAGCACCTTGCCGGGCTGGATCTCAGCCACGTAGTACTCCGGGTTACCCTTACCGTTACCCATACGGACTTCGGCAGGCTTTTGCGAGATCGGCTTGTCCGGGAAGATGCGGATGAAGATCCGGCCACCGCGCTTGATGTGACGCGAGATGGCGCGGCGAGCCGCTTCGATCTGACGAGCCGTGATACGGCCACGCTCGGTGGCCTTCAGGCCGAAGTCACCGAAAGCGACGGTCGCGCCGCGGGTAGCAACACCAGTGTTGCGGCCCTTTTGCTCCTTGCGGTATTTGCGACGAGCGGGTTGCAGCATGTTGAGTTCTCCTTACGCCTGGCCGCCGTCAGCGGCGGGCTTGCGCACCACACGCTTCGCAGCAGGCTTGTCGCCGCCTTCGGCAGGCTTGTCGCCACGACCACGGCCACCCGGCGCGCCCGGACGGGCATTGCGACGGGGACGACGATCATCTTCGGCACCCGGGGGGGTGTTGATCACGGGGGCCTCGCCATTGGCCAGGCGGTCACCGCGGTACACCCACACCTTGACGCCGATCACGCCGTAGGTGGTCTTGGCTTCGGAGAAGCCGTAATCGATGTCAGCCTTCAGGGTGTGCAGAGGCACACGACCTTCGCGATACCACTCGGTACGAGCGATTTCGATGCCGTTCAGACGGCCAGCGGACATGATCTTGATGCCCTGCGCGCCGAGGCGCATCGCGTTCTGCATCGCGCGCTTCATGGCGCGACGGAACATGATGCGCTTTTCCAGCTGCTGGGTGATCGAGTCGGCGATCAGTTGGGCATCGATTTCGGGCTTGCGCACTTCTTCGATGTTGACCGCGACAGGCACGCCCAGACGCTTGGTCAGTTCGGCCTTCAGGTTCTCGATGTCCTCGCCCTTCTTGCCGATCACCACGCCCGGACGGGCCGAGAAGATCGTGATGCGAGCGTTCTTCGCAGGACGCTCGATCAGAATGCGCGAAACGGCGGCGTTCTTCAGCTTGGCCTTCAGGAACTCGCGGACTTGCAGATCTTCGGCCAGCATGCTGGCGAAGTTCTGGTTGTTCGCGTACCAGCGCGACGCCCAGTTACGGGTGACGGGCAGGCGGAAGCCAGTCGGATGAATTTTCTGTCCCATAGTCTTCCTTCAGGCTCAGTGGCCGACGGTCACGTAGATATGGCAGGTCGGCTTGCTGATGCGATTGCCGCGGCCCTTGGCGCGCGCGGAGAACCGCTTCAGCGTGGTGCCCTGCTCCACGTAGATCGAAGTGACCTTCAGCTCGTCAATGTCGGCACCGTCGTTGTGCTCGGCATTGGCGATCGCCGATTCCAGCGCCTTCTTGATGATCAGCGCGGCCTTCTTCTGGGTGAACTCGAGGATGTTCAGCGCTTGATCCACCTTCTTGCCGCGGATCAGGTCCGCCACGAGGCGGCCCTTATCAAACGACAGGCGGACGCCACGAACGATTGCTTTGGTTTCCATCGTCGTCATCCTTACTTCTTGCCGGCCTTCTTGTCGGCCGGGTGGCCTTTGAAGGTGCGGGTCAGAGCGAACTCACCCAGCTTGTGACCGACCATCTGGTCCGACACATAGACCGGCACGTGCTGCTTGCCGTTGTGCACGGCGATCGTCAGACCGATGAACTCGGGCAGGATCGTCGAGCGACGCGACCAGGTCTTGATGGGCTTCTTGTCCTTGATGGCAACGGCCTTGTCGACCTTGGCCATCAGGTGATGGTCCACGAAGGGACCCTTCTTGAGGGAACGAGCCATGTTGGTCTACCCCTTACTTCTTGCGACGCGAGACGATGAAAGTCTGCGTGCGCTTGTTGTTGCGAGTGCGGTAGCCCTTCGTCAGGGTGTTCCACGGCGACACAGGGGCCTGACCTTCACCCGTACGACCCTCACCACCACCGTGCGGGTGGTCGACCGGGTTCATGGCGGTACCACGCACGGTCGGGCGGATACCCTTCCAGCGGATGGCGCCGGCCTTGCCGTACTGGCGCAGGCTGTGCTCTTCGTTGCTCACTTCACCGATGGTGGCGCGGCAGTCGATGTGCACGCGGCGGACTTCGCCGGAACGCAGACGGATCTGAGCGTACGAACCATCACGCGCCATCAGCACCACGGAGGTACCGGCGGAGCGGGCGATCTGGGCACCCTTGCTCGGCAGCAGTTCCACGCAATGGATCGTCGAACCCACGGGGATGTTGCGGATCGGCAGGGTGTTGCCAACCTTGATCGGAGCTTCAGCGCCGCTCAGGATCGTCGAACCGACTTCCAGATTGCGCGGGGCAATGATGTAGCGACGCTCACCATCGGCATAGCACACCAGGGCGATATGGGCCGTGCGGTTCGGGTCGTACTCGATGCGCTCGACCTTCGCCGGGATGCCATCCTTGTTGCGACGGAAGTCGACCACGCGGTAGTGGTGCTTGTGACCACCACCCTTGTGGCGCACCGTGATGTGACCGTTGTTGTTACGGCCAGAGTTCTGCTTCTGGGGCTCGAGCAGCGAAGCCTCGGGAGCGCCCTTGTGCAGGTGCTTGTGCACCACCTTCACCACGCCACGACGGCCAGGCGAAGTCGGCTTGACTTTAACGACGGCCATTACGCAGCCTCCCCGGAGAAGTTGAGCTCCTGGCCAGCCTTCAGCGACACATACGCCTTCTTGACGTGGTCGCGACGGCCTTGACGACCGCCGAAGCGCTTGGTCTTGCCCTTGACGTTGACGACGTTCACCGCATCGACCTCGACCTTGAACATCAGTTCAACAGCGGCCTTGATCTCGAGCTTCGTCGCGTCGCGCAAGACCTTGAACAGGACTTGGTTGTGCTTTTCACCAGCCATCGTGGCCTTCTCGGACACGATCGGAGCGAGCAGCACCTTGGCCAGACGGCCATCAGCAAACTTGGGCGCGCTCATGCCAGCATCTCCTTCAGTTGCTCGATCGCAGCCTTCGTCACCAGGACCTTCTTGTAGAAGACCAGCGACAGCGGATCGACGTAACGCGGCTCAACGACCAGCACGTTCGGCAGATTACGCGAAGCGAGCAGCAGGTTGTCGTCCACCTGGTCGGAGATCACCATGACGTGATTCAGACCCATGCCCTTGAGCTTGGCGGCCAGCAGCTTGGTCTTCGGGGCTTCGATCGAGATCGAGTCCACCACAGCCAGACGACCTTCACGTGCCAGTTGCGACAGGATCGCAGCCATGCCAGCGCGGTACATCTTCTTGTTCAGCTTGTGCGAGAAGTTCTCGTCGGGCTTGTTCGGGAAGATGCGACCGCCCCCACGCCACAGCGGCGAGGAGGTCATACCAGCACGCGCGTTGCCGGTGCCCTTTTGACGGAACGGCTTCTTCGTCGAGTGACGGACTTCAGCGCGGGTCAGCTGGGCGCGAGTGCCTTGGCGGGCGTTGGCCTGATAGGCCACGACCACCTGGTGCACCAGGGCTTCGTTGTAATCACGAGCGAAAAGGGTGTCGGGGGCGTCGACTTTCGACGTCGCCTGACCCTGCTCATTCAGGAGCTCGAGTTGCATCAGTTGGCTCCCTTCTTGGCCTTGACCTTGACGGCCGGATGGATCACGACGAATCCTTCCTTCGCGCCAGGAACCGCACCACGGACCAGAACCAGCTGGCGGGCTTCGTCGATACGGACCACATCCAGATTCTGGACGGTCACGGTGACGTCGCCGAGGTGGCCCGACATCTTCTTGCCCGGGAACACCCGGCCCGGATCCTGCGCCATCGAGATGGAGCCCGGAACATTGTGCGAGCGGCTGTTACCGTGCGAAGCGCGCTGCGAACCGAAGTTGTGGCGCTTGATGGTGCCTGCGAAGCCCTTACCGATCGACGTGCCCTGCACATCGACCAGTTGGCCGGCGGCGAACAGCGTCACGGGGACTTGCGCGCCAGCCTTGTATTCGGCGGCGACCGCAGCATCCACGCGGAATTCTTTGATGATTTCACCGGCTTCAACACCAGCCTTGGCGAGGTGACCCGCTTGCGGCTTCGTGACACGGGACGCCTTGCGCGCGCCGTAGGTCACTTGGATGGCGCTGTAGCCGTCGGTTTCTTCGGTCTTGATCTGGGTCACGCGGTTGTTGGACACGTCCAGCACGGTCACGGGGACGGTATCACCGTCGACCGTGAACACACGCATCATGCCCACCTTGCGGCCCAGCAATCCGAGACGATTGCTAAGACTCATGGTTTTCTCCTGACCCCGAACGCACCGACGGAGACACCGCCGTGCACCTGAAGTCATTTCACACACCCGACATCGATTGGCCGGGCCGACAAGCACCGCTCCTTCGATGAGACCAGGGGTAAAGGCCCCAGACCCTTCGACGGCGATGCGACGAAACCGCACCCGGAAATCCCGGCGCGGAAAAGCTGCGGAGTATAGCGCCAACCCTGACCGCACCGCAAGCAGCGCGCCAGCTGCGCCAAAGAAAAAGGCGACCCGAAGGTCGCCTTCCAGAGAGCAGCTGGATCACTCCAGCGCCCAGCCGCATCACTGCAGCTTGATCTCGACGTCCACGCCGGCCGGCAGGTCCAGCTTCATCAGCGCGTCGACCGTCTTGTCGGTCGGATCGACGATGTCCATCAGACGCTGGTGGGTGCGGATTTCAAACTGGTCGCGCGACGTCTTGTTGACGTGCGGCGAACGCAGGATGTCGAAACGTTCCTTGCGCGTCGGCAGGGGCACGGGACCCTTGACGATCGCGCCGGTGCGCTTGGCTGTTTCCACGATTTCCAGAGCCGATTGGTCGATCAGCTTGTAATCGAAGGCCTTCAGCCGGATGCGGATCTTTTGCTTGGTAGACATGACTTTTCCTTCAAAGAGCGACGCGATGCGCGAAGCATCGCGGAGGCAGCGATGGCGCCGCCGAGTTCGGGACTCGCCGCCCGCCGAAACGGGTGGCGCGCCTCACCGGTACCCGGCGGGTACCAGCAAAAGATTTACTCGATGATGGTGGCCACGACGCCCGAGCCGACGGTACGACCGCCTTCACGGATGGCGAAGCGCAGACCCTGCTCCATGGCGATCGGAGCGATCAGCTTCACGGTGATGCTGACGTTGTCGCCAGGCATGACCATTTCCTTGTCCTTCGGCAGCTCCACGGCGCCAGTCACGTCCGTCGTGCGGAAGTAGAACTGGGGACGGTAGTTGTTGAAGAACGGGGTGTGACGGCCGCCCTCTTCCTTGCTCAGAACATAGATCTCAGCGGTGAAGTGGGTGTGCGGCTTGATCGAGCCGGGCTTGGCCAGCACCTGGCCGCGCTCGACGTCTTCACGCTTGGTGCCGCGCAGCAGGATACCGACGTTGTCGCCGGCTTGACCCTGGTCCAGCAGCTTGCGGAACATTTCCACGCCGGTCACGGTCGTCTTCTGGACTTCGCGGATACCGACGATCTCGATTTCCTCGCCGACCTTGATGATGCCGCGCTCGACACGACCCGTCACCACGGTGCCGCGGCCCGAGATCGAGAACACGTCTTCCACCGGCAGCAGGAACGCGCCGTCAACGGCACGGTCAGGCTGGGGGATGTACGTGTCCAGCGCGTCAGCCAGGCGCATGATGGCCTGCTCGCCCAGATCGCCCGTGTCGCCTTCCAGCGCCAGCTTGGCCGAACCCTTGATGATCGGCGTGTCGTCGCCCGGGAAGTCGTACTTGCTCAGTAGCTCGCGGACTTCCATCTCCACCAGCTCCAGCAGCTCGGCGTCGTCCACCATGTCGCACTTGTTCAGGAAGACGATGATGAACTTCACACCCACCTGACGCGCCAGCAGGATGTGCTCGCGGGTCTGGGGCATCGGGCCGTCAGCGGCCGAGCACACCAGGATCGCGCCGTCCATCTGCGCCGCGCCCGTGATCATGTTCTTCACATAGTCAGCGTGGCCCGGGCAGTCAACGTGCGCGTAGTGGCGGTTGGCCGTCTCGTACTCGACGTGCGCGGTGTTGATCGTGATGCCACGCGCCTTCTCTTCCGGCGCCGCGTCGATCTGGTCGTACGCCTTGGCTTCGCCGCCGAACTTCTTCGACAGCACGGTCGCGATCGCGGCCGTCAGCGTCGTCTTGCCATGGTCAACGTGACCAATCGTGCCCACGTTCACGTGCGGCTTGGTACGTTCAAACTTGCCTTTTGCCATTTCAATTCTCCAAAAAGAGCATTTGCCCGGTCTGTTGGTTTAGCGTTTCCGCAGCGTCCTGTATCCCCGGCGACCGACAACCGGGAGGAGTCACTGCGAAGACGATTCGATGATCGAGAACGAAACGAGCCGGCACCCCAGAGCACCGGCTCAGGTCATCACTTTGCGCGAGCAGTGATGATCGCGTCAGCGACGTTCTTCGGAGCTTCGCTGTAGTGCTTGAACTCCATCGTGTACGTCGCACGGCCCTGCGTGGCCGAACGCAGCGAGGTCGAGTAGCCGAACATCTCGGACAGAGGAACCTCCGCCTTGATGATCTTGCCGCCACCGATCATGTCGTCCATGCCTTGCACCATGCCGCGACGGCTGGACAGATCGCCCATCACCGTACCAGCATAGTCTTCCGGCGTTTCGACTTCCACGGCCATCATCGGCTCGAGAATGACCGGGCTGGCGCGACGGCAGGCTTCCTTGAAGCCCATCGAGGCGGCCATCTTGAACGCGTTTTCGTTCGAGTCCACGTCATGGTACGAACCGAAGGTCAGCGTGACCTTCACGTCCACGACCGGGTAGCCGGCCAGCACGCCGTTCGGCAGGCTGTCGATGACACCCTTCTCGACCGCGGGGATGAACTCGCGGGGCACCACGCCGCCCTTGATGGCATCGACGAACTCGAAGCCCTTGCCGGCCTCTTGCGGTTCCAGCGAGAACACGACGTGACCGTACTGGCCCTTGCCGCCCGACTGCCGCACGAACTTGCCTTCAACGTCGGTCACCGACTTGCGGACCGTTTCGCGGTAGGCGACTTGCGGCTTGCCCACGTTGGCTTCCACGCCGAATTCGCGCTTCATGCGGTCGACGATGATTTCCAGGTGAAGCTCGCCCATGCCGG
The DNA here is from genome assembly GCF_056867975.1 of Mitsuaria sp. MSU3D. Lineage (NCBI taxonomy): Bacteria > Pseudomonadati > Pseudomonadota > Betaproteobacteria > Burkholderiales > Sphaerotilaceae > Roseateles > Mitsuaria sp. MSU3D. Next base: position 5,592,026 of record NZ_CP200314.1, on the reverse strand, counting down.
AAATGATGGTCTGGCCGGACTCTTCGTCGGTGCGCAGGCGGAAGGACGGATCTTCGGCCGCCAGACGACCCAGCGCGATGCCCATCTTTTCCTGGTCAGCCTTGGTCTTCGGCTCGACGGCCTGCGAGATCACCGGCTCCGGGAAGACCATGCGCTCCAGCGTGATGATGCTGTCGGGGTCGCACAGGGTTTCGCCCGTGGTGACGTCCTTCAGGCCCACGCAGGCAGCAATGTCGCCCGCCAGAATTTCCTTGATTTCTTCACGCTGGTTGGCGTGCATCTGCAGGATCCGGCCGATACGCTCCTTCTTGCCGCGGACCGGGTTGTAGACGGTCGCCCCCGACTGCAGCACGCCCGAATAGACGCGCACGAAGGTCAGTTGGCCGACGTACGGGTCGGTCATCAGCTTGAAGGCCAGCGCCGAGAACTTTTCTTCGTCGGTACGCTGACGCGAGATCGGCTGCTCATCTTCGTCCGTGCCCGAGACCGGCGGGATGTCCAGCGGCGACGGCAGGAAGTCGATGACGGCATCCAGCATGCGCTGCACGCCCTTGTTCTTGAACGCGGTGCCGCACAGCATCGGCTGGATCTCGGTCGCGATGGTGCGCTTGCGGATCGCCAGCTTGATCTCTTCCTCGGTCAGGTCGCCCGTCTCGAGGTACTTGTTCATCAGCTCTTCGGTGGCTTCCGCAGCGGCTTCGACCATCTTCTCGCGCCATTCGTTGGCGGTATCGACGAGGTTGGCCGGGATGTCCTGGTACTCGAACTTCATGCCCTGGGACGCTTCGTCCCAGATGATGGCCTTCATCTTGAGCAGGTCCACCACGCCAGTGAAGTTCTCTTCGGCGCCGATGGGGATCACGATGGGCACCGGATTCGCCTTCAGGCGGGTCTTCATCTGGTCGACGACCTTGAAGAAGTTGGCACCGGTACGGTCCATCTTGTTCACGAACGCCAGACGCGGCACGCGGTACTTGTTGGCCTGGCGCCAGACGGTTTCCGACTGGGGCTGCACGCCGCCGACGGCGCAGTACACCATGCAGGCGCCGTCCAGCACGCGCATCGAACGCTCGACTTCAATCGTGAAGTCCACGTGTCCGGGCGTGTCGATGATGTTGAAGCGATGCTCGGGGTAGGACATGTCCATGCCCTTCCAGAAGCAGGTCGTCGCGGCCGACGTGATCGTGATGCCGCGCTCTTGTTCCTGCTCCATCCAGTCCATCGTGGCAGCGCCGTCGTGCACTTCACCGATCTTGTGGTTCACACCGGTGTAATACAGGATGCGTTCCGTCGTGGTGGTCTTGCCGGCATCGATGTGCGCCGAGATACCGATGTTGCGGTAGCGCTCGATGGGGGTCTTGCGGGACATGGTGTCACTCCAAATGCATGGAGCCGCCATCGGGTCAGTAGTAACCCGAGGCGGCCAGAGAGGTCTTGATTAGAAGCGGAAGTGCGAGAACGCCTTGTTGGCGTCTGCCATGCGGTGGACTTCGTCGCGCTTCTTCATCGCGCCACCACGGCCTTCGGAGGCCTCCAGCAGTTCGTTGGCCAGACGTTGGGCCATCGACTTCTCACCACGCTTGCGCGCGGATTCCTTCAACCAGCGCATGGCGAGGGCCAGACGGCGGACGGGGCGAACTTCCACGGGAACTTGGTAGTTCGCACCGCCAACGCGACGGGACTTCACTTCGACCATGGGCTTCACGTTGTTGATCGCGATCATGAAGATCTCGAGCGGGTCCTTGCCGGACTTCTGCTCGACTTGCTCCAGCGCGCCATAAATGATGCGCTCGGCAACGGCCTTCTTGCCCGATTCCATGATGACGTTCATGAACTTGGACAGATCAACGCTTCCGAACTTCGGGTCCGGCAGGATCTCGCGCTTGGGTACTTCGCGACGACGTGGCATGGGATTCTTCCTTCAATGCTTCAGTTGGTCAGGGCTCTCGCCCCGCCGCGGATCTCCACCGACATCTGGGGGGATCCACTTACTCGGCTGCCGGTGCACATGCACTCGGGCCGCAAATATTCGATGACCTCTCGGCCACCAAGACCTTGGCTGTAGAGCCTTACTTCTTCGGGCGCTTCGCGCCGTACTTGGAACGCGATTGCTTGCGATCCTTGACGCCTTGCAGGTCGAGCGAGCCGCGCACGATGTGGTAACGCACACCCGGCAAGTCCTTGACCCGGCCGCCGCGCACGAGCACGACGCTGTGCTCTTGCAGGTTGTGGCCTTCACCGCCGATGTACGAGATGACCTCGAAACCGTTGGTCAGGCGAACCTTGGCAACCTTACGAAGCGCCGAGTTCGGCTTCTTCGGGGTGGTGGTGTACACGCGGGTGCAGACGCCACGACGTTGCGGGCACGACTGCATCGCCGGCGACTTGGATTTCGTCACCTCGGTCTCACGACCGTGGCGAACGAGCTGATTGATGGTTGGCATAAGTAACTTGTTCCCGTTTGAAGTCACAACCCCAGCCGGTCTTGGCCTTCAGGAAGTCCACGAATTCGCGGCATCCCACAAGCGACAAAAGCGCAGCGCCTTGCGGCACCACGCTCGAATCAACCCGGGGCCGGCTCGAAACCTGGACCCGGGACGCATCAAGACATGCTGGAGAGCCGGCGATTGTAGGCGAGTTCACCCAAAACACACAAGGCGCTATGCTCCCGGACCCTATGAGCACCGCCGACTCCGCCGCTTTTCCGCTGCATCCGGGCAACGCCGACGACTCGGCGCCCCTGGTCGTCCTCGACACGCAGGTCGTCATGGACTGGCTGGTCTTCAACGAGCCCAGTCTCGCTCCATTGATAGCCGCGGTAGTAAGCCAGCGCTTGCATTGGACGGCCACGGCAGCCATGAAGGCGGAGCTTCTGCATGTGATCGGACGAGGCGTGGCCGCACGCTACGCACCGAACCTGGCGCGGGTGCATGAAGCGTTCGCCCAGCACTGCTGCTTTGTCGACGAGCCCATACTCGGCATTGCGCGCCCGCGCTGCAGCGATACCGATGACCAGAAGTTCATCGATCTCGGCCTTGCATTGGCGACGACGCATTCGACGAGCTTGATCTCCCGAGACAGGGCCGTGCTCAAGGTGGCCAAACGCGCCGCGAAGCTCGGACTCCCCATCCTTTCCCCCGCCGCCTGGCTGAAGCTGAACGCGGCGAGTTCCACGCCTTGATTTCGTCGCGCCAATGAAAAAGGCTGCCGCCCTTGCGGGACGGCAGCCTTCGGATCAAGCCGCAAGCGGCTCGATGCAGTTGGTGCGTTTACTCGCCGGTGCCGGCGTCGCTGGCCGCGTCGAGCGCGGACAGCTGCACCGCCGCCATTTCCTCGGCTTCCTGGATGGCGATGGAACGGCGCTCGGCGTCGTCCATTTCTTCCTTGGCGCGACGCGCCTGGTGGAAGGCCATGCCGGTACCGGCAGGAATCAGGCGACCCACGATGACGTTCTCCTTCAGACCACGGAGTTCGTCGCGCTTGCCCATGATCGCGGCTTCGGTCAGCACACGGGTCGTTTCCTGGAACGACGCCGCGGAGATGAACGAGTCCGTGGACAGCGAGGCCTTCGTGATACCGAGCAGCACGTCGGCGTGCGTCACGGTCAGCTTGCCCTCGCTGCGCAGGCGGTCGTTGGTGTCCAGCAGCTCCGAACGCTCGACCTGCTCGCCGGCGATGTAGGCCGAGTCGCCCGGGTTGACGATCTGCACGCGGCGCAGCATCTGGCGAACGATCACCTCGATGTGCTTGTCGTTGATCTTCACGCCCTGCAGACGGTACACGTCCTGCACTTCGTCGACGATGTAGCGCGCCAGTTCCTCGATACCCAGCAGACGCAGGATGTCCTGCGGATCGGCCGGGCCGTCGACCACCAGTTCACCGCGGTTCACCACCTGGCCTTCGTGCACCAGGATGTTCTTTTCCTTGGGCACCAGCAGCTCGTGCTTGCGACCTTCCGGATCGGTGATCTCGAGGCGGACCTTGCCCTTGGTCTCCTTGCCGAACGAGACCGTGCCGGTCTGCTCCGCCAGGAAGCCAGCGTCCTTCGGGGAGCGGGCTTCGAAGAGCTCGGCAACACGCGGCAGACCGCCGGTAATGTCGCGGGTCTTCTGACCTTCCACCGGGATACGGGCCAGGACTTCACCAGGAGCAAGCTCCTGACCGTCGCGGATCTGGACCAGCGAGCCGACCTGGAAGCCGATCGTCACCGAGTGATCGGTGCCGGGGATCTTCACTTCCTGGCCATTGGCGTCGAGCAGCTTGACCTGCGGGCGGATGACCTTGGCAGCACCGCGGCGCTTCGGGTCGATCACGACCAGCGTGGACAGGCCCGTCACTTCGTCGACCTGCTTGGCCACGGTGACGCCTTCCTCGACGTTCTCGAACTTCGCCTGACCGGCGAATTCCGTGATGATCGGGCGGGTCAGCGGGTCCCAGGTCGCCAGGATGGTGCCGGCCTTGATGGTCTGGTCAGCCTTGATGTTCAGCAGGGCGCCGTAAGGCACCTTGTGACGCTCGCGCTCACGGCCATGCGGATCGGAGATGACGATTTCGCCGGAACGCGAGATCACCACCAGTTCGCCCTTGCCGTTCGTGACGTAGCGCATCGTGGCGTTGAAACCGATGATGCCGTCCGACTTCGCTTCCACGCTCGAGGCCACCGCCGCGCGCGACGCCGCACCGCCGATGTGGAACGTCCGCATCGTCAGCTGCGTGCCGGGTTCACCGATCGACTGGGCGGCGATGACGCCGACCGCTTCGCCGGTGTTCACCATGCCGCCACGACCCAGGTCGCGGCCATAGCACTTCGCGCACAGACCGAAACGGGTGCCGCAGGTCAGCGGGGTGCGGACCTTGACCTCGTCCACGCCGGCAGCTTCCAGCATGTCCAGGATGTCTTCATCCAGCATGTTGCCGGCGTTCAGCAGGACGCCTTGCGTTTCCGGATGCACGACATCGATCGCGGCCACGCGACCCAGGATCCGGTCACGCAGGGACTCGATCACCTCACCGCCTTCCACCAGGGCGCGCATGTTGATGCCGTTGTCCGTGCCGCAATCGGATTCGGTCACGACCAGATCCTGCGTCACGTCGACCAGGCGGCGGGTCAGGTAACCCGAGTTCGCGGTCTTCAGCGCCGTGTCCGCCAGGCCCTTACGAGCACCGTGGGTGGAGATGAAGTACTGCAGAACGTTCAGGCCTTCGCGGAAGTTCGCCGTGATCGGCGTCTCGATGATCGAGCCGTCCGGCTTCGCCATCAGGCCGCGCATGCCGGCCAGCTGACGGATCTGCGCCGCGGAACCCCGCGCGCCCGAGTCGGCCATCATGTAGATCGAGTTGAACGACTCCTGCTCGACTTCCTTGCCGTGGCGGTCCAGGATCTTTTCCTTGGACAACTGCGACATCATGACCTTGCCGACTTCGTCACCGGTCTTGCCCCAGATGTCGACGACCTTGTTGTAGCGCTCGCCGGCGGTCACGAGACCCGAGACGTACTGCTGCTCGATCTCCTTGACTTCCTTCTCGGCCCGGTCGATCAGCTCGACCTTCTGCTTGGGCACGAGCATGTCATCGATGGCGATCGAGATGCCCGCGCGCGTGGCCAGCTTGAAACCGGCCTGCAGCAGCTTGTCTGCCAGCACCACGGTTTCCTTCAGGCCGCACTTGCGGAAGGACGTGTTGATCAGCTTGGAGATTTCCTTCTTCTTCAACGCCTTGTTGATGTTGGAGAAGGGAAGGCCCTTGGGCAGGATCTCGGACAGCAGCGCACGGCCCACGGTCGTGTCCGTCAGCTTGGTCTGGGCGACCCATTCCTCGCCGTCCTTGACGTACTCGGTCAGGCGCACGCTGATCTTGGCGGTGATCTCCACCGCGCCGTTCTCCAGCGCGCGGATCATCTCGGGGATGTCCGAGAAGACCATGCCCTCGCCCTTGCCGTTGGTGCGCTCGCGGGTCGCGTAGTACAGACCCAGCACCACGTCTTGCGACGGCACGATCGACGGCTCGCCCGAGGCCGGGAACAGCACGTTGTTCGAAGCCAGCATCAGCACGCGGGCTTCCATCTGCGCTTCGATCGACAGCGGCACGTGGACGGCCATCTGGTCACCGTCGAAGTCGGCGTTGAACGCCGCGCAGACCAGCGGATGCAGCTGGATCGCCTTGCCTTCGATCAGCACCGGCTCGAACGCCTGGATGCCCAGGCGGTGCAGCGTCGGTGCACGGTTCAGCAGGACCGGGTGCTCCTTGATGACCTCTTCCAGGATGTCCCAGACGACGGGGGTGCCGCTCTCGACTTCCTTCTTCGCGGCCTTGATCGTGGTCGCGATGCCCATCGCTTCCAGACGCGAGAAGATGAAGGGCTTGAACAGCTCCAGCGCCATCAGCTTCGGCAGGCCGCACTGGTGCAGCTTGAGCGTCGGGCCCACGGTGATGACCGAACGGCCCGAGTAGTCGACGCGCTTGCCCAGCAAGTTCTGACGGAAGCGACCGCTCTTGCCCTTGATCATGTCGGCCAGCGACTTGAGGGCACGCTTGTTCGCACCGGTCATCGCCTTGCCGCGACGGCCGTTGTCCAGCAGCGAGTCGACGGCTTCCTGCAGCATGCGCTTTTCGTTGCGCACGATGATCTCAGGGGCCTTCAGCTCGAGCAGACGTGCCAGGCGGTTGTTGCGGTTGATGACGCGGCGGTACAGGTCATTCAGGTCCGACGTCGCGAAGCGACCACCGTCTAGCGGCACCAGCGGACGCAGGTCCGGCGGCAGCACCGGCAGCACTTCCAGCACCATCCAGTTCGGCTTGATGCCCGAGCGCTTGAAGGCCTCCATCACCTTGAGGCGCTTGGAGTTCTTCTTGATCTTCAGCTCGGAGCCGGTCATGTCGTTGCGCAGGCGATCGATCTCGACGTCGAGATCCATTTCCGCCAGCAGCTTCTGGATGCCTTCGGCGCCCATCAGCGCGATGAACTCGTCACCGAACTCGATGCGCTTCGCGTCGTAGTCGTCCTCGGACATGATGCTGAACTTCTTCAGCGGGGTCATGCCCGGATCCACCACGACGTACGCTTCGAAGTACAGCACGCGCTCGATGTCGCGCAGCGTCATGTCGAGCACCAGGCCCAGACGCGACGGCAGCGACTTCAGGAACCAGATGTGCGCGCAAGGAGCGGCCAGCTCGATGTGGCCCATGCGCTCACGGCGCACCTTGGTCTGGGTGACTTCGACGCCGCACTTCTCGCAGATCACGCCACGGTGCTTCAGGCGCTTGTACTTGCCGCACAGGCACTCGTAGTCCTTGATCGGGCCGAAGATCTTGGCGCAGAACAGGCCATCACGTTCCGGCTTGAACGTCCGGTAGTTGATGGTCTCGGGCTTCTTCACTTCACCGAACGACCACGAGCGGATCTTCTCGGGCGAGGCCAGCCCGATCTTGATCGCGTCGAAATGTTCGTCCGGCGTGAATTGCTTGAACAGGTCCAACAAACCCTTCATACGATTCTCCTGTTCTCTTTAGTTGCGCTCGAGCTCGATGTCGATGCCCAGCGAACGAATTTCCTTCACCAGCACATTGAACGACTCGGGCATGCCGGCTTCGATCGAGTGCTCGCCCTTGACGATGGACTCGTACACCTTCGTACGGCCGTTCACGTCGTCGGACTTGACCGTCAGCATTTCCTGCAGGATGTACGAAGCGCCGTAGGCTTCCAGCGCCCACACTTCCATCTCGCCGAAACGCTGTCCGCCGAACTGCGCCTTGCCGCCCAGCGGCTGCTGCGTGACCAGCGAGTACGGACCGGTGGAACGGGCATGCATCTTGTCGTCGACCAGGTGATGCAGCTTCAGCACGTGCATGTAGCCGATCGTCGTGGGACGCTCGAACTGCTCGCCGGTGCGGCCGTCATACAGGAAGGCCTGCGTGCGCGTGGGCGTGAGGCCCTTCTTCGCCGCGATGTCGTCTGGATAGGCCAGCTTCAGCATCGCGCGGATTTCGCTTTCCTTCGCACCGTCGAAGACGGGGGTGGCGAAGGTGGCGCCGTGCTGCAGGTTCTGGGCCATGCCGAGGATCTCGTCATCGCTCAGTTGCGCGAGCTCTTCGGACTTGCCGCCGTTCTGGTTGAACAGCTGGTCCATGAAGTCGCGCAACTCGGCCACACGGGCCTCGCGCTGCAGCATGTCGCCGATGCGTTGGCCAATGCCCTTGCCAGCCCAGCCCAGATGGACTTCCAGCACCTGACCCACGTTCATCCGCGACGGGACGCCCAGCGGGTTCAGCACGATGTCGGCAGGCGTGCCGTCGGCCATGTAGGGCATGTCTTCGATCGGCGTGATCTTGGACACGACACCCTTGTTGCCGTGACGGCCGGCCATCTTGTCGCCAGGCTGCAGGCGGCGCTTGACGGCCAGGTAGACCTTGACCATCTTCAGCACGCCGGCCGGCAGCTCGTCGCCTTGCGTCAGCTTCTTGCGCTTCTCGTCATAGGCGAGATCGAAGCTGTGGCGGGTCTGCTCCAGCGAGTTCTTGATCGATTCCAGCTGGTTGGCGATGTCGTCCTCGGCGGGACGGACGTCGAACCAGTGGAACTTCTCGACCTCGGCCAGGTAGTCCTTGGTGATGACGGTGCCCTTGGTGATCTTCTTCGGACCACCGTTGGCGACCTTGTTCACCAGGAGCTTCTCGACGCGGTCGAACGCGTCGGCTTCCACGATGCGCAGCTGGTCGTTCAGGTCCAGGCGGAAGCGCTTCAGCTCGTCGTCGATGATCTGCTGGGCGCGCTTGTCGCGTTGGATGCCTTCGCGGGTGAACACCTGCACGTCGATGACCGTGCCGTTGGTGCCCTGGTCCACGCGCAGCGACGTGTCCTTCACGTCCGAAGCCTTCTCGCCGAAGATCGCGCGCAGCAGCTTCTCTTCCGGCGTCAGCGTGGTCTCGCCCTTCGGCGTGACCTTGCCGACCAGCACGTCGCCCGGGTTCACCTCGGCACCGATGTACACGATGCCGGATTCGTCCAGACGAGCCAGTTGCTGTTCGCTCAGGTTCGGGATGTCGCGGGTGATTTCCTCACTGCCCAGCTTCGTGTCACGCGCCATGACCACCAGTTCCTCGATGTGGATCGAGGTGTAGCGGTCTTCGGCCACCACGCGTTCGGAGATCAGGATCGAGTCTTCGAAGTTGTAGCCGTTCCACGGCATGAACGCGACCAGCATGTTCTGGCCCAGCGCCAGTTCACCCAGGTCGGTCGAGGCGCCGTCGGCGATGATGTCTTCGGCGGCGACCTTGTCGCCACGCTTGACGATCGGACGCTGGTGGATGTTGGTGTTCTGGTTGCTACGCTGATACTTGATCAGGTTGTAGATATCGACACCGACTTCACCGGCCACGGTCTCGTCGTCGTTCACGCGGATCACGATGCGGTTCGTGTCCACGTAGTCGACCACGCCGCCGCGGCGAGCCGCGACCACCGTGCCCGAGTCCTTCGCGGCCACGCGCTCGACGCCCGTGCCGACGAACGCCTTTTCAGGACGCAGGGTCGGAACGGCCTGACGCTGCATGTTCGCGCCCATCAGCGCGCGGTTCGCATCGTCGTGCTCCAGGAACGGCACCAGCGACGCCGCCACCGACACGATCTGGGTCGGCGCCACGTCCATGTACTGGATGCGTTCCGGCGAGGTCAGCACCGATTCACCGTTCTCACGCGCGGAGACCAGTTCGTCGACCAGTTGACCTTGTTCGTTCAGCGACGCGTTCGCCTGGGCGATCACGTACTTGCCTTCTTCGATCGCGGACAGGTAGTCGATCTGGTTGGTGACCTTCGAGTCCACCACGCGGCGGTACGGGGTCTCCAGGAAGCCGTACTCGTTCAGGCGCGCATACAGCGCCAGCGAGTTGATCAGACCGATGTTCGGGCCTTCCGGCGTTTCGATCGGGCAGACGCGGCCATAGTGGGTCGGGTGCACGTCGCGGACTTCGAAGCCGGCACGCTCGCGGGTCAGACCGCCCGGGCCCAGGGCCGAGACGCGACGCTTGTGCGTGATCTCGGACAGGGGGTTGGTCTGGTCCATGAACTGCGACAGCTGCGACGCACCGAAGAACTCCTTCAGCGCCGCGGAGATCGGCTTGGAGTTGATCAGGTCGTGCGGCATCAGGGCTTCGGTCTCGGCCTGGCCCAGACGTTCCTTGACGGCCTTCTCGATACGGGCCAGGCCAGAGCGGTACTGGTTCTCGGCCAGTTCGCCGACGCAACGGACGCGACGGTTGCCCAGGTGGTCGATGTCATCGACCTCGCCGCGGCCATTGCGCAGCTCGACCAGGATCTTGACGACGTCGAGGATGTCCTCGTTCGACAGCGTCATCGCACCGGTCGGGATGTCGCGGCCCACGCGGGCGTTGAACTTCATGCGGCCGACGCGAGACAGGTCGTACGTGTCTTCGCTGTAGAACAGACGGTTGAACAGCGCTTCGACCGCGTCTTCCGTCGGCGGCTCGCCGGGGCGCATCATGCGATAGATCGCGACGCGGGCCGCCAGCTGATCGGCGGTCTCGTCCGAGGCCAGCGTCTGGCTGATGTACGCGCCTTCGTCCAGCTCGTTGGTGAACAACGCCTGGATGTCCTTGATGCCGGCGCCGCGCAGCTTCTTCAGCAGCGAGTCGGTCAGCTCATCGTTGGCCTTCGCGATGATCTCGCCGGTGTCCGGGTCGACCATGTTCTTGGCCAGCACACGGCCCAGCAGGAAGTCTTCCGGCACGGTCACATGCTGCGTGCCGGACTGCTCCAGCTGACGCACGTGACGGGCGGTGATGCGCTTGTCCTTCTCGACCAGCACGTTGCCGCTCTTGTCGGTGATGTCGAAGCGCGCGACTTCTCCCTTCAGGCGTTCGGCCACGAACTCCATCTGGGCGCCCGAATCCATCAGGCGGAAATTGTCGAAGACGAAGAAGTGCGCCAGGATCTGCTCGGGATTCAGGCCGATGGCCTTGAGCAGGATCGTGACCGGCATCTTGCGGCGGCGGTCGACGCGGAAGTACAGGATGTCCTTCGGGTCGAATTCGAAGTCCAGCCACGAGCCGCGATACGGAATGATGCGGGCCGAGAACAACAGCTTGCCGGACGAGTGGGTCTTGCCCTTGTCATGCTCAAAGAACACGCCGGGCGAACGGTGCAGCTGCGAGACGATGACGCGCTCGGTGCCGTTGATGATGAACGAGCCGTAGTCGGTCATGAGCGGCACTTCGCCCATGTAGACCTCTTGCTCCTTGATCTCCTTGACCGTCTTCGGCTGCGGGCTTTCCCGGTCGTAGATGATCATCTGCAGCTTCGCACGCACGGCGGCGGCGAAGGTCAGACCACGCTGCTGGCATTCGCGGACGTCGAACGGCGGCTTGGCGATGTTGAATTCGAGGAACTTCATTTCCACGAACCCGTTGTGCGACGTGATCGGGAACGTGGAGAGGAACGCCGCTTGCAGGCCTTCCGGTTTGCGCTTCAGGGGAGCGACATCCTTTTGCAGGAAGTCGACATACGACTCCTTCTGCATCGTCAGCAGGTACGGAACGTTGAGCACGCTCACGCGCTTGCCGAAGCTCTTGCGGATGCGCTTGCGCTCGGTGTAGCTGTAGGGGGTTGCTTGCGCCATAAAGACTCCGTGTCGAGCGCGCCCCTGGCCTGGAGGCGTGCTGCGTCGGCGACTGGCTGTTCGGGCGTTGCACCACGAAGCTTGGTGGTTGGCCACTACCAACCGCTGGCGGACAACCCCGATCACCGGGCGGCACGGAGGGCGTTGCACCCCACGCGTGACGCACGGCTTGACCGCGGTCCGACCAAACCGTTCTCTGCAGTCGGATCAGAGAACACTCGAAAGAACCGTGCATGATACAGCACGATGCTTTCGATTGCTCTTTGTCAACCGAAACCATCCCAGGACAAACCCTGAAACGAGGAAAGGGGAGGCCCCATGGGACCACCCCTCTCGCGGTGCGGAACCCGGTGAACGCGCCACCGGATCCCCACAAGGTCTTACTTGAGTTCGACCTTGGCGCCGGCTTCTTCCAGCTTCTTCTTGGCAGCTTCGGCGTCGGCCTTGGCGATGCCTTCCTTGACGGGCTTCGGAGCGCCGTCGACCAGGTCCTTGGCTTCCTTCAGGCCCAGGCCGGTGATCTCGCGGACGGCCTTGATGACCGAGACCTTCTGAGCGCCGGCGTCGGTCAGGACGACGGTGAACTCGGTCTTTTCTTCAGCAGCCGGAGCGCCCGGGGCGCCGGTGGCCGGGCCAGCCGAAGCCATCGAAGCGGCGGACACGCCGAACTTCTCTTCAATCGCCTTGACCAGGTCGTTCAGTTCCAGAACGGTCATGCTGTCCAGGGCAGCCAGGAAAGCGTCTTTGTCGAATGCCATGATAGGTTCCTAAATACAGAGAGATTTGAATGCGCGAATGCAGCGTCGATCAGGCCGCGGCGGGAGCTTCTTCGGCGACGGCTTCGGCGCCGCCACCCTTCTGCTGAGCCAGGGCAGCCAGCACGGCCGCGGTGCGTTGCACCGGCGACTTGAGCAGGCCGGCGATCTGCGACAGCAGGACTTCCTTGCTCGGGACAGACGCGAGCGCTTTCACGCCGTTGACGTCCAGAGCCTTGCCGCCGTAGGCACCACCCTTGATGACGAGCTTGTCGTTGGTCTTGGCAAAGTCAGCGATGACTTTGGCAGCCGCGACAGCGTCTTCCGAAAAGCCGTAGATCAGCGGGCCGACCATGGCATCCGTTGCAGCCTCGAACGAGGTGCCGGCGACAGCACGACGCGCCAGGGTGTTCTTCAGGACATGAAGGTACACGCCTTGGGCACGCGCGGTGACGCGCAGCTTGTTCAGGGCTTCAACGGTGAGGCCACGATACTCAGCCAACGCCAGCGTCTGGGACTTGGCGGCTTGCGCTGCCACGTCGGACACGACGGCTGCTTTCTCGTTGCGATTGAGACTCAAGGTCTACTCCTCACATTTCGCCCTCGACGCGATGTTTCACCATCGCGTCTCGGGCACCGGAATCAGCGACCTCCTGTCAGGAACCCATCGCGACGAATCGCGATTCGAATCCTTTCAGCGGGACCGCCATCTGCGCTGGCTGGGGGCCGGAGCCTCCGATTAAGCGATCTCCCCGGAATTGCGGGATCTCTCGCCAGCGGTCTTGGATGACCTGGCCGGATTGCTCCGGCCAGCCCACCAATTCATCGGCGTCACGCCAGACTCGCGCGACGCCTCGATTGAATGCAGCTTAGGCAGCGGCCGCGGCGTTGATCGTGCCGACGTCCACGCGGGCGCCAACGCCCATCGTCGACGAGACAGCGACCTTGCGCAGGTAGATGCCCTTGCTCGAGGCCGGCTTGGCCTTGTTCAGGGCTTCGACCAGCGCGCGCAGGTTGCCTTCCAGCTTGTCGGTGTCGAACGAACGACGGCCGATCGTGCCGTGGATGATGCCGGCCTTGTCGACGCGGAACTGGACTTGACCAGCCTTGGCGTTCTTGACGGCGGTGGCGACGTCCGGGGTCACGGTGCCGACCTTCGGGTTCGGCATCAGGCCGCGCGGGCCCAGGATCTGACCCAGGGTACCGACGATACGCATCGTGTCCGGCGAGGCGATCACGACGTCGAAGGGCATGTCGCCCGCCTTGACGCGCTCGGCCAGGTCTTCCATGCCGACGACGTCGGCGCCGGCGGCCTTGGCTTCTTCAGCCTTGGCGCCTTGGGCGAACACGGCGACGCGCTTGGTCTTGCCGATGCCGTTGGGCATCACGACGGCGCCACGGACCACCTGGTCCGACTTCTTCGCATCGACACCCAGCTGGATCGACACGTCGATGGCTTCATCGAACTTGGCGGTGGCGCATTCCTTGACCAGGTTGATCGCGTCGGACAACGCGTACAGCTTGGTCGATTCCACCTTGCCCTGCAGGGCTTGTTGACGCTTGGTCAGCTTGGCCATGTCAGACACCCTCCACGATGATGCCCATCGAACGGGCGGAGCCGGCGATGGTACGGACTGCGGCATCCATGTCGGCGGCCGTCAGGTCCTTCTGCTTGGTCTTGGCGATCTCTTCCAGCTGGGCGCGGGTCAGCTTGCCGACCTTGTCCAGATGGGGGCGCTGCGAGCCCTTTTCGATCTTGGCAGCCTTCTTGATCAGCACGGTCGCCGGGGGCGACTTGATGATGAACGTGAAGCTCTTGTCCGCGAAGGCGGTGATCACGACGGGCAGCTTGAGGCCCGGCTCATAGCTCTGCGTCTGGGCGTTGAACGCCTTGCAGAATTCCATGATGTTCAGACCACGCTGACCCAGCGCGGGACCGACCGGAGGCGACGGGTTCGCCTTGCCAGCCGGGATTTGCAGCTTGATGTAGCCGACAATCTTCTTGGCCATGTTTTCTCCTGATGGCAACGCGACGGCCACGCCGCATCGCCTGAGTGCTAACGCAAGGGGCTGGTCAGAGACTTACCCTTGCTCCTCTTGTCCGCCTCTCGTTGCGGACTGGTCACGGAAGGTCGTGCCGGCCTGCGCCGTCGAGCACCTTCAAGCTCTTGTTCCTGAAACGACCGATGGCGGCCAAGGCCGCCATGCCGTCTCGCGCGCGATCAGACCTTCTCGACCTGGGCGAAATCCAGCTCGACGGGCGTCGCACGGCCGAAGATCGTGACCGAGACGCGCAGCTTCGACTTGTCGTAGTTGACTTCTTCGATGCTGCCGTTGAAGTCGGTGAACGGACCTTCCTTGACGCGGACGATCTCGCCGACGATCCATTCCACCTTCGGACGCGGCTTGTCCACGCCCTCTTGCATCTGGTTGACGATCTTCATGACCTCGGCTTCCGAGATCGGCGCCGGGCGGTTCTTCGCGCCACCGACGAAGCCGGTGACCTTCGACGTGTGCTTGACCAGATGCCAGCTGTCGTCGTCCATGAACATCTCGACCAGCACGTAGCCCGGGAAGAAGCGGCGCTCGGTCACGGCCTTCTTGCCGTTCTTCAGCTCGACGACTTCTTCTGTCGGCACCAGGATGCGGCCGAACTTGTCTTGCATGCCGGCACGGTCGATGCGTTCACGCAGGTTGCGCTCCACCGCCTTTTCCATGCCGGAATAGGCGTGAACGACATACCAGCGCTTGGCCGGGCCAGCGGGCGCGGTCGACTCGGTCGCAACGACGTTTTGATCTTCGCTCATCTTGGTCCCTATCCGTTCCCGCTCAGCGCTTCCAACCCAGGATCAGGTCGTAGAACACCCATTCCAGCGTCTTGTCGGTGAACCACAGGAACAGCGCCATCACCACGACGAACGCGAACACGTACAGCGTCATCTGGCGGGCCTCCTTGTGGGTCGGCCAGACCACCTTGCCCACTTCCTTGATCGAATCCTGACCGTAGGCGATCAGCGACTTGCCGGATTCCGACGTGAAGAACGCAGCCACGGCCGCGGCCAGCAGCGCCAGCAGGGCGCCCCATTGCACCCACGGACCCTGCTTGCTCAGCACATAGAACGCCACGATCGCCGCGATCAGCAGCACCACGGCGCCGGCCAGCTTGACCTTGTCGGCGCCCGTCGTGACGGTTTCGACTTGAGGATTGGACATTGAACTCACTTCCGTGCCGCGACGCGATGTCGCGGCCTTTGTCCGCCCAAACATTTGGACGAACCCACCAGCAGCAAAGCCCGCCGAGATAACTCCCGCGGGCTTGCCTTGACCACTAGGACCAACGTTCGCTTATCGCTGATCGTTGGCAGGGGCAGAGGGTCTCGAACCCCCAACCTTCGGTTTTGGAGACCGACGCTCTGCCAATTGAGCTATGCCCCTGTGGCCTCAAACTTGAATTACTCGATGATGGTGGCCACGACGCCCGAGCCGACGGTACGACCGCCTTCACGGATGGCGAAGCGCAGACCCTGCTCCATGGCGATCGGAGCGATCAGCTTCACGGTGATGCTGACGTTGTCGCCAGGCATGACCATTTCCTTGTCCTTCGGCAGCTCCACGGCGCCAGTCACGTCCGTCGTGCGGAAGTAGAACTGGGGACGGTAGTTGTTGAAGAACGGGGTGTGACGGCCGCCCTCTTCCTTGCTCAGAACATAGATCTCAGCGGTGAAGTGGGTGTGCGGCTTGATCGAGCCGGGCTTGGCCAGCACCTGGCCGCGCTCGACGTCTTCACGCTTGGTGCCGCGCAGCAGGATACCGACGTTGTCGCCGGCTTGACCCTGGTCCAGCAGCTTGCGGAACATTTCCACGCCGGTCACGGTCGTCTTCTGGACTTCGCGGATACCGACGATCTCGATTTCCTCGCCGACCTTGATGATGCCGCGCTCGACACGACCCGTCACCACGGTGCCGCGGCCCGAGATCGAGAACACGTCTTCCACCGGCAGCAGGAACGCGCCGTCAACGGCACGGTCAGGCTGGGGGATGTACGTGTCCAGCGCGTCAGCCAGGCGCATGATGGCCTGCTCGCCCAGATCGCCCGTGTCGCCTTCCAGCGCCAGCTTGGCCGAACCCTTGATGATCGGCGTGTCGTCGCCCGGGAAGTCGTACTTGCTCAGTAGCTCGCGGACTTCCATCTCCACCAGCTCCAGCAGCTCGGCGTCGTCCACCATGTCGCACTTGTTCAGGAAGACGATGATGAACTTCACACCCACCTGACGCGCCAGCAGGATGTGCTCGCGGGTCTGGGGCATCGGGCCGTCAGCGGCCGAGCACACCAGGATCGCGCCGTCCATCTGCGCCGCGCCCGTGATCATGTTCTTCACATAGTCAGCGTGGCCCGGGCAGTCAACGTGCGCGTAGTGGCGGTTGGCCGTCTCGTACTCGACGTGCGCGGTGTTGATCGTGATGCCACGCGCCTTCTCTTCCGGCGCCGCGTCGATCTGGTCGTACGCCTTGGCTTCGCCGCCGAACTTCTTCGACAGCACGGTCGCGATCGCGGCCGTCAGCGTCGTCTTGCCATGGTCAACGTGACCAATCGTGCCCACGTTCACGTGCGGCTTGGTACGTTCAAACTTGCCTTTTGCCATCATGCGCTCCTGGCGATCAGATCAATCAAGAAACGGGATAGAAGAGAGGTGGTGCCCATGGCGCGGATCGAACGCGCGACCTCTCCCTTACCAAGGGAGTGCTCTACCACTGAGCCACATGGGCATCGACACAGGATTGATGACCTTATCAGCAAACCTGTGTCGATATCTCGACACAACACCTTTAACTTCCGATGGAGCGGGAAACGGGAATCGAACCCGTGTCATTAGCTTGGAAGGCTAAGGTTCTACCATTGAACTACTCCCGCCCGGGAGTTTTCCAATTCCAGTTGCCTGAACCGCGAAGCGGGTGTCGATCACCCGCTTCGTTGCTCGTGCATCTGTTCGCCTTGGTGGAGGAGGCTGGATTCGAACCAGCGTACGCGTTAGCGGGCAGATTTACAGTCTGCTGCCTTTAACCACTCGGCCACCCCTCCGAGGCGAGCCCACGACTATAGCACCGTTATTTTTTGGCGCAAACAAAAAATCCGCCAGGAACTGCACGCGTGCGATTGGCGCTCTCTGGCAGCACCCCAACGACCGACGCCAGAGCGATGCCCCGCTCTTCGGCAAATGTGCCCCAGCGCACACACCTGCACGCGACGACACGGACCACTTTTAATACCAATTTGCGACCAAGTGGTCTCATCGACACCCCTCGACGCCCAGGGGTCGAGGTCCGACGAGTGGATGCCCAGACACCGCTGTCCATGCGGGTCGCGGCGATGCCACAGCAGGGAAAACACCGGCGTTAAATTGGTAGCAAAGTGGCTTTACCGCTCGTTATAGTGGCATGGCATTGGTTGCATTGAGGTGTATCGGGGGCGCCAGCTGCATGCCACTCCGCCGAAGGGTGTCGTGATTTCAGGTGCCGAGTCTTCATCACGGCCACAACTCCCTGGCCATACGAGGAGCAGTTCATCATGAAGGTCAACAAGACCCCAATCGCGGCGGCGGTGACGCTGACGTTGCTGAGCGCGGCGTTCGCCGTGCAGGCGCAGGAACAGAAGAAAGAAGAAAACACGCAGCTGGACCAGGTGGTGATCACCGGCATCCGCGCATCGCTGCAGACGGCCGCCAACATCAAGAAGAACGCCAACGCGGTGGTCGACGCCGTGTCGGCCGAAGACGTGGGCAAGCTGCCCGACTCCGACGTGGGCCAGGCGCTGGGTCGCATTCCCGGCATCTCGGTCGGACGCGATTTCGGCGTGGGCGCCTCGGTGTCGATCCGCGGCACCGACCCGCAGATGACCCTGACCACCCTGAACGGCCACAGCGTGGCATCGACCGGCTGGTACGACCAGAAGGCGATCGACCGCTCGTTCAACTATTCGCTGCTGCCGCCCGAACTGATCGGCGGCATGGAGGTCTACAAGTCCTCCCAGGCCGACCTGACCGAAGGCGGCATCGGCGGCACCGTGATCGTCAAGACCCGCAAGCCGCTGGACCTGGATCCGAACGCGGTCTTCGTCAGCGTCAAGGGCGGCAAGGGCACGGTCAGCAAGGACTGGACGAAGGAAGTGTCCGGCCTGTACAGCTGGCGTGACAGCGGCAAGATGTTCGGCGTGCTGGTGTCGGGCGCCTTCGAGCGCGGCGACTACATGCGCCGCGGCATCGAGGCCGACGGCCGCTGGGCCGGGGACGTGACGCCCGGCACCTTCGTGCAGGAGCGCGAGCGCAAGGCGTTCAACGTCAGCCTGCAGGCGCGCCCCACCAAGAGCATCGACCTGGGCCTGAACTACACCCGCCTGGAATACGACGCCGACGCGTCCAACACCACGCACTACCTGTACACGCTGCAGGATCCGGGCAAGGGCTACGCCGACACCGGCGCCTGCGTGCAGCCGAGCCCCGATCCGGCGCTGCTGTGCCAGAAGACCAACATCACGCAGGCCAACGCGACCAGCACCTTCCTGCAGACCTGGGCGCGCGCCGCCAAGATGACCTCGGACACCGTGGTCGCGGAAGGCTCGTTCAAGGGCGACGGCTTCAAGGTCGAAGGTTCGGCCGGCACGACCAAGGCGGACGGCGGCACCTCGCTGACGACCAACTACAGCTATGTCGGCTGGGGCAACGCGCCCGGCCTGCCGAAGTGGTGGGGTTCGACCGACGCGACCGGCAAGAAGATCTCGATCTCCCCGGGCCAGGACATGAGCGTGCCGCTGAGCGCCCTGGGCGCGACCTCGACGCCTGAATCCTGGGCGACCGCGCGCGGTCCCAACAAGGACAAGGAAGACTTCGCCCAGGCCGACGTGACGATCGATCTGGACTACAGCATCCTGACCGCGTTCAAGGCCGGCGTCCGCGCGACCAAGCACACCTTCACGAAGGACGAATACCGTCCGACGATGGTGACCACGCCGGTCACCGCCAGCACCGACTCGCTGTTCAGCGGCACCATCCCGATGGGCACGCCGGGCTGGAGCGTGCCCAAGCCCAACCTGGGCGCGATGTTCGCGCTGGCCAACGCCAACGTGGCGAGCTGGACCCAGTCGCGCGGCGGCTACGGTGAGATCGAGGAAAAGAACACCGCCCTGTACGGCATGTTCAACTTCGAGAAGGACGCGCTGCACGGCAACTTCGGCCTGCGCTACATCCGCACGAAGGCGAGCAACGACGCCTACGTGTTCGACGGCACGCCGCTGGCTGCCGGCGACGTCGCGCAGAACATCGGCTGGAGCACCACCAAGGCGCAGCAGAGCTCGACGTACCACGACTGGCTGCCCAGCCTGAACGTCGTGTACGACCTGAACCGCAACACGCTGCTGCGCTTTGCCGCGTCGAAGGCGATCACGCGTCCGAACTACGACAACATGTTCGCCGGCGCCACGCTGGGCTGGAACGACCAGGTCCAGAACAACGAGGCAGTGAACTACGGCACCCCGGCGCTGAAGCCGCAGTCGTCCAAGCAGGTCGACCTCGGCATCGAGTACTACTACGGCCGTGGCAACCTGGTGTCGGCGGCGATCTTCCACAAGAAGATCGACAACTTCATCACCACGACGACGCAGATCAACCAGAAGATCGGTCTGATCAGCCCGGATACCGGCCTGGACAACTGGACGATCAACCGCTACATCAACGCGGGCGGCGGCAAGATCAACGGCATCGAGACGCAGATCAACCACTCGTTCGACAACGGCTTCGGCGTGGTCGCGAACTACACGTTCACGGATGCGAAGGCGCCCAAGACGAGCTACCAGGACGAGCTGAACATGTTCACGCTGTCCTCGCGTCACAACGTGAACCTGGTGGGCTTCTACGAAACCGACGTGTACAGCGCGCGCCTGGCCTACAACTGGCGCTCGAAGTACATGGTTCGCGAGACCGGCTACTACGGCAACCGCATGCACGACGACTACGGCACGCTGGACCTGAGCCTGGGCTGGAACATCACGAAGAACCTGCGTCTGAGCTTCGAGGCGATCAACCTGACCAAGGAAGACGACGTGCAGTACGGCGCCGCCGGCTCGAGCACCACGCTGCGCCAGTCGCTCAAGGGCGGCTACCCGGCCTGGTCCTTCATGGGCGAGACGACCTACCGCATCGGCCTGAACGCCAAGTTCTGATTCGAGGACATCTCCGAGGGTCCCCGGACCCTCTTCAAGCCCGGCTCATGCCGGGCTTTTTTGTTTCCGGGTCAGAAGTCCACGAAGGTGTTGACCGTGAGCCGCCCACGGCGCGGGTCGTCGCTGATGCTGAGCACGGGATTCACGCAGGCCGTGTGGACGAGTCCACCCGAGTAGACGACCAGCCGGTTGAACTTCGCCGGCAGCATGCCAAGGAACTCGAAGTGCGCGTCACCGGCGTCGAAGTAGCGCTGTGGTGGTGGCTGACGATCGAGCTCCGCGCGGACTGAAGCGCCGTAACGCTCGGTGTCCGCCGCGGTGATCTGCTGGAGGCCGGTGGCCTTGTGCCGATAGAAGCCGGTGCCGCCGTGGCGGCCGTCGCAGAGGTACAGCAGCGCCGCCATGTAGTGCGGCGCGCTCGAGTCGAAATGAGGGACTCGTTGCAGAGGCCCGAGCTGACCGGGCGGCAAGGTCGTCAGCGAGAACATGCACGGCGTCTTGCGCAGCGGCAGGCGCTCGTCGATGCCGAAGTTGATCCTGATGAGCGGATCCAGCAGCGACACCAGCTCCTGCGAATAGGCGCCCGGCGCGTGGGCCCGCATGCCGGGATAGCCCTTGCCCTCGAGCGCGCCGGGGCAGAGCTCGAACGCGCTGTCGCAGGCGGCCTGCACCAGCGCCTGCGGATCCTCGAGGAAGTCGTCGATCAGCAGCGCCTGATGGCCGCCGAGGGTCAGCGACTGCACGTCGGGTGGCATGCGGATGGAAAAGCTCATCCCCGGATTCTCCGTCCGCGCGCCGGACGGCGCGTCGGGGTTCACACCTTGATGTAGATGCGTCGGGCGTCGAGCACGCGCACGATCGCCCACCAGACGGCGACGAACACCAGCGCGAAGGCGAGTGAGCGCCCATGCGGCCCGACGAGCGGCTCCAGCCAGCCGAAGCCGTGCGCATAGACCGGGGCCATCCAGCCGAAGCCGACGAGCGCGACGGTGCAGCACCACGCGCCGGCGTAGGCGGCGATCGCGTTGACGCCGAAGCTGCGGAACAGTGGTGGCCAGCCGAGGCGATCGATCAAACCGTGTGCGCCGAGCAATGCCAGCGCGGCGAGACCGCCGGTGAAGAGGACGAACGAGGGCGTCCACAGGTTCTTGTTGATCGGCATCAGCCCGATCGCGTCGAGCGCGAAGCCCGCCGCGGCGGCCGTGAGGCCGATGGTCGCGAGCTGCTTCAACGCGCCGGTGCGCAGCGCCTCGCCGCAACGCCAGCCGAGCAGCGTGGTCGCGAGCGCGCCCAGCGTGGCGACGATGCCCTCGGGATCGTGGCCGAGGCCGGTGGCCGCGTCCCATTCATAGCCATGAGGCCCCAGCAACCACGCATCGATGCGGCTGGCGATGTTGCCCGCCTTGTCGAGCGGACCGCCCCACAGCAGCAACGCGCCATAGCCGAAGAGCAGCGCCGCGATCCAGACGCGCTGCCCGGTCGCGCGCCACTGGATCGCGATCAATCCGGTGAGCGCGAAGCATAGGCCGATCCGCTGCAGCACGCCGGGAATGCGCAGGGCCGGTTTGCCCATCACGAGCCAGGCCAGCACGTGCAACGCCAGACCGAGCACCAGGATGCGCAGCGCGCGCTTGACCACGGTGCCCCGCAGCGCATCGCCGCCGTCCGCCTCGATCCGCGCGCCCATCGCGAGCGACAGCGACACGCCCACGATGAACAGGAAGAACGGGAACACGAGGTCGGTGGGAGTCCAGCCGTTCCAGGCCGCGTGCTCCAGCGGCGCGTAGACGTAGCCCCAGTCGCCGGGGTTGTTGACCAGCAGCATCGCGGCAACGGCCAGACCGCGCAGCGCGTCGACGGACGCGATGCGTTTCGAGGGAGCGTTCATGGGAATGAGGTCGGAAGGATCAGAAGTCGCAGCGGCTCTCGAGCGCCGGCTCGGCGGCAGGCACCTGATCGAGGCGCGCAACGCCGCCGGCACGCCAGTGCTTCACCTGCGCCTCCACCTGGGCGGGGCTCAGCACGGTGTCCTTCGCGTGGAAGACCCAGTCGACGTCCTCTTCGTACACGCGCGGTGGTCCGCCCGCTGGCCCCTGCGGAAGAGGCCCCTCCGGCGAGAACCACAGGTTGAAGTTGATCGACATCGGCACCACCGGGTAGTTCCGCCCGCCGTGCTGGTCGATCTTGCGGCCGTCGATGAACCAGTGCGTGCGGCCGTCGGCGACCTGCATGACCAGCGTGTGCCAGTCCTTGCCAGGCGCCCCCAGCGCGCCAAACTCTTCATGCTGCTGGTTGAAGGCGAGCCAAGGGTCCAGCCGCACCGTCTGCCAGGTGATGCCGTAGATCCGCGTCTTCTCGCTGCCCCAGCCGCCGTTGGGCAGATACTCCCAGTCGAGCTCGCTGAACTCGGGATCGAAGTCGTGCTTCAGCGGGCTCACCACGTAGAAGGTCTGGATCACCGGATCGCCGTCGGCACCACTCACCGGCTGATCGCTGAAGCGCACGCGCGCGGCGTAGGTCCCGGCGAGGTACTTGCGCTGGTGGCAGACCTGCACCTGCGTCGTGCCCGCGCCGGTGCCGTCCGTCGTGCCGCGCAAACGCAGCTTGCCGTCGAAGACGCTCAACGCCTCCGGCGACCAGCGCGCGCCCGGCAACCCCGGATGACCGGCCGCGTTGCGCGCCGTCCATCCCTGCTTGAACATCGCCGCCGTATCAGCGTAGCTGAAGTCGTCGAAGAAGAACTGCGGGGGGGCAGCTTGAGCGCCCGTTGTCGCAATGAGCGTCGCGGCGACCGCCCACCTGAGAAGGCCTGAGCGCTGGCCGCCAGTGCATGGGGCCTTGGCGGCAAGCGCCAAAACCCCAAGCACAGCCGTCCCCGACGACTGCCGTCCTGCAACGGATTTGCTACCGAGGACTTCGTGGGCGTTCATGTCGCGCTTTCGATCGGGGTCGGCGCATTGCCGTTGCTCTTGTCCTTGTCCTTCTCCTTCTTGCCGGGCATGTGGACGAAGAGCAGCAGGATCAGCGCCGGCACTCCGCAACCAATCGTCCACAGGAAGAAGTGCTCGTAACCCATCGCGATCTGGATGTCGCCGCTGATCGTCTTCGACAGGATGAAACCCAGCTGCATCACGCCGGAACCCAGCGCGTAATGCGCCGTCTGGTACTTGCCCGGCGCCACGGCTTGCATGATGAACAGGATCATCCCGACGAAACCGAAGCCGTAACCCAGCATCTCGATCGCCACGGCGGCACCGACATGCCACAGGTCCGCCGGCATCGTGACCGCCAGGTAGTAGAAGGTCGCGTTCGGCACCGCCATCGCCACGATCAGGAACGGCATCGCGCGACGCAGGCTCAGCCAGCTCGTGAAGTAACCGCCGACGATGCTCCCGACCAGGAACGCCGCCGTGCCCACGGTGCCGTAGATGCCGCCGACCTGCTCCGTCGTCAGACCCAGGCCACCCTTCTCGCGCGGTTCGATCAGGAACAAGGGACCGATCGTCTGCACCTGACCCTCGGCAAAACGGAACATCACGATGAACAGGATCATCAGCCAGATGCCCGGCTTCTTCAGGAAATCGGCGATCACCTCGCGCAGGGTCTGCCACACGCCCTCGACGGTGAGATCGCCGTGATCGGTGTTGAGCGTGCCGGGCAAGGCATAGGCGTTGTAGCTGGCCAGCACGAACAGCAGCACCGCCAGCATCGCGAAGATCACCGACCAGGCGTTCATCACGCCGATGCCGCGCTCCAGATGCCCCGCCAGCACGAGCAGTCCGCCAAGCGTCAGGAACTTCGAGGCATTGAAGAACGCACCCTGCCACCCGGCATAGGCCGCCTGCTGCCGGTCGTCGAGCGAGGCCATGTAGAGCCCGTCGCAGGCGATGTCATGCGTCGCCGACGCATAGGCCAGCAGGAACAGCACCGCGATGCTGGCCGCGAACCACATCGGCAGCTGCAGCGCCACCGCCATCAGGCCCAGTCCCACCGCGCCGGTGTACTGCCCGGCAACGACGATCAGCTTCTTGCTGCGCGCCAACTCCAGGAACGGGCTCCACAATGGCTTGAACGCCCAGGCCAGGCCGAGCAGCCCGGTCCACCGCGCGATCTGGTCGTTGGCGACGCCCATGTTCTTGAACATCAGGCCGGCGATCAGCATGACGACGAAGAACTGCATGCCCTGCACGAAGTACAGGCTGGACACCCAGCGGATGGGGCTGCGGTCGCTGCGCGTTGCGGCGGGGGGAATCTTCGAAGAGCTCATGGGGGAGGACCTCGGTGCGATGCGGTGCTGTGCGGGGCGGCGGGGACCGGCGTCAATCCAGCGTGACCGGCGACCGGCCGCCGGCCTCGCCGCGACCTTGCAGCCAGGCACCGAGCGCGCCCAGCGCGCCGTCGGCATAGCCCCAGCTGATCACCGTGGGGGCCGAGACATCCAGCGCCTGGAACGGATTCCACAGCACCAGGTGCAGGTCCGGCCGCCATGCGGCGGCGTTGGCGCCATAGCGTGCGCGGTGCGTGGACGCCACGATCGTGAAGCGGCCGTCGTCCGGCACGATGGACCAGTCGAGCGTCGCGATGTCGCCGAGCGAGACGAACTCGACATCGCCGTAGCCTTCGAACAGCGCGCGCACCTGCGCGCCGGTCGGGCCGGCCTCGGACACGCCGTCGGTTGGCACCTCGTCCTGCACCAGCACGCGGATCGGCCGTTCGATCGCCGGCGGCTTCGCGCCGCGCAGCGCACTCAGACCCGCGGCCCAGGCGCGGCGCATCAGCACGTCGTCGGCCTCGCGCTGCGCGCCTCGGTAGTCATCGACGCGGATGGGGTAATCACGCGCCAGCTTGTCCAGCCGCGCCTCGGCCTGACGGCCGCGCTCAACGCTCAGGGTCCCGCGCGTCAACGCGTCCTGCAACGCGTGGATCGCCTGCGCCTGCTCGTCCAGCGAGCCCTGCGCCAGGATCATGTCGGCGCCGGCGTTGATCGCCAGCACCGCGGCCTTCGCAAAGCCGTAGCGCTCGGCGATGGCTTTCATCATCAGCGCATCGGTGATGACGACGCCGTCGTAGCCGTACTCGTCGCGCAGGATGCCGCCCAGGATCGTCTTCGACAAGGTGGCGGGATATTGCGGGTCGATCTGCGGATAGACGATGTGTGCCGTCATGATCGACGGCGCCACGTCGCGCAGCGCCTGGAAGGGCTTGAGTTCGAGCGCGTCCAGCTCGGCGCGGGACTTCTCGACCGTCGGCAGGTCCAGGTGCGAGTCGACGTGCGTGTCGCCGTGCCCCGGGAAGTGCTTGATGCAGCAGGCGACGCCCGCCGCCATCGAGCCCTTCATCCACGCGCCGGCCAGGCGCGTGACGGTGTCCGCGGTCTCGCCGAAGCTGCGCTCGGCGATCACCGGGTTGGCCGGGTTGTTGTTGATGTCGGTGACCGGCGCGAAGTTCCAGTTGATGCCGATGCCGCGCAGCCCGCGCGCCACCGCCGCGCCGACCTGCTCGGCCAGGCCTTCGTCACCCGCCGCGCCCAGTGCCATCGCCGACGGCGGCTGCGGCAGGAAGGTCGCCCGCACGACGGAGCCGCCCTCCTGGTCGAGCCCGATCAGCGCATCCGCGCCCATCGCGTCGCGCAGGTCCCGCGTGAGCTGGCGGACCTCCGCCTCGGTGCCCAGGTTCTTGCGGAACAGGCACACCGCGCGGATCCGGTTGTCCCGCAGGAAGGCCGCGGTCGCCGCATCCAGCGTCTTGCCCTGGATGTCCACCATCACCAGCCGGCCCGGATGGAATGCTGTCTCGCTCATGTCGCTCTCTTCTGCCTGGCCCGCGGGTCGACGGCTGGGTAATTCGGATGGATCGCGGAAGTCCGCGGAGGCCCGGCGGCGCCGGGCCCGTCCCTCAATGCGTCTTGGTGACCTTGGCCAGATGCCGCGGCTGGTCGGGGTTCAGGCCCCGCGCCTGCGCCAGCGCCTCGACCATCGGATAGAAGCTCTGCACCGCCGCGATCGGATCGAGGTCCTCGTTGCCGGTGCAGGTCAGCGGCAGCTCGGCGCCCGGCGTGCCCTCCGGCGCCGCCAGCAGCACGCGCGCGCCACGGCCGCGCATCTCCTCGGCCAGCGCCAGCAGACCGGCCTGCGCGGGACCGCGCGGCGCGAACACCAGCAGCGGATAGCCCTCGTCCACCAGAGCCATCGGACCATGCTTCACTTCCGCGCCGGAGAAGGCCTCGGCCTGGATGCCGCAGGTCTCCTTGAACTTCAGCGCCGCTTCCAGCGCGATCGGCAGCGAGGTGCCGCGGCCGATGACGAACAGCTTGTCCGCGCCCTTGAGCACGTCGACCGCCACGTCCCAGCGCTGCTTCGCGGCCTGCTCCATCGCCTGCGGCAGGGTCTGCAGCGCGGCGGACAGGTCCTCGTCGCCCTGCCAGGCGGCCACGACGCGCGCGCCCGCCACCAGCTGCGCGATGTAGCTCTTGGTCGCGGCGACGCTCTGCTCGACGCCGGCATGCAGGCGGAACACGTACTCGGCGGCAGCCTCCAGCGGCGAGCCGTCGGCGTTCACGAACGCCACCGTGCGCGCGCCGTTGGCGCGGAAGTACTGCGTCGGCGAGACCAGGTCCGGGCTCTGGCCCGATTGCGAGAACGCGAACGACACCAGCCCCTGGCTCTCGATCTTGCTCTGGTACAGCGTGATCAGCGACATCGGCAGCGAGGTCACCAGCCGGCCCAGCCGCGCCATCACGAGGTAGGCGAGGTAATGGGACGCGTGGTCCGAACTGCCGCGTGCGATCGTCAGCAGCGAGGTCGGCGGCTGCTCGCGCAGCGCGTTGCCCAGCGAGGCATAAGCGTTCTGATCAGCGGCCAGTTGACGGGCCACCACCTGCGGCGCGCTCAGCGCCTCATCCAGCATTCGCGAGGTCAATTGCTTCTCCTTCAACGACCACGCACTGCAACTGCAAGCCACGGTCCATCACCACGAAATCCGCCCAGGCGCCCGGCGCCAGACGGCCCCGATCGTCCAGACCCAAATAATCCGCCGCGTTCGTCGAGACGCGCTTCGACGCGTCCTCGATCGGCAGGCCCAGTTTCAGCACCAGGTTGCGCAGCGCCTGGTCCATCGTCAGCGTCGATCCCGCCAACGTGCCGTCGGGCAGGCGCACGCCGCCGAGGCACTTGGTGACGCGGTGGCGGCCCAGGCGGTATTCGCCATCGGGCATGCCGGCGGCCGCCGTCGAATCGGTGACGCAGAACAGGTGCGGGATGCTGCGCAGCGCGACGCGGATCGCGCCCGGATGCACGTGCAGCAGGTCCGGAATGATCTCGGCGTACTGCGCGTGCGCCAGCGCGGCGCCGACCATGCCGGGCTCGCGGTGGTGCAGGCCCGTCATCGCATTGAACAGGTGGGTGAAGCCGCCGGCGCCGCGACCGAGCGCGGCCACGCCGTCCTCGTAGGTGCCCAGCGAATGGCCGATCTGGACCTGGAAGCCGGCCTCGCGCAACTGCGTGACGAGGTCGAGGTGCGCCGGCAGTTCCGGCGCCAGCGTGATCAGGCGGATCGGCGCGATCGCGTGCAGCTCGCGGATCTCGGCGATCGACGCGACCTTGGCGAAGTCCGGCTGCGCGCCGAGCTTGCCGGGATTGATGTACGGCCCTTCGAGGTGCACGCCCAGCACGCGCGCGCCGCCCTCGGGGCGCACGACGCAGAGCTCGGCCAGACCGCGCATCGCCTGCCGGATCTCGTCCAGCGGCGCGGTCATCGTCGTCGCGAGCAGCGAGGTGGTGCCGTGTGTCGCATGCAGCTTCGCGAGCTGCGCGGCGGCGTCGCCGCCTTCCATCGTGTCGCGGCCGGCGCCGCCGTGGACGTGGGTGTCGATGAAGCCGGGCAGGACGATCGGCAGGTCCTGCGCGCCGTGTCGAACCTCGTGCTCGGACACGGCGGTGCCGTCGATACGGACGATGCGACCGGCCCGGGGAAGCGCCGGGCCGCCCCAGGCGCCCGGGACCCCCTCGGGGGACGGGCTGGCCGCAGACCCGCCCTGGGGGCCGTTGTCAAATTCCAGCACACCGCGGATGAACCCGTCAGGTGTCAGTATGAATCCGTCGATGTGCTGGGTCGTCATCCGTCTCGCCTCATCTCCGCGACGAAGTCGTAGTAGTCGCTGCGGCAGTAGGAATGGGTGAGCTCCACGGCCTGACCCTGGTCGAGGTAGCCCACGCGGGTGATGAACAGCACCGCCTGTCCCACCGGCACCTGCAGCAGGCCGGCCAGACGCGAGTCCGCATTGATGGCGCGGATGTGCTGCAGCGCGCGCACCGGCGCGCCGCCGTGCTGGGCGAGGTGCTCGTACAGCGAGGACTCGACCTGCTGCGGATCGGGCAGCACGGCCTCGGGCAGGACCGAGAGCTCATAGGCCATGACCACGGCATCCGCCAGGCGCAGGCGCTCCAGGCGCGCGACGCGTTGGCCGGTCGTCAGGCCGAGCGAGAGCTGCTCATCCGGCGCCGCCATGGCGAAGCCGCGCGTCAGCCAGCGGCTGCTGGGCTTGAAGCCGCGCTGGTGGAGTTCCTCGGAGAAGCTGGTCAGGCGCGACAGCGGCTGCTCCAGCTTGGGCGCGATGTAGTTGCCCGAGCCGCGCTTGCGCACGATCAGGCCCTGTTCGACGAGGCGGTCGATCGCCTTGCGGGCGGTGACGCGCGAGAGGTCGAGCGACTCCGAGAGCACGCGCTCCGACGGCAGGGCCTCGTCGGCCTGGTACTGGCCTTCGCGGATCGCTTGCGCCAGCTTGTGGGCCAGCTGCATGTACAGCGGCGACGCGGCGGCGGGGTCAGGCTTGAACTGGAAGGGCAGCTTGGTGCTCATCGGGCTTCTCGTCTTCAACGGGGGTCGGAGAGAGCGCCGCGGACCAGCCGCAGCGCGCCGTCGGCCGAGTCGCCCTGGGGCGACACGCAACGGGCCCGAATGTTGCCTGAGAAAAGCGCGGCGAGCCGCTGCGCCACGCTGCCCGCGAGCGACAGCGGCAGTTGCCGCGCCGGGTCGAGCGCGAGCGCGAGCTGCTCCAACTCCGCAACCGCCTGCGCGACGAGCGCCGCGGCGGCGGGATCGGATTCCGCCTGCTCGAACACGAGCGGCGCCAGCTGCGCGTACGCGTGCTGGCCGGCCTGGGCGACCCAGGCGTTGATCGCATCGCGGTCCTGGTCGTTGCCGCATCCGGCGGCGGCCCACACGGCGCGGGCCAGCGGGCCGGCGTCGACGCGGCCGTCCATCGCCTTCTGCGCCAGCCGCATCGCCTGGATGCCGAGCCATGCGCCGCTGCCCTCGTCGCCGCCGATCCAGCCCCAGCCGCTGACGCAGACCAGTGAGCCGTCGGCGCGCAAGGCCTCGCCCACGGTGCCGGTGCCGGCCGCGATCACGCCGCCGGGCCGGCCCGCATGGGCGCCGATGACGGACGTGGTGCCGTCATTCACGAGTTCGATGTGGGCGTAGCCGGGCTGCTGCGCGATGAAGGCCTGCGCCTGCGCGGCGACGCCGGCGCCCGAGAGACCGAGGCCGATCGCCGTTTCGCCGAGCGGCAGACGCTCGATCCCTGCCTTGGCGGCCGCTTCCTGGACGGCCGTCTGGATGTGGCGCCAGGCCTGGGCGATGCCTTGCCCCAGGGCCGACGGCCCCGCCCATCCCTGTCCGAGCAGCTGTCCGTGGACATCGCTCAGCCGGACCCGCGTGCCGGTGCCCCCGCCATCCACTCCCACCAGGAAGCGGACGCCCGCGAAGCGCGGCTGCAGAGGTGCGGACCAGGCGTCCGCCAGGGGGTGGCTTGTCATGATTAATACCAGTTTAGTACCAAAAAACGCGCAGCGTCAATTGGTAGCGCACTGGACTTAACCCTGATGTCCGAGCCCCGTTCGGAGGGGCGTCGTGGTTATAACCACCAACGTACCAGTTATGGCTCTGCGGGAAATCGGGAGGACCACGTAGCAGACGATCTTGGCAGAACCCTCAATCCAGGGACCAGCCGAGCTCGATGCCCTGGCCTCGGAGCCAGTCGCTTGCGGTGGAGAAGTGGCCGCAGCCGATGAAAGGTGCGGGACCACGCGTGGCGGAGAGCGGCGAGGGATGGTTGGCCTGCAGCACCAGGTGCCGATGGCTCGCGGCCTCGATCAGCGGCGCCTTCGCCTGCGCATGAGCTCCCCAGAGGAGGTAGACCTTGGGGCCCAGGTCTTGCGCGGTCGCGGCGATGAGCGCGTCGGTCAGCGACTCCCAGCCCTTCTTCGCATGCGAGGCGGCGGCGCCGTCCTCGACCGTCAGGCTGGTGTTGAGCAGCAGCACGCCGCGCCGCGCCCACTCGCCGAGATGGCCCGACATCGCCGGCTGCTGCCCGAGATCGCGCTGCAGTTCCTTGAAGATGTTGCGCAGCGAGGGCGGCAGCTTCTCGCCCACCGGCACGGAGAACGAGAGCCCCTCCGCCTGCCCAGGCCCGTGGTACGGGTCCTGGCCGACGATGACGACCTTGACGTTCGTCAGCGGCGTGAGGCGCAGCGCGCGCAACGGATCGGGCGGATAGATCACCGCGCCCTCGGCGAGGCGGGCCTTCAGCAAGGCCTCGATGCGCCGGCCGTCGGCGCTGTCGCGCCAGGCGTCGATGAGGGGCTGCCAGCCGTCACCGGCCGACCAGTCGAGGGTCTTGAGCGTCGCAGTCATCGGCAATGGGCGTTCTTCATCAGGACGGGCAGCGATCCATCAGCGGAACAGCGCCGACAGCGCCGCGCCCGGATCGGGCGCGCGCATGAAGGCCTCGCCGACGAGGAAGGCATGGACCCGCGCGTCGCGCATGCGCTGCACGTCGGCGGGGCCGAGGATGCCGGACTCCGTCACCAGCAGACGATCCGCCGGCACGTGCTTCAGCAGTCCGAGCGTCGTGTCCAGCGTGACCTCGAAGGTCTTCAGGTTGCGGTTGTTGATGCCGACCATCGGGGTCTTCAGGCGCAACGCACGCTCGAGTTCCGCGCCGTCATGGACCTCGACCAGCACGTCCAGGCCGAGGCCCAGCGCGCAGTCCTCGAGCTCGGCCATCAAGCCGTCGTCCAGGCTCGCCGCGATCAGCAGGATGCAGTCGGCGCCCATCGCGCGGGCTTCGTAGACCTGGTACGGATCGATCATGAAGTCCTTGCGCAGCACCGGCAGCGCGCACGCCGCGCGGGCCTGCTTCAGGAACTCGATCGAGCCCTGGAAGTGCGGCGCATCGGTCAGCACGCTCAGGCAGGCCGCACCGTGCTGCTCGTAGCTGCGGGCGATGTCGGCGGGACGGAAGTCCTCGCGCAGCACGCCCTTGCTCGGGCTGGCCTTCTTGACCTCGGCGATGACGCCGCTGCGGCCGTCGGCGATCTTGGCGCGCAGCGCCTTCACGAAGCCGCGCGTCGGCTCGGCGCGGGATTCGGCTTCAGCGCGCAGCGCGGCGAGCGGCACGCGCGCCTGCGCCGCGGCGACTTCCTCGCGCTTGACGGCGTTGATGCGATCCAGGATGTCAGACATACGACTCTCACTTCATGCCGGCGCGAGGGCCGGGCGCTACCGCGGCGAGGCCCGATCGGCCCTGCCGCGTCTCGGACCTCTCAGGCTTGCGCGGCGGCCTGCCGCTGCGTCTCGGCCACGAACTGATCCAGCTTCGCGCGTGCGGCGCCGGACTCGATCGCGACTCGCGCCTTGGCGATGCCGTCGGCGATCGACTCGACCACGTTGGCCGCATACAGCGTCGCGCCCGCGTTCAGCAGCACGATGTCGCGCGCCGCGCCGGGCTCGTTGCCGAGCACGCCCAGCAGCACCTGGCGGCTCTCTTCCGGCCCGCCGACGCGCAGGTTGCGGCTCGCGACCATGGGCATGCCGAAGTCCTCGGGATGGATCTCGTACTCGCGGATCTCGCCGTTCCTCAGCTCGCCGACCAGCGTCGCCGCGCCCAGCGAGATCTCATCCATGTTGTCCTTGCCGTAGACGACCACCGCGTGCTGCGCGCCCAGGCGCTGCATCACGCGGACCTGGATGCCGACGAGGTCCGGATGGAACACGCCCATCAGGATGTTGGGCGCGTCGGCCGGGTTGGTCAGCGGTCCCAGGATGTTGAAGATCGTGCGCACGCCGAGTTCCTTGCGGACGGGCGCGATGTTCTTCATCGCCGGATGATGGTTGGGCGCGAACATGAAACCGATGCCGGTCTTGCGGACGCACTCGGCGACCGCCTGCGGCGGCAGCGACAGCGTCACGCCGAGGGCCTCCAGCACGTCCGCGCTGCCGGTCTTGGACGACACGCTGCGATTGCCGTGCTTGGCGACCTGCGCGCCGGCCGCGGCCGCGACGAACATCGAGCAGGTCGAGATGTTGAACGTGTGCGCGCCGTCGCCGCCGGTGCCGACGACGTCGACCAGATACGGCCCGGGCTCGATCGGCACCTTGACGGAGAACTCGCGCATCACCTGCGCGGCGGCGGTGATCTCGCCGATGGTTTCCTTCTTGACCCGCAGGCCGATCAGGATCGCCGCGGCGGTGACCGGCGAGATGTCGCCGCTCATGATGCGGCGCATCAGCGCCAGCATCTCGTCGTGGAAGATCTCGCGGTGCTCGATGACGCGGGTCAGCGCCTCGTTGTCGGTGATGGGCATGGCGATCTCCCGCTCAGGCGTTGAAGAACCGGCGCGTCGCCGCGACCGCGCGATCGACGCCCGTGGCGTCCACGTCGAGATGGGTGACGAAGCGCAGCTTGTACAGGCCGGTCGTGAGCACGCCTTCCGACTTCAGATGCTCGACCAGCTTCGCCGCGATGCCCTTGTCGACGTCGCAGAACACGATGTTGGTCTGCGGCGCTTCGACCGTCAGACCCGGCAGTCCTTGCAGGCCTTCGGCAAGGCGTTTGGCCAGCGCATGGTCCTCGACCAGGCGCTTCACCTGGTGATCGAGCGCGTAGTGCGCCGCGGCCGCGAGCAGCCCGGCCTGGCGCATGCCGCCGCCGAGCATCTTGCGCCAGCGGTGCGCGCTCTTGATGAGCTCGCGCGAGCCGCACAGCACCGAACCGACCGGCGCGCCCAGGCCCTTGGAGAAGCAGACCGACACGCTGTCGAAGTGCGAGCAGATGCGCCTGGCCGCGTCGTACGGATCGCTCCCGTCGCGCGCGGCGACCGCGACCGCCGCGTTGAACAGGCGCGCGCCGTCGAGGTGGCGCGACAGGCCATGGCGCTTCGCCAGCTCGGACGCCGCGGCAAGGTAGTCCATCGGCAGCACCTTGCCGCCGATCGTGTTCTCGAGCGCCAGCAGCCGGGTGCGCGCGAAGTGCGCGTCGTCGGGCTTGATGTTGGCCTCGATGTCGGCCAGCGGCAGCGAGCCGTCCGGCGCGTGGTTCAGCGGTTGCGGCTGGATCGAGCCCAGCACCGCGGCGCCGCCGCCTTCCCAGCGGTAGGTGTGGGCGAACTGGCCGACGATGTACTCGTCGCCGCGCTGGCAGTGCGCCATCAACGCGCAGAGGTTGCTCTGCGTGCCGGTGGGCATGAACAGCGCCGCCTCGAAGCCGAGCCGCTCCGCCAGCGCCGCCTGCAGCGCGTTGACGCTCGGATCGTCGCCGAAGACGTCGTCGCCCAGCGCCGCGGCCGCCATCGCCGCGCGCATCCCGGCGGTCGGCTGCGTGACGGTGTCGCTGCGCAGATCGACGAGGTCTGCGCGGGGGTGCGAGGCCGTGTTCGTGCTCGTGTTCATCGTGCCAACTCCAGGAAGTTCTTGAGCATGGCGTGGCCGTGCTCCGAGAGGATGGATTCGGGATGGAACTGGACGCCTTCCAGCGGCGTCGCGGTGCCGGCCAGCGCGCGGTGACGCACGCCCATGATCTCGCCGTCCTCGCTGCGGGCGCTGATCTCCAGCGCCGCGGGCATCGTCGATTCCTCGATCGCCAGCGAGTGGTAGCGGATCACGTCGAAGCGCTCGGGCAGTCCGCTGAAGACGCCCTGCGTGTCGGTCGTGATCGTCGAGGACTTGCCGTGCATCTGCACCTTGGCGCGGATGATGTTGCCGCCCAGCGCGGCGCCGATGCTCTGGTGGCCCAGGCAGACACCCAGGATCGGCAGCTGGCCGATGAAGCGCTGGATCGCCGGCACGCAGACGCCCGCTTCCTTGGGCGTGCACGGGCCGGGCGAGAGCACCAGATGCGTCGGGTTCAGCGCCGCGATCCCGTCGAGCGTGATCTGGTCGTTGCGGACCGTCTTCACCTCGGCGCCGAGCTCGGCGAAGTACTGCACCAGGTTGAAGGTGAAGCTGTCGTAGTTGTCGATCATCAGCAGCATGTCGTTGCTCCTTCGTTCACTTCAGCTTCAGAAGCCTTCTTCGACCAGTTCCGCGGCGCGCAGCAGCGCGCGCGCCTTGGCCTCGGTCTCCTTCCATTCGAGCTCGGGCACCGAGTCCGCCACGATGCCCGCCGCCGCCTGCACGTACAGCACCTGGTCCATGACGATGCCGGTGCGGATCGCGATGGCCAGGTCCATGTCGCCGCCGAAGCTCAGGTAGCCGCAGGCGCCGCCGTAGATGCCGCGCTTGACGGGTTCGAGCTCGTCGATGATCTCCATTGCGCGGATCTTGGGCGCGCCCGACAAGGTGCCGGCGGGGAAGCTGGCGCGGAACACGTCCATGTTGCCGATGCCAGGTTTCAGGATGCCCTCGACGTTGCTGACGATGTGCATCACATGCGAGTAGCGTTCGACCGCGAAGGCGTCCGTCACCTTCACGCTGCCGGTCTGCGCGATGCGGCCGATGTCGTTGCGGGCCAGGTCGATCAGCATCAGGTGCTCGGCGCGTTCCTTCGGATCGGCCTTGAGCTCGACC
Organism: Mitsuaria sp. MSU3D; assembly: GCF_056867975.1. NCBI lineage: Bacteria > Pseudomonadati > Pseudomonadota > Betaproteobacteria > Burkholderiales > Sphaerotilaceae > Roseateles > Mitsuaria sp. MSU3D. The sequence goes on along the minus strand of NZ_CP200314.1, from coordinate 5,556,588 downwards.
TCGAGCGCCTGGTCCTGCTCCGGCGTGCCGCCGCGCGGACGCGTGCCGGCCAGCGGACGGATCGTGACCTTGCGGCCGTCGGGCGTCTGCTCCTGGCGCACCAGGATCTCGGGCGAGGCGCCGACGATCTGGAAGTCCCCCATGTCGTAGAAGTACATGTAGGGGCTGGGATTCAGCGAGCGCAACGCGCGGTAGAGGCTCAGCGGCGACTCGGTGTAGCGCTTCTTCAGCCGCTGGCCGAAGACGATCTGCATGCAGTCGCCGGCGGCGATGTAGGCCTTGGCCTTGTCGACGGAGGCGAGGAAGTCGGCCTTGGCGAACTCGCGCTCGACCGGATGCGCCTGCGCCCGCGCGACGCGCGGCGCGGCGACCGAGTAGCCCAGCTTGTCCTTCAGCTCGGTGAGGCGCTTCTTCGCCTTGAAGTAGGCCTCGGACTGACCAGGGTCGGCGTAGACGATCAGGTAGAGCTTGCCCGACAGGTTGTCGATGACGGCCAGCTCCTCGCACTGCAGCAGCATCACGTCGGGCGTCGGCAGGCCGCCGGGCGGGGTGGACCCGGCCAGGCGCGGTTCGATGTAGCGGACGGCGTCGTAGCCGAAGTAGCCGGCCAGTCCGCCGCAGAAGCGCGGCATGCCGGGTCGGAGCGCGACCTTGAAGCGCTGCTGGTAGGCCTCGATGAAGGCGAGCGGGTCGCCCTCGTGGGTCTCGATCACGGCGCCGTCGCGGATCACGCGGGTGACCGGCCCTTCGCTCTTCAGCACGGTGCGCGCGGGCAGGCCGATGAAGGAGTAGCGGCCGAAGCGCTCGCCCCCGACCACCGATTCCAGCAGGAAGCTGTGGCGGCCCGGGCCGTTGCCGGCGCAGAGCTTCAGGTAGAGCGAGAGCGGGGTCTCGAGATCCGCGAAGGCCTCGCTGATCAGCGGGATGCGGTTGTAGCCGTCGGCGGCCAGGCTCTGGAATTCCAGTTCGGTGATCACGTCGTCAAACCTCTCGTCGGTTGCGGCGTGTCGTCAGTGACGCAGGGCATCACGACGCGCGCGCAAGCGGTAACTCAGGTCGCCTGTTGGACCTGCCCCGTACGGTAGGGTGCAGAGGATGTGTGACGGTTCCCGCGTCCGGGGGATAGGGGTGGACGGCGGGTGGCAAGCATCAGGCGGCTTCAGGTGAAGTCGTGCCAGGATCGCCAGGGCCAGGCTCCCCGGTCGTTCGACCCCTTGATGTGCTTGCGCGTGATAAACATGGTGCGGACCAGTGTAGCAGGAGGATTCCCGGAGGCCCCGCTTCGGGTGCCTGGCGGATACTTCGCATCCAGAGCCGACCGTGGAGCCGGCCGACCCCTGGAGGGAAAGAGACAACATGTCCAAGCGCAAAGTCCTGAAGGCCGCGGGCGTGCTCGCGATCGCGATGCTGGCGCCGTTCGCGGCGTCGGCCCAGTCGACGCCCCCGGTCGCCTCCGCGGCCGCTGCGGCCACCGCGCCGATCGAGGTGGCCGGCGTCAAGTACGACGGCACCGTGGAGGTGGCCGGCCAGAAGCTGCTGCTCAACGGCGCGGGGATCCGCTACAAGGCGATCTTCAAGGTCTACACGGCCGGCCTCTACATGAACGCGAAGGCGACCACGCCGGAGGCCGTGCTGGCCAACAACGGGCCCAAGCGCATCCACATCCAGATGCTGCGCGACATCGACGGCGAGGAGCTGGGCAAGCTCTTCACCAAGGGCATGGAGCAGAACGCGTCGCGCGAGGAATTCGGACGGTCGATCTCCGGCGTGCTGCGCATGTCGGAGATCTTCGTGCAGAAGAAGAAGCTCAAGACGGGCGAGAGCTTCGGCGTGGACTACATCCCCGGGACGGGCACGGTGGTCTTCGTCAACGGCCAGTTGATCCCCGGCGACCCGATCAAGGGCGAGGACTTCTTCAACGTGCTGCTGAAGATCTGGCTGGGCAAGTCGCCGGCGGACAGCGACCTGAAGGTCGCGCTGCTCGGCGGCGCGAAGGCGGTGGCGAGCAACCGCAACGCGGCGGGCAGCGGGCGCTGAAGCGCCCCTCCTCCGAGCCCTTCCCCGGCGGCGCTTCCCGGACGCTCAGCCGAGCAGTTCGTCGAGCCGATCGATGTAGCGCTCCGCGGGCACCTCGCGGATCGGCTGCCCGTGGTTGTAGCCGTAGCTGACGAGCGCGATCGGGCAACCGGCGGCATGCGCGGCGCGGGCGTCGTTGCTGGAGTCGCCGATCATCCAGGTCGTCGCGGGCGCTGACCCGAGCGCCTCGCAGGTCTTGAGCAGCGGCATCGGATCGGGCTTCTTGCGCTCGAAGTCGTCGCCGCCGAAGACGCGGTCGAAGTAGCCGTCCAAGCCCTTGCGCTTGAGCAGCTCCCGCGCGAACGCGGCCGGCTTGTTGGTCAGGCAGGCCATCGGCAGGCCGAGCGCCTTCAGCGCGTCCAGCCCTTCGATCACGCCGGTGAACACGTCGGCGTGATCGCCGTTGAGCACCTCGTAGTGGCGCTGGTAGAGCGCCCAGGCCTGCTCGTAGTGTTCCTGAGGCGCGCCGGCTTCGGCGAGCACGCTGCGGATCAGATGCTCGCTGCCCTGCCCGATCGTGTGTTCGATGAAGTCGCGCTGGACGGCGGGCAGGGCCATGTCGGCCATCACGCGGTTCAGCACCGCGACGAAATCGCCCAGCGTGTCGACGAGCGTGCCGTCGAGGTCGAGCATGAAGGCGGTGGGAGTCGGATCGAGAGCGGGCATGCCGTCATCCTAGCCGCGCCTCACGCCTTCTTCGACGAAGCCACCTCGCCTTGCGCCGCCACCTCGGCCGCGACCTCCGCCACCAGCGCCCTCAACCACCGATGCGCCGGATCGTCCCGGTATCTGACGTGCCACGCGATCTCCACCGGGAAGGTGCCGAGGTCCACCGGCGACGGCAGCACCTTCAGACGCTTGTCGGAGGCCAGCTTGCGGCAGATCTGCGCCGGCAGCGTCGCACAGTAGTCCGTCACCGCGACGACCTCCGGCACCGCCAGGAAGTGCGTCACCGACACCGCGACCTCGCGCTTCAGGCCCTGCTTCTCCAGCGCCTGGAACAGCCCCACGCGCAACCGGCCCGGCGGCAGCACGTTCACGTGCTTGAGCTGCTCGTACTGCTTGCGCGTCAGCTTGCGATCCACGACCGGATGTCCGCGCCGCACGATGCACGCGAGCCCGTCCTCCATCACCTTCTGCACCACGAGGTTGTCCGGCGGCTCGACCACCCGGCCCAACACCATCGCCGTCGAGCCCGAGATCACGCCGGTCTCCGCCAGGTCGGTGCCGAACGGCGTCAGCCGCACCGCCATGTTCGGCGCCCGCTGCCGCAGCCGCGCGACGATCGCCGGTACCAGCACCAGCTCGACATAGCTGTTCGGCGCGAGCGTCACCAGCTGCGTCGACTTCCCCGGATCGAAGTCCTGCTGGCCGAGGATCGCCGCATCCAGGCTGGCCAGCGCGGCGGCAATGATCGGCGCGAGTTCCTCCGCCTTCTGCGTCGGCTGCATGCCGTAGCGCTCCCGGATGAAGAGCGGATCCATCAGCATCGCCCGCAACCGCGTCAGCGCGTTGGACAGCGCCGGCTGCGTGATGCCCAACCGCTGCGCCGCGCGGGTCACGCTGCGCTCCTCCATCACCGCCAGGAACACCGGCAGCAGGTTCAGGTCGTATCGCATCCAGCCATGTTGCCCGACGCATATCTGTTGTTCAACGGATAAATTGGATGAATGTGGCGCCGATGCCCAGACTTCGTCGTGTCATCGAGCCGCCGACACGATTCCTCCGACATCAGACGGCTCACCACGCTCCGACTCAACGTGAAAGGAACCGTCATGTCCACCCCCATCGCCGCCTCCGACCAAAAGCTCTTCACCCCCGGCCGCATCGGCGCGATCGAGGTCCGCAACCGCGTCGCGATGGCGCCGCTGACCCGCTCCCGCGCCAGCGCGGACGGCGTGCCGTCGCCGCTGGCCGTCGAGTACTACCGTCAACGCGCCTCCGCCGGGCTGATCGTGGCGGAGGCGACCAACATCTCCCGCCAGGGCCGCGGTTATGCGTGGACGCCGGGCATCTACACGCCCGAGCAGGTCGAGGCGTGGAAGCGCGTCACCGATGCCGTGCATGCCGACGGCGGCAAGATCGTGCTGCAGCTCTGGCACGTGGGCCGCATGTCGCATGTGAGCCTGCAGAAGGACGGCGCCGCGCCGGTCGCGCCGTCCGCCCTCCAGGCGGGCACGGTCGTCTTCACCGAGGCCGGCTTCGAGCCGCCGTCGGCGCCGCGCGCGCTGGCGCTGTCCGAGCTCCCCGGCCTGGTCGAGGACTACCGCCGCGCCGCGGTCAACGCGAAGCTCGCGGGCTTCGACGGCGTGGAGATCCACGCGGCCAACGGCTATCTGCTGGAGCAGTTCCTGCGCGACAGCACCAACCGTCGCACCGACCCGTACGGGGGATCGATCGAGAACCGTGCGCGCTTCGTGCTCGAAGTCGTGGATGCCGTGACCGAAGTGTGGGGCGCGGACCGCGTCGGCCTGCGCCTGTCGCCGCTGTCGACGGCGATCGGCGATACGCCGATCGACAGCACGCCGGCCGAGACCCACGGCTACCTGGCCCGTAAGCTCGGCGAGCGGGGACTGGCCTATCTCCACGTCGTGGAGGGTCAGCTGCATGCCGGCAACGGCGCCGATGCCTTCGACGTGGAAGCGCTGCGATACGCCTTTGGCGGCGCCTACATCGCCAACAACGGCTACGACCGCCAGCGCGCGTTGAATGCCACGTCCTCAGGTCACGCGGACATGGTCGCCTTCGGCAAGCCCTTCATCGGGAACCCGGATCTGGTCGAGCGTCTGAAGGGCAACCTGCCGTTGTTCGATGCGCCGCAGTCGGCGTACTTCGGCGGCGGCGCGGAGGGCTACACGCAGTTCAGCGAGCAAGCTGCCGCGTAGTCCGTCAGTTCATGCGTGAGGCTGCTGGCCCTCACCCCTGCCCTCTCCCGCAAGCGGGAGAGGGAGTCCAGCCGGTTCGACTCGTGGCGCTGGCTCCTCTTGCTCCCTCTCCCGCTTGCGGGAGAGGGTGGGGGTGAGGGCCAGCGGCCGCGGCCGTCAGCAATCAAGAAAAGACGCCGACGGCAGTGACCAGCACCTGCGACTGCTGCTCCAGCGATTCCGCCGCTGCGGACGCCTGCTCCACCAGCGCCGCGTTCTGCTGCGTCGCCTGGTCCATCTGCGTGATGGCCTGGTTGATCTGCTCGATGCCCGCGGTCTGTTCCTGGCTGGCGCTGGAGATCTCGCCGACGATGTCGGTGACCCGCTTCACGCTGCCGACGATCTGCGACATCGTCGCGCCCGCCTGGCCGACCAGCACGCCGCCGGCCTCGACCTTCTGCACCGAGTCGCCGATCAGCGTCTTGATCTCCTTGGCCGCCGTCGCGCTGCGCTGCGCCAGCGTGCGCACCTCCGAGGCCACGACCGCGAAGCCGCGCCCCTGCTCACCGGCCCGTGCCGCCTCCACCGCCGCATTCAGCGCCAGAATGTTGGTCTGGAACGCGATCCCGTCGATCGTGCCGATGATGTCGACGATCTTGTTGGACGAGCTGCTGATCGACGCCATCGTCGCCACCACCTCGTCGACCACCTTGCCGCCCTGCACCGCGATCTCGGACGCGGACATCGCCAGCTGGTTGGCCTGGCGCGCGTTGTCGGCGCTCTGCTTGACCGTCGCCGTCAGTTCTTCCATCGAGGCCGCCGTCTCTTCCAGCGCGCTCGCCTGCGATTCGGTGCGCGAGGACAGGTCGCGGTTGCCGGCGGCGATCTCGCCGGCGGCCGTCGCGATCGTGTCGGTGGAGCCGCGGATCTGGCCGACGGTCGTCGACAGGCTGCGCTGCATGCGGTCCATCGCGGACAGCAGGCTGTCGGCGTGCGCGCCGCGCAGGTCGACCGCCACGTTCAGGTCGCCCGCGCCGATGCGGTGGACGATGTCCGCGGCATACGCCGGTTCGCCGCCCAGCTGCCGATAGATGCTGCCGGCCAGGCGCCAACCCAGCACGCCGACCACCGCCATCAGCGCCAGGCCGATGGACAGCAGCACCACGGCGCTGCGCCAGAAGGCGTTGTCGATGTCATCGATGTAATCGCCGAAACCGATGATCCAGTCCCAAGGCTCGAAGCGAACCACCGCGTAGAGCTTCTCGACCTCGTCCTTCGTGTTGGGCCGCGTGCCCAGCGCGATCACGGTGCCGACCTTCTTGCCTTCCAGCGCGGTGCGGTAGCGCACGCCGGCTTCCTTGCCGCCCTTGGCGTCGACGATGCCGACGCGCTTCGGGTTCGGGTGGACGAGGTTGACGTCGTCGCTGTAGCCGCGGACGAAGAAGTAGAGCTCGTCCTTGCGGAAGCTGCCGATGATCAGCTTGCCCTGCTTCTGCGCCTCCTCGCGGGTGATCTTGCCCGCGGTCTCCTGCTCATGCAGCTTTTCCAGCGCCGACTGCGCCAGCACCACCAGCGTGGACAGCTGCGCGGTGCGCTCTTTCATCATCGTCTGGCGCAGCGTCGTCAGGGACACCGCGGCCAGGACCACCATGCCGATCAGCGCGGCAAGACACAGGAAGAGGATTCGGGTTCGGAGTTTCATGAGGACGTGTGGAAGGCTGGCGGCCGCACGCGGCGGACGGGATGGCCCGAACGGGCCATCCGGGTTTATCGGCCAGTTCCCGCGCCTGCCGAGCCCAGGCCCCGGCTAACGCACGGTGTTATCCGTCACAACCGCACGGATCGGCGGCCGCAGCGTGAAACCGATTTCGGTCTTCCCGTCGGCCGACGCGGCGAAGGTCTCGCCGCCATGCATGCGCGCGACCGCGCGCACGATGGCCAGCCCGAGGCCGAAGCGGTCCCCCGCCTTCGAGCGCGAGGACTCGCCGCGCCAGAAGCGGTCGAACATGCGCCGACGGATGTCCTCGGGAATCGGATCGCCCGGATTGATCACGACGATCTTCACGCCGTCGGCGTCACCCGTCATGCCCTCTCCGCGGCTCACATCGCGCAAGCCCTGACCCTCCCCGGCGCGCTCGATCCGCACCGTCAGCGTCGCGCCTTCCGGTGCGTGCCGCGACGCATTGGTCAGAAGATTGACGAGCGCCCGTCGCAGCAGCGCGCGGTTGACCGGCATCCGATGGTCGCCTTCGACCGCCAGCCGCTGGTGCTTCTCGTCGAGCAGGATCTCGACGAACTCGCCCACGCCCAGTGCCTCATCGCGCAGCGACAGCTCGACGAGGTCGGCCGCCGCGTCGCCCTGGTCGGCGCGCGCGAGGAACAGCATGTCGTTGATCATCGACGCCATGCCACGCAGCTCCTCGAGGTGGGACTCCAGCACGTCGCGCATCTCGGCCTCCGGCCGGTCCCGCGACAACACCACCTCGGCGCCGTTGATCATGATCGCCAGCGGCGTGCGCAGCTCGTGGGCGACGTTCGCGTTGAAGCCCTCGAGCTGGTGCCACGCCTCCTCCATCCGCGACAGCACCTCGTTGAAGCGCTGCGCCAGCGGCATCAGCTCGGCGCTGTCCTCGGGCAGCGTGAGCCGGCGCGACAGCGTGCCGGGCTGGATCACCGCGGCCTCGCGCGACAGCGCCGACAACGCGCGCAGTCCGCGCCGCGTCGCCAGCCACGCCAGCGCGATCGTGCACAGCACGCCGGCCACGCCGACCATCAGGCCCGCGTCGTCATAGGTCGACAGCATCTGCTGGCGCGGCCTCGGGTCCATGCCGATCAGCACCTGCGCATCGGGGAACACCGCGTGATCGGGCAGACGGAAATGCGCGCCGCGCAGCTCGACGCCATCCTGCCGACGCAGCCAGACCTTTTCGCCGTCGCGCTGCACCGACGGCGGCATGGGTTCCGCGCCGTACAGCAGCGCGCCATCGCGCCCGACCAGCCACACGTTCCAGCGGAAGCGCCCGCCGACGCTCGTCGCCGCCAGGTGGCGGCGCAACATCGGCAGATCGTCCATCGATCGCGCCTCGCCGATGAAGTGCTTCACGACCTCCGTCTTGCCGAGCAGGTCGGCGCGCTCGTCGGCGATCAGCACCTGCTCCAGCGCCTTGTGCAGCAGGAAGCCGGCGGCGGAGAACACCACCACCGCCACCAGCGCCAGCATCAGCACCAGCCGCGCGGAGATCGATCCGAGCCGGCCCGCGCTCATCGGGACGCCTTCGTGAGCACGATCGGCCGGGTCGGCCGGGTCGACCGCATCGGCAGGAACGGCGGCACCGGGCGCCTCATGTCGAGGGCACCTCCAGCACATACCCCATGCCGCGCACGGTGCGCAGCATCTTGGTTTCGAACGGGTCGTCGACCTTGGCGCGCAGACGCCGCACCGCGACATCGACGACGTTGGTGTCGCTGTCGAAGTTCATGTCCCAGACCTGCTCCGCGAGCACGGTGCGCGACAGCACCTCGCCGCGACGCCGCATCAGCAGCGCGAGCAGCTGGAACTCCTTGTTGGTGAGTGCGATGGACTGCCCGCCGCGGAAGGCCTTGCGTCGCGCGAGATCCAGCTGGAGATCGCCGAGCGTGAGCATCGTTTCCGACATGCCGCCCGCACCGGCGCCCGATCCCGAGCGCACGCCGCGGCGGCGCAGCGCGGTCAGCCGCGCGAGCAGCTCCGAGAACGCGAAGGGCTTGACGAGGTAATCGTCGGCGCCCTCCTGCAGGCCGTGCACGCGGTCCTCGACGCCGTCCCGCGCGGTCAGCATCAGCACGGCGACGTCCTTCTCCGCCTTGATCGCCTTCAGCACGCTGAAGCCGTCGATGCCCGGCAGCATCACGTCGAGCACGATCAGGTCGTACTCGCCATTCAGCGCCAGGTGGCGGCCGTCGATGCCGTCAGCCGCCACGTCGACGACGTAGCCGTTCTCCGTCAGTCCTTTGCGGAGGTAACCGGCGAGCTTCGGTTCATCTTCGACGACGAGGACACGCATGTCTGCTCCTTGATCGCCGCCCCCGCCGGGCTCCCTGCCCGGCGGCGGCGCGTGGCGGATTATCGGCAGCAAGTCAGCGCTGGCCCTGCGCGGCCTTGACGATCAGGTCGGCCACCGCCTGCGGCTGCGACAGCAGCGAGACGTGGCTGGCGTTCAGCTCGATCGTCGCGGCCCCCATGCGCTGCGCCATGAAGCGCTGCAACTCGGGGTTGATGGTCCGGTCCTGCGTCGACACGGCGTACCAGCTCGGCTTCACGCGCCACGCGGCGACCGTCGTCTTGCCGCTCGCCACGGCGCGGGCGAAGGGCTGCTGCACGGCGAAGTAGCTGAGCGCCTCGGCGGACGGCAGGTCCCCCGCGAAGTCCTTCAGGAAGGCGTCCTGCGACAGGCTGCCCCAGTCGCCGCTCCACTTCAGGCCGGCGGCCGCGGGGGCCGTCGGGAACTTGCGGGTCAGCGCGGGGTAGTCCTCGCCGGCGTCCGGCGCGCGCGCCGCGATGTAGACCAGGCCGCTGACCTTGGGATCGGCACCGGCCTCGGTGATCACCATGCCGGCGTACGAGTGGCCGACCAGCAGCGTCGGGCCGTCCTGCTGCGCCAGCGCGCGCTTCACGGCGTCCGCGTCGTCCTGCAGGCTGGTCAGCGGGTTCTGCACCGAGGTCACATGCAGGCCCTTGGCCTGCAGCAGCGGGATCACCTTGCCCCAGCTGGAGCCGTCGGCGTACAGGCCGTGCACCAGCACGACGTTGTGGACGGCGATCGGCGCGGACTTGGCCGTGACGGGCGCGGACTGCGGGGAAGGCGCGGCATCGGTCTCGGCATGCGCGGCGCCGAGGGACACGGTGGCGACGAAGGCGGCGGCCATCAACTGGCCGAGGAAGGTCTTGCGGTTCATGAGGTTCTTTCGCGTGGATCGGGCGCCGTCATCGGCGTCCTGGCTATGGGGAAGATTCAGGGGAGATTCGGGGGGGAGAGTCGCAGCGGCCCGGTGCCGACTGCTTGGAATGAACTGTAGAAACCGGGCTCCCACGCCAGACGCACAGCCACATGACAAGTTTGAAATCTTCGCGGGGCGGTGCCGGCCGCCACCCCTTGCGCCGTCGCGCGTCCCGTCTCCCTGCGGCATCCGGGCCGGCACCCCCAACTTGACAGATTGCGGACCGCCCATGCGAGGCCTAGGCTCAACGATCCACACTGCGGGAGACCGCCATGCCCTTCGACCATGACGCGCGCACCAGCGGCATCGCGCTGGCACTCTCGGGCGGGGGCTTCCGCGCCGTGCTGTTCCACGTCGGCGTGCTGTGGCGGCTCAATGAGCTCGGCGTGCTGGGCAGGCTGGCGCGGATCTCCAGCGTGTCCGGCGGCTCCATCGCCTCGGGGTTGCTGGCCGTGCGCTGGCCTCGGCTCGCGTTCGACAAGGACGGCCGCTCCGCGCTCTTCGAGGCCGAGGTCGCCGCGCCGCTGCGCGAGTTCTGCGCGCGCAACATCGATGTCGCCTCGGTGCTGTCCGGCGCGTTCAATCCGTTCCGCTCGGCCGGAGAAGCCGTCGCCGACGAGTACCGCAAGCGCCTGGGCCTCGACGTCTCGCTGCAGTCGCTGCCGGACGAACCGCGCTTCGTCTTCAACGCCACCAACTACGCGACCGGGGTCAGCTTCCGCTTCTCCAAGCCCTATGCGGGGGACTACCGCATCGGCCTGATCCCGAAGCCGCGCTTCGACGTGGCGACGGCGGTCGCCTGCTCCAGCGCGTTCCCGCCGGTGCTGGCGCCCATCGAGCTGGACGTCCACCCCGAGGACTTCACGAAGGTCGACGGCGCCGATCTCTACGACCAGATCGACTACCGCCGCCGGCTGATGCTGGCCGACGGCGGCGTCTACGACAACCTGGGGCTGGAGACGGTCTGGGGCCGCTACGAGACGGTGCTGGTCAGCGACGCCGGCAAGCCCTTCGACATCGACGCGGGCATCGGCACGATGGCGCCGCGCCAGATCATGCGCACGATGGACATCGGCCTGAACCAGGCGCTGGCGCTGCGCAAGCGCATGCTGATCGCGGCCTACGCCCGCGGCGATGCGAAGGGCGCGTTCTGGGCCATCGACACCGACATCGCCGACTACCCGGCCACCGAAGAGGCCCAGTTGCCCGTTGCTCCCGCGCGTGTCGCCGACCTGGCCGCGATCCGGACCCGGCTCGACCGCTTCAAGGAGCAGGAACAGTGCGAGCTGATCAACTGGGGCTATGCCGTCAGCGACGCCGCGGTGAGATCGCGCGCACCGCACGTGGCGCTGCGGCACCAGTCGCCGGCGTGGCCGTATCCGAAGCACGCGCTGGACTGAGGAAGCCCGGCTGACGCCGCGCCATGGCCGACATCTTCCGCATCGAGCTGCTGCCGGCGCGCCATGGCGACTGCCTGCTGCTCGAGTACGGAGAGGCCGCGCGACCGCATCGCGTGCTGATCGACGGCGGTCCGATCGGCGCGTACGGCGCGCTGTCGCAACGTCTGGCCGCGCTGCCCGACGACGAGCGCGAGCTGGAACTGCTCGTGATCACGCACGTCGACGGCGATCACATCGAGGGTTGCCTCAAGCTGCTGAACCACCGCGAGCTGGCCACCTTCCGCGACATCTGGTTCAACGGCTGGCCGCACATCGCGCAGCCGCTGAAGGAGCCGCCGCCGCCCCGGCCCGGCGCGACGGGCGGCCACGGCGCCGCGGACGTGAACGCCCAGCGCAGCGCGCTGCAGGGCTCGATGATCAGCGTCCGCATCGAGGACCGGCAGTGGAACGCGGCCTTCCAGGGCGCGCCGATCTTCGTGCCGGCGATCGGCCCGCTGCCCGTGCGCGAGTTGCCCGGCGGCCTGCGCCTGACGCTGCTGTCGCCGACGCTGGAGAAGCTCGAGAAGCTGCGCGCCGCGTGGGACCGCGCGCTGGAGCGCGCCGAGCTGGACGCCACCGATGAAGCGGCACTCGGCGCTCGCCTCGAAGGCCGCGCCGCGTTCCGTTCCGGCGGACTGCGCCGGCGTCCGAAGCCCGAGGAGATGCTGTCCTCGACGGCGCTGGCGCTCGGGCCCATCGACAACGCCGTGGCCAACGGTTCCAGCATCGCCGTGGTCGCCGAGTACCAGGGCCGTCGCATCGCGCTGCTCGGCGATGCGCACGCGCCGACGCTGACCGCCGCGTTGCGACGCCTCGCCGGCGCGGCGGGCGAACCGCGCCTGCGACTCGACGCGGTGAAGATGGCCCACCACGGCTCCGCCGCCAACCTGAGCGAGGATTTCCTCAGCCGGATCGAGTGCAAGACTTGGCTGGTCTCGACCGACGGCAGCATCTTCAACCACCCCGACGACGAGGCGATCCACACCGTCGTGCGGAACGTGCCGGGCGCGCGGCTGCTCTTCAACTACCGCTCCGCGCGCACGGCGCCGTGGGACGAGCCGGCCATGCGCGCCGCGCACGGCCACGAGGCCTTCTACCCGGCGGACGCCGCGGCGGGCCTCTCGCTCGACCTCATGACGGGACGCCCGACGTGACCAGCATCGCCGAGGCCCAGGCGTTGTCCTGGCCTTCGTAGCGGCGGTAGAGCCGCCGCCGCGCGTGCCCGAAGGCCGCGTCCAGCGAGCGGCTGCGCTGCAGCATCCGGTAGAAGAGCAGCGCCTGCACGGCCGCCGTGCGGTCGTTGACCCGGCAGCGATAACCGAGCACGGCGTGGATGCCGGCCTCGGCGGCCAGCGTCGCGAAGCCCGAGTTGCCGCTCTCGCAGCTGCTCAGGTAGACGAAGCGCGTGTCGCGCAGGTAGCTGAGGATGTCGCCGAAGTCGACGCATTGCGGCTCTTCCTTCGGTCCGACGAACAGGAAGCCGGTCCCGCCCAACTGCCGCGCACCGGCCGGCTGGAAGCAGGTGTGGCCGGCGAAGTGGATCAGGTCCCAGCCGCCGTCGCCCAGCGCCGCCACGAGGCTCTCGCGGCTGAGCGGGCCGTCGAGGCCGATCACGCTGACGTTGCGCTCGTGGAAGAGCGGCTGGCCGCTGCGCGGGTCGGGCCGCGTCAGCAGCTTCTTCACGCGCGCGCACTCGCGCCGGACCGCCGTCAGCGGCGCAAGCTGCAGCGCGCCGCCCTTGAGCTGGTCGTCGTAGGCCGTGCCGTGCGTGTCCGCGCAGATCAGCAGCGCGCGGCGGGCCGCCACGGGGCCGGCGAACAGGCTGCTCTGGCTCTCCTTCGAGGCCGCGAGCCGCCGCGACATCGACGCCGCCTTGGCCAGCCAGGGCACCTCCTGCGAGGGCTCGAACATCGCCTCGAGCAGCAGCGGATAGCAGTCCTCCGACACCTCGAAGGTGATGCGGTCCGTCACGTCCTTGCCGGCCTCGCCGAGCTGCTGGAAGGCCTTGAGCCGCGCGTTCTCGCGCTGCAGGCGGAAGCTCTCCTGGTCCTCGCACAGGGCGATGCGGATGCTCTTGCCGATGCGGGAGAACTCCTTGTACCAGTCCGGCTCGTGCATGTACTGGGCCTGCCAGTCGAGCCGTGCCGACTTGCTGACCGTCAGCGGCCCCGCGCCCTGGAACTGGAAGTCGATGCCATGCATCTCGAAGCGCCAGTTGTCCGCGATCGCGGAGACCCGGATGTCGAGGCAGGGATTCAGCGCGGCGACGCGTGCCCGGCCCCCGCGGCCCGCGAGCGCGCCGGTCCCGGCGCCGCCCCCTGCATCGCCACCCGCGCCGGAGCCCTCCGCTTCGGACGACTCCAGACCCAGCAGCTCCAGCGCGAAGCTCCCGGCCGACGCCGGATCCGCATGCAGCGTCACCCGCAGCCGGATGCAGGCCATGTTCAGCTCGGTGGTCATCGCCGGCGCGAGCAGCATCATCGGCGTGTTGCCGAGCACGCGAACCTCGCGGCAGAAGGCCAGGCCGCCGTCCTCCGCGACGACCGCGCCCGCGTCGTCGGCCAGCTGGCTGCCGACGATGATGTAGTCGAAGGGCTGGCCGGTCAGCAGCTCCAGTCCGGTCTCGCGGTTGGTCTCTTCCTGGATCGTGTGACGGCCGAGCTGCCGCAGCTGCTTCTTGATCTGCGGGCCGAGGCTGCCCTGCTGCTGCGGGCTGAGCACGAGGAGGATGTCAGCCATGGGCCCTCCTGCGCAGGAAGCTCAGCACGAACTCGGTGTCGCCGTCCGGCAGCACGCTGGCCTTGAGCGCGCCGCCCTGGTTCTTCATCAGCTTGCCGAGCAGCGGATTGGCCAGCCGCAGGTCCGCCTGCGCCGCCTCGGGCGCGGAGAAGCGCTCACCATGGCGCCGCGCCGGCGGCAAGCGGCCGCGCAGCCGCAGGAAGACCAGGTCGTCGTCCGGCACCAGCGTCAGCCGCACCATCGCCGTCTCCGGCGCCGCGCGCAGCAGCACCGACAGCAGGCTCTCCACGACGATGTGCAGCTGCATGTGGTCGGCCTCCACCTCCACCTTGCGCGCCGCGGTCTCGAACACGACCTTGCGTCGCTCCGATGCGGCCAGGCTGGACAGCAGCGCGTCGATCTCGCAGTCCAGCCGGATGGTGCTCGCGACGCGCGAGGCGACCCGCGCCTCGCGGTTGTACATGGCCAGCCGCGTGAACGCGTGCTTCACGCGCCCCAGTTGCCGGAGCACGGTCTGCAGCTCCCGGCCGCGCGCCTGCTCACGGGCCGCGTCCGAGCCGAACGCCGCCTCGAGCTGATCCTCCAGACACGACATCGCCATGCCCAGCGGCGCCTGCGTCTCGACGGCCAGTTCGTAGGCGGTCTCCTCGAGGAACTCCAGCTGCACCGAACGCCGGATCGGCCGCAGGTCGCGCGCGATGAAGACATGCCCGCCGAGCTTGCCGGGGAAGTCGCGCCGCGTGATGAAGACCGGCAGGCCGCCCGCCTCCGACGAGGTGTCGGGCACGGCAGCGATCGCGGCCTCGGGCGCCTCGTCGACGGCGGCGCCCCTGCGGCACACGCGCAGTTCGCCGATGCGGTCCCCCGCCTCGGTGCCGTCGAGCAGCGCCGCCAGCGGCTCCGGGTTCTGGAACAGTTCCAGCAGGCTGCGCCCTTCCAGCGTCTTCGGCGCCGCGCCGAACAGCGCCTCCGCCGCCGGATTGACGCGGCGGATGCGCAGCTTGGCGTCGGTCGCGATGATCGGATCGGAGACGTTGTTGACGCACTCCGTCATCAGCGTCAGGTCGCTGATGCGCTCCATCGCGCCGGCCACCTCGTGCGCGATGTCGGTCAGTTGCCGGACGTGTTCCCGGGAGAACGCGTTCACCCGCGGATCGTCGACGTTGACGATGAAGCGCACCCGCTCGCCTTCCGAGAACATGATCGGCACGGCCAGTTCCGAACGGATCGGTTCGCCGTCGGGGGTCCGGAGGTACTCGGCATCGCGCGTGACGTCGGGGATCTTCTGCGGCTGCATCGTCCGCACGACCCGGCCGAGGATGCCCTGGCCGATGCCCTGCGAGTAGTCGCCCCAGGACACGCCGGTGTCCACGGCGAATCCGTCGTCGCCGAGCCGGGCCGAGGCCACGCGCACGATCGCCTCGCGCGCGCTGTCGATCCGGAACAGCGACACGTGCCGCCAGTCGAAGATCTCGACCAGCGCATCGGACAGGCACCGGCACGCGCCCTGGATGTCGACGCAGCGGTTGAGCGCGCGGAACATCTGCAGCTGGCGGCGGTCGCGCTCGCGATCCGCGTGGTCCAGGCTGCACAGCACCGCCTCGATCAGCGGGAGCTGGTTGAACAGCGCGAGGTGCTGCTCGTCGTAGGCGCCGCGCTCGCGGCTGAGCAGCGTCATGATCGCGACGGTCCGCTCGTCCTCGCCTTCGCCGCGCGTGATGCGGCGCCACATGCTGGACTTCAGGTCCATGGCGTGCATCTGCCGGCACATCGGCTCGTCGGCCATGTCGGCCCACGGGGGTTCGCTCATCACCGTCTCGAAGTCGTGGACGCCGCCGTCGTTGTCTTCCATGAATGCGCGTTGCGCGGCGTTCAGCTCATACCAGGCCGTCGGCACGTCCTGCCGGAACGGCGGATGGTTGAAGGCGATCTCCGATTCCCAGGCACTGTCGTCCTCCACGACGCGCGACACCAGCATCAGGTCGAAGGGCAGTTCCCGGCGCAGCGCCTCGGCCACCAGCGGCAACAGGTCCGGGCGACCGGCATGGCTCAGCGTCAGCGCGCGCACCTGGTCGGTCAGCACCTGGTGCTGCAGGCTGCGGAAGAAGCCCAGCGAGCCCACGACCGTGCCGCGCTCATCCATCAGCGGCAGGCCCGTCACCTCGACGGCCACCTGCCGCTCCGGATCGTCCTGGCAGGTCAGCGTGACGCGGTAGGCGCCGAGCTCCCGGTTGCGACGCCCGCGCGTCTCCTCGTCGAGCACGCGACCCGCTTCGCCGGCGAAGAGCCGGTCCAGGCGCAACTGCCCGACATGCTCGACCCCGCTCATCGCCAGCGCGGCCGCGTTGGCGTAGAGCACGTTGTTGTCGAGGTCGCGCTGGATCACCGCGATCCGCGAGCCGTCGAAGACCGCCCGCTTCATCTGTCCCAGCATCGCGGCGGCTGCCGCCGAGGTGGGTCGCTGTGCGGAGTCTTGTGCGGAGTCATCCATGAGGCCGCCTCCTGGCCATCCCTGGCCCTCGTTCCCTTGCCGACATCCCTGGCCGGCATCCCTGCCGACCGCCTGAAGGCTACGCCGATTGATCGGCCGACGCGCCTGACAACATAGGGGTCCGAGGCCCGGGAGGCCCCATTTCATCGGTATTCCCCCGATGTCCGCCGATATCCGGCCGGCATTCCGTGGCCGCGGCGCCACGCGATGCTGGCGAACTGTGCTCCTTTGCGGCGGTCCGAACTGCATGCCCCACGGGGCGGCGCCGCTCTCCACCATGGAGTCCGGAGTGCGCCACCCCCTGGAAGCCCTGGAGTCCCCGATGAGCAAGATGCCCCCCCGCCCCCGCCGCGAAGTCCCCGGCATCCGTCGCTACGACGGCCCCGCCGGCGGCTGGGGCGCGCTGCGCGCCACCGCGCAGGCGGTGCGCCAGCAGATGGAGATCGTCGAGGCGCCCATCGTCCTGATGCGCACCAACCAGCCCGCCGGCTTCGACTGCCCCGGCTGCGCCTGGCCGGACAAGGAGCACAAGTCCACCTTCCAGTTCTGCGAGAACGGCGCCAAGGCCGTCACCTGGGAAGCGACCAGCAAGCGCGTGACGCCGGACTTCTTCGCGCGGCACACGGTGTCGTCGCTGCTGGCGCTGTCCGATCACGAGCTCGAGAACTTCGGCCGCCTGACGCATCCGATGGCCTACGACGCGGCCACCGACACCTTCCGCGCCGTCGAGTGGGACGCGGCCTTCGCCCGCATCGGCGAGGTGCTGCGCGGCATGGCGTCGCCGGACCGCGTCGAGTTCTACACCTCGGGCCGCGCGTCCAACGAGGCCGCCTACCTGTTCCAGCTCTTCGCCCGCGAGTACGGCACCAACAACTTCCCCGACTGCTCCAACCTGTGCCACGAGGCCACCAGCGTCGGCCTGCCCCGGTCCATCGGCATCGGCAAGGGCACGGTGTCGCTGGCGGACTTCGAGTCGACGGAGCTGATCCTGTCCATCGGCCACAACCCCGGCACCAACCACCCGCGGATGATGGGCACGCTGCACGAGTGCGCCCGCCGCGGCGTGCCCATCATCGTGCTGAACCCGCTGCGGGAGCGCGCGCTGGAGCGCTTCGCGGATCCGCAGGACGTCGTCGAGATGGCGACCAACCGCTCGACCGACATCGCGTCGACCTACCTGCAGGTGAAGGCCGGTGGCGACGCGGCCGCGCTGAAGGGCATCATGAAGGCGCTGCTGGCGCTGGACGCCTGGGCCGGCAAGGGTGCCGGCATCCTGGACCGCGACTTCATCGCCGAGCACACCAGCGGCTTCGACGCGCTGGTGGAGGACCTGTACGCCACCTCCTGGGCCGAGATCGAGGACGAGTCCGGCCTGCGCCGCGCCGACCTGGAGACCGTGGCCCAGGCCTACGCCAGGTCCGGGGCGACGATCGTCACCTACGGCATGGGGGTGACGCAGCACAACACCGGCACCGCCAACGTGCGGCTGATCGCGGACCTGCTGCTGATGCGCGGCAACATCGGCAAGCCCGGCGCCGGCATCTGCCCGTTGCGCGGGCATTCCAACGTGCAGGGCAACCGCACCGTCGGCATCACCGAGAAGCCGTCCGGGGACTTCCTCGACCGGCTCGAGGACGTCTTCGGCTTCACGCCGCCGCGGGCGCACGGCCACGACGCGGTGAAGGCGATGCGGGCCATGGAGACCGGCGAGGCGAAGGCGCTGATCTGCCTGGGCGGCAACTTCGCCGTCGCGTTGCCCGATCCCGAACGCTGCTTCCCGGCGATGAAGTCGCTGGCGCTGAGCGTGCACCTGGGCACCAAGCTGAACCGCTCGCACCTGCTGGTCGGCAAGGAGACCTTCCTGCTGCCGGTGATCGGCCGCACCGAGCTCGACCTGCAGGCGAGCGGGCCGCAGTCGATCACGGTGGAGGACTCGATGTCGATGGTGCACGCCTCGGCGGGGCGGCTGCGGCCGGCGTCGCCGCAGCTCCGCTCGGAGCCGGCGATCGTCGCGGGCATGGCGCGCGCGACGCTGCCGCACAGCAAGGTCGCCTGGCACGCGCTGGTGGAAGACTACGACCGCATCCGCGACCTGATCGAACGGACCATCCCCGGCTTCGACGACTACAACGTCCGCATCCGCACGCCCGGCGGCTTCCGGATGCCGCTGCCGCCGACGGAGCGCCGCTGGCCGACGCCGACCGGCAAGGCGATGTTCTCGGTCTTCCGCGGCGTGCGCGAGCGCTACGAGCCCTGGTCCGCCGACGCGCTGCGGCTGGTCACGATCCGCAGCCACGACCAGTACAACACGACGGTCTACGGCCTGGACGACCGCTACCGCGGCGTCTTCGGCCGGCGCGACGTGCTGTTCATGCATCCGGACGATCTCGCCGCGCAGGGCCTGGAGCACGGCGACGTCGTCGACATCGAGACCGTCGCCGAAGGCCGGTCGCTGCGACTGCCCGGCATCACGGTGATCGAGTACGACATCGCGCGCGGCTCCGTCGCCGCCTACTACCCCGAGGCCAACGTGCTGGCGCCGCTGGACTACATCGACCAGGACAGCGGCACGCCGTCGTACAAGTCGATCCCGGTGCGGCTGGTGCGGACGGCCACGGCCTTGGCCGCCGCCACGCCCGCGATGGCCGCGGCGCCGACGACATCGGCGGCATCGGCGGCATCGGCGATCTCGGTCGCATCCTCCGCATCGCCCGCCTGATCGGAGATTCGCGATGATCATCCGACCAAGACAGAGCTGGTTCCGGCTGCTGTTCGTGTGGCACGGCTCGGTGCTGCCGTCCATCCTCCCGCAGCTGGGTTTCATGGCGGCGGTCAGCGTGCTGGCGGTGGCGACGCACGGCCAGGTCTTCGGCGAAAAGATCCCGCTGAACGCGACGCTGATGACGCCGTTCGGTCTGACGCTGGCCATCTTCCTGGGCTTCCGCAACAACGCGAGCTACGAGCGCTTCAACGAGGCCCGGCATCTGTGGGGCAATCTGCTGATCGCCTCGCGCGCGCTGGTGTCCGAGCTGCTCTGCTACCTGCCCGACAAGGCGATGGCGCAGCCGGCGACGGATCGGCTGCTGGCGGCGGTCTACGCGCTGAAGCACGAGCTGCGCGGCACGGATCCCGAAGAGGACCTGGTGCGCCTGGTCGGCCAGCGCGAGGCGTTCCGGCTGCGGCGCGATCCGCAGACCTCGAGCGCGGCGCTGCACGCGGTGCGCGAGCGGCTCTGCGCGCTGCAGGACGACGGCCACCTCGGCGATGCCCGCTTCTGGACGCTGGACACGCAGCTGACGGAGATCGGCAAGGCGATCGGCGGCAGCGAGCGCATTGCGTCGACGCCGATCCCCTTCGCCTACGGGGTGCTGCTGCATCGCACGGTCTACACCTACTGCGTCCTGCTGCCCTTCGGGCTGGTGGACGCGACGGAGTTCTTCACGCCGCTGCTGTGCGTGTTCCTCTCCTACACGCTGATCGCGCTGGAAGCGGTGGCCAACGAGGTCGCCGAGCCCTTCGGCCTGGCGCCCAACGCGCTGGCGCTGGATGCGATGGCGCGGGGGATCGAGCGCTCGGTACTGGCCCTGAGCGGGCGCGCGATGCCGGAGCGCGTCACGCCGACGGAGGCCTTCCAGTTGACCTGATCGACGCTTCCGCTGGATCCGCTCGATCTGCCTGGTCTGCCCGACTTGCGCAGGAAGCCAGGCCTGCCTGCTACCGAGTCGATCGTCTCAACAGTTCTGTCGCGCGCACGTGGCGGCCAGCTTGCCGACGGTGATCACCGCCTGCTCGATGTCCTTGGACCACGGCGTGCTGTAGTTCAACCGGATGAAGTGCCGATAGCTGTTGCTCACCGAGAACATGTAGCCGGGCCCGATGGTGATGCCGCGCTCCAGCGCGAGCTCGTAGAGCCGCAATCCATCGATGGCCGGCGGCATTTCCACCCAGAGCACGTAGCCGCCGACGGGCGTCGAGACGCGGGTGCCTTCGGGGAAGAAGCGCAGCACGATCGCGCGCATCAGGTTGGCCTGCTGCGCGAAGGTCTTGCGCAGTCGACGCAGGTGGGCCTCGTAGCCGTCGCGTTCGAGGAAGCGCGCGATGGCGACCTGCGGCAGCGGCGGCGTGGTCAGCGTGTTGAGGAACTTCAGCTTCTCGACCTCGTCGCGATAGCGGCCCGGCAGCGCCCAGCCGATGCGGAAGGTCGACGCCAGCGTCTTCGAAAAGGTGCCGCAGTGCAGGACCAGGCCGCGCGTGTCATAGGCCTTGAGGGTGCTGGGCGCGACGGCGCCGTAGTAGAGCTCGTTGTAGACGCCGTTCTCGATCAGCGGCATGTCGAGCCGCGTCGCGAGCGCGACGAGCGCGCGCTTGCGCTCGTCCGGCATCTGGAAGCCGAGCGGGTTCTGGAAGTTCGGCATCACCATGCAGGCGGCGATCGGCTGCGTCGCGGCGATGGCGGCCAGCGCGTCGACGTCGAGTCCCCGCACCGGATCGGTCGGGATCTCCAGCGCGCGCATGCCCAGGCGCTCGATGGCGTGGAGCATCGCGTAGAAGGTCGGCGTCTCGACGGCGATCACGTCGCCGGGTTTGGCCACGGCCTGCAGGCAGAGGTTGAGCGCCTCGGTCGCACCCATCGTGACGAGGATCTCGGCCGGATCGACGGCCTGGCCCTTGTCGAGGTAGCGACGCGCGATCTGGCGGATCAGCAGCGGATGACCGGGCGGCAGCGCGTCCTTGAGCGTGCGCAGCGCCGGATCCTGGCCGGCGGCGAAGGCGTAGCGGTTGAGCTTCTCGAAGGGGAAGCTGCCGGTATCCGGATACGGCGAGCCCAGCGGCACCGCGTCATGCGCGGCGATCGAGCGCAGCGTGGACAGCACGAGCCGGCTGACGTCGACCGAGGACGAGACGGCGATCGGCCGCGGCGTGGCGGGCGCCTCGAGCTCGGCGGCGCCGGGCTTGATCTGGACGTAGTACCCGGACTGCGGTTTGCTGACGATGAGTCCCCGGCTCTCGAGCAGCACATAAGCGCGCAGCACGGTCGTGACGCTGAGCTGACGCTGCTTGCTGGTCTCTCGCACGGACTGCAGCCGGTCGCCGTGGCGGAAGACGCCACTGCGGATCTGGCGTTCGATGTCGTCGGCGAGCGTCTCGTAGAGCTTCATGGAGCGCGGTTGAGAGTATCCACCGCAGGTATCGGTGGGTGCGCTAGTTTATGAGCGGTATCGAGGCTTGAAAGTCCACCAATTCGAGAGCGCTCCAACGCTGGCATCGCGAATTCCACCCCCGTAGAGTGACTGCCCTCCCCGCGAATTTTCGCAGTGGAGCAGGCGCCGGCGGCCAGGGCTCGGCGATGTGGAACAGACTCTGCCAAGGACATGCTTCGGCCCATGACGCCCGATCCCATTCCGCCCGAGACGGGCCTGCGCATCGCATGGTGGAACACCAAACTCTCGCCGGCGCACGTGGCCGCCACGATCAGCGACGCCGTCGCCCTGGCCGCGGCCGATGTACTGATGCGGCTGATGAACGTGGTTCTGGCCGACATCATCATCCTGGGCGAGATGTCCGACAGCGCCATCGCCGCCCTGCGGGACAAGTGCCCGGATGCGGTCGCCCGCTATACATGGCTGCCGGCCTGCCACCCTGCGGGGAAAAGCCGCTTCTCCGTGTGCGTCTTGAGTCGCAAGGACTACGTGCACGTCCAGTTCCAGGATCCGATCCTGCTCGAAGACGGGAAGTCGGTGACCAAGGTAGGCCTGCGTTTCGCGGTCCGCCTGTGGGACGACAGCCAGTGGATCCATCTCATCGTCTCGCACTGGCCCAGCCGTCTGCACCTGGATCGCCATGACAGTGGACGAACCCACATCGCGGCGTTCCTCCGCCACTGGATCGAGGACAAGATCTTCCGCGGCAGTTCCCATCCGAACATCGTGCTCGTGGGCGACTTCAATGACGAACCCTTCGATGAAGGATTGGAGCGCTATCTGCGTGCCACCAGGGACCACGACAAGATCAAGCGCAATCCGAAGCTCTTCTACAACCCGTTCTGGCGACACCTGAGCTCGTTCGAGCATCGACTGGTCAAACACCATGCCGCTGATCCGGGCACCTACTTCCATCGTGGTGGCAGGGACACCTGGTGGCGGACCTTTGATCAGTTGATCGTCTCTTCCGCAGTGCTCTTCGGCACGTCCGGCTGGCGCCTGGACGAGGCGTCCACGCGTGTCGTCCCTGAAGCCCAGGCCGGCATCGAGATCCGCTCGACGCGACGGATCTTCGATCACCTTCCCATCGTCGGACACATTGAAAGGCAATACCCATGATCGACTTCGACAGCCACATCCGCGCCGGCATCGACAACGCCACCACAGCCGATGGAGAGCTCGCCGAGATCGAGCGCATCCTCGGCAAGCTGGACGAAGCCATCCGCCGCAGCACGTCCGGCAAGGGCAAGCTGTTCGTCGGCAAGTTCCACAACGCCGAAGAAGATGAGGCGATGCGGCTCGCAAGCGTGCCCCTCCGGCTCGTCATCCAGAGCACGGAGGACGACCGTGACGGACGAGTCATCGCGGGTTGGGAGACCGGCTCGAACGGTGGATACGCCACGCACCTGGTCTACGAGTTCCAAAGCCTTTACTGCGGCGATGGCGACGAGTTGCTGGAAGAGCTGGGCAACCTTCTCGAAACGGCCCGCGTCGGTCGCGCGATCCAGTACTTCGCCAACCGGTGAGCCCAAAAGACGAAGGCGGACATCCTTTCGAATGTCCGCCTTACCCATTGACGTCCGGCTTGCGCCTCTGCGGATCCACCACCAGAAACCCGGACCGCATGAACGAAAGAATACGCAGCGGCCGTCGATCCCGGAAGGCGGGTTCACCCCATCGCGGCTTCGGCGGATGGCTGATGCGCGCGTCAGGCGATGCCCTACTCCGCCCTACGCGTCAGGCTCCTTGAGCAGCCGGTACAGCGTGTTGCGCCCGATGCCCAGCCGCCGCGCGGCTTCCGAATGGTTGCCGTCGCAGTCGGCGAGGACACGGCGGGCGTGGGCCCGGGACTGGGCTCGCAGCATCGCCGGCGCGGTGTCCGTTATGGCGTCCGTTGTGGCGTCTGTTGCGGCGTCTGTTGCGGAGACTCTCCGCGGCGACGCGCCCGATCGCGCCGCCGCCGAGGTCGACGTCCGCGCCGCGACCGGGACCAGCACCGGGATGACCAGGCGCTCGTCCTGGTCGAGGTCCTCGACGAGATCATCCGGCAGATGCCCGCGCCGGATCACCGACTCGCCAGGTTCCATCAGCGCGCAGGCGATGCGCAGCGCCTGCTCCAGCTGGCGCACGTTGCCGGGCCAGCGGTAGGCCGCCAGCTCGTGCGCCAACGGTGGATCGAGCACCACCCGCCGCATCGGCTCCAACGCGGACAGCAGGCGCTCCACCAGCACCGGCAGGTCCTGCCGCTCCCGCAGCGGCGGCAGGCACAGCGTGAGCCCGTTGAGCCGGTAATAGAGGTCCTCGCGGAACAGCCCCTGCGCGACCAGCGGTCGCAGCGGGCGGTGACTCGCGCCGATCAGCTGGAAGTCCACCTGCACCGACGGCCCGCCGCCCAGCGGCTGCACCTGCCGATCCTGCAGCACGCGTAGCAGCCGCGCCTGCAGCGGCAAGGGCATGTCGCCGATCTCATCGAGGAACAAGGTGCCGCCGTGCGCCTCGCGCAAACGCCCTGGCGCGCCCTCGCGCGACGCCCCGGTGAACGCGCCAGGCCGGTAGCCGAAGAGCTCCGCCTCGATCAAGGACTCCGGCAGCGCGGCGCAGTTCACCGCCACGTACGATCGACCGCGGCGCGGACCGCTGTCGTGCACCGCGCGGGCGAACAGGTCCTTGCCAACGCCCGACTCGCCCTGCAGCAGCAGCGGGATCGGCTTGTCGAGCACCCGCCGCGCCCGGACGACCGCCTGATGCATCGCCGCGTCACCGAGGTCCAGCGCCTGCAAGGCGTCTTCCACCGACAAGGCTCGAAACGCGGACTCGACGCCCGGATGCGTCGCGACGATCGTGCCCCGCGACACGTCCGTCGAGGAACGGGCGAGGACGTCGGCATCGACCACCGCCGGAGGCGCGCTGGCAGCATTCGATGCCGGCGGCGCGGGATGTCGCCATCCGCGCGGCGCCAACAGCCGCATCCACAGCGGCGGAGCGTCCTCGCGATGCAGCAGCCGCGCGCCCTCCCCATCCTGTCGCGCCCAGTCCATCAACTCGGCCCATCGCAGCGGCAGCACCGACTCCAGCGGACTCGGTCGCGCCGCGTCTGTCCCGAGCCACGCCTGCGCCGCCGCGTTGCAGCCCAGGATCCAGCCGTCCTCGCTCAGCGCGAGCAGCCCCTCCGTCGGCGTGCCCAGTCCCTCGGGCTGGATGTGGATCTGCAGACGCAGTCCATCCGCGTGCCGCGTCTGGAACAGGCGGTGTTCCACCATCCGCGCCGCCGAGCGCACCAGCGCCAGCGTGTGCCGCTGGAAGCCGTGCTGCTCGCCGGAGAGGTCCAGCACGCCGAGCACGCGCCCTTGCGGATCGCGGATCGGCGCCGCCGTGCAGCTGAGGAAGGCGTTGCGCTCCAGGAAGTGCTCGCCGCCGAGCACCGACACCGGCCGCTGCTCCACCAGCGCGGTCCCGATCGCGTTCGTGCCCCGCCAGCGCTCGTCCCAGATCGCGCCGGGCCGCAGTGCGACCCGCTGCGCGCGATCGACGAAGCGGCCGTCCCCCAGCGCCCCGAGCAGCAGCCCCTGCGCGTCGGCCAGGATCACGAGGCCGTCGCCGTCGCGGGTCTGCTCGAAGAGGTCCTCCATCACCGGCCTCGCGTGGGCGACCAGCTCATGCTGGCGCTCCAACGCCCGTCGCAACTGCGCGCCCGACGCGTGCGGCGCGCCCGGCGGCCGTCCGACCGGGCTCAGGCCGAAATCGCGGCTGCGAAGCCAGCTGCGGCTCAGCCCTTCGTCGAGCGTCGCGACGCTGAGCCGGCCCGTGTCCAGCAGCTCGCGCCGCGCCGCGCGCAGCAGTCGCGGCGCCATGGCGGCGTCGCTCGGGGTTTTCACCATGCCGTTGTCTCCTTGGGCGCTGGGTGCGCGCTCATCGGGTCTTGCCCGCCGGTTTGAACCGGTCTCGACACCCCGGGTGTTCCATTCCGGAACACCTGTGCCGCCGATGACGTGCCTGCGCCATGCCGGACCGATCCTGACCAAAGCCAGCCGGATTGGGAAGAGGCATTCCGCCCATCAGGCAGGGTCTTCGGCGCGAAGGCGGCGTTGGCACGGCCCATGCAATACGCCCCTGGGCGTCCCTCGCCTCAACAACCACGGAGACAACACCATGATCTACGCCAAGCCCAACGCGGCCGGCGCGCCGCTGCAGTTCAAGAAGCGCTACGACAACTTCATCGGCGGCCAATGGACCGCGCCGCGCGACGGCCAGTACTTCGACGTGATCACGCCCATCACCGGGCAGGTCTACACGCAGGCGGCGCGATCGACCGCCGCCGACATCGAGCTCGCGCTGGACGCCGCGCATGCCGCCGCCGAGAAGTGGGGCGCCACGCCCGCGGCCGAGCGCGCCAACGTGCTGCTGCGCATCGCCGACCGCATCGAGCAGAACCTCGAGCTGCTCGCCTACGCGGAGACCGTCGACAACGGCAAGCCGATGCGCGAGACGCTGAACGCCGACCTGCCGCTGGCGGTCGACCACTTCCGCTACTTCGCCGGCTGCCTGCGGGCGCAGGAGGGTGCGCTCAGCGAGATCGACGCCAACACCATCGCGTACCACTTCCATGAGCCGCTGGGCGTTGTCGGCCAGATCATCCCGTGGAACTTCCCCCTCCTGATGGCGGCCTGGAAGCTGGCGCCGGCGCTGGGCGCGGGCAACGCGGTCGTGCTCAAGCCGGCCGAGTCGACGCCGATCAGCATCCTGCTGCTGGCCGAGCTCGTCGCCGACCTGCTGCCGCCGGGCGTGCTCAACATCGTCAACGGCTACGGCAAGGAAGCCGGCATGCCGCTCGCACAGAGCAAGCGCATCGCCAAGATCGCGTTCACGGGCTCGACCGCGACGGGCCGCGTCATCGCGCAGGCGGCGGCGACCAACCTGATCCCGGCCACGCTGGAGCTGGGCGGCAAGAGCCCGAACGTCTTCTTCCCCGACATCGCCGCGCAGGACGACGACCTGTTCGACAAGGCGATCGAGGGGCTGGTGCTCTTCGCGTTCAACCAGGGCGAGGTCTGCACCTGCCCGTCGCGCGCGCTGATCCACGAATCGATCTACGACAAGTTCATCGCCCGCGCGATCGACCGCGTGAAGGCCATCAAGCAGGGCAACCCGCTGGACACCGACACGATGATGGGCGCGCAGGCCTCGTCGATGCAACTGGACAAGATCCTGTCCTACCTCGAGATCGGCAAGCAGGAGGGGGCGCAGTGCCTCATCGGCGGTGGACGCGCGCAGCTGGGCGGCGATCTGGCCGGCGGCTACTACATCGAGCCCACGCTCTTCAAGGGCACCAACGACATGCGGATCTTCCGCGAGGAGATCTTCGGCCCCGTGCTGGCGGTGACGACCTTCAAGACCGAGGAGGAGGCGCTGCGCATCGCCAACGACACGCCGTACGGGCTGGGCGCGGGCGTGTGGTCGCGCGACATCAACACGGCCTTCCGCATGGGCAAGGGCATCAAGGCCGGCCGTGTGTGGACCAACTGCTATCACGCCTACCCGGCGCACGCGACCTTCGGCGGCTACAAGGAATCCGGCATCGGTCGCGAGACCCACAAGATGATGCTGGACCACTATCAGCAGACGAAGAACCTGCTCGTCAGCTACTCCCCGAAGAAGCTCGGGTTCTTCTGACGGAGTCCTAAGTCCAAAGGCCCGCGGGCAGCGAGCGCGCGTGGGGCCGGAATGTCGCTGGGGGTTCCCGGAGGGACGCCCCCTGCGACGTGGAGTGCCCGCGCTTGTCCGCCCGCAGTCGGTCTCCGCTCAGCTCATCCGAAACACGGCCACGGCTTGAACCAGCTGCGTGGCCTGTTTCTCGAGGGAATCGCTCGCCCCGGCGGACCGCTGCACCAGGGCCGCGTTCTGCTGGGTCGTGCGATCGAGTTCGCTGACCGCCTGACTGACCTGGGAGATCCCGGTCGCCTGCTCACGCGTCGCATTGCCGATCGTCGAGATGAGCGCCGAGACGCGCTTCACCTGCTCGACGATCTCGTGCATCGCCTTGCTGGCCTCGTCGACCTGACGGCCGCCGGCCTCGACGCGCTCGACGCTCTCCCCGATCAGCTGCTTGATCTCCTTGGCCGCCGCGGCGCTGCGTTGTGCCAGCGAGCGCACCTCGCTCGCGACCACCGCGAACCCGCGTCCCTGCTCGCCGGCGCGTGCCGCCTCGACCGCCGCGTTCAGCGCCAGGATGTTGGTCTGGAAGGCGATCCCGTCGATGACGCCGATGATGTCGGCGATCCGCTTGCTGGACGTCGTGATGCCGGCCATGGTCTCGTTGACGTGACGGACCACCTCGCCGCCCTGCGCGGCCGCGACGCTCGCGCCCTGCGCGAGATCTTCGGCCTGGCGTGCGGCGTCGGCGTTGCTGCGCACGGTGGCGCTCATCTCCTCCATCGACGCGGCCGTCTGCTGCAGGCTCGCCGAGGCCTGCTCGGTGCGCGAGCTGATCTCGTTGTTGCCGTTGAGGATGTCCCCGCTGGACGACTGCACCGTCACCACCTGCGCCGCCACGTCGTCGATGACCCAGCGGAACATCAGGCCCAGCTGGTTGAGCGAGCGCAGCGCCATGCCGACCTCGTCGACGCGGTCCATCTGCAGCGGCTCGCGCGTGTCGCCGCTGGCGACGCGCTTCGCATGCCGCGCCAGCGATTCCATCGGCGCCACGATCTGCGCCTGCAGGAACCCCATCGCGAGCAGCGAGACGACCACGAGGGCGCCGATCCACGTCGCCGCGACGGCCAGCGTGGCCGCGCTCATCCACACGGACAGGATCGCCGCGATCATCAGCGCGATCACCGGCAGCCGCACGCGCCAGCGCACCGGCATCGTCTTCATCATCGAGGTCCACGCCATCGCGCCCTGGCGCACCACGACGCCTTTGTGGATGCGCAGGTGCTTCGCGCGGCCTTCGCGCATGTCGGCGTAGAGGCGCTCCGCGCCGGCGATCTCCTCGGCCGACGGCCGCGTGCGCACCGACATGTAGGCCACCGGCTGGCCGTTGCGCATCACCGGTGTCGCGTTCGCGCGGACCCAGTAATGGTCGCCGTTCTTGCGCCGGTTCTTCACCAGCCCGGTCCAGGACTCGCCGGCCTGCAGCGTCTGCCACATGTCGCCGAAGGCCTCGGGCGGCATGTCGGGATGCCGGACGATGTTGTGGGGCTGGCCGAGCAACTCCTCCGTCGTGAAGCCGCTGGCCTCGACGAAAGCCTCGTTGGCGTAGGTGACCCGACTCTTCGTGTCCGTCGTGGACATCAGCGTCGCGTCGGCGGGGAAGTCGTACTGGCGCTGGGTGACGGGCAAGTTCTTCCGCATGGCGTCCTCCTTGACTGTTTGATGCGGTGCGCTTCCCGCCGTGTGCCGGTCTGTGGAAGCGCGTTGAGCGTATGAAAAGTTCGCTTATCGCGCGACCCCTTCATATCAACACCAGCAGCGAATGACAAATGTTTTAATGAAAGACATTTGTTTGATCATGCATAGGCTGACGCTCTAGAATCACGCGCCATGACGCCTCCCAAGGAACTTTCCTCGAAGGAACAGCTGCTGGCCTTGGTCGAAGCCAACCCCTTCATCGGCCAGCAAGAGCTGGCGGACCAACTCGGCCTGTCGCGCTCCGCCGTGGCCGGCCACCTGGGGCAGTTGACCCGCGAGGGCCGCATCCTCGGCCGCGCCTACGTGCTGCCGCAGCGCCAGCCCATCGTCTGCATCGGCGGCACGAACCTGGACCGCAAGCTGCGCGCCGTCGGCCCGCTGCGCATGGGCAGCTCGAACCCGGCACGGCAGCATGAATCGGCGGGCGGCGTCGCCCGCAACATCGCGGAGAACCTGGCGAGGCTCGGCCTGCCGGTCCACCTGCTGACCGCCGTCGGACGCGATGCCGCAGGGCAGACGCTGCTGGCGCAGCTGCAGGGGCTGGGCGTCGATTGCGCCGGTTGCCTGCAGGCTTCCGACGCGGCGACGGGCAGCTACACGGCGGTGCTCGATCCCGACGGCGAGCTGGTGCTGGCGCTCGCGCACATGGAGTTGACGGACCGGCTCGATCCTGCCTTCCTGCGCCAGACCGCGCCGCAGCGGGCGCCGGCACGCTGGCTGGTCGCCGACCTGAACCTGCCTCGCGAGACGCTCGACGAGTTGCGCGCCGAAGCGCGGCTGCGCGGCCAGCGCCTGCTGCTGGTGGCCGTGTCGGAACCGAAGATGGCGCGGCTGGGCGCCGATCTGCGCGGTGTCGAATTGCTGGTGCTCAACCGCGGCGAGTTGCAGGCGCTGTCGGGCCGGGCCCTGCCAGACGACGACGCCTTGCATGCCGCGTGGCGATCGTTGCGGGAAGCCGGCCTGCAACGGCTCGTGATCAGCGACGGCGCGGACGGCGTCCGTTTCTCCGACGGTGACGCGCTCGTCCTGCTCCCCGCGCCGCCGCTGGATCCGGCGTCGATCCGCGAGGTCACCGGCGCCGGCGACGCGATGACCGCCGGCATCGTCGCCGCGTTGCACCGCGACCCCGACGACCTGCGCGGCGCCTGCGCGTTCGGCCTGCGGCTGGCGGCGCTGACGCTGCAGAGCGACGCCACCGTCAGCGAGGCGCTGAGCCCGGCATTGCTCGTCTGAGCCCGAGCGTCGCGCGCACGAATCCCAATCCCAATCCCAATCCCAATCCCAATCCCAATCCGAGTCCGAGACCCCTCAGGCTCGAATCCAAGAGAGAACCCATGAGCACGCAAGACCTGATCGACCAGAACCTCATCGACTTCTCGCCTGAGGTGGCGGCCGCGCGGG
Organism: Mitsuaria sp. MSU3D; assembly: GCF_056867975.1. NCBI lineage: Bacteria > Pseudomonadati > Pseudomonadota > Betaproteobacteria > Burkholderiales > Sphaerotilaceae > Roseateles > Mitsuaria sp. MSU3D. Next base: position 5,525,993 of record NZ_CP200314.1, on the reverse strand, counting down.
CGCAGGGCCGTCCGCTGGTGGCGCTGGAGTCCACGATCATTTCCCACGGCATGCCCTACCCGCAGAACGTGCAGACGGCGCGCGAGGTCGAGGCCCTCGTGCGCGAACACGGCGGGGTGCCCGCGACGATCGCGGTGCTGGACGGGAAGATCCGCGTCGGCCTCAACGACGCGCAGCTCGAGCTGCTCGGCCAGTCCCCGGACGCGATGAAGCTGAGCCGCCGCGACCTGCCTTTCGCGCTCGCGACCGGCCGCGTCGGTGCCACGACGGTGGCCGCGACGATGATCTGCGCCCGCCTGGCCGGCATCGAGGTCTTCGTCACCGGCGGCATCGGCGGCGTGCACCGCGGCGCGGAGACGTCCTTCGACATCTCCGCCGATCTGCAGGAACTGGCCCGCACGCCGGTGGCCGTGGTCTGCGCGGGCGCCAAGAGCATCCTCGACCTGGCGCTGACGCTGGAGTACCTGGAGACGCACGGCGTGCCGGTGCTGTCCGTGGGGCAGGAGAACTTCGCCGCGTTCTACACGCGCGACAGCGGCCTGAAGGCGGACTTCCGCATCGACGCGCCGGCCGACCAGGCGCGTTTCCTGCGGACGAAATGGGCGCTCGGGCTGAGCGGCGGCGCGGTGATCAGCAACCCGGTTCCGGCGGCGCATGAGATGCCGCGCGCCGTCATCGACGGCTTCGTGGAGCAGGCGCTCGCGGAAGCCTCTGCGCAGGGCATCAGCGGCAAGGCCGTCACGCCCTACCTGCTCGCCCGCATCAAGGACCTGAGCGGCGGCGCCAGCCTCGTCACCAACATCGCGCTGGTGAAGCACAACGCCGTCGTCGGCGCGGCGCTCGCCAAGGCGCTCGCACTCTGACGGCCGCTGGCCCTCACCCCTTCCCTCTCCCGCAAGCGGGAGAGGGTGACAAGCTCCTTTCAGCCATCTCCGAAAACGTTCCTTCACGCTCCAATCGCACAGGTTTTCCTCCCGCTCGCGCAGGATTAACCTGAACGAAACAATCATCGAAAGAGCCGGACTTAACCTTCCGCGCCCTCAGGGAGCTTTGCAAAGCGCGCCCTGGATGACTGTCGTTGGAGAACGTGTTCATGCGCCGCAAGCCCCTTGTCCTGTCATTGATCGTCGTCCTGCTCATCGCGGGCGGAGGCTGGTGGTGGAAGTCCCGGGCGGCCTCGCGCGAAGGCGGCGAGGCAGGACCCGCCGCGGCCGCGCGCGGCGCGACCGGAGCGTCGGGCCCCGCCGGCACGCAGACCGTCGGCGTGGTCACCGCGCAGCGCCGCGACGTCCCGGTCACCGTCGAGGCCTCCGGCACCGTCACGCCGATCAACCAGGTCGACCTCCGCGCCCAGACCACCTCGACGATCCGCGACGTGCTGGTCCACGACGGCCAGACGGTCACCAAGGGTCAGGTCTTGTTCCGCTTCGACGAGCGCGCGGACCGCGCCAACCTCGACAAGGCGCGGGCCCAGCTCGCTCGCGACAAGGCCAGCCTCGGCGACCTGCAGCGCCAGTACGAACGCGCCAAGGACCTGCTGGCGCAGAACTTCGTCGCGCAGAGCGCCCTGGACACCGCGCTGGCCAGCCTGCAAGGCGGCCGCAGCCTGGTGGACGCGGACGCCGCCGCGGTGGAATCCGCCGCCGTCGCGCTGAGCTACAACGAGATCCGCGCGCCCTTCTCCGGCCGCGCCGGCGCCGTGAACGTCTGGCCCGGCAGCCTGGTCCAGGCCAGCGCGACCGGCACGCCGCTGGTCAACATCGTCCAGATCGATCCCATCGCCATCAGCTTCAACCTGCCCGAGACGGAACTCGCGCCCGTGCTCGACGCGATGCGTCCCGCCGCCACGGGCGCCCAGGTCACGCCGCCCGAGGTGCAGGTCGTCCTGCCGACCATCGAAGGCGGCCCTTCCCGGAAAGACAGCAAGGGCGGCAAGTCCGTCGAATCGGTCGCCCACGGCAAGCTCACCTTCGTCGACAACCTCGTCGACGCGACCACCGGCACCATCAAGCTGAAGGCCGAGTTCACGAACGACGCGCAGAAGCTCTGGCCCGGCCAGTACCTGCGCGTGCGCATGACGCTGCGCAGCATGAAGGACGCGGTCGTGATCCCGCAGGCCGCGATCATCCTGCGCGGCAGCGACCGCCAGGTCTACGTCGTCGGCCCCGACAAGACCGCCCAGCTCAAGCCGGTGAAGCTGCGCTACGCCTTCGGCGAGATGGCCGTGGTCGACGGCGTCGACGCGGGCGCGACCGTGGTGCTCGACGGCAAGCAGAACCTGCGGCCCGGCACGCCGCTGCGCACGCAGCCCGCCGCCGTCGATCCGGCCGCCGCCGCGCGCCTGGCCGCCGCCGCGCGTCTGGCCGCGGCCTCGGCCGCCGCGGGCGGTGGCGCCTCCGGTGCCGACGTCGCCGCGCCCTGATCCGGCCGTCCGGCCCACGCCTTCGACGCCCCTGACGTCCCGACGCCTTCAGCCCCCGCGGAAGCTGCCATGAATCTCACCGAACTCTTCATCCGCCGGCCGGTCATGACCGTGCTGCTGAACGTCGCGCTGGTCGTCGCCGGCATCGCCGCGTGGAGCCGCATCCCGGTCGCCGCGCTGCCCAGCTTCAACACGCCGGTCATCAACGTGCAGGCCACGCTCCCCGGCGCCAGCCCCGAGACGATGGCCTCGTCCGTCGCGCTGCCACTGGAGAAGCAGTTCTCGACGATCGCCGGCATCACGACGATCTCCTCGACCAACACGCTGGGCAACAGCTCGCTGACGCTGGAGTTCGACTCCGCGCGCGACATCGACGCCGCCGCGGTCGACGTGCAGGCTGCGCTGTTCCGCTCGCTGCGGGCGCTGCCGGTCGAGATGACGACGCCGCCGTCCTACCGCAAGGTCAACCCGGCCGACGCGCCGGTGCTGCTGGTGGCGCTGACCTCCCCGTCGATCAACCTGTCCGAGCTCAACGACTACGCCGAAAACCTGATCACCCCCAGCCTGTCGACGATCGACGGCGTGGCGCAGGTCTCCATCTACGGCCAGAAGCGCTTCGCGGTGCGCATCAAGGCGCGCAACGAGCTGCTCCAGCAGCGCAACATCACGCTCGACGAGCTGCAGGCCGCCGTCAAGGGCGCCAACGCCAACACGCCGGTCGGCACGCTGGACGGCGCGCGCCAGACGCTGACCATCCAGGCCAACAAGCAGCTGCGCGACGCCAACGCCTTCGGCGGCATCGTCGTGGCCACGCGCAACGGCGCGCCGGTGTTCCTGCGCGACGTGGCCGACGTCGAGGACAGCTACGAGACCGTCAAGTCCTTTTCCAACTTCAACGGCGAGCGCTCCATCGTGCTGGCCGTGCAGCGCCAGCCCGACGCCAACACGGTGAAGGTCGTCGACGCGGTGAAGGCGATGCTGCCGCGCTTCGCCGCGCAGCTGCCGGCGTCGGTGCAGATGAGCACGCTCAACGACCGCTCGGTGTCCATCCGCGAAGGCCTGCACGACGTCTACTTCACGCTGGCGCTGACGGTGGCGCTGGTCGTGATGGTGATCTTCCTGTTCCTGCGCCGCATGGTCGCGACGCTGATCCCGACGCTGTCGCTGCCGATCTCGCTGATCGGCGCGGTGACGCTGCTGTTCGCGCTGGGCTACAGCCTGGACAACATCTCGCTGCTCGGGATCACGCTGGCCGTGGGCCTGGTGGTCGACGACGCGATCGTGATGCTGGAGAACATCTACCGCCACGTCGAGGACGGCATGGCGCCCTTCGACGCCGCCATCCGCGGCGCGCGCGAGATGGCGTTCACCATCATGTCGATCTCGATCTCGCTGATCGCGGTGCTGATCCCGATCTTCTTCATGCCGGGCGTCATCGGCCTGCTGTTCCACGAGTTCGCGGTCGTCGTGTCGCTGGCGATCGGCGTATCGGCGGGGGTGTCGCTGACGCTGGTGCCGATGCTGTGCAGCCGCTTCCTCAGCAGCCACCACGAGGTCGAGGAGAACGCGCTCGGCCGCACGTTCGAGGCCGGCTTCGGCTGGGTGCTGAGCAAGTACACCGCGTCGCTGGACTGGGCACTGGCGCGCCGCTGGGTCGTCGGCGTGGTGGCGCTCGCCACCTTCATCGCCAGCGCGTGGCTCTGGATCGTCATCCCCAAGGGCTTCTTCCCGGAAGAGGACATCGGCCAGATCCAGGCCAGCACCGAAGCGGCCGAGGACATCTCCTTCGCCGCGATGACGGTGCTGCAGGAACGCGTCGCGCAGATCGTGCAGGACGATCCGTCGGTGTCGTCGGTGTCCGCCGCGGTGGGCGGCGGCGGGGGCGGCGGCAACGTCAACACGGGGCGCCTCTTCATCAACCTGAAGTCGCGCGGCGAGCGTCCCCCGATGCCGCAGGTGCTGGAGCAGTTGCGCAAGAAGCTGCGCGGCGTGCCCGGCATCGCGGTCTACCTGCGACCGGTGCAGAACCTGCAGCTCGGCGGGCGGCAGTCCAAGAGCCGCTACCAGTTCACGCTGCAGTCGGTCAGTACCGGCGAGCTCAACACCTGGGCCGTGAAGCTGCAGGACAAGCTGCGCAACGACCCGGTGTTCCGCGACGTCACCAGCGACTCGCAGCTGCGCGGGCTGCAGGCCAACCTCGTGATCGACCGCGAGCGCGCGACGCTGCTGGGCGTGCAGATGCAGGATCTGCGCAACGCGCTGTATTCGGCCTTCGGCGAACGCCAGGTCTCCAGCATCTACGCGGAGAGCAACACCTACCAGGTGATCATGGAAGCGACCGACAGCGACCGCCTCAGCGAGGACGCCTTCGACAAGATCTACCTGCGCGGCAAGAACAACACGATGGTGCCGCTGACGGCCTTCGCGAGCGTGAAGCGCGAGCTCGGCCCCACGGCGGTGAACCACCAGGGCCAGCTGCAGGCGATCACGCTGAGCTTCAACCTCGCGCCGGACGTGCCGCTGGGCACGGCCACGGGCAAGATCGACCAGTTCACGAAGGAGATCGGCCTGCCGCCGTCCATCATCACCAGCTACGGCGGCGACGCGGCGGTGTTCAAGGACTCGCAGGGCGGACAGCTGCTGCTGATCGTGCTGGCGATCGCGGTGATCTACGTGCTGCTGGGCGTGCTCTACGAGAGCTACATCCATCCGCTGACCATCCTGGCGGGGCTGCCGTCAGCGGCGGTGGGCGCGCTGCTGACGCTGCAGCTCGCGGGCATGGAGCTGACGATCATCGCGACCATCGGCATCCTGATGCTGGTGGGCATCGTCAAGAAGAACGCGATCATGATGATCGACTTCGCGCTCGACGCGCAGCGCAACGGCGGCATGACGCCGCAGCAGGCGATCCGCGAGGCCTGCATCCTGCGCTTCCGCCCGATCATGATGACGACGCTGGCCGCGCTGATGGGCGCGCTGCCGATCGCGCTGGGCCTCGGCGCCGGCGCGGAACTGCGCCAGCCGCTGGGACTGGCGGTGGTCGGCGGACTGGTCCTGTCGCAGGCGGTGACGCTCTACATCACGCCGGTGATCTACCTGGCGCTGGACCGCTTCAGCGGTAAGGGGCCGGATACGCGGGAGGTGGAGCACACGCGACTGACGGAACATCCGGCGCAGCCAGCTCCCGGCCACGCGGACTGACCGCGAGACGAGGCGTCTGTAAAACGAACTTTGAACATTTGTGGATCGGCATCAACTCAGTTGTCATGTCAATCCAACGCACCAACCCCACCTCATCTTCCCTATCGCCTCCGTCGCTCGCACCCGATCCGCAGTCGGCAGCGTCGTGGCCCACAGACCAGGCCTTTGCCGCACATCTTCAGAATCTGAAATTCTTCCCCGCCGGCGCGAGCCGCTCGCCATCCGCAGTTCTACAGACGGAACACATCTACGACCTTGCTTCGCCCATCAAGCGATTCGTGGACGCGTCCGAGCCGCCCCCCAACAGCTTCGTCCTGCAAGACAGGGTGGCGATGATCGCGGCTGCCGTTCGCAACGGGGATCTGCCCGTGGAACATGCTCGACGCCTCCTGGTACCGAGCGAACCTTCGTGGCTGACCAGCTTGAACACATCGTGGCGCATCCGTCTGGCGCATGACACGCTTCAGACCCTCACAAGAGCTTCCGTATTGAGCGACGGGACGGCGACCGCCGCCAGCCAATCGCTGTTACGGGGGCTGCTCGAGACCGAAGGGAACTCGCCGAGCGAGGTGCTACTCAGCATGGCCCTGTTCGACAAGGTCTCGTGGCTGCCACCTCTCGACGGCCAGAGGGCCATCCTGGCCAGTCGTATGGTCGACTTCATGTACCAGATGCAATTCACCGAGGCCGAGATCGGCCAGGTCAGCACTGTCCCTCGCAAGAAGGCGCCGCCGTTCCCACTGGCTTCGCAACCCGCATGACCTGACCCCTCGCCACGCCCGCCGGCTCAGCCTGGCGGGTTGAAGCGCCGACGTGCCAGCGCCGCCGCATCGCGTCCGATGCACCCCGGCGCGTGATCGTTGATCAGCCCCATCGCCTGCATGAACGCATAGACCGTCGTCGGGCCGACGAACTTCCAGCCGCGTTTCTTCAATTCCTTGGACAGTCGGATCGACGTCTCCGACGTCGCCCTCACATCGCCGCCCTCCTCCGGATCCTCGAAGCGCCAGAAGAACGCGGCCAGCGAGCCGGCATCCTTCTGGAGCTCGAGCGCGCGGGACGCGTTGTGGATCGCCGCCTCGATCTTGCCGCGATGACGCACGATGCCCTCGTCCGCGAGCAGTCGCGCCATGTCGGCCTCGCCGAACTTCGCGACCTTGGCGATCTCGAACTGCTTGAAGGCCTTCCGGAAGTTCTCGCGCTTCGCGAGGATCGTCCGCCACGACAACCCCGACTGGAACCCCTCCAGGCAGAGCTTCTCGAACAGTCGCCGGTCCTCGTCGACCGGGTAGCCCCATTCGTTGTCGTGGTAGTCGCGGTACATGTCGAAGCCGGGCGCCTCGCACCACTTGCATCGCCATTGGCCGTCCGGGCCTTGCGCCAATCGTTCCGTCATCACCTCTCCGCACGGCCTCGACGCGGGCCCTGGCCGGCAATTCTGCCGGCAAGCGTGCCCCCGACGCGCAGAACGCTCCCCCCGCCCAGTGCCACTGCACGCGCCATGCATCCACTCATCGCCGCGTTCACGTCCTCATTTCTCCAGGACCCTGCGCTCGACGCCGCGGTGCCGGTGACCGCCAGCACCGCCGAAGGACGAGCGCATGACCCCTGGTGGTACCAGCCCGGATCCCGGCAGTCGCCTGAAGCGTTCGCGCGCGGCAACGGCTTCGATCGATTCGCGTCCAGCCTGTCGGCGCGCATCTCGGCCTTGGCGGCGATCGTCGGCACGGCGTCGATCGAAGCCGACGCCTTCGTCACCTTCCAGGCCCATGTGCTGGACGTCGACAGCAAAGGCGCCAACCGCCACTTCGGTGACGCCGCCGGCAACGTCTATGGCGAGGGCGCCCAGTACCTGGATCGCCTCGTGCACCTGATCGGCGACCCTCGCCTGACGCCGGAGACGCGCATCACCGCATTGCGCGAGCTCGCCCCGCAATTGGTCGAGTGCGGCAACGGTGCCGTGGTCGCCCTTCAGCAGAGCGTCGCGCGCCTGGATCCGGACAGACGGGGCCTGCGAGGGAAATGCCGCACGCTCATGGAACTCACCATCGAACAGGTCGCCGCCGAAGTCCTCGACCGGCGTCACGCCAGGGCGTTGCGGGCGGCACCGGGCATGCATCGGCACCATGTGGCGGGCCTGCAGACGCGCCTGTATGGCGCACTGGGCCTGTCCTGGCGTCCGTCCAACGATCCGATGGCCAAGGCCACGTTCCCCACCCGGACCATCGAGAGTTGCCTCCAGCAACTCGGCAGCGTGCTGACGCCATCCGCCCTGGCATTGACGTTGGCGGAGGACTATCTCGCGAGATGCACGGAGGCCCTCCGCGACGCCGGCGCGTGCCGCCCGGACGCGCCGCTCACGATCGGCGAGATCGACGCGGGGACGCTGACGCTGCTCCACGAGTTCAATGTGACGCCGACGCACGACGCGTTGGTTCGCGTGGACGCGGACGCCGGCAGTTGCGTGCTCCAGGACGATCCGATCCTGGTGGGCCTCCAGTTCCTCGAAGAACTGTCGAAGGCCGACGTGGTCCATGCGGCGTGCCACGAACCGGTCGCTTCATGGATCGACGGCAGCGGTGAGCCGGTGCAGTGCTTCGTCAACGGGGCGCTGTCGTGGGCCGTCCAGGACGGCCGGCCACGGCCGCTGATCGCATCGGACCTCCCCGGGCTGGCGACCTTGACCGTCGCGCCGCTGAACGCGGCGGCCAGGCGGTCGCTCAGGCTGGCCAGCACGCCATCGGCGTTGGCCGCGCACGTCGATCCGCGCCTGCTGCGGGACGCCGACACCTGCACCTGGTTGTGCGACCAGTTCGACGACGCCGGTCTGGCGTCGCTGTTGAGCGATTGGCACGCCAGGCAAGCCTGGACCCCGGAGCAGTTCACCTGGATTGCGCACGCGCTCGCTGCCCAGGGCCGCGTCGATCTGTTCACAGGCCTGCCCTTCGACTGGCCCGCCAACGCGCGTCTCGCGGTCATCGTCCGCGCACTGGACGCCAAGCCGCCGAAGCTGGATCCCGGCGGCCTGCGGCAGGTCCTCGCCATGACGGTCCAGGATCAACAATCGCTGCTGGAATGCGTCCTCTTGAAGGCGGACCTGCCCCTGTGCTGCCGCTTTCTGGATGCGCTGACGACCCGGGCCCGCACGGGGGAGCTGGAGATCGGCACCTGGGAGGTTTTCACCGATGCCGCCATGGAGAAGTCGGGCATCGCCGCGCGCCTCTACCGGTCCACGGGGACCTACTGTTCGCTGACCAGACTGTTCCAGCATCGCAATCTGCAAGGCCTGCTGATGAAGGGCAGCAGCTCGCCCAGACAGTTGGCCACGGACCTGCTCCCGCCCGTGAAGGGGATATTTCCACGGGTCATCGATACGAACGATGAGGGTCACGTCCTTGCCGCGTTGCTGGCCGTCGAGGTCATCGGAAAGTATGCCTGGGGAGGCGACAAGGCGCGCGGCCGCGACACCTTGCGTGCGCTGCTCGAGGGCCCTGGCCGATGCGCCTCCGGGGCCCTGCAGCGTCTGCACGGGCCGCGCACCGAGGACCTCTTCATCGCGCTGCTGGCGGAGACCCTCCGGGCGATGCGGCGGTTGTCCTTCAGCCGGGAGGAAGCGAGGGCCCTGCTTCGCATCCGTCCCTCCTCGGCCTCCGCGAAAGTGGGCGAGATCCTGGACGAAGTCGCCCGGCAGATCGACAGCGCGACGGACGACGAACAGCTCCCGGAGTCGCTCGACGACTTGCTGACCTACACCCTCGCCCGATGACGACGGGGCGAGCGGGCCGCCCGTCGCGCCGCCGTCGCGAATCGACGAATCGACGAATCGACGAATCGATCATGTTTGTTCGCACACTCACCGCGCATGCCTGTCATCCACGATCTGTACTCTTCCACCTTCCTCGCCGAAGCGCCGATCGTCGACGCCGAGCCGCCGCCGCCCGCACCTGCCGATGCGACGTCGGACGGCGATTGGACCTACAACCCCCAGCGCCATGGCGCCTTCGAGGCGTTCTTTCGACACGCGGACTATCCGCCGTTCCGCGAACGCGTCGAACGCAACATCGACGATCTGATCGCCTTCGCCCGCGCCGGCGACCTGCGCGGCGCCGTCCCGCACCTCGAGGCCCTGCGCAACAAGCTGTTCGACATCGGCGTCGACGGGCATCCCCTGAGCGTCAAGCCGTACGAGGTCATCAAGTCCTATGGCCCCCTGGTCGAGTCCCTGGACCGGCTGGTGCCGCTGTTCCACGACGAGACGATGCGCCTCGAGAGCCGGCGCACGGAACTGCAGCGGCTGGCGCCGGAGCTGCCGGTCTGTGCCAACGGCGCGCTCAACGCCGTGCAGTCCGCGCTGATCCAGCTCGAGCTGAAACGCTCCGGTCTGGGCGGGAAGTTCCGCGCCACGGTCGAGCACATCGTCGAACAGGCGGCCACCGATGCCGTCGAGATCAAGTACCAGCGCGACTTCCACCTGGCTCACCTGGAGCAGCGGCACTACGTCGCCGGATTGAAATCGAAGCTGTATCAGGAACTCGGACTGCGCTGGGAACTGCCCGCGGACGATTCCGCCTACCGCCGGCACTCCGAGAACTTCGTCCGGCGCGTGGCCGGATCCCTGACCGAGGCCATCGCGCCGGGGGCGGTGGCCCGTGTGATGGCGGAGGACTACCTCGCGCGTTTCACCGACGGCATGAACGAGACGCTCAGGCCGCGCGGCGCGGGGGCCTGGCCCACCGACGGGGATGTCGAGGACTGCACCGCCCTGCTGTCGTTGGAGTTCGGTCCGCCGCCGCCGCGCCATGGCCTGCTGCGACAGCACCCGGACGGCATCGGTTGGGAATGCCTCACCGACCCCACGCTCGTCGCGGCGCACCTGCTGGACAGCCTGCACGACGCCGGCATGCTGCAGCAACGCCGCGCGCCCAGCACCGTCGCCCGCTGGACGACCGTCGACCTGCCGCCGGCGCACTGTGAGCTCCAGTCGGTCGATGGGCTGACCTGGGTGGCAGAGAACGGCCATCGGCGCCCCTTGGAGGCCGAGGATCTGAAGCAGCTGAACGACCGCGCCGCCCTGAGCGCGCCGATGGTCCTGGCGGCCATCGCGAACAGTCCGCCCGACACCGTCGCCACCCTGGCGGAGCCCGATTGGCTGCTGAACCGCGAGGTGGGCGACCGCCTGCTGGGTCGCGTCGGGCTGGGCGGGGTCGCAGCGCTGGTCGAGGCACGACGTGCCGCCGGCACCTGGACCGACGAGCTCGACGCCTGGTGGACCGGCGTCCAGGAGGCACACGGCCCGAACCCGCCCCCCGCGGGTCGCATCAGCTGGTCGGACGCCCAGGGACAGCATCAGCTCGCGCCCGTCCAGATCAGCGATCTGCTGGGCGCCCGGATCGGGGATCTGCTGGACCAGCGCGAGCTCGGCCCGTTGTCCACGGAGACGCTCACCCACCTGAGCGACCTGCTGAGCTTGACCTTGACCGAGCCGACGCCGAGGGCCCCTCGCGCCGTCGACGCCTCCCACCTCACCAACGCCGCCCGCGCGGCCCGGGAGGCCCGGAACGCCTTCAAGCGTGCGATGGCGATCGAAGAACCCATCCGGACGTGGTGGGCCACGGTCGGCGAGGCCCTGCGCGCCGACCCGCCGCGGATGACCGGCGACGCCTTGGCGGACGTGCTGACGACGGCAGGCAGCGAGTCGACGGTCCCGTTCGTCCGCGCCCTCACCGTGGCAGACGACAACGTGCGGCAGGTCTTCATGGACGGCCTGACGGAGCTGCAACGCGATGGTCTTCTGGCCACGGATCGCCTGGTCGCGCGGCTGACGCAGCCGCACGCGGCCTCCGACGGGCTGACGGCACGGCTGACCTCGCCGGAATTCGACCTGGAGACCCTGCTGGCGTTCACCACGAGGGCGGTGGCCGACGGCCATCTCGAACGCGAACGTGGCCTGGAACTCTTCTTCGGATCCGCACCGATCGCCTCCTCGTCGACGCCCCTGCCGCTCGTCCTGTTCGAGCGCGCCGACGCGCGCGCCGACAAGCGCCTGCGAGCCTATTTCTCCGCGCTGAGAGAGGCGGCGTCGCGCGGTGTGGTCACGCGGGACGAGCTCCTGCGATTGACCGGCCACGGACGCAGCGCCCATCCCGTGGCCGATGCCTGGCAAGCCACGCCCTCGATGACGAAACGTCCCCCCGCGTCGGCCTGGTTCCTGGGCATCGCTCAACTGTGTGCGGAAGGCCACCTGGCGGTCGAGGAGGCGGAAACACTGCTGGTCCCGCCCCCAGCAGGCAACGCGTCGGCCTGGGGGATCTCGCGGACAACTGGCAACAGCAGCAGGTCCTGAACATCCTGTGGTCCGTGCCGCGCCCCCGCTTCGCGGGGCTTCGCGAGCCGTTGCCGCCTGAGCCGACGGAGGTCGCGCAGCGGCGTCGTCAGCTGTTGAGCGCCGTGACCGGTGCGGGTTCCGGAACGCCCTGCCGCTTGATCAGGGCGCTGCACGACGCCGTCCCGGACCCGGACGCGGGGTTGAGATCCTTCATCGAGCAGCAGCTGGCGTTGACGATGACGACGCTGGGCTTCGGCGCCGAGGAGATCGCCGCCGCCGTCGGCAACCCCGTCGACGCGGTCGCCTAGCCCGGGTCGCGGTGAAACCGCGCGCGGTCGCTCGGCCAGGTGTGGGCGCGCGCCTCGATCAGGTCGAGCACCTGCACGAAACCGCTGGCGGCGCCGTAGTAGGGATCCGGCACCTCGTCCAGGCCCAGTCCCGTCATGCCGGCCAGGAACAGCCCGAGCTGCGCCTGCGCCGCCGGCGGCCGCATCGCCTGCAGGCCGCGCAGCACCTGGCGGTCCATCGCCAGGATCAGGTCGTAGCGGTCGAAGTCCTCGGGCTTCACCTTGCGCGAGCGCCAGCGCCGGTCCATGCCGTAGCCGCGCTGCTCCAGCACCGCCAGCGCGCGCTTGTCGACGGCGTGTGCGCGCGACGACGCGAACACGCCGGCCGAGTGCACCTCCGTCAGGCCGAGCTCGGGGGCGCGCAGCCGCAGCACCGCCTCGGCCATCGGCGAGCGGCACAGGTTGGCCGCGCAGACCAGCAGCAGTCGGGTCACCGTGTCGACGCGTCCGGGGTCAGAGCGCCAGCTCGGCGCGCATCGCGTCGATGACGCCCTTGTAATCGGGCTTGCCGAAGATCGCCGAGCCCGCCACGAAGGTGTCCGCGCCCGCGGCCGCGATCTCGCGGATGTTGTCGACCTTCACGCCGCCGTCGATCTCCAGGCGGATGTCGCGGCCGCTGGCCAGGATCATGGCCTTGGCCTGCTGCAGCTTCTTCAGCGCGCCGGGGATGAAGCTCTGCCCGCCGAAGCCGGGGTTGACGCTCATGATCAGCACCAGGTCGACCTTGTCGATGACCCACTCCAGCACATCCAGCGGCGTGGCCGGGTTGAACACCAGGCCCGCCTGCGCGCCTTCGGCCTTGATCAGCTGGATCGTGCGGTCCACGTGCGCGCTGGCCTCGGGGTGGAAGCTCACCAGGTTGGCGCCCGCGCGGCAGAAGGCCTGCGCCAGGCTGTCCACCGGCTGCACCATCAGGTGGACGTCGATGGGCGCCGGCGTGCCGTCGGGCTTCACGGCGTGTTTCTTCAGCGCCTCGCAGACCATCGGGCCGAAGGTCAGGTTGGGCACGTAATGGTTGTCCATCACGTCGAAGTGGATCCAGTCCGCGCCGGCGGCCAGCACGTTGCGGACTTCCTCGCCGAGATTGGCGAAATCGGCGGACAGGATGCTGGGGGCGATGCGATAGGTGGGCGGGTTCATGGCGGGGCGGGCGCGGAGCCGCTGGCGGGGAAAGTCGACGATTGTAGAAAGGCCGGCGCGCGAGCGGGCGCCGCCCGGCCATGACACCCGTCGATGGCGCCCGACGACGGCGCTCAGCGGTAGCGTTCGGCCAGCCGCGCGATCTCCCCGGACGCGCTGAGCTGGCGCAGGCGGTCGGTCAGGCGCTCCACCACCGCCTCGGGCAGTTGGCGAGAGACCACGACGTACTGGGTTTCCTCCTCGAAGACGTGAGGCCCGATGCGCACGCGCGACGCCAGGCCCTCGCCGCGCGCCGCCTGGCGCAGGTTGAAGTCCTGGCCGTAGACCCCGCCGGCGCGGCCGCGCACGAGCATCTGCAGCGCTTCCTTGTCGCTGCGCGCGGATTCGATGAAGGACACGTCGGCCTCCTGCAAGGTGGCGGCCAGCTTGGTCCCCTGGGCCAGCAGCAGCGGCTGGCGCCGCGAGAAGGCGCGCAACTCGTCCCAACTGCCGGGCGCGCGTTCCTCGCCGGCGCGCATCGCCAGCACATGCGAGATGCGGTACAGCGGCACCGGCAGGTAGCGCATCAGCGCATGGCGGTGCTCGGACTTGAGCAGGCAGAAGAACACGTCGAGGTCACCGTTGCTCAGCATCAGCTCGAGGCGGCGCAGCGGCACCTGCTGGGTCAGGCCTTCGATGCGCAGGTCCGGATCGGTCCGCATCACGGCCTCGGCGATCTCGCCGCACAGACCGGGGCGCTGCGGGTCGCCCGACGCGTACTTGGCCGGCGCGCCTGCCTGCGCGGCGCTGCGCAGCATCAGCGGTCCCGTGGCGCCGGCCCCCGGCACCGCGGGTGCCGGGGGCCCGGACGGCGCCGCCATCGCCGAGTTCGCGGCCACCAGCCCGAACCTGACGCCCGCGGCCACGCCGCCGGCCAACGCGCAGCCGCGCGCCATGGCCTGACGTCGATTGGGCCGGGGGATGCCGGCGGGTGTCCTGCCCTTGTCTCCATGACGGATGGCGTCCGGTGCGTGCCGGCCGCGTGGGGTGGTCCGTTCGAGCGGGTCCTGCTTGTGCTCTGTGCGATAGCCAGCATAGCCGAGGCGGCGCCTAGAATCCGCCGATGGCACATCCGCATTTCCACTGCAGCGTGGCCGTCGAGCCGCTCGCCGATCAGACCTTCCCGGATCGCAACGAGTTCGCGTACGGCTATACCGTGACGATCGAGAACCGGGGCGACGTCACCGCCCAGCTCATCGGCCGCCACTGGACCATCGTCGACGGCAACGGCAAGGAGCAGGAAGTGCACGGGCTGGCCGTAGTCGGCCACCAGCCGCTGCTGCAGCCGGGCGAACGCTTCCAGTACAGCTCCTGGGCGCAGATCGCGACCCGCCACGGCACGATGAGCGGCCGCTTCCTGTGCGTCACGGACAAGGCCGAGGTCTTCCACGCCGACGTGCCCGAGTTCCTGCTGGCCGACTCCGGCTCCCTGCATTGATGTTCCGTCGCCAGGGCTGGGACCTCACCGCGCTGCTCAACGCGGCGCATCCGCAGGCACCGCTGGCCGAGCGCAACCTCTGGCTGGTGCGACTGATCGAATGGCTGCGGCACGCGCCGCTCAAGGACGACCGGGCGCCAGCGCCGGCCGCCACCGCCGCGGGCGCGGCGACCCCGTCGACCCTCGGGGACGAGCCGGCACCCGCGGCGCCTGCCGTCGTGCTCGCCGCCGCGCCGTCCGCCCCGCTGCCGGTCCGCCGTCTCAAGTACCTGCTCCGCATGCTGGAGCGCCATCCCGATCACGCGAAAGCCTTCGCCGAGGTCATCGCCAGCGTCTGGGCCGACGTCGACGCGATCAGCCTCTTCGCCGAGGTCGGCTTCGCGCCGCGGATGGCGTTGTGGAACGAGTTCCTCGGCCGCCTGCGCCGGCGTCTGCTGCCGCTGAGCGCGGACACCCGGGACCTGTCCGAACTCTTCGAGCTGCTGTTCCCGCACGAGGCCGACGAGCAGTGGATCAACGCCGTCGACGACGAACTGCTGGAGCGCCTGGGCCTGCTCTTCGCCGGCGCGCCCGAGGGCGACTGGCGCGAGGAGATGCGCGCCGCGATCACGGTGCTGGTGAGCTCGGTGCGCTCGGCCGGCCTGTCCGGCGCGCTGCGCGTGCGCATGGATCCGCAGCTGCTGGCCAAGCGCCCGTTCCGCAACCTCGCTACCGCCTGGGAGCAGGTCGAGCACGCGCTGGTCGAGCACGACCGCGCCACGCTGCCCGGCAGGCTGCAGTACCTGCGTGGGCTGCTCGATGAATGCCGGGCGGCGGTGCGTTCCGTGCCGGATCACCTGGAGGAACACGGCGTCTCGGTGGACCTGATGTTCGGCGTCGAGCAGATGCAGGCGCGGCTGCGCCGCGTCGAGGACCTGCTCGCAGTGCTGCTGGCGGATCACCCCGAGCGCGAGCTGCTGCGGCTGGTCGCGAGCCTGGTGGCCGTCGTGCACGATCGACGCAGCATCCGGACGCTGTTCGCGCGGCACTACTCGCTGCTGGCGCGCAAGGTCGCCGAACGCAGCGCCGAAACCGGCGAGCACTACATCACCCGCAACCGCGAGGAGTACGGCGACATGCTGCGCCGCGCCGGCGGCGGCGGGCTGGTGATCGCGGGCACGACCTTCATGAAGTTCGCGATCATGGCGGTGGGCCTGTCCGCGTTCTGGGGCGGATTCTGGGCGGGCGTGAACTACGCGGCCAGCTTCGTGCTCATCCTGCTGCTGCACTGGACCGTCGCGACCAAGCAGCCGGCGATGACGGCGCCCGCGCTGGCCGACAAGCTCCGCCACATCGACAGCGACACCGGCCTGCAGGCCTTCGTCGACGAGGTGGCGCACCTGTTCCGCTCGCAGACGGCGGGGATCATCGGCAACCTCGCGCTGGCGGCGCCGATGGTGCTCGTCGTGCAACTGGCGGCCTGGTTGAGCTTCGGCAAACCGCTGGTGGGTGTGAAGGAAGCCGAGCACGTGCTGCATTCGCTGACCGTGCTGGGGCCGTCGCTGTTCTTCGCGGCCTTCACCGGCGTGCTGCTGTTCGCGTCCAGCCTGATCGCGGGCTGGGTCGAGAACTGGTTCGTCTTCCATCGGCTGGACAGCGCGATCGCGTGGAACCCGCGCATCGTCGCGCGGCTGGGCGCGAACCGGGCGGGACGCTGGTCGCGCTGGTGGCGCGACAACATCTCAGGGCTGACGGCCAACATCAGCCTGGGCCTGATGCTCGGGCTGGTGCCGGCGCTGCTGGGCTTCTTCGGTCTGCCGATCGAGGTCCGGCACGTGACGCTGTCGACCGGTCAGCTGGCCGCCGCGGCCGGGGCGCTGGGGCTGGACGTGCTCAAGCACTGGCCGTTCTGGCTCTGCGTGATCAGCATCCTGGGCACCGGCGTGCTGAACGTGGGCGTCAGCTTCTACCTGGCGTTCAAGGTGGCGTTGCGCTCGCGCGGGATCCGGCTCGCGGACCAGAAGCGCGTGCGCGCGGCGATCTGGACGCGGATGCGCCACCAGCCGCTGAGTTTCCTCGTGCCGCCGAAGGGCTGAAGCTCGAAAGCCGACGCTCGAGGGCTGACGCCTGAACGCCGGGCCGCTCAGGCGGCGTCGCGGTCGTCGGGCCGTTCGCCGCCCTTGCGGCCGGAGAACATCGTCCACCAGACGATGAAGACGAGCAGCGCGAGGGCGCCGAGCGCCTCCAGCAAAATCACGCCCATGATTCGTGGTCCGATCCGTAGCAGAACTCGCCGCTGGAGCGCGGCGCTGGCGATTCTAGGCGCGCTGGGGGCGGCGCTCGCGGCGCTCTCCGCTCCCGTCTCCCTCGCGGCGGGACTGTCGGTCGATCCGGAGAAGCTGCTCAACGGCGAGGACGACACCGCCGGCCGGCACGTGCTGCAGCGCGAGCGTTCCCGCTGGGTTGCCGCCGCGTGGAACGAGTTGCCCGGCTGGGGCCAGGACCGCGCGCTGGAATGGTGGCCCGCGATGCTGCGCGGCTGCGAGAAGCCGATGCCGGGCTGGGCCGCGATCTGCGCGCAGGCTCGCGGCTTCAAGCCGGGCGACGACTGGGACGCGATGGTCTGGTTGATGAAGCGGCTGCAACCGTATCGCGTCGAGTCGCCCGAGGGCCAGCGCGAAGGCGTAGCGACCGGTTACTACGAGCCGGAGCTCGCGGCGCGGCGCCAGTCGCAGGGCGAGTTCCGCGTGCCGCTGCTGGCGCCGCCGCAAGACCTGGCACAGCGCAAGCCTTACGACACCCGCCAGCAGATCGAGAGCAACGCCTCGCTGTCGCGGCTCAGCCTGGCCTGGGTGCAGGACCCGCTGGATGCGCTGGTGATGCAGATCCAGGGCAGCGGCCGGCTGCGCGTGACCGAGCGCGACGGTTCCAGCCGTTGGGTGCGGCTGTCCTTCGCGGCGCACAACGAGCAGCCGTACCGCTCGATGGGTCAGTGGCTGATCGCCCAGGGTGAGCTGCGGACCACGGAGGCGTCGTGGCCGGGCATCAAGGACTGGGGACGGCGCAATCCGCAGCGGCTCAAGGAGGCGATGTGGGCGAACCCGCGCTATGTCTTCTTCCGCGAAGAGCCGTTGCCCGATCTGGCGGTGGGTCCGCGCGGGGGTCAGGGCGTGCCCCTGACGCCGGGGCGCTCGATCGCGGTGGACAAGGCCAGCATCCCCTACGGCACGCCGGTGTGGCTGGACACGACCGAACCGCTGTCGACGACGCCGATGCGGCGGCTCGTGATGGCGCAGGACACCGGCGCGGCGATCGTCGGCGCGGTGCGGGCGGACTACTTCTGGGGCTGGGGCGAAGCCGCCGAGGCGCAGGCCGGCCGCATGAAGCAGCCGCTGCGGCTGTGGGTGCTGTGGCCGAAGGCACCGGGACCGGCCGGCCCCTCCAGATCAGCCGGACCGGCGATGGGCCGGGCCGACGGCGGCACGCTCACTCGGTGACCTGGACGCCCTTCCAGAAGGCGACGCGGTCCTTGATCTCGGCGGCGGCCTCGGAGGGTTCCGGGTAATACCAGACGGCGTCCGGGTTCATGTCGCCGTGGACCATCAGGCTAAAGTAGTGCGCCTGGCCCTTCCACGGGCAGGACGTGCGGTGATTGCTGAACGTGGTGAACTCGCGCTTCAGCGAGGTGACGGGGAAGTAATGATTTCCCTCGACCACCACGGTGTCGTCGCTCTCGGCGATGACTTCGCCGTTCCAGATTGCCTTCATTCCAACTCCTCGTGCTCAAACGCTATTTCGCCCATCGGGGCAAGGACATCTTCGTCACCGCCGGGTCTGCGAGAGACCTGGCACCCGGCAGCTTCGGGATCTGCGCGATCGGGGGCGGCGCGGAAGGCTGGTCCGTCGTCCACGTCGGCCCGGATGGCGACGCCGCCGACCTCGGCGGGGAGTACTACTTTGCCACCTCCGAGGAAGCCCTGGCGTTCCTGAAGGAACTGATCGACCTGATGGTGGATGGTGGCGAGCCGGAGGGGCTGGCGGAGTGACCCCTGGATGAGGCGATTCCCCGATCAGATCGACTCAGAATTCGAGGCGATTCTCAGCCCGATCGTCTCGCGTACCTGGCGGGCGGTGGGTGCGGTGGAAGGCGCGCTCTCGGCCGTTTCACCGGCAGATCGAGGATCCGCTCGTGGTCGCGGGCGTGGCACACCTGTGGTTCGAAACCATCCATCCCTTCGAGGACGGCAACGGCCGGGCAGGCCGAGCGCTGATCGATCTGCTGATGGCCAGGCAGATCGGGACCGCCACGCGTCTGATCCGCACGTCGGAGCGTCTGCTCGAAAAGCGCAGCGAGTACTACGAGGGGCTCCGGGCGACGCAGCACGGTGAAGCGCCGGTCAAAGCCTGGGTCGTCTGGTTTCTTGAGCAGGTGCGCGCATCGTGCGAATGCGCGACGCAGGCGATCGACGGCAGATTGGCCAAGTCTCGCTTCTGGGCAGAGCACGGAGGCCACGACATCGGGCCGCGGCAACGCGCCGTGCTGAACACACTGATCGATGCGGGTCCCGCCGGGATCGAAGGCGGAATGAGCACGCGCAAGTACGAGCAGATCGGCGAGACCTCGCGCGCCACCGCATCCCGGGAACTGCTGGAGTTGGAAGCACTCGGATGTCTGCGGCGCTTTGGCGCGGGAAGATCGACCCACTATCAGATCGCCATCGACGGCTGGAACCCGGCTGCGAACTGACGCTCACAACGGCTTCAGATCCTCCCCCACCACCCGCACCAGCAGGCCTTTGCCTTCGGGGGTCACGCGGAACTCGCCGTACTTCGCCGGCTGCCAGCGCTCGGCCTCGCCTTCCTTGAAGAACCAGGCGTCGGACACGAAGGTCCATCGACCGTCCTTGGGCGTGAGCTCCAGCAGTTGCGCACCCGCTGGCGGTTCCTCGTCGGGCCCAAGCAACTTCGGCGACTGCACGATGCCGCGCGCGTCCAGCGCCACCGCGACACGTTGCCGCGCCCCCCAGAGCAAGGGGACATCCCCGTTGAAGCGGGTCCGCCATTCCACGCCGGGCAGGTCGTAGCTCAGCCGCATGTAGTCGCCCTGCATCAGCGAACGCGGATCCACCGGCGCCAGCTTCACGAAGACCGGGCGGCCATTGGCGATGAGCTGCTCCCGACTGGCGATCAGGACGTTCACCAGCACGAGCGACAGCACGCCCGCGCCGAGCAGCACCGCTGCCGCGCCACGCAGCGCGAGCGCCGGTCGCGCCTCGCCATCGGACAAAGGCGCCGCCGGATGCCACGCCAGCCAGCGGACCCATGCGGCGAGCGCCGCGCCGGCGGCCACCAGCGCGAGGGACTTGTGGGCGAGCGGCAGTTGCCACTCGTAGTACAGCGCCCCGATCGCCCACACCGCCGCCGCGCCGGCCAGCGCGGCCAGGCGCCAGCGTCGCGTCGACGCCATCAACGCCAGCACGAGCAGGATCCCGCCGAGCGCCGGCATCAATGCGGAGAGCGCCGCCAGCACCAGCACCGGCGGAGACAACCGCGCCGCGCCCGCGGGACGCCACCGACGCCACAGCCAGGCGGCCGCGACGAGCGTCAGCAATGCCGACACGGTCCTCGACACCCAGATCAAGCTCACATCCGATGACGCCAGTCCCGGCGTCGCACCCCGGAAGACGCCGCCGAGCGCGCCGCCCGCCGCGAACGACCAGCCCGCCGCCATGGCGAAGGCGGCCAGCACGGCCACCCACCAGCCCGTCAGCACCGGCTCGAGCATCGCCGCCTGACGGGCAGAAGGCGCTCGTCGCCCCGCCCCGTGCTGCGCCGCCATCAGCGCCAGGCCCACGAGCAGCAGCAAGGTCGCCAACGCCCACCCAATGCCGCCATGGCGTTCGTACCACGTGAGCGAGAACACCTCCGTGAAGGCCAGGTGGCCGAGATGCGCCACCGGCACGGCCATCGCCGCGCCGAGCAGTACGCGCATCCACGAGGCGTTCAGCAGCAGGACCAACCCGGTACCGACGACCAGCGCGACGATGTCGACACCCGTCGGCGGCAGGTCCTTCGCCAGCGCGACGAACAGCAGCACGAGTCCGGTGATCAGCAACGGCACGGCCGCCTGTTCCAGGAACAACGCGATGCCGCGCGATCGCAGCATCAACACCGACAAGGCGATCAACGAGACGCCGAAGAAGTAGCCGACGCCCCCTCGCTCGATGGCGGAGCCGAAGAGCGCGAAGAACGTGGCCAGGAACGGCACCGCGGCCAGCCAGGCCCCGAGCGCCGTCAGCAGCACGACAGGCCAAGGCCGTGGCACCTCGGGTGGGTCTGCGGGCGCGAGCCCCTCCGCACGGGCCTGGTCGATCCACTCGACGCCGCTCATGCCCTCGCCTCCGCGTCGCGCAGGCGCCGCATGATCAGGCTGACACTGGCGGCCAGCAGTGCGCATGCCACCAGTGCGATGAGGAAGTAGCCGCCGACGTCCCACTTCCCATCGGCGATCCAGCGCGCGAATCCCGCCACCAGCAAGGTATCGACCGCCAGCGCCAGCGCGCTCATCGCGTAGACCTCGCCGCGTCGCCAGGCCAGCACGAGGCCCACGCCCATCACGCCAAGCCCCAGGAAGTATTGCGGCGCGACGTCCTTCGCGAACAGCCCGCCCAGCGCCGTGCCCGAGACAGCAATCACCGATGCCAGCACCGCCAGCCGCCACGCCCACGGCTGCGACGCCGCCTCCGGCCGCAGCGCCAGCCCGGCGCACAGCAGGCCGTAAGCGACGAAACCGATCGCATGCACCGGCACCGTGGACGCATCGAAGCGCCACGAGTGCCCGCCGAAGGTTTCCATCCACAGACCGATCCCGGTCGCCACCACGAGCGCCCACGGTGTCCACGCCAGGTCCGAGCGCGACGCCCACGCGATCGGCACCCCGAGCGCGGCCCAGAGCGCGAACAGCTGCCAGGGGCCCGCGCCGGTCTGGTAGGTCTGTCCGAAGAAGGCTAGCAGGCCGCCCAGCGTCAGGAAGGCCACCAGCGCGAGCGGCGCGCGCCAGGGGCGCAGCGTCGCCGCCGCGATCAGGCTGACCGCGAGCACCGCCTGCAGCAGCCCGAAGCGCATGAACCGCCCGAAGTCGTCCCAGTTCGCCGCGACCCACAGGATCAGCCCGAAACCGATCAACCCTGCCGCCAGCGCGCCCGCGCCGCGGCGCAGCGGCGTCCACGGATCGCCCGGCGGATCATCGACACCGCTGAGCGCCCGCAAGCGCCGTGCGCTGGTCGCATCCAGGCCCTGGCGGGCCGTCCATTGGTACAACTGCTCGTGCAGACTCACGGGTTCCTCCCTCAGGATGCGACCGCCCGCCGGGGTCGCCGGTGATGTTCTTCGAGGGAGCCGATTCTTCCTCATCCTTCGCTTCTTCCTCTTTCGGCACTGGGAGTTCCACATGGGACAGATGATCGACTACGAACGCCCCGACGGCGGCACCACCGCCGGCTACCTCGCCAGCGCCGGCGACGGCGCGCCGGGCATGATCCTCATCCAGGAATGGTGGGGCCTCAAACCCCACATCAAGGACATCGCCGAGCGCCTGGCCTCCGCCGGCATCACGACGCTGGCGCCCGACCTCTACCGCGGCCGCATCGCCGCCGACGCGGACGAGGCCAGCCACATGATGGACGGCCTGGACTTCGTCGACGCCACCACGCAGGACCTGCAGGGCGCGCTGACGCACCTGCGCGAGCACCTCGGCTGCGGCCAGGTCGGCGTCATGGGCTACTGCATGGGCGGCGCGCTGACCATCCTCGCGGGTGTCCACCTCAAGGACCTGCAGGCGGCGGTCTGCTACTACGGCATTCCGCCGGCCGAGTTCGCCGACCCGGCCAAGATCGAACCGCCCTTCCTCGGCCACTTCGCGACGCGCGACGACTGGTGCACGCCCGAGAAGGTCGACGCCCTGGAGGCCCGGATGAAGTCGGCTGGCAAGCATCCGACCATCCACCGCTACGTCGCGGACCACGCGTTCTCCAACAAGACCCGCCCCGAGGTCTACGACGAGGCCGCCGCCGAGCTGGCCTGGTCGCGCACCCTGGACTTCCTCAAGCAACACCTCGCCTGATCGACTGAGCCCATGACCCTCCATCGCCGCCGCCTGATCCCCACCGCCGCCGCTGTCTGGGCGCTGATCGCTGCTTCCGCCATCGCACAGACCACGCCGGCCTCGGGTCCGGCGTCGGCGACGGCGCGCGCCGCCTCGGAGACCGCGGCGCCGCCGCTGGATCCGCGCGTGGCGCCGCTGCTCGCGGACATCTCCGCCGAGCGCATCGAGCAGACCATCCGCAAGCTGGCCGCCTTCGGCACGCGCCACACGGCGTCGGACACGAAGAGCGACACGCGCGGCATCGGCGCCGCGCGGCGCTGGATCGAGCGCCAGCTGAAGGACTGCGGCGCGAAGGCCGGCGGCCGGCTGCAGGTCACGATGGACGCGTTCATCGAGCCGGCGGGCAATCGACTCTCGGCGCCGACGGAGTTGGTGAATGTCGTGGCCACGCTGCCCGGCGCGTCGGCGGGCACGCCGCGCGAGCGCATCCTCGTGGTGAGCGGACATTACGACTCGCGCAACAGCGACGTGATGGACGCGCAGGGCGAGGCGCCCGGCGCCAACGACGATGCCTCCGGCACGGCGGCCGTCATGGAGATGGCCTGCGCGGCGGCCAAGCAGCGCTTCGACGCGACGCTCGTGTTCATGGCGGTTCCGGGCGAGGAGCAGGGCCTGCTCGGCGCCCGGCACTGGGCCCGGCGCGCCCGCGCGCAAGGGCTGAACGTCGAAGGCATGATCACCAACGACATCGTCGGCAGCTCGCGCGGCGACAAGGGCGAGCACGACCCCAAGCGGCTGCGCCTGTTCGCCGACGGCTTCGATCCGCTGCTGCGCCTGCTGGTCAACGCGAACGCCAACAGCCCGGCCAACGAGGACGAGGTCAAGACCAACGCGGCGATCCGCGCGCAGCTGCAACCGCTGGCGGTGGCGGGCGGCGGCGAGGAACTGCCGACGCAGCAGTTCGGCCGCCACCTGAAGGCTGAGGGCGAGCGCTACCTGCCGGGCTTCCGCATCGACCTGATCCAGCGCCGCGACCGCTACCTGCGCGGCGGCGATCACCTGCCCTTCCTGGAGCGCGGCTACGCGGCGGTGCGCTTCTCCGAGCCCTTCGAGGATTTCCGCCACCAGCACCAGAACCTGCGCACCGAGAACGGCGTCGTCTACGGCGACCTGCCGGAGTTCGTGGACTTCGGCTACGTGGCCGACGTGGCGCGGGTCAACCTCGCGGGACTGGCGACGCTGGCCTGGGCGCCGTCGCCGGTGAAGGGCGCGCGCATCGACGCACGCGAGCTGACCAACGACACGACGCTGCTGTGGACCGCGAACGTCGATCCGGAACTGGCGGGTTACCGCGTCGTCTGGCGCCGCAGCGAATCGCAGGCGTGGGAGGGCGCGAAGGACGTCGGCAAGGTCACGACGGTCACGCTGCCGCTGTCCAAGGACAACCTGATCTTTGGCGTGCAGGCGGTGTCGACGTCAGGCCATGCGAGCCTGGCGAGTTATCCGTTGCCGCTGGCCCGCTAACCAGAGCCCGAACACCTCGGTGTCCTGGTCGGCGGGAGCCGGGGTGCCCCCGGGCGATTTAGCGGAGCCTGCGAGCGTATGAGCCCGGGGGTGCCCCGGCTCCCGCCGACCTGCTCGGTCCAACGCAGGACCTATCGCAGCACGCCCTTCCCCAGCCACTGCCCCCAGATCTTCATCGTCACGCGCTGATCGGAGAGTCCGGGGTATTCGGCCATGGTCTTGCGCAGCGCCGTCTCGTCGGTGCCGCGCGAGAAGACGACCTCGCCGATGGGCCCGTCCTCCAGCGAGTACCAGGCGCCGATGACGCCCTGGTCGAGCGCGCGTTGCAGGAAGATCGGGACCGCGTCCTTATCCTGCTCCTGCGCGCGGCTGAACAGCACGATGCGGTGCTCCTCGATGCCGTTGGGATCGATGCCGGTGTGGTTCAGCGCCTGGTGCACCGTGGCGGGCTGGGCGTTGACGACCATGTAGCCCTCACGGACGTACTGGTCGGGCTCGAAGTAGCTCAGCAGGATCTGCCGGTTGGGGGCCTTGACCACGACGATGCCGCGCTTCTGCTTCAAGGGGTCGCGCATCGGTCCGGCCGCGAAGAGCTTCTCGTCGGCGAAGAGCCGCTTGAAGTTCTCCAGGTGCCTGGCCTGCATCGCCGCGACGGCCGCCTTGTCGTCGGGGACCGGCTTGCCGGTCTCGAGGAAGATGAAAAAGTACTGCTCGGCTGCGATCATTGGCGGACGGGTCTGTGCGTGGGCCGGCAGCGCCGCAAATGCGGATAACGCGGGGAGAGCCGCCGCCGTGGCGATCAGGGAACGTCGTTGCATCGGAGTCTCCTTCTGTCGTTGACCGGGGCCAGCGTCGGACTCCGGCGTCGACAGATGACTCTACTCCCGGCCGCCGCCCGTGCCGAGCACCTGCAGCGAGCGCAGCATCAGCCGCCCGCTGGTGACGTTGGTGGCGCAGGCGACGTTGTGGACGTCGCAGGCGCGGACCAGCGCGTTGATGTCCGGTTCATGCGGCTGCGGCGTCATCGGGTCGCGCAGGAACACGACCGCGTCGACCAGCCCGACTGCCAGCCGCGCACCGATCTGCAGGTCGCCGCCGTGCGGCCCGGACAGCATCCGCTCGACCGTCAGGCCGACCTCGGCCGTCAGGCGCGAGCCGGTCGTGCCGGTCGCCACCAGGTCGCAGCCGCCGAGGAAGCCGGCGAACTCGGTGGCGAGCATCACCATCTCGTCCTTCTTGCCGTCGTGGGCGATCAAGGCGATGCGCAGGCGCGCGGGCGCGGCGGTCGTCGTCGCGGAATCAGGAGCGGTGGAGGCAGTCATGGCCGCGATCGTAGGCCCGGAGGAACGGCGCGCGAGTTACCGGCGCGGTTCTTTCTGCGTCGCCAGCGGCACGTTGCCGACGCCCCGGTTCATCGCGTTGAGCAGGTCGCCGTTGTCCTGGCTCAGTTCCCAGGCGAAGACGCCCGCCAGGCCCTGGTCGCGCACGAACTGACCCTTGGCGAGCACGGCACGCGGATCGTCGTAGCCCATCCAGAGCTTCTGCGCCGGATTGAAGAGCGACCACGACTGCGTCACCGGGTCCCAGACGGACTGGTAACCCGCGCGGCCCCTGCCCTTCGCATCGAGGATGCGGCCGGCGATCTCGCGATAGCCCTGCGCGCCCTCGCCGCCCGGGTACGCGCCGGTCTTCGTGGCGCCCGCTTTGGTCTCGCTCACGCCGGTGAAGCCGCGGCCGTACATCGCGACGCCGGCCACCAGCTTCGAGCGCGGCACGCCGGCCTTCTCCAGGTTGGCCACCGCGCGCTCCAGGCTGTCGTCCGCCTGCGGCGACGACGAGCGCAGCGTCGTGTGATGCCCCGCCACCGGCGACCACATGCCGTAGAAGTCGTAAGTCATCATGAAGACGAGATCGAGCGGCTTGGACGCGTCCTTGAAGTTGATCTTGCCGACGATCGAGTCCATCGGATTCACGGCCGTGGTCAGCAGGTAGGGACGGCCCGTCTCCGCGGTCAGCGCATCCAGCGCCTTGCGCAGGTCGGTCATCAGTTCCGCGTAGGACTGGCCGTCCTGCGGACTGCCGAGCTGCACGCCGTTGGCCGCGCCGTTGTTGCCGGGATGCTCCCAGTCGATGTCGATGCCGTCGAAGGCCGGATGATCGCGGAGGAACTGCTGCGCCGAGGCCGCGAACACCGCGCGCTTCGCCGGATCGCCGACCAGGTGGAAGATCGGATCCGACCCGCCCCAGCCGCCCACCGAGGCGACGATCTTCAGATGCGGCGCGCGCTGCTTGTAGCGTTGGAATGCGTCGTTGAAACGCGTGTCGATCGGGCCGGTGCCGATCTCGAAATCCTTCTTGCCGACGCACTTGGCGGCGTCCTTCTCCAGCTGGCCCGGGCCGCACAGGCGCAGGAAGGCGTAGAGCACGTGGGTCAGGTTCTGCGGCGGCACGCGCTCGATCAGCTCGACCGGCTCCCAGTTGGGCACGTAGATGCCGACGATCTTTCCGCCGGTGCGTTCAAACTCGACCGGCTTGGCGCCGAAGAGCGCGTATCCGGGGGCCTGCGCATGGGCCTCCAACTTCGCCGCGGCCTTGGCGCCGGGCTTGACCTCGGCCGCCGGTGTTGCGGCCATCGCGGCCGAGGCGGCGATAGCACCCAGCGCGGCGATCGCAGCGGTCAACGGGGTCGGAATGCAGGACAGGACTCGAGCAGACATGCGGGGCCTCCAATGGACGCCACAGCTTAGCGGATCGAGCCGAAAATTAACACCAGTCAAATACCAATTCCAACTCCAGTCAAGCGTGCGGAAGACGATGCTCGGCCTTCGGACGAGAGCTTGCGGTCTTCGGGGTTTGCAAGGAGGCTTCAGGGTCTCTTCTCTGGCAACATTCCGGCGCCGACAATAATCATTCAATCAGGTACGCCAAGGGAGGATGTATGGCAACCGCTATCGAGATTCGGATCCCAAATCGCTTTGAATCCTTGCAAGAGACATTTGGGCAGGAACTGCGTCCGCTAATTGTGCCTATCGACAACGATCTTCAGGCGCTAAATGCGTTGCGTGATCGGGCGAAAATACAGAATGGTGGATTGCTCTGCTTTATCCTAGGCAGAACGGGAATTGGGAAAACCACCTCCATTCATTCCGCCGCAGTTCACATGCCAGATGCGTTTGCACCAGTCGTGCGAGTGCCAACAGAAATCGCTTTTCGTGACGTACTTACCTGGCTGACAAACAATCTGCCCCCGCCTTCATTAGACAAGGCCACGCTGGTCTTGTTCGACGGGCGAGAATTATCAGACGACGTCGTAGGAATAAGGCAACTCCTATCATCATTGAATCAACTGCTTCGTCGCCGACAGGATGTCTTATTTTGCTGGCCGACCACGGACCAGGATTGGCACAAGCAATTGAGAAAAATTGCCGAAACTATCGGTGGTGCAAATTTTGCGCCACCGGAGTCTGACCTTCTAATTTCCGGACCTCCGGCAGGCGAATGGCCCACGGTTCTTTCCCGAGTCTTGTTGCAATTTGGAAAGACATTTGATGACGTAGGTCTCGCTGCGGATATTGTCGGCAACTATTGCAACCAGTCCGCAACGATAGGTGATTTCTTAACGAAGGTTGGCTCGGTAATCGCCGAACGTATAACAAAAACGCGAATTACCAAACACCTTCCTCAGTTAGTGTTTGTCATTACATCTAGTGGGGATGTCGTCGGCGAGGCTAACAGAATTAGGCGAGCTGGAACGCAAGCTCTGGCCCCAGAGCCGCTGCTTGGATACTCTCCTCGATCAGAAGCAGGAAAGTGGTGGAGTGCTAGAAACACAAATTCAGACCATCATCTTGGCTACATTATTTCGCTATTCGACGCCCGACTGGTGACGATGACTGCGAGTGCCATGGTGTACTCGTGTTTGCATTCCAATGATCCATCGTTGGTAGATGTCGCCACAGCGCAGGGTGCGCGAGGAGATCGAGGAAACGCAAAAAGAATCATCGAGGCTTCAGAACTCCTACGCTTCTTGAAGGGGGAGCAAATTCCAGAATTCACCACTGGAAAGAAGGGCGGCCATCAAAAGTCCACCGCAGACGCGTACGCAGCAATCCAAGCGCTATCAGCAAAGAAGCACAAGAGCATTAATCAGGCGCTTTGCAGACTTACCAAGTCTCACCTGCCGGATATGGACTATGATGACTCTAAAGATTTTGAAGTGGCTCACGGCGGAAACCTGATAACCGATGCAATTATCAAATACGCACAACGCCCCTATTCGTTAGAGTTTCATCACATTAGTGAAGCGCAATGCGGTGCGGCGGGCATGGCGTCGTACATCATGGACAAGCTTCGCACATATGCTTGGCATCATCAGCTCATTCCCCGCTGACGCGACTCCCGACTTGATGGTCCGCGATCAAATAATGCGGTCCACGTCGAAGACCAAACGGGCATTTTTGGAATTACCAAAAATACTCTGAAGCAGAGAAAATCCGCGAATCCGCGAATCCGCGAATCCGCGAATTCGCAGTTCGAGAGCGCGCGCTCGATTCAGTGCTCAAACACTCACGGCGCGACGTCGACCCGAAGCTGCAGCTCGCGGAGCTTCTGCACCTCCGCGTCCCGCGTGCTGTAGGTGTTGCGGTTGGCGCTCGCCGTCACGCTGCCCGTGCGCGCGATCGTGACCCAGATGCCCAGCGGCGCCTGCACGGTGCTGAGGACGTCGGTGCTCGGGCGCTGCTGACCGTCAGGGAGCGAGGTACCGTAAGCGCCGCCCTGCGGCGTCTGCGCCTGGTCCGATGCACGGACTTCGACGTCCACCGGACTGCGACCGCCCGGCCATTTCGGCCGGACGACGATGCCGCGCACGCGCTCGGCCATGCCCTGCCGCGGCACGACGACCACGCGGTCGCGCTCGCCTTGCTGGCGATCCATCGCCACGTCGACCCACTGGATCGGCGTCGATTCGGTCATCGTGAACGAGGCCTGCGAACCGTTGAGCACCAGCAGGCGCGGGAACAGCTGCTGGCGTTGCTCGCGGTTCTCGGTGGAGAGCGCCACACCGCCGCGCGCCGACACGCTGCCGCCGGTACTGACCACGGTGCTGCCGTCGCGGATGCCGGCCACGGTGGACCCGCTGAGCTCGGATTCGACCCAGCGCATCTCGACCTGCAGGTTCTGCTTCGGGCCTTGCGCATAGCCCGGCGTCATCACTGAGGCGCCGACGCCGAGCACGGCGGCGGCAAGAACGGCGAGGCGGCGATTCGAGTTCATCGCATCAGCATACGCCGCGACGACGTCAATCACGACGTCACTTGTTGAGCGCTCTGCAGCGGTCGATGTCGCAGGCCGTGGGCAGCATCGAGCGGTATTCGACGACGCTGCCCCAGCTCTTCGGATCGCGCAGCGCGCAGCGTTCGCCCTTGCCGTTGTCGTAGTAGGACATCGTGTCGACGCAGCGCTTCGAATGCGCCATCAGGCCGAGGAAGTGCCCCATCTCATGCGAGAGCACCATCTGCAGCGTCTGGTCCGCCGGGTGCTTGGGGTTGCGCTCGCGCAGCAGCGCGAACAGGCCGGGACCGATCGACAGGCTGCGCGCCGTCACGTTGGCGAGGGCGAACTGGCCGCGGCTACCGACGTCGCTCCAGAGGATCTGGATGGCGTCTTCCGGCGGCACCTGGCCGCTGGGCACGGCGATGACGGCGAGCTTCAGCCCGCAGGCGGACCAGGCCTCGGCGGAGCGCTTCACCAGCGCCATCACCTGCGGTTCGCTGAACCAGGGCGGCGCGTTGTCGTGGCGATAGGCGAAGCGCAACGAGCGCGTCGCGATCGCGCGATCGCGGCCATCGCCCCAGGTCCGCACCTCGCCGGGCAGGCATTGGGCGATCTCCTCGTCGCGCACGGAGGGAATCGTCGTTGGCGCCTTGCCCTTCTCGGACGGGACGAACTGAGCGTTCGCGCCACGCGGCGTGAGCGCACCGAGCAGGGCCAGGGCCAGGGCGGCCAAGGCGCTGGCAAGCCGGCGATGCGCGCGCGCGCCGAGGCGCCTGTCGATGCTCACGCCGGTGCCCATGCTCATGCCTTCGCGGTCCGCAGCACGCCGCGCACATGCGGCCACAGCAGATTGATCGCGAGCCCGCTGATGACCAGCGCCGCAGCGATCAGCTTCCACGCCGGCAGGCCTTCGCCCAGCAGCAGCGCGGAGCAGCTCATGCCGAACACGGGCACCAGCAAGGCCATCGGGACGATGGTCGCGGCGGGGTGGCGCGACAGGAGGAAGCTCCACGCGCCGTAGCCGAAGAGCGTGTTGCCGACCGACTGCCAGAGCACGGCGCCCCACGCGCCGACGCTCGCGTTCTGGATCGCCTCACCCATCTGTGCGGGACCTTCGACGATGAAGGACAGGACGAACAGCGCGGGCGCGGCGAAGGCGCTGCTCCAGACGACGTAGGCCAGCATGTTCACGGCGCCGGCGCGCTTGCCGACGATGTTGCC
This sequence comes from Mitsuaria sp. MSU3D, assembly GCF_056867975.1. Classification (NCBI taxonomy): domain Bacteria; kingdom Pseudomonadati; phylum Pseudomonadota; class Betaproteobacteria; order Burkholderiales; family Sphaerotilaceae; genus Roseateles; species Mitsuaria sp. MSU3D. The sequence continues at coordinate 5,494,979 of NZ_CP200314.1, read as the reverse complement.
GCTGGACCAGCAGAGCGCGGCGAGCAGCACCATCGCCAGACCCAGCACCGTCGTCGTGCCGTCGGTGTGCGAGGCGATGACGCCGATGCCGGCCGCGGCCATGACCAGGGCGAGCCACTGGAAGCCCTGGACGCGTTCGCCGCTCATCTTCATGGCGAGCAGCAGCGTGAAGAAGACCTGCGTCTGGATGACGAGCGACGCGAGCCCCGGCGAGATCTGCGAACGCATCGCCAAGTAGAGCAGCGCGAACTGTCCGACGCCGACCAAGGCGCCGTAGGCGGCGAGGTTGCGCCAGCCGACCTTCGGCCGCGGCAGCAGGAGCATCGCGGGCAGCGCGGCGAAGGTGAAGCGCAGCGCCGCGAACAGCAGCGGCGGGAACGCGTTCAGGCCCCAGCGGATCACGACGAAGTTGCTTCCCCAGATGGCGACCACGGACAGCGCGAGCAGGAAATGTCGGAGCGGTAGCGTCATGGCGGCCGGGTGAGCGAGGGGGGACTGTCGACTATGCCTGTTGGGGTCTGCGCCGACCCGGTACAGGCGATTGGGAGTGCGACCGGTACAGCGGAGGGCGCATTGCGTCACTGCGGCACATCACAGAAAAGAACCAAGCCAACGAATCCCTTGATTCAGTTAGTTAGTTCTTGTTATTTTCCGACAGTTATCAATAGTCAAACCACCCTCCTCAGCCCACCTATTTTCATGATGGAACTTCTACCAATTAAAACATCCCTTCGCCCCATTTAATGTCGGACCGTGCCTCGTCATTTGCGGGCGGGCTGCCCTCGATCGCTGGGATAGCGACCTTTGAAAACTTGAAGGATGAAAATGGAAGAGCTCCAACCACACGAACTCGAACAGGTCAGCGGCGGAATCGCCTTTTTGGCCCCTTTGGCAATCGCACTCGCGGACACGGGAGGCTGGAGCGCACTCGCCATGGCGGGAGGCGCGGGTTTCAAGTTCGGCGAGATGCTTTCCGACATGTCCAATCATCAAGGTGAGGACCTGACGAACTACAACTTGTTCTGATCGACTTTCACGGTGTCGACACTGCGAGGAAGGGACGCCTTCCTCATGCCACATGAGATGAAACCTCCATCATGGACAACATTTTTCGGGTCGTCTGTCTGTGCCTCAGCGTCATCATGTTTGCGTTGGCATGGCGCTCATTTTCGGATCACCGCATTGCCATGGGTTTGATAGAGATGTCGGCTTGCGCTGGTGGGATTTCCGCGTCAAACCTGTCGAATCCATCCCGCAAGATCCAACTCAAGGCATTTATATTGGGACGCGAGAGATTCCAGATCAGCGCGATCGGAGCAGCGATGGATTTTCTTTCCATCTTCCTTTTCATCAGTGCGCTATTCGCTGGTTGGTTTGAACTCTGACCGTTGAAATGCAGGGAGAGTCTGTCTTCTCATCCTTTGGGTCGCAGGTGTCCCAGCGGCAACGCGCCGCCCGCCTTCACCTCCCCCAGCGAAAAGCTCGTGTGGATGTCCTTCACGTTCGGCAGGTTCAGCAGCGTGTCGATCGAGAACCGGCTGAACGCATCGAGGTCGGTGGCCATCACCTCCAGCTCGAAGGTCCCGGCGCCGCTGATGTAGTGGCAGGCGATCACCTCCGGCAGTTGCCGGATCGCCTCTTCCAGCTGCTTGGTCGCCGCGCCGTTGTTGCGGTCCGCGTCCACGCGCACGAACGCCAGCACGCCCAGGCCAAGGCGGCGACGGTCGATCTCGGCGCGGTAGCCGGTGATGAAGCCCTGCTCCTCCAGCCACCGCACCCGCCGCCAGGTCGGCGCCGGCGACAGGCCGATCCGCGTCGCCAGCTCGGCGTTGGACAAGCGCGCCTCGCGCTGCAGCTCACCCAGGATGGCCACGTGATACCGGTCGAGTTCGCCGCTTGCCGGAGCACCGGATCCGCCCGCGTCCTCTCCCCGATCGGCGCTCCGGTCGACCCCCTCGTCGACGCCCGCGGAACCCGCCGTCGCCCTCATGGTTTTCCCTGAGGCGCCATTTTTCGATGCCATTTGAATTCCTTTCGCCATTCCGGGAAAGATTCTTGCTCAAACGACCGCCGCCGGCGCGGAACTAGCAAACACTCGCCGGGCATTGTTTCCTACACTGTTCTCTGCGTTTTCCGCGCGCCGCCATACTCGGCGCGACGGCAGCCAAGGCACACGGCCTCGCCACAAGCGGGGACCGGAGGTCAGCCACCTATCAGGAGACTCCCCCGCATGAACGCCCCCTTGCCCGAACACATCCTGCGCGCCCTCGAGAAGGTCACGCTGGATGACAAGTACGCACTCGACGAGGGCCGCGCCTTCATGAGCGGCGTCCAGGCGCTGGTCCGCCTGCCGATGCTGCAACGCACCCGCGACGCCATCGCCGGCCTCAACACCGCCGGCTTCATCTCCGGCTACCGCGGCTCCCCGCTGGGCGGCTACGACCAGGCCCTGATGGCCGCGAAGAAGCACCTCGCCAAGCAGCACATCGTCTTCCAGCCGGGCGTCAACGAGGAACTCGGCGCCACCGCCGTCTGGGGCACCCAGCAGCTCGCGCTCTTCCCGGAGAAGGCGAAGTTCGACGGCGTCTTCGGCATGTGGTACGGCAAGGGCCCCGGCGTGGACCGCTCCATCGACGTGTTCAAGCACGCCAACATGGCCGGCACGTCGAAGTACGGCGGCGTGATCGCCATCGCCGCGGACGACCACATCGCCAAGAGCTCCACCGCCGCCCACCAGAGCGACCACGTCTTCAAGGCCGTCGGCTTCCCGGTGTTCTTCCCGAGCAGCGTCCAGGAGATCCTGGACATGGGCCTGCACGCCTTCGCGATGAGCCGTTTCTCCGGCCTGTGGTCGGGCATGAAGACGATCCAGGAGATCGTCGAATCGTCCAGCAGCGTCAGCGTCGATCCCGACCGCGTCGAGATCCTGATGCCCGAGGACTTCCAGATGCCCCCGGGCGGCCTGCACATCCGCTGGCCCGATCCGCCGCTCGATCAAGAGGCGCGGATGATGGACCACAAGTGGTACGCCGCCCTCGCCTACGTCCGCGCTAACAAGCTCAACCACAACGTCATCGCCACGCCGCATGACCGCATCGGCCTGATCGCCTCCGGCAAGGCCTGGAACGACACCCGCCAGGCGCTGCACGACCTGGGCCTGGACGACGACAGCTGCCGCCGCCTGGGCATCCGGCTACACAAGGTCAACGTCGTGTGGCCGCTGGAAGCGACCATCACCCGCGACTTCGCCACGGGGCTGCAGGAGATCCTCGTCATCGAGGAGAAGCGCCAGATGATCGAGTACCAGCTCAAGGAAGAGCTGTACAACTGGCGTCCGGACGTCCGCCCGAACGTGCTCGGCAAGTTCGACGAGACCGACGGCGACCGCAGCGGCGGCGAGTGGAGCCACCCGAACCCGAGCAGCAACTGGCTGCTGCGCCCGCAGGCCGACCTGACGCCGGCCATCATCGCCCGCGCCATCGCCAAGCGGCTGAAGAAGCTGGGTGTCGACGCCGACACCGCCGCGCGCCTGGACGCCCGCATGGCGCTGATCGACGCCAAGGAGCAGTCGCTCAAGAGCGAAGAGAAGACCGCCGGCGGCGCCGACCGCACGCCGTGGTTCTGCTCCGGCTGCCCGCACAACACGAGCACGCGCGTGCCGGACGGCTCGCGCGCCGTGGGCGGCATCGGCTGCCACTACATGGTCACCTGGATGCCGGGCCGCAACACCGCGACCTTCACCCAGATGGGCGGCGAAGGCGTGCCCTGGGTCGGCCAGGCGCCGTTCACCGACGAGAAGCACATCTTCAGCAACCTCGGCGACGGCACCTACTTCCACAGCGGCATCCTGGCGATCCGCCAGTCCATCGCCGCGGGCGTGAACATCACCTACAAGGTGCTGTACAACGACGCGGTCGCGATGACCGGCGGCCAGCAGGTCGGCGAGCGCCCCGAGGGCCACAGCGTCACGCAGATCATGAACAGCCTGGTCAGCGAAGGCGTGGCCAAGCTGATCATCGTCACCGACGAACCCGAGAAGTACGACGGCAAGCCGCTGGCGCCCGGCGTGACGGTCCATCACCGCGACGAGCTGGACGCGCTGCAGCGCCAGTTCCGCGAGATCCCCGGCACCACGGTCATCATCTACGACCAGACCTGCGCGACCGAGAAGCGCCGCCGCCGCAAGCGCGGCAAGCTGGTCGATCCGGCCAAGCGCACCGTCATCAACGAGTTGGTCTGCGAAGGCTGCGGCGACTGCTCGGTGCAGTCGAACTGCCTGTCGGTCGAGCCGCTGGAGACCGAGTTCGGTCGCAAGCGCCAGATCAACCAGAACACCTGCAACAAGGACTTCTCCTGCGTGAAGGGCTTCTGCCCGAGCTTCGTCACCATCGAAGGCGGCGAGCTCAAGAAGCCCAAGAAGGACAAGCGCGTCAGCCCGTTCGACGCGTCGCTGCCGGTCATCCCGCAGCCGACGATCCCGAACGCGGTCGAGGCCTGGGGCATCGTCGTGGCCGGCGTCGGCGGTACCGGCGTGATCACGATCGGCCAGTTGCTCGGCATGGCCGCGCATCTGGAAGGCAAGGGCGTCATCACGCAGGACGCGGCCGGCCTCGCCCAGAAGGGCGGCGCGACCTGGAGCCACATCCAGATCGCCAACACGCCGGACGCGATCCACTGCACCAAGGTCGGCACCGCGGAGGCGGATCTGGTCATCGCCTGCGATTCCATCGTCGCCGCCAACAAGACGACGCTGGCCGTGATGCGCGAAGGCCGCAGCTTCGTCGCGCTGAACACGCACGGCTCGCCGACCGCGACGCTGGTCAACGACGCCAACTGGTCCTTCCCCGGCGCCGCCTGCGAGGCCGCCGTGCAGAAGGCGGTCGGCGCCTCGCACCTGGGCATGTTCGACGCGGAAGAGGTCGCGGTGAAGCTGCTGGGCGATTCGCTCTACACCAACCCGCTGATGCTGGGCTTCGCGTGGCAGAAGGGCCGCGTGCCGCTGAGCCTCGCCGCGCTGATGCGCGCGATCGAGCTCAACGGCGTGCAGGTCGACAACAACAAGGCCGCCTTCGAATGGGGCCGTCGCTGCGCGCATGACCTGGCCGCGGTGCAGTCGCTGTTCGCCGCGCAGCAGGTCATCAACTTCGTCAAGCGCCAGGGCGTGGACGAGCTGATCGCCAAGCGCGTCGAGTTCCTGACCGACTACCAGAACGCCGCCTACGCCGAGCAGTACCGCGCCTTCGTCGAGAAGGTCCGCCAGGCCGAGGCGCCGGTGGGCGGCACGCGCCTGACGGAGGCCGTCGCGCGCTACCTGTTCAAGCTGATGGCCTACAAGGACGAATACGAGGTCGCCCGCCTGCACACCGACACGAAGTTCCTCGACAAGATCAAGGGCCAGTTCGAAGGCGACTTCAAGGTCGTGCATCACCTGGCACCGCCGATGCTCGCCAAGAAGGACGACCACGGTCATCTGCAGAAGCGCCCCTTCGGCGGCTGGGTGCGTCCGGCGATGGGCGTGCTGGCCAGGCTGAAGGGCCTGCGCGGCACCGCCTTCGATCCGTTCGGCTACACCGAGGAACGCAAGACGGAACGCCAGCTGATCGCCGACTACCGCGCGACCATCGAATCGATCCTGGCGAAGGGCCTCAGCACCGAGCGCCTGTCGACGGCGGTCGAGTTGGCCCGCATTCCGGAAGACATCCGCGGCTATGGTCACGTCAAGGAGCGCCATCTGAAGGCGGCGCGCCTGAAGTGGGACCAGCTGCAGAAGCAGTGGCAAGAAGTGGCCTGATCGGATCCATTTCCCGTCCGCGATACGGCCCGCCCCGGGATGCCTGGGGCGGGCCGTATGTCTTTCGTCACTCAACAAGTTTTTTGACGCCCCCCGATGGGGGAAGTGCGGCTTTCCCGATGACTCGGATCGATAGACTCGCACCCTTCGGCCCGCCAGAGGCCAGGTTCGACACACCATTTCGAGGGAAATCCATGATCGCCACCCCCTTCGCCCGCTCGCTGCGGACCTTCGTCGGCGCACTTGCCGGCGCGATGTTCATCGCGGCCGCGCCCGCCTCGGCGCAGACCGGCGAGAACGAGTTCGCCAAGGTCCTCACCGCTGCCCAGAACGACATCGTCAAGGGGCCGCAGGACGTGAAGTTGTCCAGCCAGGCGGTGCTGCATCTGCCCGAAGGCAAGGTCTACATCCCGCAACCGCATGCGGCCAAGCTGATGCGCGCGATGGGCAACCCGGGCGACTACGGCGACCTGGAAGGCGTGGTGTTCCCGCGCGGCGACGCCGACTGGTTCGCGACGCTGCGTTTTGAGAAGTCCGGCTACATCAAGGACGACGACGCCAAGCACTGGGATGCGGCGGACATGCTGAAGAGCTTCAAGGAAGGCACGGAGGCCGCCAACGAGGAGCGCAAGAAGATGGGCGTGCGCGGGCTGGAGATCACCGGCTGGGCGCAGGAGCCGACCTACGCGGCGGACTCGCACCGTCTGGTCTGGGCGATGAAGTCGCGCGAGGTCGGCGCGCAGGCCAACGAGCCGCAGGGCGTCAACTACAACACCTACGCGCTGGGCCGCGAGGGCTACATGAGCCTGAACCTGGTCACGGGCCTGGACGATCTGCCGAAGTACAAGGGCGACGCGCAGCAGTTGCTGGGCGCGCTCGAGTTCAACGACGGCAAGCGCTACGCCGACTTCAACAGCAGCACCGACAAGGTCGCCGAGTACGGCCTGGCCGCGCTGGTGCTGGGCGTCGGCGCGAAGAAGCTGGGTCTGCTGGCGGTGATCGGGGCGTTCTTCCTGAAGTTCGCCAAGATCATCATCCTGGCGGTGGTCGGCTTCGGCGGCGCGATCATGAAGCTGTTCGGCCGCAAGAAGAGCGAGTCCGCGGAGTCCTGAGCCGATGACCAAGCTCCTGTTCCTGCTGTTCTCGGGCGTCAAGCTGAGCAAGCTGCTGTTCAGCGGGGGCACGATGCTGCTGTCGCTGCTGCTGTACGCCTGGATCTACGGCTGGCGCTACGCGGTGGGGTTCGTCGCGCTGCTGTTCGTGCACGAGATGGGTCACTACCTCGCCGCGCGTCAGAAGGGCCTGAACGTGGGCCTGCCGACCTTCATCCCCTTCGTCGGCGCGTGGATCGAGCTCAAGGAGATGCCGCACGACGCGCAGACCGAGGCCTACGTCGGCCTGGGCGGTCCGCTGCTGGGGACTGTCGGCGCGACCGTCTGCTACTTGCTGGCGCGCAGCTGGAACCTGGACTGGCTGCTGGCGGTGTCGTACGCGGGCTTCTTCCTGAACCTGTTCAACCTGATCCCGATGTCGCCGTTCGACGGCGGCCGGATCACGGCGGTGCTGTCGCCGCGGATCTGGTTCGTCGGCGTGCCGGTCCTGGTCGGACTGTTCCTCTACCGGCCCAGCCCGATGCTGCTGCTGATCGCGCTGCTGGCCGCGCCGCAGCTGATGAAGGCATGGAAGTACCGCTCCGACAGCGAGGAGGCGAAGACCTACTACGCAGTCCCCGCCCGCGTGAAGTGGGAGTACGCCGCGTATTACATCGGCCTGGCGGCATTCCTCGCGGTGATGACGCACGACGTCCACGAGATGCTGGGCGCGGCGCGGCATCTCGGCGGCGACACCTGACGGCGGCGTCCGGGCGCGTCGATCAGTCCGGCGCGCCGGGCGCCCGGTAGAACATCGCGGTCGGCGTCTTGCCGCCCTGCCCGCTCGCCCAGCGGAAGTGCGGGTAGGTCGCCTGGTTGTCGACGACGATCATCTCGTCCTGGTTGACGCATCGGACCACCAGGAAGACATGGTCCTCGCCGTGGTGCTTGTCCTCGCGGCAGGTGCTGCCGACGTCCCCGCCGCGCTGGCTGCCGGGAGGCACCTCGATCCAGCCGCGCGCGAGCAGCGTCGCCGGCACGTCGATCGCCCAGCAGAGCTCGGGCACGTCGAATCCCGCCGCCCGCATCAGCACCGACAGCGTCATCGCGCATCCGTCGGCGGGATAGGTGCCGCCCTCGGGATCCAGCAATCTGCGCGCGGCGAGCGCCTGCGCGGCGCTGAGCCGGTCGGGATCGACCGCCAGCGCCAGCAGCCCGGGAATCCGGGCGCGATCCGGGACATCCTCGGCGGGACGGGGAGGAAGTTCGGTGAACGGCAGAGGATGGAACAACGGCATGGGGGCCTCGCAATGACTGGAATGAGGGAGTGCGTCCCGTCGCCTCGGCATGAGGCTGCGGGCGCCCTCTTCAGTGAAGTCAGTCGGCCAAAATGCTTCAGTCCTGCTTGCGGCGCTGCGACGGCTTGGCAGTCTTGGCGCGCTTCGAGGCGTCGCCCACGCCCATGAGCTTCACGGCCTTGACCGCCTTGGTCGCCTTCTCCAACGCCTGCCGCTGACGCGGCCTCAGCCATCCCAGGGCGAAGCCGGCTGCCGCCGCCGCCGGCACGTCGCTTCGTGCCATCGCCAGCGCGAGTTGCTCACGCGCCTGGGACAGGCCGACCTCGAGATCGTTCAGCGCACCGAGCCGCTGCGCGGCCTCGTGGACACGGGCGAGCTCCCGGGCCCGGCGTTCGATGTCCTTCTTGGTCAACTTGCCGCCGTCGGCACCGGCCGGGACCGCGAATGTCAGCTCCATCGCCAGGCGCAGGCGTCTCAGGCGGCGCCGCAGGTGATGCCGTCCCTCGACATCGAGACGATCGAAGCGTCTGACCTGCTTGTCCGTCGCGGCGCGCCACTGCGCGAGGTGGGCATGGACGGGGGCCAGGCCTTGCGTCCCTTCGGGCGCGTGGTCCGGCGCGGGGCGCGCGAGCCAGCCGATGACCGCGAGCAGCCAGCCCTGGACCTCTGGCGTGAGCAGCAGGCCGGCGACGTCGATGGGCGCTGCGGGCGAGACCTCGGAGGCCGCGGACGGACGCTCGGCGCGCCAGGCGGCAAGCATCGTCGCGCGCCAGCCGGCTTCGGCCTGCGCATCCGCGTCGCGCGCGGCGGTGAGCCGTCGCGACAGCTGCCCGGCGCCCTCGGCGAGCGCGAGCAGCGCGACGTCGTCGTCCGCCGCCAGCAGCCGCAGGCCGGCGCGCAGGCGGCGCAGACCGACGCGCATCTGATGCAGGTGCTCGGGCCGATGCCGGCCGCTCGCGATCTGCGAGGCATTGCCGACGACCGGCTCCAGACACTCGCGCAGCAGCACGTGGAGCGCGTCATCGCAGCTCATGTCCCCGGTCCAGTGGATCGCATGGGAATCGGCGACCGGCGCGCAGTCGAGCTGGCGCGCGAGCAGGTCGCCCCGCAGCGCTTTCGTACGCAGCTCCAGCGACAGCCCGAAACGCTCGATGGCCCATTGCCGCGCCGTTTCGAGCACGGCGCGGGCCTCGCCGCTCTTCAGCTCGATCTCGAGCTCGGCGACCGGCGTGCTGCGCAGCGAGTCGCCCTCGCCCGCGAGCAGCGCGCCGTGATCGAGCGCCAGTTCGACCGTGCCATGCGGCGTGCGCAGCGGCCGCGTCAGGCGGGTGATGTCGGTGCGGAACAGCGCCTGCAGCGCGCCTTCGGGCAGCGTGGCCAGCAGCGTCTGCAACGCCTGCCCGGCGGGATGGTCGGCGTGCCGGGCGACGTCGAGCCGGGGAATGTCCGCGCCGAGCGGCACGTTGTGTTCGAGGCGGGTCATGCCGTCGGGCGCGGCGCCCTTGAGCGTCTGCACCCAGACCTCGCCCTCGCGCCGCAGACGCAACGCGAAGCCGGCGCGCGCGAGGTCGCGCTCGGGCGTATCGAAGTACGAGGCCTGCAGGCGCTCCTGCGCCGCGACGGACTTGCCCGCCCCCGCGACCCAGCGGCGCACGGCGGGCCATTGCGATTCGGGGATCTGGAAACGCAGTTCGATTTCGGTCATCAGGCAGTGTCGCATGCAAGGGGTGACAGTCATCGGCCAGCGGACTGGCAAGACCCAGTCAGCAGGCGCTGCAGGTGTACCCATCGATGGTCGCCCCGTTGCGACGAACCGTGCAGGTTCTGCTTGACCAGCGGCATCGTTGACGAGGCGCAAGGCGTGAAGAGAACCGAATCGGAAACATGGCTGTCCCGTTGCTCCGAGAGCTTCCTTCGCCATGATCAGTTCTACCCTGGAAAGCGAGTCACGCCCGACCGCGGCATCCACCGGCGCGATCACCGATGTGCCGGTGACCGAGCATCTTGACGCGATATCGCCGCGACACCGAAGCCGGGTCGTTGCCCGATGTGGCGTGCCATGGGACCTGACGCATCTGGAGCCGATGGCGTTCCGCATCGATCCCGGACTCGGCTTCGACATCGTCGTCATCGCGTACTTCTCGAGTCATTGCTTCACGCGCTCAATTCCTTGGGATGGCCGGCCAAAGCACATGATCCCAACGGGCGAACTCTTCGACGATGGTCAGGAGATCCGTGTGCTTTGCGAAGAGCGCTATTCGCTCTCATCGATGCATCTGCCCAGGATCATCAAGGACCTGCCACAGCGTGCGATCCGCATCGCCCGTGAACAGCCGCAGAACTTCGTCACCGTCGAATCTGTGACCAGCAACATCGGCGCATCGCAGCAGCACTATGTGCTGTTCTTCGAATTGAGCCGGGATGCCAAGCGGAGGCGCCGACTTGTACTCAAGGTCCAATCGGCATACCTGCAACACCCTTTCGACACCAGTTTGACGAGGGGGCGAAAGGTCAGCTTTGCGAAGCTGTTGAAAGCAACTTGCTTGCGGCAACCCTTGAGGCGTTGACTGAAGCAATTGCACAAAAAACAGGCGGCCACCCAAAGGTGGCCGCCGCACGCGGGGTTCTCTATCGCGTTTCCGCGAACTCCCATTCCAGCTGGGACCCGATTGCTCGGGCGGCTCGACCGTCTCACTCCGCCTGGTTCGATCTTGAGGTCCGCAGTCTATCGACCGGCTTTGGCCAACGCAAGATTGCCAGATGACAACACACCATCCGGCAAGTCCGAAGATTGACCGGCTCGGTCAAACCAGAGTTCGACCTCCCCACCTCGCACGCGGAGCACCGCGAAGCCATCGCCCGGATGGTCGGCCCATGCGCTGACGACGCATCGCAGCCGCTGACCATCCGGGCCGTCGAACTCAAACACGTCGGGCGCGGCCAGTTCCTCGGCCGCCGTGATCGCGAACGGCCAGGGCGCGTAGAGCGCGGAGCTGTGGATCGAGTGGATGCGCACCGGGCCACGGTCGTCACCGTCGACGGCGGAGATCTCCGCGCTCACCCAGCCCGAGCGGTGCTCGTCGCCCGACAGGAACACCAGTCCCGAGGCACGATGCCGCCACACCAAGCCCAACAGTTCATGCAGGCTGTGCGGGTAGCCGTCCCATCCATCCGAACGCAGGCAGCTCGCCGCGTGCTCAACGCTCATCCGGCGTCGCGGCAGCGGCAGCGATCCGCTCAGCACGAACTTCGGCCGAGACGCGCCGCGCGACAACCATTCGTTGAATGCATCGCGTTGGGTGGTCGACCACAGGCGCGCGCTCGACCAGTTTGCGACGCGTCGTGCCTCGCGCTCGCAGCGCGCGTCGGCGATGAAGAAGGCAGCGCCGCGCCAGTCGAACTCGTGCCACAGCAGTTCCGGGCCGCCCACGCGCGGGCCGGCTTCCCACCGGTGATGCCAGGCGGCCTGGCGCGCGACATCGAACCAGGGGCCGTTGCCGCCGTGGCCGGCGCCAGGACCCGGTTCCCAGTTGTCGACGATCTCGTGATCGTCGATCGCCTGCACGACGCGCGCCACCGTCGGTGGCAGCAGCCGCACCGGACCGGCCTTGAACTCGCCGTAGGCGCGCGCGTACCGCTCAATGCCGCTGCGCGAGTCGGCCAGTCCGCCGCTCGCATCCGCATAGATCTGGTCGCCGGCGAACAGCACCAGCGAGCAGTCCTGTCCTCGCGCCGTGGATCGCGTGAACTGGTGCAGTCTCGCCAGTGACGCAAGACCTGGCCCCGCCTGCGACGCATCGAGTTCCCACCCCGGACTCACATCCAGCAGGCCCGGCGGGTACTGGCACGCGGCAAGCGCGAAGCACAGGCCTCCGTCGTCGACGGTGACCTCCGACCCGCCCGGCGAGGGCACGAAGCCATGCGCCCAGCGATGCGGCGGCAGATCGAAGAACTGATCCAGCGCGCCTTCGACCTGCGCGTGCAACTCCTCGTGGCCAAGCTCGTGCATCACGCCGCGATGCGCGCCTTCCATGGCCAGCGCGCGCGGCTCCAGGTACAGCGCCACCAGCAGCAGGCCGTGGATGTCGATCTCATGCTCGTCGCCGTCGGCGCCCGTCGCGGCCTCGTCCTTCGGGTGACCCGCTGCATCGGACATCGCGCGCGGCGGCACAGGGAACGCCTCCACGGCCTGCGAGGTCCGCCAGGGCGCGCCCGGCTGCCCCACGCCCGGTGGCACGAAGGACTCGATCCGCCAGGGCTGCGGCAACTGCTCGTAGGTCCAGCCGCCGCGCCACCGCATCGGCACCCACAGCAGCCAATGCGGCCAGCCACGCTCCGGTCGCAGCGCCGTGAGCAGTGGCACGCGGCCGGTCTCCGGCGGCGCCCGCTCGATGCGATGACCCGGCGCCTCGGCGCCAATCAGCAACGCGCTGGCCGGCGTGCCCCGGCGTGTACCGTGCAGGACCCCGCTCATGACTGCGGCTCCTCGGCCAGGAAGGCCAGCACGTGCGGGAACACCTGCGTCGCGACATGGCGTCCGATCAGGCAGTCCTGATGCCCGTGGCCCGCGATCACCCGGTAGCGATAACGGCCCGGCGCGGCCTGGTCGTAGTAGTCCTTCAGCAGCTCGGCGCTGTCGGCGCTGCACAACCCGTTGTCCTCGCCGTGCAGCGACAGGACCGGGAACGCCTTGAGCAGCGCCAGGCTCTTCGCCAGACTGTCGAGATAGACGCTCGCGCCCTGCCAGTCGGTGATCTCGTGGCATCGGGCGAAGTGGATCGCCTGCGCGACCGTGTCCATGTTCAGCGGCCCGAAGTGGTCGTCGATGAATGCCAGCACCGCGCGATCGACGTTGCCGATCGCGAAGTCGCGCCCGTACAGCAGGTCCATGCGGTGCCGCGTGGCGGTCCAGGGCGTGCGCCGCATCCGCCATGGCGGCCAGGGCGGCGGGTTCTCCAGATCGAACTCGGCCTCCGGATACGGCAGGCTGGCCAGCAGCCGGTCGAGCAGGTGATCGAACAGCGTCGGCGTGCCCTCGGGCCGGAACGCGTACCCGCCCAGCGGCAGGTAGGGCCGCAGGTACTGCATCAGCACGCCGCGCAGGCTGTTCGTCGGCGACATCACCATCAGCGGCGTGACCTGCGAGATCACCAGCTTCGAGATCCGGTCCTTCAGCGCCGCGCGCAGTGCGAAGCAGCGTTCCCACGGCTGCTCGCGCGGCTCCAGCAGCGCCATGTGCAGCATCACCGATCCCATGCAGTGCGCGAGGATGTTGAGCCGCTCCCGACCGGTCTCGCGCAGCACACGATCGACGGCCAGCGGGATGTCGTTGAACGCGGATTCCTCGAAGGTCCACGGCAGCGTGGCCGTCGGCAATCCCGCGCTGGTGCGCAGGTCCAGCAGCCAGACGTCGTGGCCCGCGTCCCACAGCAGCTGGGCCGGACCGGGGCGCACCGAGTGGTGCGCGAAGGTCGTGCCGCTGGCGCTGTAGCCGTGGATCATCAGCACGGGTTCGCCGCCCGGCCGGCCGTAACGCGTCAGGCGGATCAGCACCGGCCGGTCGTCGTCCTCGCGCGTCGGGCGGTCCAGGTCCTGGCGCTGCGCGCCCGCGTCGCCCCAGCGGCCGGCGGCCATCTCGATCACCACGGGATCCGGCAGTCCCGGCACCGTGCCCGGCAGGCGCGAGATGCGCCGCCGCGGCGCCTCGTCGGGCTTGCGGAAGGTCCAGGCATGCAGCCCGATCGTCATCCGCGCGATGTAGGCCATCAACGCGCCGACGTCGCGCGCTGCCGAAGGAATGTCGCGCGCCTGCCGGATGCGCAGCAGCGGCAACCGCTCGCGGGCGAGGTGGTGCATGTCCAGCGTCAGGACGATGTCCCGCGCGCCCGGTGGCGGCGCCATGCCGGCGGCCGGCGTCAGCGTCATGCGGCTCAGCTGCGTCCAGGGATTGCCGCGCCGCGTGTAGCTGATCCGCTTGCATCCGCGCAACGACTGCCCGCGCAGCCCGGCGGCCCACGCGGGCAGGTCCGCGGCCGGGTCGATGAGCACCTGGTAGCGCATCACCCGCGCCTCGCCCGCATGGCCCGAGAGGTGCCAGGCGTTGACGGCCCGCGCGCGCAGGCCTGCTCGTGCCGCGCCCGGCGTCCTGGGCGGCGATCGGCGCCCCGCCCAATCGATCAGACCCTGCCAGGCGTCGCGCACGCCGCGGTTGATCGCCCAGGCCCACAGCCCGCGCGCATGCCGCCGCAGCGATCCCGAGTCCTCGCGCTGGAACAGCGTCAGCACGCCTTCCGCCAGCGGCGCGATGAACAGTGCGTGCTCATCGCCGCGTTCCTCGTGCGCCCAGAGGCGACCGTCGCCCGGCTTCGGGCCGACGATCTCGAAGCATCCGGGCCGTCGCTCGCGAGCCTCGAAGACGCGAAGCCGGCTGCCCGGCGCCACGATCAGTCGCCGCTCGGGGCCAGGTCTCAACAACTCCACCAACGCCTTCGGACGGAAGACGACGCAGAGCTCCATGTACTTCACCGGCGAGCCCGGCGCTCCGGACCAGCGCACGAAGCCGCCGAGGCGCTCGCGCACCTCGATCACCGTGGCATCGGGGGCTCTGGCGGCGCCGTCGCTGCTCGCGCTGCCGCCATTGCCGGAGTGACCGGCGGCGGAGGACGGCGGCCCACCCCGTCCAGGCCCGGCAGGCAGGCGGAACACCGGACGCTCCGGCTCCCGGCGCCGGGCCACCGGCGATGGCGCGCCCAGTCGCCAGAGGACGGCGAGCCGGTCCAGCGCCCGCTGCGCCAGCGCGCTGATCGTCAGCGCCGGATTGATCGCGATCGAGCCCGGCACGATCGAGCCGTCCAGCACGACGAGGCCGTCGTGCACCGCCTCGCCGTCGCCGGAAAACACCCGCCCGATCGCGTCGACGACGCCGTCGCTGCCGAGGTCCCCCATCGCGCAGCCCCCCAGCGGATGCACGCTGACCATCGGCCCGCGGGCGTCGTTCGTCAGGAAGGCCATGTCCGGCGGCAGCAGCTGCCACAGCGGATTGCGCAGCAGCCGCGCGCCCTGGGTGTGGCAATGACGCGCCAGCGCCTCGTGACGGCGCGCGATCGCGGGTTCGTCGCGCAGCCCGGGCCAGTCGACCTGCAGCCCGCCTGGCTCCTCGAAGCCTTCCCGTCGGACCAGCCGGCCGGTGCCGCTGTCGCGACCGACGATCGCCAGCGGCAGCTGCCGCTCGGTCACGGAAGGACGGACCGCGAAGGGATCGTCGAAATCGGCGCGCTCCTCATGCGGGCCGGCGTTTGAACGGGCCAGCGCATCCAGCGTCGCCGCCAGCGCGAAGCCCTCCTCGAAGACCGGACGCAATGCGCCGGGAATCGCCAGGTCCTCGACGACATGATCCGGCCCGGCGTCCCACACGCCGGTGATGGTCGGACCCACCTGGCGCGCCGCGGGCGGCTGGTCCTCGTCGGCGACCGCATGGACCGCCCGCGGCCAGCCGTGGCCCACCGCGATCACGTCGCCGTTGGCCGAGAACGCCTGCCCCAGCATCCGCGACAGCGTCAGCCCCCGGTCCCGCGAGCGCATCAGGATCTCGGTCGACCCCAGGCTGCCGGCGGCCAGGATCACCCGACGGGCGAGCACCTCGAACGGCTCGCCCTGCCGCCGGCGCAGCAGCTCGTCGGTGTGCTGCAGCGTGACGCGCCAACCGGCGCCGGGGGCCGCCACCAATGCTTCGACGCTCGCGCCGCAGACCAGCTCCGCGCCCTGCCGCCAGGCCTGCAGCAGCAGGCTCGTGTCGAGCGACTGCTTGGCCTCGTGGTTGCAGCCGGTCGCGCAGTCGCCGCAGGCGATGCAGGGCTGGTGCGACCATTCGGCCGCACCGCGCGGGCGCGCGTCCATCGCGACCTGGATCCTCGCCGCGCGTGTGCGCGCCGGGTCGAGCGCCTTCAGCGCCTCGAGCCGGCGCGTCTTGAAGCCGGCCTTCGCGCGCAGGCGTTCGATGGTGTTGTCGCCCTCGTCGTCGCGGACGCCCAGCAGCCGCTCGGCGCGCTCGAACCAGGGCGTCATGTCCTCGCGCAGGAAAGCCTGCGGCCAGCCGGGTTCGCGGAACACCGCCGGCGCGGGTCGCTCCATCACGCCCGCGTTGATCAGCGATCCGCCCCCCAGGCCGTTGGCCAGGGCGACGCAGACATCCGGTCCCAGCCGCAGGTCGAAGAGCCCTTCGCGACGTCCCGTCGGCGCATCCGCGCCGGGACGCGCCAGCCGCACGTGACCGGGCAGATCGGCGAAGCGGCTGGGGAACGCCCCGGGCAGGTACTCACGCCCGCGCTCGAGCACGACCACGCTCAGCCGACGGCCGTCCTCGTCGCGACGTCCCGCGAGCGCATGCGCCGCCGCGGCGCCGCCATAGCCGCTGCCGACGATCAACACGTCCACGGCGGCCGGGCCCGGCTCCGGGACCGACAGCCGCCCGGCCATCCAGTCCTCGAGCGGCCGCGACAGCCAGCGCGTGCCCGAGGGTCTCGGCCGCCGAGCGTCGGTGCCGTCCGACGTCACGCGAGCCGCCGTGTCGGACGACGCGGCAGACGGGGCCTCAGAGGGGACTCTCGGCGCCTCCTCGAACGGTCGAGACATCGGCACCCTCCCTGCGATATTCGGCCAGCGCGGCCTGCATCGCGTTGATGAGCAGCTCCTCGGTGACCGGTTTGTGCAGCAGCGTCAGGCCCGCCTCGTGGGCCTCGCGCAACCGCTCGGGCGCAGTGTCGCCGCTCACGATCAGCGCGGGCAGTCCCGGGAACGCGCTTCGCAGCGAGCGCACCGCGCTGATGCCGTCCTCGCCGCCGCGCAGCCGGAAGTCGGTCAGCAGCAGGTCCGGCTGCTGGCCCATGCTCTTGAGCAGGCCCTCGCGGGTGCTGCCGGCCAGCAGCACCTGGCAGCCGTGCGCCGTCAGCAGCGCGTGCATCGCGACCCGCACCGGCTCCTCGTCGTCGATCACCAGCACGCGCATGGGCGGCAGCGCCGGGCCCTGCGTCGGCGTCGAGCCGGGTCGCACCAGCGCGATGTCGGCGGCGGTCACGTTCAGCATGAAGCTCGAGCCGTGCCCCGGCGCCGACCGCAGCGCCAGGTGCAGGTCCAGCAGGTCCACCAGCCGCGTCACGATCGACAAGCCCAGCCCCAGGCCCTTGGCGCGATCGCGCTCCGGGTTCCCGACCTGGTAGAACTCGTCGAAGATCCGCTGCTGCTCGTGCTCCGGGATGCCCATGCCGGTGTCGCGCACCGTCAGCCGCCAGACTTCCTCGTCCTGGCCGCGATGGACCTCGATCGCCACCTCGCCGCGCGCCGTGTACTTGAGCGCGTTGTCGATCAGGTTGCGCACCACGCGCTCCAGCAGCACGGGGTCGCTCTCGACGCAGGCCTCCGGCGGGCAGTCCAGTCGCAGCAGCAGGTGCTTGCGCAGCGCGGTGGGCTGGAACTCCCGCTGCAGCCGGCCCAGCCAGGGCTGCAAGGCGAAGCCCTGGTTGTTCACCGGCACGACGTTGGCGTCGAGCTTCGAAATGTCCAGCAGCGCATCCATCTGCGAGGACAGCGAGTGCAAGGCCAGGTTCATCTGCGTGACGATGACGCGGCCCTCGTCGTCGAGCGGGCGCTTGTCCAGCGCCGCGCCGAACAGGGACAGCGTGTGCATCGGCTGGCGCAGGTCGTGGCTGGCGGAGGCCAGGAAGCGCGTCTTCGCCGCCATCGCCGATTCCGCCTGCGACAAGGCCTGGCGCAGCTGCTGGTTGCTCTTGTTCTGCTGCAGCCGGATCAGCACCGACTCGGCGA
This sequence comes from Mitsuaria sp. MSU3D, assembly GCF_056867975.1. NCBI lineage: Bacteria > Pseudomonadati > Pseudomonadota > Betaproteobacteria > Burkholderiales > Sphaerotilaceae > Roseateles > Mitsuaria sp. MSU3D. The sequence continues at coordinate 5,476,980 of NZ_CP200314.1, read as the reverse complement.
AGACGCGGTAGGTGTCGCGCGCCAGGCCGGTCAGGATCAGGCCGAAGAAGACGATCAGCGCCGACAGCACCCAGTCCAGCCAGCGGTGCTCCGCGCCGGGCTCGTGGAACAGCCCCCACGACAGCGCGGTGGCGAGCGTCACCGGCCAGAGGAAGACCTGGAACACGACGCGGTGCCCGGCGGTCGTCGCGACCGCGCCGGCGCACAGGCCCAGCAGCACGATGGTCTGCACCATCCGCTGGAAGTCGCTCAGGTGGGGGGCCGCGATCAGCGAGGCGCTGAAGACCAGCCCGTTGGCCAGGCTCAGCCACACGGCCCAGTCCATGCGCTGTTCCAGCGGGCGGTCCTGCATTTCCGGCAGGCGGCCCAGCACGGCCCAGCGCGTCACCAGTACCGCGTACACGGCGGCCAGCCAGCCGTAGGCCAGCCAGGGCGACATCACGCTGGCCGCCATCACCGCCATCATCAAGGCGGCAATGCTCACCGGATAGGGGACGCGACGACCCTGCTTGCCGATCAGCCGCAGCAGTTCGAGCTCGACGCTCGCCTGCTCGGCGCTGCGCTCACCCGCCATGACCGGAACAGACAGCGCCTGGCCACTGCCGCGAATGGAAATGCATGGGTTGTGTAAGGCTTGTTCTGGGCCGGCAATATATCGTGCCGTGCCGAAAACGTGCCGCGCAGATAAAACTATGCCGACCACCGCCACCCTTGCGGGCTTTGGTAGGTCGGCATAGCACTCCTCCCCTTGATCACGACGCTGAGGTCCAGGCAGCGCGCGATCGGTACCCAGTATGCAAAGCGACTCGGGGGTCCGATATCCCCCTCAAGAGGGAGACACGCTTTGACATCGACCCATTCCGCATGTGCTCATACGGAATGCGCCTATGCCGCCCGCGCCTCAGGCGATGCGCACCCGCTCCGGGGCCCGTGTGTCGTGCAGCAACTCTTCGAGCAGCACCAGGTAGTAGCCGAGCGGCGGCGTGCGCATGCCCGGCCGCTTGGCCAGATCATCCCAACGGCGCAGCTGCAGCGAGGCGCTCGCGTGCGGGTGGGCCATGAAGAGCAGCCGTTCCTCCGCATTCATCGGCCCGCCCTGCAACGCCAGGCTGTGGCGCGAGGCGTCCGACAGCCCCGGTCCGTATGCCGGGTCGGTGCTGACCAGGTAACGCTTGGCGGCGACGTGCAGGCGGATCGGCTCCACCACGGCCGGGCCCAATCCCCCGGCGCGCAGCAGCGGCAGCGCGGTCAACTCATGTTCGTCGTCCCGCAGAGGGGCGCCAGAACCGCCGTCCATCAGCTGCCCGATGTCGTGCAGCAGCGCGGCGGCTACAAGGCTATGCTCCGCGTGGGCCCACTCGGCCAGTTGGGCGCATTGGAGCGCGTGCTCCAGCGCGGTGACGGGCTCCCGGCGCTCGTCGCCGTACTGCAGGTGTCCGCGGCGGCGGAACACCGCCTCGATCTTGGCGATCAGGTCCATGGCAACTCCTAGCCATCGCTCCAAGGGCGGAGCGGGCGCCAGTCTCGACCCCGCCGATGACGGATCTGTGAAGCATGGCCGGGGCTCCCATTCAAATTGGATGAACAGTGGCCTCAGTTCCGGTGAACCGACGATGTACGGCGCACGCGGACACTTCATGCCATTCCGGACCTCCCGACGCCCCAGGTCTTCCCAAGGACGCGAGCCGACATGACTGCCATCGACAACCAGAACAACGACCCTGACCAGCAGCCCACGCTGCCCGCCGAGACCCACGATGGCACCGGGGCCCCCATCGCCACGTCGCCAGCGCCCGCGTCCACGGCGATGCCGCCGGTGCCGGCCGCGGTGCCGCCCACGGGCAAGACCCGGTACGACGGCCTGGCGATGCTCTTCCACTGGGTGCTGGCGATCGCGATCATCGGCACCTTCTCCGTGGGCTGGTACATGGCCGACCTGCCGTTCTCGCTGACGCGGCTGAAGCTCTTCAACTGGCACAAGTGGGCCGGCGTGACGATCCTGGCGCTGTCGGCGCTGCGGCTGCTGTGGCGCCTGACGCACCGCCCGCCGGCGGACCTGCCGATGCCGGGCTGGCAGAAGCTGGGCGCCCACGCGGTGCACTGGCTGCTGTACGCGGCCTTCTTCGCGGTGCCGCTGAGCGGCTGGGCCTACAGCTCGGCGGCGGGCTTCCCGATCGTGTGGTTCGGCGTGCTCCCGCTGCCGGACTTCGTCGGGAAGGACAAGGAACTCGCCGAATCGCTGAAGCAGGTCCACCAGTTCTTCGCCTACGGGCTGGGGCTGCTGGTGCTTGCCCACCTTGGCGCCGTGGTCAAGCATGTCGTCCTCGACAAGGACGGCCTGCTGCGGCGCATGCTCCCGGGCCGCGCCTGAGCGGCACGGCGACAGCCCCGGCCCGGACCGCAAGAAACAACACCTGACAACACCTGACCCCCAAGATCCACGACTGGCAGAGGACCTCATGACCGCACGCATGGCCACCCATCTCTCGATCACCGCGCTGTCGGTGCTGAGCGCCGCCCTCCTCCTGGCCGCGCCGGCGATGGCGCAGACCAAGCCGGCGGCCGCGCCCGCCACGGCAGCCGCCGCCACGACAGCGGCCGCGCCCAAGCTGGTGCCGGCGCAGAGCGACATCGCCTTCACCTTCCGCCAGATGGGCGTGCCGGTGGACGGTCACTTCAAGAAATTCGATGCGCAGCTGGCCTTCGATCCGAAGAACGCCGCGGCGGGCAAGGTCACCTTGTCGATCGAGCTGGGCAGCGCCACGCTGGGCGACGCCGCGACCGACGCGGAGCTGGTCAAGCCCGAGTGGTTCAACGTCAAGAAGGTCCCGACGGCCACGTTCCAGAGCACCTCGCTGAAGGCGCTGGGCGGCGGCAAGTTCGAGGCCGCCGGCAAGCTGACCATCAAGGGTCAGGTCAAGGACGTGGTCGTCCCGGTGGCGCTGGCCCAGGCCGGCGGCACGACGACGGCGACCGGCGCGTTCGCGATCAAGCGGCTGGACTTCAACATCGGCGAAGGCGAATGGAAGGACACCTCCATCGTCGCCAACGACGTGCAGGTGAAGTTCAAGCTGGCCATCACCGGCATGGCGCCGCTGTAAGCCGATTCCGCGGCCGATCCGCAGCCTCTCCCGATTTCTCCAACCGGTCCGGGTCCTTCGCCCGGTTCCTTCTCCACCGCGGTACCCGCCGCGGTTCCATCACTGTTCCGACAACTGTTCGACAAGGACCCACCACCATGATGAAGAAAGCCCTGCTGCTCGCCTCCCTGCTCGCCGTCGCCGGCCTGGCCCAGGCCCAGAGCGCGACCTACGCGATCGACCCGACGCACACCTACGCCACGTTCGAGATCAAGCATTTCGGCACCTCGACCAACCGCGGCCGCTTCGACAAGAAGGAAGGCACCGTGCAGTTCGACAAGGCTGGCAAGTCGGGCAAGGTCGAGATCACCTTCGACATGAACGGCATCAGCACCGGCTCGTCGCAGTTCGACACCCACCTGAAGAGCAAGGACTTCTTCGACGTGGCCAACAACCCGACGGCCAAGTTCGTCGGCGACAAGTTCACCTTCTCGGGTGACAAGGTCGCCTCGGTGGCCGGCCAGCTGACGCTGAAGGGCAAGACCGCGCCGGTGACGCTGACGGCCACCAACTTCAACTGCTACGAGAACCCCATGCTCAAGCGCGAAGTCTGCGGCGGCGACTTCGAGACCACCTTCGACCGCACCGCCTTCGGCGTCGACTACGGCATCCAGTACGGCTTCTCGAAGGACATCAAGGTCATCGTCCAGGTCGAGGCCGTGAAGCAGTAATCCCCTCGGGAACACTTCACAACCATGCCGGAAGGCCCGCGGAAGCGGGCCTTTCGCGTTTTGTGGCGCTTCTGGCGCCCGCACCGATGGGGGGCGCATGGGCCATCCGGGCCTCCGGCCTGTCGCCGATCGGTGCAGTCCATCCCGCCGTCTTCACGGCGCGTCGCCCGCCGCCCCGGGAGCGCCGGGGTCTTGCGTAAAGTGCGAGCCATACGACAGGTCCTCCCATGAACGCGCCGACTCCCGCCTCCCCCACCCCGCGCCAGCGCTGGCAGAGCTTCATGAAAGCCGCCGAGCAGGGCTTCCACGCCTACGGCAACTGGCTGGTGTCCATCACCTGGAAGCGCTTCACGCTGCTGGCGGTGATGCTGATCATCGGCGCCAACATCCTCCAGACCCTCCCGCCCTTCTCCTTCAGCTGGCAACTGCCGGTCGAGACGACCGAGACCATCCATCCGTCCAAGGACCTGCGCCGCGACCGCGACACGGACCGCGAACGCCGCGAGAAGCAGCGCGCCGCCGAAGCGGAGAAGAAGGTGGCCGAGGCGCAGAAGAAGATCGACAAGGCCACGAAACCCGCCGACTCCGCCGAAGCCGGCTCCGAGGCGGGTCACGGCGCGTCCGCCGCGGTCGACGGCGAGGGCCTGCGCTACGAAGTCCAGATCGACAGCCGCGGCGTGCGCATCGTGCCGCGCCATCCGGCCTCGCCGGCCAGCGCCGCGTCCGCAGCCGACGCCGAAGGGGCCGTCGACCCCAACCTGCCGTCCGTGGACATCCGCATCCCCAACGAGAAGCAGCGCGAGGCCATCCGCGACGCGGTGAAGTCCGCCGCGGCCGACGCCAAGCGCGCCCTCGAGGAGGCGGCGGAAGAAGCCCGGCAGGCCAAGGCCGATGCCGAGGAAGCGCGTGACGAGCTCGAACAGGTCCAGCGCGAGACCTCGCGCAAGACGCGTTATCGCACCGTGCACCTGGGCGACTTCCTCGACAAGCTGGCCATCCTGGTCGTGCTGGCCTCGGCGCTGCTGAAGGCCACCTACAAGGGTCGCCTGCAGGCCGAGGTGAAGGCCGCCAAGGCCACCGAGACCGCCGAGGCCGAGTCGCTGCGCCGTCAGGTCGTCGAAGCCCGCATGGCCGCGATGCAGGCGCAGGTCGAGCCCCACTTCCTGTTCAACACGCTGGCGTCGATCGACCATCTGATCGAGACCGATCCGCCGCGCGCCTCGCAGATGCAGAAGAACCTGATCGCGCTGCTGCGGGCCTCGATGCCGACGATGCGCGAGGCCAACGCCAACGGCGGCGTGCGCGACCTGGGCCGCGAGATGGCCGTCATCCGGCCCTACCTCGAGATCCTGCAGGTCCGCATGGAAGAGCGCCTGGTGTCGCGCATCGAGGTGCCGGACGGCCTGCTGTCCGCGGAGTTCCCGCCGATGATGATCCAGAGCCTGGTCGAGAACGCCATCAAGCACGGCCTCGAACCCAAGGCCGAGGGCGGCAGCCTGCTGCTCAAGGCCGAGATCGTCCACGGCAAGCTGCAGGTCACCGTCGCCGACACCGGCCTGGGCTTCGGCCGCGCCGCGACCTCGGGCACCGGCGTCGGCCTGGCCAACATCCGCGAGCGGCTCTCGCTGCTCTACGGCAAGGCCGCCAGCGTCACCGTCGCCGAGAACCAGCCGTCCGGCACCGTCGTGATCATCACCGTCCCCTACCGGACCTCCGCCCACCACGCGCCCGAACAAGGAACGCAAGGAGCACACGCATGAAAACGCTGTTCAAGACCCTTCTTGTCCTCGGATTCGTCCTCGTCGCCGGCGCGCTGCTGCTGGGCTGGGGCGTGATCCATCTGCTCGGCGACGTCCCGGGCGTGCACCTCACCGTCGACGGCGAGGAAGTCATCCTGAGCGGCATGGGCATCGCCGACGCCTTCGGCGCCGGGCTCGGCCTGATCATCGCCATCGTCGTGATGTGCCTGGTCGTGCCGCTGGTGCTGCTGCTCGGCCTGGGCCTGCCGCTGCTGATCCTGGGCGGGCTGGCGCTCGTGGCGCTGGCCGCGCTGGCGGGCGTCGGCGCGGTGGTGGGCTCGCCGCTGCTGCTCATCGGCCTCGTCGTCTGGCTGATCGTGCGCGACAAGCCGCGCAAGGCGCCGCGGGTGCCGCCCGCGCCGGCGGCGCCCGCCATGACGTCCACGCCGGCCGAACCGTCCCTCCACGCCTGAGACCACGCGCGGGTCCACCGCCGGATCGCCCCTCACCTGCCCTAACATCGCCTCCCATGAGCGACACCAGCGACACCCACCACGCCCCCCGCGCCGTCCTCGCGGACGACGAACGCCTGATGCGCGAGCAGCTGCGCAGCCGCATCGCCGAGGTCTGGCCCGAGCTGCAGATCGTCGCCGAGGCCAAGAACGGCCTGGAGGCGGTCGAACTGGTCAAGGAGCACAAGCCCGACCTGGTCTTCCTCGACATCCGCATGCCGGGCCTGACCGGCGTCGAGGCCGCCAAGCAGATCGCGCAGCTGCCCGACGACGACGACTGGCCCCTGCCCGAGATCGTCTTCATCACCGCCTACGACCAGTACGCGGTCGAGGCCTTCGAGCAGGGCGTCTGCGACTACGTGCTCAAGCCCGCCGAGCGCGATCGCCTGCTGGTCACGGTCGAGCGCATCAAGAAGCGCCTGGCCCTGCGCAGCGGCGAGGTCGAGCCCGAAGGCCCCAGCACCGGCACGCTGCAGCAGCTGCTGCACTCGCTGTCGGCGCGGGTCAACAACACCAGCGGCTCGCCGCAATACCTGCAATGGATCCAGGCCTCGGTCGGCCAGACCATCCAGATGATCCCGGTCGAGGAGGTGCTGTTCTTCATCAGCGACGAGAAGTACACCCGCGTCCAGACGCCGACCGTCGAGGCGTTGATCCGCAAGCCGATCAAGGAACTCGTCGACGAGCTGGATCCGAAGCTGTTCTGGCAGATCCACCGCTCGACGCTGGTCAACGTCAAGGCCATCAACGGCATCAGCCGCGACTTCCGTGGTCGTCAGCTGGTGGGTGTGCGCGGACTCGATGAAAAGCTTGAGGTCAGCCGCAGCTACACGCACCTGTTCAAAGGGATGTGACGCGGCCCAGAATCGGGCACACCGCGTCAGCGTGGCGGACCTTTCAGCTTGACGCCTGCCGCCGCCATCGCGCGGCGGACTTCGGGGGCGTCCTCGAAGGCCGACTCGAGCTCCGGCTGCAGGGTCTCCAGTTCCAGGCGGGAATCGGGATCGCCCGGGCGATGCGACTTGCGTGACGACGCCCGCAGGCCCAGCCCCAGCGCCATCAGCGCGTAGAACAGGAAGGCGATCCGCGGCGCGTCGATGAGGCTGTCGAAGAGCCCCACGATCACGAAGCCCGCCAGCCCGCCCACCACCGCCGGCGCCAGCGGATGGTGGCGCCCCGCGCCGAAGCTCAGGCGCACCAGCACCGTCACCAGCAGGCTGGTCCACAGCGCCAGGCCGAACAGGCCCTGCTCGAACAGCACGTGCGCCGGCAGGCTCTTCATGTGGAAGGGCATGTGGTTGCGGTCGCTGGTGAAGAACCAGCGCGCCAGACCCTCGTTGAAATCGCCGTTCCGCAGCAACGGACCGTGCACGCTGTCGACGATCGAGATCGACGCGATCTCCAGCACGCCGCCGCGCCAGTTCTGCGTCACCGAGGCCACCAGACGCTTCGGCGCCCAGGATCGGCCGCCGAAGTCGGCCGGCGCCTGGCCCAGCTTCAGTTGCACCGGCTGCCAGGCGCCGCCCATCGGCTCCACATCCGTCTCACGGTCGACGCAGCGCAGCGGGTAGAGCAGGAACTTCTCGCAGATCTCGACGCGCAGGCGCGTCTTGAACTGCGTGCGCAGCGTCACCGTCGCCGCGACTTCGCCGGCGACGGCCGGCACACGCTGGCTGAGCCGGAACATCTCGCCGTGCCCCATCTGGTGCAGGCCACTGGTCAGCGTCACCGTCGGATGCGGGAACGGCTCCGTGCCGGGCAGGCCGGACGCGGGCAGCTCGGAACGCGCCGCGTTCAGGTGGTAGTCACCGACGCGTTCATCGAAGGGCCCGCCGTTGGCGAAGCTCGCCGGGAAACGGCCGCTGCCCTTGCCCAGCAGCCATTCGTCCATGGACTTGAGCAGGCCCAGGCCGACGCGCCAATGCTCGAGACGACCTTCGAGATCCTGCTGCCCGGTCGACATCCGCTGACCGATGTAGGCGCCACCGCCCAGCGCCGCGACCACCGCGCACGCCAGCAGACAGCCCGTCCACACGAGGCCGCGGATGCGCCAGCCGGCGGTGCGCAGATCGGCGCCGACGCGCGGCGACCATTGCGTCGCGATCCACGCGATCGCCAGCACCGACAGCACGGCGGCGATCGCCACCACGTCCTGGCCGTCGCCCCAATGCGCCGCGACGAGCCCCGTGCCGGCGAGCGTCGCCATCCACACGATCGCCAGCGCGAAGGCCTGCGAGGGCTGCGTCAGTCCGCCGCGCCACAACCAGGCCAACCCCAGGCCGAGCAAGACGACGATGCCGTCGATCAGGTAGGCGCCCTTGGGCACGAGATCGATCAGCAATCCGCCGAGCAAGGCCAGCAGCAGCGCCGGCAGCGGCGACAGCGCCATCAGCGCCCGCTGCTGTCCGCGCGGCCACGCTGCACGCGAGGCCGGCATCGCGAGCAGCACCGCGACACTGCCCGCCAATGCGAGCAAGGCGCGATAGCCACCAGCGCCGAAGAGCACCCAGGCGGCGACCGCGGTACCGATGATCACGCCGGCCGACCAGGCAAGCGGCACCGTCCCGCGCGCACCGGGGAAGACATGCGACGACGGCGCCGCCTCCTGTCGCGGCGCGTTCCTTTCATCGCGGCGCTGCACCGCCCACAGCAGCGCGCAAAGCGCCATGCCGAACGGCACCGCCAGATACACACCGCGCGAGAACGTCGTCAGCGACGCGTAGAACGCCAGCAGCATCACCGCCAGCGCCATCACGAAGCGCAGCGGGCGGCGCTCCCGCATCGCCCACAGCATCGCGAAGGGCAGGCTCAACGCCAGCGCGCCATCCAGCGACGCTCCGCCGACGTTCATCTCCCAGAACAGCGAGGTCGTGCGGTAGTCCGATGAGAAGTCCAGCAGCCCCGTGTAGACCCAGCGCTCCCACAACGCGCCGAGCGAGGTCGTGACCAGCACCAGCACCCAGGCCGCGCGCGACAGGCGCTGCACCGACGAGGGCCGCAGGTCCGACGCCTTCTGCCACAGCGGCAGCAGCAGCAGGACCAGGAAGAAGCTCTTGCCGGCGCGCAGGCTGTTCATCGGCTCCTGGAAGCCTTGCCAGAAACCGAACTGCACGCCGCCGGCCTGGTCGAAGCCGCGCCAGACGGCGATGAAGGCGGACAGCGCGAACACGGCCATCAACACCCGCACCGCGGCGCGCCAGCGCAGCGTCCGATAACGCCACGCCACCGGCTTGTGCGGCGGCTCGGTCACCGCCATCGCGGTGTAGCCGCCGGCGGCGACGGCCAGCACCAAAAGGTCGAGTTCCTCGAAGGTGATCCAGCCGGTCCACGGCGCGAACCCGATCACCGGCACCAGCGCGGGCACCAGCAGCGGCAACGAGCGCCATCCGAAGAAGCTGGCCACCGCGATCGCCACCCACAACGCGGTGGCGGCGACTGGTTCGACCGGGTAGTGCCGCATGAGCCAGAGCCCGACGGCGGCGCTGGCCACGCCGATCACCAACGTGGCCAGCGATGAAGGGCGCCGAGGCAGGACGAATTTCATGCGTGGGGCCGTTCCAGGCTGCTGGCGATGCACCACTGCGCCGGCCAGTAGCTCGCGAGCACCCAGAAGCTGGCCATCTCCAGCGGGCCTGCGAACTTGTTGATCGCCAGCATCGCGTCGGAGAGCACGAACAGCGTGCCGCCCCACGCGGCCCAGCGCGCGAGCGGCTCATCGGGCTGGCCGACGCTGCCGCGCCACCAGGCCCAGGCCTGCGCCGCCATGGCCGACAGGCAGACGACGTAGACGACCACCGGTGCGCGCAGCTCGGCGGGGATGTGCGGCCAGAGCCGTCCCAGCACTGCCGCCGCGAGGATGCCGAACATCAGGAAGGGCCAGCGCACGGCGCCCAGCTTCTTGCGGGTGCAGAAGCCGACGATGTAGCAGACATGGGCGGCCAGGAAGCTCACCAGACCGGGCAGGAAGCCCTGCGCCGGCCACAGCAGCGCGATGTCGCCCGCCAGCGAGCACAGCAGCCCGGCACGCAGCCAGCGCGCCAGCCGTGGACGCTCGGCGCCACGAGGCCAGGCGTAGAGCAGGATGAGGATCGTCGTCAGCGGCTTGAAGACGAAGGCCAGGGCCGGCGGCAGTTGCGCGGGCTGTGACAACGCGAGGATGGCGGCAGCCGCGCTGAGGAGGGTCAGCAGCGGGAGCGCGGCGGCGAGCCTGGTGGCGGACTTGGCGGCGGAGGCTGTCATGCGCCGGCATTTTGCCGTTTGCCGACGACGCCCACCCCCCGGTTCCGGGTGACATGGCAGACCTTACAGGGTCGATGCGGCGCTTGACGCTGACCGCCGCGACGTGTCGATCACCGCCCGTGGCGCGCGCGAGGCGCACGAAGTGCACGGCATGCGCGAGGATCACAGATGCGACCAGTGCCGATCCAGGGCCTGCAGGCGTTCGTGGACGGCGGACTCGGGGACGAAGAACTTCTCCGAGAGCCTGCGGGCACTGACGATCCCCTGGTTCATCAGCCGGTAGATCGCGAAGTCCGGCATCAGCAGGTCCAGCGCGAAGCGATGGGCGTCCTGCTCGATGCGGCGCGGGCTGTGAATGGAGAGGTTGGACGCCGTCTCCGGCGGTACCGCACCGTGCCCGAGCAGGTGATGGCCCAACGCATGCGCCAGCACGATGCGGCGTCGCATCGGGTCCTCGGCGAGGCTCAGCTCGATCACCGGGCGCTCGTCCAGATAGAGGAGCCGGCCGCGATGGGGATACATCGGCTCCCGCGGGCCGCCGCGGTCGCGGATCTCGACGCCGACGCCCTCCGCCAGTTCGTGGGCGTTCAGCGGCAGCGTGGCCTGGTCCCAGTGCGTCTTGCGCAGTTCATCGGCGAGGGCGTCGATGGCGCGGTGGCGCGCCGCGGCGTCGGCCGGCTCGGGGGATTCTCGGAAGGGGTGGCAGGAAAGCGGGGCGGCGTCCATGGTCGGTCTCCTCGGCGGGCGCAGAGGGACCGGATGCTAGAAACGCGCGCCTCGCCGCGAAATGACTCGAACCAGTAAGAATCGTTCGCCCACCACCGTCACTGACTGTTCGAGTGACAGGTCTTGCTCAGCGATCGTCCTTCGCCGCCTGCGCCTGTTTCGCCGCGGTATCGGCGGCCTTGGCGGCAAGCTGCTCGCGCATGCGCTTGAGTTTCTCGCGGGGGTCTTCCTTGACCCCGCCCTCGCCGAGTTTCATCTCCGCGATGAAGCGGCTGGGCACGCCGACGACCGTCTCGCGGTTCTTCTTCCGCCGCCGCAGCGTCGACACCGCCAGCGTCCGCCGCGCCCGCGTGATGCCGACGTACATCAGCCGGCGCTCTTCCTCGACGCGCTGGGGCGTGAGCTCGTCGTTCTCGGCCTTGAACGGCAGCAGGCCTTCGTTCACGCCGGCCAGCATCACGTGCGGCCATTCCAGGCCCTTGGACGCATGCAGCGTCGTCAGCACGACCTGGTCCTGTTCCTCCTGGCGCTCGGCCAGCGAGAGGATCACGCTGATCGTCTGCGCCACTTCGAGCAGCGTCTGACGCGGGCTCTCGGTGGTGATGCCGCCGTCGGTCGAGATCTCGCCGCCGCAGCGCTTGGCGACCCAGTCGACGAAGTCGAGCACGTTGCTCCAGCGGGCCTGCGCGACCTTCTCGTTGTCTTCCTGGTCGATCAGGTACTGCTCGTAGGCGATGTCCTTGAGCCATTCCATGATCAGCGCCTTGCCCTCCTCGCCGCCGACGGCGTGACGGGCGCGGTACTCGAGGTCGACGACATAGCGGCCGAACTCGTGCAGCCCGTGCAGCGCCTTGCTCGACAGCGTCGCCTTCAGCGACTCGGCGAACAGCGACTCGAACATGGACAGCTTCCACTTCGCCGAGAACTCGCTCAGGTGCCCCAGCGTCTGGTGGCCGATGCCGCGCTTGGGCGTGGTCACGGCGCGCAGGAAGGCCGGGTCGTCGTCCTGGTTCACCAGCAGCCGCAGCCAGGCGCAGAGGTCCTTGATCTCGGTGCGGTCGAAGAAGCTCTGCCCGCCGGACACCTTGTAGGGGATCTCCGCGCGGCGCAGCGCCTGCTCGAAGATGCGCGCCTGGTGGTTGGCGCGGTACAGGATCGCGAAGTCGGAGAACTTCGTCGTCGGATGGTTGGCCCGGATCGACTGGATGCGGGCGACGGCGCGTTCGGCCTCGTGCTCCTCGCCGTCGGCCTCGATCAGCGTGATGGGATCGCCTTCGCCGAACTCGCTCCACAGCGTCTTCGGGAACAGCTTCGGATTGCCGCCGATCACGTTGTTGGCCGCGCGCAGGATCGCGCTGGTCGAACGGTAGTTCTGCTCCAGCGGAATGATCTTCAGCTGCGGGAAATCGACCGGCAGCTTCTTGAGGTTCTCGATCGTCGCGCCGCGCCAGCCGTAGATGGACTGGTCGTCGTCGCCCACGGCGGTGAACATCGCGCGCTCGCCGACCAGGCACTTCAGCAGCTCGTACTGGACCGCGTTGGTGTCCTGGTACTCGTCGACCAGCACGTAGCGCAGCGTCTCCTGCCACTTGCCGCGCGCCTCTTCATTGGTCTGCAGCAGCTTCAGCGGCATGCCGATCAGGTCGTCGAAATCGACCGCCTGGTACGCGGTCAGCCGCTCCTGGTAACGCTGCATGACGACGGCGGCGGCGCGCTCCATGTCGTCCTTCGCGTAGGCCAGCGCCTGCTGCGGGCTCAGGTTCTGGTTCTTCCACAGCGAGATGGTCCACTGCCAGGACTTCGCCGTCGCCGCGTCGGTCGTGCCGCCGGCATCGCGCAGCACGGACAGCACGTCGTCCGAGTCGAGGATCGAGAACTGCTCCTTGAGCCCGAGGTGGCGCCCGTCCTGGCGCAGGATGCGCACCCCCAGCGAGTGGAAGGTCGACACCAGCAGCTCCGAGCCCGCCTTGTTGCCCACGAGGTGCTTGGCGCGCTCGCGCATTTCCTGCGAGGCCTTGTTCGTGAACGTGATCGCGGCGATGTTCTTGGGCCGGTAGCCCTCGGACATCAGCTTGGCGATCTTCTGCGTGATGACGCTCGTCTTGCCCGAGCCCGCGCCCGCGATCACCAGGCACGGCCCCGAGAGGTGATGCACCGCCGCCAGTTGGGCGGGGTTGAGCTGGGCTTTGGACATGGAACGTGGGGGACAGGAAAGCGCGGAGGGGCCGGGGATGATAGCGGGACGTACAGTGCGAACCATGAACACAACACTTGCCATTGCCGCCAATGTCGTCGTCGCCCTCGTGGCGCTGATCCACGTCTACATCCTGATCCTGGAGATGTTCCTCTGGACCACGCCCAAGGGTCGCAAGGCCTTCGGACTGACCCAGGAATTCGCCGAGGCGAGCAAGGTGCTGGCCGCCAACCAGGGGCTGTACAACGGCTTCCTCGCGGCCGGGCTGATCTGGGGCCTGGTGCTGGGCGCGGCCGGCGGACCGGTGAAGATCTTCTTCCTGGCCTGCGTGCTGGTGGCGGGCCTGTATGGCGCCGCGACGGCCAGCCGCAAGATCCTCTTCATCCAGGCCATCCCGGCGGCGATCGGCCTCGCGTTGCTGCTGTTGAGCTGAGGCAGCGCGGTTCGGGCCCAAAATGCCCGATTCGCCCGATTCGCCCGATTCGCCCGATTCGCCCGGGTAGCCCGGGTCGCCCGCCGGGACGCCGTTCAGTCCGGCAGCGCAACGCCGCGTCGTGCCGCCATCTGCTGCAGTTCCCCGCTGGCGCGCAGGCGCTGCATGCCGGCATCGACCAGCGCCGCCCAGGGCTCGCCCGCAGCGTCGCGACTGAAGGCGAAGTGGCCGCGCAGCTGCGCGAACGGCGGCGCGCACAGCACGACCTGGTCTGCCAGTCCCAACTCCTGGATCACCGGCTCCGAATTGCGCTGGTTGGCCGCGATCAGGTCCAGCCGGTTGAGCTGCAGCATGCGCAGCGCGGTGGCCAGGTCCCGCACGGCGGTCACGTTCAGGCCCGCGCGCGCCTGCTCGAAGCGGTCGCCGTAGACCCACCCCTGCACCGCGCCGATCCGCAGCGGCTGCAGCGCCCGGAAGTCGTCCCACCAGAGTCCTTCCTCGCGGCGGCGCGCGTAGAACACCAGCGCGTCCTCGTAGAAGGCCAGGCGGGAGAAGCGCATCGATCGCTCGCGCTCCGGCGTGCGATACGGTCCGACGAGGATCTGCGCCGGACCATGTTCGATCATGGACTGTGCGCGCAGCCAGGGATAGAACTCGTAGCGCGGCTGGTGGCCGGCGGGGATCAGGATCGCGTCGAGCAGGTCGACGGCCAGGCCGCGCGGCTTGCCGCCGTCCATCCCGGGTTCGAAGAGCCGCGCGAAGGTCGTGCCCGCCACATGCACCTGCGCCGACCGCGGCCGTCCAACGCCGGGCGCACCGGCCAACGAAGGCAGCGCACCCGCCGCGCCCGCCATGCCGACGGCCATCGCGCCGAGCGCGGCATCACGGAGCAGGTGTCGACGGAAGGCGTCCATGGGAGTGCCCATGATAGGCGCGCGCTTCGTGCGCGGGCAGCCCCGCGACACGGGGTGGCGGACGTCCTTCAATGCCCGCGGGTCTCCGCCGCGAGGTCCTCCGGCACCAGCGCGCCGGGGATGAAGATGGGCGTGCGGATGGGATCGCGGCCGATGTCCTCGCCATGGGAACCGTGGACCGCGAACGCCGCCGAGAGCACGGCATGGACCTGCCCCATCGTCTCGTAGGACGGCGACGAGCCGCCGGCGAAGAACACCTTGGCGTCCCCGATGCCCAGCCCGCACAGCCCGTAGAGCCGGTCGCCGACGCGGGCGCAGAACTGGTCGGCGATCTGGCGTCCGATCAGCGAAGGCAGCCGGACCAGGTAGTCCCCCGTCCCCCCATCCACGGCCCAACGCACCGACAGCCGCATCCAGTGCGCGTTCTTCCCGTCGATGCAGCTCTCGAGCACGCCGCGAAGCCAGGGCGAACAGTCGGGATCGGTGACCGAGTCCCGCCAGCAATTGCGCCAGTCCGCGGCGGACATCGGTCGAATTTCGAAACTCACGCACATCCTCCTCGCGTCGCGACCCATGGCGACAGAAGGACGATCGTAGGCAGAGGCACCCGGCTCGGACAATCCGCCTTCATCGACCGCTGAATGACTCTTCCAAGTCGCTCTGAAGCGCGAACTTGTCGATTCGCATGGGCGTTTCCGATGGGTCCTGCCTCACCCCTGCGGGAGCACTAGTGCATCGAGGTGGGTCGCCGACTCATCGGCGGAAGGACGCGAAGGAGGGCGAAAGGGGCGCGGCGCGTTCAGGCGCCCCGCAGCAGCAGCCAGGCGACGATCGCCGCCAGGGCCAGGACGAAGGCGAGGCCCGCCAGCCGTTCCGCCCATGACGCGCCGGGGGACGCCGGGCGCTCGTCGTCGGCCTCGAGCGGTGGCGGCAAAGGCAGGAGCGGCAAAGGCGCCGACGCCGACGCTGCAGGGCCCGATCCGGCACGTGGAGCGGCGGGCTCGACCTCGATCCAGTCGCGCACGGCCTGCGCCAGCAGCTGCCGGTCGGTGAACGAGCGCCCGTCCATCATGGCCCGGTCCAGCAACTGGTCCAGGCTCTCGCGCTGCGCGGCCGTCAGCGACATCCACGACTGCAGCGACGCCACGGGCGTGGCGCCGGGTTCGGGTTCTTCCTCGAAGCCGTCCTCGGTCGCGTCGCGTCGCGGCAGCCGGCCGTTGACGAGCATGCCCAGCAGGCGGCCCAACGCGTGGGTCTCGCTGTTGGCGTCGGGGCGGCCGCCGGCGCGTTGACGCGCGTTGGCCAGCGGCTCGGCGGCGCGCACCAGCGCGGCAGGCGCCTGGCTGTCGCGCGGTGCCAGCCCTTGCCCCAGCCAGTGCAGCTGCTGCGCCGGGCTCAGCCACAAGGTGCCGGGATCCAGTTCGTGGAGGACCAGGCCATGCACGTGGGCGGCGTCGAGCACATCGATCAGGTCCAGCAGCAATTGCATGCGCCGCTTCAACGGCAGCGCCATCGCCACGCGCAGCAGCGGCGCGCCCTCCATCGCCGGCACCACCAGGTAGGGCAGGCCGGTCGGGCTGAGTCCGCTGTCCAGCGGCGCGCCGAAGGCCGGATGCCGGAAGCGCGACAGCGATTCCGAGTCCTCCGCGAAGCGCATGAGCACCGCCTGCGCATCGGACTCATGGCGGTAGACCAGCGCCAGGCCGGTCTGCGCGGCGGCCTTGCCGTGCTCGACGCGGAACCACACGCCGGAGGCGCACTCGAAGAGCACGGCCGAGACGCGCCAGACGCCCAGCCGCTCGCCGACGGCCGGCACCGCGGCCGGGGCCCGGGGGGCTGGCTCATGCGGTGCGCGGGGGTCCTGCGCGTGCGGGGCGGGGGGTTCGATCATGGGCGCGAATCCTAGCGCAGCGATACTTCGGCCCCATGTCCTCCCGCGTCCCCTCTGTCGGCCTGAGCCATCCGCCCGTCGGTGCCCTCGACGCCCTTGATGCACCGACGGCGCCCCTCCCGTGGCTCCGGCGCATGACCGTCGCCCTGCTCGCCACGGCGCTTTCCGGGCTGGCCGCCGCGGCGCCCGCGCCGTACAAGCAGCCGTCCGCGGCGATCCGCGAGCTGCTGGACGCGCCGGCGCTGCCGCGGCTCATCCCGTCGCCGGACCGGGCCGCGCTGGCGCTGGTCGAGCAACGCCGCTACACGCCGCTCGAGGAACTGGCGCGACCGGGACTGCGCCTGGCCGGCGCGCGATTCGATCCACGCAACGCCAGCCAGCAGAACCTGATCGCGGTGCAGCGCGTGCGCCTGCGCTCGCTGCTCGACCCGGAGGCCACGGAACGCGACGTCGAGCTGCCGGCCGGCGGCACCTGGCACAACTTCATCTGGGCGCCCGACGGGCAACGTTTCCTGCTGTCCCGGCGCACCGACACGGCGGACGAGCTGTGGGCGGGCGCCACGTCCAACGGCCAGCTCTGGCGCATCTACAACGTGCGGCTGAACAACGCCGTCGATGCCGACGACATCGCCTGGCTGAACGCCCGCGAGGCCGTCGTGCTGACGGTGCCCGACGACCGCGGCGCCCCGCCCAGCCGGGCGCAGACCGGGCCGGCGATCCAGGAGACGCACGGCAAGGCCTCGCCGGAACGCACCTATCCGGACCTGCTGCGCAATCCGCGCGACGAGGACCTGTTCGAGCACTACGCCCGCTCGCAACTGACGCTGATCGACGTCGCCAGCGGACAGAGCCGCGACATCGGCACGCCGGGGCTGTTCACCAGCGTCTCCAGCATCGGCACCGGCCAGGCGCTGCTGACCGAACGGCTGGTGCGGCCGTTCAGCTACAACCTGACCTTCGACGATTTCCCGACCGTGGTCGAGGTCCGCCAACGCGACGGCAAGGTCATCCGCGAACTGGCCAAGATGCCGCTCAAGCAGGGTGTCGCGATCGACGGCTCGCTGGCGGGGCCCCGGGTGTTCTACCCGTCGCCGACGAAGGACGCGGCCATCTATTGGGTCGAGGCGCTGGACAGCGGCAACCCCGCCAACCGCGCGGCGTTCCGTGATCGCGTGATGCGGCTGGATCCGCCCTACACCGGCGATCCTTTCGAGGTGCAGCGCATGCCCTACCGCTTCACGCGGCTGCGCTTCCTGGACGACGGCATCCACGGCCTGCTGACGGAAGAAGACCGCAGCCGGGGCTGGTCGCGGACCTACCTGCTGCCGCTCAACGGCAAGCAGAGCCGGCCCCTGTTCGAGCACTCCGTGCGCGAGCGCTACCGGCATCCGGGCTTTCCGTTCATGCGCACGCTGGCCAACGGCCACCAGGTGGCGCAGACGCTGGGTGGCGACCTGCTGCTGTCCGGCCAGGGCGCGGGCCCGAAGGGCGACCGGCCGTTCCTGGACAAGCTCTCGCTGAAGGACCTGAGCGTGCAACGGCTGTTCCAGTCGGCGGAGGGGGTCTACGAGCAGCCCGTGGCGCTGCTCGAGGATCGCCGGCTGCTGACGCAGCGCGAGACCGAGCACGAGCCGCCCAACCTGGTGCTGCGCGAGAACGGCAAGGTCACGCCGCTGACGCGGATCAAGGATCCGACGCCGCAGTTGAAGGGCGTGCGGCGCGAGCTGGTGAGCTTCAAGCGCAACGACGGCGTGGAGCTCTCGTTCTGGATGTACCTGCCGCCGGACCAGCGCGAGGGTGAGAAGCGACCGGCGCTGGTGTGGGCCTACCCGCTGGAGTTCAACGACGCGGCGATCGCGGGGCAACTGAGCGGATCACCGGGCCGGTACATGAGCTTCTCGGGGATCAGTCCGCTGAACCTGCTGATGGATGGGTACGTGGTGCTGATGGACGCGACGATGCCGGTGGTGGGCGACTCGCGCAACATGAACGACAGCTTCATCGAGCAGATCACCGCCAACGCGCGGGCGATCGTCGACAAGGCCGAGGACCTTGGCACGGTGGACCCGAGGCGGGTGGCGATCGGCGGCCACAGCTACGGCGCCTTCATGGCGGTGAACCTGCTGGCGCACACGAAGCTGTTCCGCTGCGGCATTGCGCGCAGCGGCGCCTACAACCGGACGCTGACGCCCTTCGGATTCCAGAGCGAGCGTCGCTCACTCTGGGACGCAAAGGACGTCTACCTGAAGCTGTCCCCCTTCCTCTTCGCCAACCAGATCAAGGATCCGCTGCTGCTGATTCATGGCGAGGCGGACAACAACTCCGGCACCTTCCCGATGCAGAGCGAGCGCCTGTACCAGGCGCTGGCGGGCCTGGGCGGCACGGCCCGCTACGTCCTGCTTCCTTTCGAGGCGCACGGCTACACCGCGCGCGAGTCCGCCGGCCAGGTGCAATGGGAGATGAGCCAATGGCTGAAGGGCTGCGTTGGCGACCCGCGAGTCGAGCCCAAGCCTCGCCCCACAGCCGGATCCGGCGCCTCGCAGTAACCGGACGGTGTGGACTCGCTTGGCCGGGGCCGCCGGCGAAGCCGAAGCTTCCAGGACTGACTAGGCGCGTTCTGTCTGACCAAAGCGAGCCGCAGGCGAGCGGCGGGAGTTGAGCGCCCCAGCTTCGGCTTCGCCGGCGGCCCCGGCCAAGCGAGTCGCGCTCGACCTAAAGCTGCTTCGCCGAAAACGTATCGCAGTCCCGCAGATCTCCTTGAGCCATCCCCCGCTTGAACCAGCGCTGCCGCTGATCACTGGTGCCATGGGTGAAGCTCTCCGGCACCACCGCGCGCCCGGCGCTGCGTTGAAGCGTGTCGTCGCCGATCTTCGCGGCGGCATTCAACGCTTCGTCGATGTCGCCGGCTTCCAGCCAGCCTTTGGACTGCTGCGAGTGATGGGCCCACACGCCGGCGAAGCAATCGGCCTGGAGTTCCACGCGGACGCTGGTGGCGTTGGCCGCCTGCTCGGACTGACGACGGCGGGCGGCGTCGACCTTGTCGGTGATGCCGAGCAGATGCTGGACGTGGTGTCCGACCTCATGGGCGATGACGTAGGCCTGGGCGAAGTCCCCGGGGGCCCCGAGCCGGTCGCGGAGGGTCTGGTAGAAGCCGAGGTCGATGTAGACCTTGCTGTCGCCGGGGCAGTAGAACGGTCCCATGGCGGCTTGTCCGAGCCCGCAGGCGGTGCGCGACTGGCCTTCGAAGAGGGTCAGCGTCGGCGCCTGGTAGGTCTTGCCGCCGGCCTTGAAGAGCGGCGTCCAGACGTCCTCGGTGTCGGCCAGCACGACGCTGACGAACTTTGCGGGCGTGTCCTGGGGGCGGCTGTGCTCGACGGGGCGCTGGGCCGGGCCGGGCGTGGTCTGGACCGCGCTGCCGTCCAGCGCGCTGAGCACCGTCAGCGGATTGATGCCGAACGCCCAGGACGCGAGCAGCGCCACCACGATGCCGCCGATGCCGATGCCGCGTCCGCCGATCATCGGCAGGCCGCCGCCGCCGCGGCTTCCACCGCCGCTGCCGCGCAGATCCTCGACGTTGTCGCTCTCGCGATTGCCTTCCCACTTCATGATGTGCTCCTGATGCCGTCCCGCCGGCACGAACCGCTTGCAAGGATCGCACAGCGCGTGGGATGCGACTGTCGGACGGGGCCCCGAGAGCGCCCTCCCCGTCCCCCTGGATCAGGGGACAAGGCACTCAGTCGGCTGCCTGGGCCTCGCTGCCCGCCGCCAGCGAGTCTTCGGCGGGGAGGATCAGATGGAACTCGGCGCCCCCGCCCTCGCGATTGGCGGCATAGAGCTGGCCGCCGTGCATCTCGACGATCCGCCGGCTGATCGGCAGGCCGAGGCCGGTGCCTCCGGAGCCATCCTTGGTCGCGCTGGATTGGACGAAGGGATCGAAGATGCGCTCCAGTTCGTCGACCGGGATGCCCGGTCCCCGGTCGGCGACGCAGAGGTGCAAGGCCCCCTCGGGCGTGCGACCGCCGCGGAGCTCGATGGTGCCGCCCTGCGGCGCGAACTTGATGGCATTGGCCAGCACGTTGCGCACGGCCTGCTGGAAACGCAGCGGATCGACGCGCCCCGGCATCGGCGCCGGCAGGTCGGCGGCCATCGTCAGCTGGCGCTTCGCGGCGAGCGGCGCGAGCTCACGCATCACCGCGTCGACCGGCCCGCGCAAGTCCTCCGCGCGCAGTTCCAGCGCGCCGACGGCATCCAGCTTGGACGCGTCGAGCAGGTCGTTGACCAGCGCCAGCATCCGCTGCCCGGAGCCGTGGATGTCCGAGAACATCGCCTGCAGCCGCTCCTGCCCGCCGCTGCGCATGATGCCGAGCTCGGAGAACCCGAGGATCGACTGCAGCGGCGTGCGCAGCTCATGGCTGATGTTGGCGAGGAACTCGGTCTTCGTCCGCGAGGCCTCCTCCGCCGCGTCGCGCGCCTGGCGCGTCAGCCGTTCGGCGGCGGCGCGTTCGGTGATGTCGACCGCGCTGCCGGCGTAGCCGAGCAGGTCGCCGTCGCGACGCAGCGGCACCGTGGCGATCTGGTAGCGGCGCGGCGCGCCCTCGCCGTTGCGGATCGTGGCCTCGACGCTGCGCACCCCTTCGTCGCCGCCGAACAGGCTCGCCACCGCGTCGCGGTCGGCCGGCTCCGCGATATCGGCCAGCCGGCGCCCCACCGCCTCGTCCGGACGTCCGCGGTGCAGCGTCGTCCAGCGCGCGTTCACGAAGGTCAGCGTGCCCGCCGGGTTGGTCCGGAAGATCACCTCCTGCACGCTCTTGAGCAGCACGCGCATGTCGCGCTCGCGATCGGCGAGCTGCTCATGCGCGCCCTCGAGCGCTTCCACCGCCTCCGCCCGCGCCTGCAGGCTGCGCCGCACGGTGATCGTCGCCAGCGCGATCAGGGCCAGGGCCAGCGCGCCGATCAGCAGCAGCCAGCGCAGCCCCGCATGCCAGCGGGCCAGCACCTCGTCCATCGACTGCTCGACGCCGACCATCAACGGACGCCGCGGCGCCGCGCGGTAGGCAACGATGACCTCGCCCGGCAGCGCGCCTGCGCCGATGTAGGTGTCGTGCTCGCGCCCGCGGCGCAGCCCGTCGAAGGCCGGGTGCCCATCCAGCCGCTGACCGGGCAGCTGATGCAGCGTTTCCATCGCGGCGAGCAACTGCCCGTCGGTCGAGGCCAGCCATGCGGCGCTCCGGCCGGTCGGCAGCGCACGCTGCTGGACCTGCGTCAGCGCGTCCGGATTGATCAGCGCCAGCAGCCAGCGCGGGTCGCGCTCGCGCGTGCCCGGCGAGATGCCCACGGGCGCGGAAGCACCGCTGGCCGGCGCGTCGGGCGACGGCGACAACTGCAGCAGCAGCGGCAGCATGCCGACCGGCGAGCCTCGCGCCGCGCGTCCCTTCGCGAGGTCCGCCAGCCCCCGTCCCGGCCGCAGCGGCAGCAGCAGATCGCGGTCCGGCGCCGGCAGGCGGCCGAAGTCGTCGAGCGGAATCTCCAGGCCGATCTCGTCGGCATTGGTGCTGATCAGCACCCGCCCGCGCGTGTCCAGCAGCGACACGCTGCGAATGAAGGGCAGCCCCACCAGCACATGGCTGAAATGCTCCTCGAGGTGCTGCGCCTCGTGCGGGTCGGCGACCGTGCGCGTCAGCCCGTCGCCGATCGCATGCAGGGACAGCGAGGCGGTCTCGATCGTGCGGCTCGCGTCGCTCTCGAGCACCTGCGCCAGCAGCGCGCCGCGGGCGCGCGCCTCGTCGATCGCTTCCTGGCGGCCGATCCAGGCCGGTCCGATCAGCCCGGCCAGCGTGCCCGCCCCGACGGCCACGCCCGCCCACAGCGTCGCGCGACGCAGACGCAGGAGGGATCGGACGGCCGGACCGAGCATCGCTGCGACTCCGCCTCAGGGCACGACGATCGCGCTCAGGCCGTGGCGCTCCGCGGCGGCGCGCAGGCGCCCGTCGCGCTTGATGCGCCCGACGAATTCGTCCAGCCGCGCCAGCCAGACGGCATCGCCGCGCTTGATCGCGTAGGCATACGGCAGGACGTGGAAGGGCTTGGGCGACGCGATCAGCTGCGCCCAGTCGGCGTTGTCCAGCAGCCGGCGGCTGTACGGATAGTCGGTCATGAAGACGTCGGCGCGGCCGGACTCCAGTTCGCGCTCGCGCGTCGCGGGCGGCTGCACCACCAGCAGCGTCGCGCGCTTGAGCGTGTCGCGCATCACCTGCTCCGTCGACGTGCCGGTCTGCACGGCGACCACCACGCCCGGCTGGTCGATGTCCTCCCAGCGCTTGACGACGCGGCTCGCGCGACTCGCGATGGCGTAGATGTCGCTCTGCAGATAGGGCTGCGTGAAGGACAGGGCCACCGCCCGCTGCGGCAGCACGGCGACGGCGAACATCGCGACGTCGCAGCGCTCCGCCTCGAGGTCCGGGATCAGGCGCCGGAACGAGGACTCGACGTACCGCAGGCGAACGCCGAGTTCCTTGGCCAGTTCATTGGAAAGATCGATGTCGATGCCGCTGAGCGTCTCGTCGCGCGGATGCCGGTAGGTGATGCCGTAGTAGTCCGGCCAGATGCAGACGCGGAGCACGCCGTGGGCGAGCACGCGTTGCAGCGCCGGGCTGGCGGCGGCGTTGACGGGCGCAGGCGCGGACGCCGGGGCGCTCCACGCGCCCGGCGCCACCGCCACCAGCAGTCCCGCGGCCCAGGTCCGGGCCAGCCGGACCGTCGCGGCCTGTGCGGTCCATCGCTTCGTCATCGCATCTCCTCGGCTCCGGATTGCACCAGAGTTCGCGCCACCCGACCGCGAGGGATGCCCCCACCCGCCACCGAAGTCACACCCGATATCAGTTTTATCGCTTATAAATGGGGATATTGCCCACCTACAAGTTTGGTTAATTCGGCAAAATCGACTCATGACAGCCATTGCCCGTACACCTGACGACATGCAAGAGGATTTCAGCACGCGCGAAGTGGCGCAGCGCCTCGGCATGGCCGTCCGATCGGTGCAGCTGATGGTCGACCGCGGAGAGCTCCAGGCCTGGCGCACACCGGGCGGGCACCGCCGGATCCTGCGGGCGTCGCTGGACGCGTGGCTGACCGGCCGCGGCCTGGCGCCGACCAAGCCGGCCGACCTGGCGCCCGCCGACGGCGCCCCGCAACGGCTGAAGGCGTTGCTGATCGAGGACTCGGTCCACTACCAGAACCTCGTCATGCTGCTGGCGCAGCAGGAGTTCCCCGACCTGGACCTGCACACGGCCAACGACGGCATCGGCGGTCTGGTCATGTACGGGCAGCTGCAGCCCGAGATCCTGCTGGTCGACATCCTGCTGCCCGGCATCGACGGCGCGGCGCTGGTGACCAGCCTGCGCTCGCAGCCGCAGTTCGCCAGCAGCGAACTGATCTTCGTCACCGCGCTCGACGAGCAGCAACGGGCGCCCTACGCGTTCGCGCTGGCCGGCCTGCCGCTGGTGCACAAGCCCCGGCTCGTGACCGACCTGCCGCCGCTGCTCGGCGCCGCCATCCAGCGCATCCAGGCCCGTCAGCCGCAGTTCGCCGGTTGAAGCCGGTCGACCTCGGCGGGTTTTGATCATGGCGTCCCGCGTCCGGGTCCTCCTGGTAGAGGACGACACCACCCTGCAACGCTTCGTTGCCATGGCCCTGGAGGACGACGAGGTGCGCCTGCAGGCCTGCATCTCCGTCGACGAGGCGCTGCTCGCGCTCGCGACCCAGAGCTTCGACCTGGTCATCAGCGACCTGATGCTGCCAGGGCGGCACGGCCTGGACCTGCTGCAGACGCTCAAGCAACGGCCCGAGCTGCGCGGCACGGCGCGGCTGGCCGTGTTCAGCGCCGGACTCAACCCGGCCGTGCGCGAACAGCTGGAGGCGCTCGGCGTGACGCGTTTCCTGTCCAAGCCCTGCTCGCTGGGGGATCTGCAATCCTGCCTGGACGGCCTGCGCGACGCGACGCCGGCGGCGGCGATGCCGTCGATCCACCAGGCGGCCATCGAACAGTACTTCGGCGGCAACGCCGCGCTGTACCAGGCCTTCCTCGCGCGCTGCCGGATGCAGTTCCCGCTCGACATCGCCAACGGGCGCCTCGCCTGCGAACGCGGTGAGCACGTCAAGCTGCGCCATCTCGCGCACAGCCTGAAGAGCGTGCTGCTGACGCTGGGGCACACCGAGGCGGCCGAGGTCGCCCGGCAGCTGGAGCTCGACGCGGAACAGGCCGCGACGGGGTCCGAGGACGCCCTCGCCGCCGCACGCGCCGCCTGGCCGGTGCTGGAAGAAGCGCTCTCGCGCCTGCTCTGAATCCGCGGCGACCGGGCTTCCCTAGATCGCCAACGGATCCACGTCTACCGCCCACCGCGTCAGGCCCTTCTGACGGCGCTTGAGCGCGTGCAGCTCGGGCAGCCAGGCGCGCAGGAAACGCTGGAGCTGCGCGCGGTTGCCGGCTTCGATCAGCATCTGGAAGCGCTCGCTGTCGGCCACCCGCGCGATGGCCATCGGCACCGGCGGATAGAGCAGCAGGCCCAGCGACAAGGGCAGCGCCTGCGCCGCCTCCTGCGCGGCGGTGAGGAAATCGCGCGCGGCCTCGACGCTGCGCCCTTCCGCCCGTACCAGCGCCAGATGCGCGAACGGCGGCAGGTTCGCCGTCATCCGCTCATGCAGCTGGCTGCCGGCGAAGGCCTCGTAATCGTGCTTCTGCAGCGACTGGTAGAGCGCGTGCTCGGGATACCAGGTCTGGATCCACATCTCGCTCGCGGCCGCCTGCGCGGCGTCGCGCCCCGCGCGGCCGCCCGCCTGCATCAGCAGCGAGAAGAGTCGCTCCGGCGCGCGGAAGTCGCTGCTGAACAGCGCGCCGTCCGGGTTCACGGCGGCCACCAGCGTGATGCGGCGGAAGTCGTGGCCCTTGGCGACCATCTGCGTGCCCACGAGGATGTCGACGTCGCCGTCATGCACCGCGGCGAGTTGCGTTTCCAGGCTGCCCTTGAGCCGGGTCGTGTCCGCATCGATGCGCGCCACCCGCGCGCCGGGCAACGCCAGGGCGAGCTGCTCCTCCAGCCGCTCCGTGCCGCGCCCCAGCGGGGCGATGTCCGGGTTGCCGCAGGACGGGCAGGCGCGCGGCACGCGCGTCGTCACGCCGCAGTGGTGGCAGCGCAGCGTCCTGTCCTCCTTGTGGAAGACCTGGTGCGCGCTGCAATGCGGGCAGTCGCTCTTCCAGTTGCACTGGTCGCAGTGCAGCACCGGCGCGTAGCCGCGGCGGTTCAGGAACACGAGGCTCTGCTCGCCACGCTCCAGCCGCTTGCGCATCGCGTCCAGCAGCGGCACCGACAGCGCCGTCGTCACGCCCTTCTTGCGTTCGAGCCGGTTCATGTCGAAGAGCCGGACGCGCGGCAGCGCGCCGCCGCCGATGCGCTCGGTGAGATCGATGCGCCGATAACGGCCGCCGAGCGCGTGCTGCCAGCTTTCCAGCGACGGCGTCGCCGAGCCGAGCACCACGGGCACCTTCTCCAGATGGCCGCGATAGACGGCCAGATCGCGCGCGGAGTAGCGCGCACCGTCCTGCTGCTTGTAGGAGGGGTCGTGCTCCTCGTCGACGACGATCAAGCCCAGCCGCGGCATCGACGCGAACACCGCCAGCCGCGTGCCCAGCACCAGCTGCGCGCGCCCCAGGTGCGCCGCGAGCCAGTTGCGCAGGCGCTGCGCCGGCGTCAGCGCGCTGTGCAGCGACACGATCGAACGACCCGCGAAGCGCTCGGCGAAACGTGCCTCGAGCTGCGGCGTCAGGTTGATCTCGGGCACCAGCACGAGGACCTGCTGCCCGCGTTCCAGCGCGGCTTCGGCGGCGCGCAGGTAGATCTCGGTCTTGCCGCTGCCGGTCAGTCCCCACAGCAGCGCGGGCGGTGGGGCGTCGCGGCCGGCCAGCTCCGCCAGCGCGTCCAGGGCCGCCTGCTGCTGCGCGGTCAGCGCCGGGCGCTCCGGCGAGGCCGGCGACCCGTCCTGCACTTCGGCCACGGCCTTCGCCGCTGCCGCATCGGCCTTGTCGAGCTTCTTCAGCCGCGCCTGCAGCTGCTTCGCGTCGAGGTCCCGCAGTTGCGGCGGGAGCACCGCCAGCGCCAACTCGCCGACGCTGCGCTGGTAGTACTGCGCCGCGAAGTCGAGCAGCCGGCGCCAACGATCGGACAAGGGCGGCAGCGCATCGAGGGCCTCGCCCACCGGACGCAACTCCGACTCGGGCAGTTGCTCTTCCTCGGGCAAGTCCTGGCCCTCGGGCAGGTCGTCCCACACCAGCCCCATCACGTCGCGGCGGCCCAGCGTCACATGCACCAGGGTGCCGGGGGTCAAGTCTTGCGGGCCGAGGTAATCCAGCGGCCCGGTCAGCCCGCTGTACTGCGGCGCCTCCACGGCCACCCGCACGCGGCGCAGGGGCGGACCCTCGCTCATCGGCCCTGCCCTCGGCACCGGATGTCACCGCTCGCGCCGTCCCCTCCGGCCTCCACCGGCCATGAGGAAAACGCGCCAAGTGCCTGATTTCCAAAGGTGTTCACAACGGGGTCGAAAGCCTGTGGATAACTTTGTGGGAAACGCGCTGGCTTTTCTGGGGCCGCCCGGATTGGCGCCGCGGCGCCTCTCGGGCGTCAAATTCCGGGGAAACGCGGACACCCCTTTGAAATCAACAACTTACGCGCCCATCGGGGAAAGCCCTAGCTCCGATGCCACGCATGTGCTGCGTTTCGGTGACATGCACGAATTTGGGGATAACTACGCCGTGCCCTTGCGCAGTTTGCGCGAATGCTTATGCACTTCGTCGACCAGTTCGGCGACGCTTTCCGGCGGCGTGAACTGGCTGATGCCGTGGCCCAGGTTGAACACGTGTCCGCCCCAGCCGCCGTCCGCGCGCTGCGGCGCGCCGAAGCTGTCCAGCACCGCGCGCGCCTGCTCGCGCACCGCGGCCGGCGGCGCGAACAGGACGTTCGGATCGAGGTTGCCTTGCAGCGCGACGCGGTCCTGCACCTGCGCCCGCGCGCGGCCGAGGTTGACCGTCCAGTCCAGGCCGACGACGTCGGCGCCGGCCGTGGCGATCTCGTCCAGCCACAGTCCACCGCCCTTGGTGAACAGCAGCTTGGGGATGCGGCGGCCGTCGTGTTCGCCCTTGAGCTGCGACAGCACGCGGCGCGAATACGCCAGGCTGAACT
Source organism: Mitsuaria sp. MSU3D (assembly GCF_056867975.1). NCBI lineage: Bacteria > Pseudomonadati > Pseudomonadota > Betaproteobacteria > Burkholderiales > Sphaerotilaceae > Roseateles > Mitsuaria sp. MSU3D. Next base: position 5,449,293 of record NZ_CP200314.1, on the reverse strand, counting down.
GCTGGAACTGGCCGTCGGCCAGCACGCCGCCCCAGGAATCGAACACCATCACCGCCTGGGCGCCGGCCTCGATCTGCGCGTTCAGGTAGGCGGCGACCGCATCGGCGTTGATCGACAGGATGCGGTGCATCAGGTCGGGACGCGCGTACATCAGGCTCTTGACGTGGCGGTAGTCGTCGGAGCCGCCGCCCTCGACCATGTAGCAGGCCAGCGTCCACGGGCTGCCGGAGAAACCGATCAGCGGCACGCGGCCGTTCAGCGCGGTCCGGATCGAGGTCACCGCGTCGAAGACGTAGCGCAGCTTGTCCATGTCCGGCACGGCCAGCGCGTTCACGGCGGCCTCGTCGCGGACGACCTTCTCGAACTTCGGACCCTCGCCCTGCGCGAACGACAGGCCCAGGCCCATCGCGTCCGGCACGGTCAGGATGTCGCTGAACAGGATCGCCGCATCCAGCGGATAGCGCTCCAGCGGCTGGAGGGTGACCTCGGTCGCATAGTCCTTGTTGGTGGCCAGCCCCATGAAGCTGCCCGCCTTGGCACGCGTGTCGCGGTACTCGGGCAGGTAGCGGCCCGCCTGACGCATCAGCCAGACGGGGGTGTACTCGGTGGGTTCGCGCAGGCAGGCGCGCAGGAAGACGTCGTTCTGAAGGGGGGCGCTCATGGGGAGGGGATTATGCTCGGGCCCCCCGCTCTTGAATTCCGGGACCCGGCACACGATATGCCGCTGCGCACTAGGAGGATCCGCTGATGACTTCGACCCTGTCCCGCCCATTCAACGCCATTCGCTCGTCGCTCCGCGCCACTGCGGCCGCCGCGCTGATCGTGGGCGCGCCGATGGCGCTCACCGGCTGCGGCTACAACGAGTTCCAGAGCCTGGACGAGCAGGTCAACGCCAGCTGGTCCGAGGTGCTCAGCCAGTACCAGCGCCGCAGCGACCTGATCCCCAACATCGTCAACACGGTGAAGGGCGAAGCCAGCTTCGAGCAGGACACGCTGACCAAGGTTGTCGAGGCGCGCGCCAAGGCCACCAGCATCCAGGTCACGCCCGAACTGGCGCGCGACCCCGCCGCGCTGCAGAAGTTCCAGGCCGCGCAGGGCGAGCTCTCCGGCGCGCTGAGCCGGCTGATGGTCGTCAGCGAACGCTACCCGCAGCTGCAGGCCAACCAGGGCTTCCGCGACCTGCGCGTGCAGCTCGAGGGCACGGAGAACCGCATCACCGTTGCACGCAACCGTTACATCAAGTCGGTGCAGGAATACAACGTGCTGACCCGCCGCTTCCCGACCAACCTGACGGCGAAGGTCTTCGGCTACGACACCAAGCCCAACTTCACCGTGCAGAACGAGGCGGCGATCTCCGCGCCGCCGACGGTGAGTTTCGACAAGCCGGCGACGACAACGCCGGTCCCGGCCCCGGCGGCCTCGCCCGCGTCGAACTGAGGCCCCGCGCATGCGGGCGGCCTCGCTCCCGTTGCCGCACCGGCGGCTGTCGTCGCATCACTTGTCGCGACACGTGTGGCGGTTGCTGGCGCTGGTCTTCTTCGGCCTGCTGATGAGTGTCGGCATGCTGCCGCGCGCGCGGGCGCAGGACGTCCAGCCGATACCGCCGCTCAGCGGCCGCGTCATCGACCAGACCGGGACGCTGAGCGCCGCGCAGCGCGAGGCGCTCGACGCGAAGCTGGCCGCCTTCGAGCGCGAGGCCGGCCCGCAGATCGTGGTGCTGATGGTGCGCACCACCGCGCCGGAGGACATCGCCGCGTTCGCGCAGCGCCTCGGCGACCAGTGGAAGATCGGCCGCCGCGACGTCGGCGACGGGCTGCTGGTCATCGTCGCGAAGGATGACCGGCGCATCAACATCCAGACGGCCAAGGCGCTCGAGGGCGCGGTGCCCGACCTCGCCGCCCGGCAGATCATCGAGCGCGACATCACGCCCGCGTTCAAGGCCGGCGACTACGCCGGGGGACTGAACCGCGCGATCGACTCGCTGCAGGCGCGCATCCGCGGCGAGCACCTGCCGGCGCCGACGCCGCGGTCATCGAAGTCCGGCGGCGGCCACAACATCGACATCGGCGAGATCGCGATGATCGCCTTCCTCGCCGTGCCGCTGGTGGGCGCGGTGCTGACCTCGATCTTCGGCCGCAAGATCGGCAGCCTGTTCACCGGCGTCGGCGCGGGCGCCGTCGGCTGGGGCCTGAGCAACAGCCTGCTGCTGGGTGCCGGCGCGGCGGTCGCGTCGCTGATCCTGGTCGGCGTGCTCGGCATCGGCGCGGCGCGACGGCGCAGTGCGAGTCCTTCCTACAGTGGTTACCGGCGCAGCGCCCATGGGTCCGGGGGCATCTCGCCGCCGATCATCTGGGGCGGCGGTGGTGGCGACGGCGGCGGCAGTTGGGGTGGCGGCAGCGACGGCGGTGGCTTCTCGTCCGGCGGCGGCGGCGACTTCGGCGGCGGCGGCGCTTCGGGAGACTGGTGATGGAACGACCCACCGATCACGACGTCCGCCACGCCGGCGACACGAGCCGGCTGGGGCGCTTCTTCCGCCACCGCTTCTGGGACGAGGCCGACGTGCGGCGCGTGCTGCCGGCCGCGGCGCTGGCGCGCCTGTCCGCACGGGTCACCGAGAGCGAGCTGAGCCACGCCGGCGAGATCCGTCTGTGCGTGGAAGCCAGCCTGCCGATCAGCTACCTGTGGCGCGGCCTGACGGCGCGGCAGCGCGCACTGGCGCTGTTCGGCAAGCTGCGCGTCTGGGACACCGAGCACAACAACGGCGTGCTCATCTATCTGCTGCTCGCGGAGCACGCGATCGAGATCGTCGCGGACCGCGGATTGAACCGGCGCGTCAGCGCGGCGCAATGGCAGCCCATCGTCGACGGGCTGCGGGAGTCGCTGCGCGGCGGTCAGTTCGAGCAGGGGCTGGTGGAAGCGATCCGTGCCGTCGAGGCGCTGCTGGCGCAGCACTTCCCGCCCGAAGCCGGCGCGGTGCCGCGCAACGAGCTGCCGGACGCCGTCGTGGTGCTCTGAGATTCAAAGGCTCTTGATCGGCCTGAGCTTCCAGCCGAAGCGCTCTTCCTTCAGACCGCCCTTCATCGGCGGGAACTTCAGTTCCTTCGCCGGCACGGTGACGTCCGGCAGATGGTCCAGCAGATGGCGGATCACGGTCAGGCGGCCGCGGCGTTGATCGTTGAAGTCGACCAGCGTCCAGGGCGCCTGCTTCGTGTGCGTGTGTTCGAGCATGCGGTCGCGCGCGCGGCCGTAGTCCTCGTAATGCTGTCGCGCCTCGAGGTCGATCGGCGAGAGCTTCCACTGCTTCAGCGGATCCTCGGCGCGCTCGGCGAAGCGCTCTTCCTGCTGCTGCTGATCGACCGTCAGCCAGTACTTGAACAGCAGCACGCCGTCGTCGACGAGCAGACGCTCCAGCACCGGCGCCTGCTTCAGGAAGTCCTCCGTCTGCTGCGGCGTGCAGAAGCCCATCACCGCCTCGACGCCGGCGCGGTTGTACCAGCTGCGGTCGAAGAGCACGATCTCCCCCGCCGACGGCAGGTGCGTCAGGTAACGCTGGAAGTACCACTCGCCCTGCTCGCGCTCGCTGGGTTTGCCCAGCGCGACGGTGCGGCACTGGCGCGGACTCAGCGTCTCGGAGATCGCGCTGATGACGCCGCCCTTCCCGGCAGTGTCGCGGCCCTCGACGATGATCAGCAGCCGCTTGCGCGTGTGCTGCAGCCAGCGCGCGAGGTTGTTGAGCTCGACCTGCATCGGCTGCAGGCGGTCCAGGTAGTCCGACTTCGACAGCTTGCCGTTCTTGCCGCTGCCCTTGTCGTTGCTGCCCTTGTCGCTGCTGCCTTTGGCGCTGCTCCTGTCGTCGCTGCGCTTGCCACCGCTCTTGGACTTCTTGTCGGCCATGCTGTCTCCGTGCCGTGAAGGACGGGCCAGCTTACCGCGCATCACCGCCAACGCGGGGGTGGCGCCGCGGCCGCCGTGCTGCTGCTGCGCTGCTACGGCGATGCGCCGATGCGGCGGATCAGAGCAGTTCGAGCGTCTGCATCCCCGCCCAGGTCTCGCCCGGCGGCAGCTCGATCGGCTTGAGCACCTGCGCGGCCTCGACGCACAGCATCTGCTTCCAGCCGCCCTCGGGCATGTCGGCGAGCGCGTCGCCCTTCTCCTGACCGGGATTCCAGATCACGGCGTCGGTGAAGCCCTGCTGGCGGATCGCCACGCGGCGGTCGCCGTCGCGCAGGGTCAGGTCGTGCCGGGCGTCCTGGTAGATGCGATCCATCTCGCCGTCCAGACGCAGCAGGTCTTCGTGCTGGGTGCCCGCGCGTTCGGCGGCGGAGTCCCAATACGCCAGACCCGACAGTCCTTGCACCGAGGCCGACATGATCTGCGTCAGCCGCAGGTAGGTGTGCAGCGCAGCGGTGAAGGACAGCGGCGCGTCGCCCTTGTTCTCGCAGGCAAGCTCGATCTGCAGCGCGCGGCCGGCGATGCGGATGCTGATCTCGGCCTCGAAGGCATGCGGCCAGACCATGCGGGTGGCGTTGTCGTCGCTCAGGCGCAGGACGGCGAGCGCGTCTTCCTTGCCCGACTCGGCGCTGACCAGCTGCCAGGGCTTGCCGCGCGCGAAGCCGTGGCGCTGCAGCGGGCCGCGGGTCGCAAACTGCGGAAAGATCACCGGCACGCCGCCGCGGATCGCCTGGCCGGTGGCGAAGGCGCTCTTCGGCGACAGAAAGAGCTGCTCATCGGCGCCGGCGGGCACCCACGACACCAGATGGGCGCCGTGCAGCAGCAGCGTCGCGCGGGCGCCGCCGGGGGCGCGGAGTTCAAGGGCTTCGAGGCCCTGGTGACGGGTGATGGCGATGGGGGTGGACGACATGGGCGACAACAACTTCAGGCGGAGGGCCGCGATTCTAGGAGTTGCCAGCGCAGCGGTTCGCCGGCCATCTCCTCGGGAAGGTCATGCGGGTGCAGACCGCGCCCCGGGAGAGCGCCCTCCACGACGACGGCGAGCATCAGGCCAAGGCCTTCCGCGCGGGCGCAGGCGCAGTCCGCGCGAGGCCCGTCGGTATCTGCATCGGCATTGGCCGACACGCCGACGTCGTCGAGCGGGAGGAAGTCGAGCGCACGCATCTGCGCGAAGTCGAGGCCACGGCCCCGGCACTTCAGCCAGGCTTCCTTGAGCGTCCACCAGCCGTAGAAGACCGCGAGCGCATCGGCGTCGCGGCCCAGGGTCTGCAGACGCTCGATCTCCGCGCATTGCGCGTCGCCATGCACCTGCCGTGACAACGCGAGCAGATCGCCGCGACGTGGTCGCAGCACTTCGAGGTCGACGCCGATCGGCAGCGCGCAAGCACCGGCGAACAGCCAGTCGCCGCTGTGGGACAGGTTGATGTGCCCGGACGGCAGCGTGCTGCGTCCGTCGGCATCGATGTCGGGAGGAACGGCCGTCAGTTGCCGCAGCAACCGACGTCCTTCGACGAAGCGCTCCCGCGCGTCGTCGTTGCGGCGTCCCGCGAGCCGGGCGCGCTCGCCCGGCAGCAGGTCTTCGGGCGACAGCGGCGGACCGGACAGACCGGTCCGCGTCGTCAGCGCCAGGCGAAGGAACGGCGGCGACACGCGACTTTGACCGCCTGCCGCCATCCTCGTCACTTGGCGGTGGCAGTGGCGGGAGCGAGCGCCTTGTCGTCCGCGCCGGTCGGGCCGCCCTTGGCGACGCTGTAGTTCGCCAGCACGTAGCCGCTGGCCAGGTTGGCGACACGGGTCAGCATGATGTTGTCATGCACGCCCATCACGAAGCCAGCGGCCATGGCGTCGGCGCGCTGGAAGAACTCCGGCGTCGCGACCACGCGGCCCTTGTCGTCGATGATGCGCAGACGCAGCAGCACGCCCGAGCTGCCGGCCAGCGGTCCCAGCAGGATGCGCTTGGCGCCGTGCGTGAACTGCAGCTGCTCGAGCACTGGCAGGATGGTCAGCTTGCGGCCGTTGTCCGGGCCGGCGTTCCACTCGGGCAGCGCGGTGGACAGATCCTTGGTCAGGTTCTCCTGGATCTTGGCCACGCCCGTCGGGCTGGCCTTGATGCCGTCCGCCACGCGCAGCGGCTGCACTTCGATGCGGCCGAAGGCCTTGAAGGCTTCCGTGGGCGGCGGGTTGTCGAGCGCGGTGGCCTTGACCCGGGTGGCGCAGCCCTGCAGGGCGGCAAGGCCCATCAGGCCGGCGATCGCGAAGACGCGAAGGAAATGACGACGCATGGAGAACTCCCTGAAAAGTCGTTGTTGTGGTTGAGAAAAGGAAAACGGCGCGCGCTCAACGGCGCGCCGCGGCTTGGATGTCCTTGGTCAGGGACGGCAGCCACTTGTTGTAGTTGGGATGGATCTGAGGAACACCGTCCTTGACTTCATAGCCCAGCTCGCGGCTGGACACGTAGCTCATCTGCAGGCTGTCCGCGTCATAGGCCACGGCGATGACGCACTCGATGCGGCCGTTGTCCTTCGTGTAGACGAGCTCGATCCGACCGGGCTCTTCCTTGCCAGGCCGCCAGCCGCGCTTGGCGCTGCCCTCGACGATGGACTTCCTCATGAGCTCGACCCCGGGCGTCCGGCCGTCGATGTTGGTGATGGTGGTCCGCCCGGGTTCCACCATCGGCACGGAATCGCGCGCCTGCGACAGCGTGGTGGCCGCGATCAGCGCGGCGGCAATCAGGAAACGCTTCATGTCGACCCTCCGATCAGTTGGCAACCTTGGCGTACGTGCCCTTGAGCGCGACGCCGATGATCACGCCGCCGGCATGGCATTCGAAGGTGGTGTCGCTGCGGGTCTCGTTCTTCTTGTAGTAGCTGACCATGTCGACCACGGCGTTGGCGCCTTGGCGTTTGGCGCTGTTCTGGAACTGGATCAGCGCGCTCAGGGCGGCCCACTTGCAGCCGAACTCGTCGGACTTGCCGATGCCATTGGTCTTCTGGTTGGAGCTGTCCGACCCCATGCGCTTCTCGACGCGGGGCGTCTTGGCGCCGGCCAGGAAGAACTTGACCGAGCCGTCGAGCTTGCCCTCGGCTTCCGGCATGGCCAGCACGTCGGCCAGCGGGATGTGCAGCACCGTGTCGCGCGCCTGCGCGGCACCGGCGGCCAGGCCCAGCGCGGCGACGCCGACGGCCAGCGAGCGCTTCATGACGAGGGCGTACTTGTTCTTCGTGGTCATGGATTCCCTTTCTTGAGGACGGTGGTGAGGGGGGCGGGTCCGCAATCGCGGCCCTCAGATCCGGCGGAAGATCAGCGACGTGTTGATGCCGCCGAACGCGAAGTTGTTGCTCATCACGAGGTCGGTCTGCAGCGCGCGGCCGTCGCCGGTCACGTAGTCCAGCTCGCCGCAGCGCGGGTCGACCTCGGTCAGGTTGAGCGTCGGGGCGAACCAGCCCTCGCGCATCATCTCGATGGTCATCCACGCTTCGAGCGCGCCGCACGCGCCCAGCGTGTGGCCCATGTAGCTCTTCAGCGAGGAGATCGCGACCTTCGGCCCGAACACCTCGTTCGTCGCGCGCGACTCGGCCACGTCGCCGTGCTCGGTGGCGGTGCCGTGCGCATTGACGTAGGGGATCGCGGCCGCATCGAGGCCGGCGCTCTCCAGCGCCAGGCGCATCGCCTGCGCCATCGTCGGCGCGTTGGGCTGCGTGACGTGGCAGCCGTCGCTGTTGGTGCCGAAGCCGATCACCTCGGCCAGCATCGTCGCGCCGCGCGCCTTGGCGTGCTCGTAGTCCTCCAGCACGAAGGTGCAGGCGCCCTCGCCCAGCACCAGGCCGTCGCGGTGGACGTCGAAGGGCCGCGGCGTCAGCGACGGGCTGTCGTTGTGCTTGACGCTGGTGGCGAACAGCGTGTCGAAGACCGCCGCCTCGGTGGCGTCGAGTTCCTCCGCGCCGCCGGCCAGCATCGCGACCTGCTGGCCGCTGCGCACCATCTCGTAGGCGTAGCCCAGGCCCTGGCTGCCCGACGTGCAGGCGCTGCTGGTCGTGACGACGCGGCCGGTCAGGCCGAAGGTGACGCCGATGTTCACCGGCGCCGTGTGCGACATCATCTTGATGTAGGTCGTGGCGTTGATGCCCTCGGTGCTCTTCTCCAGCAGCATGCGGCCGAAGTCGCCGATCGCCTTGGGCGTGCCGGCGGAGGATCCGTAGGACACGCCGACCTTGCCGCCCTTGAGCACCGGATCGCCGAGCAGACCGGCCTGCTCGAGCGCCATCTCGCTCGCACGCACCGCCATCAGCGCGACGCGGCCCATGCTGCGCGTGGTCTTGCGGTTGTAGCGGACCGGGTCCAGTTGGAACGGTGCGGCGGGCACGCCGACGCGGGTGTTCAGACCCTCGTACTCGTCCCACTCGTCGATGTGCTGAACGGCATTGCGGCGGCTGCGCAGGTGGGCCAGCACCGAGGCCCAATCGCAGCCCAACGGGCTGATCGCCCCAATGCCCGTGACGACCACGCGCCTCATCCCACCATTCCTCCGTTGACCGAGATCACCTGTCGGGTGATGTAGGCCGCGTCCTTGCCCATCAGGAAGGCCACCGTGGCGGCCACCTCCTCCGGTGTCCCGACGCGTTGCGCCGGGATCAGCTTCATCGCTTCCTCGAGGACCCGCTCGTCCACCATCTCGGTGGCGATCAGGCCGGGCGCGACGCAGTTCACCGTGATCTGCCGGCTGGCCAATTCGACCGCCAGCGCTTTTGTGGCGCCGATGATACCGGCCTTGCTGGCGCTGTAATTGACCTGACCCCGGTTGCCCATGACACCCGACACGGAAGCCAGCGTCACGATGCGACCCGGCTTGCGGCGGCGCACCAGCGGCATCGTCAGCGGGTGCAGCACGTTGTAGAACGCATCCAGGTTGGTGTGGATGACCTGGTCCCAGTCCTCGCCGCTGAGCGCCGGGAAGGCGCCGTCCCGGGCGATGCCGGCGTTGCAGACGACGCCGTAGTAGCAGCCGTGCGCCTCGACATCGGCCAGCAGCGCGGTCGATGCGGCCTCGCGGTCCGCGACGTCGAACTGCAGCACGCGGGCCTGGCGGCCCAGGGCCGTGATCTCGGCGGCGACGGCGTCGGCTTCCTCGACGCGGCTGCGGCAATGCACCACCACGTCGTAGCCGTCGCGCGCCAGGCGCAGCGCCACCGCGCGCCCGATGCCCCGGCTGGAGCCGGTCACCAGGACGGTGTCGTTGGAATCGTTGTTGTTCTTCATGGAGCGGGGTAAGCGTTCTTCTTTGGAATTCTCGTCGGGCGGGCGAGACCTCTTCGGACCTCGTCACGCCATTTTCATGGCGCCATGCCGGCCAGGAAAGCCGCCGGATCAGGCGGCCCGAACACGGTGAGCTGGGCCTGGGCCAGCGGCGGCGCCTCCGGCGAATGCGGCGCATCCCCGGCGAGGTGCACCACGCAGGCGAACTGGCCCAGTCCGTTGTCGGCCTGGAACTCGCGCGCGATCTCGATGCGCAGCGTCTCGCCGGCCTCGAAGCGGGCGCGCGTGCTGCGGTACTTGCGGCAACCGAGCAGCAAACCGATGCGCGGCGCCTCGCCCTGGGCGCGGCCCTGCACACCGGCCCACGCGGCCACGGCCTGCGCCATCAGCTCGATGCCGATCCAGCCGCCGATGCCGGTGCCCTCGCCCTGGCTGTCGTGAAAGAGCTGGTCGCCGTCGAGCACCGCCTCGGCCACCAGACGGTCGCCCTCGCAGGCCAGCACGCGCGTCAGCAGGCTCATGCGACCGGCGTGCGGCACCAGCTCGGCGGCCGGCATCGGGAACACGAGGTCGAAGGCGGCGTCAGACGGATTCGACGGGTTCGACGGGTTCATCGGCTCAGACATCGTGTCGGCTCAGGATCAGCGCGGCATTGCTGCCGCCGAAGGCGAAGGAGTTGCTCAGCACGTGGCGCGGCGGACGGCCCAGGCGCTCGCCCGGCACGGCGAGCCGGATCGCGGGCAGCGCCGGATCGCGGCGGCCATCCCACCAGTGTGGCGCGAGGCGGCCGTCCGGGTTGTCGCGCAGGTGTATCCAGGCGATCGCGGCCTCCAGCGCGCCGGCGGCGCCGAGCGTGTGGCCGGTCAGCGGCTTGGTCGAGCTGCACGGCAGGTCGAGCCCGAACAGCGCCTCGACCGCGCGGCTCTCCATCGCATCGTTCTGCGGCGTGGCCGTGCCGTGGAGGTTGAGGTAATCGATGTCGGACGGCGCCAGGCCGGCCTGCGTCAGCGCGGCGCGCATGGCCGCCAGCGCACCGGTGCCGCCCGGTTCGGGCGCCGAGATGTGATGCGCGTCCGAGGTCTCGCCCCAGCCGGCGAGTCGCACCGGGCCGGGCTCGCGCGTCATCAGGAACAGGGCGGCGGCCTCGCCGATGTTGATGCCCTCGCGGCATTCGCTCATCGGGTTGCAGCGTGCCTCCGCGACCGAGTCCAAGGCCGCGAAACCGGCGACGGTGAAGCGGCACAGCGAGTCCGCGCCACCGCAGACGACCGCGTCGCAGAGGCCGGCGCGCAACAGCCGCGCGGCGCTCGCGAGCGCCTTGGCGCTGGACGAGCAGGCGGTCGAGATCACGTGCCGCGGACCCGCGGCGCCGAGCTCGCGCGCGAGCATCAGCGCGGGCGCGCCGATCTCCTGCTGGCCGACGTGGAAGGACTCGGGGAGTCGAGACCCATCGCCACCGGCCTGCGCCGCGGCGTTCCAGGCCGCCTCGGCCTCGCCGACGCCGGATGTACTGGTCCCCAGCACCACGCCGATGCGACCGGCACCGAAGCGCGCGATCGCGGCGTCCACGGCCGGCCGGATCTGCGCGAGCGCCTCCAGCAGCAGCGCGTTGTTGCGGCTGCGCTCGGCGAGCGGCCGCGCATCGACGGGCGGCAGCGCGGCGTTCACCGCGCCGAGGTGCAGCGTGCGCCCGGGCCAGATCGCCTCGTTCGGCGCGACGCCGCCCGGCGCGTACGCGAAGACGCCCGCGCGCAGCGCGTCGACGCCGCTGCCCAATGCGCAGACGACGCCCAGTTCATGCAGATAGGCGGCCACGCTCATCGGCCGGACTCCAGAGGTCGGGATTCGATCAGGAGCCGATAGTGCTCCCGCTGGTTGGTGATGACGATCCGGCTGTCCCCCGCGAGGTCCCCGGAGACGGCGACATCGACGACCGGGTGTGCGACGTCCGCGCCCGCGATCAGCTCGCGGCGGCCCGGCGTCTCGCGCAGCGTCCAGCCCGGCGGCAGCGCGCCGCGCAACGCGGGCACGGGCCAGTAGACCAGCGTCATGTCGCGCAGCATGCGCTGCTCGTCGACCTCGGCGGGCAGGCGCGGATGGCGCTGCGTCTTCAGCTCGCGGCCGTCCCACTGCATCAGCAGCACGCGCTGGCCGATCGCGAAGGCGGCCAGGCGCAGGCCCTCGCGGTCGATCTCCAGCTGCACGTCGACGACCTGCTGCTCGCGCCCGCTGCCGTCCAGCGGCGTGACCGTGAGCCGCTGGCTCAGGCTCGCGTCGCGCTCGAGCAGCGCAGGGGCCAACCGCAGCATCGGCAGCGGCGTCTCTTCGCTGGCAGGCGCCGAGGCCGACGCCGACGTCGGCGCCGCCGCTCCCGTCGACGCGGCAGCAGGCAGCCGCGAGGACGCGCACCCCGTCATCGCCACCGCGAGCGCGGCGAACACGGCGAACGGGACGAGGAGCGACGCGTGCAGCCCCCTGAGGCTCATCGGACGCATCACGCCTTCGTCAGCCGCATCAGGCTGTGGCAGTAGCCGATGTTGTCGCGCATCGTGACGAGCTTCAGGCCGGCCTGCGCGGCCAGGCGCAGGTAGTCGCCGCTCTGGTAGACCTTGGAGTTGCCGCTGGCCATCGCGGTGAAGTACGGCGAGGTGTTGATCAGGCAGTACGCGGCGATGTCGTAGCGCTGACGGTCCCACAGCGTGTCCAGGATCAGCACCTGGCCGCCGGGCGCCAGCGCGTCGGCCACGCGGCGGAAGATGCTGGCGATCTGCGGCTCGCCGAAGCAGCTCAGGAACTGGCTCATCCAGATGATGTCCATGCCTTCGGGCAACGCGGCGTTGTCGTCGAGCATGTCGCGGCCGTGGAACTTCGCGCGGCCGACGGTGCCGGCCTCGGTCAGCGTGGCGCGGGCCAGTTCGAGTTGCTGCGGCAGGTCCACCAGGTTCAGCTCGAAATCGGCGTTGTAGGCCAGCGCCGCGCGGCTGAACTTGCCGGTGTTGGCGCCGATGTCCATCACGCGCCTGGGCGCGGTGGCGAAGACGTCGGGCAGGATGTCCGGGAACGAGGTGTCGGAGTAGAAGTGGTCGAACTCGAACCAGCTCGTGCGCGCCGGCTCCTGCAGCTGCGACAGGCCTTCGTAGATCGTCGGCCAGGGGCCCAGGTGGGCCAGGCCCAGCGGGCGCTCCTCGTCGAGCGAGCGCTCCAGGTCGAACAGCCCCTGGTAGCAGACGTCCTGGACGAAGTTGATGTTGATCTGCGTGATGCGGTCGCTGATCAGGCAGTAGCCGGTCTTGTCCAGCGTCCAGCGGCCCTGCTTCAGTTCGACGACGCCGGCCGACAGGCAGGACTCCAGCGCGAGCTTGAGCGCGTAGGCGGTCCATCGACCGTCGGCCACCAGCTGTTCCATGCTGAGTCCGGCGTCACCGGCGCCGGCCAGCGTTTCCAGCATGCCGCGCTTCCACGCGTAGCGCACGCATTGGAAGACGACCGGGCCGAAGGCGATCTTCTGGGCCTCGTAGCGCGCGGCGAAGGCGCTCTGCTTGGGCGGGGAGAAGCGCTTGTCGATGGCCTCGGTGGCACCGTGCGCTGCGGTGTCCTGGGTCGCGGTCGTGGTCATGGAGTCCCTTGTGATGAAGGTGGTGTGGGCGCGGTGGCGCCTCTCGGATCGTTGGTCTGGTCCGGGCGCGTGACAGCGTCGGCGTCGGTGCCGGTGTCGGCGTCCGCGGGCATGAAGAGCGGCGTGAGCCACCAGGCGAGCGTGACGCCGACCAGCAGCGTCAGGCCGAAGGCGCGCAGCGCCGGCGTGGTGGACAGCGCCAGCAGGCCGAAGGCCAGCAGCGTGGAGAGCGCGGCCAGGCTCACGGACAGGAAGGGCTGGATCTCGCGGCGGCCCGGTTGTTCGAGCAGGAAGATGCCGTAGTCGACGCCCAGGCCGAGCAGGATGAGCAGCGGCAGCAGGTGGAACAGCGTGACGGGGACGCCCGCCATGCCGAAGACGGCGAGCGTGAGCAGCGTGGCGAGCGAGGTCGGCACCAGCGCCCGCCACGCCCGGCGGCCGAAGCGCGGCATCAGCGCGAGCCACACCAGCAGATGCCCGGCCACCACCATCACGCCGAACAGCGACGCGTAGCGGCCGAGCAGCGCGGAGATCTCGCCGACCTTGTCGACCCAGACCGCGCCGGGGATCTGACCGATCGCCGCGGACAGTCGCGCGGCGTCCAGCGGCGCATCGCCGCCTCGCAGCAGCACGGCGCTGCGCCAAGCACCGTCCGCGCCGCGGCCCAGCCATTGGTGACGCAGCGGTTCCGACACCGCCGACGCGAGCCACGGTGCCGGCAGCAGCGGCGATGCGACGGCGGCGGGCGCGGGCAGCGTCTCGTCGAGCATCGTCGCGAGCGCGCCGTTGATCTCGGCCACACGGCGCGCGATCAGCGCGGCGTCGTCGCGTTGCGCCTGCCGTGACGGCAGCCATTGCGACACCGCCTGCGACTCGACGCCCAGCGCACCGAGGGCCCGCACCACGGCCTCGTCGCGGGTCAGCAGTTGCTCTTCGCTCTCGCCCTCGACGAGCACGAAGCGAGCGACGCCGGGCAGGCCCATCACACGACCGACCTCGCGCTGCTGGTCGATCAGCGCCGCGGGCGCGCTCTGCAGCTGGCGGATGTCGTCGTTGCGCGTGAGCTGATACAGGCCGAGCAGGATGAACATCGACGTGAAGATGATCAGCGTCGACGCCCAGCGGCGCAGTGCGACATGGGGCACGCGGGCGCGCAGGCCGCCGAGCCACAGGCCGAAACGCGTCGGCGGCGCGGCCTCGCCGTCCAGCCACGGGAACCAGAGCATCACGGTCACGAACGCGCCGAGCAGACCGGCCGACGAGAACACCGCGATCTGGCGCAGTCCGGGGAACGGTGCGATGCCGATCAGCGCGTAGGCGATCACCGTCGTCAGCATCGCCAGGCTCACGATCGGCCACTGCCGCCGCAGCATGTCCCAGCGCGCCGCGCGCGGCAGGCCCATGCGGGCGCAGAAGTAGTTGCTGCCGTAGTTCTCCGCGACGCCCAGCAGCGTCGCGCCGAACACCAGCGTGATCAGGTGCAGGCCGCCGAAGAGCGCATGCGTCACCGACACCGCCGCCGCCAGGCCCACGGCCATCGACAGCGTCACCAGCACGCGCGGCCGCAGCGAGCGGAACGCGCACCACGTCAGCAGCACGATGCCGATCAGCGAGCCGACGCCGATGGTGTGGATCTCGCGCTCGGCCTGCGCCGCGGCGGACGCCGCGAACAACGGCACGCCGCCCATCAGCACGCGCGAGTCCGGCACCGCGGTGCGTGCGGCGTCCGCTGCGGCTTCAAGTCGCGCGACCAGCGCGCGCTGCGCCGACACCGCGAAGGCCGGCGCCGTCGATTCGGCCATCAGCACCGCGTAGATCGTGTCGCCGTCGGTCACCGTGAGTCGCCCGTCCTGGACACGCACGCGGCTGATGCCGGCGCGCTCGGCGAGCCAGCGGCCGCGCAGATTCAGCGGGTCCTCGGCCCAGGAGCCGATGCGCGGCAGCCCCACCGGCTGGTGCAACGCGCGCAGCGCCTGCTGGGCGAGCGCTTCGGTCGACTGCGTCTGCAGCGCGCGGCGGTCCGTCTCGGTCAGCAGCGCGGCGCGCCACGGTGCGTAGAAATTGAGCCAGGCGCCCTGCTCGCCCTCGCCGACGCGCCAGCGCAGCGCGACCTCCTTGCCCAGCGCCTCGGCGAACGCGTCGCCCGCACGGCGTGCCTGCGCCGGATCCTTCGTGCCGATCAGCACGACGACGCGTCGCTCGCCCGCATCGGCCAGCGCGCGCGTGGCCGCGGCGACGGCGGGGCGGCGCTCGTCGCGCGGCAGCATCGCGAGCACGTCGCTGTCCAGCACGCCGGCCGGTCGCGTCCACAGCCACGCCTGGTGCGCCGCGATGACGAGCACCACCGCCAGCCACAGCCAGGCAAGCAGGCGGTGACCGCGCGGAGGACGCGACGCGAGGGCGGTCATGCGGCGATCAGTCGAAGAGCCGCGCGCCGCCCTCGGGGGCGGATTCGCGCAGATTGGAGAAGGCGATGCGCGTGATGTCGCCGCCGGCCTCGACCAGCTCGACCGCGCGCACGTGCGTGTCGCCGCTGAGCGCCAGACGCTGCAGGACTTGCAACCACGCCGCCTGGCGCGGACGCAGATCCAGCTTCCAAGCGGCGGTGCCGGTCAACTCGCCCTCCATTGAGAAGAGCTTGGAGAGCGCGCCCACATCGCCGCCGAGCAGGGCGAACATCATCTCGTTGACCAGCCGCAGCGCGGGCTCGCGCTGGGCGTCCATCCGCATCGCCGTCGCGCCGCCCTGGCTGGCGCGGATCTCGTCTCGCGTCAGGCGCAGCTCGCTCTCGAACGGCGTGCGCGTGTGCCACAGCACGCCGCGGCCGCGCGCCACGACGAAGTCGCCGCGCGAGACCACCGGCTTCTTGAATCCGGGCACCTGCTTCGATTGCTCGAAATCGCCGCGCAGCCACTCGGGCTGACGCAGACGCGACTGCACGCCCTTCATCAGCGCGGCTTCATCGGTCGCAGCCAGCGCCGAAGTCGGCAACACGAAGGCGAAGGCCGACAGCGCGCCGACGGCGAGCAGTCGGCGACGGATCGGATCGACGCTCGTCGTGCCCATCTTGTGCATCGTGTCCATCCTGGTCATCGCCGTCATGCCGGGCGCACGCCCAGCTTGTCCCAAAGGATCCGCGGGCACACGTACTGCATCTGCCGCGACGCGATCTCCAGCGCGACCTGGATCGTGTAGGCCTTGTTGAGCACGCGGCCCGTCGCGGCGTTGCGCACCTGGTACTCGATCTTCAGGCGGTTCTCCCACTCGACGATCTCGGCGCGGATGCGCACCGCCTGGCCGTACTCGACCATGCCGACGTACTTCAGCCGGATGTCCACGATCGGCCACGCGTAGCCGGACGCCCGCATCTGGGGATAGTCGTAGTCGAACTTCTGCAGCAGCGCGCACCGCGCGAGCTCCAGATACTTGACGTAGTGGCCGTGCCAGACGACCTCCATGAGATCGATGTCATGGAACGCCGGCGAGAGCTCGATCTCGTGGCTGAGGTCCGGCGGGCTGTTGTCGGCACGGTCGAAACCGCTGCCGTCGGCGTCAATCGTCATGGAGCCTCCACTGCCGCTCGCGCAGCGCGTGCACCAGCGCGAGCAGTTCGCGATCGAGCGCGCGGTCTTCCTCGATGAGTGGGATGCGGGCCGAAAGCTCCTCGAACATCGCGGCGGCGCCGGTGCCCAGCGCCAGCGGTTCCGGCTGCAGGAGCGCGCGCAGCGCGAGGCCCTGGCGGGCGGCGATCAGCATGGCGGCGACGACCTGCTCGGACAGCTCCAGCACGCGCAGGCAGTCGCGCGCGGCGATCGTGCCCATGCTGACCTTGTCCTGGTTGTGGCACTCGGTCGAACGGCTGAAGACCGAGGCCGGCATCGTCTGCTTGAGGGCCTCGGCGGTCCAGGCCGACACGCTGATCTGCAGCGCCTTCAGGCCGTGGTTGATCGCGGCGCGCTCACCGGACGCACCCGACAGGTTGGACGGCAGACCGTGGTTGTAGCGCGTGTCCACCAGCAGCGCGAGCTGGCGGTCCAGCAGATCGGCGACGTTGGCCACGGCGTTCTTCAAGGTGTCCATGGCCAACGCGATGTGACCGCCGTAGAAATGGCCCCCGTGCAGCACGCGCTCGTTCTCGGCGTCGATCAGCGGGTTGTCGTTGGCGCTGTTGAGCTCGTTCTCGATCAGCTGGCGCAGGAAGGGCAGCGCGTCCTCGAGGACACCGATGACGTGCGGCGCGCAGCGCAGCGAGTAGCGGTCCTGCAGGCGATGCGAGTTGCGGCTCGGCGCGTCGACGGCCAGATCGGCGCGCAGCCGCGCGGCGATCTTCTGCTGGCCCGGATGCGGCTTGGCGGCGAACAGCGTCTCGTCGAAGTGGTGCGCGTTGCCGGCGCTGGCGACGACGTTCATCGCCGTCAGGCGCGTGGCCATGCGGTTCAGGTAGTCGGCGCGCGTCCACGCGAGGCAGGCCAGGCCCGTCATGACGGCCGTGCCGTTCATGATCGCGAGGCCCTCCTTCGGGCGCAGTTTGTGCGGGGTCAGGCCGATGGCCTTCAGCGCGTCGGCGGCAGCCATGCGCTCGCCGCGCCACATCACCTCGCGCTCGCCGCACAGCACGGCGGCGACGTAGGACAGCGGCGTCAGGTCGCCGCTCGCGCCGACCGACCCTTCCGACGGGATCAGCGGCAGCACGTCGTGGCGCAGCAGCTGCTCCAGGCCTTGCAGCAGCTCCAGGCTCACGCCCGACATGCCCTGCGCCAGCGAGTTCAGCCGCGCGGCCAGGACGGCGCGCGTCTGCTCGGCCGTGAGGTAGGCGCCGGCGCCGCAGCCGTGGTACGTGTACAGGTGGTGCGGGAGTTCCGTGACGAGGTGCGGCGGAATCACGACGGTGCAGGAATCGCCGTAGCCGGTCGTGACGCCGTAGATGACGCCGTCCTCGGCCAGCAGGCGGGCGACGAAGTCGGCGCCCGCGCGGATGCGCGCCTGGAAGGCGGCATCGGTGGACAGGCGCGCCTCGGCGCGGCGCTCCGCGATCGCGGCGACGTCCTCGATGCGCAGCGGGCCGCCGTCGAAGATCACGGTGGGCAGCAGGGTCTCAGGACTCGACATCGGGTTGATTCCAGAACGGGAAGAAGTTGAACCAGTCATGCGGCGAGCGCCGCAGGCAACGCGTCAGCGCCGCGACGTAGGCGAGCGCCGGATCGGTCATCGCGCGCTCGCGGTCGCCGCGCGGCAGGGCGATGCGATCGGCCAGGCGCTCGAAGCGCAGCGCATAGCCGCGGCCCTCGTGCACGCAGCCCATGAAGAAGAGCGGGCACTTGAGCAGCCCGGCGATCAGGTACGGCCCGATGGGGAAGCGCGCCGGCTCGCCCAGGAAGGGCAGCGTCAGCGTGCGGCCGCTGTTGACCGGCACGCGGTCGCCGGCGATGACGACGCACTCGCCGGCCGAGATGCGCTCGGCCAGCTGCATCGCCAGCGCGGGATCGATGCCGGTCACCTCGATCAGGCGCACGCTGGCGCCTTCCGCGATGGCGTCGGCGCCCTGGAGCCGGTCGAGGATGCGGTTGAAGCTCTGCGCGTGGCGCGTGTGCACCAGCACGTTGAGACGCAGGCCGGGCATCCGGCCGGCAAGCGCGCGGCACAGCTCCAGGCAGCCGATATGGGCCGTCGCGAGCACCAGGCCCTGCCCGGTACGCAGCTGCGCGAGGACCTCGTCCTTGCCGTCGACGCTGACGCGCTCCGCCGGATAGCGGCCGGCCATCGCCAGCAGCTTGTCGAGCATCGTGTCGGCGAACAGCGCGACATGCGCGAGGCTGTCCCGCCAGGTCGGCGCCGGGCGGCCGGCGACGGCATGCACGCGGCGCAGATAGTCGAGGCTGTCACGGCGCAGCGCGGGCCGGCTCAGCCAGTGCACGAACACCACGGGGAACATCGCCGCGCGGAACAGCCATCGTCCCGCCACGCGATGCACCGCGTAGAGCAGCCAGATGCCGGCGACGAAGGTCGTCTCGCCGAACTGGGCCCAATGGCGCGGTGCGTCGGCGGGACCCGACCCGGAGGCGGCGTGCGGATCGCTCACGGGGCCACCTTGCGCCACAGCAGCAGCGGCAGGCGCGGCAGCATGCCGAAGAACAGCCGCGTGTGCATCCACGAGATCAGCAGGTTGTCCCGCAGCGCGCGGAAGTGCGAGACGCCATCCTCGGGATAACGCACGCGGGTCGGCACGTTGCGCACGCGCACGCCGTCCCAGACCAGGCGCACGGCGATCTCGACATCGAAGTCCATGCGTCGGCCGATGCGCGTGCGCGTCAGCCGCGCCACCGTCGGCGCCAGCGGATAGACGCGGAAGCCGCACATCGAGTCCTTCACCGCGAAGGACAGCGTGTTGATCCAGACCCAGACGTGCGTCGCATAGCGGCCGTAGAGCCGCCCCTTGGGCACCGACGCGTCGTAGACGGGGCAGCCGCAGATGAAGTGATCGGGGAAGTCCTCGGATTCGGCCAGGAAACGCGGCAGATCGCCGACGTCGTGCTGGCCGTCGGCGTCGATCTGCAGCGCGTGGGTGAAGCCCAGTCGTTGTGCTTGCGTCAGCCCGGCGATCATCGCGCCGCCCTTGCCCTGGTTCACCGCGAGGCGCAGCAGGCGGACCTCGGCATCGGCGGCGGACAAGGCATCGAGCACGGCGGCACAGCCGGGTTCGCTGCCGTCGTCGACCAGCAACACCGGCAGCCCCTGGGCGCGCAGGGCCTGCACGACGCCGCCCACCGGACCGCCGTGGTTGTAGACGGGCACGACGGCCGTGAGGCTCATGCGGTCGCTCCCTGCAGGCGGATCTTTCCGGCGGCGTGAGCGCCGGCGGCCGAGCGATAGCTGAAGCTCAGCAGCGGCGCGGTGAACGCGAGCGTGAGCTCCACCGTCATCCCGGGCGCGATGACCTGCTGGAACTTGAGGTTGTCGATGCCGGCGAAATCCGCCTGCCCCGCGGCCTGACCCGCCGGCGGCAAGGGCAGCCACTCGCGCGCCAAGAGCATCACCCAGTCGAGCTGCGCGACACCGGGAAGGATGGGATGGCCGGGGAAGTGACCGTCGAATTGCGGCAAGGTCGCATCGACGCTGAGGCGCAACGTGACTTCGTTGGCCGACCGCGCCAGCAACCGCACCCCCGGCCGTCGCGGGTCGAAGAGCCGCGTCAGCGCGGCCACCGTGATCTTGCCCTGCGCGTTCACCGGCAGCTGCGAGAGGAAGCGCCAACGCCGCGGCAGCGCGATGCGCTCCAGGTGCGGCGCGAGCCGGTCCCTGAGCTTTTGCGCGAATGCGGCCTTGCCGTGCTCGTCGTGCTCGGCCCAGCCGGCGTCGTTGAGCTGCACGGCGACGGCGAGCTGCTCGCGCGCGCCGGGCTCCAGCACGAAGACGCGCAGGTCCTCGATCCAGCCGCTGTCGCGCAGCACCGTCTCGATCGTCTGCAGCGACACGCGCTTGCCTTCGATCTTCACGATGCGGTCGGCACGGCCCAGCAGCTCGAAACCGTCGGCGGTGAGGCGCACGCGATCGGCGCTCTCGAACCATTCGGCGGGATCGGGCAAGTGGTGCGATCGGATGCGCAGCGTGCCGGACTCGTCAGCCTGCCACTCGATGCCGGGCAGCGCGGTCCAGGTCGTCGGTGCGCCGACGTCGCGCTGGCGCCAGGCCACGCCGCCGGTCTCGCTGCTGCCGTAGACCTCCAGCGGCGCCTGGCCGAAGAGGCGGCGGCAATCGGGCACGGCCTCTTCGGGCAGCGGACCGCCGGACGAGAAGATCAGCGCCAGATGGGCGGCCTCGACTGGAGGCGCGCTGTCGGCGGGCGGCAGACGCTTCAGGTGCGCCGGGCTGGCGACGACGGCGAAGCGCGGGCCCGCATGCAGAGCGGCGAGCAGGGTCTCGATGTAGGGCAGGCGCTCGGCATGCAGCACGCGGCCCGCGGCCAGCGGCCACAGCACCCGATACAGCAGGCCGTAGATGTGCTGGTGGGACACGAGGCCCAGGATCTCGGCGCCATCGAGGCGGGCGCCGAAGGCCTGCTCCAGCGCGTCGACCTCGGCGAAGAGCTCGCGCAGCCGCTTCGGGATCGCGCCTGGCTGGCCGGTGCTGCCGGAAGTGAAGATGACGAGCCGTTCGGCCTCGGCATCGAGCGGCTCGAAGGTCCGGTCGTCGGGCGTCGCGGCGGCCTCGATGCGCGTCAGCGCAGCGTCTGCGACATTCATGGCGCCTGCGGCCGGCGCCGACATCGCCGTCGTCGATGCATCGCTCGCCAGCGCGCTCACGCACCCTCGCAGCGCCTGCAGCGTCGCGGGCTGGAGGTCACCCGGCAGCCACGCCGTGCCGCCCACGGCCCAGAGGCCGAACAGCGCAGCGGAGAATTCGACGGTGTCCTCGAAGTGCAGCGCCACGTGCGGCGCACCCGAGGTGCCACTCGACAAGCCCACCGCTGCGTCTGCATGGCCTCGATCCAGCGCCGCGAAAGCGGCCGCCCAACGGCGCGTCCGTGCGTGGAAGCCGGCCTCGTCCACCAGCCCGCCCGCACGGCGGGCCACCGGTCGACCGGGGCGCGGAGGCGCGCTCATCAGCGCGCACAGGGTCTTCAGCAAGCTCATGGAGGAGGAAGGATCAGGTCTGGACCGCGTCGCGCCGACGCACCCACAGGCGCACCAGGTACTCGCCGCCCATCAGCAGTCCGATCAGCACGTAGGACACCAGACCGTTGTACAGCGCCCAGACCTTGTCGTCGGCCCAGAGCGCCGTCGCCAGGGCGATGCCGCCGTTCATCACGAAGAACCCGCACCAGACCTGGGTGACACGGCGCGTGTAGCGTTGGCCGCGTTCATCGAGATCGGGCTCCGTCAAGCGCGCCAGGCGTTCGACGATCGGCGGACCGTGCCACAGGCTCACGCCGAACAGCCCCAGCAGCCCGGCATTCACCAGCACCGGATAGAGCTTGAGCGGCAGGCTCTGGTTCATCAGCGCGGCCGCGCCGGCGAGCAGCGCGGCGCCGGCGGCGCTCCACCACCAGAGACGGGCCTCGGCGCTGCCGCGACGGGCGAGCGCGCGCAACGCGGCCAGCGCCGCCAGCAGCAGCGCGAGGTCGCGCGGCTGGGCATGCGCCAGACCGAGATACACGAGCAGGGGATAGGCCGCCGTCAGCAACCACAACACGGCGCGGGCCATGGAGACTCAGGCGCTGGCCGTCTCCGGCGTCTTGATCAGGCCTTGCAGCGCGTCGACGACGTCCTGCAAGGTGCGCACGGCCTTGAAGGCCTCGGGTTGCAGCTTCTTGCCGACCATCGGCTTGAGCTTCACGATCAGGTCGACCGCGTCGATCGAGTCGATGTCGAGGTCCTCGTAGAGGCGGGCCTCGGGGGTGATGCGATCGGCTTCGATGTCGAAGGTCTCGATCAGGATGTCGCGCAGGCGCGCGAAGATGTCTTCATTCGTCATGTCGTGGATCCTCCCTGCCGGCTTGAATCAGGCCGCGACCTTGCCGTGCTCCGCCACGAAGCGGGCCAGCGCGCGGATGCTGGCGAAATGCCGGCGCGTCTCTTCCGAGTCCGCAGCCATGCTCACGCCATATTTCTTCTGCAGGGCCAGCCCCAGCTCCAGCGCGTCGATCGAGTCCAGCCCCAGGCCGGTCACGAAGAGCGCGTCTTCCGCGTCGATCTGCTCGGGCGTCAGGTCCTCGAGATTCAAGGCCTCGATCAATAGCAGTTTGATGTCACGTTCCAGCGCCTGCATGGCTCCCTCGTTCATTCGAAAAATAATGGATCAGATGGTCCGTCAACCGCCTTGCCGCCAGGGCGGGTTCGCCGCCGCTGGCCGTCAGGAACGGCGCCACCGCAATGTCTTCACCCACGCAGATGTCGAAGTGCAGTCGCCGCGATGCCACCTGCCACCACGGCTGGCCCTTGGTCAGGCCCAGCGGGGTGCATCGGATGGTCACCGGTGTGATGTCCTGGACGGCGCGCGTCGCGATCTGGGCGGCGCCGCGCTGCATGCGCAGCGGCTCGCCGGGCCGCGTGCGCGTACCTTCCGGGAAGATGATCAGGTTGCCAGACGCTGCGAGGCTGTCCATACAGGATTGCAGCAAGTCGGCCCCAGAATTGTTGCAGATGTAGGCTGTTGACCGCACGGGGCCCCTGGTGAAGGGATTGCTCGCCAGCGTGGACTTCACCACGCAGTCTGCGTTTCGCACGAGGGCGATCAGGAACACGACGTCGATCAAGGTCGGGTGGTTCGCCAGGATCAGCAGACCGCCGCGATGCAGACGCTCGCGATGACGGATCTCGAAGCCGATCAGTCCCAGCACCCGCATCCAGCCGATGAACAGCCGGAATGTTCGATGCACAGCCCCGCGGGCCAGCGCGACGCGACGTTCGCGGTTGCGGACCAACAGGTCCAGCGCCGGGAACCAGACCAGCCAGAGGATCAGTCCGCCGACGCCGAAGCTCGCGAAGGCGATCGCGGTTGCGAGCACGCGCCAGGCGCGGCCGACGGTGCGGTCGAGGAGGTCGAGCAACGGGCCCATGGCATCGGCTCAGGGCGTGTCGGCCGGACGGCGCGTCCAGCGCCAGCCGCCGGGCTGCCCGGCGATGAGACGGTCCAGCGAGACGCCTTCCCGCGCCGCGCCGGCTTCGTCTGCCGCGGCGAGCAGCGCCAGCACCGGGAGGCTGCCGCTCAACCATGGTGAGGACGGTGCCTCCGGCGCGAGTGCGTCGGCCGCCACCGGCTCCAGCGCGAAGGATGGCGAACCGGCCTCCGGCCGCGCGAGCACGCAGGCCCACGCGACGAGCGCCGGATCCGCCGTCGAGGGGTCGATCTGTCCGAGCGCCGCGTAGGCATCGGGCAAAGGCGCATCGACATGCGCGACCAGCACCTGCGACGCGCCTTCTGCCAGCAGGCCGAGCGCCTCGCAGAAGGCGGCTTCCGCGCTGTGTTCGCCGCCGGCGACGGCGAGGTAGTTCTGCCGGTCCTGCCGCGCCATCGAATACAACGCGCCGGACGCGTTGTGCACCGAGAGGCTGAAGTGCGTCGGCGACAGCGGCTCACCGCCGGCCAGTTGCTGCAGCAGCGTCAGCGAGCGGGCGATCTCGCCCCAGCGCGACGCGAAGATCACCGGCATCGCGCCGGCGCCCTCTTCGGGCGTGCCTTGCGCCCACCACGCGGCCTGCAGCGCGGCGCGGCCCAGCGGGTCGATGCGACGGCGCATCATCGCCGGCACTTCGGCCAGCGGCGGTTGGCCCTCCGCGGCGATCGGCGTGGGCGAAGCGAGCCAGGCGCGCCAGGCTTCCCGGGAATCGAGACCCGGAGCCCAGGCGGCCCAACGAACGACGCGGAAGCGGTGATTCATGATGAAGAAAGCCCGCCTCGATGTCGCGAGGCGGGCTGCTCGGCTGGGGCCGGAAGGGGTTCAGCGCTTGGCGCGGAACTTCCGCAGCGCCGCGATCTGCGCGGCCATCGCCGCGAATTCGCTTTGCGCCTTGGCGAAGTCGATGTCGCTCTTGGCGTTCTTCATCGCGTCTTCGGCGGCCTTCTTCGCGGCCTCGGCGCGGGCCTCATCGAGGTCCTTGCCGCGGATCGCGGTGTCGGCCAGCACGGTCACGACGTCGGGTTGCACTTCCAGCAGGCCGCCGGCGACGAAGACGAACTCTTCATCGCCGTTGGGACGCTGGATGCGCACGGCGCCCGGCTTGATGCGGGTGATCAGCGGGGTGTGCTTGGGCAGGATGCCCAGCTCGCCGCCTTCGCCCGGCAGCGCCACGAATTTCGCCTCGCCCGAGAAGATCTGCTCTTCCGCCGAGACCACGTTCACGTGGAGGGTTGCCATTGCGTTTCCTTGATCGAAAGGTGGGAAGTCCGTTCAGCTCATCGACGGCGGGTCCGTCAGGACCGCGCCGTCGAACGGGCTTTACTGGATCTTCTTGGCCTTCTCGAAAGCCTCGTCGATCGTGCCGACCATGTAGAACGCTTGTTCCGGCAGGTGGTCGCATTCGCCGTTCACGATCATCTTGAAACCACGGATGGTTTCCTTCAGCGGGACGTACTTGCCGGGCGCGCCGGTGAACACTTCCGCGACGTGGAACGGCTGCGACAGGAAGCGCTGGATCTTGCGGGCGCGGGCCACGGCCTGCTTGTCTTCCGGCGACAGCTCGTCCATGCCCAGGATCGCGATGATGTCGCGCAGTTCCTTGTAGCGCTGCAGCACCGACTGCACCGAACGCGTCACGTTGTAGTGCTCTTCGCCGATGACGTTCGGGTCGATCTGACGCGAGGTCGAGTCCAGCGGGTCCACGGCCGGGTAGATGCCCAGCGACGCGATGTCACGCGACAGCACGACGGTGGCGTCCAAGTGGGCGAAGGTCGTGGCGGGCGACGGGTCGGTCAGGTCGTCCGCAGGGACGTACACGGCCTGGATCGAGGTGATCGAGCCGACCTTGGTCGACGTGATCCGCTCCTGCAGGCGGCCCATTTCCTCGGCCAGCGTCGGCTGGTAGCCCACCGCGGACGGCATGCGACCCAGCAGCGCGGACACTTCGGTACCGGCCAGCGTGTAGCGGTAGATGTTGTCCACGAAGAACAGCACGTCACGGCCTTCGTCGCGGAACGACTCGGCCATGGTCAGACCGGTCAGCGCCACGCGCAGACGGTTGCCCGGGGGCTCGTTCATCTGGCCGTAGACCATCGCGACCTTCGACTTGCTCAGGTCCTCCTGGTTCACGACGCCCGCGTCGGACATCTCGTGATAGAAGTCGTTGCCCTCGCGGGTACGCTCGCCGACACCCGCGAACACCGACAGACCCGAGTGAGCCTTGGCGATGTTGTTGATCAGCTCCATCATGTTGACGGTCTTGCCGACGCCGGCGCCGCCGAACAGGCCGACCTTGCCGCCCTTGGCGAACGGGCAGATCAGGTCGATGACCTTGATGCCGGTTTCCAGCAGCTCCTGCGACGGGCTCAGCTCGTCGTAGGCCGGGGCCTTGCGGTGGATGGACGCGGTCTGCGCGCGCGAGACTTCGCCGCGCTCGTCGATCGGGTTGCCCAGCACGTCCATGATGCGGCCCAGCGTGGGCTGGCCGACCGGGACCTGGATCATGTCGCCGGTGTTGTAGACCTCGCTGCCGCGGCGCAGGCCGTCGGACGAGCCCAGCGCAATGGTGCGCACCACGCCGTCGCCCAGCTGCTGCTGAACTTCCAGCGTCAGGGTCGAGCCTTCCATCTTCAGGGCGTCGAACACCTTCGGCATCTGGTCACGCGGGAATTCCACGTCCACCACGGCGCCGATGCACTGAACGATCTTGCCCACCGATTGAGTGTTAGCCATTTCTTCGTTCCTTCAATTCAAATCTGTTGCCTGCGATCGATCGCGAGATCAACCGCTGATGGCGGCCGCGCCGCTGACGATTTCCGACAGTTCCTTCGTGATCGCGGCCTGGCGGGTCTTGTTGTAGACCAGCTTCAGCTCACCGATCAGCGTTCCGGCGTTGTCGGTCGCGGCCTTCATGGCCACCATCCGCGCGGATTGCTCCGACGCCATGTTCTCGGCCACGGCCTGATAGACCAGGGCTTCGGTGTAGCGCACCAGCAGCTCGTTGATCACGGTCGGGGCGTCGGGTTCGTACAGGTAGTCCCATGCGTGACCCGCGGCATCCGTCTCCAGCGACTCGGCCGTCAGCGGCAGCAGCTGCTGCACCACCGGCTCCTGCTTCATCGTGTTGACGAAGCGCGTGTAGCAGAGGTAGACCGCCGACAGCTTGCCGTCCGCATACGCGTCCAGCAGCGTCTTGACCGGGCCGACCAGCTTCTCGAGCTGGGGGCTGTCGCCGAGCTGCGTCGCATGCGCGACGACCTTGGCGCCGATCCGGTTCATGAAACCCAGACCCTTGTTGCCGATCGCCACCACTTCGGACTTCTGACCCGCGGACTCAACTTCCTTGAGCTTGCCGGTCGCCGCGCGAAGCAGGTTGGTGTTCAGACCGCCGCACAGACCCTTGTCCGTCGTGACCACCACGAAGCCCACCGACTTGGCGTCCGGGTTCGCCACCATGAACGGGTGACGGTACTCCGGATTGGCCTTGGACAGATTGGCGGCGATGTTGCCGACCTTCTCCGCGTACGGACGGGCCGCGCGCATCCGATCCTGCGCCTTGCGCATCTTCGAAGCGGCGACCATCTCCATGGCCTTGGTGATCTTCTTGGTGTTCTCGACCGACTTGATCTTGCCGCGAATTTCCTTGCCTGCTGCCATGATTTCTCCTGTGAGGGCCGGGTCTTGCCTGACTTCAACGAGACCCGGTCATGGGTTGCTTAGGCGAAGGACTTCTTGAACGACGTGATCGCGGCGTTCAGTTCGGCTTCGGCATCCTTGTCCATGGCCTTGTCGCTTTCCAGCTTCGTCAGCAGGGCGGCGTGCGAGGACTTCAGGAACTGGTGCAGACCGTGCTCGAACGGCAGGACCTTCTTGACGTCGATGTCGTCCATGAAGCCCTTGTTCGCGGCGTACAGCGACGCGCCCATCAGGCTGATGGACAGCGGGCTGTACTGGGCCTGCTTCAGCAGTTCCGTCACGCGGGCACCGCGGTCCAGCTGCTTGCGGGTCGCGGCGTCCAGGTCCGAGGCGAACTGCGCGAACGCGGCCAGCTCACGGTACTGGGCCAGGTCGGTACGGATACCGCCGGACAGCGACTTGATCAGCTTGGTCTGCGCAGCGCCACCGACGCGCGACACCGAGATACCGGCGTTGATCGCGGGACGGATGCCGGCGTTGAACAGGTTGGTTTCCAGGAAGATCTGGCCGTCGGTGATCGAGATGACGTTCGTCGGAACGAAGGCGGACACGTCGCCGGCCTGCGTCTCGATGATCGGCAGCGCGGTCAGCGAGCCGGTCTTGCCCTTGACTTCACCCTTGGTGAAGGCTTCGACGTACTCGGCGTTGACGCGGGCGGCGCGCTCCAGCAGACGGCTGTGGAGATAGAACACGTCGCCGGGGAAGGCTTCGCGGCCCGGAGGACGGCGCAGCAGCAGCGAGACCTGGCGGTAGGCGACGGCCTGCTTGGACAGGTCGTCGTACACGATCAGCGCGTCTTGACCGCGATCGCGGAAGTACTCGCCCATCGTGCAGCCGGAGTAGGCCGACACGTACTGCATCGCGGCGGATTCCGACGCGGACGCGGCGACGACGATGGTGTAGTCCATCGCGCCGGCGGCTTCCAGGGCGCGCACGACGTTCTTGATCGACGAGGCTTTCTGGCCGATCGCGACGTACACGCAGGTCATGTTCTGACCCTTCTGGTTGATGATCGCGTCGATCGCCACGGCGGTCTTGCCGGTCTGGCGGTCGCCGATGATCAGCTCGCGCTGGCCACGGCCGACGGGCACCATCGAGTCGATCGACTTCAGACCGGTCTGCACCGGCTGGTCGACGGACTTGCGGGCGATCACGCCCGGGGCGACCTTCTCGATGACGTCGGTCATCTTGGCGTTGATCGGGCCCTTGCCGTCGATCGGCTGACCCAGCGCGTTCACGACGCGGCCGATCAGCTCGGGGCCGACCGGCACTTCCAGGATGCGGCCCGTGCACTTGACGGTGTCGCCTTCGGAAATGTGCTCGTAAGCGCCCAGGATCACGGCGCCGACGGAGTCGCGCTCCAGGTTCAGCGCCAGACCGAAGGTCTGCGTGCCGTCCGGGGCGACCGGGAACTCCAGCATTTCGCCTTGCATCACGTCGGACAGGCCGTGCACGCGCACGATGCCGTCGGACACGGACACGACGGTGCCCTGGTTGCGCACGTCGGTGGACGCGCCAAGGCCTTCGATGCGGCTCTTGATCAGTTCGGAAATTTCAGCAGGATTCAGTTGCATTGCTTGCTCCCAGCGGCATCCCGCCGAAGCGGGACACCAGGGTGAATCGGGGGGATCTCAGGCAGTCGGGCCGAAGCCTGAAGCCGAGGCTTCAGGCAGTCAGCGCCACTTTCATGCGTTCCAGACGGGCCTTCACCGAGGTGTCCAGCACCTCGTCGCCGACCACCACACGGATACCGCCGATCAGGCCAGGCTCCAGCTCAACCTGCGCTTGCAGCTTGCGACCGAAGCGCTTCTCCAGCGACACGACCACGTCGGCCAGTTGGGCCGGCTCGATCGGGAACGCGCTGTAGATGTGCGCATCGGACACGCCGGAAGCGGCGTTGGCCAGTTCGTGGAACTGCTGGACCATCGCCGGCAGCGCCGACAGGCGGCCGTTGGCGATCACCTCGCGCAGGAAGTTCTGAACGCCGGGCACCAGCGACTGGCCGCTCGCCGCGGACACCACCTGGAACACCTGTTCGGTGCTCACCTTGGGGTCTTCGGCGAACTGGCGCAGTTGGCTGTCGCCGGCGACGAGCGCCAGCGCGGCGAGCTGCTCGTTCCAGGTCTTGAGGTCCTGGGAGGACGCGACCTGGAACAGCGCTTCGGCGTAGGGACGGGCAATGGTTGCGAGTTCAGCCATGATTACAGCTCCGTCTTGAGACGGTTCAGCAATTCGGCGTGCACGCCGGCATTGACCTCGCGCTGCAGGATCTGCTCGGCGCCCTTGACGGCCAGCGCGGCGACCTGCTCGCGCAGGGCCTCGCGGGCGCGCACCGACTGCTGCTCGGCTTCGGCCTTGGCAGCGGCGATGATCTTGGCGCCTTCGTCTTCCGCACGCTTCTTCGCTTCGTCCACGATCGCGGCGCCGCGCTTTTCAGCGTCGGACAGCAGCTTGGTGGTTTCGTTGCGGGTCTGCGCCAGTTGCTCGTCGACCTTCTTGTTGGCATTGGCCAGTTCGGCCTTCGCCTGGTCAGCGGCGGTCAGGCCGGCACGGATCTTCTCCGCGCGCTCGTCCAGTGCCTTCACGATCGGCGGCCAGATGAACTTCATCGTGACGAACACGAGAAGCGCAAACGGGATCCACTGGATGAAGAGGCTAGCGTTGATATTCACGGCACGATCCTTTCAGTCGTGAAAGGGTTCGGGCTCAATCAGCGAGCGACGGTGGCCAGCAGCGTAGCGGCGAACGGGTTGGCGAACGCGAACAGCAGGGCGATGGCGACGCCGATCAGGAAGGCGGCGTCGATCAGACCGGCCAGGATGAACATCTTGGTTTGCAGTTCGTTCATCAGCTCGGGTTGACGGGCCGACGATTCCAGGAACTTGCCGCCCATCAGCGCGATGCCGATGGAAGCGCCGATCGCGCCCAGACCAACGATGATGCCGCAAGCCAGAGCGACCAGACCGAGGATGTTTTCCATGTTTTGCTCCTGAGAGAGTTAGATAAAAGGGAAAGGGAAAAGGAATCGAGAAATCGCGGGGATCGAGCTGTCCGGCCGGATCAGTGCGCGTCGTGCGCCTGGCCCAGGTAGATCAGCGTCAGCATCATGAAGATGAAGGCCTGCAGCGTGATCACAAGGATGTGGAACAGCGTCCAGACCGTGCCGGCCAGGACGTGGCCGATGGCCAGGCCGATGCCGGTTCCGGTCAGGGCCCAGCCGCCGCCCATCAGGGCGATCAGCATGAACACGAGTTCGCCGGCGAACATGTTGCCGAACAGTCGCATGCCATGAGACACCGTCTTGGCGACGAACTCGATGACCTGCATGGCGAAGTTGGCGGGGTAAAGGAACCACTTGTCGCCGAACGGCGCGGCGATCAATTCGTGACCCCAGCCGCCCAGGCCCTTGATCTTGACGCTGTAGAAGAACACCAGCGCCAGGACGAAGGTCGACAGGCTCAGCGTGGTCGACAGGTCGGCGGTCGGCACGACACGCTGATAGGCGTGGTGCGCGTCATGGGCGACGTAGTTGGTGAACAGCGTGGGCAACCAGTCGACCGGCAGCATGTCCATCGCGTTCATGAAGAAGATCCACACGAACACGGTCAGGGCGACCGGACCGATGACCTTGCGGCTCTTCTCGTTGTGGATGACCGACTTGGCCTGGTTGTCCACCATCTCGACGAGGATCTCGATGGCGGCCTGGAAGCGGCCCGGCACGCCGGCATGCGCCTTGCGTGCGACACGCCAGAGGATGAACACGGCCAGCAGGCCGAGGACTGTCGAATAGATCAGCGAATCGAAATTGAAGACGCTGAAGTCGACCAGACCCGTCTGCTTGACGTCTTCGAAGGCGAAATTCTTCTGCCAATGCTGCAAATGGTGGGTGATGTATTCACCCGAAGTCGGCGCGTGCCCTTCTGCTGCCATGGTTGTATTTCCGTCTCTATTTTCTGATTCGACCCCGCCGAAGCAGGGCCAGCCAATTTGCCTTCAGGGTCACGACGAGGGTCGAGAGCAATGCTGCCCAACTCAACGACGGGAAACCCGCGGCGACCGCCACCAGGATGGCGACCGCCAGAATGATCTTCACCAGCTCCCAGACCACGAACGACAGCATCGGAGTGCCGGCATCCACGGTCTTGCGCCGCGTCACGCCCCACGCCATCAGGGCGTTCGGCACGACGACCGAGACGGCACCGAACAGCGCCGACCAGGTTTTGTCGGCTTGCAGGGACAGCAGCCCCCACAGCGCGACCATGGTGGCGCCCGCCGCCGCCTGCCAGGTCAACAACGACCAGACGGACATCACCGGGAGCCGGGCCCGCAAGTCCTGCGCTTCTTCTCGCGTCAGAGGCTTGAAAGCCGGTTCGCCACCCGCATCTCCTTCTGTTCCATCGTCCCAAGCATCCTGGCTGGCGGTGCCACGGTCGTTCATCTGAACGGGCCGGTGCGGCTCTGCGGGCGGCGCAACGGGTGCGCGCGCTGGATGGGGATTCACGGCGTCAGGGGGCGAGCTGCAAAACCACGGGATTATAGGGGTTCTGGCCTTACGAACCCTTAACAGGCCGTGGCGCTGGCCCATCCGCGCCGACTTGACAGGCTGCGCGAACCGCGCCTAGGGCTCTCCCGAGCCCTGTTCATCGGCTTTCGGAACACTCACCATACCGGAGCGGCGCGCTGTGCGCACGCAACACCTGTCCCCTGACCAGGCGCCCTGGCGCTATCGCAGCCGCAGCCGCGGTTGCAGTCGCAGTCGCAGCCGCAGTCGGCTCAGTCTTCCCAGTGCGCGAACTGCACCGGCAGCCCCGCCACCGGCACCCGCATCTTCAACACGCAGCCGGCCCAGGGCTGAGCGGCGAGCTCGGCCTCGCTGCGCTTTTCCCGTGCGGTGGTGACGAAAAGGGTGCACATGTCTGCACCACCGAAGGTCGGCATGGTGGCGCAGCGCACCGGCAGCTCGACCCGCGTGAGCACCTCGCCCGACGGCGACAGCCGCAGCAACTGCTGCCCTTCCATCATGGCGATCCAGTAGGCGCCCTCGACGTCCACGGCCGCGCCATCCGGCCGGCCGCCGTAGGTCTCGAGCGGCTGCTCCGGCGCGCGCTTGTCGAAGCTGATGAAGGTCTCACGCGCGCCGACGGTGCCGGCGTCGGCATCGAAGCTCAACCGGTAGATCTCATGGGCCTTGGTGTCGGCCCAATACATCGTGCGACCGTCGGGGCTCCAGGCCAGGCCGTTGGACACGGTGATGCCGTCCAGGACCTGTTCGAACGCCCCGTCGCGCAGGCAATAGAGCGCCGACTCCGGCTCGCGCGCGTCATCGATCGTGCCGACCCACAGACGCCCCTTCGCATCGGCCTTGCCGTCGTTGAAGCGGCGCTTGGACGCGTCGTAGGGCGGGTCGAGCAGCTTTTCATACGCGCCGGTCGCCGGATCGAAGCGCCACAGCCCGTTGCGCTGCGGGATCAGCAGCTTGCCGTCGGTCAGCGGGACCACGCAGCCCGGCTCGTCGTTGAGCGCCCAGCGGGTCGGCGTGTCCGCGCGGTTGTCGAGCCGGAACAACGCTTTGCCCGGGATGTCGACGTAATAGAGGCATTGCTCCAATGGATGCCAGAACGGCGACTCGCCGAGCAGCGCCGGCGTCAGCGATGCGGGCTCGAGGCGGAAGAAGTCGTCCGAGGACGTCGTCGAAGCGGCGTGGGGCTGTGAGCTCATGCCCCGATGCTATGCCTGTAACCCGACGAAACCGATCCCCCTGCCGGCGAACAGGCCGGTCGGGGCCACGGCATCGTCAGATCAGTCCAGATCGACCTTCAGGTAGTGCGCGCCGGCGATCGGATTGAAGTAGTACGGCGGGATTTCCTCGAAGCCGAGGCTCTCGTACAGATCGCGCGCCGCTTCCATGTCATCGAGCGTGTCGAGCAGCATGCTGGAGTAGCCGGCCGTGGTGGCGCGATCGATCAGCGCCTGCGCCATCGTGCGGCCCAGGCCGAAGCGGCGGAACGCGGGGCGGATGAACAGGCGCTTCATCTCGCAGGCATTGGCGTAATCGGAATCCGTCATCGGCCGGAAGCCGCCGCAGCCCGCGATCTGGCCGTCGACAAGTGCCAGCAGCAGCGCGCCTTGCGGCGCGTCGTACTCGCCGGGCAGCGAGGCCAGTTCCTCGTCGAAGTTCTGGAAGTCCAGGTCGACGGCCAGACTCTGCGCGTATTCGCGCATGATCACGCGCGCTTCATCCCACAACGTGGGCGAATCGGGGCTGATCAGTCGTATCTCAGGGGTGTCCACAGCGGGCGAGTGTAGCGAGGCCGTCCCGGCGATCAAGTGCCGCGTCTAGAGGCGTCCATCAAGGACCGGCGGCCGGGCCGTGCGTGGCGAAGCCGGGACGCGTCAGCAGTTGCTGGTACCAGGTCTCGACAGCGGGGAGGTCCGCATGCGCGATCGGCGCGGCCCGCCAGCGATGGGCGGACAGGCCGAGCACCACATCCGCGAGCGTGAACGTCCCGCCGAGCACGAAGGGCCCGCCGGAGCGCGCGAGTTGCCCGTCGAGCATCGCCATGTGCAGGTTCCAGTTCGCGATGCCGGCTTCGATCTGCGCGGCGTCCTGGTGCTGCGCGCTCTTGCGCACCGTCGCCAGGAACGCGTAGCGCCAGCTGTTGTTCAGCTCACCGCCTTGCCAGTCCATCCACATCTCGACCAGCGCGCGCTGGCGGGGCTCGTCGGGCAGCAGGTCGACGCGCCCCTCGCGACGAGCGAGGTAGCGACAGATGCTGTTGCTCTCCCACATCGAGAACGGCTGACCGTCCGCTGCTTCCGTCGCCGACGCCGACGCCGATACCGGCGCCGCGGCGTCATCGTCGATCAGCACCGGCATCATCGCGTTGGGGTTGAGCCGGCGGAACGCGTCCGCCTTCACGTCGACGTCCTCACGCGACAGGTCCAGGCCCAGTTCGACACCGGTCCACAGCACCTTGCGGACGTTGATGGACGCCGCGCGTCCGAGCACGCGAAGTCCGCTCATGCCGAGGTGGCGGTCGCCACCGGGTCCGCGGGCGCAAAGCCCAGCACGACGCGGCGCGTCCTGGCCGACTTCTTCTCGATCTTCGTGACGACCACCGCGCCGATCTCCGACGTGTTGGCGACATGCGTCCCACCGCAGGGCTGGAGGTCGACGCCATCGATCGCCAGCAGGCGCACGCGACCGGTGCCGCGCGGCGGCTGCACGCTCATGCTGCGCACGAGCGTCGGATTCGCGTCGAGTTCCTCGTCGCCGATCCAACGGTGGCCCACCGGATGTGCCTCGGCGACGAGCCGGGCGATGCCGGCCGTCAGCGCGTCCTTGTCGAGCGCCTCGGTCATGTGGAAGTCCAGCCGCGCGTAGCCCGCCGTGATCGAGCAACCGTCGACCGGATGCGGCACCAGCGCGCACAGCAGATGCGTCGCCGTGTGGAAGCGCATGTGGGCATGCCGGCGCGCCCAGTCGATGCGCGCGGTGACCGCCGTGCCGGCGTCGAGTCCGCTCAGGTCCTGGTCCGGCGCGGGCAGGTGCAGGATCTCGCCGCCTTCGCCCTTGCGGGTGTCGACGATCAGCAGCTCCCGCCCGCCCGGCAAGGTCAGCACGCCGGCATCGCCCGCCTGGCCGCCGCCTTGCGGATAGAACACCGTGCGGTCCAGCAGCAGACCGCGCTCGTCGACGCGCAGCAGCATCGCCTCGCATTCGCGCAGTTGCGCGTCCTCACGGAAGAGATCCAGCGTGCTCATCGGATGCTTGTCAGCGCCCCGGCGGGACCTCGGCGACACGTCATTCGAGGTCTCCATGGCCCGTCGGCGCATCGGACAAGGTGCCCTCGATCGCCTCCAGTTCGACCGTGCCCTTGGGCGTCGAGAGCTGCGCACGCAGGCCGTCGCGGGCCTCGAAGCTCAGCAGCTGCACGCCGCTCTCGGGCAGCTTGTCGGTCGGATGGGCGTCGCCCTTCCATTCGATCGGCACGGGCAGGCCTTCCTTGCGCAGGCGGCGACCGTCTTCGCGCAAGGCGATGCGCCAGCTCAGGTCGCCCCGCGCGGCCTCGACCGCCTCGCCGGCGTCGATGCCCTCACCCGCCCAGGTCGCCAAGGTGGCGTCCAGGCTCTGCACGCGCGCGACCCAATGCAGCAGCGACGGACCGTCCTGCTTCAGGCGTTCGCGCACGGCCGGCTGGTCCAGGTCGAACCAGCGCGGCCGGCCCGGATCCGGGGCCTCCGGGTCGATGGCGATGATTTCCAGGTAGCAGCGCGGATAGGTCGGCGGCCCGCTGATGTTGAGCAGCAGGTTGTGCGTGCCCATCAGCGCATGGCGCCCACCGGGCTGAGGGGACACACCGAGGACGCGTTCGCACCAGGCGCGGCCCTCCTCGAGGGTGTTCGCGGCGACAACGAGATGATCGACTTCCATGCTCATGGCTTTACAACCTCACCTGACCGTGGATCAACGGCGTGACATCGCCGCCAATCCAGCAATGTCCGCCCTCTTTCGCCACATGCACCCGACCGGCACGCCCGAGGGCGGCGCCCTGGGCGGCCACATAGCGATCGGGCGCCAGACCGGCGCCTTGCAGCCATAGTGCCAGACCCGCGTTCAAGCTGCCCGTCACCGGGTCTTCGGCAGGACCGAGGCCGGGCACGAAGGCCCTCACCTCGAACTGCAGCGGCGAGCCCGCAGGATAAGCGCCAACAACGCCCAGCTTGAGTCGCCCCATGGACACGTAGTCCGGTTCGAGGGCGAGGACCGCCTCGGCCGAGGCCAGCCGTGCCGCCATCCAGTCGGGGCCGTTGTTCACCCAGACGACGTCCAGCAGGTCCGCGTCGGCGACGCGCAGCGCGCGCGCCACCTGTTCGCGCAGCGCCGGCTCGACCGGTCCTTCGCGCCGCAGCGCCGGCGCGGCGAAGGCCAGCCGCGTGCCGTCGCGGCGGATGCGCACCAGACCGATGGCGCATTCCTGCACCACCTCGCCGGGCCGCTTGGGATCCCCGCCGCTGGACAGCCACGCGTGACAGGAGCCCAGCGTCGGATGCCCCGCGAAAGGCAGTTCGCCGCCCGGCGTGAAGATGCGGACGCGGTAGTCGGCCTCGGGATGCGTGGGCGGGAGCAGGAAGGTCGTTTCGGAGAGATTCGTCCACTCGGCGAACTTCGCCATCGTGGCCTCGTCCAGGCCCGCACCGTCGATGACGACGGCCAGCGGGTTGCCCTTCAACGCCTCGGCGGTGAAGACATCGACTTGAACGAAGCGGCGGAGTTCGGACATGCGGAACCTCGGAAAAACAGAGCGAGTCGATCCGTACCGCCTGACGAGGCAGTGACGGGGCGGTGACGGGTGACGGGAACAGGGGACAAGCCCCGACCCCCGGGCGGGGTCGGTGACGGCTCGTCGATCAGGGCGCCGTTTCGGCGGTCGTCAGCGCGAGCGCCTCGTGCAGCACGCGACCGAGCTTGTCGACGCCTTCGGCGATCAGGTCCGGCGTCAGCGTCACGAACGACAGGCGCAGCGTGCGCGTGTCAGGCTGGTGCGCGTAGAACGCGGCGCCCGGCACGTAGGCGATGCCGGCGTCGACCGCGCGCGGCAGCAGCGCCATCGCATCCAGGCCCTCGGGCAGGCGGATCCAGAAGAACATGCCGCCTTCCGGGGTCTGCCATTCGCAGCCGGGCGGCAGCGATTCCGCCAGCGCCTTGGCCATCGCATCGCGGTTGGCCTTGTAGCGGGCGCGGATCTTGGGCACGTGCTCGTCCAGGAAGCCGCCCTTGATGACCTCGTGCACGACGCGCTGGTTGAAGCCCGGCGTGTGCAGGTCGGCGGCCTGCTTGGCCTGCAGCAGCTTCGGGTACAGCTCGGTCGGGGCGACGATGTAGCCCAGGCGGAAGCCCGGCGTCAGCACCTTGGAGAACGAGCCCAGGTAGATGCTGCCCTCGGGCCACAGCGAGCTCAGCGAGGCCGGCGGCGCCTGGTCGAACCACAGGTCGCCGTAGGGGTTGTCCTCGACGATGGGCACGCCGGCCTTGCGGGCGGCGGCAACCACGGCCTGGCGGCGCTCGGCGCTCATCACGCGGCCGGTCGGGTTCTGGTAGTTCGGCAGCAGATACGCGAAGCGCGTGCCCGGCGCGTCGTGCGGCAGGGCCTCGATGGCCGAGGGCAGCGGGCCTTCGTCATCGCTGGCAAGGCTGGCGAAGATCGGCTCGTACGGCGTGAAGGCCTGCAGCGCGCCGAGGTAGGTGGGCGTCTCGACCGCGACCGGCGCGCCCGCGTCGCACAGCAGCTTGCCGACCAGGTCCAGGCCCTGCTGCGAGCCGCTGGTGATCAGCACCTGGTCCGGCGAGGCCTGGATCCCCAGCGTCGCGACCTTGGCCGCCACCCATTCGCGCAGCGGCGCGAAGCCCTCGCTGGCGGCGTACTGCAGCGCCTCCTTGGCGTTGTGCGTCAGCACGCGGTCGCAGGCGGTCTTGATGGCCTCCACCGGGAACGTGTCCGCGCTGGGCAGGCCGCCGGCCATGGACAGGATGCCCGGCTTCTCGGTGACCTTCAGGATCTCTCGGATGATGGACGGGTTCATGCGCGCCGCGCGGCGGGCCTGCGTCCAGGGACTGCGGTTCATGGGGGTTGTCTCCGGTTGAGCGGACCAGTCTAAGGGGTCGACCAGCACAGGACCAATACACTGCGCCATACCACCGCATGATCTGTATCGGCATGGACACCAGCACAGCCAACGCCGGCATGAGCGCGCCCAACAGCGCGAATGTCGCTCCGGTCGCCCTCTCCCGCAACGCCAGCCAGCCGCTCGCGCAGCAGCTGGCGCAGCGCTTCGCGGCGCGGATCCAGCAGCGCCTGCTGCTGCCGGGGGCGCGGCTGCCGTCGGTGCGGGATTGCGCGCGGCACCACGGGGTCAGTCCGTACACGGTCGTGGCGGCCTACGACCAGCTGCTCGCGCAGGGCCTGCTGGAGGCGCGCAAGAAGCGTGGGTTTTTCGTTCGCGAAACCCGGACGCCGCCGCCCCGGGCGACGGTCGCCCACGACGTCGCCCCCGCGCCACTGCCGCCCCCGGTGGACGCCAGCGCACTGATCCGCGGCATGTTCCAGGCGGATGCGCGGCGCTCGCCGGGCCTGGGCACCTTGCCGGCGGAATGGCTGGACCTGGGGCTGCTGCAATCGACGCTGCGCCGGCTCGCGGCAAACGCGGACGACGCGCTGCTGTCCGGCTACGGCGAGCCGCTCGGCGACGAGCGTCTGCGGCGCGCGCTGTCGAGGCGGCTGCTGGACATCGCCGTCCAGGCCGCACCGGACCAGATCATGAGCACCGTCGGCGCGACGCACGGACTGGACCTGATCACACGCGCCTTCCTGGAGCCGGGCGACGCCGTGCTGGTGGACGACCCGGGCTGGGCGATCGAATACGCGCGTCTGTCCCAGGCCGGCATGCGGCTGCTGCCGGTGCCGCGCGGCGCGCACGGGCCGGACATGACGGTGATGCGGCGGCTGATCGAGGAACACCGGCCGCGCATGTACGTGACGGTGTCGGTGCTGCACAACCCGACCGGCGCGACGCTGGACCTGGCGCATGCGCACCAGGTGCTGCAGCTGGCGCACGCGCACGACCTGCTGATCGTCGAGGACGACACCTACGCGCTGTTCGCGCCCAACCACGCGCCGCGGCTGGCCGCGCTCGACCAGTTGCGGCGCACGATCTACGTCTCGGGCTTCTCGAAGATGCTGTCGCCGGCGTGGCGCGTCGGTTTCGTGGCGGCGAGCCCGGAACGCATGGCGCGGCTGACCGACCTGAAGCTGCTGGCCTCGCTGACGACCAGCCCGCTGATGGACCGCGCGGTCGCGTTGTGCCTGGAGCAGGGCCTGCTGCGCAAGCACGCGGAACGGATCGCGGCGCGACTGGTGTCCGCGCGCCAACGCTGCGTGCGCCTGGCCGAGGACGCCGGCTGCCGCTTCGCCGCGACGCCGGCCGGTCTGTTCGGCTGGGTCGACGTGGGCGCCGACACCGAGCGCCTGGCGCCCGCGCTGATGGACCAGGGCTGGCTGATCGCTCCCGGCATCCTGTTCAGCCCGACGCGCACGCCGGGCACGCTGATGCGCATCAACTTCGCGACCTCTCAGGATCCGAAGTTCTGGCAGGCGCTGGAGCGGGCGCGGGAGGCGCTCAGGCGCTGAGTCGCGGAATCACTGGCGATCGCCCTCGTCGCGCACCGGCGCCCAGGGACCGATCAGCCGGTAGCCCTGCCGCCGCGTGCAGATCACGGCGACCGGCTCGCCGCGCAGCGTGGCGGGTCGGACGCGCCAGTCCTTCATCGCCACGTGAACGTGGGTGATGAAGGTTCGGTTCGGCCCCTCGGCCAGGGTCAACGGCTCCACGCGGCCCTGCGCGTCGACCTTGAACATCACGACGACATTCGCGTCGTTGCCGTTCATCAGGTGGGTCGCCGGGTACATCGTGTCGCTGCCGAACTCGAGGTAGGGCGCGACATCGTGCGGCCCCTTGCAGCCACCGATCGCGCCGGGCTTCAGCACGTTGTCGGCGTCGTAGGGACGGCCGAACGGGTTGAGCGGCTGCGGGGCGCAGGCACCGAGCAGCGCGGCCCATGCGAGCAGCGCGGCGCCACCCGCGTGCAAGGAGCGGATCATCATCGGGGAACCTCCCTGGGCGCGTCCCGCATCGCGCGGACGGCGTGTGTACGTTGTTGTCGCGCCCATCCTAGCGACGGCGCCTAAGATCCGCGCTCATGACGATCCCTAGCTCCTCCTCCCCCGCCGACCTCGGTGCCGCGCTCGCCGAGGCCTGGACCGCCGACACCCTGCTCGACGACACCGCGTGGTCGCTGCCCGACGAGGCTGCGGCCTACGCAGCGCAGGCCGAGCTCGCCAGGCGGCTCGACTGGCTGTCGCCGGGCCGGGTGCAGTTCTGGAAATGCGGCGGCTCGTCGCGCGAAGGCGCGCTGGGCAGTTCGCCGCTGCCACCGTTGCGCGCGCGCGAAGTACGCGGCCTGCGCAACGGCGGTGACTTCGGCGACCTGACGCTGGTCGGCGCCGAAGCGGAGATCGCGCTGCGCCTCGGTCAAGACGTGACCCCGGAGATGGCCGCGGCGCTGGTGCCCGGTCAGGCCGAGCACCTGATCGACGCGATGTGCGTCGCGGTGGAATGGCTGGGCTCGCGCTGGCAGCGCGGCCTGGCGGCGGACAACACCTTGCGCCT
The DNA here is from genome assembly GCF_056867975.1 of Mitsuaria sp. MSU3D. Taxonomy (NCBI): domain Bacteria; kingdom Pseudomonadati; phylum Pseudomonadota; class Betaproteobacteria; order Burkholderiales; family Sphaerotilaceae; genus Roseateles; species Mitsuaria sp. MSU3D. Next base: position 5,408,935 of record NZ_CP200314.1, on the reverse strand, counting down.
GGCCGACGCGCAGACGCACGGCGCGCTGGCGCTGGGTCCGTGGCAGGCGTGGAAGCCGGGCCACGACTGGGCGAACCAGCCCTGCGAACTGATCGTCGAAGGCCAGCCCCCGATGGGCGGCGTCGGCGGTCACGGCCTCAACGACCCGGCCTGGGTCGTCGCCGGTTGGCTTCAGACCGCGACGCGCGGCGGGCTGACGGTACCGGCGGGCAGCGTCGTCACGACGGGTTCGTGGCGCGTTGCGACGAAGCTCGCGAAAGGCGCGACGGTCACCGCGCGCTATGAGGGCCTGGGCGAACTCGTCGTCCGCTGCTGAGCGTCCGCGCCGCCGGCGTGGCGGCATGAGTGAGGCGCATCCGCCTCGCGACCTCCCAGGATCCGAAGTTCTGGCAGGCGATGCGCCCCAGAGCCGCACGCCAGCGCTGCATCGGCACGAGCAGTTGCTCGTGCATCCCGGCACTGCGGTGGCTCACTTCGGTGGTTCGGGAGGCAAGCCCATCGGGCGCCTGCCAAAACTCCAGGCCGACATGATCGGGCAGCTTCCATCATCCTCACCCTGGAGCGAGTCCGAGCGCGAGACCTTCACGTTCGTCCCACCCACCACCTCCCGGATCGAAGCGTTGCGCCCCAACAGGATCCGCGTCCCCGGGATGGAACATTCGACACGCCCGACCGACGCTCCCGGCAACAGACAGAGATTGGGTGGGAAGTCCGGATAACTGGCCGCAGGGCTCAGTTCCATCGCATCGACATGACATCCGGACCCGACAAGGGTCGACGCGGCGGCGACGCGGACTCGTCCTTCGATGTGCACATTCTTCTCCGGGCAGAACTGCGTCGTATGAATGTCGCCCTTCACCGAGGCGTCGCGGGCCGAGAAGCCAAGTGTCCCGCCGCAGACGATGTCGCCGACCACGGTGACCGAATCGAGAAGAACCCCGCCGCGTTCAGATGCCAGTACCGGCCCTGGATGCCCCGTCACCTTCAGCGTCGATCGCTCCAGCTTGACGCCGAAGTCGTCCGCAACGATCGGTGCCGACACGTATGCGTCCTTGACGAACAGCGCGCCGCCTTGGTGCTCCACGCGTTGGTTGCAGCGGCCACCGGCGATCTGCCGGCCGCCGTGCACGTCCCTGCTGTCACTGGCGAGCGGCCCGTCCTCGGCCGCGCAGGGCTGCGGGTGAATTGCTTGCGCGGCGTCCGCCGCAGCCACGGTCTTGAACATCGCGATCCCCTTGGCAAAGGGGGGATCAGTGCGACATCGCCCCAAGCGGTTCAGACGTTCGGCGAGCGTCCTTCACTTGGCATCAAGCTCTTCCCAACGCGTCATCAGCGTCAACAGTTCGTCGTCGATCTCCGCGGCGCGGTTGGTCACCTCGGTGATCCGGCCGGCGCCCTGCTGGTACAGCTCGGTGCTGTTGAGCAGCGCCTGCAGGTGCTTCTGCTCGGTCTCGAGCGCACCGATCTGCTTGGGGATCTCGTCCAGCTCGCGCTGTTCCTTGTAGCTGAGCTTGCGCTTCGTGGCGACGACCGGAGCCGGTGCGGGCGCCGGTGCAGGGGCCGGGGTCGGCGCGGCGGCCGGCGCCTGGCGCGCCTTGATCTCGGCGGCGCGCTGCGACTGCTGCAGCCAGTCCTCGATGTCGCCTTCGTACTCGCGCCACTTGCCGCCGCCTTCGCTGACGATGGTCGAGGTCACGACGTTGTCCAGGAAGCGACGGTCATGGCTGACCAGGAACACGGTGCCGTCGTACTCGGCCAGCAGTTCCTCGAGCAGCTCCAGCGTCTCGATGTCCAGGTCGTTGGTCGGTTCGTCCAGCACCAGCACGTTGGCCGGCCGGGCGAACAGACGCGCCAGCAGCAGCCGGTTGCGTTCGCCGCCGGACAGGCTGGACACCGGCGATTCCGCCCGTGCCGGCGAGAACAGGAAGTCGCTCAGGTAGCTCTTGACGTGCTTGCGCTGGTTGCCGATCTCGATCCACTCGCTGCCCGGGCTGATCGTGTCGGCCAGCGTCGCGTTGAGGTTGAGCGCGTCGCGCATCTGGTCGAAGTAGGCGACCGACATCTTCGTGCCCAGGCGCACCGCGCCGCTGTCGGGCGGCAGCTCGCCGAGGATCATCTTCAGCAGCGTCGTCTTGCCGGCGCCGTTCGGGCCGATCAGGCCGACCTTGTCGCCGCGCAGGATCGTGCCGGTGAAGCCGTCGACGATCACGCGATCGCCGAAGCGCTTGGAAACGTTCTCCAGCTCCGCCACGATCTTGCCGCTCGAGTCGCCGGTGGCGACATCCAGCCGCACCTTGCCCTGCACGTCGCGGCGGGCCTGGCGTTCATTGCGCATCTCGTGCAGTCGCTGGACGCGGGCCACGCTGCGCGTGCGGCGCGCCTCGACGCCCTTGCGGATCCAGACCTCTTCCTGCGCCAGCATCTTGTCGAAGCGGGCGTTGGCGAGCGCCTCGTTTTCCAGCTCGTAGGCCTTGGCCGCCTGGAACGCGGCGAAGTTGCCGGGATAACCGCGCAGCTGGCCGCGGTCGAGCTCGACGATGCGGTTGGCGACGTTGTCCAGGAAGGCGCGATCGTGGGTGATCAGCAGCAGCGAGCCCTTGAAGCCGTTCAGCAGCTCTTCGAGCCAGCGGATCGCGTCGAGGTCCAGGTGGTTGGTCGGTTCGTCGAGCAGCAGCACGTCGGGCTGCGCGACCAGCGCGCGGGCCAGCGCGACGCGCTTCTTCAGCCCGCCGGAGAGTTCGCCGATCTTGCGTCCGCCGTCCAGGTCCAGGCGGTGCAGCGTCTCGTCGACGCGCTGCTCCCAGTTCCAGGCGCCGATCTGCTCGATGCGCTCCTGCACCCAGCCGAGGTCGTCGTTCTCGTCATGCGCCTCGTAGCGTTCGCGCAGCGCCTTCGCTTCGGCGACGCCTTCGCTGACGACGTCGAAGATCGTGGCCTCGGGGCGCAGCTCGGGCTCCTGCGGCACGTAGACGCTGGTCAGGCCCTTTTCGAGCTGCAGCAGCCCGTCGTCGAGCTTTTCGATGCCCGCGAGGACCTTCAGCATCGAGGACTTGCCGGTCCCGTTGCGACCGATCAGGCCGACGCGGTCGCCGGTTTCGAGGGAGAAATTCGCGCCGTCGAGCAGCGGCACGTGGCCGAAAGCGAGGTGGGCGTTGGAGAGGGAAAGGACAGCCATGGGCGCGATTGTCCTCGATGGCGAGGGGCGGGCTCAGACCCAGACGCGATAGGCCCAGAACGCTTCGTCCTGCGCGACGCGGCGGCGCAGCTCCTCGGGGCTGAAGCCGCTGAGCCGGCGGGTCTCGCGGCACAGGTGCGCCTGGTCGGCATAGCCGTGGTCCTGCGCCAGCGCGCTCCAGATCACGGCGCCCTCGTCCTCGTCGAGCTTGCGCACCTGCTGGAAGGCGGCCTCGGCGCGGCTGACGACACGCAGCGCGCGCAGGCTCTGGCCGCTCCATTGCTTGATGCGACGTTCCGCCTGCCGGACGCTGCGACCATGACCCGCCGCGATCGCGCGCAGCGCCAGGTGTTGCATCCAGCCGGCGTAACCGCGCGGGGGTGGATCCTCCGACAGCACCTCGTCGCGCACGGCGCGCCAGCGCGGCAGGAGGAAGTCCTCCAGCGTGCGGCGGGCCTCCTGCTCGTCGCGGCAGCTCAGCATCGCGGCGTCGAGCGCGCGCCACGCCGGATCGTCGATGAACGACAACGGCAGCATGCGGTCCTTGAGCAGCGCGAGATCGATGCCCGTCATGGCCCGCAGCGCCTCCGGCCGGATCGCGACCATGAACGCCCGGCAGTCGGGCGTCGCCTGGAAGCGCTTGGGGCCGCCACGCGGACCGCCGATGACGCTGGCGGGAAGCCATGGCTCTGCGTCACTATCGCCATCGCCATCGCCATCGCCGGCATCCTGCATCCCGACGTCCAGTTCGCGTACGCGCCCGCTCAAGGTCCAGCTGAGGCCGCACAGCGGCGTCGCGGGAAACCAGCTTTGGCATTGCGCATCGGTCAAGGTTTCGCCGTTCGCGGCCGCGGTCGACAGGTCCCGCCACAGACAGGCGTAGAGGCAGCCCTCCAGCGCGCGAGGCGGAATGTGCAGGCGGGCGACGGTGCCGGGATGCAGGGGAGCGTCCATGCGTCGCAGTCTAGGCGCCCTTCTTACTCCCTCTCCCGCTTGCGGGAGAGGGTGGGGGTGAGGGCCAGCGGCGGGGGAAGTACGAGCCCGGACGATGTCGCTTCGATTCAAGACGCCCACGAGCGGCGCACGAATCATGCGACCTCATGAGCCACGTCCTTGCGATCCCCGACACCGTGCCAGGTCCGCGTCCGCGCTGGGCCGGCCTGCCCGAAGTCCTGTCCATGCGCCGCGACTACCTGGGCCACATGCGGCGGCTGCACGAGCGCTACGGCGACGTCGTCCACCAGCGGCTGCTCGGCCTGGACGACTTCAACTTCTTCCATCCCGACCAGGTCCGCGAACTGCTGATCGCCGGCCACGACGGGATGATCCGCTGGGAACGCGCGACGCAGGTCTTCGCCGACGCGCACGGCCAGAGCGTGCTCGTCGCCGAAGGACCGGCTTGGCAGCGGCAGCGCAAGCTGCTGCAGCCGGGCTTTGCGCCGCAGCGTGTGCAGGGCTTTCTGCCCTTGATGGTGGACGCCGCCCATCGCGCGCTGGACCGCCTTCCCGGCGAGGCGGCGAGCGGCTCGGGAACGGCGCGCCGCATCGGTGGCGTCGATCGCGCCGGTGTCGTCGACATCGACTTCGAGCAGCTCATGACACTGCTGACGATGGACGTGATCCTGCGCACGCTGTTCTCGACCGGCGACGGCGAAGCGGTCGTCGCCGAGGCGTCCTGGGCGGTGCACGAGCTCGGCAAGGTCGCGATGGGCGAGATGTACGTGCCGGCCAGCGCGCCGCTGTGGGCGCCGTGGAAGCGCGGCAAGCGCCGCGCGTTGCGCGCGCTGGACACGCTGATCGGCGGCCATCTCGCCGCACGCCGCGATTGCGCCTCACGCGGCGAGCCGTCGCCCGACGACCTGCTCGCGATGCTGATGTCGCTGCGCGACGCCGATGGCGCGGCGCTGGACGACACGGCGCTGCGCGACGAATGCATGACGACCTTCCTGGCCGGCCACGAGACCAGCGCCGCCGCGCTGACTTGGTGGGGCTGGTGCATGGCCGCGCATCCGGAGGCACAGCAGCGCGCGGCCGACGAGGTCGACGCCGTGCTCGACGGCCGGCCGCCGACGGCGGCGGACCTGACGCAGCTGCCATGGCTGAGCCTGTGCATCAAGGAGACGCTGCGCCTCTACCCGCCGGCGCCGGCGCTGTTCACGCGCCAGCTGACCGGCGAGCTGGAGATCGCCGGCCTGCGGCTCCCGCGCGGCGCGATGCTGCGGCTGACGCCGGGCGTGATCCAGCGCGACGCCCGCTGGTTCGACGAACCGGATGCCTTCCGCCCGGAGCGCTTCGATCCCGCGTCCGGGCATCGCGAGATCCCGCGCGGCGCCTGGATGCCGTTCGGCGCGGGACCGCGGGTGTGCCTCGGCAGTCACTTCGCGCTGATGGAGATCACGCTGATCGCGGCGATGGTGCTGCAACGCCACCGGCTCGCGCCGGTGCCCGATGGACCGCCGCCGTCGCCGGTGCTCAACATCACGCTGCGTCCGGCGACGTCATTGCGGCTGCGGCTGCGGCCGCGCTGAATCTTTTATTCGTGGACGGCGGGCGAGGCGGTCCGTAGCCTCGCGGCATGACCGCCTTCCGAGATCGTCTCGGTCAGCCGCACGAAGCTCCCGTCCGACAGCTGGAAGCGCACCCAGCGCATCCGGCTCGGGACGATCGGCATGTCCTGCTCCACCGAGGCGCCGGTGTCGAACTCGACCGCGCCGGGCGCCGGCTCGTACCAGCCGAGCGCGTCGAGCCGCGCTTCCTGCGCGACGATCTCCGGCGTCGCGTAGCACCACAGCGCGCGTCCGATCAATTCGGAGCGTGGCAGACGGCAATGGCGCTCGCGTCCGCGCGACATCGCCAGCAGGCGATGGCTGAGATCGCAGATCAGGTGCACCGCGCCGGGTGCGCGCTCGACCAGGCGACCCAGCTCGAAGTCGGCGGCGCTGTCCAGTCGCGCGGCCATCAGCCGGCGCAGGGTCTGCTGCTCGTCGAGCGAGGGCGCGGCCAGTCCCGATTCCCAACGCGACACCGTCGTCTGCGACACGCCCAGTTCGGCCGCCACGCTCCCCTGCTTCAGACGGCGCAACGTGCGCCACAGGCGCAGGCTGCGGCCGAGCTGGCGGGCATCGCAGGAGAGCAGCGGCGAGTCGTTCATGGAGGGGCGGCGGGCAGGAGTCAGGACGAGGGATCGAAGTCGAAGTCGAAGTCGAAGTCGAAGTCGAAGTCGAAGTCGAAGTTCAGGATGAACGGAAACGAGGGATCGAAGTGAGGATTCTGCTGTACTACCTCTGCGGCGTGTTCGCCGCGGCGCAATTGGGCAAGCTGGCGGCCCTGTCGCCGCCGATCGCCCGCGAGCTCCAGCTCGGGCTGGCGGCGATGGCCGCGTTGACCTCGCTGCTGGAGGTCTGCGGCGCCACGCTCGGCGGCGTCGCGGGCCGTTGGCTCCCGCGCATCGGGCTGAAGCGCGCGTTGGCTGCGGCGGTACTGGCGCTCGCGGTCGGCGCGGCCGCGGCGGGATTTGCCCAGGGCGTGGCCCTGCTCGCGCTGGCGCGGCTGGTCGAAAGCCTGGGCTACCTCGCGATCGTCGTCGCCGCGCCCGTGCTGATCGCCCGCGCGGCGGAGGGTCGGCGCCAGGCCGCCGCGATGGCACTGTGGAGCACCTTCCTCCCGGTGGGCATGGCGATCGGCGCGTGGGCCTATGCGCACGCGGCGGGCTGGGCCGGCTGGCGGCCCGCGCAGGCGCTCAGCGTCGCGGGCGGCGTGCTGCTGTGGCTCGGGCTGCGATCGATCCGCGTGGACGACGACCCGCACGCCATCGAATCGCGGCATCGGCCGGGCCCGACCGGCGCGCTGCTCTGGGCGCTGGTCGCCGCCTTCGGCGCATACGCGATCGCGGAGGTGGGCCTGCTCGCGCTGCTGCCCAGCCTGCTCACGCAAGGCGGCATGCCTTTGAGTACCGCCGGCACCTGGACCGCCGCGGCCGCGCTGGCCAATGTGCCCGCCAGCGCCCTCGGCGCGTGGCTGCTGCGACGACACGGCGCGCTGTCGCGCGCGATCGCCGTCGGCATGGCGGTGTCGCTGGGCGCGTCAGGGCTGCTCTATCTCGGCGTGATGCGGGACGGGGGCGATGCCTCGTGGCAAGCGATGCTTGCGATCGGCATCAACGCGGCCTCGGGCGTGTTCCCGAGCCTGGTCTTCGCGCTGCTGCCGCTGGCCGCGCGCACGCCGGAGCGCCTGTCGCTCGCCAGCGGTCGCCTCACGCAGTTCGGCGCTTCGGGCGCGCTGCTCGGCCCGCCGCTGATGGGCACGGTCGTCGAGCGCTGGGGGTGGAGCGCGGCGGGCGGCCTGTCGCTCGCGTTGTCGCTGCTGGCGATCCCGCTGGCGCTCTTCGCGTGGCGGCGGCTCGCTCAATCGTCCGACGAGAACCCCGACGCCGCCACGATCGGTCCCCATTGCGTGCGCTCGGCCGCGAGCCGGCGCGCGTAGTCCGCCGGCTGCATCGCCAGCGGTTCGCAGCCGAGCTTGGCCAGGCCCTCGACGACCTGCTTCTCGCGCAGCGCGACGCGGACCAGGTCGAAGACCTTGTCGACGATCGCGGCCGGCGTCTTCGGCGGCAGGAAGAGGCCGTAGGTCTCCACGCCGATGATGCCCTTGAAGCCCTGCTCGCCGAAGGTGGGCACCTCCGGCGCGAAGCGCGAGCGCTCATGATCGGTGACCCCGAGGATGCGCACCCGCCCGCCCGCGACGTAGGGCAGCAGGTCGCCCAGGAGGAAGCAGCCCGACGCGATCTGCCCGCCCATCAGGTCCTGCAGGCCGGGCGCGGCGCCGCGGTACGGCACGTGCGTCAGCGTGATGCCGGCGGCGCGCTTGAACTGGTCGCCGAGGAAATGCGGCATCGCGCCGGCCGCGGGCGAGGCGTAGGACGACTGCTCCGGATGCGCCTTGGCCCAGGCGGCGAAATCGCCCATCGTCTTCACCGTCGCCGGCACCATCGGCCCGACGCCGAAGCCGCAGGTCGCGTTGGCCATCGGGGAGACCGCGATCGCGTCGGTCTCCGGCTTGTAGGCCAGCTTGCGGTAGACGTGCGGATAGATCGTGAACATCGACGACGGACTGACCAGCATCGTGCCCCCGTCGGGCGGCGCGTCGCGCAGCGCGGTCACCGCGAGCCGGCCGCCGGCGCCGACGCGCTGCTCGACCAGGACGTTCTCCGCGAGGCGTCCGCGCCACGCTTCGGCGAGGCGCCGCGCGCTGACGTCCACCGAGCCGCCGGCGGGGAAGCCGACGAGGATGCGCGGCATCGCCGCGGTCTGCGCGCGCAGCGGTCCGGCGAGTCCGGCCATCGCAGCGCCGAGCAGCAGGCCGGCGTCACGCCGGGTGAGCTTCCGATCGAGGTCGTTCATCGCTTGTCTCCGTCGTTGTTGTCTGTCGTCGTTGTTGTCTGTCGTCGTTCTCTGTCTTCGGCATCCGTCGCGGCCATCTGTCCCCGCCATCTGTCGTCGTCGGCCGTCGACGCTATCGGTCGTTGTCGTCCGTCGTGGCGATCTCCGCCAGGCGCTCCAGGTCCGCCTTCAGGCGCGCGGCGCGATCGCCGAGCCGGCTCATCAGGCGCTCGTCGTGCGCGCGGACGCGGCGCTCCAGCACCGTGAGCTGACGCTTGCCGGCCGGCGTCAGGAACAGGCCCCAGCGACGCGCGTCCTCGGCGTCGTCACGCCGCTCCACCCAGCCGCGGCCGGTGAGCCAATCCGTCAGACGCAGCGCGCCGCTGCGGTGCAGGCCCATCGCCTGCGCGAGCAGTCCCTGCCGCATGCCGGGATTGCGTCCGACGAGGACCAGGGCGGCGAAACGCTGCGGGCTGACGTCGAGCTCCGCGGTCGACCGGTAGAAGTCCAGGTAGAGCGCATTCTGGGCGCGCCGCAGCGCGTAGCCGAGCAGGTCGTCGAGGACGCCGTAGTCCAGGCCGGGAACGGGCAGCAGCGGCGCCTCGGGCGGCTCGCGCAACTCGGAAAGGGTTTTCGGCGGCGTGGCTCGGCTCATTAGGATCAGCTTAGATACTGTTGCATAGCGCAACTATCTCGCTTACCCTGATCTGATCGATTGGAGATCCCCATGGCCCTCGACATCCTGATCGCCGGCGGCGGCATCGGCGGACTGACCGCGGCACTGGCGCTGCAACGCGACGGCCACCGCGTGACCGTCTGCGAGGCCACGGCGGAACTCAAGCCGCTGGGCGTGGGCATCAACCTGCTGCCGCACGCGGTGGCGGTCCTCGACGGGCTGGGGCTGATGCCGACGTTGCAGGCAATGGCGGTGCCGACTTCGGCGCTGATCTTCGCCAACCGGCATGGCCAGGCGATCTACGAGGACCGCCGCGGACTCGCCGGCGGCTACAGCCATCCGCAATTCAGCGTGCATCGCGGCGAGCTGCAGTTGATGCTGTGGCGCGAGGCGGTGGCGCGGCTCGGCGCGGAACGCGTCGTCAGTGGCTGGCGCACGACCGGCGCGCGCAACGACGGGGACGCGGTCATCGTGCAGGGCACGGACGCGAGCGGTGCACCTGTGCAACGTCGCGCGGACCTGCTGATCGCGGCGGACGGCATCCATTCCGCGATCCGTCGCCAGTTCCATCCCGACGAAGGGGCACCGCGCTGGAACGGGATGATGATGTGGCGCGGCACCTCGCTGGCGAAGCCCTTCCTCGATGGGCGGACGATGGTGCAGGCGGGACACCGGCGCGCGAAGTTCGTCGTTTATCCGATCGCACCGCCGCGGCCGGACGGGCTGCAGCTGATCAACTGGATCTGCGACCGGCGCCTGCGCGAGGACGGCCTCGGCGGCGGCCTGACCGCACCGGGTCGCGAGGACTGGAACAAGCCCGGCTCCATCGACGATCTGCTGCCGACCTTCGGCGGCTGGCGCTTCCCATGGCTCGACGTGCCGGGCGTGATCGGCAGCGCGACGCAGCTGCTGGAATGGCCGATGGTCGACCGCGATCCGTTGCCGCGCTGGCGGCACGGCCGCATCACGCTGCTCGGCGACGCGGCGCATCCGATGTACCCGATCGGCTCGAACGGCGCGACGCAGGCGATCCTCGACGCCGAAGCGATCGCGCTGGCATTGCGCGAGGAACCACGCGTGGAGACGGCGCTCGATCACTACGAGGCCGAGCGCCGGCCCATGTGCGCGCGCATCGTCGAGCTGAACCGGCAGGAGGGGCTGGACTACATCCTCGACATGGTCGAGGAACGCGCGCCGGACGGTTTCGAGCGCCTGGAGGATGTGATCGATCCGGCGGAGGTGGATGCGTTCGTCAAGCGCTACAAGGCGGCGGCGGGACATCGCCAGACGGCGATGGCGGACGAGCCGCCAGAGGCCTCTCCGGCGCCCGCGCCGTAGCATCCGGAACCGCCCTGCTCATCTCGGTCACCCAGTCTCCTTGGATCGGGGACTGCGCCTGGATTTCATGCCGATCGAGGTGAGAGACGTCAGGCGACAGGCTTCGAAGAATCACCACCTTCCCTCACGAAGTTGCAGGAGTGGTGAATGTCCTCCTTATTCAAAGAGCTGCTGATGACCGCCGACCACTTCTTGCAGTGGCAGACCGATCAAGAGGACCTCCACGAGCTCGCTGGCGGCAAGAAGTTTCCGCTGCCACCCCGCGATCCGGCCTTCTTCCGGGTGCTGGTGAACATCACGACGGCGGTGAAGCGTCATCTCGACGACGGGGACCTCGCGTCGTTCATTCGAGGGCAGGCGGTTGTGGTCGACGACTACACCGTCATCCATCCAGATGCGATGGTCGCAGCACGCTTCGCGGCCCGGCCCGCTCCAGTGCTCGTGTTCGAGTTGGTGGGTGGCGAGCCGCGCGCCGCGGACATCGTGCGCCGCTCGATCGCCGCCAGGCGATTGCCGACGGTACGGGAGCTTGTCAGTGTCGACATGGCGGCGCGTTCCATCGAGGTCCGTCGTCGGGACAGCGACGGTCACTGGAAGACGCAGACCTTGCGCGAAGGCGAGACGGCCGAACTGGTGTCGATCGATCTTCGGCTCGACGTAGCGTCGGCATTCAAGGGACTGGACGCACCGGACCCCAGGCTGTCCGCGCAGGAATTCCTCGACTGGGACACGGACGAAGACTGCAAGCACGAGTTCATCGACGGCCGGATCGTGACGATGACGGGCGCCACGTTCGGCCACGTGACGACCTGCATCAATCTCTCCACCGCGTTGAATCTCCACCTGCTCAATACGCCATGCCGTGTGGTGATGGCCGACTTTCGTTTGCAAGGTGCCGGGCAGAACTACTACTTCCCCGATGTATCCGTCACTTGCGAACCCTTGACGGCGGACCACGTGGCGATGCGGTCGCCGCTCTTGCTCATCGAGGTGCTCTCCAAGTCGACCCGAGCCAAGGATCGCGGCGTGAAGCGTCAGGAGTACCTCAGGATTCCATCATTGCGAGAGTATGTGCTGGTGGACTGCCTGAAGCGCCGCATCGACATTCATCGCCGTGGGCCGGATGGCGCGTGGAGCCTGCATCAGTTCATCGCCGATGCGCCGCTGCGCCTGGAGTCCATTGATCTGGTGATCCCTGCAGCGTTCGTGTTTGCAAACGTTCCAATGGCAGCGTGAAGAGCGGTGCTTGGCAAATCAGGCCCACCCCGTCCTCAACCACCTCGCCCAATCCTCCCGCCCATTCCTGGAAGCGATGCTCGCCATCGCTTCATGGTCGTACGGCACGCTGATGGACTCGGTCCTCCAGCCCTGCGCAGTCCGCGCCACGATCGCGTAGCGCGCATCGGGCGAACCGTTCTCGGCGACATAGCGGATCGGATGGTCGTCGTCCCACGCTTGCAGTCCGACGCTGCCGGGATTCACCAGCCACTGTCCTCGCGCGCTGCGCAGCACGCGCGGGACGTGCGTGTGGCCGCAGCAGACCAACATGGATGCCTGCTCGCCGAGCCGATCGACGATCTCCGACGCAGTCGCCATCCGCAAGCGCGGACCGTCCTGCGTGTCGAGGAAATACTCGATGTCGCTGCGCGGCGTGCCGTGGCAGAGGAACACCTCATCGGTCAGCTGCATCGTCTTCGGCAGCTGGCGGAGCCACGCCAGCTCCGGCTCGCCCAGACGCTCACGCGCGAAGCGGTCGGACGCCCCGCCCGGCTTCTCCGCCGTGATCGCGAGCAACTGCCGCTCATGGTTGCCGGCGATCGTCGGCCAGTCTTGCGCCATCAGGTACTGCGCCGTCTCCAACGGCTGCAGCGGCCCGGACAGGATGTCGCCCAGGTTCACGATCTGATCGACGCCCCGTCGCCGCGCATCGGCCACGACGGCCTCCAGCGCGAGCAGGTTTCCGTGGATGTCGGACAGCAAGGCGATGCGCATGGCGGCCTCGTGAGTAGCAGCGCGGCGGCGCCTGATCGAGCGTTCAGCCCGCCAGCTGCCGCGCGTGATGCGCCAGGTGATCGTCGATCACCGTCGCGATGAAGTAGTAGCCGTGGTCGTAGCCGTCATGGCGGCGCAGCGTCAACGGCTGGCCGATCGACGCGCACGCCGACTCCAGCGCTTCCGGATACAGCTGCTCGACGAGGAACTTGTCCGCCAGGCCCTGGTCGACCAGGATGCCGTGCGGATAAGGCGCGCGCTCCTGTGCCTGGAACAACGCGCTCGCGTCATGCGCGGGCCAGGCGTCGCGGTCCTCGCCGAGATAGCCGGTGAACGCCTTCACGCCCCAGGGGCAGCGGCTTGGCGCCGCGATCGGCGCGATCGCCGAGACGGACGCGAACGCGCCCGGATGCCGCAGCGCCAGCGTCAGCGCGCCGTGGCCGCCCATCGAGTGCCCCGCGATGCCCGTCTTCGTCGCGTCCAGTCCCAGCGCCGCCTGCACCTGCGGGATCAGCTCCCGCATCAGGTAGCTCTCCATCCGCCAGTGCGTCGCCCACGGCGCCTGCGTCGCATCGAGGTAGAACCCCGCCGCGACGCCGAAGTCCCACGACGCCGTCGCGCCCGGCAACGCGCTCACCGCCTCGCCGCGCGGACTTGTGTCCGGCATCAGCAGCGCGAGTCCCAGCTCCGCCGCCTTGCGCTGCGCGCCGGCCTTCATCGTGAAGGTCTCTTCGCTGCAGGTCAGCCCCGCCAGGAACACCAGCAGCCCCTTCACCGACCGCGCGCCACCCGGCGGCAGGAACAGCGCGAAGCGCATCGGCAGGCCGATCTCGGCCGAGTCATGGCGATGGAAACGCTGCACGCCGCCGAAGCTGGCGTGCTCGCTGATCAATTCGAAAGTCATGTCGATGTCCCGGTGCGGCTCACGATCACGTCGGTGACCGGAGCGGAGATCCTTGTTGCGATCAGCGCGCCGCGGCGACCGCCGCTTCCAGCGCGTCGATGAACACGGCGCCGACGTCGAAACCCGTCTGCTCCATGATTTCCTGGAAGCAGGTCGGGCTGGTGACGTTGAGCTCCGTCATCCTGTCGCCGATCACGTCCAGCCCCACCAGCAGCAGCCCGCGCGCCGCCAGCACCGGCGCCAGCGCCTCGGCGATGCGGCGGTCGTCGTCGGTCAGCGGCTGCGCGACGCCCTTGCCGCCCGCGGCCAGGTTGCCGCGCACCTCGGTCCCCTGCGGGATCCGCGCCAGCGAGTACGGCACCGGCTTGCCGCCGATCAGCAGGATGCGCTTGTCGCCCTTGACGATCTCCGGCACGAAACGCTGCACCATCACCGACTGCGCGCCGTTCTTGTTCAGCGTCTCGATGATGCTGCCCAGGTTCAGCGCATCCGCCTTGACGCGGAAGATGCCCATGCCGCCCATGCCGTCCAGCGGCTTCAGGATGATGTCCTGGTGCTCCGCATGGAACGCCCGGATCGCCGCCGCCGAGCGCGTCACCAGCGTCGGCGCGATGAACTGCGGGAACTCCAGGATCGCGAGCTTCTCCGGATGGTCGCGCAGCGAGGCCGCCTTGTTGAAGACCTTCGCGCCTTCGCGCTCGGCCTGCTCCAGCAGGTGCGTGGCGTAGAAGAACTCCGAATCGAACGGCGGATCCTTGCGCATCAGCACAGCGTCGACGTCGGCCAGGGCCAGGTCTTGCGTCGCGGTGACCGCGTGCCACACGGCGAGCTTCGTGCCGGCCTGGCTGGCGACGGCCTCCGGCGTCAGCGTCAGCCGCTGTGCCGCATGCGCGGTCACGCGCCCGCCGCTGACCCACAGCAGGTCCGGCACCTCGCAGACCCAGAGCTCATGGCCGCGCCGGGCCGCCTCGCGCATCATCGCGAAGGTGGAGTCCTTGTAGGTGTTGAAGGTCGACAGCGGATCGGCGACGAACAGCAGTTTCATGGGCAAGGCTTTCAGCAAGGAACTCAACGAGCCTTGAAGTGTTGCACCAAAAGAGAAACCGCACCGGCGACCACGCCCCAGAACGCCGACCCGATGCCCAGCAGGCTCAGTCCCGACAGCGTCACCAGGAAGGTCAGGATGGCGGCGTCGCGGTGGTGCTCGTCCTTCAGCGCGGCGGACAGTCCGCCGGCGATCGTGCCCAGCAGCGCCAGGCCGGCCACGGCGGCGATCAGCTCCCGCGGGAAGGCGGTCAGCAGACCCACGACCGCGCCGCCCGCCAGGCCGATCACGAGGTAGAACACCCCCGCCATCGCCGAGGCCATGTAGCGCCGGGCGGGATCCTCGTGCGCTTCGCGCCCCATGCAGATCGCCGCGGTGATCGCCGCCAGGTTGAACGCGTAGCCGCCGAAGGGCGCGAAGACGATGGACGCGAACCCGGTCGCCGCGATGCTCGCCGACACCGGCGTCTGGTAGCCCGAGGCCCGCTGCGCCGCGACGCCGGGCAGGTTCTGCGAGGCCATCGTCACCAGGAACAGCGGCAGCGCCACGCCGACCAGCGCGGTCACGGAAAACGACGGCGTGACCCACACCGGCATCGCCCAGCTCCAGTCGACGGCCTCGAGATGCAGCCGCCCCTGCGAGGCCGCGACAGCCACGCCCGCCAGCAGCACCAGCGGCGTCGCATAGCGGGGAAGGAAACGCCGCGCCAGCACATAGGTGAGCGCCATCGTCAGGACCATCGCCGGCGCGGTCTTCGTGGCCAGCACGGCGTCCAGGCCGAAGCGCGCCAGCACGCCGGCCAGCAGCGCGGAGGCGATGGCGATCGGGATGCGGTCCATGATCCGTTCGAACCAGCGCGTCGCGCCGGCGATCAGGATCAGCACGCCGCAGACGATGAAGGCGCCGACGGCCTCGGACATCGAGATGCCGGAGACACCCGCGATCAGTGCCGCGCCCGGCGTGGACCACGCGGTCAGCACCGGCTGGCGGGTCCACAGCGACAGGCCGAGGCTGGTCAGTCCCATGCCCAGCCCGAGCGCCCAGATCCAGGAGCTGGTCTGCGCGGACGTTGCGCCGAGCGCCTGCGCGGCGTGGAACACGATGGCCACCGAGCTGGTGAAGCCCACCAGCACGGCGACGAAGCCCGCGACCACGGCGGACAGGGACAGGTCTTTCAGCCAGCGATTCATGGCGCGGGGGTCAGATCTCGACCTTCGACCCCAGCTCCACGATCCGGTTGGCCGGCAGGTGGAGGAAGTCCGCCGCCGCCGCCGCGTTGCGGTGCATGCTCGCGAAGAGCTTCTCCCGCCACAACGCCATGCCCGAGCCGATCGTCGGAATCACGATGTCCCGCGACAGGAAGTAGCTGGTCTCCATCTCGTCCAGATGCACGCCGCGCTGCTCCAGGAGCTTGAGCGCGTCCGGCACGTCGGGCTCGTTCTTGAAGCCGAAGTGCAGCGTCACCTGCCAGCAGTCGTTGTCCAAGCTCTCGACCTCGACCCGCTTCTCGAAGCCGATCCACGGCACCTCGTGATGCTTGACGCTGACGAACAGGTTCTGCTCGTGCAGCACCTTGTTGTGCTTGAGGTTGTGCAGCAGCGCGTTGGGCGTCGTGCCCTGCTCCGCCGACAGGAACACCGCGGTGCCCTGCACCCGCGTCGGCGGGTTGATGAACACCGCCTCGAGGAAGCTCTTCAGGTCGATCGCGTCCTCGCGCAGCTTGTCCGACAGCAGCCGGCGGCCCTGCTTCCAGGTCAGCATCAGCGTGAACATGCCGAAGCCGATCAGCAGCGGGAACCAGCCGCCGTGCAGCACCTTCAGCAGGTTGGACGCCAGGAAGGTGGCGTCGATGACGAAGAATGCGCCCGTCGCCAGCACGCACAGCCACAGCGGGTACTTCCAGCCGAAGCGGATCACGAAGAAGGTCATGACCGTGGTGATGGTCATGTCGATGGTCACCGCCACGCCGTAGGCGCCAGCCAGCTTGCTCGACGACTCGAAGAACGCCACCGCCACGACGACGAAGGCGAACAGCCCCCAGTTGACGAACGGGACGTAGATCTGGCCGATGTCGCGCACCGACGTGTGCACGATGCGCATGCGCGGCAGCAGCCCCAGCTGCACCGCCTGCTTGGTCACCGAGAACGCCGCCGTGATCAGCGCCTGCGACGCCACGATCGCCGCCAGCGTCGCCAGCACGAACAGCGGGATCTCCGCCCAGCTCGGCGCGAGCAGGAAGAACGGGTTCTTGATCGCCTCCGGCCGGTCCAGCAGCAGCGCGCCCTGGCCGAAGTAGTTCAGCGTCAGCGCCGGCATCACGAAGCTGTACCAGGCGATGCGGATCGGCTGCTTGCCGAAGTGGCCCAGGTCGGCGTAGAGCGCCTCGCCGCCGGTCACCACCAGCACCACCGCGCCCAGCGCGACGAAGGCGATCCAGCCGTAGTGCGTGCAGAAGTCGATCGCCCACATCGGGTTGATGGCCTGCAGCACATGCGGATTGCCGATGATCTTGGGCACGCCCAGCAGCGCCAGCGACGTGAACCACACCAGCATCACCGGCCCGAAGGCCTTGCCCACCCCGCCGGTGCCGAAACGCTGGACCGCGAACAGCCCCGCCAGCACCACCAGCGAGATCGGCACCACCGCGTCGTGGTACTGCGGCGCGTAGACCTCGATGCCCTCAACGGCCGAGAGCACCGTCATCGCCGGCGTGATCACCGCGTCGCCGAAGAAGATCGCCGTGCCGAACAGCCCCACCAGCATCAACCCGCGCCGCAGCGTGGGCTTCTCGCGCACGGCCGTCGTGGCCAGCGCGAGCATGGCGATCAGGCCGCCCTCGCCGTTGTTGTCGGCGCGCAGGATCAGCAGCACGTACTTGAACGAGACCACGATGGTCATCGTCCAGAACAGCAGCGACAGCACCCCGAGGATGTTGTCGTGCGTCATGGGGACATGCGCGCCGTGGAAGACTTCCTTGAGCGCGTAGAGGGGACTGGTGCCGATGTCGCCGTAGACGACACCGAGGGCGCCGATGGTCAGGCCGGCCAGGGCGGCCGGCGAACGGGGCGCGTGATGTGAACTCACAAGGATCGCGGCGGCCGCCCGGGCCGCCGGAAGTCGAAAACGCGTATTGTCTGCCTTCCGTTGTGCGGTGCGTCAATGGCCCCCGCCACCGTCACGGGGGCGGGGGTTGACGGCGATCACTGGAACACGTAGCTCGCCCCGACGTTGAAGCGCCGGCCCAGCACGTTGGACGCGCCGCTGTCGTAGTAGCTGAACACGGTCGGGATGCCGTTGGCGCGGTCGTAGTCGTTGGTGACGTTGATGACGCTGGCCGACAGCGTCAGGCCCTTGATGCCGCTGTACGAGGCGCCCAGGTCGATCGTGCGGTCGCGGCCCACGCGGCAGCGGTTGAGGTTGCTCAGGAAGGCCCGCTGCGCCGCGGTCAGCGACGAGCACACCGTGCTCGACAGCGGATCCGCGTGGTTGAAGCGGATCCAGCCCCGCGCCCGGTCGGTGTCCCACTTGAACGTCGCGCTGGCGCGGGTCTTGGAGATGTCCGACGTCGTGGTGCCGACCTGGTGCTGCACCTCGCCGCCCTTGAGGATCAGCTGGTCGTAGCGCGCCGTGTAGGTGCCGTTGACGTTCATGCTGAACTTGCCCCACGCCATCGCCGGCAGGCGGATGTTGAGGTCGTAGTCGATGCCCGAGGTCTTGGTCCACTCGTTGTTGCCGTACTGGCGCACCAGCATGATGATCGGGCCGCTGTTGGCCACGCCCGGCAGCCAGGTCTCGGGATTGGGATCACGCACGACCTGCACGTTCCCCGAGTTCGGGTTGGCGTTGTAGTCGTCCATGATGTCCACGCCGCGCTGCGAGCGGATCTCGTTCTTGCGGTGGAAGTACCAGCCGTCGATCGCCAGGTCCGCGTACTTGCTCGGCGTGAAGATCATGCCGGCGGTGAACGAATTGGACTTCTCCGGCTCCAGGTTCGGGTTGGCGCTGATCACCGTCGGGATGCTGCCCGGGTTGGTCGTGCCCGACGGCACCGCGCTGAAGCCCAGCACGTTGCAGTCGCGGTTCACCGACACCGGCGCCTTGCTGACCGGGGCGTTGGGGTTGCTGGTGTCGCAGCGCAGGCTGTCGAAGACGCGGCGCTCCTGGAAGCTGTGGAAGGACAGCGCGAACGAGTTGCCGATCTGCGAGATCGCCGGCGCGCGGAAGCCCGTCGCCGCCGTGCCGCGGAACACCATCAGCGACGGCAGCGCCGTCCACTTGAAGCCGGCCTTGCCGGTGGTGCTGTTGCCGAAGTCGTCGTAGTGCTCGTAGCGCGCCGCGGCCTGCAGCTCCAGCTGCTTCACGACGGGCAGGCTCAGCTCGGTGAAGGCGGCATACGACTTGCGGCTGCCCGAGGCGCCGTTGGCCACCAGGCCGATGTAGTCGCCGGTGCCGTAGACGTCGTCGGGGATGGCGTCGAGCTTCTCCTTGCGCAGCTCGGTACCGACGGCGATCGCGGCCGGGCCGCCCGGCAGCTGGAACAGCTCGCGGCTGCCGCGCAGGTCCCACGACACCAGCTGCGACTTGCCCTCGTTGTAGGCCGTCGACGACACGCTGTTGATCGCCTCCTGCGAATTGGTCTTGCCGAAGCGGTAGGTGCCGTTGGCGATCGCCGCGTTCAGCAGCGAGCTGCGCACGCGGCCTTCCTGGAAGCGCTCGTTGTTGTTCTGGCTGACCAGGATCGCGGTGTCGAAGTCCCAGCCGAAGGCGGTGCCTTCGAGGCCCGCCGTCAGGCGCGTGGAGCGCAGGATGTTGATGTCGCCCCGGGGCAGGTCCTCGAAGCGGTAGATCAGCTGCACCTGCTGCTGGTTCGCCGTGCCGTTGGTCGGGTTGTCCGGGTGGCCGACGGGCAGGATGATCGCGTTCTGACGCAGGAAGCTGCCGTCCAGCTTGGGCCAGGTCGTCGCGACCGGGTTGCCCGAGGTCACCAGCGACGTCGTCATCGCGTACGGCACGCGCTGCTCGGTCGTCTTGGTCTTCGAGTACATCAGGTCGGCATACGCGGTCAGGTCGTTGTTGATCGCGAAGGTGCCGCGCACCATGCCGCTCTGGCGGTCCTGCTTGGCGACGATCTCGTCCGCGTCGTCGAGGCTGAAGCGGCACAGTCCCGTCGGCAGCGAGCCGGTCGTGGGCAGGAAGCCCGCGGGCCGGTTCGGCACGCCCTGGCCGACGGTCCGGTCCGCCGGGCAGCCGGACAGGGTGCCCAGGTAGTTGGCGCCCGACAGGCTGTTGTTGGCGACGCTGATGCCGCCGATCGTGGTGGAGCCCGTCAGGCTGGTCGGCACGCGGTAGTAGTTGCCGTAGAACGATGCCGACGAGTCCGGCGTGAAGCGCGCCAGCGAGCCGTTGGACGTCAGGTACTGGTTCTGCAGCGCAAGGTTGCCGCGGTCCTTCAGCTCGTTGGCCATGACGCTGTCGCGCTTGGAGACCTCCAGGCCGCCGAAGACGTTGAAGCGCTGCGTGGCCAGGTTGCCGAAGCCGAAGGTGATCGCGCCGTTCTTCGTCGCGCCGACGCCCTGGTCGTTGGCGCCGTAGGAGGCGCTGCCCTCGATGCCCTGGTAGTCCTTGCGCAGGATGTAGTTGATGACGCCGGCCATCGCGTCCGAGCCGTACATCGCCGAGGCGCCGTCCTTCAGGATGTCGATGCGTTCGATCGCCTCCTTGGGGATGGTGTTGACGTTGATCATCGTGCCGCGGCCGAAGTTCACGTCCACCGCCGCGACCGGCGCGGTGCGGCGGCCGTTGATCAGGATCAGCGTGCCTTGCGAGCCGAAGCCGCGCAGCGAGATCGTCGACAGGCCGCCGACGAAGCCCGACGCGGCGCCGTCGCCGATCGAGCCCAGGTCGACGGCGGAGTTCGCACGCAGCAGCTCCTCGACGTTGGCATATCCGGAGTTGCGGATGTCTTCGCGCGTGATACTTTGGACGACCGACGGCGTCTCCTTGTCGGTGCGCTTGATCAGCGTGCCGGTGATCTCGACGCGCTCCAGCTTCTTCGAGTCATCCGCCGAAGGGGACGTGGCCGCGGCCGATGCGACGGCGGCGGGGGCCTGCTGGGCGTGGGCCTGGCTGGCGAGCGCGAGGGCGATGGCAGCCGCAAGCTGCAAGGGCTGCACCGGAAGCAGGCGCTGCGGACGGGAAATTCGACGGACCATGAAAGAACACTCCTGTGACGGGACTCGGGGGAGACGGGGTCACGGTAAGGAGGGGCGTCTTTCGGGCCATGATGCTTTGTGATGGACTTGTGAAACTTTGGTTATGAATGCGTCATCGACGTCGCCCGAGGCCGCCGAACACTTCGTCATCCGACGCATGTCGCTGCGCCACGCACGGGTGCTGCTGGCCCTCAACGACACCGGCAGCATCAGCGCTGCCGCCGATCAGCTGCATGTGACGCAGCCCGCGGTGAGCAAGACGCTGGCGGAGCTGGAGCAAGGGCTGGGACAAACCCTGTTCCTGCGGCGCGGACGCAACATGCAGCCCACGCCGCTGGGGCGTCGTCTGCTGACGCTGGCGCGCAAGCTCGATGCCGACCTGCAACGCGCCGCGGGCGACGTCGCCACGATGGTGCGCGGCGCGTCCGGCGAGGTGCGCATCGGGGCGACCAACGCATCGCTCGCGCGCCTGCTGCCGGTGGCCATCACGGCGATGAAGCGCGAGAACCCCGGCGTCACGCTGAGCGTGCGCACGCATGCGTTGCGCTCGCTGTTCGCGGAACTGCAGGCGGGGACGCTGGACCTGGTCGTCGCCCGCGCGATGCCGCAGGACGAGCCGCTCGGACTGGCGCGCGTGTCGCTGCTGCCGCAACCCGAAGTGCTGACGATGAGCGCGCAGCATCCGCTGGCGCGCACGCCCAAGCTGAGCTGGGAAGTGCTGAGCCACCAGCGCTGGATCTGGCAACTGCCGGGCACGCGCACGCGGATGCTGATGGACCGGCTCTGGCAGGAGATGGGCCTCGCGCCGCCCGCCGACCTGATCGAGAGCGGCGACGCGATGCTCGCCTTGAGCCTGATGCGCGAGATGCCGCTGGTCGCCGTCATGCCGCACGACATGGCCATGACCGCTGCGAAGCAGGAGGTGGTCGTGATCCTGCCGCATGCAGTCGATCTGGGGCTCGGCCCGATGAGCGTCTGGCACCTGCCCGAAACGCAGGTCGAGGCGGTGGAGCGCTTCAGGCAGCTGCTGGTGGAGACGGCGGGTGCCGAGAGCGGCAAGCACTGACCCGCCCGCCAGGCCCGTGGAGGCGCCGGACGAAAATCGGGCGACCGGTGGAACCAGGGATGCCCGCTGACAACTGAGCCTGGCAACCATGAGGTGGTCTCATGGATCGAAGGTCTCCATGTTCACCCCCACTCCCCTCCCGCGCTACCACCGCAACGTATCGGGTGCTTCGTACGCAGGGCGTCCCGACAACGCCCGACTGCTGGATCCGACCCAGACCCGATTCACCGAGCGCCTGTTGAATCTTCCGACCGCCCGCACCGCCCACGGGCTGTCCCCGGCCTCGGGCCAGCGGAGCAACAAGGGCCCGGCCCCTCAGCCACCGCGATGGCAACAGCCATGGACGCCCCCCGCGGTACTGCGCCTGGAATCCGTGAACGCATCAGTGGACGCATCCGTGAACAAAGCGCGGCCCCAGTCAAGCGGTTGGGAGGAAGTGACCGAGGGAGAGGCCCGCTCGCTGCTGCGTCCCGGCCAGGCGCCGAAGAGCCCCTCGGCCCGCGCACCGCACCCTCTCGGGGGCGCGCTGCCATTGCACCTGGCGGATCCGCCGCCCACGCGGTACCAGCGCGTCAAGCAGCGCCTGGCGAATGCCGTGCCGCTGCCGCTGCGTCGGGCCTGGCGCGCGGTCGACGCCGCCGTGCATCGGCTGATCGACCGCCTGCGTCCGCAGGCGGCCTCGGCTCAGGCGTAGTCCTCGGCGTCCGGATCGGTCGTCTCCAGCTCGTAGCTCGCCGCGAGCATGGCGAGGCGGCCGATCACGCCGTACATGTAGAAGCGGTTGGGCGCGCTGGCGCCGGGCTTCTCGCCCGGGGCGGGCAGGTGCGACGAGTGCGCGAAGGCCAGCGGCACATAGCTCGATCCCGGCGCGTTGAGGTTCTCGTCCTCGGCGCGGTCGGCATGCACGCGGTAGAAGCCGCCGACGACGTAGCGGTCCATCATGTACACGACCGGCTCGGCGACCGCCTCGTGCATGCGCTCATGCGTGACGACGCCTTCCTGCACCAGCACCTGCGACAGCGCGGGCACGCCCTCGAGTCTGGCCAGCTTGTCGCGCGCCTTGATCGCCAGCACGTCCAGGTCCTTCGCGTCGCGGATCGTCATCACGCCCAGGCCGTGCGTGCCGGCGTCCGGCTTGACGACGACGAAGGGCTTCTCCTGGATGCCGTATTCCTTGTACTTGCGGCGCGTGCGCGTCAGCGTCGCGTCGACCTGCGCCTGCAGCGCGTCCAGGCCGGCGCCCGTCGCGAAGTCCAGCCCGTCCACCGCCACCGAGTGCGGATAGATCAGCCACGGGTCCATGCCCAGCAGCTTGGCGAACTTCTTCGAGACTTCCTCGTACGCGCGGAAGTGCTGGCTCTTGCGGCGCTGCGCCCAGCCGGCATGCAGCGGCGGCAGCAGGTACTGCTCGTGCAGGTGCTTCAGCACGTCCGGCGTGCCGGCCGACAGGTCGTCGTTCAGCAGGATGGTGCAGGGATCGAAGTCCTTGAGCATCAGCCGCGAGCGCTGGCGGACCAGCGGCTCCAGCGTCAGCGAATTGCCGTCCGGCAGCGCGACCGTGGTCGGCTCCTTGACCGACTCGTCCAGCGAGCCCAGCCGCACGTTCAGCCCCGCCATCGAGAAGATGCGGACCAGCGTCGCCAGGTTCGACAGGTAGAAGCTGCCGCGGTTCTTCGCTTCCGGGACCAGCAGCAGGTTCTTGGCCTCGGGGCAGATCTTCTCGATCGCCGCCATGGCCGCCTGCACGGCCAGCGGCAGCATCTCCGGCGTCAGGTTGTTGAAGCCGCCGGGGAACAGGTTGGTGTCCACCGGCGCCAGCTTGAAGCCGGCATTGCGCAGGTCCACCGAGCTGTAGAAGGGGGGCGTGTGCTCCATCCACTCGAGCCGGAACCAGCGTTCGATCGCCGGCATCGACTCGAGCACGCGCTGCTCCAGTTCATTGATGGGCCCGGTCAGGGCGGTGATGAGGTGAGGGACCATGATGGGCAGCGGCCGCCGGGAGGCGGACCTGAGGGGAGTAAGCCGATTCTAGGCATGCGCAACTGGGGGCGACATGCCGCAAGTCAAGAGGCTCCGTTCCTTCCCTCGAACTCAAGAGGTCCGGCGACAACTCATCAGACGACACCACTTCGCAAATCCCCATGCTGAACTACCTGCTGCCGAGCTTCTTCACCGCTCGATCGGAGCCCACACTGCCGGCCGAGATCCCGTCGGCGGATGACACGGTCGTCGTCTACGCCAATCCCCAGCGTGGTCGTCGCCTCTACCAGGAACTGGAGCGTCGGACCGGCTTCTCCGGGCCGCCAGGTGGCACTGGCGACGTCGGCCGCCTGCCCGGCAAAGCGGCGTTGTCCCTGCATACCCCTCGACAAGGCGGGAACGATGCGCCGCTGCGCGGCCATCTCGTCGATAGCCACACGCTGGTGCTGCGGGCGCCTGATGTCGATGACACCAGCCGGGCCCGCCTGATCGGCGCGCTGATGCATCACAACGTCGGCCTCATCGTCGACCTGAGCACCGGGGAGTCCTGCCGCACGGGCCCCCACGGCCTGTCCTCCACCTGGGACGGCGAGTTGCCCACCGGCGAACGGGCGGACATCTGTCGGGTCGACACGCCGCCGACGCAGGGCCTGCCCGAGCGCGCAACGACCGTTCAGCTCGATCTGATGCTGGCTCCGCCGGCACGCCATGGCAGGGCGGCGGCGCGGACGCAGAAATGCAGCATCGATCTGGTGGAACTCGGTCGGACGGACCCAAGCGACGCCCTGACGGTGGCAGAAGCGCTCGCCCTCGTCCGCCATTGCCAACGCCACCGCCAGGACTGCCCTGACGAGCGGATCGCCTTCCTGTCCGTCGACGGACGCGGGCCTGCCGCCGCGCTGGCCGGCATGGAACGCATCTTCACGGACTGGACCGGGCACCGGCTGCGCCCTGCCGAAGTCGACGCCGTCACGCTGCGTCACGCCCGTGATCTGACAGCGCTATGCGGCGCCTTCTCCCTGATGGAGAAGGATCTGACGACGATGGCCGACTTCACCGAATACCTCGCCGCAAATCCCCTGAGCGGCGCTCCGGACGATCAGCGCCGGTCCACGCCGTAACCCCCGCCGCCGGGCGTGCGGATGACGAAGACATCCCCGGGCGCCATCTCCACCTGGCCGATGTGGCCCAGCGGCTCGATCCGGCCGTCGGCGCGCTCGACGAGGTTCTCGCCGACCGCCCCCGGCTGGCCGCCGGCCATGCCGAAGGCGCCCGACGTCCGCCCGTTGCTCAGGATCGAGGCCGTCATCGGCGTCAGGAAACGGATGCGGCGTTCCCCGCCCTCCCCGCCGGACCAGCGGCCCGCGCCGGCCGATCCCTGCCGGATGGCATAGCTGTCCAGCCGCACCGGGAAGCGGAACTCCAGCACCTCGGGATCGGTGAGCCGCGAGTTCGTCATGTGCGTCTGCACGACCGAGGTGCCCGCGAAGCCCGGCCCGGCGCCGGAGCCGCCCGAGATCGTCTCGTAGTACTGGTGCGTCGCATCGCCGAAGGTGAAGTTGTTCATCGTGCACTGGCCGGCCGCCATCACGCCGAGCGCGCCGTACAGCGCGTTGGTCACGCACTGCGAGGTCTCCACGTTGCCCGCCACCACCGCCGCCGGATAACGCGGATTGAGCATGCAGCCCTCGGGCACGATCACGTCGATCGGCTTCAGGCAGCCGGCGTTCAGCGGGATCGCGTCATCGACCAGCGTGCGGAACACGTAGAGCACCGCCGCCATCGTGATCGACCTGGGCGCGTTGAAGTTGTTGGGCTGCTGCGCGCTGGTGCCGGTGAAGTCGACGGTCGCGCGGCGCGCCGCCGTGTCCACGGTCACCGCCACCTGGATGCGGGCGCCGTTGTCCAGCGGCAGCGTGAACGCGCCGTCCTTCAGCACCGAGATCACGCGCCGCACCGAGGCCTCGGCGTTGTCCTGCACGTGCTGCATGTAGGCCTCGACGGTGGCGCGGCCGAACTGGGCCACCATCGCCTGCAGCTCCTGCACGCCCTTCTCGTTGGCGGCCACCTGGGCGCGCAGGTCGGCCAGGTTCTGCGCCGGATTGCGGCTGGGGTGCGGCCCCGAGCGCAGCAGGGCCTGCAGCTCGGCCTCCCGCAGCCGGCCCTGCTCGACCAGCTGGAAGTTGTCGATCAGCACGCCCTCCTCGGTGATGTCCCGCGAGAACGGCGGCATCGAGCCCGGCGTGATGCCGCCGATGTCGGCGTGGTGGCCGCGGCTGGCGACGAAGAAGCCGGGACTGGCGTCGTCCTCGTCCAGGAACACCGGCGTCACGACGGTGATGTCGGGCAGGTGCGTGCCGCCGTGGTACGGGTCGTTGAGGACGTAGACATCGCCGCGCTTCATCGACGGATTGCGCTCGATCACCGAGCGGATCGACTCGCTCATCGAGCCCAGGTGCACCGGCATGTGCGGCGCGTTGGCGATCAGCTGGCCCTGCGCGTCGAACAGCGCGCAGCTGAAGTCCAGCCGTTCCTTGATGTTGACCGAATGGGCCGTGTTCTGGAGCCGCAGGCCCATCTGCTCGGCGATGTTCATGAAGAGGTTGTTGAAGACCTCCAGCACCACCGGGTCGGCCTCGGTGCCGAGCGCCCGCGTGCGGGTGCGTTCGCGGACGCGGGTCAGCAGCAGGTCGCCCGAGGACTGCAGCTCGGCGCGCCAGCCGGCGTCGACGACCGTGGTCGCGTTGCGCTCCGCGACGATCGCCGGACCGTCGATGCGCGCGCCCGGGCGCAGCGACTCGCGGTGGTGGAGTTCGGCGTCGCGCCAGCCGGCGGGCGACTCGTCGGCCAGGCAGTACATGCGCACGCGCTCCAGCGGCTCGGGGCGATGCGCGCTCGCGATGGCGGCCTCGACGGGCGCCTCCAGCGACGCGCCGGCGGCCAGCGCCTCGACCGAGACCGCCTCGATCACCAGCGCGCGGTCCGGCATCAGGAAGGCGAAGCGCCGCCGGTAGGCCGATTCGAAGGCTTCGCGGATGGCGGCGATCGCGGCCGGCGCCGACCCGTCGAGCGGCAGCGGACAGGTGAGCGCCGTGTCGGTGCCCTGGTAGCGGACCTGCGCCCGCGCGATGGTGCGCAACGCGCCGGCGGAGACGCCCTGCGACGCCAGCTCGCCGCCGGCCTGCGCGGCCAGCGACGCCGCCGTCTCGCGCGCGGCGGACAGGCCGTCGGCATCGAGCGCACGCTCGATCGAAGCCTCGCGCATGGCGGTCTGGTCGGCCAGGCCCATGCCGTAGGCGCTGAGCACGCCGGCGAACGGATGCGCCAGGATGCGCGTCATGCCGAGCGCGTCCGCGACCAGGCAGGCGGCCTGGCCGCCCGCGCCGCCGAAGCATTGCAGCGTGTAGCCGGTGACGTCGTAGCCGCGCGCGACCGAGATGCGCTTGATCGCGTTCGCCATCGCGCCGACGGCGATCTGCAACGCGCCGGCGGCGGCGTCCTCCGCCGTCATCGGCTTGCCCGCGGCGGACATCTGCGCGGCGAGCTCGGCGAAGCGCGTCTTCACGACCTCGCCGTCCAGCGGCTCGTCCGCGCCCGGTCCGAAGACCTTGGGGAAATGCGCCGGCTGGATGCGGCCCAGCATCACGTTGGCGTCCGTCGTCGCGAGCGGGCCGCCGCGGCGGTAGCTCGCGGGACCGGGGTTCGCGCCGGCCGAGGCCGGCCCGACGCGCAGACGCGCGCCGTCGAAGGCGATCACCGAGCCCCCGCCCGCCGCCACCGTGTGGATGCTCATCATCGGCGCACGCATGCGCACGCCGGCGACCTCTGTGTCGAAGGCGCGCTCGAACTCGCCGGCGAAGTGGCTGACGTCGGTCGACGTGCCGCCCATGTCGAAGCCGATGACCCGGTCGTGGCCGGCTGCCTCGGCCGTGCGCACCATGCCGACGATGCCGCCGGCCGGGCCGCTGAGGATCGCGTCCTTGCCCTGGAAGCGACGCGCCTCGGTCAGGCCGCCGGAGCTCTGCATGAAGAACAGCCGGACGCCGGGCATCTCGGCCGCCACCTGGTCGACGTAGCGCCGCAGGATCGGACTCAGGTAGGCGTCGACGACGGTCGTGTCGCCGCGCGGGATCAGCTTCATCAGCGGACTCACCTCGTGCGAGACCGAGATCTGCGTGAAGCCGATGTCCTGCGCGAGGCGCTTGGCCGCGAGCTCATGCGCCGGCGCGCGCCAGCCGTGCAGGAACACGATCGCGCAGGCGCGCAGGCCGGCGTCGAACGCCGATTGCAGCTCCACGCGCAGCGCGGCGTCGTCCAGCGGCGCGATCTCGCGGCCCTGCGCGTCGACACGCTCGTCGGCCTCGACGACGCGCTCGTACAGCAGCTCGGGCAGCTGGATGTGGCGCTCGAAGAGCCGGGGCCGCGCCTGCGTCGCGATGCGCAGCGCGTCGCGGAAGCCGCGCGTCGTCACCAGCAGCGTGCGGTCGCCGCGGCGCTCCAGCAGCGCGTTGGTCGCCACTGTCGTGCCCATCTTGACGCAGTCGACCCGCTCCGCCGTGATCGGCTCGCCGGCCTTCAGGCCGAGCAGGCGGCGGATGCCCTCGACCGCCGCGTCGCGGTAGTGCTCGGGGTTCTCCGACAGCAGCTTGAGCGTTTGCAGCGTGCCATCGGGCGCGCGTCCGACCAGATCGGTGAAGGTGCCGCCGCGGTCGATCCAGAACTGCCAGCGATCGGGGGAAGGGGTGGCTTGCATCGTGAGGTCCCAGGAGTTCATTCAGGCTGCCGCGGGCGCGAGTTCGCGTCCACGGGTCTCAGGCAGCGCCAGCGCCGCGACGATCACGAGGCCATAGCACAGCGCCGCGATCCATCCCAAGGTCTGCCCGAGAGGGTACTGCGTGCTGAAGTGTCCGATCAGCGCGGGACAGGCCGCGCCGAACGCCCGTCCGATGTTGTAGCAAAAGCCCTGGCCCGAGCCCCGCACGTCGCTGGGGAACAGCTCCGACAGGAAGGCGCCCATGCCGGAAAAGATGCCCGAGAGGAAGAAGCCCAGCGGGAAGCCCAGCACCAGCATCAGGCTGTCGGTGATCGGCATTTGCGTGTAGGCCAGCACCAGGATGCCGCCCATCAGCGCGAACAGCATGAAGCAGCGGCGCCGGCCGATCGCGTCGCAGAGCCACGCGCTCGTCAGGTAACCGGCGAAGGAGCCCGCGATCAGCACCAGCAGATAACCACTGGTGCCCAGCACCGACAGGTGGCGCTCGGTCTTGAGGAACGTCGGCAGCCAGGTCGTCACCGAGTAGTACGCGCCCTGCATGCCGGTGGCCAGCACGCTGGCGAGCACCGTGTTGCGCAGCAGTTCTGGCGAGAAGATCCGCAGGAAGTTCGCGCGCTCGCCGCGGGCCTTGGCGCGCGCCTGCTCAGCCAGGTAGACCGGCGGCTCGTCAAGGTTGCGGCGGATGTAGAGGATCAGCAGCGCCGGCAGGATGCCGATCCAGAAGAGCACCTTCCACGCGGTCTCCGGCGGCAGCACCGAGTACAGCCCCCAGAACGCCAGCGCCGACGCCGCCCAGCCGATGGCCCAGCTGCTCTGCACCAGGCCGGCGGCCTTGCCGCGATGTCTCGCCTTGATCGTCTCGGCGATCAGCACCGAGCCGACGGCCCACTCGCCGCCCATGCCGAAGCCCTGCATCGCGCGGGTGAAGAAGAGCTGCTCGAACGAGGTCGTGAATCCGCTGAGGAACGTGAACAGCGCGAACCACAGCACCGTCCACTGCAGCACGCGGACACGGCCGAAGCGGTCCGCGAGGACCCCGGCCGCCCAGCCGCCGACCGCCGAGGTCAGCAGCGCGCCGGTGGCGATCGCGCCGGCCTGTCCCTTGCTCATGCCCCAGGCCGCGATCAGCGTGGGGATCAGGAAGGTGTAGATCATGTAGTCGAAGCCGTCGACGGCGTAGCCGGCGAAAGTCGCGGTGAGCGTGCGCCGTTCGGTCGGCGTGGTGTCTCTGAGCCACATGGTGTCGTTCCTTGTTGTTGGACCGCGATCAGGCCGCGATGAGATCGCGGTTCAGGAGGTCGGTGACGAGCATGTGCCCCGGCGCATGCGTGATGCAGAACGGCGGACGGGCCGTCGCGATCGCCGATTGCGGCGTGACGCCGCAGGCCCAGAACACCGGGAGCTCGCCGTCCCGGATGTCGACGGCGTCGCCGTAGTCGGGGCTGGCGATGTCGTGGATGCCGATGCGCGACGGATCGCCCAGGTGCAGCGGCGCGCCGTGCACCTGCGGCAGCTTCGACGTGATCTGCACCGCGCGGATCGCATCGGCGGCGGTCAGCGGCCGCATCGACACGACGGTCGGTCCGCGGAAGACGCCGGCCGGCGCGGTCTCGATGCTGGTGCGGTACATCGCGACGTTGCGGCGCTGCTCGACGTGACGCAGCGGAATGCCCTCGGCCAGCAGCGCGTGCTCGAACGAGAACGAACAGCCGATGACGAAGGCGACCAGGTCGTCGCGCCACCAGCGCGTCACGTCGGCGGGCTCGTCGACGAGTTCACCGTCCCGCCACACGCGGTAGCGCGGCACGTCGGTGCGCAGGTCCAGGTCGACGCCGAGCGCGGCGAGCGTCGGATCCCCAGGCTCGGTCACGCCGAGCAGCGGGCAGGCCTGCGGGTTCAGCGCGCAGTAGCGGCGGAAGTCCGCGGCCAGCGCCGCCGGCAGGATGGCGAGATTCGCCTGCACGAACTCGCTGGCCAGGCCGCTGGTGTGGCCGGTGAAACCGCCGCGACGCGCGGCGAGTCGGACGTCGAGCGCGCTGGAGGACGCGTCGAGATCGAGGGAATCGGTCGGGTGGCTCATGGCGGGATCGCGAAGGCTGTCTGACGATGCGGCGGATTGTGGAAGCCGCCCGGCCTCGCGATCCAACGGAAATTTTCCGCCTCGCCTCATCGATTTTTTCGATGAGCCCAGCAGTGCTTCCGCTTAGCGCGGGGTCGACGTTCCGGCCATGCGGGGTTTCCCGGAAGCCCGCGCCGCGCGCTGTTGCCGCGCGACGAAGTCCAGCGCGGAGTCGAGCACCGTCTCGGTGAGCTGCGAGCTCGGATCCTCGCGGTAGCTCGCGTGGATGGGCAGCGCCACCAGGTCGGTGTCGCTGCGCAGCACGCGCAGCGAGAGCCGCTTCGCCAGCTGCTCCGCCACCGCCACCGGCAGCGTGGCGATGCCGAAGCCCCCCTCCACCAGCTGCACCATCGCGGAGATCGACGAGATCGCGTGCACGCGCGGCAGCGGCAGGCCGGATTCCTGGAACATCTGCAGCAGCGCCTGGTGCGGCTGCGAGCCGCGCTGGAAGGTCAGCAGGTCGTGGCCCGCCAGGTCCGACAGCCCGTAGCGGCGCTTCGTGTGCAGGTCCGACCGGCCGACGAAACCCATCGGCATCGACGCCATCGCCCGCGTGCGCACGCCGCCGGCGTCCGCCGCGGGGATCGCCGCGAAGACCAGGTCCTGCGCGCCCCGCCGCACCTGATCGACCAGCACCGGCGAGGTCTCCACCGTCAGCTCGAGCTCGAAGTCCGGATTCGCCGCGCGCATCTCCTGCAGCCAGCCGGTGAGCCAGCTGTGCACCACCGACTCGATCGCGCCGATGCGCAGCACCACGGGCCGCCCCGCGCCGCCGGCGCCGCCCATCTCCTCCTTCACCTGCCGCTGCACGTCGAGCAGGCGCTGCGCCAGCGTCTGGAAACGCTGGCCGGCCACGGTCAGACGGAACTGCTTGTCGCGACGGTCCAGCAGCACCACGCCGAGTTCCTCCTCCAGC
This sequence comes from Mitsuaria sp. MSU3D, assembly GCF_056867975.1. Taxonomy (NCBI): domain Bacteria; kingdom Pseudomonadati; phylum Pseudomonadota; class Betaproteobacteria; order Burkholderiales; family Sphaerotilaceae; genus Roseateles; species Mitsuaria sp. MSU3D. The sequence goes on along the minus strand of NZ_CP200314.1, from coordinate 5,377,360 downwards.
GACGCGATGCGGCTGGACAGCGCGGACTGCGTGATGTGCAGCTTCTCCGCCGCGCGCGTGACGCTGCGCAGCGAGGCGGCCCAGTGGAAGGCTTCGACAAAGCGGAGGTTCATGGCGGCGGATTATGGGGATGCACCGACGAAAAAAGCCGCCCCGAGGGGCGGCTTTGAGCATTGCAGGAGACTGGAGATCTACTTCTCGAATGCTTACTTGTGATACGCGGTTTCGCCGTGCGACGCGATGTCCAGGCCCTCGCGCTCTTCCTCTTCGGAGACGCGCAGACCGATCACCAGGTCGACCACCTTGAACGCGATCACCGAGACCACGCCCGACCACACGATGGTCAGCAGGACGGCCTTGAGCTGCGTGAAGACCTGCGAGCCGATCGAGTAGGCGTCCGGCGCGATCGTCGCCGCGGTCACCCAGTCGCCGACGGCCGAGGGGCCGCCCAGGCTCGGGGAGTTGAAGACACCGGTCAGCAGCGCGCCGACGATGCCGCCCACGCCGTGGACGCCGAAGACGTCCAGCGAGTCGTCCGCGCCCAGCAGCTTCTTCAGGCCCGACACACCCCACAGGCAGGCGAAGCCGGCGACCAGGCCGATCACCAGACCGCCGCCGATGCCGACGTTGCCGGCAGCCGGCGTGATCGCGACCAGACCGGCCACGGCGCCCGACGCGGCACCCAGCATCGAGGCCTTGCCCTTGAGCAGCGCTTCACCGACGCACCAGGCCAGCACCGCGGCGGCGGTGGCGAACAGCGTGTTGATGAAGGCCAGCGCGGCGAAGCCGTTGGCTTCCAGCGCGGAACCGGCGTTGAAGCCGAACCAGCCCACCCACAGCAGCGAGGCACCGACCATCGTCAGCGTCAGGCTGTGCGGCGTGAACGCTTCCTTGCCGTAGCCGATGCGCTTGCCGACCATGAAGGCACCGACGATGCCCGCGACGGCGGCGTTGATGTGCACCACGGTGCCGCCGGCGAAGTCCAGCGCGCCCCATTGCCAGATCAGGCCGGCCTTGCTGTTCATCTCATCGACGACCGCCGCCGAGGCATAGGCGTCCGGACCCATCCAGAACCAGACCATGTGGGCCATCGGCGCGTAGCTGAAGGTGAACCAGAGGACCATGAACAGCAGCACCGCGCTGAACTTGATGCGCTCGGCGAAGGCGCCGACGATCAGGCAGCAGGTGATGCCGGCGAAGGTGGCCTGGAACGCGGCGAACACGATCTCGGGGATGTAGACGCCCTTGCTGAAGGTCGCCGCCGGCGCGAAGGTGCCGGCCACGTTGTCCCAGATGCCCTTCATGAACAGCCGGTCGAAACCGCCGACGAACTTGTTGCCTTCGGTGAACGCCAGGCTGTAGCCGTACAGGGCCCACAGCACCAGGATCAGCGAGAAGGTCACCATCACCTGCATCAGCACCGACAGCATGTTCTTGCTGCGGACCAGGCCGCCGTAGAACAGCGCCAGGCCGGGAACGGTCATGAGGATCACCAGCAGGGTGGAGACCATCATCCAGGTGGTATCGCCCTTGTTGGGGACCGGCGCGGGCGCGGCGGCGGCCGAGGCGGCGTCGGCGGGGGCCGAGGCGGCGGGCGCGGCGGCCACCGGCGCCGTCGGCGCGGGGGCCTGGGCGGTCGTCTCGCTGGCGACGGCGGCGGGCGCGGAGGCCGCATCCTGCGCCATGGCCGCGGGAGCCAGGCTGGTGAAGGCTGCCGCGGCCAAGGCCAGGCAGGCGAGTAGTTTCTTCATGATCGGGACTCTCTTCGTTGGATCTTGATCGGCGCACGCGCGGAACTGCTGCGCGCGGGGACGGCGAAGGACTGCTGCGGAGTGCGCGGCCTCCCTCGGGGGCCGCGGCGGATCAGGGGGCGATCAGAGGGCGTCCTGCCCGGTCTCGCCGGTACGGATGCGGATCACCTGGTCCAGCGGGGAGACGAAGATCTTGCCGTCCCCGATCTTGCCGGTGCGGGCGGCGTTCTCGATCGCCTCGATGACCTGCTCGACCACGGTATCGGAGACCGCGGCCTCGATCTTCACCTTGGGCAGGAAGTCGACGACGTACTCCGCGCCGCGGTACAGCTCGGTGTGGCCCTTCTGGCGGCCGAAGCCCTTGACCTCGGTGACGGTCAGCCCCTGGACGCCGATGGCGCTCAGCGCCTCGCGCACTTCATCCAGCTTGAAGGGCTTGATGACGGCAGTGATCAGTTTCATGCGTAGCTCCTCAGAAGACCTTCTTGACGGACACGACCACACCGTTCTTGCCCAGGTCCTTGCCCTTGCCGCCGATGTAGTTGTCGGTGTTGGTGGCGACGAAGCCGGCGCCGAAGGTGAAGCCGGACCAGTCCTTGTTCACCGTGAGCGAGTAGTCCGTGTAGCTGAAGTCGCCGTTGTTCTTGACCTTCTGGTGACCGATGTGCGGGGTCAGGGTGAAGCCGCCGCCGACGTCGAAGGTGGCGCTCAGGTCGAGGTAGCCGCTCTGCTTGGAATCGGCGAAACCGAACAGGTTGCTGATCGAGTGCGAGTACTTCAGCGTGGCGGGACCGAAGGACACCGCGCCGTACAGCTCGTTGGTGTTGGCGCTGGTGGGCAGGTCGTTGCCGGGGTAGTTGTAGCGCAGGAAACCGACGTCGACGGTGACGCCGCCGCCGACTTCGGTCTTGTAGCCGGCGTAGGTGTCGATCTCGATGTCGGCGTCGCCGCCGCCGTCCTTGATCCACTTGATGGTCGAGGCCCAGGCGCCGATGTAGAAGCCGCTCGAATGGGCGTAGTCGACACCGCCTTGCAGGGCGGGCTTGAGGCGGGTCTGCGAGATCCCGCGATAGCGGTAGTCGGAGGTGACGCTGACGTTGAAGGACAGCGGGTTGGCCTCCTGCGCCAGCGCCGGGAGGGCGATGGCGGCGATGGCGGCGACGGCTGCGGCGCGGACGACGGCGATGGGATTCATGCGCGGGGGCTCCTGATTGTTTGGGGCGACTCTGGGCGACTGCTTCCGGACGTGGCTTTGCAGCTTTTGTGCCAAGCGGGCCTTGGCGAGTCCCTTCCCCCATGAAGGGGCCCCATTCCGGCTCACATCGCCACGAACGGTTGCCGATCACGCCCCGTCAAGCGTCAAAGCGCACCAAATGCATGCACAAGCGGGGGAGTGGTTAACCCTGGAAACGCCCCAACAGGGTGCTAGGCGTGAAATCGTTCGCTGCGGACACTGCGGAGCTCATGAACCGAATGGGTGCGGAAGGAATGCAGATGCAAGGCGACGGATCGAACGAGAGGTCGAACGGCGGGTCGAACGGCGAATCGAGCGGCGAATCGAGCAACGTGACGGTGCGGTGGCCGGTGGACCTGTCGCACCTGCGGCCGGAGGACGCGGCGGAGTGGGTGGTGGCGCGGTACGGCGATGGCGCGATGCCGATCCTTCCGGAGAAGATTGCCGAGCAGATGGGGATCCGTGTGTGTGCCCTGGCTGATCACCATCGCCATTCGGTGTACGCGGGTCCGGACGGTGGACTGCGGATCGTGATCGACACGAACGGCAGCAACCATCGCAAGCGTTTCGCGGTGGCTCATGGCCTGGGGCATATCCTGCTGCGTCACGAGCATCCGCCGCTGGAGGCGTGGAACTCGTTCGGAAACCACCCACCCGACCCGCGGGACCATGCGGCCAACATGTTCGCGGCCAGTCTGCTCGTGCCCACCGAGAAGCTGCGGTGGTGCGTCACGAGCGGCTGGATGAGAAACGTCGACCACATCGTCAAGACGCTCTGGGTTCCATTGGAACTCCTCGAATTCCGATACCAACAGCTGCTCCGACGTCGTTGACTCGATGACGCCGCCTGCTGCTCAAGGAGCTGCAAATGTCCCAACTTCCCTCGGAGCACGCACCGGACCGACAAGGGGAGGCGGAGGCCGCGATCACACCCGAGATCCCGCTTCTCCGCGTCTCTGACGACTCGATCGAAGCGCGCGCCCGCATGTGCTTCCGCGCGTTGTCGCTGTGCCTCGCCGCCATGGTGCTAGTCCTCACCACACTCGGCCTCCACGCCGTGATATCCGGCTTTGTCAGCGATGTGCATGCCGGGCAGTACGACGCTCCACATGCGACACCCGCGAGCCTCGACACGGCGACCGACGTGGACGCCACCAACGGTTCACCGGCCCAAGCCTGGCCGCACGCCGTCGTTGCCGTGATCTCGATCCTGTTGATTGGCGAGGTTGTCCTGGCGATCGGACTGGTCCGCGCAACGTTCTCGATGAAGGTCAATACGGATGTGCCTTCAACGCCCGAGAAAGAGACCTCCTCCGCAGGCGGCGGTCTTCCCGGCATCGAGCTGCTCAAAGCCGCGACAGACACCATTGAGATGGTGCTCAAGGGCCTGCCCAAACGCTGACGCTGGGCGACGTCACATGGCGATGTCCCTCTCCATCATCCACAGCCGCGCGCTGGACGGCCTATCCGCCGCGGCCGTTGAAGTCGAGGTCCATCTGGCCAACGGGCTGCCGAGCTTCACCCTGGTCGGTCTCGCGGACCTGGAGGTCAAGGAGTCCCGCGAGCGCGTGCGCGCCGCGTTGCAGAGCAGCGGGCTGGAGTTCCCCGCGAACAAGCGCATCACGGTCAATCTGTCGCCGGCCGACCTGCCGAAGGAAGGCGCGCGCTTCGACCTGCCGATCGCGCTCGGCCTGCTTGCGGCGAGCGGGCAGATCGACGCGGACATGCTCGCGAACATCGAATGCGCGGGCGAACTCGGTCTGTCCGGTGAACTGCGGCCGGTCAAGGGCGCGCTGGCGATGGCGCTCGCGCTGCGCGCCGCCAAGCTCGATCGGGAACTGGTCCTGCCGCGCGGCTGTGCCGACGAGGCAGCGCTGGTGCAAGGCCTGGTGGTGCGGGAAGCGGCACACCTGCTCGACCTCGTGAATGCGCTGCAAGCCCGCAGCGAAGCGCCCTTGCCTCGCGTGCAGCGCGATCCGCCGCCGCGCGGCGAGACGCCGCTCGACCTGCGCGACATCAAGGGCCAGACCGGGCCGAAGCGCGCCCTGGAGATCGCCGCGGCAGGCGCATTGAGCATCCTCCTGGTCGGCCCGCCGGGTACCGGCAAATCGATGCTCGCGCAGCGGCTGCCGACGCTGCTGCCGCCCTTGTCGGAGTCCGAGGCGCTGGAGTCCGCCGCGCTGCTCAGCGCCAACGGCCAGTTCCGCCCGTCAATGTGGGCGCAACGCGCCTTCCGCGCGCCGCATCACAGCGCCTCGTCCGCCGCGATGATCGGCGGCGGCTCGCCGCCGCGGCCGGGCGAGATCACCCTCGCCCAGCACGGCGTGCTTTTTCTCGACGAACTGCCGGAGTTCCAGCGCATGTCACTCGAAGCCCTGCGCGAACCGCTCGAGACCGGCCGCGTCCACATCTCGCGCGCGGCGCATCAAGCGGAGTTCCCGGCGCGCTTCCAACTGATCGCGGCGATGAACCCCTGCCCCTGCGGACACCTCGGCAATCCGACCAAGGCCTGCCGATGTTCGCCGGATCAGGTCACGCGTTATCAGAACCGCCTCTCAGGTCCGCTGCTGGATCGCATCGATCTGACGGTGGAGGTGCCGGTGCTGCCGCCCGCGATCCTGTCGGCGGCCGCGGACGGCGAGACCAGCGCTGCCGTTGCCGCCCGCGTGGCCGTGGCCCGTGACCGCGCCATCCGTCGGCAGGGATGCACCAACGGACTGCTCGGGGCGGGACAACTGGACCGGCATCTCGCCATGGCGCCGGAAGCCGAAGCGATGCTGCATCGCGCCGCGGCGCGGCTGGCCTGGTCCGCGCGCAGCTTCCATCGAGTGATGCGCATCGCGCGCACTGTCGCCGACCTGGCGGAGAGTGACGCCATCACGGCATCGCATGTCTCCGAAGCGATCCAGTGGCGCCGCGCGCTGCCGGGGCGCGATGCGTGAGCGATGACGGAGCGCCCGTGTCAGTCCTCGTTCGGATCGAACTGATGGAGCGGGCAGTAGCCGGCCCGGGTCGGCGCTTCGAAAACGACAACGCCGACTCGGAGGTCGGCGTCGGTCGCAACACCGGGCAAGCCCGGGACGCAGCGTTTACTGGCGGATCAGCTGACCGTCGCTCACGCGCACGATGTCGCCGTTCTGCACACCCGGGTCGTGGCTGAACGTCATCGTGCGGTTGCTCTGGTCGGCGTTGCGCATCTTGACCACCCACACGGTGGTGCTGCGCTGGCGCTTCTCGATCTCGTTGCCGGCGTAGCCGCCCGCGACCGCACCGCCGACCGTGGCGATCTTCTTGCCCGTGCCGCCGCCGACCGCGCTGCCCAACAGGCCGCCGACCACCGCGCCGCCAACGACGCCGATGCCCGTGCCCTGGCCTTCACGCGCCTCGGTACGGACCGACAGCACCGTCGCGCAGGATGCGCACAGGCGGGACTCGGTCTGGCCCGCGCCGGACGTGCCGGCGTTGTCCGCATAACCGGTCGAACCGCCGTCGCGCGGCGCCTGCTGCTGCGCGACGCGGCGCGAGTCGTTGGCCGGACGCTGCTGGACGGCGTCATCGCCGGAGCGGCGGGCCGCCCGGGCCTCGTCCGCGGCGTTGGCGCCATTGCGGTCGACGACGTTGCCTTGCTGCTCGGTCGCCGCCACCGGCGAGTCCGGCAAGGTCGGCGCGGCCTGCCGGCCCGCGAAGAAGGCCGCCACGACCAGCACGGTCGCCCCAACGGCCCCAGCCGCGATCTTCTGATTGGTATTCAACGCCATGATTCACCTCTTATGGTTTTCCCCTATCTCGGGGGATGAGCGAAGAATGCCACGCTGTTACAAGTCGCGGGGGCCTAAAACTGTCCCGTTTGTAAAGGGGTGAAACGCCGCCTGTAGGACAAGGCCGCGTCCTGCGGCTTTCGTTGCGCGGACGCGTCGCGCGTCAGCCGAGCAGCGGCGCCAGCGCCCGTTGCGCGGCCTGATGGTCGAGCGCCATCCGTGCCGCCCAGTCGGCGACCTGGTCGTCCCCGATGCGGCCGACGTTGAAGTACGTCGCCTCCGGATGCGCCAGGTAGAAGCCGCTCACGCTGGCCGCCGGCGTCATCGCCATGCCCTCGGTGAGCGCCATGCCGATGTCCTCGGCCTGGAGCACGCGGAACATGTCCCGCTTGACCAGGTGATCCGGGCAGGCCGGATAGCCCGGCGCCGGACGGATGCCGCGATACGACTCCGCGATGAGTTCCTCGTTGCTGAGGGTCTCGTCCGCCGCATACCCCCACAGATCCAGCCGCACGCGCTGGTGCAGCCGTTCGGCGAAGGCTTCGGCCAGGCGGTCCGCCAGCGCCTTCAGCATGATCGCGGAGTAGTCGTCCAGGTCGTCGATGAACTGCTGCTCCTTCTTGTCCACGCCGAGCCCGGCGGTGACCGCGAACAGCCCGATGTAGTCCGGCACCGTGCCCTTGGCGGCGATGAAGTCGGCCAGCGCGCGATTGGGCCGGCGCACGCCGTCGACCACCGGCCGCTCGGTCTGCATGCGCAGGCCGCGCCAGGTCATCAGCACCTCGGTGCGCGACTCGTCGCTGTAGATTTCGATGTCGTCGTCGTTGACCTGCGCGGCGGGGTACAGGCCCATCACGCCACTGGCAGTCAGCCAGCGGCCCTCGATCAGCCGCTGCAGCATGCGCTTGCCGTCGCTGAAGACACGCTGCGCCTCGGCGCCGACGATCTCGTCCTTCAGGATGGCCGGGAACGGCCCCGCCAGGTCCCAGGTCTGGAAGAACGGGCCCCAGTCGATGCACTGCGCAAGTTCGGCCAGGTCGTAGTTGCGGAACTGGCGCCGGCCGACGAAGCGCGGCACCGCCGGCGTGTAGGTCGTGAAGTCGGCGCGGTGCTTGTTCGCGCGCGCCTGCGCCAGCGTCACCAGCGGGGTCTGCTTCTTGTTGGCGTGGAGCTCGCGGACCTTCTCGTAGTCGGACTTCAGCTCGTCGATGAAACGCGTCGCGCGCTCATCCGACAGCAGTTCCGAACACACGCCCACCGAGCGCGACGCGTCCGGCACGTAGACCACCGGGCCTTCGTAGTGCGGCGAGATCTTGACGGCCGTGTGCACGCGGCTGGTCGTCGCGCCGCCGATCAGCAGCGGGATCTTCTTCATGCGGAAGTAGTCGTCGCGCTGCATCTCTGCGGCGACGTACTGCATCTCCTCGAGGCTGGGCGTGATCAGGCCCGACAGCCCGATGATGTCCGCGCCCTCGACCTTGGCCTTCGCGAGGATGTCCTGGCACGGGACCATCACGCCCATGTTGACGACCTCGAAGTTGTTGCACTGCAGGACCACCGTGACGATGTTCTTGCCGATGTCGTGCACGTCGCCCTTCACCGTCGCGATGACGATCTTGCCCTTGGAGCGCACGTCCTCGCCGGCGGCGGCCATCAGCCGCTTCTCTTCCTCGATGTAGGGCACCAGGTGCGCGACCGCGGACTTCATCACGCGGGCGCTCTTCACCACCTGCGGCAGGAACATCTTGCCGGCGCCGAACAGGTCGCCGACGACGTTCATGCCGGCCATCAGCGGCCCTTCGATCACGTGCAGCGGCCGGCCGCCCTGGGCAAGGATGCCCTGCCAGGCCTCCTCGGTGTCCTCGACGATGAAGTCGGTGATGCCATGGATCAGCGCATGCGACAGCCGCGCCGCGACGTCGCCGGCGCGCCAGGCCAGCTTGGCGCTGTCGTCCTTGGCGGCGCCCTTGACCGTCTCGGCGACCTCGAGCAGCCGCTCGGTCGAATCCTCGCGGCGGTTCAGCACCACGTCCTCGACGCGCTCGCGCAGGTCGGCGGGGATCTCGTCGTAGACGCCGACCATGCCGGCGTTGACGATGCCCATGTCCATGCCGGCCTGGATCGCGTGGTACAGGAAGACCGTGTGGATGGCCTCGCGCACCGGCTCGTTGCCGCGGAAGCTGAACGACACGTTCGAAACGCCCCCGCTGACCTTCGCGCCGGGCAAGTTCTTCTTGATCCAGCGCGTCGCCTCGATGAAGTCGACGGCGTAGTTGTTGTGCTCCTCGATCCCCGTGGCGATCGCGAAGATGTTGGGGTCGAAGATGATGTCCTCGGGCGGGAAGCCGATCTCGTCGACCAGCATGCGGTAGGCCCGGGTGCAGATCTCGATCTTGCGCTGGTAGGTATCGGCCTGGCCGGTCTCGTCGAAGGCCATCACCACCGTGGCCGCGCCGTAGCGGCGGATCAGCTTGGCCTGGCGGCGGAACTCCGTCTCGCCTTCCTTCAGCGAGATCGAGTTGACGATGCCCTTGCCCTGGATGCACTTCAGGCCGGCCTCGATCACCTCCCACTTGGACGAGTCGATCATGATCGGCACGCGCGCGATCTCGGGCTCCGAGGCGATCAGGTTGAGGAAGCGCACCATCGCGGCCTTGCTGTCGAGCATGGCCTCGTCCATGTTGATGTCGATGACCTGCGCGCCGTTCTCGACCTGCTGACGGGCGACGCTCAGCGCGGCCTCGAACTCGCCGTTCAGGATCAGCCGCGCGAAGGCCTTCGAGCCGGTGACGTTGGTGCGTTCGCCAATGTTCACGAACAGCGTGCCGGCGCCGATGTTCACCGGCTCCAGGCCGGAGAGCTTCATCGGCGGCACGGCCACGGGCGAGGCCGGCGCGGCGGAAAGATCGGAAGCAGCGGAAGCGGAGGCGGAATTCGGGGCGGACATGGCGGCGGCGCTTTTCGAAGCTGGACGTGAGCTGAAACGAAAGACGGGGCCGCGCAACTCACCGCAACCCCGCGGAACGCGGGTCGGTGAGCGCCGTTGTGAGGCGGGGTCCAGGGGTCCGACACCGCCGTTCCGAGCCTGGCGGGAACCCGGGTGACGGGACCTGTCGCAACGCTCCTCGGAAACCACCGCCGCCGCAGGGGCGCGGTGCGGCCTTGCTGGTAGCGGGAACAGCGTGCATTCTACCGGTCCGGCCCTGGTTTGTTCGTGCCGTATTGCCTTCCCGGCCCAGGTGCGCCCGTATCCTGCGCGGCACAACGACAAGACGACGACACGTCGATGGGAAGCCACCGTGGATCTGGTCCAACTTCCTCCCAACAGCCTGCGCGTGGGACAGGTGCTGACGTTCTCGCTGCGCGACGCGGCGGGACATCTGCTGTTCGCCTCCGGGCATCCGCTGCCCGACACGCCGCAGGTGCGCGACCTGCTGGCCCGCGGGCCGTGGGTGCAGGCGCACGAGACGCGCGAGTACCAGCGCGCCCTCGCCCACAAGCTCGACACGATGATGCTGCAAGGCGCGTCGATGTCCGCGCTGGCCAACGCTACCGCGGAATACAAGCCCACGCGTCCGATGCCCATGCCGCAGTCGACGTCGCCGGCGCACACCGCCATCTGGGCCGACCTGCAATGGCATGCGCAGCAGGTGCTGCGTGATCCGCGACGGCCGGAATTCCTGCTGCGCCTGAGCGAACTGCTCGACAAGGTGCTGGCCCGGCTGACGCAGCAGCCGGACGCCTCGCTGGCGATGCTGGTGCACGACGCCGGCCAGGAGCCGCTGCAGTACAGCGCGCGGCATGCGCTGCTGTCGCTGGCGCTGGTCGAGATGACGACGCGCCAGCTCGGCTGGGGTGAAGGCCGCCGTCGCACGCTCGGCCTGGCGGCGCTGACGATGAACCTGGACAGCGGCGCGCAGCAGGACCAGCACGCGATGCGTCCGCAAGCGCTCGGCGACGCGCAGCGCGAGCAGTTGGCCGGGCACGGCGACCGCGCGGCGGCGACGCTGCAGGCGATCGGCGTGGACGACGAGGACTGGCTGACCGCCGTGCGGCTGCATCACGACGCCGGTCCGGGCCCCCTGGCGGGCCGATCGGACGGCGAGCTGATGGCGCGGCTGCTCCGGCGCATCGACGTGTATGGCGCCCGCCTCAGCCCGCGACGCAGCCGCCGGCCGCTGTCCGCGGCACAGGCGGCGCGGGCGGTCTACCTCGACGAACTCCAGCAACCCGACGAGGCCGGTGCCGCGCTGATCAAGGCGATCGGTCTCTACCCGCCGGGCTCGTTGGCCCGGCTGGCCAACGGCGAGGAAGGCATGGTGCTCAAGCGCGGCCACAGCGCCAACGCGCCGCTCGTGGCCTCGCTGGTCGGCCGCAGCGGCACGCCGTTGACCGTGCCGGTGCTGCGCGACACGCGGCTGCAGGCGCAGGCCATCACGGCCAGCCTCGCGCCGCATGAGATCCGCCTGCGGATCAACATGGACGCGATGCTGAAGTTGTATTGAGGCTCAGACCTCTTCGGCGACCAGCCCGCTGAAGAGCTTGCTGCCCCAGCGACGCGGCTGGTAGGCGGAGACCTTCTGCGCGATCGCCCGGATGTGATCCGGCGTCGTGCCGCAGCAGCCGCCCGCGATGTTCAGGAAACCCGCGGCGGCGAACTCGCCGACCAGACGGCCGGTGACGTCCGGCGTCTCGTCGAAGCCGGTGTCGCTCATCGGGTTGGGCAGGCCGGCGTTCGGATAGCAGGAGATCGGCGTGTCGCCGGCCGCCTTCGAGAGTTCCTCGATGTAAGGCCGCATCAGCGCCGCGCCGAGCGCGCAGTTCAAGCCGATCGCGATCGGCTGCGCGTGCCGCACCGAGTGCCAGAACGCCGTCACCGTCTGCCCCGACAGGATGCGGCCCGACGCGTCGGTCACCGTGCCGGAGATGATCACCGGCAGACGCTCGCCGGTGTCGTCCATCAGCTGGTCGACCGCGAAGATGGCGGCCTTGGCGTTCAGCGTGTCGAAGATGGTCTCGATCAGGAACAGGTCGACGCCGCCTTCGAGCATTGCCTTGGCCTGGTCGTAGTAGGCCGCGCGCAGGGTGTCGAAGTCGACGTTGCGGGCGCCGGGGTCGTTGACGTCCGGGCTGATCGAGGCCGTGCGCGGCGTCGGGCCGAGCGCGCCGGCCGCGAAGCGCGGCTTCTCCGGCGTGCTGAACGCATCGCAGGCCTCGCGCGCCAGGCGCGCGGCGGCGACGTTCATCTCGTAGGCGTAGGCCTCGAGGCCGTAGTCCTCCTGCGCGACGGTGGTCGTGCCGAAGGTGTTGGTCTCGATGATGTCGGCGCCGGCGTCGAGGTACTGGCGGTGGATCTCGCTGATGACCTCGGGCTTCGTCAACACCAGCAGGTCGTTGTTGCCCTTGAGGTCCTTGGGATGATCGGCGAAGCGCTCACCGCGGAAGTCGGCTTCCGTCAGCTTGTAGCGCTGGATCATCGTGCCCATCGCGCCGTCGAGGACGGCGATGCGTTGCGCCAGGATGGCAGGCAAGGCGGCGCCGCGGGTGTAGGCGACGGCGGGACGGGCGGAGGTCGGGGCGTTCATGGGGCTCGATTGTAGGAAGCCCCGCCCCGCCCCATCGTTCTCAACCGCCGAAGACCTTCTTCAGGATGGCGCTTCCGGTGCCGACCGGGTCCTGGCGGATCTTCTTCTCCTCCTGGCCGATCATGAAGTACAGGCCGTCCAGCGCCTTGTCGGTGACGTAGCCCTGCAGGTTGGCGTCTTCCTTGCGGATGAGGCCGAACCCGGAGGCCTTGCCGGCGACCGCGTTGTACTTCTCGCTCAGCGACTGGCGCTCGGTGGCCTTCGTGACGATGGGCAGGAACTTCGTCGTCAGCGGCGAGCGGGTCTTGTCCTCGAAGAACTGCGTCACCGCGTTGTCGCCGCCACGCACGATCCTCACCGCGTCCTCGACGCTGATGTTGCGCACGGTGGTCACCAGCAGCTGGCGCGCCTCGGGCATCGCCTGTTCGGCGGCGCGGTTCATCGAGGTGATCAGGTCGTCGATGCGCCTGCCCTGGCCGGTCGTGCGCAGCAGGCGCGCGGCGTCCTTCAAGGCGCCGGGGAGCTCGATCTTCACCTGAGGGTTGCCGAGGAAACCGTCGGTGCGACCCAGGTTGGCGAGCGCCGCCTGGGCGCCGCGCTCGAGGGCCGCGCGCACGCCGGAGGCGGCGTCGCCCTCGCTCAGGCTCAACGCCATCGCCCACGGCGAGGCGCAGCCCGCGCCCAGCAGCGCGATCAGGTCACGGCGAAGCAGGTTCATCGGTGTCTCCTTCTTGAGCTTCAGTGGGGGTCGCTTTCTCGGCTTCGATCGCCGCCTCGGCAGCGCCTTCCGAGGCGGCGGCGGCGTTCGAGGGCCTGTCGTCGGTGTTCTCGGCGTTCTCGGCGTTCTCGGTGTGCTCGGTGTGCTCGGTGTTCTCGTCGAGGCCGGCGTCGTCGGACGTTGCATCTTCCGACTCCGCGAGATCCATGTCGATGGCGCCGAACGGGCCGGGACCGTCGCCGAGCTTGAACTCGATGCGCAGGCTGTCCCCGGCCTCCAGCACCACCGGCTTGCCGAGCACCGGCGTGCCCGCGCCGACCAGCGTGCCGGCGCGCAGCGGCCGGTTGAGGGCCGCCTCGGCGAGCAGGTCGCCGAAGGACCAGCGCATGCCGGTCTTCGCGTCGACGACCGCCTGCTTGCGTCCGTTGCGCATCACCTGCAGCTGCAGCGCCGCGCGTCCGAGGTACCACGCACCGGGCAGTTCGTCGGGTGTGACGGCGACCGGCGCGAACTGCAGCGCCGGGCGGCTGTGCAGCGCCGGCCAGCCGTTGGCGAGTTCCTCCTGCTGCACCGGCCGCAGCACCCAGTCGCTGACCAGCATCAGCAGCCGGATCGACTCCAGCGCCTGCGACGGCACCGCGCCCTGCGCCAGGTCGCCGGTGAGCACGGCGAGCTGCGGCTCGGGTTCCAGCCCCGGCGTGCGCAGGTCCAGCAGTTCGGTCGGACCGAGCAGCGCCTCGGCGCCGCCGGCACGCAGCAACGGGGCGCTGAGGCGCTCCGGCCACGCGAGGCCGCGCTCGCGCAAGGCCTGACCCTGGTCCGGGTAGGCCTCGCCGGCGATCCAGCCGGCCAGGCGCGGCAGCGGTGCCAGGCATTGCTTCGGGTCGAACGCGAACGCATGCCGCGCGCGGCCGTGATTCAGCGACTGCGACAGCATCTCCAGCTGAGGCGCCATGAAATTCCAGTCGTCGAGCACCTGTTGCAGGCGCGTCGCGATGCCGTTGGCATAGCATGCCTGACTCAGGTCTCGCGACACGACCACCAGTTGGCCGTCGCGGGATCCGTCGCGGTAGGTTGCGAGTTTCATTGTGGTGGGCGGACAGTCATTCGTCGGGCGATCGTTGGCGGCATTTTCACCTCAGGATCGGGTCGCGCTCGCGACGGCCGTCGCGGGGGCGCTGGTGCTGCACGCGGCGGCGATCGGTGCGCTGTCTCAGCGTCCGCCGCCGCAGGCGATCGATGCGCCGGTGGTGTCGACCCGCGTCATCGAGGCGCCGCGCCCGCCCAAGCCCGAAGCGGTCGCGCCCGTGGCCGCTCCGCCCGCCACGCCGCGCACGCCATCGCGTCCCAGGCCCGCTCCCGATCCCGAAACCCGGCCCGTGCCAGCGCTGCTCGCGCTGCCGCTGCGCGGCGACGGCGCCCTCGCCTACGCCTTCGTCATCGACGGCCAACCCGGCGAGGCCGCCTTGAACTTCCACATCGGGAACGGGCGCTACGACATCACGCTCGAACGCCGCTCGGGCGATCGCGAGCTGCCGGTCTGGCACAGCGAAGGCCGCGTCGGTCCGCAAGGTTTGCAGCCGGAGCTGCACCGCGTGTCGCGCCAGGGTCGCGAACGGGAGCTGCAGATCTTCGACCGTGACGCCGCGCGTCCGGTTCTGCTTGTAGGCGCGCGCGCCTTTCCGCTGTCGGCTGGCACGCAGGACCGCCTGTCGTGGTGGCTGCAGGTGGCCGCCATGATGGCCGCCGAACCCGCGCCCTACATCGGGCAGCGCCTGCGCGTGCCGGTGGCTGGTCCGACGGGCGTCAGCGACTGGGATTTCGAGGTGATCGCGCGCGACGGCGGCCGGTGGCTGCTGCGGCGCGACCTGGCCCGCGGCGCGGGCCGCCCGGCGCTGCAATGGTCGGTCTGGCTCGACGGTCAGCGCGGTTTCCTGGCCGTCGACCTGCGCTTCAGCCTGGACGACGACGAGCAGTGGGCGCTCCGATTGCTGGAGTGACCCTGTCCGCCGCGTGCATGTCCGCTTGATCTCGATTCCGTGTGTGCGCGTTACGGTTCGTGAATCCGTGAAACCCTGTGCGGTTGGCACCACAAATGCTTGAGACACGGTGCAGCGTGTTCCGCGAGATCTGCCACCATGGGTCATGGCCTGGTTGGGAGCGACGGGTCTTGAATCTGTCGCAACAGGCCATAACTCCTCCAACCAAGGAGTCCTTCATGCACATGCTTTACGACTCACCGAGCTACATCGTCGTCCAGTTCGATGTACCGGTCGCTCCGTCCGCTGGCGATGCCGCGCACGCCGCCCAGGTGGACCACACGAACCTGCCATCGCTGCAGCGTGACGGTTTCGAGATCGTCGACAAGTTCACCCGCAAGGAGATCTTCATCGAAGGCGCCCTGGCGCAGACCTTCCAGGAGGGCGTCGAAGCCCTGATCGAGCAAGGTCCCGACGTCGACGACCTCGACGCCTTCATCGCGCAGTACGCGAACCTGGGCCAGCAGCCCGTGATCATGCATTGATCCCCCACACCACCCGCCCCTGACACGCAGTCGACCACTGCCCCGCAAACGGGCAGTCAGCGATTGCTGGTGGGGCCGGAGTGGCGCTTGGGGTTCCCGGAGGGAGGCCCCATGCACCGCGGAGAGCCCGCGCCTGGCCTCCCGCACGCTGACCGCCGCTGATTCCGTCAGCCGGGGCTTGTCCCCAAACCATCCCTGCGCCAAGATCGTGCAGCCGCGCCCCTTCGAGGGGTGACGCGGCAAGCGGCGCCCGGGTCCGGGGCCATGTCCGCGTCCTCGACGCCGTCCTCGTTCCGGAGATCTCCCTCCCGCACGAACCATGGGCAAGCGCGCGCAACTTCCACTGGACTCCCCGGGCCTGTCCGACAGCCCGGTGCTGGACCGCATGTGCTCGCACTTCGTGCTGACGCTGACGGTCCGCCACGCCAACCGCTTCAATCCGCGCCGCGACCTCAGCGGCCTGCTGGCGCTGACGGCGCGCCACCTGGTCTGGCCGCCGCAGGTGCTCACGCGTGTGCGGGGCTATCTGGCGCGGCGTTGCCAGGGCCACTCGCTGTGGGCCGGCCATGAACGGCTGGGCGACGCCGCCTTCCTTGCCCGCCACGGCGTGTGGCGCGGCCCGTTCGCTGAAGGCACGGTGTTCTTCTACCTCGACGAGTACGTCAAGGATGCGCCGAAGGACCTCCTCGCGCTGCTGTCCTGCACCTGCGACGCCCTCGACGGCCAGCTGCGCAGCCGGTCCACGCTGGTCGAGCAGAACATCGACGTGCTGGGCCGCCTGCTGCAGCTGAACGCGGCCGAGCGCGCGCTGCTGCTCTACGGCACGCTGGCGCGATACCAGCGCGAATTGCGCGGCGCGCTGGTCGAGTTCAAGGTCAACACCGCGCAGGAAGCCTTCGCCGCGATCGCGGACCTGGCCGGCGTCGATCCGCACGAGGTGGCCGACGCGCTGCGCGCCGGGTCGCGGCTGGAGCGGGTCGGCATGATCGAGAACCTGATCGCCGAACACAACATCACCGATCTCTCCGACCTGATGAAGGTCAGCGAGCAGTTGCCGCCGGTGCTGATGCGGGCCTATGACGGTCCGCAGGACCTGATGGCCGTGTTCACGCGCCCGGTGACGCCGAGCCCGCTGCAACGCGCGGACTTCGACTTCATCGCCGAGGACGTGACGCTGCTCGCGACCCTGCTGCGCCAGGCGGTGGCGCAGGGACAGGCCGGCGTGAACGTGCTGCTCTACGGGCCGCCCGGCACGGGCAAGACGGAGCTCGCCAAGGTCGCCGCGCGCGAGGCCGGCCTGGCGCTGTACGAGGTCGAGTACGCCGACCGCGACGGCAATGCGCTGAGCGGCCGCGACCGCTACCGTTCGCTGCAGATCAGCCAGGTGTTCCTGAAGGCGAGCCGCGACGTCGCGCTGCTGTTCGACGAGGTCGAGGACGTCTTCCCCCACCTGAGCGGCGACACCGCGCATCTGATGGCCCGGCTCGACGCGGCGCTGGAACTGCCGGCGACGATGGCCGTCAACGGCAAGGCCTGGGTCAACCAGATCCTCGAGAGCAACCCGGTCCCGGTGCTGTGGATCACCAACCGCATCGAGCACATCGACCCCGCGTTCCGGCGCCGTTTCCAGTACCACCTGGAACTGACCTCGCCGCCGCCCGGCGCGCGGCTGGGCCTGGTGCGCAAGGCGCTGGAGGAGCTGCCGGTCCCCGAGGGCTTCGCCGAACGGCTGTCCGAGCGCCGCGGCCTGACGCCGGCGCAGGTCCGCACCGCCGTGCGTTTCGCCCGGCTGGCGGGGGCCGGACGGGGAGGCGACGACAGCGCCGCCGATCCTGCCGAGGTCGCCGCCGCCAACGAGCGCCTCGTCAGCCGGCAGCTGCTGCACGCCGACAAGGCGCTCGGTCTGGTCGATGCCTCGCCCCAGTCGCGGCCGTCGGCGACGCGTTACTCGCTCGACCTGATCCACTGCGAATGCCGCTTCGCGCTGCCGCGCCTGATCGAGGCGCTGCGCCGCCGCGGCATGGGCAGCCTGTGTTTCCACGGCCCGCCGGGCAGCGGCAAGACCGCGCTGGCGGAGCACATCGCTTCCGAGCTGCAGCGGCCGCTGATGGTGCGGCTGGCCAGCGACCTGATGTCCAAGTACGTCGGCGAGACGGAGCAGAACATGGCCCGCATGTTCGAGACCGCCGCCGCCGAGGGCGCGCTGCTGCTGCTGGACGAGGCCGACAGCTTCCTGCGCAGCCGCCGCGCCGCCGAGCGGCACTACGAGGTCAGCGAGGTCAACGAGATGCTGGCCGGCATGGAGCGCCACGCCGGGCTCTTCATCTGCACGACCAACGCCTTCGACGATCTGGACGAAGCCGCGCTGCGCCGTTTCAGTTTCAAGATCCGCTTCAAGGCGCTGCGGCCGGACCAGCGGCTGACGATGTTCGAGCGCGAAGTCGGCGTGGCGCTCGACGATGCGCACGCGGACCGGCTGGGCGCGCTGGACGCGTTGACGCTGGGCGACTTCGCCGCGGTGCGGCAGCAGGCCGAGATCCTCGGCGAGGCGTTGTCGCCCGACGAATTCCTGACGCTGCTCGAGGCCGAGCATCGCGTGAAGCCGGAAGTCCGCCAGCGCCGCCCGATGGGCTTCCGCGCCGGCGAGGCCTGACCCCGGCCCGTTCATCCGCCCCAGCCGATCTCCCGCGTCACGCCGGAGAGCGCCGTCGTGCACCGCCTGCCTCGAACCGCGCCGGTTCTATGGCATCGTGCCGCCCATGCTGAACCCGTTCCTCTCGACGCTGCTGATGCGGGCCTCTCGCGGTCTCGCCACCGGCTCGCTCGCCTTGTTGGCGCTGCTGGCCGGCGCCGGCGCGCTGGCCGCGCCGCCCAAGCCCTCCTGCCCCCCGGAACCCGCGCCGCTGCCCGCCGACCGCCTCGCCGCCCAGGCCAGGGATCGCGGGCTGATGTGGACGCTCAAGCGCGACGGTCGGACCTCCTACCTGTACGCCAGCCTGCACGTCGGCAAGCCGGGCTGGGCCGCGCCCGGTCCGCGCCTGCGCAAGGCGCTGGACGAGGTCGACGCCGTCGCGCTGGAACTGGACCCGCTCGACCGCGACGCCTGGAAGATGCCGCCGATGCCCGAGCTGCCGCTGGACGCCGCGATGCGCCAGCGTCTGGATGCGCAGGCCGTGGCGGTCTGCCTGGAGCCGCACGCCCTCGCCGCGATGCATCCGCTGCTGCAGACCAGCACCTACATGCTGCTGCGCGCCCGGTCGCTGGGGCTGGACGTGCGTTACGGCCAGGAGATGCTGCTGAGCCAGTGGGCGCGCGACCGCGGCCTGCCGGTGCTGGCGCTGGAAACGCTGCAGGGCCAGCTCGAAGCTCTGCTGCCCGCCGACGTGGACGCGGCGCGGCACGAGTTGCGCTCGAACCTGCAGCAGCTCGAACGCCCGAAGTCGCTGCTGCGCACGCTGGACACGATGGTGGGCGTCTATGACCGCGGCGACCTGGCCCGCCTGAACCGATACGCCGAGTGGTGCGACTGCGTGACCGACGCCGCCGATCGCGCGGCGCTGCAGCGCATCAACGACGGGCGCAATCCGGCCCTCGCCCAGCGCATCTCCGAACTGCACCAGCGCGGCCAGTCGCTGCTGGTGGCCGTCGGCGCGATGCACATGACCGGCCCCCGCGCGCTCACCGCGCTGCTCAAGGAGCAGGGTTTCGAGGTAACCCTGATGCCGCGATCCGGATCGCGGTGACCGAGTTGCGGCACACTGGGCCGCGCCGGCCTGGCCGGGCCTTCCCCACCCCCCTTTCCACCGACCTTTCCACCGACTTTTTCCTCTGGAGTCGCGCATCTTGGACAACCTGCCGTCCTTCCTCCAATCCCTGTTCCTGGTGCCGCTGACGCTGCTGCCGATCATCAATCCGGTGGGCGTGGCCCCGATCGTCATCGGCGCGGCCGGCGGCGACGACCGGGTCCTCAAGCGGCTCGCGCGCCAGGTCGCGATCAACGGCTGGGTCGTGATCATGGTGTCGCTGCTGGTGGGGACCTACGTGCTGGACCTGTTCGGCATCTCGCTGCCGGTCGTGCGCGTCGGCGGCGGCCTGCTGGTGGCCTACAGCGCCTGGGTCATGCTGACCCGCAACGAGACCGACGACGTTCAGACCGCCGTCGTGCACGCCTCGCCCGGCGACATCAGCGAGACCGAGATCGTCCGCCGCAGCTTCTTCCCGATCACCTTCCCGCTGACCACCGGGCCGGGCAGCATCGCCGCGGCGATCGCGCTGGGCGCGCAGATCCCGCGCTCGCCGGTGCCGTACGTGATGGGCGCGGGCATCGCCGCCATCGGCGCGGCCTTCACCGCCGCCGTGGTCTATCTGGTCTACCGCAACGGCGGCCGGCTGCTGATGAAGATGGGCGAGGTCGGCACGCTGGTCATGATGCGGCTGATGGCCTTCGTGCTGCTGTGCATCGGCATCCAGATCCTGTGGACCGGCTGGGCCGACCTGAACCACATTCCGACCTGACGCGGCCACCGCCCTTCCCGA
This sequence comes from Mitsuaria sp. MSU3D, assembly GCF_056867975.1. Taxonomy (NCBI): domain Bacteria; kingdom Pseudomonadati; phylum Pseudomonadota; class Betaproteobacteria; order Burkholderiales; family Sphaerotilaceae; genus Roseateles; species Mitsuaria sp. MSU3D. The sequence continues at coordinate 5,357,254 of NZ_CP200314.1, read as the reverse complement.
CATCGGGCGGCCGCCGCCAGGACGTAGGATCGAGCCCATGGCCGCCCCCGGGGCGCCCCTGCGCACGCCGGGGTCCCTGGCGAGGACGGCTCCCGAGGAGACACCATGGCGGACACCGACTTCAGCAAATTCGTTCCGGGCTTCGACTTCCTGCAAGGGCTGATGAAGAACGCCGGCGCCGCGATCCCCGGCTTCAACCAGTGGGTCGCGCCGACGCTGGACCCGCAGGAGCTGGACAAACGCATCGACGAGCTGCGCACCGTGCAGTTCTGGCTCGAGAACAACGCCCGCATGCTCAACGCGACCATCCAGGCGCTCGAGGTGCAGCGGATGACGCTGTCGACGCTGCACGCGATGAACGTGCCCATGGCCGACCTGAAGGACGTGCTGAAGACGCAGGTGCCGCCGCGCCCGTCGCCCGCGCCGAGACCCCAGGAGCCTGCCGCCGCCGCGACGCCGGCTCCCCAGGACGCGCCGGCCGACGTGAAGGGCGAGGCAAGGGGCGAGGCAAAGGGTGAGGCGAAGGCCGGCGACCCGGCCGGGCCCAAGCCTGCCGGCGCCGACCCGATGCAATGGTGGAACGCGCTGACGCAGCAGTTCACGCAGGTCGCGGCCAACGCGATGAAGACGGCCCAGACGGCGGCGACGGCCGCCACGTCGGCCGCGACGTCCTCGGCTTCCGCGGCCTCGGCCCCGACGTCCACCGCGAAGCCGGCGACGAAGACTTCGCCGGGCGCGGCGAAGAAGACTTCCGCCACGTCCGCGGCCAGGCCAGCCGCGAAGAAGGCGGCGCCCGCGCGCAAGACCGCTCCCAAACGCAAGGCTCCCTGAGCCATCCCCAGTTTCCCCGAGGGCCGTTCATGCCTCGTTTCCTCCAGGCGCACGCCACCCATCCCGATCCCCACATGGCGCTGGCGCTGGCCGGCGCGCAGCTGGAGGGGCAGCGCGCCGGCATGACGCCGACGCTGGGCTTCCTCTACCTCACGCATCCCTACGTGCCGCACGCGCAGGCGCTGCTGGACGAGGCCCGTGAGCGCTGGCCGGGCTGCGGCTGGGTCGGGGCCTCGGCGCTGGCGGTCAGCGCCAGCGGCGTCGAGTACTTCGACGAGCCGGCGCTGGTCGTCATGCTGTGCGACCTGCCCGCCGACCAATGGCGGATCTTCTCGGGACTGCGGCCGCTGACGCCGGACTGCGAATCCCGCAGCCTGCTGCTGCACGCCGACGGCGGCACGCCCGACCTGCAGGAGTTGATCGCCGAGCTCGCCCAGCGCTGCAGCAGCGGCTACCTCTTCGGCGGGCTGGTCAGCGGCGGTGACGACGCGGTCCAGATCGCCGACGGCATCTTCGAAGGCGGCCTGTCGGGCCTGGCGCTGGGCCCGGACGTGCGCTGGATCTCGCGCGTCAGCCAGGGTTGCCAGCCGCTCGGTCGCGAGCGCCGCGTCACCGCCTGCGACGGCCCGCTGGTCACGGAGCTCGACGGCCAACCCGCGCTCGACGCACTGCTCGAGGATCTGAAGCTGCCCGCCTACACCGGCGAATCCGGTTCCCTGCGCCAGGCGATGCCGCTGTTCCGCCGCACGCTGGTCGGCCTCAGTGACGAACCTGGCGCCCGGCGCGAGTACGGCGCCGAGGTCCGTGTGCGGCATCTGGTCGGCCTCGACCCGGGCCGACGCGGCATCGCCGTCGCCGAGCAGATGCGCGAGGGCGAATTGCTGAGCTTCTGCGAACGCCACCCCGACGCCGCCCGGCGCGACCTGGTGCGCATCTGCACCGAGATCCGCGCCGAGGCCGAGGAGCGCGGCGCGCGCATGGCCGGCGCGCTGTACTTCAGCTGCACCGGTCGCGGCGGTCCGCACTTCGGCGCACCGTCGGCGGAGCTGCAGTGGGTGCAGCACGCGCTGGGCGAGGTGCCGCTGGCCGGCTTCTTCGCCAACGGCGAGATCGCCCACGCGCGGTTGCATGGCTATACCGGCGTGCTGACGGTCTTCCTGGACGCCTGATGCCGGGACGCCGCGACCTGCTGCAGGCCGCCGCGGCCTCGGCCCTCTCCGCCACGCTGCCTGCGCTGTCCCTCCTGCCGGGCCGCGCCACGGCCGCCCGTGCTGCGCCCGCGGCCCCGCTCGCCGCGGCGCCGCCGGAGCCGACCACCGTCATCTATCCGCGCCACCTGCCGCAGCAGGACCGGCAGGTCGACTACTTCATCAGCCTGTTGCACGCCGCGTTGCAACGCAGCGGCGCGCGCTATGCGCTGGTCCAGACGCAGTCGGAGATGGTGCAGAGCCGCGCGCTGCTGGAGATGGCGAGCAACGACCCCAGCATCGACGTGTTCTGGACGATGACCGACCCGCAGCGCGAGAAGAGCCTGCTGCCGATCCGCGTGCCGCTGGACCGCGGACTGATCGAATGGCGTCTGTGCCTGACGCGCGCCGCCGACCGCGACCGCCTGCGCGAGGTGCGTGACCTGAAGGACCTGGCACGGCTGACCGCCGGGCAGATGCACGACTGGCCGGACACCGCCGTGCTGCGCGCCAACGGGCTGCCGGTGCAGGTCAGCACGCATTACCAGGGGCTGTTCCAGATGCTGTCGGCGGGACGTTTCGACTACTTCCCGCGGTCGATCTTCGAGATCGACGCCGAGCTCGGCAGCTTCGCCGACCAGAACCTCGTCATCGACCCTTACCTGCTGTTGCACTATCCGGCGGCGCTCTACATGTTCGTCCGCCCGGGGCGTCCGCGCCTGGCGGCGGACCTCACGCGGGGCATGAATGCCCTGGTGGCCGACGGCACCTTCGAACGCCTGTCGCGGCAGATCTTCGGCGATCTGCTGCAGCGTCACCGGATCGACCAGCGCCGCGTGCTGCGGCTGCGCAACCCGCTGCTGCCGGCGCAGACGCCGCTCGACCGCAAGGCGCTGTGGTGGCCGCTGCCGGGTATGCGCTGACGCCGCGTTCAGGCCGGGGTCAGCGCGCGGGGCTACAGTTCGACGCCATGACCGCCGTCCTCCCTTCGACCCACGAGCCGCCCGGCGACCAGGCCGCCGCGCTGGCCGGTTTCCGCGCCGGGCGTCGCGCGCAGCTGGTCCAGGCCCTGCGGGCCGAGCTGCCCGCGCACGCGCTGCTGTGGCAGGACGAGCAGACCCGCCCCTACGAGTGCGACGGCCTGACCGCCTACCGCGAGCGTCCGCTGGCCGTGGCGCTGCCCGAGACCGAGGCCCAGGTCGCCGGCGTGCTGAAGGCCTGCCATGCGCTGGGCGTGCCGGTGGTGGCGCGCGGCGCCGGCACCGGCCTGTCCGGCGGCGCGATGCCGCACGCCGAAGGCCTGACGCTGGCACTCGCGAAGTTCAACCGCATCGTCGCGATCGATCCCCTGGCACGGACCGCCCGCGTCCAATGCGGCGTGCGCAACCTGGCGATCTCCGAAGCGGCCGCCGCGCACGGCCTGTACTACGCGCCGGACCCGAGCAGCCAGATCGCCTGCACGATCGGCGGCAACGTCGCGGAGAACTCCGGCGGCGTGCATTGCCTGAAGTACGGCCTGACGCTGCACAACGTGCTCAAGGTGCGCGGATTCACCGTCGAGGGCGAGCCGGTCGAGTTCGGCTCCGAGGCGCTGGACGCCGCGGGCCTGGACTTGCTCAGCGTCGTGATCGGCAGCGAAGGCATGCTGGCGGTGGTGACGGAGGTGGTGGTCAAGCTGACGCCCAAGCCGCAACTGGCGCGCTGCATCATGGCCAGCTTCGACGACCTGCGCCGTGCCGGCGACGCGGTGGCGGCGATCATCGCGGCCGGCATCATCCCCGCCGGCCTGGAGATGATGGACAAGCCGATGACCGCGGCGGTCGAGGACTTCGTCCACGCCGGTTACGACCTGGACGCCGAGGCGATCCTGCTGTGCGAGAGCGACGGCACGCCCGAGGAGGTCGAGGAAGAGATCGGCCGCATGAGCGCGGTGCTGAACGCCAACGGCGCCACCCGGCTTGAGGTCAGCGAGAACGAGGCGCAGCGCCTGCGCTTCTGGAGCGGCCGCAAGAACGCCTTCCCGGCGTCGGGGCGCATCAGCCCGGACTACATGTGCATGGACTCGACGATCCCGCGCAAGCGGCTGGCCGACATCCTGCTGGCGATCCAGGCGATGGAGCGCAAGTACGACCTGCGCTGCGCCAACGTCTTCCATGCCGGCGACGGCAACCTGCATCCGCTGATCCTGTTCGACGCGAACGATCCGGACCAGTTGCACCGCTGCGAGCGCTTCGGCGCGGACATCCTCGAGACCAGCGTCGCGATGGGCGGCACCATCACCGGAGAACACGGCGTGGGCGTCGAGAAGCTCAACAGCATGTGCGTCCAGTTCTCGCCGCAGGAGCGCGAACGGATGCTGGCCCTGAAGCGGGCCTTCGACCCGCAGGGCCTGCTGAATCCCGGCAAGGTGATCCCGACGCTGCAGCGCTGCGCCGAATACGGCCGCATGCACGTGAAGCGTGGCGCACTCTCATTTCCAGAACTGGAGCGATTCTGATGGCAGTGCAAGCAGCAGGTGTCGCGGCGGCGGACACGGACCCGTCCCCCGGCTTCGTCCCCGCGACGCAACTGATGGCGACGCTGGAGGCGATGGCGGCGCGCTTCGCCGAAGGCCGGCCGGTGCGTTTCACCGGCCACGGCAGCAAGGACTTCTACGGCGGTCCGCTGGGCGACGCCGAGCCGATGTCGACGCTGTCGCTCAACGGCGTGATGGCGTATGAGCCGAGCGAGCTCTACGTGACCGCGGCCGCCGGCACGCCGGTGGCGGACGTGGAGGCGCTGCTCGCGCGGCACGGGCAACACCTGGCCTTCGAGCCGCCGCGTTTCGTCGGCGCGGCCTCGGGCGGCACGGGCACGATCGGCGGCATGGTCGCGAGCGGGCTGTCGGGCCCGGCGCGCGCGACGGCCGGCGCGGTGCGCGATCACGTGCTGGGGCTGACGATGCTGGACGCCAAGGGCGAGCTGCTGCACTTCGGCGGCACGGTGATGAAGAACGTCGCCGGTTACGACGTGTCGCGGCTGATGGCCGGATCGCTGGGCGTGCTCGGGCTGATCGCGCAGGTGACGCTGAAGGTGCTGCCGCAGCCGGTCGCGACGGCGACGCTGCGCTTCGAGGCCAAGCAGGACAAGGCCCTGCTGCAGATGAACCGCTGGGGCGGGCAGCCGCTGCCGGTGTCGGCGAGCGCGTGGTGGGACGGCGCGCTGGTGGTGCGGCTCTCGGGCGCCGAGGCGGCGGTCCGCGCGGCGATCCACAAGCTCGGCGGCTCCGCGATTCCGGAGGCGATGGCCGCGCCATTCTGGCAGGGCCTGCGCGACCAGTGCGACGAGTTCTTCCTCGGCGCGCGCCGGGCGGTGCAGGGCGGCGCGACCTTGTGGCGCATCGCCGTGCCGTCGACGACGCCGCCGATGCCGCTGCACGGCGAGCAGCTCGTGGAATGGGGCGGCGCGCAGCGCTGGGTCGTCACGCCGATGGCGCCCGCGCAGGTGCGCGAGGTGGTGGCCGCGGCCGGCGGCCACGCGACGATGTTCTACGCCAACGACAAGTCGGCCGGCACCTTCTCGCCGCTCGGCCCGCAGCTCACACGCATCCACAAGGAGTTGAAGCGGCAGTTCGATCCGGCGGGGATCTTCAATCCGGGGCGGCTCTATCCGGATCTTTGATTCGAACCTCTGACCCGGGCCGTTGAACCGGATCTCCGAAGCGAGACGTCTCCTCCAGCCTCACGACGCGCAGCAAGCCCACAGCAAGCCGACCGATGCAAACCCACCTGGCCCCCGAATTCCAAGGCACCCCGGAAGGCGAGACCGCCGAGGCCATCCTGCGGCGCTGCGTGCACTGCGGCTTCTGCACCGCGACCTGCCCGACCTATCAGCTGCTGGGGGATGAGCTCGACGGACCGCGCGGCCGCATCTACCTGATCAAGCAGGTGCTCGAGGGCGAGCCGCCGACCGCGGCGACGCAACTGCATCTGGACCGCTGCCTGACCTGCCGCAATTGCGAGACGACCTGCCCCTCGGGCGTCCAGTACGGCCAGCTCGTCGAGATCGGCCGGCAGATCGTCGACGCGAAGGTCGAGCGCCCGCGCGAGGAGCGCCTCAAGCGCTGGCTGCTGAAGGAGGGGCTGACCTCGCCGCTGTTCAAGCCGGCGTTGCGGATCGGGCAGGCCCTGCGTCCGCTGGTCCCGGGCGCGCTGAAGGACAAGGTGCCGCCCAAGCCCGACGCGCGCGCCCACCAGTGGCCGCAACGCACGCATCCGCGCAAGGTGCTGATGCTGCTCGGCTGCGTGCAGCCCGCGATGATGCCCAACATCAACGCCGCCACCGCCCGCGTGCTCGACGCGGCCGGCGTGCAGACGCTGGTCGCCGACGAGGCCGGCTGCTGCGGCGCGATCCGCACGCACATGAACGACCACCACGGCGGCCTCGACGACGCGCGGCGCAACATCGACGCCTGGTGGCCGATGGTCGACGGGCACGGCGAGCAGGTCGAGGCCATCGTGATGAACGCGTCCGGCTGCGGCGTGCAGGTCAAGGACTACGGCCGGCTGCTCGCGCACGACCCGGACTACGCGGAGAAGGCCCAGCGCGTGTCCGCCCTGACCCGGGACCTCAGCGAGTTCCTGCCCGAACTGGTCCAGCCGCTGCGCTCGCGCATGGGCCAGGACGCGTCGACGGCGCCGCGCCCGAAGCTCGCCTATCACCCGCCCTGCACGCTGCAGCACGGCCAGCAGCTGCGTGGCGGCGTCGAGGGCCTGATGCGCGAGCTCGGCTTCGAGATCTCGGTCGCCCCCAGCGAAAGCCACCTCTGCTGCGGCTCCGCCGGCACGTATTCGGTGCTGCAACCGCTGCTGTCCAAGCAGTTGCGGGAACGCAAGCTCGCCGCGCTCGCGCCGCTGGCGGCCGAGGCCATCGTCTCGGCCAACATCGGCTGCATCCAGCATCTGCAAAGTGGCACGGACGTCCCGGTCCGACATTGGGTCGAAATGCTGGACGATGCACTTCTACATCGATGAGTCATTGACTCGCGCCCCGAATCTCTTGAGGAAGCGTCGCTTCGGCGCATCACTTCGCGCCTAAACCCTTCCCACTTGAGGAGGAGTTCTCACGTCAATCGCCCCACCTCGGGCAAACCCGGGCATGCCCTTTGCCTGCGGCCCGCAGAATCGCCTCCCATAACAGGAGGGGAGCGCGTCAAGCGATCCAACCAGAAAGTGAAATGGGCCGGTCACCGCGTGGTGACCGGCCTTTTTTCCGTCCAGGCCCCTTCGGCTCCCCGGCAGGATCCCGGCCGCCCGGTCAGGGTTTCCCCGCCGCGCAGAGCGAGCAGATGCGCCGGCAGCCGCCCCGACACCGCGAGCGGGAGGCGGATACTCCGCTGTCATATCTGTTTCAGCGGCTTCGTCCGGAGCCCCGATCCGCCATGACCCTGACCCGTCGCACCTGGCTGCTGGTGCCCGTCCTGGCGGCGCTGGCCGCCTGCGCCAACGCCCCGTCCTCCCCGACCTCGGACGCCGGCACCGCCCCGGCAACACCTGGCCCCGTGGCCCCCGCCTTCGCGGCGAAGAAACCGCCCAGGCTGGTGGTCTTCATGGTGGTCGACGGGCTGCCGATCCGGCAGGTGCTCGGCTACCGCGACCAGCTGCAGCCGGACGGCTTCAAGCGCTTCCTGGACCGCGGCGCGTGGTTCGCCAACGCGTACTACGGTCACGGCTACACGGTCACGGCCGCCGGCCACTCGATCATGCTGAGCGGCGCCTACCCGCAGCGCAGCGGCATCATCGGCAACGAGTGGCGCGATCCGCAGACCGCCGCCCCGCAGTACAACACCGCCGATGCGCGCTACCAGTACATCGGCAACAAGACCGAGCCGCTGGCCGGCACGAGCCCGAACAACTACAAGGTCGAGACCGTCGGCGACGTGCTGCGCACGCTGCAACCGGGGTCGAAGGTCATCGGCATCTCCGGCAAGGACCGCGGCGCCATCCTGCCGGCCGGCCACAAGGGCACGGCCTACATGTACATGGGCGGCAGCGGCGAATTCGCGTCGTCCACCTACTACATGGACAAGCACCCCGCCTGGGTCGACGCCTTCAACGCGGCCAAGCCGGCCGACAAGTTCTTCGGCAAGACCTGGTCCCCGATGCTGCCGGAGGCGGCCTACGCGCGCAGCGTGCCGGACGGCCAGCCCTGGCAGGCCAACAGCGGCAACGGCAACAAGCTGCCGGCCGTGCTGGGCGCCGGCATGGACGGCCCGGGGCCGCGCTTCTACGGCAACATCCTGCCCTCCCCCTTCGGCGACGAGCTGACGCTGGCCTTCGCCAAGGCGGCCGTCGAGGGCGAGCGGCTGGGCACCGACGACCAGACGGACATCCTGTCCGTCAGCCTCTCCAGCCATGACTACATCAACCACGCCTTCGGTCCCGAGTCGCGGCTGTCGCACGACCACTTCCTGCACCTCGACGCCTACCTGCAGGACTGGTTCAAGTACCTCGACGCCAAGGTCGGGCGCGACAACTACGTCGCCGTGCTGACCGCCGACCACGGTTTCACCGACACGCCCGAATGGGCGAAGTCGCAGGGCCGGGACGCCGGGCGCATCAACCCGGCGCAGGTCGTGGGCGTCATCAACGCGGGCCTGTCGAAACGCTTCGGCGAGTACCGCTGGGCACTCAACATGTCCGGATCGGGCGTGATCTTCGACGAGGTGGCGATCAAGGCCGGCGGCCTGAACCCCGACGACGTCTATGCCGTCGCCAAGGCGTCGGTCGAGCAGATCGATGGCATCCAGGTGGCCTTCACCCGCGCGCAGCTGGCCGGAACGGACACCACGACGCCCTACCTCGAGCAGTTCCGCCGTTCCTGGTACCCCGGCATCGCCGCGCCGCTGCAGGTGGTGCCGAAGGCGGGCTGGATGTTCGGTTCCCGCGCGACCGGCACCACCCACGGCAGTCCCTACGAGAACGACACCCACGTTCCGCTGCTGACCTGGGGACCGACGTGGGTCGGCCAGGGCCGCATCGAGCAGCGCGTCGAGATCGTCGATCTCGCGCCGACGCTGTCGGCCCTTCTGCACATCCCCGCGCCGAAGCAGGCGCAGGGCCGGCTGCTGCCCCTGCCGGCGAAGTAACCCAACCGAGCGCGGATTCCCCCCGTTCACCCCACCCACCCGCCACCGAAGCGGGGGTGGGGTGCGCCCGCCACACGGCTCCTGTAGGCTCACCGGTCTCGCAGAAGTGACAGGGAGACCGCCGTGTTTGGCTGGTTCGAAAAGCTCGTCGATCCGTTTCCGCAGACCCCGGCGCCTCAGCCGCCCAAGGGGTTCTTCGCCTTCGTCTGGGCCGGCTCGCACGGCATGCGCGGACTGGTGGGGGTGCTCATCGTCCTGACCGCCGCCATCGGCGCCTTCGAGGCGCTGCTGTTCTCGATGCTGGGCTCGGTCGTCGACTGGCTCAGCCAGGTCCCGCCCGCGCAGTGGTGGGCGACGCAGCAGGACAAGCTGCTGATGCTCGGCGGCATCCTGCTGGCCAGCCCGCTGCTGATCGCGCTGCAGTCGTTGAGCAAGTACCAGGGCCTGTCCAGCAACTTCCCGATGCGGCTGCGCTGGAACTTCCACCGCCACCTGCTCGCGCAGAGCATGAGCTTCTACCAGGACGAGTTCGCCGGCCGCGTCTCCGCCAAGCTGATGCAGACCGCGCTGGCGGTGCGCGAATGCTGGCTGATCGTCACCGACATCCTGGTCTTCATCACGATCTACTTCGTGACGATGCTGGGCGTCGTCGGCAGCTTCGACGCGACGCTGCTGCTGCCCTTCCTGGGCTGGCTGGCCTGCTACGTGGTGGCGCTGAGCTACTTCGTGCCGCGCCTGGGCAAGGCCGCCACCGCGCAGGCCGACGCCCGCAGCCTGATGACCGGCCGCATCACCGACGCGTACACCAACATCAGCACGGTCAAGCTGTTTTCGCACTCCAACCGCGAAGCCGGTTTCGCCCGCGGCGCGATGCAGGACTTCCTGAACACCGCCTACCGCCAGATGCGGCTGATCAGCGGCTTCGAGATCGTCAACCATGCGCTGTCGATGGGCCTGATCGCCTCGACCGCCGGCATGACGGTCTGGCTGTGGACGCAGGGCCAGGTCGGCATCGGCGCGGTCGCCGCCGCCACCGCGATGGCGCTGCGCCTGAACGGGATCTCACACTGGATCATGTGGGAGATGGCCAGCCTGTTCGAGAACATCGGCACCGTGCAGGACGGCATCACGACGCTGTCGCGTCCCATCGCGATCCAGGATGCGGACGACGCCAGGCCGCTGGACGTGACCCGGGGCGAAGTCCGCTTCGAGCATGTCGACTTCAGCTACGGCGGTCGCAAGACCGTGCTGCACGACCTGACCCTGACGATCCGCCCCGGCGAGAAGATCGGCGTGGTGGGCCGCTCGGGCGCGGGCAAGTCGACGCTGGTCAACCTGCTGCTGCGCTTCTACGACGTGGACAAGGGCCGCGTCCTGATCGACGGCCAGGACATCGCCACGGCTACCCAGGATAGCCTGAGACGCCAGGTCGGCATGGTCACCCAGGACACCAGCCTGCTGCACCGCTCGGTGCGCGACAACCTGATGTACGGCCGCCCCGACGCGACGGAAGAGGAAATGCGCGCCGCCGCCGAGCGGGCCGAGGCCGTGGACTTCATCGACGGCCTGACGGACCCGAAGGGCCGGCAGGGCTACGACGCCCACGTCGGCGAGCGCGGCGTGAAGCTGTCCGGCGGCCAGCGCCAGCGGATCGCCATCGCCCGGGTGATGCTCAAGGACGCGCCGATCCTGCTGCTCGACGAAGCGACCAGCGCACTGGACTCCGAGGTCGAGGCCGCGATCCAGCGCAGCCTGTACCGGCTGATGGAAGGCAAGACGGTGGTGGCGATCGCGCACCGGCTGTCGACGATCGCAGCGATGGACCGGTTGATCGTGATGGACCAGGGCCGCATCGTCGAACAGGGCGACCACGCGGCGCTGCTGGCCCAGGGCGGCCTCTACGCGAAGCTGTGGGCGCACCAGAGCGGCGGCTTCCTGGTGGAGGACGACGTGGACGTGGAGGAGGACACCCCGGCGCAAGAGCGGGCGCGGGCGTTGTCGCCTGAAGCCGTCACGGGCATGGGCCATCCGCCTCATGCCGTCGGATCCACCGTTGGACACATGGATCCAGCGTCAACGACAGCAAGGGATTCCGCGTAAGCCGGCGCTGACTTATCTGGCGCGCGACGGACACCGCACGCCACCCGTTCAAGGGGTTGGGCGGGGTATCCGGTGGCAGGCTTGTATGGAACACTGCGATCGCAGGTCGGACGGGAGCGCCGATCCGCTTGAGCGTCCGCAGGAATCAGGACGGCATAGCACCACGAAAGCTGAGCATATGGACAACAGCAGCGACACCACCCCGCAGTCTTCGGCCACCCCGACCCCGGTCAAGGGTTCCGTCGTCTCGCAACGCCGCCGCCGTTTCATCCAGGCAGGCGTGGTGCCGGTCGGCCTGACGCTCGCCAGCCGTCCCGCGATGGCGTGGCACTGCAACACGACCTCGGCCTGGGGCTCGGCGATCCTGCGCAACGGCGGCGCCAGCGTGCAGGCGCGTGCCGACGCGGCGGTGATCAACAACACCGAGTGCTGGTACATCTCCAACTGGAAGGACAACTCGGGCCGGTCCCAGGTGCGCGGCGGCAACGCCCCCTGGAACTACGTCATCGCCCAGTACTACTCCGGCAAGACGCTGGCCTACGCGCGCAACAACCTGACCGTCTCCAAGCTGTTCCCGGCCGGTCTGAAAACAGTGGACGGCGCCGCCAACGTCTACAAGATGCTGAAGGATCAGTCGACGAGCTACGGCACCATGATGGTCGTCGCCCGCCTGAACACCCTGTTCGCCGGCAACGGCGTCGCCCAGTGCGTGATGTCCTCGAACAACCAGGACATGCTGCTGCAGATGGCCTCGCAAGGCCCTGACATCTTCAAGCCGACCAACTCGTCCGGCGCGCCCTGGACCGCGGCGGACTTCAGGCGCTATCTGTACGACAACTTCCTCGTGGCCTGATGCCAGGTTCAGCCTGGCGCTGCAGGCAATCGGGCACGGACGTGCTGCTCGCCTGGGAGGGCGAACAGCACGCGGTCTATTTCGACCCCGACAGCGGGGACACCCACCTGATCGCCGCGCTCGGCGCGCAGCTGGCCGAATGGCTGGCCGCCGAGCCGCTGGACCGCGACCAACTCCTGGCGCGCCTGGCCCGGGACGTCGACTGGGACGAGCCGCCCACCCCAGAGGCCCTGTCCGAACTGCTGGACCTGCATCTGCGCCGCCTGGCCGACATCCACCTGCTGATGCCGACGGACCTGGCGGATGCGGTGGCGGAGGCGGCGGAGGAGCCGGTCGCTTGAGACTGCAGGACGTCGGCACCGCCGGGCTGCGGGCCCGGATGCGCGACGGCGGCGTGACGCTGCGGCTGTCGCCCTTCACCGTGCGCGTGCGCTCGGACATCCCCCACCTCGCCGACGACGTCGCGGCCATGTACCGCGACTTCGATCTCGTCGACGAGAACGAATTTGTCGACTTCCACGTCGCCGTCCTGCGCAGCCCCCATTGGCTGAGCCGTCTGCAGGGCCGCGCCGAGTTCTGGTTCGACGGCCAGCGCTCCTTCACGCCGCTGCCGGCCGCGCAGGCGCTGGCGATGCTCGAATGGGGCATCAACTGGTGCATCGCCGCCCACGCCCATCAATACCTGCTGATCCACGCGGCGGTGCTCGAGCGCGACGGCCGCGCGCTGCTGATGCCGGCACCGCCGGGCTCCGGCAAGAGCACGCTGTGCGCCGCGCTGGCGCATCGCGGCTGGCGACTGCTGTCGGACGAACTCGGCCTGCTGGACATGGCCACCGGCCTGGTGCATGGCATGGCGCGGCCGATCAACCTGAAGAACGCGTCGATCCCGTTGATCCGATCCTTCGTGCCGGAGGCGCACTTCAGCGCGTCCATGCCCAACACGTCCAAGGGCACGGTCGCGCTGGTGCGCGCGCCGCAGGACGCGATCGAGCACCGGCTCGCGCCCGCCCGGCCCGCCTGGGTCGTGCTGCCCGCCTGGCGCGCCGAGGCGGCCGCGCAGCTGCTGCCCATCGAGCGCGCCCGCGCCTTCATGGACCTCGCCGAGCAGTCCTTCAACTACGACGTCCATGGCCAGGCCGGTTTCCAGACGCTGGGACGGCTGGTCGACGCCTGCGCGTGCTACCGCTTCGAGTACAGCCGGCTCGACGAGGCCGTGGCGCTCTTCGAGACGCTGGCGGAGGCGGCGCCATGAGCGCGCGTCATGGTCGCGGTCACGGCGAACGCCGCCGTCCGCTGCTGGTCCGCGTGCTGCTGCAGCCCGCGATCGCGGCCGGATTGAGCCTGACCGACTGGGACCTGCTGCTGCGCCAGGCGCGGCGGTCCAACCTCGCCGGCAAGCTGGCCGCGCAGATGGAAGCCGGCGGCTGGCTGGCCACACTGCCCGAGCCGGTGCAGCCGCATCTGCGCTCGGCGCTGCTGCTGTCGCGGCGGCAGGCGCAGATGCTGCGGCGCGAGGTCGACCTGCTGCGCCGGACACTGGCCGAGCTGCCCGGGCCGCTGATCCTGCTCAAGGGCGCCGCGTATGCGCTCGGTGGACACGCCCCGGCGCCGGGGCGGATGTTCAGCGACATCGACCTGCTGATCCCGCCAGAACAGCTGCCGCGCTGCGAGACGACGCTGCTGGTGCACGGCTGGGACTTCGACGACGGCCTGGACGCCTACGACCAGCGCTACTACCGCGCCTGGATGCACGAGCTGCCGCCGCTGCATCACAAGCGCCGGGGCACCTCGCTGGACGTGCACCACACGCTGCTGCCGCCGACGGCGCGCACGCCGCTGGACAGCCGCGCGCTGTTCGACGCCCCGCGCCCCCTGGACGGTCTGCCTGGCGTCTTCACGTTGCCGCCCGAGGACATGCTGCTGCACAGCGCCGCCCACCTGTTCCACGAGGGCGAGTTGCCCAACGGCCTGCGCGACCTGTTCGACCTCGACGCGCTGTTGCGCGAGTTCGGCGCGATCGAGGGCTTCTGGCCGCGGCTGGCCGAGCGCGCGCGGCGGATCGGCCTCTCCCGCCCGCTGTGGCTCGCGCTGCGCTACACGCGGATGCTGCTGGACACGCCCTATCCGGACACATTGCCGTCGGCACTCGGCCCGCCGCCGGGTCCGGTGGCGCTGCGACTGCTGGACGCCTGCTATCGCCGCGCGCTGCGGCCGGCCCACGACAGCTGCCGCCTGCCCGGCCACGCGCTGGCCGAGGTCGCGCTGTACGTGCGGTCGCACTGGCTGCGGATGCCGGTCGGGTTGCTCGCGCTGCACCTGGGGCGCAAGGCCTGGGGCCGGATGACGGCGGTGCCCGAGGCGCCCCCGGTCGACGCGCCCGGCGCGACCCGGGGCGACGGCTGAGAGCCCTCCCCCGCCCTCTTCTTCCCTTCTCAGCTCGCGAGACTGGGCCGAGGTGAGGGCCTGCCCGGGCGCGGCCTTTGCCACGTGGGCCAAGGCCTTCGCTTATGCTCGCTTCCCATGAACCGACCCAAGCCTTTCTCCATGATCCGCGAGTTCCACCTGGCGGACTGGTTCACCCTGGGCAACGCCTTCTGCGGCGTCGGCGCGCTGTTCTCGGTGATGACCTTCCTGCAGACCGGCGCGGTGCAGCACCTGTACTACGCGTGCGCGCTGATCCCGGCGGCGCTGGTCTTCGACGTGCTCGACGGCCGCATCGCGCGCTGGCGCCAGAAGAGCTCCGCGATGGGGCGTGAGCTCGACTCGCTGGCCGACGTGATCTCCTTCGGCGTCGCGCCGGCGGTGATCGCCTACGGCTGCGGCATGCAGGGGCTGTGGGACCGCATCGTGCTGGGCTTCTTCGTCGCCTGCGGCGTGTCGCGTCTGGCCCGCTACAACATCACCGCCGAGACGCTGTCCGGCGGCAACGACAAGGTCGCCTACTTCGAAGGCACGCCGATCCCGACCTCGCTGCTGATCGTGATCGTGCTGTGGGTCGCCGCCTGGCAAGGCGCGATCGGCGAGGCGCTGTGGTTCGGCGGCGTCAAGCTCGGCGGCTTCACGCTGCACCCGCTGGTGCTGCTGTTCGCGATCTCGGGCTCGCTGATGATCAGCCGGATCAGGATTCCGAAGCTCTGATCCGGCGCGACGGTCAGGTCGGCATCATGCCGACTGACCGCCGCCAAACCGCCGCCAGACCGCCGCCAGACCGCCGCCGCCGCCCTCAGTGCGGCGGCGTCGTGACGATCGCGCCACCGCGCAGCGGATCGCGCCAGGGCGCCCGCGGCGCCGCGTCTGCCGGCCGGTCTTCCAATGGCCTCGTCACCCGGCACTGGCCGGTGGCGGCATGGATCAAAGCCGCTTTCAGCAGCGCCTCATTGGGATCGCTGAGCTCATGGGCGAGATCGTCCACCACGAAGCAGCCCTGAACCCCATTGGCGCCCGATCCGCCCGGCACGAATCCCTCGCCGTAACCTGAGAATCCCTGGGCGTTGCTCACGACATGGTCCAGCGGCAGGTAGGTGTGGCCGCAGTTGGCCCTCGGGCTGGCGGCATAGGGGCGACCGCAGGTGGTGCTGCCGATCAGCACGACATCCACGCCGACGCCCCGCAGGCCGTTGATCAAGGCCTCGCTGGCCGCGCATGTGCCGGCCTGGGTCAGGACGTACACGCGCCGAAGATGGCCGGCATCGAGCGTGGGCAGGTCAGGCGTCAGACAGCGCCCGCTCAGGTCGGCGCAGCCATGGAACGGCAGCTCCGTGCCGCTCAGTTGCCCGCCCTGGAGGCGCGCGAAGGCTTGTCCCATGCTGCGTTTGCCAGCGACCATGTAGGCCAGTTGACTGGCGACGGACAAGTCGCCGCCCTGGTTGAAGCGCAGGTCGATCACGAGGTGGTCGATCCGCGCCTCGCTGAAGTCATTGATCGCGCTGACCAGCTCGGCGGTCGCGAGCGCGCCATGTTCCTGGAACAGCAGATATCCGACATCGTCCTCTCCCATCTTGATGAGCTTCGCCAACGGCACGGGCTGCCTGGCGAGGCCGCTGGTCAAGGTCACGGTCCTCGTCGAAGCGTCGCCCTCCGACCTCAAGATGAAGCGGTGCTCCGTTTCCATGTCGCGCGGAAACATCAACGCCGCGAGGAGGGCCGCGCGTTCCTCGTCGTCGTCGTCGGCCTCGACGCCGGCGGCAGCAACCAGCGTATCGCCTCGCTTGACGCCTTGCCGCTCCGCCCGGCTGCCGGGCTGAACGAAAGCGACCCGGATGTTCCTGGGCGGCGTGTGCGATCCCACGGACCATTCGATGCCGAAACCGGGCACTTTCTCGCCGCTCATGAAGGCATTGAACGCGGACGTGGGCACGACCTGGGTGTATTCATCCCGGCGCTTTCCGCCGGGCTTGAACGCGGGCGAGCGCAGCGCGTCCAGATAGGCCGACAGGGCTCGCGACACGTCGTTGTCGTCGAGTCCATCGACATCGACATCGACATACGGCACGTCCTGGCGCCAGAGGTAGACCTCGTCCATGAGTGAACGCACCCAGTTCCGCTCGATCGCCAAGCTGCCGGTGGGCGCTCCGTCCCGGGCGTTCTCCGCTTCGACGTTGTCCGGGGCGCACTGCCCGGCGTAGACCGAGCTGTGCTGAAAGGCGCGATTCAGCACCCGCCCGGCATCGACGCCGTCCTTGCCGTCCGCGCCAGCCGGACCACGCGGGCCTGGAAAACCGGGCCGGCCTGGAAGACCTTCCGGACCAGGAAAGCCCGGCTCACCACGTTCACCCGGATTGCCGGGCGAGCCGTCCTTGCCATCCCGCCCGTCCTTGCCCGCCGGTCCGGGCAGGCCCGCTTCGCCGGGCAGACCGCGAAGCCCGTGCAAGCCGTCCTCGCCATCCCGTCCATCCTTGCCCGCCGGTCCAGGCAGGCCCGCTTCGCCGGGCAGACCGCGAGGTCCGGGCATGCCGTCCTCGCCATCCAGCCCATCCTTGCCATCCCTGCCCGCCGGTCCGGGCAGACCGGCCTCGCCAGGCAGACCGCGAGGTCCGGGGGAGCCGTCCATCCCGGTCATCCCATTCGTCCCGTTCGTCCCGTCCCGGCCATCCTTTCCAGCCGGCCCCGGCGGGCCGTCCTTGCCATCGGCCCCGTCCACGGCCATCACGTCTTCGCCGCCGTCATGGCAGCCTTGCAACACCGCGACGCAAGCGGCGCACATCACGATGATCGACGCACGCTTGGCCGCGCGCTCGATCCAGGTTCTCTTGGTCATCTCTGCTGTCCGCCGAACGAATCGGCCGCCTCTGTGGGAGAAGGCGACTTTGTCGAAGCGCTGCGGGCAGGGTTCCGTTGCCCAGTGCAACAAATCGGCGCGCGCGACAACGAAAAAGCCGCTCCGGGGGAGCGGCTTCTTCAGTGCGCCATGAACGGCGCGGACCGACGGCTCAGGGCCGTCCGCCGACGATCCGGTTGCTGCGCGCCGCGAGCTTCTTGAGACTCAGCGCGATCGCATCGCCGTCCGCCGCCCGCACGCCCATCGCGCGGGCCCGGCCCGTTTCCGACGACTGCGCCGCCGGGCAGGTGCCGTTGGCCCGGTACTGCAGCGCCGCGGCCAGCATCGCCTCGCTGGTGTCGCCCAGCGCGTGGTCGAAATCGTCCGCGACCTGGCAACCCTTGACCCCGGTCGCGCCCGTGCCCGCGGGGACGAAGCCGTCCGCGTACTCGCCGAAGCCCTTGTTGTTGGTGCCGACGAACTCGATCGGGAAGTAGCTGTAGCCGCAGTTGTCCTTCGCGGAGAAACCGTAGGGCTTGCCGCAGGTGGTCCCGCCGACCAGCACGACCTCGATGTCGACGCCGCGCAGGCCGTTGATCAGCGCCTCGCTGGCCGAGCAGGTGCCCGACTGCGCCAGCACGAACACGCGCTTGAGGTTCAACGCCGGCAGCGGCTGCTGGGACGTGCAGTTGTTGCCCGACAGCAGGCAGGACTCGCTGTAGAACGGCGTCTTCGAATCCGGGCTATTGGTCTCCGCGCTGCGCTTGCTGTTGTAGCGCAGCTGCTCGAAGGTCTTGCCCGACGTCGCCGTGCCGCCCGCGATCATGTAGGCCAGCTCGCTGGCAATGAACAGGTAGCCGCCGCCGTTGTAGCGCAGGTCGACGACCAGATCGCTCACGCCGCTGGCGCCGAAGCTGCGCATCGCGCTGATCAGCTGCGCCTCCGCCGTCAGGATGTGGTCGTTGAAGACCAGGTAGCCCACCTTCGCGCCGTCGGCGGCGGTGAGCACCTGGCTGGTCGGCACCGGCGTCTTGGTGACATTGCCGGCGACCAGCGAGACGTCGCGCGACAGCCCCGCGTTGGACGTCAGCACCAGGCGGTGGCTGCCGCCGGCGGTGTCGGGGAAGAGCGCCGCGTTGAGCGTGTTCACGCCGGCCGCATCGGCGGCATCCGCGGACGCGCCGTCCGCGGTCACCAGCGTGTCGCCGCGGCGCACGCCGGCCCGGTCGGCGACGCTGCCGGGTTCCACGAAGGCGACGCGCAGACCGCGCGGCGGCGTCGGCGACTTCATCGACCATTCGATGCCGTAACCGACCTCCACGCCGCTCTGCGACAGCGCGTTCCACTCGCGCGTGCTCATCATGAAGCTGAACTGGTCCTTGCGCTTGCCGCTCGCCGTGAACGCCGGCGACAGCAGGTCCTCGAAGTAGGCGTTCAGCGCGGTCTCCACGTCGCTGCCGCTGTAGGCCGCCGCCGAGGCGTTGATCGACGGCACGTCCTCGCGCCACAGGTAGGCCTCGTCGAGGTAGGAACGGACCCAGCTCTTCTCCGTGGACAGCGAGGCGGTGCGCAGATTGGCCGCCGCTTCCGTGTTGCCCGGCGCGCATTGCTGGGCGTAACTGGCGCTGGGCTGGATCGTGGTCTCGCCCCCGGTGTTCCCGCCGGTGTTGCCCCCGCCGCCGACGGAGCCGCCGCCGTTGTTGCTGCCGCCGTTGCTGCCGCTGTTGCTGCCGTTGAGCGGCGTCCCGCTCTCACCGCCCCCGCCGCCGCAGGCGCTCAGCATCATCACGCCAACAGCGCCGGCCACGGCCAGACGCGCCACCCGGCCCATCACGGATCGATTCATCGCAACTCCCTCGTGGGACTTCGGTCCCATGTCTTTGTAGGTTGGCTGACATCATCGTGATGTCATCGGGAAACCTTCGAGGGCCGATTTATAGCGAAAAACCGGTGACAGGCCTTGGACTTAATCGAGGGTCTCCGCCCTCAGGGTGACGAGTGATGCGCCCTCGCCACTGGCGAAGATCCGCCAACCGAACCAACCCGGTGGCGCCGGCAGGTCCAGCGTCTGGCCGGGTTCCAGCCAGTGATCGTCCGGCCAGCCGACCCGGGTGATCCAGGCCCGGCCGCCGAAGACCCGCAGCCGCACGGGGCGCCGCAGGCGCAGCGCGACCGGGCGGCCGTCGGTCGGCAGCACGAGGGCGCCGGGACCCGGCCCGGGAGGGACAAAAGCCGGCGCGGGCCAGACCTGGGGCTGGAGGCGGGGCCGGAACGGCGAGGGGAGCAGGCGGAGCGGTTGCATGCCGTCACCTTAAAAAATATGGCTGTCGCGCTCCATCCACAGCCGCCGACCGACACGAGGCATACAGCCCGCGCACGAACCGGGCCTGTGCTGGCCGGCTTGCCGCTCATCTGTATCGGTCATCGCCGGGCGGGAACACACAGAATCGATGCATGGACGCGCCGCTGTTACCGCTGTACATGCAACTCGCCGACCGGATGGCCCGGTCGATCCGCTCGGGCACCTTGAAGCGCGGCGAGCGGCTGCCGTCGGTGCGGGAGCTGGCGGGACAGCACGGCGTCTCGCTGTCGACGGCGGTCCAGGCCTACCGGTGGCTGGAGGACGCCCGGCTGATCGAGGCCCGGCCGCGCTCGGGCTACTTCGTCGCGGCACGCCCGCCGCGGCTGCCGGAACCGCGCGTCTCGCGCCCCGACACGGCGTCCCGGATGGTGCAGCTGGACCAGCTCGGCGTGCAGGTGATGGCGCTGTCGCAGGACCCCGCCTTCGTCTCCTTCGGCGCGGCCTGTCCGGGCCCGGAGCTGTTCGACCAGGACCGCGTCCGCCGCGCGATGGCGCGCGCGGTGATGCGCCATCGCGACCTGCTGTGCACCTACCCGCTCGGCCCCGGCATGGAGGAGGCGCGGCGCGCGGTCGCGCGGCATGCGCTCGGCCTGGGCTGCGTGCTCGACCCGGACGAGGTCGTTCTCACCAACAGCTGCATGGAGGCGATCAGCCTGTGCCTGCGCACGGTGTGCAAGCCCGGCGACGTGGTGGCGCTGGAATCGCCGACCTATTACGGCTTCCTGGAGATCCTGCAGAGCCTGCACCTGCGCGCGCTGGAGATCCCCACGCATCCGCGGCACGGCATGTCGCTGGACGCGCTGCAGCTGGCCTTCGAGACCCAGCAGGTCAAGGCGGTGCTGACGGTGCCGACGCTGTCGAATCCGCTGGGCGCGTCCATGCCGGTGCCTGAGCGCCGCCGGCTGGCGGCGATGCTGGCGCAGCACGACGTCGCGCTGATCGAGGACGTGCTCTACAACGACCTGTCCGAACAGGAGGACAAGCGCCGCGCGGTGAAGTCCTTCGACACGACGGGGCACGTGATGATCTGCGGCTCGTTCTCGAAGACGATCGCGCCCGGGCTGCGGCTGGGGTGGGTGGAAGCGGGCCGCTGGGGCCAGGTGTTGCGGCGGACGAAGGCGGTGCAGTCCGGCGGCCAGACCAGCGTGCTGGAGCTGGCGCTGGCGGACCTGCTGACGCAGGCCGGCGGCGGTGCCGCGTTGCGGCAGCTGCGCGCAACGATCGCCGCGCGCGTCGACCACGCCCGCCAGATGATCGCGGAGAGCTTCCCGAAGGGCACGCGCGTGTCCGACCCGGCCGGCGGCTTCATCCTGTGGGTGGAACTGCCCGACGGGCTGGACACCGCCCTGCTCTACGAGGCCTGCCTGGCCGAGCACATCGTGATCGCGCCGGGGATGATGTTCTCGGCGAGTCCGCGCTTCCGGAACTGCGTGCGTCTGGGTGTCGGCGGCCAGTGGGGCGACGCGCACCCGCGCGCGCTGCGCCGCATCGGAGCGTTGGCGAAGGCGCTGCTCATGGCCCCTTCCAACACGTCCAACGACGAGCTCGCGGCTTAGCAGTCGCTCATCCCTGAAGCCATTCGTCCTTGGCGTCCAGACCCTTCGGTGACTTCAGGCGCGTCAGCGCGCCTTCGTCCTCGAGCAATCGCCAGCGCCACCAGTCCGTACTGATGGACTTGATGAGCGACGCGTGGTGCGCGGCGAGCTTCTCCGGAGCGCCCTCACGCGCCCGCCCCAGCAGCCGCTGCCCGAAACCCGCGCCTCGCTCGCCGCCGCCGCCGAAGCTCATGTGATCGGCGCCCTCGAGCCACAGCTGCGCCTTGGCGCCGGCCGGCAGCGTGTCGTAGACGACGCGGCGATAGCGACCGTCGCGCTCCTGGCCGATCGGGTTGCCGTCGAGGCTGCCGGTCAGGCACAGCATCGGGCGCGTGATGCCCTTGATGCCGCCCGGGAAGTGGCCGGCCGACGGACTGAACGCGGCGAAGGCCCTGAAGTGCGAGTCGGTCAGGTCCGGCGCGTTGCGCACCTGGAAGTCGCGTCCCGCGACCGCCAGCGTCGTCTGGGCGCCGAAGGAGTGGCCCGACATGCCGAGCGCCTTCGGCAACACGCGCGCCCACGGACCGCTGCCGTCCTTCTGCAGCTTCAACATCTGCCCGACGGCGAACTGCACGTCGTGGCCGCGTTCGATCAACTGCTCGACGCTCGCGGCGGCCTTCACCGCCTGCAGCCCGCCGCGCCAGATCGCGCGATCGCTTCCCGCATGCTGCAGATGCAGCGTCGCGATGCCGGCCTCGGCCCAGGCCTGCCCCCACTCGGTGCCGCCGTCCAGGCTGCCGCCCAGGCCGTGCGAGAACACCACCAGCGCCATCGGCCGGTCGCCGTCGGGCAGGCGCAGCCGCCAGGGGATGTCGCGCAGGCGGGACTGATCGCGCCAGACGCCTTGCTGGACGCCGGCATCCGGCGCGCTCTGCGCACGCGCGGGAAGCCATGCGGCGGCACCGAAGGGGAGGCCCACGGCCGTCACGGCGGAGAAGGCGGAAAAGGCGGAAGCGCGCTTCAGGAGCGCGCGGCGAGCGGGGTCGTGAGGCAGAAAATTCATGGCGACGAGGCGGGCAGATGCCGTTCCCGCCCCGGTGGCGGCACCGGCTTGAGGCGCAGGGCCCAGGAGACGCCGCCGACCAGCAGCACCACGCCGGCCACGCCCATCAGCGGCGGCCACTCGGCGCGATGCCACTGCGCGTAGGCGAGCGCGGCCAGCGTCTCGAAGACGATCAACTGGCCCACCAGCGCGGTCGGCAGGCGCTGGCTGGCCTCATTCCAGCACAGCGTGCCGAGCCAGGACGCGAACAGCCCGATGGCGGCCATCAGTCCGACATAGGGCCACAGCCGGGGACCGGCGGGGAAGTCGAAGCCGGCGGGCAGCAGCGGCAGCCCGGCGCCGTCGGCGATCGCGAGCACCACGAAGGCCAGCACCGCCATCGGCAGCGTCACCAGCCCCTGCGCGGTGGCCCAGGCCCGGGGGTTGCGGTCGGCGTGCGCGCGCAGCCAGTCGGCGTTGCGGATCGGGTACCAGGTCCAGCAGGCCAGCGCGATCAACGCCAGACCCGCGCCCTGCAGGTAGCGGCCCAGTTGCTGGGGCGCGACCGCGGCCTGCTCGACCTGGTTGACGCAGCCGATGCCCAGCGCGATCAGCAGCAGCGCCGGTGCCAGGTCGCGCCAGCGGTAGTGACCGTCGCGCGCGGCGTTGCGATGGTTGGAGCAGACCGCGATGACCACGGGCAAGGTGCCGATGATCATCGTCGGCAGCGGTCCGCCGGCGCGCTGGATGGCGGCGGCCAGCGTCAGGTAGTAGAGGAAGTTGCCGATCGCGCTGAGCTTCACCGCGTCGACCCAGTCCGCGCGGGTGAGGCGCTTCAGCTCCCGCCAGTCGATCGACGCCAGCGGCACGGCCAGCAGGCCGAACGCGAGGTAGCGGCCGGCCATCAGCATGGCGGCGGGGTAGTCGGGCAGCAACAGCGGGGTGACGAACACCAGGCCCCACATCAGGCCGGCGGCGAGCGCGAACAGGAATCCGGACAGCATGCGGCGCAGTGTCGCCGGGCGTCAGGGGCGGCGTCTTGTACCCAGTTGCTGCTGGTAGCGCGCCGGCGTCACGCCGTAGCGACGCGCGAAACCGCGCGTCAGGTGCGCCTGGTCGGTGAGTCCGACGGCGGCCGCGACCTGCGCGGGCGCGTGGCCGGCGGCGAGTTGCCGCTTGGCCTCATTGAGCCGCAGTGCCATCAGCGCCTGCTGCGGCGTCGCATGGTGCTGCGCCTTGAAGCTGCGCAGGAAGTGGAACGGGCTCAGGCCGGCCACGGCGGCCAGGCGCCCGGTGTCCATCGACTCGTCGAGGTGGGCCCGCATGTGCTCGATCACCGGCGCGAAGCGCGGCGCGCCGCCGTCGGGGCGGACCGGCGCGCGATGCGCGTGGCGGCTCAGTCCCTGGACCAGTTCGAGCAAGGCGCTGTCGAAGGCCAGCGGCTCGCGCGCGCGCCACAGCGCGGCGATCAGCGCGGCGGCGCGCGTGGCGGCCGCCGCATCGTGCGCCACCGCGACGTCGAAGCGCCACGCCGGGCCGCCGTACAGCTCGGCCAGCAGCGCCTCGTCGAGGTAGACCATCCGATATCCCCAGGCGTCGGCCGTGGCCGCCTCGCCGGTGTGGATGTCCTCGGGGTTCATGAGCATCAGCGTCGCCCGGGGCGCGAGGTGCTCGCCGCCCCGCCAGCGGAAGCGCCCGACTCCGTCCGTGATCGCGCCCAGGCCGTAGGCCTCGTGCGTGTGCGGCTCGAAGCTGTGGCGCAGGATGTGGGCGTGGTACAACTCGACGCCCGCGCGATGCGGGGGGCGACGGTACTGGGCCTGATCCTCGGGATGTTCGAACGCCGTGGGCATGAGGCCGAGTCTATGCGGGCCTCGCGCCGCGCGTCGGCGCCAGCCTTCGCGGCTTCGGAAGTCCGTGGACCGCGCCGCTCAGAGCAATCCCGGCGTCATCCCCGTCCAGCGCTTGAATGAACGCCGGAAGTTGCTCTTGTCGGTGAAGCCCAGCGAGCGCGCCACCGCCTCGCCGCGCTGGCCGCGCATCAGCATGAGGTAGAGCGCCGCATGCGCGCGGACCTGGTCCAGCTGCGCCTGGTGGTGGGTGCCGAGCTGGGCCAGCTGGCGCTTCAGCGTCGCCGGGCTGACGCCGAAACGCCGCGCGCTGCGTTCCAGCGACGGATCGCCGCCGACCTCGGCCAGCAGGTGGTCGTAGAGCGCCGCGAGCTGGCCGCGCGAGGCAGCTTCCGGATCCGCACCCTGCGCCAGCGCGCCGGCCGCCATGGCCGGTCGGCCGGGGACTGCCGCGGGCCAGGGCGCGGTCGCCGCCGCCAGCGGCAGGCGCATTGCATCCACCTGGCAACCGAAGCGGAGATCGCTGCCGAGGTAGGCCGCGTGTTGCGACAGCTCCCGTGGGCGCGTGCGATTGAAGCTGAACGACCAGGGCAGCGCCTGCCCGCCGCCCAGCCATTGCGCCATCGCGACGACGGCGCTCATCTGCATGTCCACGAGCAAGGGCTGCAGGCTGGCCGGCGCGCCGCAGGATTCGGTCCAGACGAGCAGCAGTTCGTCCGAGGTCTCGACCAGCCGAGGCGTGAGCAGCGGCGACAGACGTGCCGGCCAGTCGCACAGCACGCGCAGCGCCTGGCGCAGGTCGCCGGCCTGCTGCATCGCCTGGCTGGCGAGGCCGTAATGCCCCGGCAGGCTCAGCTGGCCGACGACGAACCCGACGTCGCGCGCCAGCGGCTGCAGCGCGGCCAGCATCGACAGCAGTTGCCGAGGCGACAACACCTGCCCCGGCACCACCCCGCAACGGCCCAGCCATTCCTGCGGTTCGAACGCGCGGCTCCGGGCGAACTCGGCCAGCAGCGCGCCCTGGTAGGCCCACGGGATGAAGGCGCGGTCCGCGCCGTGATGCGGCACGGCGCGCGTCGGCAAGGCCTGGCGCAACGCGGCCAGCGCATCGTCGGACGCAGCGGTCGCTGCGGTCGCCGCGACCGTGCCCACCGCGGCGCTGGCAGCGGCGTCGGCTTCGTCCGCGACGAGCCTCACCGCAGCCGCTCCAGCAGGCGCAGCAGCTGCGTCTCCGCGTCTTCCTGCAGATCCAGCGCGGCGCTGGCCATGCGGGCGCTCAGCCGCGCCCGCGTGCGTCCGTCGGCGCACGGATGCACATGGGAGGACAAGGCCCCCAGCAGATCGCCCGGCAGCGCCGAATCGGCGTCCGGCAACACGGCCACGAAGCGGTCGGCCGCATAGCGGCACAGCAGGTCGCCGCCACGCAACTGCAGCAGCAACAGCGGGCCGGTGGCCTGCAGCAGCCGGTCGGCTTCGGCCAGCCCGTGCTGGCGCGCGAGCGTGGACAGGTCCAACCAGCCCAGCATGACCAGCGTGGTGCCCACCGCCGCCGTGCCCGCCGACGTCGCGTTCGACGCTCGTGCCAGGTCTTGCTGGCGGCGGATCTGATCCAGCAGGTAGGCGCCGTCGCCGAGTTGCGTCAGGCCGTCGATCTGCGTGTGTTCGCGATAGCCCCGCTCGCGCCCGGCGCGCAGCGCATTCAGCGCGAGCTGCTCCTGCCGCCACAGGTGCAGGCCGAAGGTCAGGCCCGTCATGCCGATGACGTGGAAGGTCGACTCCATCCCCATCAGCAGCGTGAACTCGCGCGGGAACTTCCAGAACTCGTCCATCAGGTCGGCCCAGCCGCCCAGCAGCATCCCCGACAGGCCCAGGCACAGCCAGGTCGTCACGCGGCCCGCGGGCCGGCTCGCGCGCAGCTGGACGAGCCACAGCGCCAGCATCGCGACGATCGAGGTCTCGCTGACGAGGTCGATCCAGCGCCAGATCGCCATCGGCTTGGCCACGGCCCAATAACCGAAGGCCCAGGTGATGCCCGCCATGGCCAGCAGCAGCGCATGGCCGAAATGACGCGAGCCCGCGACCGGAGCGAGCACCAGCGGCGGGCGAGGCAGCACGACTTTCATGGCGCGCGATGCTAGGCGGCGTGTGTGACAGCCGTTGTCACACGGCGGGGACGGGGTCGTTTCGGCTCACGAACGCCCGGCCAACGCCACTCACCGGCCTCCGTGGCCCCGCCACGTCAACCGGAGAGCCCCTTGCCGAACCGCGTCCTGTCCCTCACCCCGATCGCCGCCGCGCTGCTGGCGCCATTGACCGTTTCCGCCCTGTCGACCGCCTTGCCTCCCCGATCCGTCACGGTCGTCACGACGCTCCCACCGCCGATGGTGATGTGCGGCAACGAGCCGATGCCCATCCTCGAAGCGCCCTACCAGGTGGTGTGCGCGCTCAACGAAGGCGTGATGGCCGATTCGGGGGCTGACCAGGGCGACAACATCCGTGCCGCGCTGGAACGCCTGGCCGACAAAGACACCGGCCTGTACTTCCCGACGGGCCGCTACCTCGTGTCGGGGCACCTCTGGCTGCGCAGCGGCAACGTGCTGGTGGGCAGCCGGTCCGGGGTCACGCACTTCGTCAATCCAGCCGGGAAGACGTCTTCCATCGATCAGACCTTTCACAGTGCCAACAACATCCTGGTCGAGGGCCTGGTCCTGGACAACATCACCATCAACTTCACGCACGCCGGCACCAGCGTGGCCCGCTACAACGGTTTTCGCAATACTGCGTCCGAACAACCGCAGATCTGGACCCACGGGGCGGACAGGATCGTGGGCAACGTGCTGTGGCGTGAGCCGGACCATGCAGGCCGCGGCATCGCCGACTACGGCGGTCGCGGAGCGCTCATTTCGGGCAATCTGCTCGGCAGCGGTGACGCGAGCTCGACCGCAGGGATGAAGCGTCTGGCCGTCGTCGACGCCCGCACGCTGAAGCTCGCCAAGCGGATGACGCGGCTGGCCGCCATTGACGGGATGGTGCCCGACGCAGGGCAGCCCCAGGGCTACTTCACCGTTGCCCTTCATGTCGACGGCACCCGCGGGGGGCAGATCACCAGGAATGACGTCTCGGTGAACGGTTCGCGCGGCGGCGAGGTCGGCCCCGCGGGCCAGGTGGCCCAGCTGAGGAACGTTCAGGACCTGTCCCTGATGGACAACCGTTTCGCCGTCGAGGGCGACGCGGCCACCACCGGGCTGCCGCTCCTGATCGAGGCGCCGCAGGACACGCACATCACCGGGAACACGCTTGAGGGCGTCCCGCTGCAGCTGGTGCCAGACGCCGAGGGGAAACGTCCGACCAAGCGAACCATCGTCAAGACGAATGACCTGGTCGGCACTGCCGTGAGCGTCACCCAGCCTGTCACCGGCGACGACAAGGCCAGCACCACGATCGACGACCTGTCCTTCGTCCAGAACCGCTTCTGGCGGGTGGACCGTTCGCACTGCATGATCGACGCCCCGGTCCCCGTGCAACCGGGCAGGACCTTCGGGGAAATGGGCAACGTGCGGGTCCCCGGCAACGAGCCGGCGAAGACCTGCAATCTCCGCCCCTTGTCTCGCAAGGTGCCGGCGGGGACGACGGAGATCAAGCCGTCGGCAGAGGGTCGCCCCCCCGAAAGGACCACGTCCACGCCCTCCCCCGGCGACGGCAATGCGACGGCACCGATTCCCGAGGTCGCGATGCGACCGGTCCCAGCGACCGACGACCGGCAGCCCGAAGCACCCAGGAAGCGCCGCTGGTACCAGCGGGCGTCCGAGTTCATCGACGAGCAATCCGACGAGATCATCGACAGGCTGAGGGCCATGATCCGGCGGCTCTGACGTCGCCTGCGCGCCACCAGGGGGTCGGATCGGCTCACCGCGCCCCCGCGACGGAGCCGTCCGGGCCGGCACGACACGAGAATCGCGCGCTGTCACGGACCCGCCATCCGCGGTTCCTAACGTGCGTCGCCATCCGTGACTCACCGACCCCCGACCATGCGCACGCCTCCCCGCCCCACCCTGCTCGCCCTCTGCCTGTCCAGCCTCTTCGCCGCCGCGCCGGCCCTGGCCCAGCAGACGCAGGATCCGAAGAACGACGCCAGGACCGCATCGAAGGCCGAGGCGACGTCCGACGCGAAGGCCGATGCGAAGAAGAACGCCAAGGACTCGACGCCCGAGGCGAAGCAGCTCGAGACCGTCGTCACCGTCGGCCAGGCCGCGTCGCTGCGCTCCGCGCTCGACAAGCAGACCGCCGCCTCGGGCATCGTCAACGTCGTGCACGCCGACGGCATCGGCCAGCTGCCCGACAACAACGCCGCCGAGGCGCTGGCCCGCATGCCGGGCGTCTCGGTCGAGCGCGACCAGGGCGAAGGCCGCTTCATCCGCGTCCGCGGCCTGGGCCCGGACTACAACGCCGTCAACATCAACGGCGCGCTGACGCCGGCCTCGGAGTCCGACCGCCGCGCGCCCGGCCTGGACCTGGTGCCGGCCGGCCTGATCCGGTCGCTCGAGGTGCAGAAGACGCTGACGCCGGACCAGGACGCCAACTCGCTCGGCGGCACGGTGACCGTGCGCACGCTGAGCGCCTTCGACCAGCCGGGACGGCTCTTCACGATGGAGCTCGGCGGCAACTACGACGCCAATGCGTCCAAGACCAAGCCGCGCGGCTCGGTGGCCTTCGCCGACCGCTTCGCCGGCGGCACGCTGGGCGTGGCGATGGCGCTGTCCGGCGACCAGCGCCGCTTCGCCAGCGACAACGTCGAGACCGGCGGGGATTGGGACGGCGAGAAGCTCAACAGCTTCGAGCTGCGCCGCTACACCATCACCCGCGAGCGCGTCGGCGCCGCGCTGAACCTCGACTTCAAGCCTGACGACGCGTCGCTCTTCTACCTGCGCAGCTTCACCAGCAGGTTCACCGACCAGGAAAGCCGACAGTCGGTCGCCGTCGAGTTCGAGGAGCCTCAGGCCCCCGGCGAGACCGGCGAAGGCACCGTCAGCCGCGGCCTGAAGGCACGCAAGGAGATCAACAAGTCCAGCGCCGTGGTGCTCGGCACCGAGCTGTCGCGCGGCGACTGGAAGTTCTGGGCCGAGGCCGGCGCCGGTCGCGCCGGCGAGAACAAGCCCGACACGCTGGCCTCCTCCTCGTTCACGGCGGACTTCTCCGGCCTGGGCTACACGGACACGGTCAAGCCGATGCCCACGGCGGTCGCGGGCCTGAACGATCCGTCGCGGTATGCCTTCAACAAGGCCAAGATCGAAAAGAGCAACGCCACCGACCGCGTGCGCCACTTGAAGGCGGACGTGCAGCGCGAGTTCGACCTCGGCGGCTGGGACCTCGACCTCAAGACCGGCCTGAAGGCGACCCGTCGCGACAAGGACAACGAGCAGGAGACCTACGCGCCCAGCGCCAAGCTGCTGAAGAAGGCGCCGTACAACGTGCCCTCGTCGCAGCTGGGCCTGGGCGGCTATGTCGGCGGCGGCCCGGTCGACTATCCGTGGACCTCGTTCGGCCCCGGCATCGATGTCGGCAAGCTGCGCGGCCTGTACGGCGGCTACGACCTGAACGCGTTCCGCGACGAAGTCGATTCGACGGTCAACGACTACGGCATGAAGGAACGCACCGACGCCGGCTACCTGCAGGCGACGCTGGAGAGCGGCGGCACGCAATGGCTGGTCGGCGTGCGCCACGAGCGCGTGCGCTTCACCGCCGACGGCACCGCCTGGAAGGACGGCGTGCTGAGCCCGGTGCACGAGGAGACGCGCTCGCGCCATTGGCTGCCGGCGGTGCTGCTGCGCCAGAAGCTGAACGAGGGACTGGTGCTGCGCGCGGCGCTGACGCATTCGGTGGTGCGGCCGGCCTTCGGGCAGTTGAGCCCCGGCGTGACCGTCGACGGCGACGAGGCCACCATCGGCAACCCGCTGCTCAAGCCGCTGCGGGCACGCAACCTGGACCTGGGCCTGGAGCAGCGCCTGGGCCGCGACGGCGCGATGTCGGCCTACGTCTTCCACAAGAAGATCCGCGACTTCGCGTTCCAGACCGACCTGGCGGGCACGCCGGGCTGGGAGGACTTCAGCCATGTCGAGGCCTTCGCCAACGGCGGCGACGCGACCGTGCGCGGCGTGGAGCTCTCCTGGAGCCAGGCGCTGAGCACCCTGCCCGCCCCGTGGAACGGCCTGGTGATCGGCGCGAACGGCAGCTTCGTGAAGTCGCGCGCGACCATCGGCGGCTACGACGCCGGCCAGTTCGTCAGCCGCCGCATCGCGCTGCCGAGCCAGTCCGACCGCAGCGTCAACCTGAGCCTGGGGTGGGAGTCGCCGGCCTTCGGCGCGCGGATCGCGCTGAACCACAAGTCGCCCTACCTGCTCGAGGTCGGCGACGTGCTGGACGCCCGCCAGGACCGCAAGGTCGACACGCAGAACCAGATCGACGCGTCGATGCGCGTGCAGCTGACCCCGCAGCTGCAGCTCCAGTTCGAAGCGCTCAACCTGAGCAACGAGCGCTACTACGTGTACCAGGGCAGCAAGGCCTTCAACACCCAGTACGAACAGTACGGCCGCGCCTACAAGCTCAGCCTGAAGCTGGCGATGTTCTGAGGCGGCGGCACACGATGACGATGATGACAAAGACGATTCGCGCATTCGCGTCCACTGCCGCACTCGCCGCGACGCTGTCGGTGGCGGGGTTCTCCGCCGGCGCGGCGACGCCGAAGGCGGCGCTCGAACTCGGCAAGAGCGGGCTGCGCCTGCTCGACGACAAGGGTCAGGTGGTGGACGAGTTCGGCGTCCGGGCCAAGCGCTGGGATCGCCGCCAGTTGGCGGACGGGACGACGGTCGCGCTGCTGCAGGACGCCGATTCCGGCGCCCTGCGCCTGATCGAGGTGGGCGATCGGCAGCTGCGTGAACGCGCGCACTGGCATGGCCCCGCCTTCGATGTGGAAGCCATCTGCCTGTACCTGGAGCCACGGCAGCAGACGCTGCAGGCGTTCCTGCTGAGCAGCGACGGGTTGGCCGAGCAATGGGTGCTGGGGCCGTCGAACCAGGGCCAGGGCAGCGCCAAGAGCAACAGCAACAGCAACAGCAACAGCAACAGCAACAGCAGCGGCAGCGGCAGCGGCAACAGCAAGGACGGTGGCAAGGATTTCGCGAGGGGCCAGGTGTTGCGTCAGCTCGCCACGGTCCCCGATGCCAAGGCCTGCACGGTGCGCGACGACGAAGCGACCTTGTACGTCGCCGAGGCTGGCGTCGGCCTGTGGGCCTTCGTCGCCGATGCGGAGCGCGCGGGCCGTGAGCTCGTCGCCCCCGGTCTGGCGCCGCAGGACATGGCGCTCTGGCTCGACGCTCGCGCGGCGCAGCCGCGTCCCGTGATCCCGGTCGCGACGCCCTCGGCGCAGACCGAGCCGGTGCGCGGCGGCGGCGATGCGGCGGACGACCCGGCGATCTGGGTCCATCCGACCCAGCCGTCCCGGAGCCGCATCCTCGGCACCGACAAGAAGCGCGGCCTGGCGGTCTACGACCTGCAGGGTCGCGAGACGCAGTTCCTGCCGGTCGGCCGGGTCAACAACGTCGACCTGCGCCAGCGCGTGCGCGACGGCGATCGCACCTGGGACCTCGCGGTCGCGACGCAGCGCGACCAGCGCAGCGTGCTGCTCTTCGGCATCGACGGCGCGGGCAAGGTCTCGACGCTCGCCGAGCTGCCGACGGGGCTGGACGAGGTCTACGGCGTCTGCAGCGCCCGCCATCCGACGGGCGGGCTGGATGTGTTCGTCAACGACAAGGATGGCCGGCTCCTGCAGATGCGCGTGACGCGCAAGGCCGGCGTGTGGACGTCGGAGACGGTGGCGTCGATGAAGCTGGCGACGCAGCCGGAAGGCTGCGTCGCGGACGAGCCCGGCCGGCAGCTGTTCATCGGCGAGGAGAAGCGCGGCCTGTGGCGCGTGGCGCTGGACGCGGACGGCCGGCTCGGCGACGCGACGCTCATCCTGCCGGTCGGCGAGGTGCTGCATGCCGACGTCGAGGGCATGGCGGTGCATCGCAGCGCGGCGGGCGCATGGCTGGTGGTGTCCTCGCAGGGCAACGACAGCTACGTGGTGCTCGACGCCGACGCGCCGCACGCGGTCAAGGGACGCTTCCGCGTCGGACTGAACCCGGCGCGCGGCATCGACGCGGCGTCGGAGACGGACGGCCTGGACGTGACCTCGGCATCGCTCGGCGGCAAATACGGCGAGGGCCTGCTCGTCGTCCAGGACGGCCACAAGCGCTGGCCGATGGGCCGGCAGAACTTCAAGCTGGTGCCGTGGCGCGAGGTGATGAAGGCGATCGAGGCGCCGACCACGCCGGTGCGCTGAGACGTCCGCTCACCCCGCGCGCCGGCGACGGCTTGATCGTGCGGACACCAGGGCTGATGATCCGGGCCTTTTCAACCCCGGGCTCGGCCCTCAGCTTCACCGCGCATGTCCTCAGATCTCGTCGTCCGTCCGATCGCTCCGTCCGACCTCGCCGCCTGGCGTCCGCTCTGGGACGGCTACAACGCCTTCTACGGACGCGTGGGCGAGACCGCCCTGCCCGAGGCCGTCACCGCGTCCACGTGGTCGCGCTTCTTCGACGAGCGCGAGCCGGTGCACGCCTTCGTCGCGGAACTCGACGGCCGGCTGGTCGGCCTGACGCACTACCTCTTCCATCGCAGCACGTCGCGGATCGAGGACACCTGCTACCTGCAGGACCTGTTCACCGCCGATGACGTCCGCGGCCGCGGCGTCGGACGTGCGCTGATCGCGGCCGTCACGGCCGCCGTCCAGGCGCGAGGCGGCCATCGCCTCTACTGGCAGACGCACACGACCAATGCCGCCGGTCGCGCGCTGTACGACCGCGTTGCGCAACACAAGGGGTTCATCGTCTACGGCCAGGATTTCTGACCGGGGCGGAAATCGCGACGGCGGAGGCGCCGGATCCTGATCCGGCCTCAGCGCATCCGCCGGCGCAGATCCTGGCGCGCGCTTTCCGCAAGATCGGTGCCGCGCGCGCCGCCTTCCGGGAAGGACGCCATGCCCATCTGCAGGCGCACCTGCATCGTCACGGCACCCACGCCGTACGGCCCGTTGAGCGCGGTCTCCAGACGGTGCTGCACCAGGTGCGCCTCGGCGACGCCGGCATCCAGCAGCAGCACCGCGAAGCTGGTCTCTCCCACCTGCAGGACCATGTCGGTCCCACGCACCCGGCTGCGCACGCGACGACCCACGGCCGTCATCAGCCCGTCCCGGACCTCGGCCGCGGCGGCGCGTTCCCGGGCGCCCTCGCCCTCGTCCTCGTCCTCGTCCTCACCGACATCGTCGGCACCGGCCATGGCCTGCGCCGCGGTCGCCGCCGCCTCGGCCTCCAGCCACAGCACCGACAGGTGCCCGCCGTAGCGGCGGCACTGTGTCAGCTGGCGCGAGATCATGAGGCCGAACTCGGCCAGCGAATCCACCCGCGGCACCCACAGCGCCGGCGTCTGGCGCGTCGGCTTGAGGAGCCCGACCGGGGCCTGCTCCAAGGCGTCGGCGGGCGCTGCGGCGGCGGTGGACGAACTCATGCGCAACTGCTCCAGGCGGAAGACGGGTCACGCCCGCGCCTTTGCCTTTGATCGGCCTTCCGCGGGTGCGAATGAAGAGGGTGAGGACACGACCCGCTGAAGCAGCCCGATCCATGCCGGCCTCCCTTGCCACATTGACCAAGCCGTGTCCTCATCTATCTAAAACGGATCCCCGGCGGCCATCCCGACATCCGCTAACAAAAATCTTCTCAGTGGAAACCCTTGAATTGACGCCGCCATGGCGCTGATCGCGTCATCCGTCGCCCGCGCCTGTGTAACAGGGTCATACGGGGCCGCTAGAGTTCTGCTCCATGAAGGACATCACCGAACTGCTGCACGACGCCGGTCAAGGGGACCGGTCCGCCGCTGACCAGGTGGTGGCGCAGCTGTACGGCGACCTTCAGCGCCTGGCGCGGCAGCGCATCCGGCAGGCAGGAGACCTGACCCTGCTGGACACCACCGCGCTGGTGCACGAGGCCTGGCTCCGGCTCGCCGGTTCGCAGGGGCAGACGTTCCCGGACCGGCGTCACTTCCTGGCCTACGCGGCCCGCACCATGCGCCACGTGGTCATCGACCTGGTGCGCGCGCGCCAGGCCGAGCGCCGCGGCGGCAACCAGCCGGACCTGACGCTGAACACCGCCGTCGTGGAAGGCACGCCGCAATCCGACGACAGCATCCTGCGCGTGCACGAGGCGCTGGAGGAGCTGGCGACGATCGATCCGCGCCTGGCGCAGGTGGTCGAGATGCGCTACTTCGGCGGGCTGCTCGAGCAGGAAATCGCGGAAGCCCTCGGCGTCACCGAAAGGACCGTCCAGCGGGACTGGCAGAAGGCGAGAATCCTGCTTTCGATGAGCCTCAAGGACTGACCCCCACCGGGTCGGGTCCGAGACCCGTCGTCCTCACCGACACAAGACGCCCGACCGATGGACGCACTCGATAAACAGCGCTGGATCGCGCTGAGTCCGCTGCTCGACGAACTCCTGGACCTGGAGGGGCCCGACCGCGTCCGCCGGCTCGAGGAGATCCGGGCCGGTGACGTCGCCATGGCCGAGCACCTCGAGGCGCTGCTCGCGCGCGACGAGGCCCTGAACGACGACGGCTTCCTGGAGCAGCCCGCCGCGGAGGCGCTGCAGGGACCGGTGCCGTCGGCGGTGCCGCCGCTGGACTTGCGCGGCGAGTCGCTCGGCCCCTACGAGCTGGAGCGCGAGATCGGCCAGGGCGGCATGGGCGCGGTGTGGCTCGCGAGCCGGGCCGACGGCCGCTTCGAGGGCCAGGTCGCCGTCAAGTTCCTGAAGTCCGGCCTGTTCGGCAAGGGCGACAGCGGGCGCTTCGAACGCGAGGGACAGATCCTTGCGCGGCTCTCGCATCCCAACATCGCGCGGCTGCTCGACGCGGGCGTGCACAACGGGCACCAGCCCTACCTGGTGCTGGAGTACGTCGACGGCCTGCCCATCGACCGCCACTGCCAGATCAACGCGCTGGACATCGAATCGCGCATCCAGCTCTTCCTCGACGTGCTGGCGGCGGTGGCGCACGCGCATTCGCGGCTGATCCTGCACCGCGACCTCAAGCCCAGCAACATCCTGGTCACGCACGACGGGCAGGTGAAGCTGCTGGACTTCGGCATCGCCAAGCTGCTCGACGACGCCACGCATTCGGGCGCGGCGACGGAACTCACGCAGCGCGCCGGCAGCGCGTTCACGCCGCAGTACGCGGCGCCGGAGCAGGTCCAGCAGGCCGACGTCACGACCGCGACGGACGTCTACGCGCTGGGCGTGCTGCTCTACCAGATGCTGGGCGGCCGCCATCCGACGGCGGACGACACGCAGACCCACCTCGACCGGCTGCGCGCCGTCGTCGAGCTCGTGCCCAAGCGGCTGTCGGAGGTGGCCAGCGACCAGCTCGACCCGGTCATCGCGCGCCAGGCCAAGCTGCTGCGCGGCGACCTGGACACGATTGTCGGCAAGGCGCTGAAGAAGAAGCCGTCCGAGCGCTATGCCAACGCGGAGTCGATGGCCGTCGACCTGCGGCACTGGCTGGCGCATGAGCCGATCACGGCAAGACCTGACACGCGGCTCTATGTGTTGGGGCGGTTCGTCCGGCGGCACCGGTGGAGCGTGGCGGCCAGCAGCGTGGCCGTGCTGGCGATGGTGTCGCTGACCGGGCTCAGCGTGCTGCAGGCCCGGCGTGCCGAGCGGGCCGAACATCAGGCGCAGGAGCGGCGGCAACAGGCGGACGATCTGCTGAGCTACATGCTCGGGGAACTGGCAGACAAGTTGCGCCCTGTCGGCAGACTCGAACTGCTGGATAGCGTGGGCAGCAAAGCGCTCACCTATCTTGCACAGGATTCAAATGCCACTCCCGTCGAGCGTCTGCAGAGGGCCAAGGCGCTGATGGTGCTCGGCGAAGTGCGGATCACCCGACGCGACCTGAAGGGCGCGCTCGAGCCTTTGGAACTCGCTCGACGATTGCTTGAAGGCACGCCCCCGGAGCCATCGCTTGCCGCAGAGTGGCGCAGGGCACAGGGTGCTGCGGCATTCTGGGTCGGCAATGTCCATTACTACGCGCGCGACACCGACAAGGCAACCTCCGCCTGGCTGGCCTATCGCGACGCCGCCCAGGCTTGGCTCAATGTCCAGCCTGACGACAAAGAAGCCCTGATGGAGCTCTCCTATGCCTACAACAGCCTGGGATCGGCGCGAATGCTCAATGTGGACCTGCCTGGCGCCTCAACCTACTTTGTGCGTTCGATTGAACTGAAGCGGCGCAGTCTCGGAGATGGCAGCAAGTCAGACGCAGCCGCGCAGATAGATCTGTCCGACAGTCTCAGCTGGTTGGGCAGCGTCTATCTTCAACAGGGACTGGATGCTGCTGCAGCGCGCATGTATGCGGACGGCGCCGAGATCATTGCCGCTGTGCGCGCCAAGGCTCCGGGCGACGACAAGTGGGGCTACCACGAGTCCATCGTGCGCCGCTGGCACGCGGTCGCGCTCTCTCGCCTGGGTAGCCAGGACGCCGCCGCCCAAGAGTCAAAACTTGGCCTGGGAATTCTTCGCACGCTTCAGCAGCAGGATCCGACCAACCTTCAGTGGCGGATCAATCTGCTGATTTCCGAAGGATTCGATCTCGAGATCCGCGCTGCGAGGCTCGTGCCCGCTGAGTCGGCCGAACAAGCCCGCGCGCTGTTGACCCGCGTCAACGAGGCGATGGGGGCTGCGAATGCAAATACGAAGAACAAGCTGCTGGAGTTGACTGGCAGTCTGTCCAATGTGTTGGCTCAATCACTGCTCCGCCTTGGCGACGCGGGAGGTGCGTTCGAGGCGCTTGATGAAGCGGCGCGTGTGCAGGATACGACGCTCCCGTCCCGATCAACGGACCTGGGCTTCTTGACCAGTTATGTCGAAACGCGTCGTATGCGGATGATGGTCGAATCGTTGACCCGGCGACCAGCACCGAGCGAAGCGACCAAGGCCGCATGTCAGCAGATTCTTGACGCTACCGTGAAGATAGATGCGGCGATCCGGGTTCATCAGAGGATTACCCAGGCATGGGTTGAGGCCCAATCCTGCCTGGGTCAGGGAGAGCGGGATGACGTGAAGCGAGCCGCTGCTTGGTTGCTACGCGACAGATCGGCCATGCCGCACCCTTGATCCTGGCAATCAACCCCAAGGAGGAAAAAAATGTCCTACAACGTGTACGTCGAGGCGAACATCAGTACGGACGGCAACTTCGCCGACTGCAAGTACTTCAAGGATCGGGAGGCTACCCAGCCCATTGAAGGTTCCGAGATTCACATTCCTACAACGTCCGGCGCGTGCACCTTTGGCCAAGCCGACACGACCGGGTTGCTGCTGATCGGCGCGACCTTCAAGACCATTGGCTCCACGCCAGGAATGAACGCCAGCAATTTCTGCCCTGCCAATGATGAAAACGAGGTGGCGGTGACGATGCCGACGGATGCAGTCATCACCAAAGGCGTCGTACTGCTGTTCTCCACGCCTGGCAGCGTGCAGAGCCTCTATCCGAGCAGCGACCCGCAGGTGATGAACGACTCGCACTGAGATCCGATCGGGATACTTCCAGAAGGCCGCTGAACCGCACCTGCGTTACCTGCCGGCATGACGCTGCAGGCGGACCTGGTGCTTGAGGAACGCCGGGTCGAGGAGTACCTGTTCTCCCCCGTCCTGGGGCTGTCCAGAAATCATTGAGACCGGAGCGCGCCGAGCGCCTCCTCCGCCATGACCCGTCCCAGCCGGGACGGGTTCACCCGATCCATCACGCGCGCGTCGAGCGCGAATTCCTTCTGCTGCGTGTAGGCCACCGCGCCGATCCTCGGCACGCTGCCGGCCGCCTGCGGCCCGAGCATCCCCAGCACCGGATAAACGCGCAGCCGCGCGATCAGCAGGCCCTGCGCCGCATCGGCGAACACCGCCGTCTCCAACACCCGCGTGCAGCCGCGCCGCTGCACCTCCGCCACCAGTCCCTGCAGATTGCGTGGCACATCCGTCGCGGACACCGGCAGCACCACGTTCACCACCGGCAGGCCCGCGGCCACGAGCGGCTCGCGCGCGGCGAGGTTGAAGGCCCCGTTGGCCTCGTCCCAGCGGCGGTTGGCGGCGGGCTGGTCGGGATCGAAGTTGCGGCCCTGGCCGAACAGCAGCACGCACGGCGCGCCGCTTGCCACGGTGGCTGGCGCGGGCGTCGGAGCGGACGCTGGCGTTTGCGCCTGCGACGGCCCTGCGGCCACGGCGAAGGCGACGAGGGCGGCGTTCTCAAGCGCCTTCCGGATGTGCGATCTCGACATGGCGCGGATTGTGCGCTGCCCCGATCGCCGCACAATGTCCGCTCCGCCTTGCAGGAGACAACGATGCGCGAATGGACGAGCCTGGGCACCGTGTGCGCCACGACGATGGCCGTGGTGGCGACCGTCGCTCTCAGCGGCTGCGCGACGCCGGTGAAGGATGAGCGGATGAGGGCCGGCGTGACGACCAGCGCCGACGTGCAGCAGTACTACGGCGCCCCGACGCGTGTCTGGCCCGAGGCCGACGGCGGCCGCACGCTGGAGTACGCGACCCAGCCGTTCGGCCAGACCTGCTACATGGTCCGTCTGGACGCGCAGGACCGCCTGGTCGGCACGACGGACGGCCTGTCCGCGGCGAGCCGCGCCCGCATCGTACCGGGCCTGACGACCGACCAGGTCACGCGGATGCTCGGCCGGGAGCGCAAGCGCGTGTTCTTCAGGCTCAGCGGCGAGGACGTCTGGGACTGGAACATCCCGCCGGAGATGAACGGCTACCTGCTGCGCTTCAACGTCCACTTCAAGAACGGCGTGGTGGTCCGCACCTCGCAGAGCGTGGTCTACCCGGACCGGCGCTTCTTGTGGGATGACTGAAGGGCGCGCAGTCGCGGTGGCGCACCATCCGGACGACGACCTCGCAACTTCAGGCTGCTTGTGTAGCAAGACGAGTCATTGAATCGGGACGTCGTCTTGGGGACGATGGTCCATCGCGATGCCCATTCCACGGCAGCGAGAAAGGACCTCTCCCGTGACCTCCATTGAAATCCAACTGCCGCCCCTTCTTGCGCGCGAGGCGGCGCGCGCCGGGCTGTTCGCTCCTGATCGCCTGGAGACGATGTTCCGCAGACAGCTCCACGTCGCAGATCTCCAAGCCTTCTTGAAGGAAGAAGAAGACCTCGAAGAACTGGTCATGCAACAGATTCAGGTGGAAGTCGATGCGGTCCGAGCAGGCAAGCGAGCAAAGCGCATCGTTCGCCCCGACGCCGCGATCGCGATGCTGGGCGGTCCGCCGTTGCGCGGAAGGCCGCCTGCTCTCCTCCCAAAGGGGGAAGGCCCACCCTCATGCCTGTGACGGAATGAATACAGCTCCCGCGCTGTCGTCGAGCTGACGCACGAAGCCGTTCACACCCTCTTTACACTTCCTGCCCAAGAGGGAGAGAAGAGGATGTCGAACCAATCCGTCGGCCTGGCGCCCCGCGCACTGGCCATGGTCATCGACGGCGTTTTGATGATCGCCGCGAGTACCTTGTTGATGTGGGCCGTGTACGGCGACCCCGTGTCGAAGTGGAACGATCTGCGGCCCGGCACCATCGCCATCAACTGGCTGCTGCCGCTGATCGTCTGCGTCGCGTTCTGGACCTGGCAGGGCGCCACGCCCGGCAAGCTCGTCGCCGGCATCAAGGTCGTGGACGCCCGCAGCGGCGGACGCCCGACCCCCGTGCAGGCCGTGATCCGCTGGGTCGGGTATCTGATCTCCGCGATCCCGCTCTTCGCCGGCTTCCTGTGGGCGCGCGTCGATGCCGAGGGACGCACCTGGCATGACCGTCTGTCCCGCACCGCCGTCGAGCGCAGCCGGCCCGCCCCGGCCGACGGGGAAGGCCTGCTCATCGGCTACATCGCCAGCCACTGGCGCGGCGAGCAGAGCCTGGCCCAGAGCTTCTGGATCAACCACGTCCTCCTGACCTGGCCCCTCGCCGCCGGCGTGCAGGGCCTGGTCGCCTGGCTCGCCACCAAGAGCGACGGCCTGCAGGGCGTCGCGATCGCGCTGCTGATCGTCTGGCCGCTGCTGATCCTCGTCGAGATCTGGAGCGCCGTCGGCACCTGGCGCTCGGTGCGCGGGTATGTCGACGCCGGCGGCTCCTTCCTGATCTCCGGTTTCGCCCGCCTGTGCCTGCTGTTGTCGTTCCTGCAGATCGCGTTCTCGCTGGCGCTGGGCGTGTTCGGGGAACTCCCCGAGCTGTGGAAGCTCGCGCGCGGCATCGATCCGATCGGCAACGTGCGCCTGGTCGTGAGCACCGACGGCCGCACGATGCAGCTCAACGGCCCCATTGGCGCCGGGGACGCCGGCCGGCTGGGCACGCTGCTCGCAGCCTCGCCGGCCGTGCGGCTGCTGGAGGTCGCCTCGCCCGGCGGCCGCGTGACCGAAGCCGAACGCATGGTCCAGCTGATCCGCCAGCGCGGCGTCGGCACGCGCGCGATCGGCAATTGCGAGAGCGCCTGCACGCTGGTCTTCCTCGCCGGCAACAAGCGCCAGCTGATGCCGGGCGCGCAGCTCGGCTTCCACCGCGCCAGCAGCGGCACCTTCAATCCGGCCTTCGACGAGATCGCCAACCAGGAGCTCGCGCGCACCTATCGCCGCATGGAGCTGCCGGAGGAATTCATCCAGAAGACGCTGAGCACGCCGTCGCGCACCATGTGGTATCCGCCGCCCGTCGACCTGGTGCGTCACTCGCTGATCCAACCGCCACCGAAGACGCTGGACGTCGCCCTGCCCGAGGGCGACAAGCCCGGCCAGTACGCGCCGCTGAGCGACTACGTCAACGCGCTGCGCGCCAGCGATGCCTGGTTCCGGCTCGACCAGCGTTTCCCCGGCCTGATCGACGAGGCCGCTGGCCGCATGCGCGCGGCGCAACTCGCGCTGGGCGACTCGGAGCACGCCGTCGCCGGGGCCCAGATCGCCGCACAGAGCGTGCTGGCCCCCAATGTGCGTGAGATGCTCCTGAACGGATCGCGCGACCTGCGCCGCCGCTACCTGCAGGTGCTGCGCGCGCAACTGACCGCCGCGCAGACACTGGGCGCCGACACCTGCCAGTCCTGGTTGTCCGGCTCCCCCGTGCCGCGCCGGCTGCTGCCGGAGGACGCCATGGCACTCGAAGCCCTCTGGCTGACCGACGCAGCGGGGGAAGCCCTCCCCACGCGTGCCCGCGCGCCGCAAGCGACGCCGCTGGAACTCGAGGTCGTGACCCGCACTGTCGGCGCCACGGCCCCCGGCGCGTTCTCCAAGCTGTGGACCGACGGCAATGCCGGCCCCGCGCCCATCACATGCGAGCGTGCCGGTCAGGTGTTGGACCACATCCAGCGCCGGACCGTGGGCGCGCCGCGCGAGCTGGCGGAGCGGGTGGTGTTCCAGAACGCGCGCTGACCCCGCGACCGCGCGGAGTGCCCACGAAGAAGGCCCTCCTCAGGAGGGCCTTTCCGTTTCGGGCGTCGAATCGGCGCGCGCAGCGGGTCAGTCGTCCTCGCCGAGGCCGGCCGCCGCCTTCGCGCGGATCCGTGCGTGGTGGTACGCGCCTTGCGGGATGTGCAGCAGGTCGGCGATGCGCCACATCGTGTGGCGCTCGATGTCGCCGAGCTTGCCGTCGGCGTAGGCCACGCCCCACATCAGTTCGACCAGGCGCAGCTTCGCGGGCATCTCCCAGCGCTCGTCGACCGGCGAGGTGAAGGCGAACAGGTCGGACGCCGTGCGGGCGGTGCGCTCGGCCTGCGCGGTGAGCGCGTCGGCCTCGTCCTCGGACAGCGCGAACAGCACGGTGAGCGCCTTGCCCACCGCCGAGCGCTCGACGCCGGAGAAATCCGCGTCGGAGCGCATCACCTCGACGAGCAGCACCGCGGCCGCCAGCGGCAACGACGGCGCGCCGCCCCGCGAGCCGCCGAACGCGTCGTCCGGCGCCAGCGTGTCGAAGAGGTCCATGAGCGACTTGAACATGTCTGCATGGTGGCACGCGCAGGGGGCCGGACCTTACGTGCGTCTTAAGGTTGCCCGCCCGTCGGATGGATGGCACGCACCCTACCGAATCTCCCCCAAAGGGAGGTGACACACCTTACAGTGGCACGCCTCCCTGAGTTTCACGACCATCCGCCCCGACGGCAGTCCCGCCGTCGTTCACAGGGAGAGTGTGTTGAAGAAGATCGTTCTACTGGCGGCAGTCCTGCTCGCCGCTCCGCTGGCTCATGCGGATTACAAGCCCATCGTCCAGGACCGCTACTACACAGCAACCGTGGCCGTGGGCGGTGGCAGCGCTTCCTACCGCCAGCCCTGGCTGGTCGGTAACGGCCTGTCGACCGTCGCCAATGACATCGTGGCGCTGCCCGCCTCGCTGCAGAGCGGCATCAATGCCGAACTCGACAAGCTGCTCAAGGAGAAGTACGGCGGCTTCCTGATCAACGGCACCTTGACCGGTCCGTACAACCTGCACCTCTATCCGAGCTCCGGCTATGTGCTGAGCGACCTGACCGGTCCGACATACGTCGGCGTCGGCCGAGCCACCCGCAAGGAGTTCGGCGTCACCGTCACCTGCCAGGTCACCGTCTCGCTGCGCGACATCTCCATCCGGGCCCAGTTCGGCTCCGACGGCAGCGGAACGACCAACGAGCGTCTCGGCATCTCCGCCACCTCCTCGTCGACCTCTATCTGCGACAACAGCCTGAGCTGGGTGCCGTTCCTGGGTGACCTGCTGAACAACGTCATCGAGGGCAAGATCAACGACGCTGTCGGTAACGGCATCAAGCAGTTCAGCAACGAGGTCGCATCGAAGTTCTTCTTCCTGCGCGACGTGAATTTCCAGAACGGTTTCGATCGCCTGCTGGCCAACGTGCCCAATCCCACCCGGGCTGACGGCACGGTCATCTTCCCGCTCCGCGAATTCGTCCGCGACAACGTCGCCTACCTGCTGACCGGCGCGGACATGACGCTGTCCCTCGGCACCTGGGCGCCGGTCAACGTCAAGCCGGGCGTGGGCGAGCCACACGAGACCGTACTCGTCGGCACCTTGCTAAGCTGGAGTGTCAGTTCCCAGGCGGTCAGCTTCAGTGCCAGCCTCACCGACACGGCCGTGGTGAGTTGGCAATACATCTGCCCGAACAACCGCCCGACCTGCACCGCACCCTGATTCGCGGATCACGCGAAAAGTCAAAGGCCGCGCCCGAGGGCGCGGCCTTCCTCATGGGATGAAGCGAATAGACGGCGCGATCACCGCACCTTGCCATCCTTCCACGCATTCAGCAGCTTCTCGTAGGCGATGGTCTCGCCCTTGGGCTTCTCGTTGGCCAGCTTGGCCCACGGCGCGCCCTTGTCGGACAGCCACTTCTTCGGGTCTTCCTTCTTGTTGAGCTTGGGCGCGCACTTGGCCATGCCGGCGCGCTCCAGCCGCGCCATCACCGCGTCCATCTCGTCGGCCAGCGTGTCCATCGCGGCCTGCGGCGTCTTCTCGCCGGTCACCGCCTGCGCCACGTTCTTCCACCACAGCTGCGCCAGCTTCGGATAGTCCGGCACGTTCGTGCCCGTGGGCGTCCACGCCACGCGCGCCGGCGAGCGATAGAACTCGATCAGGCCGCCGTACTTGTTGGCGTTCTTGGTGAAGTAGTCGCTGCGGATGTCGCTGTCGCGGATGAAGGTCAGGCCCTGGATGCTCTTCTTCAAGCTCACCGACTTGGCCGTCACGAACTGCGCGTACAGCCAGGCCGCCGCGGTCCGGTTGGCGTCATGACCGCTGAAGAAGGTCCAGCTGCCCACGTCCTGGTAGCCGTTCTGCATGCCGTCCTTCCAGTACGGCCCGTTGGGGCCGGGCGCCATGCGCCACTTCGGCGTGCCGTCCGCGTTCACCACCGGCAGGCCCGGCTTGACCATGTCCGCCGTGAACGCCGTGTACCAGAAGATCTGCTGCGCGATCTGACCCTGCGCCGGCACCGGGCCCGATTCCCCGAAGGTCATCCCGGTCGCTTCCTTGGGCGCGTACTTCTTCATCCAGTCGACGTACTTGGTCAGCGCGTAGACCGCCGCCGGCGAGTTGGTCGCGCCGCCGCGCGCCACCGAGGCGCCCACCGGCGTGCACTTGTCGTCGGCGACGCGGATGCCCCACTCGTCGACCGGCATGCCGTTGGGGATGCCCTTGTCCGCCGCGCCGGCCATCGACAGCCACGCGTCGGTGAAGCGCCAGCCCAGCGACG
The DNA here is from genome assembly GCF_056867975.1 of Mitsuaria sp. MSU3D. Classification (NCBI taxonomy): domain Bacteria; kingdom Pseudomonadati; phylum Pseudomonadota; class Betaproteobacteria; order Burkholderiales; family Sphaerotilaceae; genus Roseateles; species Mitsuaria sp. MSU3D. The sequence continues at coordinate 5,312,767 of NZ_CP200314.1, read as the reverse complement.
GGTCCTTCTTGCCGTAGTCCATGTGGCCGTAGATCGGCTTGCCGTCGAGCGTCTTCACGTCGTTGGAGAAGAAGGCGGCGATGTCCTCGTAGGCGCTCCAGTTCAGCGGCACGCCCAGGTCGTAGCCGTACTTGGCCTTGAACTTGTCCTGCAGGTCCTTGCGCGCGAACAGGTCGGCGCGGAACCAGTACAGGTTGGCGAACTGCTGGTCGGGCAGCTGGTAGAGCTTGCCGTCCGGCGCCGTCGTGAAGCTGGTGCCGATGAAGTCCTTCAGGTCCAGGCCCGGGTTCGTCCACTCCTTGCCCGCGCCGGTCATGTAGTCGGAAAGATTCATGATCTTCCCGTACCGGTAGTGCGTGCCGATCAGGTCGGAGTCGGAGATCCAGCCGTCGTAGATGCTCTTGCCCGACTGCATCGAGGTCTGCAACTTCTCGACGACGTCGCCTTCCTGGATCAGGTCGTGCTTGACCGTGATGCCGGTGATCTCGGCGAAGGCCTTGGCCAGCACCTTGCTCTCGTACTCGTGCGTGGTCAGCGTCTCGGACACCACCGAGATCTCCTTCACGCCCTTGGCCTGGAGCTTCTTGGCCGCCTCGATGAACCACTTCATCTCGGCCGTCTGCTTGTCCTTGGACAGGGTCGACGGCTGGAATTCGCTGTCGATCCACTTCTTCGCCTCGGCCTCGCCGGCCCACGCGGCGTTTGCTCCCAACGCCAGCAATGCGGCCACGGCCAGCGCGGAATACTTGCTCTTGTTCACGCTTGTCTCCTGTGTCTGTCGAATCTCCCCCTGCATGAGGACGAATCGCGGCTCCGGGGGAACGGGGAAGCCGAATTCCTTGAAGCTTGAACTACTCGATCATCCCTTGCGCAGGATCAGGCCCAGCACCAGCATCGACGCGATGAAGCTGATCCAGACGCTGGGTTCGGCCTCGAGCTGGAACCACTCGGCCATCTTCGCGCCCAGGCCGACGAAGGCCAGGTTGATGTACGCGGCCGTCAGCAGGCCGATGAACAGCCGGTCGCCGCGCGTCGTGCGCATCGGCAGCCAGCCCTTGCGCAGCGTCGTCGGCGACTTGATCTCCCACACCGTCATGCCGATCAGCATCAACACCACGCAGGTGAAGAAGACGGCGACCGGGGTCGTCCACACCATCCAATCGAACATCAGAACTCCTTTTGGCCGGCGTCAGCCCGGCCGTCGTCAAGCGGCACCCATGGACCGGGCTCCGCCGGGCCATCGGGTGCGCCCCCTTGAGGGGGCCGCCGTAGGCGGTAGGGGGTGGTCATACTCTGCCCATCGCAAAGCCTTTTGCGATGTAGTGCCGGACAAACCAGATGACGATCGCGCCCGGCACGATCGTCAGCGTGCCGGCCGCGGCCAGCGTCGCCCAGTCCATGCCGGAGGCGCTGACGGTACGCGTCATCGTCGCGACGATGGGCTTGGCGTTGACGCTGGTCAGCGTGCGCGCCAGCAGCAGTTCCACCCACGAGAACATGAAGCAGAAGAACGCCGCCACGCCCACGCCCGCCTTGATCAGCGGCAGGAACACGGTCAGGAAGAAGCGCGGGAAGCTGTAGCCGTCGATGTAGGCGGTCTCGTCGATCTCGCGCGGGATGCCGCTCATGAAGCCTTCCAGGATCCACACCGCCAGTGGCACGTTGAACAGCAGATGCGCCAGCGCGACCGCGATGTGCGTGTCCATCAGCCCCAGCGTCGTGTACAGCTGGAAGAACGGCAGCAGGAACACCGCCGGCGGCGTCATGCGGTTGGTCAGCAGCCAGAAGAAGACGTGCTTGTCGCCGAGGAACGAGTAGCGGCTGAACGCATAGGCGGCCGGCAGCGCCACGCTGACCGAGATCACCATGTTGATGCCGACGTAGATCAGGCTGTTGATGTAGCCGCTGTACCAGGACGGGTCGGTGAAGATGGTCTTGTAGCTGGCCAACGAGAAGTGCTGCGGCCAGAGGCTGAAGCTGGAGAGGATCTCCTCGTTGGTCTTGAAGCTCATGTTGACCATCCAGTAGATGGGCAGCAGCGCGAAGAGCAGGTACGCGATCAGGAAGATCGTGCGCTTGCGGAAACGGCGTTCATCCATGAGCGCTCTCCGTTTTGTCTTGCGTGCCGAGCGACTGCATCCAGTTGTAGAGGATGAAGCACAGCAGCAGGATGATCAGGAAGTAGATCAGCGAGAACGCCGCCGCCGGGCCGAGGTCGAACTGGCCGACCGCCTTCTGCGTCAGGTACTGGCTGAGGAAGGTCGTCGCATTGCCGGGACCGCCGCCGGTGAGGACGAAGGGCTCGGTGTAGATCATGAAGCTGTCCATGAAGCGCAGCAGCACCGCGATCATCAGCACGCCCCGCATCTTGGGCAGCTGGATGTAGCGGAACACGGCGAACTTGCTGGCGCCGTCGATGCGCGCGGCCTGGTAGTAGGCGTCGGGGATGGAGCGCAGTCCGGCGAAGCACAGCAGGGCCACCAGTGGCGTCCAGTGCCAGACATCCATGACCAGCACCGTGATCCACGCGTCGGTCGCATCGCCGGTGTAGTTGTAGTCGACGCCCAGCGCCTGCAGCGACGCGCCGAGCAGCCCGATGTCCGCGCGGCCGTAGATCTGCCAGATGGTGCCGACGACGTTCCACGGGATCAGCAGCGACAGCGCGACGATCACCAGCACCAGCGACGAACGCCAGCCCTGCGCCGGCATCGACAGCGCCAGGCAGATGCCCAGCGGGATCTCGACCAGCAGCACCGCCAGCGAGAAGCCGAGCTGGCGCAGCAGCGCGCCGTGGAGCTCCTCGTCACGCATCACCGCGGCGAACCACTCGGTGCCGACGAAGACGCGCCGCTCGGGCGAGATGATGTCCTGGACCGAGTAGTTCACCACCGTCATCAGCGGCAGGATGGCCGAGAAGGCCACGCACAGGAACACGGGCAGGACGAGGAACCAGGCCTTCTGGTTGATCGGTTTCATGCGAGGCCCTCCGGAGCACCCGAGGTGATCGCCGCGAAGGTCGCGGCCATGGGTACCGCGCCGGCGATCAGCCGCTCGTCGGCACCGTAGAAACAGGTGTGGGGATTGAGGACGCGCAGGGCCACCGTGGCGCCGGCCGCGGGCGGCTGCGCATGGGCGGACAGACGCGCCTTCAGCGTGTGCGGTCCCACCTTGGCGGTGAGCAGCCAGTAGGTGCCGATGTCCTGGACCTGGCTGACCACGCCGGTCACCGTGCCCGGCAGCGCGGGCACGCCGTCACCGACATCGTCGACCTCGACGTATTCGGGTCGGATGCCCACCATGAACGGCTCCGCCCGGGAGAGCGCGGCCCCGGCGACGGGATCGACCGAACCGGCGACCGGCTGCCCGGCGACGCTCAGTCCGCCGCCGTCCTCCAGCGCCGCCGGCAGGAAGTTCATGCCCGGCGAACCGATGAAGTGGCCGACGAAGCGATGGCTCGGGCGTTCAAACAGCTCGCCCGCCGAGCCGACCTGCACCGCGCGACCCCGCGTCATGACGACGATCTGGTCCGCGAAGGTCAGCGCCTCGACCTGGTCGTGGGTGACGTAGATCAGCGTGAGCTTGAGCTCGTTGTGGATCTGCTTGAGCTTGCGGCGCAGCTGCCACTTCAGGTGGGGATCGATGACGGTCAGCGGCTCGTCGAAGAGCACGGCCGAGACGTCCTCGCGCACCAGCCCGCGGCCCAGCGAGATCTTCTGCTTGGCGTCGGCGGACAGCCCGGAGGCGCGCTGGTTCAACTGGCCGTTGAGCTCGAGCATCTCCGCGATCTTCCCGACGCGCGCCTTGATCTTGTCCGCCGCCACGCCGCGGTTGCGCAGCGGGAAGGCGAGGTTCTCGGCCACCGTCATCGTGTCGTAGATGACGGGGAACTGGAACACCTGCGCGATGTTGCGCTGCTGCGGCGTCAGCCCGGTGACGTCGCGGCCGTCGAAGCGCACGGTGCCCTGCGAGGGCCGCAGCAGCCCGGAGACGATGTTCAGCAGCGTCGTCTTGCCGCAGCCCGAGGGGCCGAGCAGCGCATAGGCGCCGCCGTCCTCGAAGCTCATCTTCAGCGGGAGCAGCGCGTAGTCGCTGTCTTCCTTCGGATCGGGCCGGTACGCGTGGGCGAGGTCCAGGTCGATGCGGGCCATCAGCGGGCTCCCTGGCGCTCGGGGGCGCGCGTCAGCAACCCGGCCGCGTCGAAGACGTGGACATGGGCGGCATTGAGGTACAGCGTCAGCGGGGCGCCGAGCTCGAAGTCGTGCACGCCGGTCAGCTGCGCGACGAGTTCGCCGACCTCGGTGTGGGCGTGGACGAAGGTGTCGGAGCCGGAGATCTCGGCCAGTTCCACCTCGCCCTTGATCGCGATGTCGCCGGGCCGCTGCGTGACATGCAGCGCGCTGGCACGCACGCCCACCGTCACGCCGCCCTGCCCCGGCAGCGCCAGGTCGAGCCCCGGCCGCAGTTGCAGCCGGTCGCCGAGTCCCTGGGCGATGACGAGGTTCATCGGCGGATCGCTGAAGGCCCGCGCGACGCGCAGCGACGCGGGTCGGTGGAAGACCTCGGCGGTCGGACCGTATTGCAGCAGCTCGCCGGCGTCCATCACCGCGGTGTAGCCGCCGAGCTGGAGCGCCTCCGCCGGTTCGGTCGTCGCGTAGACCACGGTCGACTCCCCGGCGGCGAACAGCTGGCCGAGTTCCTCGCGCAGTTCCTCCCGCAGCTTGTAGTCGAGGTTCACCAGCGGCTCGTCCAGCAGCATCAGCGGCGCCTGCTTGGCCAGCGCGCGCGCCAGCGCGACGCGCTGCTGCTGGCCGCCGGACAGTTGCGCGGGCAGCTTGTCGAGGTGCATCTCGATGTGCAGCTTGTCGGCCAGTTCGTCGACGCGCTTGCGGATGGCGTCGCGATCGAGCTTGCCGCGCAGCTTCAGCGGAGACGCGATGTTGTCGCGCACGCTCATCGACGGGTAGTTGATGAACTGCTGGTAGACCATCGCGACGTCGCGCTTGCGCACCGGCCAGCCGGTGACGTCCGTGCCGTCGACCGTCACGCTGCCGTCGCTGGGCTTGTCCAGGCCCGCCATCAGGCGCATCAGCGTCGTCTTGCCGGCCTGCGTCGCGCCCAGCAGCACGGTGACCGCGTTCGGCACCAGCCGCAGGTCCATCGGGTACAGGTGTTGCTGCGCGCCGACCTTGTGGCTCACGCCGCGCAAGCTCAGCTCCATGATGTCGGCTCCATCGGGGTGTCTCTTCGCATGTCGTTCTTGTGGATCGGTCTCTGGATCGGTTGCCCGATCGGAGTCGGGATCGGCGCCCGCGCCGGGGTCAGGTCATGCCGCCGCGGCCGGCGGCTTGGCCCAGAGGTGCTCGCGCTCGGCGAACCACTGGACCACCGCCATCCGCTGCGCCTCGGTGTAATGCAGTCCCAGCTTGGAGCGGCGCCACAGCACGTCGTCCGCGGCGCGCGCCCACTCCTCGCGGACCAGGTATTCGAGTTCCGCCTGGTGCAGCCCCGGGGCAATCTCCGGGCCAAGGTCGTCGATCCGCTCCGCGCCGCCGAGCACGCGCCCGAGACGCGCGCCGTAGGCCCGCGCGAGGCGCCGCGCCAACGACGGCGGCAGCCACGGATGGCGCTGGCCGACGGCCGACAGCAGGCGCTGGAAATCGGTATCGGGCCGCTGCGGCGCGCCGATCCAGTCGCGCAGGTCGCCGCCGGGAAGATGGGCGTGCTCGGTCCAGGCCCGGCGCCGATCGCCGAGCAGGTCACCCAGCAGGTCGGCCGCATCCTCCGCCAGCTTGCGGAAGGTCGTGATCTTGCCGCCCCACACGCTCAGCAGCGGCGCGCCGCCGTCGGCGTGGGTCTCGAGCAGATAGTCGCGCGTCACCGCCGACGGATCGCCGGACGCGTCGTCCAGCAGCGGCCGCACGCCGGCGTAGGTCCAGACCACGTCCGACGCGACCACAGGCTCGCGGAAGTAGCGGCTGGCCTGCTCGCAGAGGTAGGCGATCTCGCGCTCGTCGATGCGCGCCTTGCCAAAGCCCGCCAGCGCGTCCGGCGCCAGCTCCACGTCGGTCGTGCCGATCAGCGTGAAGTCGTCTTCGTAGGGGATGGCGAAGATGATCCGCTTGTCCGGGTTCTGGAAGATGTAGGCGTGGTCGTGCTGGAAACGCTTGTGCACGATGATGTGGCTGCCCTTGACCAGGCGCAGGCTCTTCGTGGCGAGCGCCTCGCCACGCGCGGGCGCGGCGACCTCGCGCAGGAAGCCTTCGGCCCAAGGGCCCGCCGCGTTGACCAGCGCGCGCGCCTTCAGCGTGCGGTCGCCGTCGGCACAGCGCAGCGTCGCGGTCCAATGATCCGCGTGTCGCTGCGCGGCGGTGACCGTCGTGCGGGTGTGCAGCACGGCGCCGTGCTCACGCGCGTCGAGCGCGTTCAGCAGCACCAGCCGCGCGTCGTCGACCCAGCCGTCGGAATAGACGAAGCCCTTCGTGTACTCGGCCTTCAGCGGCTCGCCGTAGGGCGAGCGCCGCAGGTCCACGCCCTCGGAGCCCGGCAGCACCTCGCGCCGCGCCAGGTGGTCGTAGAGGAACAGGCCGATGCGGATCATCCAGGCCGGGCGCATCGCCGCGTCGTGCGGCATCACGAAGCGCAGCGGCCACATGATGTGCGGGGCGCTGCGCAGCAGGACTTCGCGCTCCTGCAGTGCCTTGCGCACGAGCGAGAACTCGTAGTACTCGAGGTAGCGCAGCCCGCCATGGATCAGCTTGGTCGAGGACGAGGACGTGTGCGCCGCGAAGTCCGAGGCTTCCGCCAGCACGACCTTCCAGCCGCGGCCGGCCAGGTCGCGCGCGATGCCGGCGCCGTTGATGCCGCCGCCGACGACGAGCACGTCGCAGTCACCGATCGCGCCGCCCACGCCGGCGGCGTCGCGCGCGCCGGCGACGCCTGCATCGAGGGAGGCGCGGTCAACGGAGATCGGTTCGGGGATCGAGGCGGCGGTCAAGGTGTCTCCTTGGAGCGAATTGGCCGGACAGTCAAACGGCCACCTTGCGATGGCCGTTGGAAAGTTCGCAATTCTGTTCTTCTTTTTTCTTTTTAGCGCGAATATGCGCGTTTCGATTGAGGGTTAACCCGATCAATTGTTCGTTTCGGTTCCTTTAGCCTGCGCGCCATGAATCCGAACCCTCGTCAGAACAATCTGCTGCAGGAGGTGCGCGCCCATGGATCGGTGAGCGTCGAGGCGCTGGCCGAGAAGTTCGGCGTGACGCTGCAGACGGTGCGCCGGGACGTGCAGCGCCTGGCCGAGGCCGGCCTGGTGCAGCGCTTCCACGGCGGCGTGCGCGTGCCGTCGTCGACCACGGAGAACATCGCCTACCGCCAACGCCAGGCCATGCAGGCCGACGGCAAGGCGCGCATCGCGCGCGCCATCGCGGCGCGCATCCCCGCCGGCTGCTCGCTGATCCTGAACCTGGGGACAACGACGGAGGCGGTGGCGCACGCGCTGCTGCGCCACAAGGGCCTGCGGGTGATCACGAACAACCTGAACGTCGCGATGATCCTGAGCGACAACCCGGACTGCGAGCTGGTGATGGTCGGCGGCTCGGTGCGGCACCGCGACCGCGGCATCGTCGGCGAGGCGGCGGTCGACTTCATCCGCCAGTTCAAGGTGGACATCGGGCTGATCGGCATCTCGGGCATCGAGTCCGACGGCAGCCTGCGCGACTTCGACTATCGCGAGGTGATGGTCGCGCGGACCATCGTCGAGCATTCGCGCGAGGTGTGGGTCGCGGCGGACGCGACCAAGTTCAACCGGCCGGCGATGGCCGAGGTGGCCCGCCTGCCGCAGATCGACGCGCTGTACACCGACGAGCCGCCGCCGGAGCCCTTCCCCGCGCTGATGGCCGATGCGGGCGTGGAGCTCGTGGTCGCGCCGTAGCATCGCGACGGGTTCTTTCCAAAGGCAGTTCAAGAACACAACGAGCGAGACAAGCCATGACCTATCTGCTGGCCCTGGACCAGGGCACCTCGAGTTCGCGCGCGATCGTCTTCGACGCGCAGGGGCGCATCGTCGCGATGGCGCAGCGCGAGTTCCGCCAGATCTATCCGCAGCCCGGCTGGGTCGAGCACGATGCCGATGAAATCTGGGAGACGCAGCTTGCCGTCGCCCGCGAGGTGCTGACCAAGGCGTCGCTGAAAGCCGCCGAGGTGAAGGCGATCGGCATCACCAACCAGCGGGAGACGACGCTGGTGTGGAACCGCAAGACCGGCCGGCCGATCCATCACGCGATCGTCTGGCAGGACCGGCGGGCCGAGCCGCAATGCGCCGCGCTGCGCGAGCAGGGCCACGGCGCGCGCATCCAGGAGAAGACGGGGCTGGTGGTCGACGCGTACTTCTCGGGGACGAAGCTGCAGTGGATCCTCGACAACGTCGCTGGCGCGCGTGACGCGGCGGAGCGCGGCGAGCTCGCCTTCGGCACGATCGACAGCTGGCTGATCTGGAAGCTCACGAACGGCGAGGTGCACGTCACCGACGTGAGCAACGCGTCGCGCACGATGCTGTTCAACGTGCGTGAGAACCAATGGGATGAAGCGCTGCTCGCGCTGCTGCGCATTCCGAAATCGCTGCTGCCCGAGGTGAAGCCGTCGGCTTCGGACTTCGGCCGTGTCGCGCCGGAGCATCTCGGCACGGCGCTGATGATCGGCGGCATCGGCGGCGACCAGCAGAGCGCGCTGTTCGGCCAGGCCTGCTTCGAGGCGGGCATGGCCAAGAACACCTACGGCACCGGCTGCTTCATGCTGATGCACACGGGGCCGCGCTTCCAGACCAGCGCGAACGGGCTGATCACGACGAGCGCGGCGCAGATCGACGCGACGCCGCAGTACGCGCTCGAAGGCAGCGTCTTCATCGGCGGCGCGGTGGTGCAGTGGCTGCGCGACGGGCTGAACGCGATCAAGGGCAGCGGCGAGGTGCAGGGGCTCGCGGAGAGCGTTCCCGACGCGGGCGGCGTGATGTTCGTGCCGGCCTTCACTGGCCTGGGCGCGCCCTACTGGGACGCGGAGGCACGCGGCGCCATCGTGGGCCTCACGCGCGGATCGACAGTGGCGCACATCGCGCGCGCGGCGCTGGAGAGCATCGCGTTCCAGAGCGCGGCGCTGCTGCAGGCGATGAGCCGCGATGCCGTCGCGGCCGGCGGCGCGCCGGTGAGCGAGCTGCGCGTCGACGGCGGCGCGTGCGTGAACGACCTGCTGATGCAGTTCCAGGCGGACCTGCTCGGCATCCCGGTCGTGCGTCCGAAGGTGATCGAGACGACGGCGCTCGGCGCGGCCTACCTCGCCGGCCTCACGGCGGGCGTCTACGGCAACCTCGGCGACATCGGCCGCAACTGGCAGACGGAGCGCACCTTCCGCCCGACCATGTCGCGCGACCGCGCCGAGACGCTGATGGCGCAGTGGGAACGCGCGGTGAGGCAGGCCTCGGCGCGCTGAACGGCCCCCTCTTCGGAAGGCCCCATTCAGGGGGTCAGGTCTTCACCCCTCAATGACAAGTTTGAGGAAGTGCCAGACGGAATCGGCGTGCCTAGAGTTGCGAGCTTCTTCCATTGAGAGCTTGAATCTGCCGATGCCCAAATTTCACTTCCGCGAAATAGGTCCGTTTGCAACGATCGATGAATGCAATCGAGTCACGATACCTGACCAAGTATTGAAAGAGTTCCATCTGGAGCCCGGTGACCAAGTGGAGTTCTCGTCGCTCAGTGACGACGAGTTTCTCTTCTACATCAGACCCAGGCCTCCGCTTGGCGAAGGTCCTCAGCCCAACCGATTCGGTCGCCCGTTGACGATCGAGGAGATGAACGACGGAATCGGCGAGGCGGTGGTCGAGAGCTATCTCCGGTCGGTTGGTGAGTTACCTCGCGTGCGCGCACGCTATCGCGATGACAACAGGGGCCTCACAGCCCCAGCGACTCCCCTGCCCCCAGAAGCGTGAGCACCCCCAGCACCGCGAAGATGATCGCCGCGATGCCGTGAACCAGCCGCACCGGCAGCTTGTGCGCGAGCTTGTCGCCCACCAGCACCGCCGGCACGTTGGCGATCATCATGCCGAGGGTCGTGCCCGCGACCACCATCCACAGGTCGTTGAAGCGCGCCGCCAGCGCCACTGTGGCGATCTGCGTCTTGTCGCCCATCTCGGCCAGGAAGAAGGCCACGATCGTCGTGCCCAGCACGCCCAGGCGGAACTTGCCGCCGGTCTCCTCTTCGTCGATCTTGTCGGGGATCAGCGTCCACGCCGCCATCGCGATGAAGCCCACACCCAGCACCCAGCGCAGCGTCTGCGGCGACACCTGCGTCGTGATCCAGCTGCCGACAGCACCCGCACAAGCGTGATTGACCAAGGTCGCGATCAGGATGCCCAGCACGATCGGTCCCGGCTTGCGGAAGCGCGCCGCCAGGATGAAGGCCAGCAACTGGGTCTTGTCGCCGATTTCGGCGAGGGCCACGAGGCCGGTGGAGATGAGGAAGGCTTCCATGAAAGACTCAGCGGCCGAGACGAACCAATGACCACGTCACCGCCGGCCGCAAAGTCCGGGGACATGGTCAAAGGTCTCGCCAGGCTGGGAACCGGTGGGTTCCTGGCTACCTCGCGCCATGAGCCAAGGCTCAAGTCTGTTGACGCGGGTCTGCTGAATCGGCCCGTCGGGCGACGGGCGGGGTGCAGCGGCTACTCCCCAATGACAGCCCGCATTGTAGTCAAGGCCAGCCCCGGCCACGCGCGCTGCGCCGGCTCCGGCGACCCCGCGTCGCCCAGCAGCAGCAGATGTGTGCGGCCTTCGCGCCAGCTGGACGCCATCAGCAGCTGCAGCACCGGCGCGCTCACTGCGCGCACGCGCTGCGGCCAGTGGACGCAGTCCTCGAGTTCCCCCACCGCCAGCGCCTGCGCCAGCAGCGCATCCGGCGCTTCGGTGAGCTCGAACTCCCAGTCCCCTTGTGCCAGTGCCTGCGCGAGCGCCAGGTCCTCCGGCGTCACCGCCTCGGCCGCGAGCAATGGCAGTTGCTCGCGCAACAGCGTGAGCTGCTCCGGCACCGCCGACGCCGGCAAGGTCACGCTCAGCCGCCAGCACAACGCGCCGCCGAGGGACTCCATCTCACTCTCCCACGGCCACGGCAGCCGCGCCGCGAGCCGTTGATGCATCAGCGTGCGCGCCAGCTCGCGCAAAGCGGGCGGCGTGCCGCGCGGCACCGGCGTCTGCACGATCAGCCGGCAGCCCTGCCCCTGCGGCAGCGGCAGGAACTGCGCGATCGCCGGCGTGGGCGCCGCGGCGGGCAGCGCCACCGCCGGCGTCGGACCGGTCGCCGGCACCTTCGGCACGCGCCAGCCGCCCATGAAGTCCTCGGCTAGCCCGCGCGCCGTCTGCAAGCTCAGGTCGCCGGTGAACAGCAGCACCGCGCGCTCCGGCCGCCAGTACTGGCGGTGGAAGGCCAGCACGTCCTCGCGGCGCAGCCGCTTCAGGCTGGCCGTGGTCTGCACCGGCTGCGCGCGGCCCCGGAACTGCCGCCGCGCCGCCCACGGCGCGAGCAGCAGCGCATCGGCGCGACGCAGCACCAGCGCATCGATGGCGCGGCTGCGGATGTGCTCGAGCGATTCGAAGGCGAGCAGCGGCCGCTGCGTCAGGTCCGCCAGCAGGTTGACCGCGTCGTCGCACTGATCGGGCAAAGCCTCCAGCACGATCTCCGCCGTCGACGGCGTCAACTCCAGCCGCAGCGGCAGGCCCAGCAGGTCGCCCGCATAGGCGATGTCGGCGGATTCCATCTCCTCGCCGTCGCGCTTCGCGCCTTGCGCCAGCATCGACAACGCCACCTCCGCCAGACCGTCCTTGCCCGCCGGGTCGCGCAGCCAGCCGCCTTCGCCGATCAGTCGGACCGCCGTGCGCGGCGCGCCGGGACGCGGCAGCACGATGACGCGCAATCCGTTCGCGAGCTTCGTCTGCTCGAGCGGCAACGGCTGCGGCGCCGGGGCCGAAGGCGCCTCGGGCGGTCGGTCGAAACCATCCTGCGCCAACGCCGGCCAGGCCGTCGATCCCGACACGATCGCCGTGCCGAGCATCAGCCCCCGGCGGCTCAGATCGACCGTCATGCGGCGACCCCCGCGGCGGCGCCGATGTCCGCCAGCAGCGTCAGCACGGGCGCCTGCACGACCTGTTTGCGCCAGAACTGCTGCACCTCGGCACCGCTCAGCTTGACCCACGTCGCCATGTCCTTGGCCGGTGCGCCGGCGTCGCCCCGCACCGCCCAGGCCGTGCCGAGCGAACGCGCCAGGCGGTCCGCGGTCCAGTCGTCCGACAAGGTCTGGCGCCGCAGCAGCGCCTTGGCCTTGTTGAGTTCCTCGTCGGTCACCGGCTCGTCGGCCAGGCGCAGCACTTCCTGCTGCAGGGCCTGCGCCACCGGCGCGGACGTCTGCCCGTGGGCCGCCAGCGCCTGCGCGACCAGCAGCCCCGCGTCCCGATGCGTGTCCAGACGCAGGCTGAGCTGATGCGCCAGCGCCTTCTCGTCGACCAGCGTGTCGATCAGCCGGCCGGAACGACCCAGTCCGAGCAGCGCGTGGGCGAGCTGCCAGATCGGCAGGGTCGGATCGTCGGCGCGCGGCACCTGCCAGACCAGCGCGGCGGCCGGCAGCGGCGCCTGCGCGAGCGACAGTTTCTGAGTCTGACTCTGAGGGCGGCGCGACTCGCGAACGTCGACCGGCTCGGGCGCCGTCGCGGGCGGCATCGGCGGCCGGATCGAGCCGAAGTAATGCATCACCCAGCGCGCGACGGCCGCTTCATCGAACGCGCCCGTGACGACGAGCAATGCGCGGTCGCAGCTGAAGCGGTTGGCATGGAAGGCCCGCACGGTGTCGATGTCCAGGTCCTTGAGCTGCTCCGGGTCGCCGAGCGCGCCGCGCTGGTACGGATGCGTCAGGTAGCCGTGGCGCTGGACGGCGAGGTCCAGCCGCGCATAGGGATGGAGCTGCGGCGCCTGCACCGCCTGGCGCAGCTGTTGCCGCGCGGTGGCGAGCGCGTCCGGCTCCAGCCGCGGGTTGCTCATGCGTTCGGCCTCGGCCCACAGCACGCGTTCGAGCTGATGCGCGGGCACGACGGTCTGCAGCGCGGCGAAGTCCTCGTCGATCTCGATGCCGCTGCGACCGCCGGCCGAAGCGACCAGCCGGTTGAACTGGCCGGGCTCCAGGTAACGGCTGGCGCCGGCGACGAGTCGCAGCACCAGATGCGTCATGCCGCTGCGGCCGGTGGGATCGTCGCGTCCGCCGCAACGGTAGACGACGCGCACCGCCGCCTGCGTGCTTGCGACCGGACGCGCCAGCCAGAGCAGGCCGTTGGGAAGCCGTTGCGGCTCGAGGGACGGGGCACTCATGGGCGGCAATCCTAGCTGCCAATCCGCTGTCAGCAGCCGGTCCGCATCATGGACGCGACGTCGTCCTACACGATGGCCCACCCGAATCGGGGGGCCTCGGTCAGGGCGACGGGGGAGCCGGCTCGCGCCGACGCCCCGCGCGCAGGGGACATGTGCCCCGCTGTCATCGTCCTTCCACGGAGAGCCCGCCATGAGCGCCTTGAACTTCGCCTACACGATCGTCTACGTCGAGGACGTGGGTGCGTCGCTGGACTTCTTCGAGCGCGCCTTCGGGCTCCGGCGACGTTTCCTGCACGAGTCCGGCGCCTATGGCGAGCTGGAGACCGGCGCCACGACCCTGTCCTTCGCGCGGCACGACATCGCGCGCGGCAATCTCGGCCAGGACTACCGGAAAGCCGAGGACGGCGCGCCCCTGGGCATGGAGATCGGACTCTCCACGCAGGACGTCCCCGCCGCCTACGCCCTGGCGCTGGCCGCCGGCGCGCAAGGCCTGACCCCGCCGATGACCAAGCCCTGGGGCCAGGTGGTGGCCTACGTCCGATGTCCCGACGGGACGCTGGTCGAGATCTGCACGCCCATCTGAACGCCCACCTGAACGCTGCCGACGCGTCCTACGCGTCGTCTCCAACGCCCGGGCGCGGCTCGACCACGATCCGGGCGTGGCGCTGGAAGGTGAAGTAGGCCCAGGCCCAATCCGCGAAGACGCGGACGCGGTTGCGGAAGCCGATCAGGAAGTACACGTGCACGAACAGCCAGAACAGCCACGCGGAGAAGCCGCTGAACTGGATCGTCCCCAGGTCGGCGACGGCCGCCTTGCGGCCGATCGTCGCGAGGTTGCCGTAATCGCGGTAATGGAACGGCGGCTCCGAACGCCCTTGCATCCGCGCCAGGATCTGCCGCGCGGCATGCCGGCCGGCCTGCTTCGCACCGGGGCTGACGCCGGGCACCGGCTTGCGGCTGCCGTCCTTCTCGAGGCTGGTCGCCGCGGCCATGTCGCCGACGACGTAGATCTCCGGATGGCCGGGGATGTTCATGTGCTCGTCGACGACCACGCGACCCGCGCGATCGAGCGGCACCTCCAGCGTGCGGGCCAGCGGCGACGCCGCCACCCCGGCCGCCCAGACCTTGGTCCGCGACGCGATGCGTTCCGTGCCGCCATCGGCGGTCTGGAGGTCGACGCCCGCCTCGTCGATGCCGACGACGCGGCAGCCGGTCCGCACCACCACGCCGATGCGTTCCAGCTGCGCCTGGGCCTGCGCCGACTGCGCCGGCTTGAACGCCGCCAGGATCCGGTCCGAGCCCTCGACCAGCAGCACCTGCGCGCGGCTGGGATCGATGCGGCGGAATTCGTCGCGCAGCGTGTGGCGGGCGATCTCGGCCAGCGTGCCGGCCATCTCGACCCCGGTCGGCCCGCCGCCGATGACGACGAAGTTCAGCCACGGCGCGCGGCTGGCGGCATCGGGCAGTGTCTCGGCGCGCTCGAAGGCGCTCAGCAGCCGGGCCCGCAGCTGGAAGGCGTCAGCCAGCGTCTTCAGTCCGGGCGCGTGCGCCTGCCACTGGTCGTTGCCGAAGTAGCTGTGCGTGGCGCCGGCGGCCACGATCAATTGGTCATACCCCACGCGCTGGCCATCGGCGAGCACGATCTCCCGCGCGTCCTTGTGGACGGCCTCGACGTCGGCCATCAGCACCGTGAGATTGCGCTGGTGCCGCCGCATGTGGCGGATCGGCGAGGCGATCGACGGCGCGGACAGCCCTGCCGTCGCGACCTGGTACAGCAGCGGCTGGAATAGGTGGTGGTTGCTGCGATCGATCAGCGTGACGCGGACCGGCGCGCCGTCGAGGACCTTGGTGGCCTCCAGGCCGCCAAAACCGCAACCGACGATCACGACATGGGGAAGCACAACATGTGGGTCAGCCATGCGACACATCGTAGCGGGGATGACGACCTGGACAGGTCATGCCCATGGCCGACAATCATCGGATGCGCCGCGCCGACCGCCTGTTCCAGATCGTCCAACTCATCCGTGGACGCCGTCTCACGACGGCCGAGTTCCTCTCCCAGCGGCTGGAGGTGTCGATCCGCACCGTCTACCGCGACGTCGCCGCGCTGCAGCAGCAGGGCGTGCCGATCGACGGCGAGGCGGGCGTCGGTTACCGCATGCGGGTGGGCTTCGAATTGCCGCCGCTGATGTTCAGCGCCGAGGAAGCCCAGTCGCTGGTCGCCGCGGTACGGCTGGCGCAGCCGCAGCTCGACGCGGTGCTCGGCCAGCGCGCGGAGGAGGCGCTCGGCAAGATCTTCGCGGTGCTGCCCGGCACGGCGCGCGCGGCGGCCGAAAGCCTCACCGTCTACGCGCCGCAGCGCGGCCTCGACGACGCCACCCGCGAGCGCCTCACCCACCTGCGCCAGGCCACCGAATCCCGCACCAAGCTGCGCCTGCACTACCTCGACCTCAGCGACCAGACCAGCACGCGCCTCGTGCGGCCGCTGGCCTGCTTCTTCTGGGGACCGGTGTGGACCTTCTCCGCCTGGTGCGAGTTGAGAGAGGATTTCCGCAGCTTCCGCGTCGACCGCGTGCAGCAGCTCGAGATGACGGAAGAGCGCTTCCGCGACGAGCCCGGCAAGACGCTCGCCGATCTGCAGCGGCGCGAGAACGCGCGCGAGAACTGGGCCTAGTCCGAACGGACCGGCGTCAGCGGTCCTGGATCAGCGGACAGGCATCGGCGGCTCCAACGCCGTCGAGCGGCATCAGCGGACCGCCACGCCCTGCGGCAGCACCGCGGCGCGCGGACGCCAGCGCAGCAGCGGCGCCTCGATCCAGCGATGGAAGGGCAACGCGGCCAGGTTGCTGAGGAACCAGGCGGCCACCAGCGCCAGCGGCGCGAGCGCATCCAGCATGGGGGCGGGACTCTCGGCGCGGTGCTCGTAGATCGCGTTCACGAGCAGGCAGACCGGGAAGTGCACCAGGAAGAGCGCATACGCATGACGCGCCATGGCCTGGACCGGCGCCTGTCCGCGCCGCTCGAACCATGCCGGCAGCGTGCCGCGACGCCACATCACGATGACCACGGCCGTCAGCGCGGCGACGACCAGACGCTCCCGGAACTGCAGCGCCAGCGCGACCACCATCAGGCCGCCCAGCGCCAGCAGTCCGGCGCGGCGCGCGGCCGGCGCCCAGCCCTGGCACCAGTAGAGCAGCACGCCCAGGCCATAGGCGCCGAAGAAGTAGATCGCGTAGGCGTCCATGTCGGCCATGCGGTTGAACTTCAGCAGCGACGCGGCGCACAGGGCGCCGACGACGGCCGGCGCCATCCACTGCCGCGACGCGCGCGTCAGCGGCAGGCAACGCAGGCCCCACATCACCAGCAGCAGCAGGGCGAAGAGCTGGAAGTCGATCGCCACGTACCAGGCGCCGACGGTCAGCGCCTCGACCGACATCAGGTCGTGCAGCAGCAGCGCATGGGCCAGGATCTGCGTCAGGTGGACCTGGGTCGGGACCAGTTCGGGCAGCAGGGGCTGGACCAGCCAGGACGCCAGCAGCGTCAGCCCGACGGCCGCCATGAAGGGCGGCACCAGGCGCCAGTAGCGCTGCGCCAGCAGGGCCGGCGCGGAGCGGCGCAGTTGCGGCTCCTGCGCCGACAGCGCTCGCGCGCTGAGATAGCCGCCCAGGACGAGGAACACCTGCACGGCCATGCGGCCGTAGTCGTAGAGCCATCCCGACAGCAGCGGGAACAGGCCGTGCATTGCCTCGGCGATCGGTCCGTAGACCGACAGGTGATGCAGCACGATCAATTGCGCGGCGGCCGCGCGCAGCGCGTCCAGCGGGAACAGGCGAGAAGCCATCGGGGGTCGGCGGATTCGGTCGCCGACGATCCTGGGGAGCGCATTCGGCGGAAAACGAAGCGGCCACCGCGAGGTGGCCGTTGGATTGCGCCGGATTCTATAAGCAAATCAACAAGTTACATCGAGGCACAGATTCGGTGGCGGTCGCATGACGCCCGGGTGTCGCGCTCAGCGCTTGTCGCGCGGGCCCGGAGGACGCGGTTTCGGCGCGGGAAACAGCGTCCCGTTGAAGATCGCCGCGAACCAGCCGAGGTACCAGTCGACCAGCCGCTGCGGCCACGGCTTGGGCGGTGCTTTCACCGGCAGCGGGCGGTCGGAGGGATGGCGGCGCTCGACCGCGGCGGCGAAGGCGACGAGCCTCGCCCGGAGCGCCTGCAGCCCGGCGACCTTCGACGGCGTGGCGCCCTCGGCCTGGATCACGATCGCCACATGCAGCAGCGTGCGGTCGTCGCCGAGCGACTCCAACCGGAGTTGCGCCTGGCCCGTCACGGCGCCGGTGCGAGGGCCGCGCCCGTCGAAGCTCAGGCGCAGTCGGCTGGGCGCGTCGAGATCGAGCTGCAGGACACGTCCGTCGAATCCCGCCAACGCCAGCGCGAACGCGCCCGGCGCATCGCCGGCCTGGAGGCGGGCGCCCTCGGGCAGGCTGTCCGCGAGCAGGGTCAGGTCGTGCAGCGTCTTCCAGGCCAGGGCCTGCGGGACGGGCAGCACGAGGTCGTCGTTGAGGGCGAGCGTGGGCATGTCGTCGATTGTGAGCCTGCATGCCCGGTGCGACGCAGACGGGAGCGAAATTCGCTATGGTGCGCGGATGGACAACATGGACCTGCAGGTGCTGCGCCAAGTGCAGCAATGGATCGACGCCGACCAGCGCGTCGTGCTCGGCACCATCACGCGGACCTGGGGCTCGGCGCCGCGGCCGGTCGGATCGATCGTCGCGGTGCGGGCGGACGGGCTGATCACCGGATCGGTCTCCGGCGGCTGCATCGAGGACGACCTGGTCGCGAAGATCCGCGAGGGCGCGCTGTCCCTGGAAACGCCGGAGCTGATCCGCTACGGCGTCGGGGCGGAGGCGGCGCAGCGCTTCGGCCTGCCCTGCGGCGGCACCTTGGAGCTGATGCTGGAGCCGGTCGGCGCGCACTCGGCGATCGCGCCGCTGCTGGAGCGGCTGTCGCGCGGCGAGCGCGTGCTGCGCACGCTCGACCTGGCGACCGGCGCCGTCTCACTCGCGGAGCCCGGCGCGCATTCGCGCGACGGCGCGGACCGGCTGGTGCTGAGTGACACCCAGCTGGTGACGCACCACGGGCCGCAATGGCGGCTGCTGATCATCGGCGCGGGGCAGATGAGCCAGTACCTGGCGCAGATGGCGCTGGCGCTCGACTACCAGGTGCAGGTCTGCGATCCGCGCGACGACTACCCGTGGACGCTGATCGCCGCGCCGCTGACGCGCGAGATGCCTGACGACGTCGTCCAGCGCCTGAAGCCCGACGGCCACACGGCGATCGTGGCGCTGACGCACGACCCCAAGCTCGACGACCTGGCGCTGATGGAGGCGCTGCGCGGGCCGGCGTTCTACGTCGGCGCGATCGGCTCGCGCGTGAACCAGGCCAAGCGCCGCGCGCGGCTGAAGGAACACTTCGACCTGACCGACGCGCAGCTCGATCGCCTGCACGGCCCGGTGGGCCTGCACATCGGCGCCCGCACCCCGCCCGAGATTGCGCTGGCGATCCTGGCGCACATGACCGCGGAGCGGTATGGGGTGCAGGTCAGCAGCAGCGCGGCGCCGGTGGATGGGAGCGAGGCCGGCTGCTTGCTGTGAACCAGGCGCGGCGTGGATCTGACGGTGACTCGCCCGCTCAGGCAGGCTGCGATGCCGATCGACCGGACTCCCAGGCTGCGGCCATCGGCAGCAACGCCGCCGCCGCCCAGCTCGCCAAGGCACCTCGCGCAGCGAGGCTGACGCACAGCGCGGGCAGGCCGCGCACCACCTGGCCGGTGCTCGGGACGAGCACCTCCAGACGCGCCATCTCGCGTCGACGCTCGAAGGCCGCGCCCGACCAGGCGGTCAGCCACGCCGCCGGCATCAGCGCCGCGGGTCCTTGCAATCGGGCGCCGTCACGCGCCGCGGTTCTCAGCACGCCGCGCAATGCCGGCAGGTCGCGCCAGGCACCGAGGCCCGCCGCCGTCGCGACCGGCATTGCGTCGATCGCGCGAAGCTCGGCCCGCGGGGGCATCGCTGCCGGCAGCCGGAAGTCCCAGGCAAGGCCGAGCCGCTTCAGCAGCATCAGCATCCACCAGCCCGGATCGAACTCACCCGGATAGAGACCCAGCCGCGCGGAGCCGGGAAAGGCATGGTGGTTGTTGTGCCAGCTCTCGCCCATCGTCAGCAGCGAGGTCCACCGGATGTTGCGCCCCTGGACGGCAGCGCCCTCCACCTCGTGATGCATGCCGCCCGCGTTGTGGGCGAAATGCCCGATCAGCCAGTGCCCGACGACACCGGCGCAGATCCGCGCGCACACCCCCCAGCAGACGAATGCCCAGCCGCCCACGGCGTACAGCAGCAACGCGGGCGGCAGCTGCTGCAGCATCCAGGTGCGTTCCAGCAGGCGCAGGTAGCGGTCATCGGCGATGCGGGGTTCCAGCGCAATACGCGGCTCGCGCGCGAGCCGCAGCTCGCAATGCAGCTGCCACCAGCCGTCACGCCAGAACGAGACACCGTGACGCAGGTACGGATGGCAATCGGGCAGGCGCTGCGCGAAGTCCCGCAGTTCGTGCTGACGCAGCAGTCCCAGCGGCCCCGCGAGGCCGACCTGGACGCCGAACCAGATCAGCAGCCGCTCGAGCCAGCGCGGCGCTTGATAGCTGTCGTGGATCAGCTTGCGATGGCTGCCGAGCGAGTGGCCCAGCAAGAGCACCGTGACCGTGGCCATCACGAACATCAGCACGGCGGACCAGGACAGGAAGAACCAGACGCCGACGAGCGCGCCAGCCAGATTCGCGAGCAACCAGAGCGACTTCAGCGGCGAGTAGCGGACCTCGCCGATGAGGACGTCTTCCGGCGCATCGACATGCACGCGATGGCCGTCGAGGGATTCAGGGGCGGCGAATGGCATGGTGGTCTCCAGGATCAGCCTTTGGCGGGCTTGGCTCGTTTGGCGGCTGCAACGGTCTTGATGGCCTTCGTGACCTTCGCCGTCCTGGCGGGAGTCGATGGCGCCGCGGCCTTGGCAGCACTGGCGCGCGCCTTTGCCTCCTGCTTGAGCGGCCGGCCGACCGGGCAGACCTCCAGCGCGTAGCCGGTCAGGCTGTTGACGAGGTTGTCCGGGTTCAAGCGATACAGGACGAACTGCCCCTGGCGCTCGCTGCTGACGAGACCGGCCAACTCGAGGATGGAGAGATGACGGGAAATCGCCGGCGCGCTCATGTTGAAGCGCTCGGCGAGCGCGCTCGTGCTCAGCTCGCCGCCGGACAGATACGCCAGGATCTGGCGACGCGGCCCGGAGGCCAATGCTTCGAAGACGCGATCGAGTTGCATGCGAATCAGCTATTAAGCAATTTGTTAATAGCTTATCGCCAATACACGTCGCCTGACAAGTGGGAGATCGAAATGACGAAGGGCCAGCACGCGGCTGGCCCTTGCTCGACGTCAAAGCCCTCGCCGAGGGCGACGTTCACCGCATGCTGTATCCCCGCCCATCCATGCATGCCTCCACCGCGCGGTTGAACACGCCGGCGTCGTTCATCGACGAGGGCTGCGTCGTCGCCCAGCGGTTGCATTCCTGGCGGTCGGCTTCGGTCTGGCCGGCGGACTGTCCGTTGCGCGGATAGATGATCGGATCGGGCCGCGGCGGCGCGACAGGCGCGGGTGTCGCGGCGTCGGCACCCGGCGGAGGCGCGACGACCACGTAGCCCGGCCCCGGCGAGGCCACCGTGTAGTAGGCGCCGTTGGCGTAGTAGTACGGGTAGCCGCCGATGCGCAGCGTCACGTAGGCGCTCGGCAGGATCGGCACCACGAAGCCCAGCGGCGGCGCGATCACGCGGAAGCTAGGGCCCCACGGCTGGTACCAGACGCCGCCGTGGTACCAGTAGCGGTTGCCCACGAACACCGCGCCGCCCGGCAAGCCGCGTGCGACGTAACCCGGCGCGGGGTAGTAGTGGTCATGGTGGTAGCGGCTGTCCAGGCGCAGGCCGATGTCGACGCGCGCACCGCCGCCGTGATGTTGCGCCGACGCCAGCCCCGCGGACAAAGCCAGTGCGACGGGAATCAACCAACGAAGCTTGTTCATGCTGCTCATGATCTGCTCGCGCCGTCCAACGGCGCCCAGGAAGTCCAGATGGCCTATTCAACGCCGCAGCGCTCGGCCACGTCTACGGGAGGGCGTTTCGCCGGGGTAAAGAACCATTGCTTCCGAAGCCCCCTGTGCACGCCGTCATGCACGCCGTCATGCACGCCGTCACGCCGGGTCGCGGCCGGACCCGCCGCCGGATCGGCGATGATGCCCGCCGCCTGGCGCCTCCCCCGTCATGGCACACCTCCACGAGAGATTCACGAGACATTCACGCCGCCGCCACGCGCCACCCCCACGCCATGATCGAGCTCTACTACTTCCCCAGCAACGCCAGCTTCGCGCCTCACGTCGTCCTGCATGAACTGGGCGTTCCGTTCCAGCTCCGGCTGGTCGACCGCGACAAGGACGAACACAAGTCGCCCGCGTTCCTCGCGATCAACCCGAACGGCCTGCTGCCCGCGATGCGCGACACGCGCGCAGGCGCGGACGACCTGGTGCTGTTCGAGACCGCGGCGATCCTGCTGCACCTCGCCGACACGCACCCCGACGCCGGCCTGATGCCGCCGCTCGGCAGCGCCCAGCGCGCGCGGGCCTACAAGTGGCTGATGTGGCTGACCAACACGCTGCAGCCCACCGTCATCGCCTACTACTACCCCGATCGTTTCGTCGCGCCGGGCAACACCGCCGGCAGCGCCGAGGTGAAGGCACAGGCGCAGGTCCGGGCCGGCGCGCAGCTGGATCTGCTCGCCGCCGAGTTCGAGCGCCATGGCGGCCCCTTCATGCTCGGCGAGCGCTACTCGGTGCTGGATGCCTTCGCGTTCATGCTCTGCCGCTGGACGCGCAACTTCGTCGATCCGGCGCGCAACCGCCCGGCGCTGGGCGCCTTCCTCGAACGCATGGCGCAACGCCCCGCGCTGCAGCGCGCGATCGAGACCGAGAAATTGCCGAAGCCCTGGTTCTGAGCCGACCGACGCGCATCCCACGCGTCCCGCTCGTCCTGCTCGTCGTCGGCATGTGTCCGGCGCGTCGCCGTGTCCGTCAGCGCGGGGGCAGCGCCTGCAGGTAGTCGTAAAGCCGCTGCGCGATGGCGGCACGTTCGTCCGCCGGCCTCTCGACGACCAGCGGCGGCATCGTCGTGCCGGGGCGCACCGCGGCGGGCTCGAGCAGCCAGCGCTTCCACGCCGCGGCGTCGTAGCCCTTGACGACCACGTCGAGGTCCAGCGGCATCTTGTCGCCGCCGTAGCCGCGGATGCGGTGGCAGCTCAGGCAGTACGTGCGGGCCAGGTCCGCCGCGTCGGCGTACTTCGCCGCCAGGCCGTCCGGCAACAACGCGCGCGTGGAGGACGGCCCCACGCTCACCGACGCGACCTGGTACGGCCACAGGGCGCCGCCCTCGGCCTGCAAGGCTTTCGACGAGCGGTTGTCCCAGACCAGGTAGAACGGGCCGAGCGGCACCTGCTTTTCGCCCTGCAGGTGGTTGTCGACCTGGAACGGCTGCCCGTCGGCACGCGCGTAGACCAGCCACGCGCGATGCTGCGCGAAACGTTCCACCGGGATGCGCGAGACGAAACCGTCCAGCGCGCGGAACTCGAACTCCTGCCCGGGCGCGCGCCATCCCTTGCCGAGCACCGCCGTCAGCACGGCCTCCGCCGGGAAGCCGACATAGCGCACCTCGGGCATGCGGCCGTCGTGAATCAGATGCGGCTCGAGAACGGCCACAGTGACCGCCGCGCCATTGCGCGTCGTCTTCCTGCCCGTCCCCTTGTCGACCTCCGGGCCGACGCCCTTGCCGGCTGGCGCAGCCAGTTCCCGGCCGAGGTCGGCCGGCTTCGGCAGTTCGACGGCGAGGACCGGCATCGCGGCCCACGCACCCGATATCGCGATCGCCGCGGCGATCGACTTGGCGCCTCGCATCGCGTTCATGGTTTCAGGATCAGCATCCCGCGAGAGTGGGCCTGAACGTCCGTCTCGTTCAACCACTCGCGACGGTATTGGCCCTTGGCCAGCAGCTCAGCCTGATCGCTGTAATGCGCATCGGGCCAGACGCCGCTCTGGCCCACCGGATTGACGCCGAGCGCCTCCTGCGGCCGCGCGAAGTCGATCAAGCGTCGCGTCGACGGCCCGTAGACCACGCCCCATGGCGCGCTGCCGTTGCGCTGCGCGAGGTTGTTGGGCACCTCGTGCCCGCCGGGCACCGGGAACGGGCCGACGTTGAACACCCGGTCGAGCGGCTTCTGCTTGCCCAGCGGGTGTTCGTGCGTCAGCGTATGGACGCTGTCCCAACGCCACTTCGTGCTGTCGGCGCCGAGCGTCATGGTCAGGTGCGCGACCGCCGCCTTCCAGGCGCGACGCACGATGTCGGTCTGCGTCTCGCGCTGCGGTGTCGAGCGGTCGTCCCACCACGGCGAGTCGGTGTCCGCGGTCAGCTTCGGCAGCGCCTGATCGAGCGCGCGCGTGCGGCGCAGGTTGTCGAACTGCGCGTCACCGAGCTCGTCCTTCATCGCCGCGCGCAGCAGCTCCGCCGCGAACTGCTGGAACAGCACCGGCGCCACGGCGTCGGCCTTGTAGGCGCCGTTCCAGCGCACCAGCGCTTCGACCAGCGACTGCTCCTCGGCCGAGGCCGAGCCGCGCAGCAACGGGATGATCGGCCGCAGCACGCGCGGGCCGTAGTCGGTCTGCACGTCGAGCTGCAGCGCCTGACTGTTGTGGATGTCCCAGCGCTTGCCCTGGTTCAGCAGCGCGTCGAGCCGGATGCCCCGCTCGGCCAGGTTGTAGTAGCCCGGCACCGGCGTGTCGCCCGGCGGCTGGAAGTTGGCCGACACGATGTAGCCGCGCGCCGGATTCTCCTCGTGCGGATTCGCGGAGAACGGCAGGAAGCCGGGCTTGTCGGCCTCGTCCGTCGCGCCGTCGAGCACGAAGGTCGGATTCACGCCCTCGGGCCGCATCGGCAGCTTCGCCGCGGCCCACCAGGCGATGTCGCCGGCCGCGTTGGCCCAGACGACGTTCAGGCCCGGGGCGTGGATCAGGCTGACGGCCTCGCGCGCCCGGTCCAGCGTGTCCGCGCGGCCCAGCTTGTAGAAGCCGTCGAGCACCGGGTTCTCGGTCTCCAGGAAGGCCCACCACATCGCGACGGGGCGCTCGCCGCGGTCGCCCGGGATCGCGTCGTTGACGATCGGTCCGTGCGGCGAGCGGCGCAGCGTCAGCACCTGGTCCGGCTGCCCCTTGACCTTGAGCACCTCCTGGCGCGAGGTCATCGGCACCCAGCGGTCCTTGATCCAGACCTCGTTCGGATTCTCCGGGTTGACCTTCTCGGCGATCAGGTCGACGTCGTCGTTCTGGAACATCGTCAGGCTCCAGCCGAAGCGCTGGTTGTGCCCCAGCAGCGCCATCGGATTGAGCGCGAGGTGATGCCCGTAGAGCTCGAACTGCGGCGTGCGCAGATGCGCCTCCCACCACACGGCCGGCGTCGAATAGGCGATGTGCGGATCGCCCGCCAGCAGCGGCTTGCCGCTGGCCGTGCGGCTGCCGGAGACGACCCAGGCGTTGCTGCCTTCGAACTGCGGCAGGCCGGCGAGTTCCGCCGCGCGTCCGCTGACCTCGGCCAGGCGCGCCAGCACCGGCGCCACGTCGGCGAAGCGGCGGTCCGCGCCGTCCGGCGCGCGGGGAGTTCCCGGCGCGTTCAGCGCCTGCGGCTCCAGCGCGCCTTTCGGACGCCACGCGAGATCGAAGATGCGCAGGTAGTCGGGCCCGAGCTGATCCCGCACCGCCGTCAGCGCCGGCTCGGTGCGGAAGGCCGCCGCGAAGCTGTAGGCCAGGTACCCCGCGATGCTGTAGGTATCCGCGGCGGTGAACGGGCGCTTGGGAATGCCGAGGATCTCGAACTCCAGCGGCGCCGGCCGGGTGGCCTGGTATTGGTTGATGCCGTCCAGGTAGGCGTACAGCGCCCGGACCGCGCCCGGTTGCGCGGTGATCGCCGACGAGGCCGCGGCCAGTTCATCGGCGCGCTGCCGGATGCCGAGCGTGCGGAACAGCCGGTCGGTCTCGACCAGCTTGGGGCCCAGCACTTCCGCCAGTTCGCCGCGCGACAGCCGGCGCAGCATCTCCATCTGGAACAGCCGGTCCTGCGCGTGCAGATAACCGAGGGCGCGGTAGAGGTCGTCCTCGTTGCGCGCGTCGACGTGGGGCACGCCCCATTCGTCGTAGCGGACGGTGACCGGCGCGCTCAGGCCCGAGAGCTGCAGCTCGCCGTCCCGCACCGGCAGCTTCTTGTAGACGTGCCAGGCCGCGCCGGCCGCCCCGATGGCCACGAGCACGGCGAGCGTGATCGCGCCGCGCCTGAGCCAGCGACCGACGCTCATGGGCGGACCGGTGCGCGCAGGTGGGACAGCGCCTCGACGCGCTTGATCAGCTCGCGGTCGTTCCAGGGCTTGTGGAACATGCCGTACAGCCCCTGGATCTGATGCAGTCGCGCATGCAGCTCCTCGTGGCCGGTGATGGCGATCATGGGCAGGTCCTCGGTGGCCAGCGCCCCCTGCACCGCCTTGATCAGCTCGAAGCCGTCCATGTTGGGCATCTCGAGGTCGGTGATCAGCACGCCGAAGCGGGTCTGGCCGAGCAGCTCCATCGCCTCGACGCCGTCACGCGCGGCGACCACCTCATGGCCGGCCTCGCTGAACAGCTTCAGCAGCTTGGCGCGCACCACGGCCGAATCGTCGACCACCAGCAGCGGCAGGCGCTCCGGCGCGGCGCTCGGAGCGACCGGCGCCGGCGGAGGAACGGTGGCGGCCGTCGGCGCCGGCGGCTGCGGTCGCGACACGGGTGGCGGCGGCGCGCCGAAGTCACGGTAGTCGCCGCGGCGCACCGTGATGATGATGATCAGGATGGCCAACGGGACCACGATCAGCAGCGGCAGCAGGAACGGCTGCAGGGTCTCAGGCAAATCAAACGGCATTCGTCTCTCCGACTCCTCCCCAAACCGGGCACGCTACACGGTCGAGGGGCGTCACTGTAGAGGAAAAGCCCTCTCGGTGGATGGCCGGTGGATGACGACCGACGAGCCGCCACCGCGCTCCCGGGGCCGATGCGCTTGCACCACAGCCCTTTGTGGTGCCGTCCCTGCATCAGGGGGCTTGTGTGACCTCCGGCCAGGCCAAGGTCGCGCCGGGGCGGATCAGGCCCAGCTCAGCGCCGACAGGTCGTTCGCGAACAGCGGGGTGCGTGTCCACAAGCCCTTCAGGCCGGCACGCGCGACGGTGATCCACTGCGGCTGGTACAGGAAGGCGGCGACAGCGTCTTCCGCCACCTGGCGCTGCGCCTCGCCGAAGCGCTTCAACCGCTGCGTCGGATCGGCCGCGTTCTGCATGAGTTCGTAAAGCGCATTGAACTGTTCGCTGCGGTAGCCCCAGTAGTAATCGGACCGCGCAAAGTTGCCGAAGTCATGCGGCTCGACATGCGAGATCACCGTCAGGTCATAGGCCTTGCTGCCGTAGACGCTGGACAACCACTGCGCCCATTCGATCTGCTCGATCCTCGCCGTGATGCCGACGGCCGCCAGCTGCGCCGCGATCAACTCGCCGCCCTGGCGCGCGTAGGGCACCGGCGGCAGCTTGAGCGAGAGCGACAGCCCGGTGGCCTTGGCCTCGGCCAGCAGCGCCTTCGCGGCGGCGGGGTTGTAGGCGTTGATCGCGGTGCAGTCGACGTAGCCCGGCGTGTCCGGCGTGACGAAGCTGCCGATGGGCACGCCGAAGCCGTCGGCGCTTGCCTGGATGACGGCCTTGCGGTCGATGGCCATCGCGATCGCGCGACGCACGCGGACGTCGCCCAGCGGCGCGCGCTGGTGATTGATCGCCAGGATGGTCTTCGCACGCGAGGACGCGGTGATCACCTGGAAGCGCTTGGGCTGCGCCTTGAACTGCGTCATCGCGCGTGCCGCGGCGACGCGCGGGAAGACGTCGACATCGCCCGCCAACAGGGCCGCGACCTGCGCGGCCGGCTCGCCGATGAAGCGGAACTGCACGCGCGGGATCCGGATCGCCGCCGCGTCGCGGAAGCCCGGCCAGGCGACGACGCTCAGGCTCGCGCCGCGCTGCCATTGGGCGACGCGATAGGGCCCGGTGCCCACCGGGTTCTGCGCGTTGCCCGCGGCGCTTTTCGGCTCGACGATCACCGCCGGCGACTGGGCCAGCAATGCGGGAAGCTCAGGTTCCGGATGCTTGAGCGTCAGCACCACGGTGAGCGCATCCGGCGTGCCGATCGCGGCGATGTTCTCGAAAACGCGCCGGTCCTTGTTCAGGCTGTTGGGCGCGCCCGCGCGCTCGAAGCTGAACTTCACCGCCTTCGCGTCGAACGGCTCGCCGTTGTGGAAGCGCACGTTCGGGCGCAGCGTGAAGGTCCAACGCTTCTGATCGGACGACACGTTCCAGCGCAGTGCCAACAGCGGCAGCGCCGAGCCGTCCTCGGCGACCTTGGTCAGCGGCTCCATCACGTTGTAGAGCACGATCTCGCCGATCGCGGCGGCGGCACCCGTGGTCGGATCCAGGCCCGGCGGTTCGAGCGTCATGCCGAGCACGAGCGGACGCGCGGCGCTGCCCTGCGCCAGCGCCGGCAACGAAGCGCCGAGGGTCGCGCCGGCGGCGCCGAGCGACAGCAGATGAAAGCGGCGGCGGTCCAGGGCAATCTCCAGGAGGGGGTCCATGGCGGCGGATCATGCCAAAGCGGCGAGCAGGTCCTGCGTGTACGGGTGTTGCGGCTCGCCCAGGACGCGCGCGGCAGGTCCATGCTCGACAGCCTCGCCGCCGCGCAGCACCAGCGCGCGATCGCACAGGACCTCGATCGCCGGCAGGTCGTGACTGACGATGACGAGGCTGATGCCGTCGCGTCGCTGCAGCTCGCGCAGCAGCGCCAGGATCTGTGCCTGCACCGAGACATCGAGCGCCGACAGCGGTTCGTCCGCGACGATCAGTCGAGGCCGTGTCGACAGCGCCCGCGCGATCGCCAGCCGCTGGCGCTGGCCGCCGGAGAACTGATGCGGGAAACGCAGCGCGGCGTCGGCCTCCAGCCCGACGGCGGCGAGCACCTCGGCCACGCGCTCACGGCGCTGGGCGTCGTTCATGGGCAAGGCCTCGAGCGGCTCCATCACGCTGCGTCCGACGCGCCAGCGCGGATCGAGCGAACCGTACGGATCCTGGAACACCATCTGCACCCGCGGCCGCAGCGCGCGCCGATCGCGCGCCGCCATCGCGTTCACGTCCTGCCCGTCCCACCACACGCGCCCCTGATGCGGGCGCTCCAGCGCCATGACGAGCCGCGCCAGCGTGCTCTTCCCCGCGCCCGATTCGCCGATGACACCAAGCGACTCGCCAGGCATCAGCGTGAAGTCGATGTCGCGCAGGACCGACCGACCGCCGTAGCGCTGGCCAAGA
Source organism: Mitsuaria sp. MSU3D (assembly GCF_056867975.1). Taxonomy (NCBI): domain Bacteria; kingdom Pseudomonadati; phylum Pseudomonadota; class Betaproteobacteria; order Burkholderiales; family Sphaerotilaceae; genus Roseateles; species Mitsuaria sp. MSU3D. Next base: position 5,283,827 of record NZ_CP200314.1, on the reverse strand, counting down.
CCCTCGACCTGCAGCAACGGGGTCGCCGAGGGTGGCGGCGTCACCGGGAATGCCGGAGAAGGCACCGTCATCGAGGACGGCCCGGTCATGGTGTCACCTCCCAGCAGGCCAGGCGGCCGTCGAAGCGCGGAGGCTCCGCGGCGCAGCGTGCCGTCGCCAAGGGACAGCGCGGCGTGAACGGGCAGCCCTCGCCGAGCTGCGTCAGCGCCGGCACGTTCCCCTTGAGCGGATGGAGCGCCTGGTCGCGCCCGGCCCCCAGCCGCGGCCGCGCGGCCCACAGGGCCTGCGTGTACGGATGGCGCGGGTGGTCGAGCAGCTCCGGCCCGGCGCCCTGCTCCATCACGCGCCCGCCGTACAGGATCGCCAGGCGGTCGACGCGGCGCGCCGTCAGTGCCAGGTCGTGCGAGATCAGCAGCAGCCCCATGCCGCGTTCGGTCACCAGGTCGCGCAACAGGTCCAGCACCTGCACGCGCAGGCGCGCATCGAGCGCCGTGGTGGGTTCGTCGGCGATCAGCAGGTCCGGCTCCGCGGCGAGCGCCATCGCGATCAGCGCGCGCTGCCGCTGACCGCCGGACAGTTGATGCGGGTAGGCGCGCGCCTGGCGCTCATCGAGACCCACGCGCGTCAGCAGCGCCATCGCGCGCTCGCGGGCGGAGGCGCGGTCCGGCAGCAGCCGATGGAGGAGGATCGGCTCCGTCACCTGCGCCAGCACGCGCTGGAGCGGATTCAACGCCGTCAGCGGCTCCTGGAACACCATCGCGAGGCGACGGCCCCGCAGGCCGCACCAGCCGTCCTCATCGAGCGTGAGAAGCTCGCGGCCGTCGAGCGCGATCCGTCCGGTGACTTCGGCGCCTTCGGGCAGCAGGCCCATCGCGGCGAGCGCCGTCAGCGTCTTGCCGCTGCCGGACTCGCCGATCAGCGCGAGGCTCTCGCCGCGCGCCAGCGACAGGTCGATGCCGCGCAGCGCGTGCAGACGCTCGCCGCGGCGCCCCGGCAGATGCACGTGGAGATCGCGGATCTCGAGCAGCGGGGCGCTCATCGCGGCTGCTCCTTCGGATCGAGCCGGTCGCGCAGGCCGTCGCCGAGCAGATTCAGCCCGAGCACCGCCAGCGTGATCGCGACGCCGGGCGCGAGCGCCAGCTGCGGCGCTTCGAACATCAGCGTCTGGGCCTCGGCGAGCAGCCGGCCCCAACTGGCCTGCGGCGGCTGGGTGCCCAGGCCGAGGTAGGACAGGCCGGCCTCGGCCAGGATCGCGAGCGCGAAGCTGGTCGTGCCCTGCACGATCAGCAGCGGGAGCAACTGAGGCAAGACATGACGCCACGTGATCGACCACGGCCCCTGGCCGGCGACGCGAGCGGCGAGCACGAAATCGCGCGCCCACCAGCTCTTGGCGCTGCCGTTGACCAGTCGCGCGAACGAGGGCACCGCGTGCAGCCCGATCGCCGCCATCGCGACCGTCATGCCGGGGCCGAGCGCGGCGGCCAGCAGGATCGCGAGCAGCAGCGCGGGGAAAGCGTAGCCGAGGTCGGCGCCGCGCAGGATGAGCGCCTCCACCGGACCGCGCCGCGCGGCCGCGAGCAGGCCCAGCGCCGTGCCCGCGATCAGCCCGATGCCGACGGCGACGATGCCGACCAGCCAGGCGCTGCGCGCGCCGGCCATCAGGCGGCTGAACACATCGCGGCCGAGCTGGTCGCAGCCCAGCCAGTGCGCGACGCTCGGCGACGCGAGCCGGCGGGTCATGTCGATCTGCTCGGGCGGCCACGGGGTCCAGGCCAGCGACAGCAGCGCGGTCAGGAGCAGCAGCGCGGTGAGCATGATGCCCGCGAAGAATCCGGCGCGTTTCATGTCCCGGCCCTCATGCCCCGGTCCTCGTGCGCAGCCGCGGGTCGATCCAGCCGTGCAGCAGGTCGATCGCGAAGTTGAGGAGCAGCACCAGCGCCGCGAGCCCCATGACGCCGTTGCGCACGACGATCAGGTCGCGGTTGGCGATGGCCTGCGCCATCAGCCGACCGAGTCCGGGCAGGGTGAAGACGTTCTCGATGACGATGGTGCCGGCGAGCAGGTTGGCGAACTGCAGGCCGCCAAGGGTCAGCAGCGGGATCGCCGCATGGCGCAGGCCGTGGCGCCACAGCGCCGCGCGGCGCGACAGGCCCTTGGCGCGGGCGCTGCGCATGAAGTCCTCGCGGACGATGTCGAGCAGCGCCGAGCGCGCGATGCGCGCCAGGATCGCGGCCTGCACCAGCGCCAGCGCGGCGGCGGGCAGCAGCAGCGCGCGCAGGCCGGGCCACAGGCCGCCGCCGAGGTCCTCGCGCCAGCCGGGGAAGCCGCCGGCATCGAACCACTGCAGCTTCACCGCGAAGAGCAGCACCAGCAGCATGCCGAGCCAGAAGCTGGGCACCGCCAGACCGAGCTGGGTCAGCCCCATCACGAGGTGATCGCCGGCACGCCCCTGCTGGCTCGCGGCCCACCAGCCGGCGGCCAGCGCCAGCACGACGGTCAGTGCCATCGCCAACAGCGCGAGCGGCAGCGTCAGCGCGAGCCGCTCCAGGAGGAGATCCATGACCGGCGCGCCGTAGGCATAGGACAGGCCGAGATCACCGCGCACGAGCCCGGTGAGCCAGTCGACGTAGCGGTGCCAGGCGGGCTGGTCCAGGCCCAACTGACGCGCAAGCGCGGCGACGGCCTCGGGCGGCGCCTCGGGGCCCATGATCAATTGGGCGGCATTGCCGGGCAGCCATTCCAGCGCGCCGAAGATCAGCGCCGAGGCGGCCAGCAGCGTCAGCAGCAGCACGGCCAGGCGCTTGAGCAGGTAGTTCATCGCGGGCGGGATCATAGGGGTCGCCAGCGTCTCGCCCGCCGCCCTGTCGGGCCATCCAGCCCGCGCAATTGGCGTGCCGTACGGTGTCGCACTTTTTTACAGTTTCACCGGCATCTTTATCACATTGGCCAGAATCAGCCGCTGGATCAAGCACTTGGCGCATTGGCCCGGCTTATGCGTATCCCGGACACAGGGGGACAAATAAGAAGCCACGTGCACTGCCCGGAAAGGGGTCGGTCATGAAACCAACAAGGATCCGTTGGGTCGTCGCCGCGGCGGCGCTGAGCCTCTGCAGCCAGGCGCAGGCCGCGGCTGTGCTGTTCAACAGCCTCAACAGCACGGCGACGCTGCTGTTCACAGGCGCCCAGGACGGGGCGACGCTGAACGCCACGGTCAAGTTCACGCTGACCTCCTGGTCGGCGCAGACGGCGACCTTCTCGACCATCGTCACCAACAACTCAAGCGGCCCGGGCCAGAACGTGCTGATGGCCTTCGGCATCACCGCGATCTCGCCGACGCTGACCGGAGCCAGCACCAATTCGGCGGCCTGGGGGGCGGGCATCGACGTCAACTTCCCCTCGTTCCAGAACATCGATCTCTGCCTGCTGTCCGGCAACCAGTGCGCGGGCGGATCGATCAACGACGGCCTCGGCATGGGCGGGTCGTCCTCCTTCAACCTCACGCTGACAACCGACGCGTCCAACAACTTCATGACGCAGGGCATCGGCTTCACCAGCCCCTACGCCATCAAGTTCCAGGGCGTGGGGACCCTGGGCAGGTCGATCGAGTTCGAGGGCTGCATCCAGGGCACCGGGGCCTGCGGCGGCGGCGGCGGTGGCGCGGGCGGCAGCAACGGCAACGTGCCGGAACCGAACGCGCTGGCGCTGCTGGCGGCCGCCGCGCTGGCAGCCGGGTTGGCGCGCCGCCGGACGCCGCGGTTGCCGTGGCTGCCCAGCTTCTCCCGCTGAGCACAGCGCACTGAAGGAAGGCCCGCCTCGGCGGGCCTTTTTCGTGGTGCGTCCTACTTCGAGACCGTCGTCGTGGCCACGCTGGTGTTGCCGGCCACGTCGCGGGCGACCGCCTGGATCGTGTGCGCGCCCGTCGACGCCTTCTTGACGTTCCAGGTGTAGCTGAGGCTCGTTCCGGTGCCGCTGGCGACCAGTTCGCCGTCGATGTAGATCGTCTGGCGGATGCCGGCCGCGCCACCGTTGTCGGCGGCGCTCGTCGAGATGGTGACGGTATTGCCGGCGACCTTGCTGTTGCTGGCCGGCCTGGTGATCGCGATCGTCGGCGGCTCCGTGTCGGCCAGGGCCGCATTGGCGACGGTCAAGGTCACCGGCGCACTGGTGGCGCTGTTGCCGGCCGCGTCGACCGCGGTGGCGGTGATCGTGACGGGGCCGTTCGCCACCGCCGCCGAGTTCCAGCTGAACCCATAGGGCGCCGAAGTGTCGGAGGCGACGACCGCGCCGTTGACGCGCAGATCGACGCGCACGACGGCCTGGTTGTCGGCGGCGGCGGCGTCCACCGCGACCAGCCCGCTGACGAGCGCGCCGGGCAGCGGCGCGCCGACCGAGACGACGGGCGGCTGCGTGTCGGGCGCCGGCGCGGCCAGAACGGCCTGCATCGCGGCACCGGCATTGACGCGGCCCCAGCCGTAGAACGGATCGCGGCCGGCGGCACCGAGATCCGTGGCGGTGCTGAACAGCACGTTCTGGATCGCGCCACCGCTCATCGTCGGGCGGGCCGACATCAGCAGCGCCACGGTGCCGGCGACGACCGGGCTCGCGAACGAGGTGCCCCACCACGCGCCGTAGCCGCCGCCGCGGTTGGTGGTCCAGATGTTCTGTCCCGGCGCGGCGATCGCGACAAAGGCGCCGTAGCTCGACCAGCTCGTGCGGTTGTCGGTCTCGTCGGTGGCCGAGACGGGAATCATGCTGGCCATGGGGGCGAGGCCCTCATCGATCCCGTTGTTGCCGGCGGACACGATCACCAGCCCGCCCTTGCTGCGCATGTCGTCGGCGGCGCCCTGCACGGTGGCGCTGCCGGCGACGCCGCCATAGCTGATGTTGGCCACGCGGGCACCCTGGTCCGCGGCCCAGTTCAGGCCCTGGGCCACGGTGCTCCAGTACGCATAGGCGTTGGCGTCGGCGATGCGCACCGGCATCAGCGACGCCTGCCCGGCCACGGCGGCGACACCGATGCCGTTGTTCATCGCCGCAGCCGCGGCACCGGCCACCGCGGTGCCGTGGCCGTGCACGTCGCTGGTGTCGGCGTTGCCGTCATAGAAGTTCCAGCCGGGGACCAGGCGGCCGGCCAGGTCGGGGTGGGTCGCGTCGACGCCGGTATCCAGGATCGCGATCCTGATGCCGGCCCCCTGCGCGCTGTCCCAGGCCAGCGGCGCGTTGATCCGCGCGAGGTGCCACTCGCTGCCCAGGTAGGGGTCGTTGGGTGTCATCGCCGGGGAGATGCGCATGTCGAGTTCGGCCGACTTCAACTGCGGATGGCGCGCGAGCAGCATCGCGACGGCCGTCTCCGACGCATTGGGAGGCAGATCGACGATCGCCAGCGAAGAGCGGCCGATGCGGCGCGCCTTGCCGCCATGCGGCGAGAGGATCTTGTCGAGGTCCTTGTCGCCCAGGCCGGCGCGCATCTGCACGAGCACGCGCTGGCGCGCCCAGCCGTTGGCGGTCCCGGCGGCGGGCGGCGGCATCTCGAGCGCCGACTGCGGTCCCCCGGGGCGCACACGCAGCGCCTGCGCAAGTGCGTCGAAGGCATCGGGCTTGCGACGCGTCAGGCGCGCGAGCATGCGGCCGTCGACGGTCATCGCCACGCAGTGGTCGCCTTCGCAGAACACCAATGCGCTGGCCTCGTCGGAGGCCTTCCACGCGGACAGATCGAGCCGGTCGCAGAGTTGGCCGCCGATCAGCGCGTGGCGGATCTCGTCGTCATAGCGGTACTGCCCGCTGACGCCGGCGCGGCCGAGCATGACGAGGTCGTCGACGCGGAGGTCCGCGATGCGCTGGGCGAGCTGCCTCCGGACGTCGGGACTGAGATCGGTGTAGCGGTCCAGACCGCTCGCGGCGGACGCGTCGTCGCGCAGCAACTCGGGCCGGGCGGGTGCGCACGGCGGCGCGGAAGACGGCATCGCCGTCGAAGCCGCGGCTGCGGCGAGGACGAAGGAGGCAAGCATGGGCATGACGATCCCCTCGACTCCGCCGGGTCCGCCGACCTTGCCGGCGAACGCCGCGGGGCGTGTTGTCACCCCCCTGCTCCTCGCCGACGCGTCTGCGCGCGACCGGCACGCAAGACGCAGCAAGCCCCGGGCCAGCGCGGCAAGTGGCGATGGGCATTGAGAATTTTCAGTGCCGCGATCGGCACGCGCGCGGGAGTGTCAATTTCGCCGACGGTGAGACCGGGATCCACGCCGCGCTGCGCTGACGAACGCCGGGCTCAGTGGGCGCGAAATCCCGGCACCACGGTGGCGGTCGCGACTCAGTGGCCCCGTGCCGCCAGACGCAGTCGCCGATGCACCGCCCTCGCCTGCGGCACCCAGCCCAGCCGCGCCCATCGGCGCCACATCAGCAGGCCGCGGATCCACTCGTCGGCGGCGTAGGCGATCCACAGGCCCACCAGGCCGAGTCCCAGCACCTCGCCCAGCAGCCAGCTGCCGCCAGCCAGCACGAGGAGCATCGACCCCGCGCCCACCATCACCGGGTACTTCGCGTCGCCCGCCGCGCGCAGCGCGTTGATGACGACGAGGTTGAAGGTCCGCCCCGGCTCCAGGATCACCGTGATCCACATCAGCACCACCGCGCTGGCGAGAATCTTCTGGTCGTGCGTGAACATCTGCAGCAGCCACGGCGAAGCCGCCGCCGCACCGGCCGCCACCACGACGCTGATCAGCAGCCCGCGGGCGAGCGCGCGTCGCACCAGGCGGTGCGCCTCGTGCAGCTGCCCCGCGCCGATCAGGTGGCCGACGACGATCTCCGCCGCGAAGCCCGTCGCCAGGCCCGGCAGCAGCACGAAGTACATCAGCTGCGAGGTGTAGCTGTGCGCCGCCAGCGCCGACGCGCCGAGGTGACCCGCGATCGCCACGCTCACCATGTAGGCCAGCCGGTAGGCGATGTTCTCCGCCGCGCCCGGCAGGCCGATGTGCAGCACGCCGGCGAGCTCCGCGCGCGGCAGGCGCCACCAGTCCGACGCCTTCGGCCGCAGGTCCAGCCGCGCGCGCCACAGCCACACGTGCAGGCCGAGGCCGAACGCCCGGCTCACCGCCAGCGCCACCGCGAAGCCCGGCAGGCCGAGCTGAGGCATCAACGTGATCGACAGCAGCAGTTGCGCCACCTGCATCGCCACCAGCACCATCAGGGTGTCGCGGCTGCGCAGGTGGGCGCGCATCACGCTCGCCATCGAGGCATTCCAGGCGTCGAGCATCATGGCCGGCGCCAGCGCCATCAGGAAGGGCTGCGACAACGGCAGCACCTCCGCCGGCGCATTCATCAATCGCAGCAGCGGCCCCGCGAAGAGCAGCGCCATCAGCGCCGTGACGCCGCCCAGCCAGGTGCTCGCGCCGAGCGCCGCCCGCGCCGTCGCATCGGCCACCGCGCGACGGCCTCCGCCCAGCGCCTGCGTGATCACCACGCTGATGCCGGCGCCGATGATGCGGAACAGGATGAACAGCGTCGCCGCCAGCTGGTTGGCCAGGGCGAATGCGGCGCCGGCGGGATCGGAGATCCGCGCCGCCAGCATCGTCCCGATCACCCCGATGGCGATGCCCAGGCAGAGCTCGAGGAACAGCGGCCAGGCCAGTGCGAACAGGCGGGGCGACGGCGTGGGGGGCGAATGGGATGAGGGGGACGACATGGACGGCGGCGGCAGGGAGGTCCGCGCCGCCGCTGACAGCGGTGGACACGACGCGCGGAATTCTCGCGTGATGCCTTCGGGCCGGGGGCCGTAACCGCGATGAAACCGACATGAAACCGTGGCGGCGCCGGAAGGACGCCCGGGTCTGTGGTTTCGCCGCCACCGCGGCGGGCGATCATCGATCGCCCGAGGGCCGCCGGTTCAGCCCGACGCGGGTCCCGGCGGGGTGGCGACCGGGCACATCGGCAGCCCGCCGGCCATGAGCGTGGCGCGTTCGGCGTCTTCGGCCTGCCGCAGCGAGACCAGTTCCGAACGCGCGCCGTAGAGCTCGTCGAGCTCCTCCAGCAGCAGCGCGCGCACCTGCGCCTCCGTCGTGGGCGGTAGCGCACGGACCCATTGGCGGTCGCGCCCGTCCAGGCGGTAGACCACGACCCAGATCACGCAGGTGTCGATGAATGCGGACATCCGCGCAGCCTAGTCCAGCCGCACCGGGCTGACGATGGGGACTGCCCCGACCTGTGCGCCATATTCATCGAATCAAAGCCCCAGGAAGAGGCATCAGCGCCACTCGACGACCGACACCCCCAGCCCGATCCGGGACTCGCGGAAGTTGTAGTCGATGAGGCTTTCCCCGTAGCCGCTGAACAGCTGCAGGTAGCCGTGCAGCCCGCCGCCGATCGGGAAGGCCCACTCCAGCTGCGCCGATCCGCGCGAACGATCGCCCCCCTTCAGGCTGTGCCGCGCCGTGAGGGCCAGGACGTGCCGGCCCAGCTTCTGCGTCACCAGCATCTCGCCGCGGCCGACATAGTCCTGGATGCCCGGGTTGTCGTCGCTGCCGGTGTTGAGGATCCGCCACCAGGGGCGCAGGCTCACCGTGGTCTCGCCGCGCTCCAGGCTGAGCTCGCCGATCACCCGGTTCCAGCTGCGCGACAGCGGCACCGCCCGCCCGTTGGACTGGTGGTTCAGGCTCAGGCCCACCATGCTGGCCTTCCAGCCGAACGGCAGCTCGACGTCGGTGCCGTGGGTCACGATCAGCTCGGGCTCGTAATTGGTCTCGCGGAACGGTCGCGACTCGCGCCCGTTGTAGATCTGCCAGCGCGAGTTCTGCGTGTACGCGCCCCACACCGACAGGGTGCCGTGATCGTCGAGCGCCCAGATCTTGGACTTCAGGCTGATCTGGAACTTGGCCTCGTTCTTGTCCAGGTCCAGCGCCTGGACCACGCCGTTGTCCGGGCTTTCCGACGAGGACGGCGCCGGGGTCCGGTTGGAGCGCGAGGTCCACGACACCGGCAGCAGGTAGACCGGCCGGTGGGGGCGCGGCAGGAAGCGCGGCATCTGGTCGCGGCAGGACAGTTCCCAGCGCTCCGACAGCGTCGAGCCGAGGTAGTTGCGGGCGCTGCCGGAGGCCTCCGGCAGACGCGTGCAGGGATCGTCCACACGCGGCGAACTCGCCGCGGCGGCCACCGGCAAGGCGGCCGGCACCGGCTGGAGCCGGACCTGGGCCGCCGCGGAGGGCGGCGGCGCGTCGGGGGCCCGGCCGTTCAGGCGGTCATAACAAGCCAGACGCGCATCGTTGTCGCGGATCAGGGCGCAATCGGCCGGCGTCCTGGCCGACGAGGCCGCCGACATTGCCGGGTTCTCCGCCGGCAATGCCGCGATCTGCGCGGACGCGTCCTGCGGCATGGCCGCGATGAGCGCCGCCAGCGCGGCGGCCGCCCATGTCATCGCCATTGCCAGACGGCGGCGGAACTCCCTGATCGACATCATTGTGCTTGGCCCTTGTTCAGTCGGGCCGTCGAGTGCAAACAGCGTTCCTGGGTCCACATGGCAGAACTTTCCGCCCCGCGTCCCTAGAATCGGCCGCCATGCAGATGTATCCCTTGGTCGACCATGCGCCGGGCAAGTCCTGGCCCCGTTGGGCCGCGCTGGTCGCGCCGCTGCTTCTGGCGGCCTGCTCGCAGTTGCCCCGGACGCCGGCACCGTCCCCCGAGCCGACACCGGGCGGCGCCTTCAGCCCGGCGGCACTGCAAGCATTGCGACCGGAGCAGTTCCGCTCGACGGTCGGCTCCGCCGTCCAGGCCCAGGACCGGTGGACCACTGACCGCGCCCGCATCCGGACGGCCTCCGCGCAGGCCTTGGCCGCGCCGCAGGACGGCGCCGCGCTGCGCGAGTTCGCCCAGGCCCTTCGTCTCGTCGCCCACTACCGGACCGAGATCGACACCGCCCGACCCGCGCTGCTCGCGGCTGTGCCGGCGCTGGACAGCCAACCGGCGGACATCCAGCGTCCGCTGCTGACCGCGGCGTACACGCTCTACGCGGTCGACGCCGCGCCGCTGCTGCGTCCGCTGCTGCCGCGATTGACCACGCCGCGCGAATTCGCGATCGCCGCCTACGCACTGATGCAGACGCGCCAGCCCGCGGACCTGGCACTGATCCAGTCCCAGCTCGCGCAGCGTGACCGCGACGAGCCACGCCTGCAGGCGCTCGCACAGGCGGCGTCCACCGCGCAGGGCGTGCCGCAGCCGGCGCGTCCGCCGCTGGCCGACCTGCTGGCGATCCGTCCGGGCCATCCCGTCGTGTTCAGCTTCCAGCGGCCTGGCCGCCAGCAGATGGGTCTGGCTCTGGTGCGACAAGCCGACGGCCGCTTCGTGCGGCGTCCCGACGGCGGCCTGTTCAACATCGAGCAACTGGCGCTGTCCAGCAGCGGCCTGCCGGGCACGATCACGCTGGGCAACACGCCGCAAGGCCTCTTCACGATCCAGGGCGCGGGACGCGCGGCGTCCAACATCTGGATCGGCCCCACCCCGTACCTGCACACGAAGGTGCCCGGCGAAGCGAGCGTGGCCGAATACGAGCAGCGCACCCCGGGCCCGAACGAGCCCGCCTGGTCGCTGGACCGCTACCGGTCCTTGCTGCCGGCGTCATGGCGCGACTACGCGCCGCTGCAGGAAGCCTGGCTCGCCGGCCGCGCCGGACGCGACGAGATGCTGATGCATGGCAGCACGATCGATCCGCGCTACTACGCCGGCAGCCGCTACTACCCCGGCACGCCGTCGGACGGCTGTCTGGTGGCGATGGAGTACTGGTCCCCGGACGGCGTGATGGTGCACAGCGACCAGATCGCCCTGCTGCAGGCCTTCACCGCGCAGGGCCGCGACCGCGGCTACATGGTGCTGATCGAGCTGGACGCCGCCCCCACGCCGGTGGCCCTCGCCGAGGTGATCCAGTCTGTGCTGGACGCCGAGGGCCGCACGAACGGACGCCGATGAGGCTTCTGGATTACCGTGGGTTATGACGCTCCCGCCGGGTTTCATTGGCAGCGGAGGCCGTCTCCCCACTAGAGTAGGCCGCACCTTGCGGGCCTCCCCTTCCGCTCCGGCCGAGCCATGTCCCACCCTCTGAAGACCGAAACCCCCAGCGCCCACCATCAAGACCTGGACCTGTACGACAGTGCCCGCCTGATGGAGGTCTTCATCGATGACCAGCGGTCGGCGGTGGAGGCGGTGCGGGCGGCGGCGCCCGCGCTGGCCGCGGCGGTGGACGCGGCGTTGCCGCGCATCGCGGCGGGCGGCCGGCTGCTGTATGCCGGCGCCGGGACCTCCGGCCGGCTGGGCGTGCTGGACAGCGTCGAGCTGGTGCCGACCTTCTCCTGGCCGCGTGACCGCGCGGTGGCGGTGCTGGCCGGCGGCGAAGGCGCGATGTTCGTCGCCGTCGAAGGCGCGGAGGACGACGAGCCCCAGGGCCGTCGCGACATCGAGGCGCTCTCGCCCACGCCGCAAGACGTGCTGATCGGCATCGCCGCTTCGGGCCACACGCCCTACGTGCTGGGCGCGCTGGCCGCGGGCCGCGCCGCCGGTTGCCTGACGATCGCGATGGCCAACAACCCCGGCGCCGCGGTCCTGGCCGCGGGCGACCATCCGGTCCTGCTGGACACCGGCGCCGAGGTGATCTCCGGCAGCACGCGCCTGAAGGCAGGGACCGCGCAGAAGATCGCGCTGAACACGTTCTCCAGCGCGCTGATGGTCAGGCTGCACAAGGTCTACGGCAACCTGATGGTGGACATGAAGGCCACCAACGCGAAGCTGGTCCGGCGCGCCGTCGCGTTGACGATGCGCGCCGCCGGCGCCGACGAGTCCGCCGCGCGCGCGGCGCTCGATCAATGCGGCTTCCACGTGAAGACGGCCGTCGTGATGCTGCTGCGTCAGCTCGACGCGGCCGGGGCGCAGGCGCTGCTCGCGCGACACGCCGGCGACGTGCGGGGCGCGCTCGCCGATCGCTGATCGCCGAGCTCACACCCGCCGGCCCTGCACGGTCCTCGCACGCAAGCGCTGCAATCCCCGATGCGACGCCCTCCCGGTTTGCGCCGACACTGAGCGTCATGCACGCTTCTTCCCTTCCGTCGGGTGCCGCCCCGGGCGCCCGCAGCCCCTGGCACTGGGTGCCCACGCTGTACTTCGCGCAGGGCATGCCGTACGTGGTCGTGATGACGCTGTCGGTCATCATGTACAAGAACCTGGAGATCTCGAACACCGACATCGCGCTCTACACCAGTTGGCTCTACCTGCCCTGGGTGATCAAGCCGCTGTGGTCGCCGCTGGTCGAGATGCTGGGCACGAAACGGCTGTGGGTCGTGACGCTGCAGTTCGCCGTCGGCGCGGCGCTCGCGATGGTGGCGCTGACGCTGCCGATGGAGCGCGCGTTCCAGATGTCGCTCGCCGTGCTCTGGCTGATGGCCTTCGCTTCGGCCTCGCACGACATCGCCGCCGACGGTTTCTACCTGCTCGCGCTGGAGAAGCATGAGCAGGCCGCCTTCGTCGGCGTGCGTTCGACCTTCTACCGGGTGGCCAACATCGGCGGCCAGGGCGGCCTCGTCTGGCTGGCCGGCGAGCTGCACGACCGCGGCGACAGCTGGGTGCTCGCCTGGCAGGGCGTGATGGCGGTCCTCGCGGGCGCCTTCCTGCTCCTCGCGGCGTATCACCTGTGGCGCTTGCCGCGCCCGGCCGTCGATGCCCCGCTCCCCCGCGACCAGCGCGATCCGGGCACCTTCTTCCGGATCTTCGCCGCGTTCTTCCGCAAGCCCGGACTCGCGGTGACGCTGGGCTTCCTGCTGCTCTACCGATTCCCGGAAGCGCAGCTCCTGAAGCTTGCCACGCCTTTCCTGCTCGACCCGCTGGACAAGGGCGGCCTCGCGCTGACCAACAAGCAGGTCGGCCTGGCCTACGGCACGGTCGGCCTGATCGCGCTCACGCTCGGCGGTCTGCTCGGCGGCTGGATCATCTCCCGCGTCGGCCTGAAGAAGGCGCTCTGGCCGCTGGTGCTCGCGATGCACCTGCCCAACGTCGTGTTCCTGGTCATGGCCTACGCGCATCCGGGAAGCCTCGCCGTCATCAGCGCGGCGCTGGCGGTCGAGCAGTTCGGCTACGGGCTCGGCTTCACGGCCTACCTGATGTACATGGTCCTGGTCGCCGAGGGCGCCCACAAGACCGCCCACTATGCGATCTGCACCGGCTTCATGGCGCTGGGCATGATGCTGCCGGGCATGTGGAGCGGCTGGCTGCAGGATCACCTCGGCTATCCGCACTTCTTCGCGTGGGTGCTGATCGCGACGGTCCCGTCGCTGGCCATGACCGCCCTCATCAGGATCCCCGAGAACTTCGGCCGCAAGGAGTCCACCGCGTGAGTGCTGCCTCGACCGGCGCCGGTCAGAGTGTCGGCCACGGCGGCAGCGACCGCCTGCTGTCGCTCGACACCTTCCGCGGCTTCGCGATCGCGGCCATGCTGCTGGTCAACAACCCGGGCGACTGGTCGCAGCTCTACGCGCCGCTCGAGCACGCCGCCTGGCACGGCTGGACCTTCACCGACTGGATCTTCCCGTTCTTCGTCTTCATCAGCGGGATCTCGATGAGCTTCAGCCTGGCGCGCCGCGGCCAGGCCGCCGATCGCGTCGCCCTGCTGCGCCACATGGGGCGACGCGGCGCCACGATCATCCTCATCGGGCTGGCGCTGAATCTCTTCCCGTTCTTCCACTTCGAGACACTGCGCATCCCCGGCGTGCTGCAGCGGCTGGGCCTGATCACGATCCTGGTCGCGCCGATCGCGCTGTGGTGCGGCTGGCGCGCCCAGCTGGGGTGGTTCATCGGCCTGCTCCTCGGCTACGGCCTGGTGCAGACCTTCGTCGCCGTGCCGGACGCGCAAGGCGTCTGGCATCGCGGCTCGCTGCAGCCGGGCGAGGACGTCGGCGCCTGGCTCGACCGGACGCTGCTCGGCGGCCACCTCTGGGCGAAGAGCAAGACCTGGGACCCCGAAGGCCTGTTGAGCACGCTGCCCGCCGTCGCGAGCCAGATCGCCGGCCTGCTCGCCGGACGCTGGCTGGCGCTGCGCGGTCGAGATCCCGGCGAGAAGGCCGCCTGGTTCATGGTGTCAGGTCTTGCCTGCCTGTGGATCGCGCAGGTACTCGACGCCTGGACCCTGCCCATCAACAAGAATCTCTGGACGCCCGCCTTCGTTTTCCTCACGACGGGTTGGGGGTGCCTGGTCTTCGGCGTGTTCTACTGGCTGCTCGATGCCGCGCCCCTGCCGCGCATGCGCGACGCGATGGCGGGACGCTTGCGCCCGCTGGTGGTGTTCGGCATGAACGCGCTGTTCCTCTTCGCGCTGTCGGGCCTGGTGGCCCGCCTGCTCGGATTGATCCACGTCGCCGAGGGCGTCACGCTCAAGGCCTGGCTTGTCGCGCCGCTGCGCGCGCTGCCGGTGGATCCGCGCTTCGCGTCGCTGCTGTTCGCCATCGGTTTCGTGGCGGTGTTCTACGGCATCGCGTGGGCGATGTGGCGGCGCGGCTGGATCGTGAAAGTGTGAGCGGCCCCTGCGGCGCCGCCCGGTGAGAGCCTTCAATGCGACGACGACAGTGGATGACCGCGGCCCTGGCCGCGCCGGTGCTGGGTTCCCTGGGCACGCTCCCGGGCTGCGGCACCGCCCGGCCCCAGGCGCTGCCCGCGTTGCCGGGTCCCGCGCCCGACGATGCGCCGCCGCCGGCGCCGCGCGAGTTCCGCGCCGCCTGGGTCGCGACCGTCGCCAACATCGACTGGCCGAGCCGCCGAGGCCTGAGCGACGCCGCGCAGATCGCCGAGATCCACGCGATCCTCGACAGCGCCCGCGCGCTGCGCCTGAACGCGATCGTGCTGCAGGTGCGCACCAGTGCGGATGCCCTCTACCGGTCGACGCTGGAACCCTGGAGCGAGTACCTCTCCGGCGTCCAGGGCCAGGGACCGGGCTACGACCCGCTGACGCTGTGGATCGAGCAGGCGCATGCGCGCGGCCTCGAGCTGCACGCCTGGCTGAACCCGTACCGCGCGAAGCAGAGCGGCGGGAAGTCCGCGCCCGCCGCCACGCACCTGAGCCGCACCCGGCCCGAGTGGGTCAAGAAGTACGGCGACCAGCTCTGGATCGATCCGGGCGAGCCGGCCGCTGCCGATCACACGCTGGCCGTCTGCCGCGACCTCCTGACGCGCTACGCCGTCGACGGCCTGCACATCGACGACTACTTCTATCCCTACCCGGTCCAGGACGCGGCCAAGCAGGACATCGACTTCCCCGACGACGCGAGCTGGCTGCGCTACCTGCACGGCGGCGGGACGCTCGCGCGCGCGGACTGGCGGCGGGACAACGTCGACCAGCTGGTGCGGCGGATGTACGAGCTGGTCCGCGAGTTGCGCCCCACCGCGCGCGTCGGCATCAGCCCGTTCGGTCTGCCGCGCCCGGACTTGCGCCCGGCGGGCATCACGGGGTTCTCGCAGTACGACAAGCTCTATGCCCACGTCGAGCACTGGATGGCGATGGGCTGGCTCGACTATGTGGCGCCGCAGCTCTACTGGCCCCGCGCGCAGAAACCGCAGGCCTTCGAGCCGCTGATGCGTGCCTGGCAGGGCGTCAATCCGCTGGGGCGGCATGTCTGGCCGGGCCTGTTCACGAGCCGGGCCGCCAACGAGGCCGAAGGCTGGCCGGCCGACGAGATCCCGGCGCAGATCGAGATCATGCGCACCGCGCCGTCGACCGGCGGACACCTGCACTTCAGCATGGTCGCATTGCTGAAGAACCGCCGGAACATCGCGGATACCTTGCGAGCCGGCGCTTACCTTCATCCCGCCCTGCCGCCTGAAACGCCGTGGCTGACCGCCCCCGCCTGCGGTGCCGTCACCCTGGAACGTCTGGCCGACGGCCGCCTTCGACTGTCCGCCCCGGAGGGCGCCCCGCCCCGCGCCTTTGCGCTGTGGAGGCGCGAGGCGCGTCGCGTCGACTCGCCCTGGCGCTTCGACCTCATCGGCCCGGACGGCGACCTGGGCGCCATCGGCGACGGCTGGTTGCTGAGCGCCAGCGCGGTCAACGCCGTCAATCGCGAAGGGCCGCGAGCAACGTTCTCGAATTGAACGTTACTGGCCCAAAACTGTCGATTCCACGCAACGACGAGTCAGCGCGGGGGCGCGCCCAGACTCCGTGGAAACCCTGTATCGCTCTGGTGCGCCAATAGCCCGGAAGAGCCCGTTTCAGGGCGCGCTCCGCCCGTTCCGTCGCGTTCGACAAACAGGTGGGAACGGCCTGGCGCCCCTGTCATTCCTTGTCACAAACCCACAACATCCCGCAAAGAGACTCACGCCCGTGCATCGCCAAGGCGGTTGCCGGAGCCTCCGGAATCCGCCCAGCAACAGGGCCCGCAAGCGCGAAAAGCCCCCCGCACGGCGGATTTCGCCGCATTGCTGGGGGCTGTCTCGACTGGTAGGCTTTTTGCTTGAGATGAAGGAGGAGCCGCGGCAAGACGGCTCCCGACACACGCGGGCTGGTACGAGCAGAGCTTGGCCGAGGATGTTTTCCTGGGCCGGAAAAACCAACGTAAAACGTTTGCGAGCTTGAGAAGTTCAAGACTTCGATAGACGAAAACGGTTGCGCGAAGAATCTGCCGACGGAGGGGCGGGAAGCCCTCCCCAGCTGCACCAGGGTTTCAGTTGTTAGTTCAGTTTGGTCTCGTCGCACAGGAGCGCAGGAATGAGTCAGAAGAATTGGTCCGGTTTCCGCAAAACCGCCTTGGCAGCCGCCGCGGCATTGGTCGCCGTCATGCCGGCCATGGCCCAGGAAGCCAAGAAGGACGCCGACACGTCCGCCGATGACGGCGCGCCGCGCGCCAAGGAAGACAAGGTCCGTCTGGGCACGATCACGATCGTGGGCAGCGGCGGCAAGCTGGCCGCCGGCCAGATGCTGAACGAGGACACGGCCAAGAGCCGTTCCACCGTCACCCGCGAGGCGATCGACAAGGACCGTGCCTCCGGCAACCCGTTCCAGGCGCTGGCCCTGCTGCCGGGCGTGAACACGTTCAACTACGACGGTACCGGCCTGTTCGGCGGCGGCCTGACGGTCCGCGGCTTCGGCTCCGACCAGATGGGCATGATCATCAACGGCGTGCCCGTCAACGACTCGGGCGGCTATGCCGTCTATCCGCAGGAATACGCGGACCAGGAAAACCTCTGCACCCAGTCGCTGGCGCAAGGCACCCCGGACGTGGACTCGCCCAATGCCGGCGCCACGGGCGGCAACATCACCGTCACCAGTTGCGACCCGGAAGACAAGCAACGCATCCGCGTCAGCCAGGGCTTCGGCGAACTGCGCTACATCCGCTCCTTCCTGCGCTACGACACCGGCCGCTTCCTCAACAACAGCGCCAAGGTGTTCATCAGCTACTCGCACACCGAGGCTGACAAGTGGAAGGGCGACGGCCAGGCCAAGAAGGACCACATCGACGCCGCGTTCCGCTGGGACCTCAATCAGGACAACGTGATCCTGGGCTCGGTCCTCTACAACCGCGCGATCAACAACAACATCAACAGCATCAGCCTGGCCCAGTTGCGGGCCAACGGCTACAACTTCGACTTCTCGACGAAGTTCCCCGGCCACCTGACCCCGGTGCGGGGCACGGCCCAGAACGAAGGCGCCACGGGTTACCTGCCCTCGCCGGCCTACTACAAGCTGGCCAACAACCCGTTCGAGAACGCGATCGTGTCCGTGTCGGGCTCGTTCAAGGTGGCCGAGAACACCTACCTGAAGGTCCAGCCCTACCTCTGGTACGGCTTCGGCAACGGTGGCGTGCAGCAGACCACGCTGGCGGAAACCAACACCTTCCTGAATCCGGCCACCGGCACCAAGGTCAGCCAGGATCTGAACGGTGACGGCGACACGCTCGACACCCTGATCATCGGCCGCGCCTCGGTGACCCGCACCGTGCGGCCCGGCATCACCACCGAAATCAACACGCAGCTGGGCGACCACGCGCTGAAGGCCGGTGTCTGGTTCGAGCGCGCCAATCACAAGCAGACCCAGCCGGGCGTGCGCGTGAGCGACGCCGGCGAGCTGTCCAGCGTCTGGCTGAACACCGACTACATCCTGCGTCCGGACGGCAGCCGCTATCAGGGCCGCGACTGGCAGACCATCAGCACTTCCGGCCAGTTCTACGCCAACGACAACTGGTCGTTCGCCGAAGACAAGGGCCTGCTGATGCTGGGCTTCCGCACCCCCTACGTGAAGCGTGACGTCAAGAACTTCGCCAACGAAGGCGTGACCGCGGACTACAACTTCCAGAAGTCCTTCAACGAGTTCCTGCCGCAGGTCGGCGTGCGCTACCAGCTCACGCCCAGCCAGCAGGTCTTCATGAACGTCGCGAAGAACTTCCGCGCGCCGCCGAACTTCGCGTTCACCGGCTCGAACGTGAACGTGAACGCCCAGAACGTCGCCAGCCTGCGCCTGGCACCGAAGGCCGAGACCTCGATCAACACCGACCTCGGCTACCGTTTCCAGACCAAGGACATCTCGCTGTCGGCGACGGTGTTCAACGTGGACTTCAAGGACCGCCAAGGCAACGCCTACGATCCGAACACGCTCAACAGCGTGTACACGAACATCGGTCGCGTGAAGACCCACGGCCTGGAAATGGAAGCCGGCACGGGCACGTTCAAGGGCTTCTCCGCCTACGCGTCGCTGACCGTGCAGAAGAGCAAGGTGAAGGACGACCTGCCGGTCTCCGTCGTCAATGGTCAGCAGGTCTTCCTGCCCACCAAGGGCAAGGAAATGACGCTGACGCCGGACATGATCCTGGCCGGCTCGGTGCAATACACCTACGGTCCGTTCTATGCCCGCCTGAAGGTCAAGCGCACCGGCAAGCAGCAGGCCACGCTGATGAATGACGAGGAAGTGCCGGCGTACTGGGTCGGCGACGTCGACGCCGGCTACAACTTCGGCAACGTCAAGGACTGGCTCAAGAACATCCAGCTGCGCCTGAACGTGAGCAACATCGGCAACGCCCAGTACCGCAACCCGAGCTCGGGCACGGTGGTCAATGCCGTGGCATATCGCGGACTCGGCGGCACGACCTACAACCAGAACGCCAACACGGTCTTCTACTACCTGGGCGCCCCGCGCTTCGTGTCAATGAACCTGAGCGCCGACTTCTAAGTCGTCGCACCGAAGCGGCTCCGGCCGCTCCGCACGAAAACCGCGCCCTTCCGGCGCGGTTTTTTTTCGTCCGGCCGCCGGCGGTACAGGCCCCGCCGCGAAGCGATGCCTGACCCTCTCCGGCCCATGAGCCTGACTCATACCTGCCACGCGCATTGACAATTGCAAACGCACGGAGCCCCTCGTAAGCTCCGCGCGCCAACGCCGCCATGAGTCCGACGCCCTCCGCCACCGCCGATTCCCTCGCGCCTGACCGCCCAGCGCCGGTACGCGCGGGCATGTCATCCGGGCCGCTGGGACTGGGCCTGGACGCCGGCGGCACACAGACACGCTGGGCCCTCGCCCGCCCCGACGGCACCCTGGTCGCACGCGGCGAGGTCGGCGGATTCACCGCGCTGCTGCTGGACACCAGCGCCGGCCGCGTCGTGCTGACGCAGACGCTGCAATCGCTCGCCGCCGCGGTGCTGTCGCATGCGGCGCCCGGCGCGCTGCACGGGCTTCAGGCCGGCATCACCGGACTCGGCGAACCGGACGGCCCCGCCGGTCGGCAGCTGCGGGCGCTGCTCGCGCAACAGCTGGGCCTGGCGCCGGCGCAGATCCAGTGCGACAGCGACATCGCCCAGGCCTGGCATGCGCTGTTCCGACCCGGCGAGGGGTACCTCGTCTACGCCGGCACCGGCGCGATCGCGGCCTTCATCGACGAGGCCGGCACGCTGCACCGCGCCGGCGGCCGCGGTCCGCTGCTGGGCGACGAAGGCGGCGGCCAGTGGATCGCGCGCGAGGCGCTCGCGCTGGTCTGGCGCCGCGAGGACGAATCACCCGGCGCCTGGAACGATTCTCGGCTCGCGCAGCATCTCTTCGACGAACTCGGCGGCGCCGACTGGCCGACGACGCGTGCCTTCATGTACGGCGGCGACAGCGCGGCACGCCGGGGCTCGATCGGCCGTTTGGCGCTGGCCGTCGCGCGCGCCGCGGCGGATGACGACGCCGACGCGCTGGCCCTGCTGCATCGCGCCGGCCGCGAACTCGCCCGGCTGCCGCTGGCGCTCGTGCGCCGTCTGGGCGTGCGTCCCGTCAGCGCCGCCGGACGTGTGCTGCAATTGCATCCCGCGATCGAATCAGGCCTGCGCGACGCCCTCCCGCAAGACCTGTCCCTCACCGTTCATCAACCCGACACCGCTTTGGCCGCCGCGAGGCGGGCCGCGCTCGCCTCATGAAAACCAAGCTCCTGACCCTCGCCGCCGCCGCGCTGCTGGCGGCCTGCGCCACGCCCACGAGCACGTTGCAGATCGATCGCACCCACGTCTCCGAGAACCAGGACAGCCGCGCGCAGTTCCTGATCCTCCATTACACGGTGCTCGACTTCGACAAGTCGATGAAGGTGCTGACCACCGGCGGCAAGGTCTCGGCCCACTACCTGGTGCAGGAGAAGCCCTCCAAGGTCTACCAGCTGGTCGACGAGAACCGCCGCGCCTGGCACGGCGGCGTCAGCTACTGGGGCGGCGCGACCAACCTGAACTCGGCCTCGATCGGCATCGAGATCGTGAACCCCGGCTTCACCGAGACGCCGATGGGCCGCGTCTACGCGCCGTATCCGCAGGAACAGATCGACGACGTGATCAAACTGGTCAAGGAGATCGTCGCGCGCCACGGCATCCGCTCGGACCGCATCCTCGGCCACAACGACATCGCACCGGGCCGCAAGCAGGACCCGGGTCCGGAGTTCCCGTGGAAGCAGCTCGCCGACGCCGGCCTGATCGCCTGGCCCGACGCGACGCAGGTCCAGATCAAGCAGGCGATCTACCAGGTCGGGCCGGTGCCGGACGCCGTCTGGTTCCAGAAGCGGCTCGCGCAAGTGGGCTATCAGACGCCGCAGACCGGGATGCTGGACACCGCCACGCGCGAGGTGATCAGCACCTTCCAGATGAAGTACCGGCCCGCCGACTTCTCCGGGAACATGGACGCCGAGACGGCCGCGCTGCTGGAGGTCGTCACGACGCCCGGCGGCCTGCTGATGAAGAAGCCGCTGCCGGCGGACAGCCGGCCGCGTTCAGAGTATTGATGGTTCCCCGCTGACCCCGTCCCCGCACGCCCGCCGCCGCCCGCCTTGCTGAACTTCCTCCTCCGCCGCCTGGCCTCGTTGCTGCCGACCCTGATCGGCGTGACGCTGGTCGCCTTCGGCCTCATCCGGCTGGTGCCGGGCGATCCGATCGCGATCATGATGGGCGAGCGCGCGCTCGACGACGCCACCCACGCGCGGCTGATGCACGAGCTCGGCCTGGACCAGCCGCTGTGGCGCCAGTACGCGGACTACGTCGGCGGGTTGCTGCACGGCGACCTGGGACGCTCGCTGGTCTCGCACGAGCCGGTGTCGCACGAGTTCCTCGCGCTCTTCCCGGCCACGGCGGAACTGGCGCTCTTCGCGCTGCTGCTGGCGATCGTGCTCGGCATGGCGCTGGGCACCGGCGCGGCGCTGCGACGCGGCTCGCTGCTGGACCAGGGCGTGATGGGCGTGGCGACGGTCGGCTACTCGATGCCGGTGTTCTGGTGGGGGCTGATCCTCATCATGTTCTTCTCGGTGGGCCTGGGCTGGACGCCGGTATCGGGCCGCATCGCGGTCGAGTACGACGTCCAGCGCGTCACCGGCTTCATGCTGATCGACGCGGCCTTGCACGACGAAGCAGGCGCGTGGCGATCGGCGCTGCGGCACCTGCTGCTGCCGGCGCTGGTGCTGGGCACCAGCACGATGGCGGTGATCGCGCGGATGACGCGCTCCAGCCTGCTGGAAGTGCTGCGCGAGGACTACATGCGCAGCGCCCGCGCGCGCGGCCTGTCGCCGGCGCGGGTGGTGCTGGTGCACGGCCTGCGCAACGCGCTGATCCCGGTGATCACGGTGATCGGATTGAAGGTCGGCAGCCTGCTGGCCGGCGCGGTGCTGACCGAGACCATCTTCAGCTGGCCCGGCATCGGCAAGTGGCTGATCGACGCGATCGCGCGGCGCGACTATCCGGTGGTGCAGGCGGGGATCCTGATCTCGGCCTGCACCTTCATCGCGGTCAACCTGCTGGTGGACCTGCTGTACGGCGTGGTGAACCCGCGCATCAGAAAATGAGCTCCCCAGTCGCTCCGCTCTTGCCCCCGAGGGGCGCAGTCCGCCTTGGGGCGGCCCGGCGGCGGACATGGCAGGGATGAGACGACCATGAGCGCCCTCCCCACCACCTCATCCGCCCCGGCGGCGGTCGCGCCGCCCGGCCCCTTCGCCGAGTTCTGGCGCGGCTTCAGCGCCAACCGCGGCGCGCTCGTCGCGCTGGTCGTCTTCACGCTGCTCGCGCTGGCGGCGCTGCTCGCGCCCTGGATCGCACCGCACGATCCCGTCCGGCAGTACCGCGAGCACATGCTGACGCCGCCGATCTGGATGGACGGCGGACAGACCCGTTTCCTGCTGGGCACCGACGAGCTCGGCCGCGACCTGCTCTCGCGGCTGCTGCACGGCGCGCGCGTGTCGCTGGGCATCGGCCTGGCGTCGGTCGTGCTGTCGCTGATCCCCGGCGTGCTGCTGGGATTGCTGGCGGCGTTCCATCAACGCCTGCTCGCCCCGGTCGTCATGCGCGTGATGGACGTGATGCTGGCGCTGCCGGGGCTGCTGCTGGCGATCTGCGTGATCACCGTGCTCGGCCCGGGGCTGACGAACACGGTGATCGCGATCGCCGTCGGCAGCCTGCCGGAGTACGTCCGGCTCACCCGCGCCGCGGCGCTGGCGGAGCTCGGCAAGGACTACGTGACCGCCAGCCGCGTGGCCGGCGCGTCGACCTGGCGGCTGATGTTCTCGGCAGTGCTGCCGAACTGCCTGGCGCCGCTGATCGTCAACGCGTCGCTGAGCTTCTCGGCGGCGATCCTCGAGGCGGCGGGCCTCGGCTTCCTCGGCCTGGGCGTGCAGGCGCCGATGGCGGAGTGGGGCACGATGCTCTCGTCCGCGCGCGACTACATCGTCCGCGCCCCGTGGGTGGTGACGCTGCCGGGACTGGCGATCCTGCTGTCGGTGCTCAGCGTCAACCTGATGGGCGACGGGCTGCGCGACGCGCTCGACCCCCGCCTGAAGAGGGTCTCGTGATGCTGGAGATCCGCGACCTGCGCGTGCGCTTCGGCGCGTTCCCGGCGGTGGACGGCGTCGACCTTGACGTCGCGCCGGGCGAGGTGCTGGGCATCGTCGGCGAGTCCGGCTCCGGCAAGTCCGTCAGCATGATGGCGCTGATGGGATTGATCGATCCGCCCGGACAGGTGAGCGCGACCGCGCTGCGCTTCCAGGGTCAGGACTTGCTGGGCATGAGCGCCTCGCAGCGGCGCCGGCTGATCGGCAAGGACATCGCGATGGTGTTCCAGGACGCGTTGGCGAGCCTCAACCCGAGCTACACCGTCGGCCACCAGCTCGAGGAAGTGTTGCGCGCCCACCTGGGCCTGCGCGGCGCCGCGGCGCGCCAGCGCGCGACGGAGCTGCTGGAGCAGGTCGAGATCCCCGACGCCGCGAGCCGGCTGAAGGCCTATCCGCACGAACTTTCCGGCGGCATGAACCAGCGCGTGATGATCGCGCTGGCGATCGCGTGCTCGCCGAAGCTGCTGATCGCCGACGAGCCGACGACGGCGCTCGACGTCACGATCCAGGCGCAGATCATGGACCTGCTGCTGCGCCTGCAGCGCGAGCAGGGCATGGCGCTGGTGATGATCACGCACGACCTGGCGGTGGTGGCGGAGATGGCGCAGCGCGTCGCCGTCATGTACGCGGGCCAGGTGGTGGAAACGGGCGCGTTGCCCGATGTCTTCGAGTCCCCGCAGCATCCGTACACGGCCGCGCTGATGGCGGCGATCCCGGAACACAACCGCGGCGCGCGCCGGCTGCAGGCGCTGCCGGGCATCGTGCCGGGTGCGCTGGACCGGCCGGCGGGATGCCTGTTCTCGCCGCGCTGCCCGCGCGTGCAGCCGCGCTGCCGCGCGGAGCGTCCGGAGGTCGTCGACGGTGTGCGCTGCTTCTATCCCTTGATCGAGGAGGCCACCGCATGAGCGCCGTGCCAGACAAGCCGGTCGCTGCCGATGCGGCACCGCTGCTGGTGGCGCGCGATCTCGCCCGGCACTACCGCGTGAGCCGCGGCTGGCTCGCGCCGAAGGCGACGGTGCGGGCGCTCGACGGCGTGAGCTTCTCGCTGTCGCCGGGCAAGACGCTGGCCGTGGTCGGCGAATCGGGCTGCGGCAAGTCCACGCTGGCGCGGGCGCTGACGCTGATCGAGACGCCGACCTCCGGCGACCTGCGGATCCATGGCCGCGACGCCGCCGACGCGTCGGCGCGCAAGGCCTTGCGGCGCGACGTGCAGATGGTGTTCCAGAACCCGTACGCCGCGCTGAATCCGCGCAAGACGATCGCCTCCACGCTGGCGGAGCCGCTGGTGATCAACACGTCGCTGAGCCGCGCCGAGCGGCAGGAGCGCATCGAGGCGCTGGCCGCGAAGGTGGGGCTGCGCCAGGAGCATCTGCAGCGTTACCCGCACATGTTCTCGGGCGGCCAACGCCAGCGCATCGCCATCGCGCGGGCGATGGTGATGCAACCAGGCATCGTCGTCGCCGACGAGCCGACGTCGGCACTGGACCTGTCGATCCAGGCGCAGATCCTGAATCTCTTCATGGACCTGCAGGAGGAGTTCGGGACCGGCTACGTGTTCATCTCGCACAACCTGGCGGTGGTGGAGCACGTGGCGGACGAGGTGATGGTGATGTACCTCGGCCGCGTGGTGGAGCACGGCGACAAGCGCCGTGTCTTCGCCAAGCCGCTGCACCCGTACACGCAGGCGCTGATCAGCGCCACCCCGGCGCTGCGCCCGGCGGATCGCCGCCAGCGCATCCGCATCCACGGCGAGCTGCCCAGCCCGCTGAAGCCGCCGACGGGATGCGCGTTCCATCAGCGCTGCCCGATGGCCGTCGCGCGCTGCGCCGAGGTGCGGCCGGAATTGCGGGAGATCGATGGGCGGCTTGTGGCCTGCGATGTGATTTGAGGACTGATCACATCGAATGGAAGGCGTGAAAGCGACCTGCGCTTTCGAGTCAGCAATTCGGCTGGTTGAGGTGATTGCGGGCGACATCGGACAGGCGTGAAATTGCTGCCCACCATTCGTTGGAGCCTCCTCCATGTCATTCCGTCTGCCCGAGACCGCCTGGCCAGCAACGGGCCGCCCGTGCCCTCCTCCTTCAAGCACCCCGCCCATAATCGACTCGCCCCAAGGAGCCGATATGGACACGATCGAACACGAGCTGATCGTCAGCCTGACTGAATTCAAGAAGCAGACGAGCAACGTCTTGGAAGCAGCGAAACATCGACCTATCACGGTGCTTCGCGGTGGCAAGCCTGCCTTCTACGTGATGGACCCGATCCTGTACGAAGCGGTCATGGATGACCTGGCCGATCAGGCCACCTACCGGAAGACCATTGAGCGACTTTCCGACAAGTCACCGCTGGTCGAGGTGGACTTTGACGACCTCTGAAGAAAAGCCGCTGAAAGGGCACCGCTATGGCATCCGCTTCCATGTGGACGCATGGCGGGAGTGGCTGAATCTGGACGGCTCCGTGCGGAAGCTTCTCAAAGGACTGCTCGGCAAGCGATTGAACAAGCCGCACGTGCCCGGGTCTGCGCTTCATGGAGAACTGGCAGGCTTCTACAAGATCAAGTTGCTCAAGCAAGGCATACGCCTGATCTATCGCGTCGAGGATGGCATCCTGATCGTGATCGTCTTCTGCATTGGGAAGCGGGAAGACGGCCTTGCCTATGCGCTCACGCTCTCCCGGATCAGGCAGGCCAACTGATTCCACATAACCCAGTGTTATGGTCCAACCCGCCCATTTCAGTTGTGACCTGGGGAGCGGCGTTTCCACAATGCGCCGGCTTGCCCTCCTCCCGATGCGCTCAGTCCTCCCCCTCTCGCTGGCTCTGCTCCTGTCCGCCGCATTCCCCGCCGCTCACGCGGCCGGCGCCGCCGCGGTCAAGCCGCTCGTGTACTGCACCGACGCCAGCCCCGAGGGCTTCGACCCGGGGTTATGGGATTCGGCCAGCACGAACAACGTCAACAACCAGATGTTCCAGGGGCTGGTCCGCTTCGAGCGCGGCGGCACCGCGCTGCAGCCGGCTCTCGCCACCCGCTGGACCATCAGCCCCGACGCCCGCGAATTCACCTTCACGCTGCGCGAGAACGTCCGCTTCCACACCCGCCCCTGGTTCACGCCGACGCGCGCGTTCAACGCCGACGACGTGCTCTTCACCTTCGGCCGTTTCCTCGACCGCGAGCACCCGTTCAACAAGGCCTTCCCCGCCAACTTCATCTATCCGCAGAACCTCGGCCTGGCCAATGCGATCGCGAAGATGGAGAAGCTCGACGACCGCACCGTCCGCTTCACGCTGGCGCAGCCCAACGTCACCTTCGTCACCTGGTTCGCGATGGCCTTCGCCGGCATCCAGTCGGCGGAGTACGGCCAGCAGCTGCTGCGCGACGGCAAGGCGTCGCAGATCAACCGCCTGCCCATCGGCACCGGTCCGTATCGCTTCCGCAGCTATGCGAAGGACGACGTCGTCCGCATGGAAGGCAACCCCGACTACTGGGGCGAGCCGCAGAAGACGCAGAAGCTGATCTTCAGCATCAGCCGCGAGGCCCCGGTCCGCGTGCAGAAGCTGCTCGCGGGCGAGTGCCAGATCACCTCGCCGCTGCGCGACATCGACGTGGCCGCGATCGACCGCCATCCGGAACGCATCAAGCTCGAGAAGATCCAGGCGCTCAACATCTCCTACCTGTCCTTCAACCTGCGCAAGGCGCCGACCGACAACCGGCTCGTGCGCGAGGCGCTGGACATCGCCGTCGACCGCGACGCGATCTTCCGCGCGTTGTTCCCGCGCGGCGACGCGATGCAGGCGGTGAATCCGTTCCCGCCTGCGATCCCCGGCTACAACCGGTCGATCAAGAACGAATACAACCCCGATCGCGCCAAGGCGCTGCTCAAGCAGGCCGGTTTCCCGAACGGGCTGGACCTCGACCTCTGGGCGCTGCCGGTCACGCGGCCCACCAATCCGAACGGCCAGCTGATGGCGCAGCTGATCCAGCAGGACTGGGCCCGCATCGGCGTGCGCGCGCAGATCCGCACCTACGAATGGGGCGAGTACCTCAAGCGCGCCAACGCCGGCGAACACACCGTCTACATGAGCGGCTGGTCCGGCGAGAGCGGCGACGCCGACGACTTCCTGACGCCCAACCTCAGCTGCGCGACCAACAAGTCCGGCGTGAAGTTCTGCAACCCCGAATTCGAACGCCTCATCGACGCCGCCCGCGCCACGGCCGATCAAGGCAAGCGGATCGCGCTCTACGAGAAGGCCCAGGAGATCTTCAAGCGCGAACGGCCATGGATCACGATGGCACACTCGACGGTGTACATCCCCACCAGCAAGGATTTGCGCGGCTTCAAGATGCAGCCGAACGGCGGGGTGGTCTTCGAGAACGTCTACCGTGAATAAGCCTCCCCTCCTTCTTAGCGCGCCGGCCCGAGCGCCGGGCCGCCCCACGCCGGGCCGGGCCCCCTCGGGGGGCCGGACGACGTACCCGTCGGACGGGGGGCCGGCATGAGGCTCCGTCACATTGAGGTCTTCCACGCGATCATGCAGGCCGGCACGATCAGCGGCGCCGCGCAGTTGCTGCACATCTCCCAGCCCGCCGTGACCAAGGTGCTGCAGCACTGCGAGCTGCAGCTCGGCATGCCGCTGTTCGACCGCGTCCGGGGCAAGCTCTACCCGACGCCGGAAGCGCAGCGGCTCTTCGTCGAGATCGACAAGCTCAACCGCGACCTCGTCGCGATCCGGCGCCTGGCTGCCAACCTGCGCAGCGGCGAATCCGAATCGCTGCGCCTGATGGCCACGCCGACGCTGGGCGCGTCGGTGATCCCCGCGGCGATGACGCACTGGGCGCAGGCCTTCCCGCGCAGCCGCTGCCAGCTCAGCACCAACCACACGCGCGAGATCGTCTCCGCGCTACTGCTCGGCGAGGCCGATCTCGCGCTCAGCCTGCAGGACCCGCGTCACCCCGGCATCAAGGCCGAGGTGCTGGCCAGCGGCACGATGATGGCGCTGTGTCCCATGCACAGCCCCGAGGCGCAAGGCACCGGCCCGCTGCCGCTGGAGGAGATCCAGTCCGAGCTGATCGCGATGGCCGAGGACGACCCGCTCGGCCACATGCTGCACAACGCCAGCGAGGCCGAGGGCCGCCACCTCGACAGCCGCATCACCGTCCAGACCTACCAGCTCGCCCGCGCGCTGGTGGAAGCCGGCGTCGGCATGACCGCCGTCGATCCCTTCACCGCCGCCTCGGCCGACCGCACCCGCGTGAAGGTCCGCCCGCTGGCGCCGTCGATGAGCATCCAGCTGTACCTGCTGACCTCCGCCAGCGCACCGCTGGCGCAAGCGGCGCGCCGGCTCGTCACCTACCTGCGGGATGCCGCCCGCGCCAACCTCGAGAGCCTGGAGTGACGCGCCGCAGCGCCTGCTCCCTTTCCACGCCTTGCTTCGCATGACCCCGGACGACGCCGCCACCGCCCCGCCACCGCCCATCCCCTGCGAGGAGATCGCCGCGCACACGGAGTTCCGCTCGCTGCTGACGATCCCCGGCATCGCGGTGGACCTGCGCTACGCGACGCCCGACAACTTCGTCGGCCGCAACGTCTACGGCGGACTGGACTGCGCCTACCTGCGCCGCGAGTCGGCGGATGCCGTTGCGCAAGCGGCCGCCTACCTTGGCCGCCACTGCCCCGGCGTGACGCTGGTCGTGCTGGACGCGCTGCGGCCGCAGCGCGTGCAGGAGGCGCTGTGGGCCGAACTCGAAGGCACGCCGCTGACCCGGTACCTCGCGCATCCGGCGCGGCGCTCGATCCATTCGTTCGGCATGGCGGTCGACGTCACGCTGCTCGACGCCGAGGGCCGCGAGCTCGACATGGGCACCGGCTTCGACGAGATGACGCCGGCCTCGCACCCCGAGTTCGAGGCCGAGCAGCTCGCCACCGGCGGCCTCACCGCCGACCAGCTCCGCCACCGCGGCTGGCTGCGCGCGGCGATGCGCCACGCCGGCTTCCAGACCATCAGCACCGAGTGGTGGCACTTCGACTTCGGCGACCGCGAACGCGTCCGCCGCGAGCTGCCGCTGGTGATCTGAGCGTCTTCCGGAGACTCCATGACCGCTTCCCGTCGCCAGATCCTGACCGGCGCCGCCACTGCGGCGGCCACCGCGCTCGGCGCGCTGCCAGCCGCACAAGCCCAGAAGGCCCTGCCCGAGCCGCTGCGCGCACGGCGGCTGAAGGTCGGTGACACGATCGGCCTCGTCAGCCCCGCCAACGCCACCTACGAGCGCGAGCCGCTGGAGATCGCCGTCGAGTCGCTCGAGGCGCTCGGCTTCAAGGTCAAGCTCGGCGCCAACGTGCGCGGGCGCTACGGCCAGTTCGGCGGCACCGACGTCCAGCGCGCGGCCGACATCAACGACTTCTTCGCCGACGACGACGTGGCCGGCATCCTGGCGCTGACCGGCGGCTCGGGCTGCAACCGCATCGTCGACAAGCTGAACTACGCGCTGATCCGCCGCAAGCCGAAGTTCTTCGGCGGCTTCTCGGACCTGACCAGCCTGGTCAACGCGATCCACCGGCAGACGGGGCTGATCACCTTCCATTGCCCGGTCGCGGGCTCGGAGTGGAACGAGTTCTCCCTCCAGCACTTCCGCGCCGTCGCGATGGACGCGCAGGCGGACCTGCTGCAGAACCCGCAGGGCGAGCGCGGCGCCAACCTGGTCCAGCGCGAGGACCGCATCAGCACGCTGCGTCCGGGCCTCGCGCGCGGGCCGCTGGTCGGCGGCAACCTGGCGGTGCTGAGCTCGCTGGCGGGCTCGCCCTTCTTCCCCGACACCCGCGGCGCGATCCTGTTCCTGGAAGAGGTCAACGAGTACATCTATCGCGTCGACCGCATGCTCTCGACGCTGCGCCTGTGCGGCGCGCTGGACCAGCTCGCCGGCGTCGTGCTGGGCAAGTTCACGCAGTGCGGACCGGGCGACGGCAACTTCGGCACGCTGACGCTGGACGAGGTCTTCGACGACTACTTCCTGCCGCTGAACGTGCCCGTCTACCGCGGCGCGATGATCGGCCACATCAAGCGCAAGTTCACCGTGCCGGTGGGCCAGCCCGCCGAGATGGACGCACGGGCCGGCACGCTGCGCCTGTTGTCGCCGGCGGTGCGCTGAAGGGTCGCGGATGACGCGGTGGGCCCAGCCCACTGACCGGGCGTCTCCACTCTTCCGAAAGGTGCTGTCATGGACCCGGCAGCTCCCGAATTCATCCCCGCGACACCGCCGGCCAGCCTGTGGGCGGACGGCACCGCGACCCCCGCCACAGCTGGCGTCTCAAGAACCCCTGATGAACTGGCGCAGGCTGCGCTCCATTGGGAAAGCACCTGGCGCATCGGGCTGCGGTGGGCCGCCGCGACGCTGACGACCGCCTATACGCCGCAGGTGCGAGAGGCGCTGCGGGGATGGGGACTGCACCTCGAGACCATGGCGAAAGGGGTGAAGGCGCGGGCGCAGGCCGGCAATGTGACGGGCATCGAAGAACGCCTCGCCCAGTTCGATCGGATCTGGTCCGCCAACCAGCGCATCCTCCTGAGCATCGGCAACAAGGATGGCCGGCCGATCGAACAGGTCGCCCAGGACCCCGCCCAGCAGGCGATGGTCTTTTTCCTGCACCACCGGAATGCGTTCTTCAACGCGTACGAGCAGGGCCGGTTCGACCCTGTGAGACAGCTGCCGCTGCCGGATCGCGACCAGTTCAACGCGCTCATGGACCGGTTGGAAAGCTGCAGCGATCCCGCCGTCGGCGGCGATGTCCTGCGCTTGCTCGATCGCTATCTGCCGCAGGCCAGTCGCGCCCCGTGGCGTCGCTTCTGACCCGTCACGCGGATCAGCGCCGCGCCACCCAGTCCACCAGCGCGTCGATCGCCGGACGCGCCTTGGCCGCCTGATCGTCGTTGACGATCGCGACCACGATCCAGGTCTTGCCGGTCGAGTCCGGCACGAAGCCGGCCAGCGCCACGACGTCGCGCAAGGTGCCGGTCTTCATCCGCGCGCGGCCCTCGGCCGCGGTGCCCTTCATGCGACGGACCAGCGTGCCGTCGACGCCCGCGACCGGCAAGGTGGCCAGCAACTCGGGGCCGTGCGCGCCGCGGGCCGACGCCTGCAGCATCGCCGCCAGCTGTGCCGCCGAGGCACGCTCGCTGCGCGACAGGCCGGAGCCGTTCTCCAGCGTCAGGCCGGTGGTGTCGATCTTCTGCGCGGCGAACCACTCGCGCACGACGCGTGCGGCGGCCTCGCGGGTGTCCTCGCCGGGCTGCGCCGCCGAGGCGCCGAGCCGCAGGAACAGCATCCGCGCCAGCGCGTTGTCCGAGGACTTCAGCACCGGCCGCAGCAGCTCGGCCAGCGGGCGGTCGCGGTGCTGCGCCAACACGCGGGCGCCTTCGGGCGTCGCGCCCTCGCGGATCTCGCCCGACAGCGTGCCGCCCAGCGAACCCCACAGCTGCCGCAGCGCCTGGGCCGTCTCCCACTGGCGGTCCAGCACGTTCAGCGATTGCGAGACCTGGCACCCGCGCGGGAACTCGCCGGCCAGCACCAGGCGTCCGCCGCCGTCGGGCAGCGCCTCGAAGCGCGACGGCTTCCAGCCGTCGTCCCAGTCCTTGCACGGCTTGTCGTTCAGCCGGACCGCGCTGGCGTCGATCGCGAGCCCGCCGAACTGCGGATACGGCCGCACCGTCAGGCCCCGGTCGTCGGACCAGAAGTCGTACTGCAGCAGGCTGCCGTTGAGGTGCAGCGCATCCGGAATGACGTTGTACGGGAACTCGGCCTGCTCGTCGAAACGCGGCGCGCCGATGTCGAGGCGCGCCGGGTTGAACAGGCCGCGATCGACGACGATGCCCCCGGCCAGGTCGCGCACGCCGTGGCGCTCGCGCACCTCGCGCAGCAACGCCCACAGCGCGGGCCAGTCGAGGTCCGCGTCGCCGCCGCCCTTGAGCACCAGCGGTCCGTCGAGGCGGCCGTCGCGCACCTCGCCCGCGGCCAGCAGCTGCGTCTGTCCCCGACTGTTGGGACCGAGCCGGTCCAGCGCCACCACCGCGGTGATCGTCTTCATCGTCGAGGCCGGCGCCATCGGCCGGTCCGCGTTCAGGCGCAGCCCGGTGCCCGGCGCGTCCAGCGGATAGGCCACCACCGCCAGCGACGACGCCGGCACGCCGGCCTGTCGCAGCGCGGTCTCGACCGGCGCGGGCGGGGTGTCGACGAAGGTGGCGCAGCCGCTCGTCGCGAGCGCGGCAACCAGGAGCACGAAGGCGGGGATCGATCGCATGAGCAGCGACTGTATATTCCCGGCCCCGCTGCATTCCCGCAGGTTATACGCGCGAGACAAGCATTCATCGGGACGGAAACAACAAATGGGTGACGTTCCTATGACGGTGAAAACCGCTCGTGCTTGAAGATCATTCACAGCTCGCAACACAGCACCCCAAGGGTCGGCCGCGCATCGGACGACCCCAGTCGTTGGAGGCGTTCCAGGACGCCGGTCCGGTTAACAAGGAGAAGGTCGTGAAACTGAATCAACTCGCCCGTTGCCTCGTCGTGGTGGGCCTGGGCGCCCATGCGGCGGCCTGGTCGCAGGAAGTCCAGAAGATCGAGCGGGTGGAGATCACCGGCTCGAGCATCAAGCGCATCCAGGACGAGGGCGCGCTGCCGGTGCAGACCATCTCGCGCCGCGACCTCGACCGCCAGGGCATCGTGTCGGCCGAGCAGCTGATCGCCACGCTCTCGTCCAACGGCAACGGCCTGGACAACCTGGCCTCCAACGCGGACGTGGTCTCGGGCCAGTCCCGCGGCAACAACGGCGCGACCTCCGCCAACCTGCGCCTGCAGGGCGCCAACGCGACGCTGATCCTGCTGAACGGCCGCCGCATCGCGGCGCACGGCCTCAACGGCGGCGTCGTCGACCTGAACCAGATCCCGATGGCCGCGATCGAGCGCGTCGAGGTGCTGAAGGACGGCGCCTCGTCGACCTACGGCACCGACGCCGTCGGCGGCGTCATCAACTTCATCCTGCGCAAGGACTACACCGGCCTGACCGTCAGCGGCTTCACCGACGTGACGCAGCACGGCGGCGGCAACATCTACCGCGGCTCGGTGACGGGCGGCGTGGGCAACATCGACAAGGACGGCTTCAACGTCATGGCCGTGCTGTCCATGACGGACAACAAGCGCCTGGACGGCTCGCAGCGCGACTTCGTCAACAGCTTCCAGCCCGAGCGCGGCCTGTCCCCGGACACGCGCGGCACGCCGTTCGCGACGGTCTTCTTCTCGCCCACGATCACGCCGCCGGTCTACAACGGCGCCACCCTCACCAGCGCCAACATCCTGGACCTGCCGGGCGGCGCGGGTTGCGCCTCGCAACCCGGCATGGCGCCTTACGCCGAGAAGCTGTGGAACTCCGCCGCCGCGTCGCCGGCCAACCAGTTCGGTTGCGCCTGGGACTCGGGCAAGGCGGCGGTGATCCAGCAGCCGGTGAAGAACACCAACCTGGTCACGCGCGGCATGCTCAAGCTGGGCGAGCACACGCTGACCGGCGAGGTGCTGCTGGGCAAGTCGGAGTCGCAGAAGATCTTCTCCGCCAACCAGATCAGCAGCGGCAGCGCCACGGCGACGATCGGCCTGCCCAACGGCACGGCGGTGCCGAGCCCGTTCCGCAGCCTGGCCTATCCGTCGTCCGGCGCCAGCTACCAGACCGTGTGGAACGCGCTGGTCGGCGCCTTCCCGTCGCTGGCCTCGCAGGCCGGCAAGCCGCTGGCCTTCCGCTGGCGCTGCATGGAGTGCGGCTCGCGTGAATTCGAGACCACCACCGACACCGGCCGCTACCTGGTGAGCATGGACGGCCCGCTGCCCTTCCTCAAGGACTGGGACTACAAGGTCGGCGCGTCGCAGGCGTTCAGCAAGAGCAACTCGGTGCTGGGCACCGGCTACCAGAACTGGGTCGGCCTGGCCAACCTGATCAACACGGGCGTGCTCAATCCCTTCCTGCTGGCCGGCCAGTCGCAGACGCCGGCCGCGCTGGCGGCGCTGGACGCGATCTCGGCGGAAGGCACCAAGCTCTACGGCGGCAAGTACACGACCGACGAGTACGACGCGACGGCGTCCGGCCCGCTGTTCAAGCTGCCGGCCGGCGACGTGATGGGCGCGGTGGGCGTGGACTACCGGATCGAGAAGTACCGCTTCGACGGCAACCAGACGGTCAACACCAACGACATCAACACCTGGATCTTCAACGCGCCGTTCGACAACGTGAACGCGCTGAACGGCGTGAAGCGCAAGGTGGGCGCGATCTTCGGCGAGACCATCATCCCGATCGTCAAGAACCTGGACCTGAACCTCTCGGTGCGCTACGACAAGTACACCGGCTTCGGCAGCACGACCAACCCGAAGGCCTCGATCCGCTACGCGCCGATCGACAGCCTGGTGTTCCGCGCGTCGTACAGCACCGGCTTCCGCGTGCCGACCTTCAACCAGCTGTTCAACGGCGTGACCGAGTCGCCGTACACCGGCGCCGGCGTGCCGGACCCGTCGACCTGCCCGACCAACGTGGTCAGCAACGCACCGGGCTGCCAGGCGGTCACCTTCAACACGCTGTTCGGCGGTCGCTCGGACCTGAAGCCGGAAGAGTCGAAGATGTCCAACATCGGCTTCGTGTGGCAGCCGGTGAAGGACTTCAGCGCCTCGGTCGACCTGTGGGACATCCGTCGTGACGGCCAGATCCAGAGCCTGACGCTGACGCAGATCCTGAACAACTACCAGCTGTTCCCGCAGGCCTTCCAGCGCGACGCCAACGGCGTGCTGCAGACGGTGGACACCCGTTGGGTGAACACCGGCGAGACGCAGACGCGCGGGCTGGAGCTGTCGATGCGCGGCAGCACGCCGATGAACGGCGGCCGCCTGAGCGCGGGGCTGGACGGCACCTACCTGCTGAAGAAGCGCTCCAAGCTGCTGGACAACGTGGCCTTCGGCCCGAGCGAGATCGGCCAGTTCACGCGGTCGAGCGAGCTGGGCATCCGCTGGAAGCACAGCGCGTACATCACCTACACGTATGGCGACTGGGCCTGGTCGCTGCGCCAGCAGTACAGCACCGGCTACTACGGCTATGTCCCGCCGGGCGTGGCCAACGGCAACGCGTCGGCGCCGGCCTTCGATCCGTGGGTCAAGCCGTACTACCTGCACCACGCGAGCGTGGCCTACAGCGGCATCAAGAACCTGACGGTCACCGTGGGCGTGAAGAACATCTTCGACCAGGACCCGCCGTTCGCGAACAGCTACGACACGAACACCGGTTCGGGCAGCTCGTGGGAGCCGCGTGTGGCCGACCCGCGCGGACGTTCGTTCACGCTGGGCCTGGACTACAAGTTCTTCTGATCAAGCACTGTCTGCCGCCTCGCGCGGCGGGCCTTCGGACACCAAGCCCGCCGGGAGACCGGCGGGCTTTTTCGTGATGCCGCCGAGTGCACGGGAACTCAGGGGAAAAACGTTCCTCATGCCCTGTTCCCGGATCGTGTGCAGCAGTCGGAGGACGGGTCCGGTGGGTCGGGTCATTCCCTGCTCATAGCGGCGCAGCAGACGCGCCGTCGTGTTGAGCATGTTGGCGAAGACATAGAGGTTCAGATCCTCCTCCTCCCGGATGGCGCGGACCTCCTCGGGCGTCAGGTCCCCAGGAGGCGCTATGCCGCCCCATCCCAGACGCTGCATGTGTTCGTCGCTCATCAGCCCGAGAGCGTGCATGCCTCGTCCGGTCTTCACCATTCGGTCAATCGAGTCGTACTTGCGCTTGCGCATCACAGTTCACCTCTTTCAAGAATCCTGAGTTGATGGCGGTTTCAAGATGGCCTGCGTCCATTGCGGAAAGGAAAACACTCATGGTCCTGCAGTTATGCAACTGCTGCTCATCCATGTTTGCGACGACGTTCTTGGCGTAGCCCTCAATGAAGAACCACGGAGCGCCTTGTCGATGGGTCACGATCACGCGATACCCATCGCGCTTGCCGGCCCCGGATCGTGCGATCCGCTTCTTGAAGAGTCCACTACCGAGATTTGCATCGATCAGTCCGCGTTCCATTTCCGCCACGGCGCGGCAGAGGTCGGCGTCTCTGCATGGCCGGCTTGCGCATCCAACGTTGAATGCCTTCGACCAGATAGACGGCATGCGCCACATCGACCTCCTCGCACTGTTGCGAGAGGAGTGAGTGACAGGTCATGCCCGGGACTGATTCGTCCTGAAGTCGGCCCTCCGATGGGGGAGATCCCGTCGTGTGGCGCCCGCGCCGCGCATTCCAATTTCTTGACGGAATCGGAGTGGTTGTCATCGGCGCGAGAACAAGATGCTCGACACGCTTCGTCGTCAACCGGTCTATCGCATCGTCAAGACCAATCCGCCCTCGGGTCTCGACTTCCGCACGCATGCGGAACTCGGCATCGCCACGAAGGCAGATCCGTGTCGCCGACAAGCACTCTCGGTCTTCTCGTCCTGGCGAGAAGCACGACATCGCCAGATGAGCTCACCCCATCTCGGCGCTCACATTGCTATGGCGACGCTGACGCCCCTGCACGGCCCGATCAGTCGCCCCCACACCAGCGGCCACATGGACTGGTGGCCATTCAACGACATGCTGGATGCCAACGATTTCGAGGTGACCGCCCATGACCATTGATCTCGACCTCGCCGCCAAACTTCCCGATGGATTGCTTCCGATCCCGCTCATCGAAGAACGCGTGCTGTACGAAGCCGAGCAACCCATCGTCTATCTGACGCGCAACAGTCATCGCCAGATCATGCTGGCCTATCTGGCAGGCGAGGACGCGCACTTCCGCTTCACGCTGCTGGCGCCAATCTCGGGGCGTGATCTGCGCCTGCTCGAGCAAGGACAATTGAGCATCCGTGATGCATTGACCGGCACCTGGATGTGGCTCCTGCGAGAGAGTCAGCTGACGGGCGAGT
The DNA here is from genome assembly GCF_056867975.1 of Mitsuaria sp. MSU3D. Lineage (NCBI taxonomy): Bacteria > Pseudomonadati > Pseudomonadota > Betaproteobacteria > Burkholderiales > Sphaerotilaceae > Roseateles > Mitsuaria sp. MSU3D. The sequence continues at coordinate 5,246,544 of NZ_CP200314.1, read as the reverse complement.
TTGGGCTCTGGGCAGTGAGCATCGATCAGATGCTGCGAGACCATCTCCCCGCACCGGGCACCCCGCTGCTGCCGGAACACGACTTGATCGAGTCGTCAAACGCGCCAGGAACTCATCGCACTTCGGTGGTGGCGCCCGCTGGTGCCACGGTGATCTGGGGCGTGCCGTCGCTCAAGCCCTGAGCGTTCTTTCGACCGGATCCAAAGTCACCGCCACGCCGATCGGCAATGGCAGGTTGGGCGTCGTATGGCCGCTCGGCCAGCCGGCGAGGACCGGGATGCCGAGGTCGCCGAAGTAGTCGGCGAGCACCTCGTCGGGCGTGTCGGCATCGGTGAAGCTGCCGAGCAGCACACCGGCGATGTCGTCGAACACGCCGCCCAGACGCAGCTGGCACAGCAGGCGATCGATCTTGTACGGGTCCTCGCCGATGTCCTCGAGGAACAGGATCGCGCCGCGCAGGTCCGGCATGAACGGCGTGCCCATCAGCGCGACGAGCACCGCCAGGTTGCCGCCGCTCAGCAGGCCGCGCACCGCCGTCGAGCCGCGATTCAGCGGATGGGGCGCGAGCGTAGGGCCGATAGCGTCACCTGCACGAAGCCCGCGGCGCAGCCGCTCGGCCAGCGCGACGGCATCGGCCCAGCCGGCGTCGCCCTTGTGCCAGTCCGAGGCCGGCATCGGCGCGTGCCAGCCGGCGACACCCAGTTGCTGTCGCAGCGCGTGCAGCGCGGTGAGATCGCTGTAGCCGATCAGCGGCTTCGGTGATCGACGCAGCAGCGCGCGATCGATGCGGTCGAGCAGGCGCAGGCAGCCGTAGCCGCCGCGCAGGCCGATCACCGCGTCGACCTGGCGGTCGTCCAGCGCTTCATGCAGGTCGGCCAGCCGTCGCCCATCGTCCGCCGCAAGATGACCGAGGAACGCCGGTCCATGGCAGCTCGGGAAGAGCTTGGCGCGAAAACCCAGCCGCTCGATCAGCGGCACCACGAGGTCGAGCGTGCCGTCCCGCGGCGGTCCGGCGGGCGCGATCACGCCGAGGCAGGCGCGCTCGGGCAGCGGAGGCAGCAGGAAGGTATCTTCAGCCATGAGCAGCGTTGAGGAACATCGGCGGCGCGCGCCAGGAACATCGTCGGAATCAGGATTCCAGCCACGCCGCCATCCGCGCGTCGATCGCGGCGCCGAGCGCCGGGATGCGCCAGGTCGTGGAGCAGCTGGGGTGCGGAGCGTAGCGCGAGCCGAGGTTGCTCAGCAGCGCGATCAGGTAATGCCGGCGCCGCGGCAGGATGCCGCGCACGATGCCCGCGTCGGACGCGTAGTTCTCGGTGTTGCCGGTCTTGTGGGCGAACCAGACCTCGCCCCCCGTGGCGAAACGGCGCAGGTCACCGGGCAACGACACCTCGCCCGCGTGCAGCGCGCCGTCGGGAAGCAGCCACCGGCCCGGCAGGCGCGCCGGCAGACCCGGCACCCAGCCGGGCACGCCGCCGAGCGCGCTGCTCGACAGCACCTGGTGCAGCGCCTGGTCCTGCAACGCATGCATGGCCTGGTTGCGGCTCTCGGGCGAGAGCCGCGGCGCATCGGCGCGCAACCACGGCGCGCGCGGCGCCACCGGGTCCAACCACCACAGCAGCCGCACCGTGTCCCACGCGGTCATCTGGATCTGGCCCACGCCCGATCCCGAGCCGTTCCCCCAACCGCCCTCCGCCGTCGTGTTGGCGAAGCGCAGCGTCGTCAGCCCGAGCGAGGCGAACAGCGTGTGCAGCTCGTTGCGCACCTCGCGCCCACCGTCGCGGCGGATGGCGCCGGCCGCGTGCATCAAAGTGACCAGCGCCGAGGTCGCCTCGTTGCTGCTCCACGTGACCATGTCGTAGGCCCAGTCGGACACCGCGCGCTCGCGGCCGTTGTAGGTCAGCGGCTGCCACCAGCCCGCCCGGCCCTGGTCGACCAGACGGCCCACGCCCACCAGCAGCATCAGCTTGAGCAGGGACGCGGGGTACGGCGCCACCACGCGGCCGCCGCCCTCGCCCACGTCGCCGGCCAGCGGTACCCAGTCCATCGCGGACCAGTCGGACGCCGGCCGCCAGGCGATCGAGTTGCCCTCGGCATCGCGCTGATCTGCGAGATACCGGATGTTGCGCACGGCGCCCGCGCCCGCCGCGATATCGGCGACCAGACCCTCGGGAAACTCACGCGAGAACAGCACGTTCGCCGCGACCGGCGCGCCCCGTTCCGGGAACGCGACCACGGCGAGGTCGATGCTCGGGAAATGCCGGATCGACCGGCCCTCGTCCTGCGGATCGCGCGTGGCGCCGAAGTCCTGCGCCAGCACCGCGGCGCGCAGCGCCTCGGCGAGCGAGGCCGCGTCCAGCGCGACGGGCTTGCCGGCCGTCGTCATCACGGCTCCTCAGGCGGCGCGGAGTTGCAGCCCGTCCAGCGCGATCGGGCTGGACTTGCCGGAGATGAGGTCGGCCACGATGCGGGCCGAGCCGAACGAGAAGGTGAATCCCAGGGCGCCATGGCCGACATTCAGCCACAGCCCGCGCAGCGGCGTCTCGCCGAGCATGGGTGCGCCGCTCGGCGTCGCCGGGCGCAGGCCAGCCCAGGGCACGGCATGCTCGTAATCGGCCGCCCTCGGGAAGGTCTCGCGCACGTTGCGCTGCAGCGCCGCCAGGCGCTTGGGGTCGATGCTGGTGTCGTCGCCGACCAGGTCCACCATCGCCGCGACGCGCAGTTGGTCGCCGATGCGGGCGTAGAGCGTCTTGCGTTCGAAGTCCGTGACGCTGACCGTCGGCGGTCGATGCACGCCGTTGATTGGCGCGGACAGGCTGTAGCCCTTCAGCGGGTACAGCGGCAGCCGCACGCCGACGAGCTCCGCCAACGCCGCGCTTTGCAGGCCGGCGGCCAGCACGACGCCGTCCGCGACCAGATCCCCCTGGTCCGTCCTCAGCGCGACGACGCGGCCGGCCTCGACGACGAATCCGGTGGCACTGGCCTTCACCCGCCCTCGGAAATTCGGATGCCGCGCGAGCCGCTCGCCCAGTTGCACGCTGAGTGCATGGCAGTCGGCGACGGCCTCGCCGGACGTGAAGATGCCCCCGGCCAGCCATTGCGCGCCGCCGTCGCCGAGCGAGGGCTCGATCGCCAGGCACTCATCGCGGGTCAACGCCCGTTCCGGCCCGCCGGCGGGCGTGCGCGCGGCGACGCGGGCGAACTCCTCCGCCTTGCGGTACACGACCAGCTTGCCCGGCGTGCGCAGCGCAATGGCATCGAGCGCCGCGTGCCGCTGCAGTTCGCCGAAACATTGCTGGCTGAAGGCGCCCAGTTCGAGCAGCCGCTCGGTCGTGCGTTGATTCACCGGCCCGCGGCAATGCGCAAGGAACGAGGCCAACCAGCGCCATTGCGCGGTCGTGCCGTCGGGCTTGAAGCGCAGCGGGCCGTCCGGATCGAGCAGCCAGCGCAGCGCCTTCAGCGGCACACCGGCATCGGCCAGCGGCGACACGTAGCGGTAGCTGAGCTGCCCGCCGTTCGCACGGCTGGCGCCGGTGGCGAGCGTGGCCTCGCGCTCCACGAGCGTCACCCGGTGCCCCGCCTCCGCCAGGGCCCAGGCGGTGGTGACGCCCACGACGCCCCCACCGATCACGACTAGCTGCTTCATCCCGGACGAAATCATTCTTGAATGGTCCGGGAGGTTACGGACTCGTGACGACGTCAGCCAATGAAAGCGGTGCCGCTACCCATAACCTTGTTGAATGCGCGCAAGGGTGATGCCTGCGGCTTCCGTGACGTGGCGGACTTCGCCGTCCCCCTGGGGCCTGGGTCGCTCCCCACCCAGCATCCCACGTTGGGACGTCCTGTGCGGTGGTCGATCGGGTGGTGCGGCGTCCATCCGGCATCGACCATGCACCGCCGGATCGCCTCCTTGATCAGATCCTCGCCGTGACTTCCCACGACAACGGTGGTCTGCCGGTTGATCACCTGCTCATTCAACAGATGACGGAAGATGGCCCGCGCCACCTCCGTGCAGACGCCCTTTCGTTCGTGCTCCGCGCCTGACTCGACGGCTCGACTGTGCAAGTCCAGCTTGTTGCTGTCCTTGTCGTAGCCCAGGCAGTGTTGGAAGGCCCCGCACGCGACGGCGTCTCTCAAATGCCTGCTTACCTGACGCCGATCGCCACCCTTCTCCAGCGCGGAGATCAGCGTGCTGTAGATGCGCGCATTCGGCTGGATGCCTTGCGCCAGCATGTGCTCGAAGCATCGGACGGCACCTTGCGTGTCGGCACGCCTGGCGTGCGCCAAGATCAGCGCGCCGTAGGTGAAGATGTCCGGCTCGATGCCGTCGCTCACCATCTGATCGACCCGGTCGCTGGCCCCTTCCGGGTCCGCAGCCTTCGCGTACGCCGAGATCAGCGCGTTGTACGTGACAGCGTTCGGCTCGACGCCGTTGTTCACCATGTGCTCGAACCAATCGGCGGCGCGTTTCGGGTCGGCGAGCCTTTCATGCGCCGAGATCAGCGTGCTGTAGGTGACCACGTCCGGCCTGATGCCCTTCTTGAGCATCTTCTCGAACCACTGGACGGCGCCGTCCGGGTCCATGGCCTTCACATGCGCCGAGATCAGCGCGTTGTAGATGAACCGGTTGGGACTGGCCCGAGCGTCGCCCGACCGACGAGCCGCCCGGTCCAGCTCCTCGAAGCAGGCCAGCGCGTCAACAGTCCTGGCGCCGCATTGGTGGATCGCCGTGACGGTCCGTTTCAGCGCGCTAAGCCCATTGCAGCGCCGGTCCAGGAACTCGTCGATGATGCCCGCGTTGTGAGCCCGCCCGTGGCCTGAGCCCTGCTGCCTGCGCAAAGCGGCCGCGCCGGCGAAGGTGGCGGCATGGGGCACTGGCCGCTGTCTGCGAGGCCCTGCCGCCTGCCACGAGGAAGCGTCCGGTTCATTTGACAAACCACCATGAGGCTCGGCGGCATCGACATCCGCCGCCAGATGAACTTGACGGACTGCGGACAACGGAAGGGGATACATGGGACATCCTGGTACGAGGGGTGCACGAAGTGCGCCTGCAAACCAAGAAAGTTCGTCCCGATCGTTCGAGAAACGAAAAGGGCAGCCTCCCGGCTGCCCTCCAAACATCCGGCACTGACCGGGTCAGGTCATGCCAGGACGGCCGCCATCGCGTTCGCCGTCGCTTCGACGTTGCGCGTGTTCAGGCCCGCGATGCACATGCGGCCGGAACGCAGGATGTAGACGCCGAATTCCTCCCGCAGACGGTCCACCTGCTCCGGCGTCAGGCCGGTGTAGCTGAACATGCCGCGCTGCTTCAGGAAGTAGTCGAAGTTGCGGCCCGGCACCTTGGCCGACACGACCTCGAACAGCGCGTTGCGCATCGCCAGGATGCGCTCGCGCATTTCCTCGACCTCGCCTTCCCACAGCGCGCGCAGCTGCGGGTCGCCCAGCACCTTGGCCACGACCTGGCCGCCGTGCATCGGCGGGTTCGAATAGTTGCGGCGGATCGTGAACTTCAGCTGCCCCAGCACGTTGGCCGCCTGCGCCGCGTCCGGACACACGACCGACAGCGCGCCGCAACGCTCGCCGTACAGGCTCATGTTCTTGGAGAAACTGTTCGCGACGAAGAAGCTCAGGCCCGCCGAGGTCAGCGCCCGGATCGCGAAGGTGTCCTGCTCCAGCCCGTCGCCATAGCCCTGGTACGCCAGGTCCAGGAAGGGGATCAGCTCACGCTCCTGCAGGACCGGGATCAGCGCGTCCCATTGCGACTGCGACAGGTCCACGCCCGTCGGGTTGTGGCAGCACGCGTGCAGCAGCACGACGCTGCGGGCCGGCGCCTCCGACAACGCCTGCAGCATCGCGTCGAAACGCAGGCCGCCGGTCCTGGCGTCGTAGTACGGGTAGCTGCGGCACTCGATGTAGGAGCCCTCGAAGACGGCGCGGTGGTTGTCCCAGGTCGGGTCGCTCAGGTAGATCGCGCTGTCAGGGAAGTAGCGCTTGATGAAGTCCGCGCCGACCTTCAGGCCGCCGGACGAGCCCACGCCCTGGATCGTCGCGACGCGCTTGCTCTGCAGCGCTTCGCTGTCGGCGCCGAAGAGCAGCTTCTGCACTTCGGTGCGGAAGTTGGCCGCGCCTTCCATCGGCAGGTAGGGTCGCGCGCCCGCCTGTTCCACCACGGCCAGCTCGGCCCGGCGCACCGAGTCCAGCATCGGGATGCGACCGTCGTCATCGAAGTAGATGCCGATGGACAGGTTGATCTTCTGCGTGCGCGGATCCTTCTGGAAAGCCTCGTTCAGGCTCAGGATGGGATCGCCCGCGTAGGCGTCGACGTGCTGGAACATGCTGGGAACTCCCCGTTGGACTATCGGCTCGCGTCATTATCCCCAGCCACGCCCGCCCGCACCGGAACAGCCCCCCTGCCGATGCGCCGATACAGGCCGACGACAATGCCGGCTTCGCATGACCTGATCCACCCGCTCCACAGAATCACATGATCAACGACTTCAACGCGCGCGGCGCCGCCTGCCTGCCCGGCCACATGGGCATCGAAATCGTCGAGGTCGAGAAAGGCCGCGTCTTCGCCCGCCTGCCGGTCACCCAGCAGGTCATGGCGCCCAACGGCTACCTGCACGCCGGCAGCGTCGTCACGCTGGCCGACACCTGCTGCGGCTACGGCTGCATCTCGTCGCTGCCCGAAGGCGCCCAGAACTTCACCACGGTCGAACTCAAGTCCAACCACCTGGGCACCGCCCGCGACGGCGTCATCGAGTGCACCGCCACCGCCGTCCACATGGGCCGCACCACCCAGGTCTGGGACGCGACCGTCACGCACAACGGCAAGACGATCGCGCTGTTCCGCTGCACGCAGATGGTCCTGTATCCGAAGGGCTGAATACGCCTGGTCCTGCCACCTGTGGCGCGCTTGGCCGCCATGGCATGGGGCCCCGGACGCAAGGTCCGAAACCCCACGCCATGCCGTCCCCGAACGACCGAGGACTGCGGTCTTCTTTGGGCCACCGAGAACTGCGTCAGAGCGCCTTGCCGCTGCCGATCGCCATCACCAGGCGCGTGACCAGCACCAGCTTCGGCGCGATGGCGTCGACGACGACGTACTCGCTGTCGCTGCTGTGCGCGCCGTAGCCGCGCACGCCCAGGCCTTCGATCACCGCCGCCTTGGTCGCCATGGCTGCGTAAGCGGCATCGGTGCCGCCGCCGGTTGAACGGTCGCGCACGACGAGCTCCAGCTTCTGTTCGTCAGCCAATGCCTTGACCTTGGCGGCCAGCGCGCGCGACGCGTCGTTCGGCTGCAGTGGCGGGCGTCCACGGACGAAGCTCAAAGTCACTTCGGCGTCCGGGATCAGCTTGTTCTGGATGCGCTTGCGCAGCTCGGCTTCCATGCCGTCGAAGTCGGCGAAGCGGTCCGCGCGCGCATCCCCCTGGGCCTCGGCTCGCTCGGGAATCGCGTTGCGGACCGAGCCCGCCTTGGACATCGTCCAGTTCAGGTGCAGGCCGCGCTTCGGATCGGACAGGTCGCGCGTCTGCAGGATCTGATGCGACAGCTCGGTCAGCGCGTTGATGCCCTTCTCCGGCGCCGCGCCCGCGTGCGACGAGCGACCCTTGACCTTCAGGTCCACCGAGGCGATGCCGCTGGTGGCCAGGCGCACCGTGTCCGGCGATGTCGGGGCGCCGCCGCCTTCGAAGGACAGCACCGCGTCATGCTCGCCGCCGAGCTTCGTGATCAGCGCATTCGAGCCGGGGGATCCGATCTCCTCGTCGCCGTTGATCAGCACGGTGATCTCGGCGTAGTCCTTGAAGCCGACCGACTTCAGCATCGCCAGCGCATGGAGGATGGTGGCGACGCCCTGCTTGTCGTCGGCGATGCCCAGCCCGTAGGCGTGGTTGCCGTCGATGCGGAAGGGTTGCTGCTTCAGACCGCCGCGCTGGTAGACGGTGTCCATGTGCGCGATCAGCATCAGGCGCTTGCCGTTGGCGTTGCCGCCCTTGAACGACGCCCGCACGATCTGGCCGACCTTGGCCGGACCGTCGCCCGCGTCCGAGGTCGGCGAGGCGATGATCGTGTCCGGATCGATCAGCTGGACCTGCCCGCCGAGCTCACGCAAGCGCTGCGCGATGACGCCGGCGATGCGGTCCAGGCCCTGGCGGTCGGAGCTGCCGGACTCGATCTCGACCAGTTGCTGCAGCGTCTTCATCAACGCGGGCTGTTCCTTGGCGGCGAGCGCGTTGAGCTCGGGCACCGTCTGCGCCTGGACGCCGAGGGCGATCATCGCGGCCAGGGCCAGTGCTGCGCGGCGCAAGGTGGGAAGGGTAGCGAGCATTGACGAAGTCTCCAGATCGTTCTTGAAGGAACCGCCCCCTCGGGAGCAAAGGAAGGGCCGATCCTATCGGGGTCGCGTTCTTGCGTCCGGATTGAAAGTGTTTCGTGTGCGAGGGGCTGTCGCGTTGGACGCGGGGCGCCTAGCATTCGCCGCTTTCCTTCCCTGGAGCGCCCCATGAGCCTGACGGCCCCCTCTTCCCCCGCCCGCTGACGATGATCGCGGTGCTGACGGCTGCACCCGGCCGTCGCGACGACCTGCGGGCCGCCCTTGCCGGACTGGTGGCGCCGACACGGCTGGAACCGGGTTGCCGGGATTACCGCCTCTTCGAAATGCTCGACGAGCCCGGTACGTTCCAGATGCATGAGGCGTTCGACGACGAGGCCGCGTTGGAGGCCCACCGCGCCACGCCGCATTTCCGCGCGTTCGAGCGGCAAGCCGGGGAACTGCTCGGCGCACCGTTGCGTCTGGTGAAGCTGACGGCCGTGGCTTGAGGTCGGAGCGACGGGGAGTCGCTCAAGCCGAGCGGACACCCTCGGCGTCCAGCCATTCGATCCACCGTCCGTGCGGATGCGACCAGGCGAGCGGCTCGGTGCGAACCTCCCCGCCGTCGCGCCATTGCAGCGTCCACAGCGTGCCGCTGCCGGGCGATTCCCCGGCCGGGCAGTCCGGGGGCGACCGGAGCGGCGCGAGCTTGCCCACTTCGCCGCTGATCCAGGCCAGACCGCGCTCGCGCACCAGCCGACCGATGCGATCGACATGCGTCTTGAACGCCGCGGCGTCGAAGTAGGCCAACACCCAGACGTTGAAGATCACCGGCGTGACGCCGGCGGGCAGCTCATCGAGCCAGCGCTCCAGGACCGAGAGCCCATCCTCCGATTGCACCAGCGGCAACGGATGCCGTCGTGCATCGGAGAGGGCGCGGTCGAGGCGCTCGCGACGCGCGGCATCGCCCGGCCAAAGACACGCGCGGAGCCACCGGGCCGCCGCGTCGTCGGCGGGATCGATGGGATGCAGGTCGACGCCCATGCGGCGGCTGGCCCGCCAGCGTGACGCACCGAGCAGCGCGGCGGGGCGCTCACCCCGCCAGGCGCTGCGGATCAACGGCGCATCGGCGCGCTCGCCGGGCGTCGCCTGGACCCCATCGTCGTAAGCGTAGCGATCGACGCCGAGGATCAAGCCTGCGCTGCAGCCGAATTCGAACAACGCCAGCTCGACCGGCTGGTCGTCGGTGCCGCCCAGCCGCGTGGCGAGCGTCTGCAACGCGGGCCGCAGCACGGCGCAGCGGCCGGTCTCGTTGGTCTGCGTCGTGCGCGAGCGGATCAGCGCACGCAGCGCGGCATCCTCCCGATGGACGAAGTCCCGGAGCAGCTGTCCCAGGTCGCCGTCTGGACGCCGCGTGCCGCCGACGCTCGCGTAGTACGCGGCCAGCGGGTGCGGCGCGCCCGCGAGGATCCGGTCGTGCAGCGCGGCCAGCAGCAGCACCGGCTTGCGTTGCGTCTGCGGCGCCTCGAGCAGCAGGGCCATGAGCTCCGGATCCGCCGCGATGACCGCGGCGAGCGCCTGGTACAGCGCGTCGTCCGCGCCGTCGGTCTCGGCAAACCGGGTGAAGTGGTGGGCGATGCGCTCCAAGGCTTCGCGGTGGGCGTCGTGCATGTCGTCGATGAGGTGGAAGGCGGATCGCCCCCGCCGTGAGGCTCAGTCCGCCAGCGCCGCCTCGATCTCCCCGCGGATCGAGTCCGGCGAGTCGTTCGGGGCGAACCGCTTCAGCACCTGGCCGTCGCGGCCGACCAGGAACTTGGTGAAGTTCCACTTGATCGCCTGCGTGCCCAGGATGCCGGGCTTCTCGCCCTTGAGCCATTGCCACAGCGGGTGCGCCTCCCCGCCGTTGACCTTGATCTTGGCCATCATCGGGAAGCTCACGCCGTAGTTCAGCTGGCAGAACGACGAGATCTCCTCGTTGCTGCCCGGGTCCTGGCCGCCGAATTCATTGCTGGGGAAACCGACGACCACCAGCCCGCGCGCCTGGAAATCGCGCCACAGGTCCTCGAGGCCCTTGAACTGCGGCGTGAAGCCGCATTCGCTGGCGGTGTTGACGACCAGCAGCACGCGGCCGCGGTACTGCGACAGCTCGACCGGTTCACCGGCGATGCTGACGGCGTCGAAGTCGAACGCAGTCTTGCCATTGGCGCTCATGGGGGACCTCCTCGTTGCGGACCGGTTGGACCGGGGTGCATCCTAGCGCGGCGGCACGGATCAGGCGCGACGGCGTTCCAGTGCCGCCAGCATGGCCGCGGCCAGGATCGCGGCGCCGCCCGCCGCGGTCTTGCCGTCCAGCGTGCCGCCGCCCAGCAGCAACGCCGAGACCGCCGCCACCGGCACCTCCGTCAGCATGACCACCGCCGTCACGTTGGCCGGCAGCCGCGCCGCCCCGTATTGCAGCGACAGGTTGGAGACGAAGAACAGCAACGCCATCCCCGCCAGCGGCAGCAACCAGGCCGCGCCCGGCAGCGACGGCCACGGCGCGAGGCCCTGGCCGGCCATGGCCGTCGCGGACAGGCCCGCCACCAGCACGCCACCGGCGAACATGGCCAGCGCCCGCGCGCCGGAGCTGCGGGCGGCTTCGCGGCGCAGCATCACGTTGTTGAACGCGAAGGTCATCCCCCCGAGCAGTCCGAGCACGTCCGGCAGGCTGGACGGCACCGGCCAGCCGCCCTCCGACGGCGCCAGCACCGCCAGCGCGCCGCCCAGCGCCAGGGCGATCCGCAGACCGGCCGACGCCGTCAACGGCTCGCCCAGGACCAGCCGCGCCAGCAGCACCGCCCAGAGCGGCATCAGGTAGAAGAGCAGCACCACCCGCACCACGTCGCCGGTCGACACCCCCCAGTTGAACGCGGTGTTGGTGATCCCGGCCGCCAGCGTCACCACCCACAGGCCGGGGGAGCGCAGCCATTCCGCCATCGCCCCGCGCTGGCTGGACAGCACCACGATCAGCGACAGGACGTACAGGATCACCGTCGTCCACAAGGGGTGCATGCCGGCCCCCTCGAACTGTCGGAACGGCCACCAGGAGAGCCCCCAGATGGTGGCGTTGAGCATCAGGGCGAGGATCGGCATTCGGGAACTGGGGACAGACGAAGGAACGGGGGGGACGCCCAAGAGGTGGGGCTTGTGCAACAGTCCCCCCGACGGGGCTTGGATCCGGGCTGCGGACCGGCCAACAATGCCCAGGGTTTGTAGCATGGCGCAAGGACTGACCCTGACCTCCAATCGGGGCGCCGTGCGCCTGTCATGCACGCGGCCTACCCTGTCGCGTGTGACCCGTCCACCAAAGTAGGGAGAGCTTCTTGGATCACCTGGCCTGTTTCGCCCCCGAGGATTTGCAGTCCAAGCCCGGGCCCGACCTGCAGACTTATCACTGGCGGCTGCTGGCTCAAGGAGACTCCTGGTTCTCGACCGCCCAGGCCAAGCTCAGCGCGCACGCGAACCTGCTCCAGGAACTGGTGCTGACCAAGGCCGCCGTCGCGATCAATTGCGCCGGACAGCGCGAAAGCCTGTCCAAGGTGGTTGAACTGGCGTCTTCCCCCGACTTCGTGCGCCTGCTCACCGCGCCCGAGGCGCCGGTCTGGGACGGCATCCTGCTGTCCGTCGGCGGCAACGACCTGATCCAGGCGGCCCAGACGCCGACGCAGATCGACGGCGTGGAAGTGCCGCTGCATCTGCGGCTGCTGCGCAACCAGACCGAATGGGGGCCGCCGTCCGCCGGCGTCGGCCGCTACTTCTCGGAGCCCGGCTGGGCCACCTACGCCGAGTACCTGAAGGCCAACCTGCGCCACCTGCTGACCTTGCGCGACCAGGGGCCGTCCGCGGGCAAGCCGGTGTTCATCCACTGCTACGCGGTGCCGATGCCGCGCCCGGCCGGCGCGGAAGACGCCGGCCACGGCCCGTGGCTGTATCCAGCGCTCAAGGCCTACGCGATCCCGGCGGCCGACTGGGCGGCGGTCAGCCGCCTGATGGTCATGCACCTGGCGCTGCTGCTGAAGACGCTGATGGCGGACAAGGAGCAGTTCCCGGGGCTGTTCGTGTTCGACTCGACCGCCGTCCCCCTGGCCGCAGCCACGCCGGGCGCCAGCGGCATCAGCGGCGACTGGCACAACGAGATCCATCTCAACCACAGCGGCTGCCTGAAGATCGGCCGCGCCTGGTCGGAGCACATCGACCAGGTGCTGACCACCGGCGGCATCGTCGTCGCGGCGCCGCCGACCGGGCGCGGGCGCGCGCGGCGCTGAAGGCTTCAGGACTGCCACCGCCGCTGGCCCTCACCCCTGCCCGCTCCCGCAAGCGGGAGAGGGAGTAAGAATGAACGCCACAAACGACGACGGCCCCGCGAGGGGCCGTCGTCGTTTGAGCGGAAACCTCCGCCCGGCGTCGCGCTCAGTGCTTGTCGCTGCGCGCGATGGCCAGCAGGCGGTTGAGCTCTTCGGCGTGCTCGATCTTGTTGTGCGCGTGCCAGCGCCCGACCACCCACATGATCCCCGCCACCAGCAGGCCGAAGATCGTGATCGATCCGAAGGCCGAGGTGCCGAAGCGCGTCAGCATCGTGTACAGCGCGCCCAGGCCCAGGATGCAGGCCTGCTCGTTGAAGTTCTGCACGGCGATCGAGCGGCCCGCGCCCATCAGGTTGTGGCCGCGGTGCTGCAGCAGCGCGTTCATCGGCACGACCAGGTAGCCGCCGATCCCGCCCAGCACGATCAGGAAGGGGATGGCCAGCCAGAGGTTGTTGATGAAGTTCAGCACCAACATCAGCAGGCCCATGCCGATGCCCAGCGGGATGACGCTGGTGGCCTTGTCCAGCCGCACGACCATCGAGGCCACCACGGCGCCGACGGCGGTGCCGATCGCCACCACGCCGGCCAGCGCCGACGCCTGCGTCGTGCCGTAGCCCAGCGCCGCCGCGGCCCAGGCGAAGACGATGTAGCGCATGTTCCCCGACACGCCCCAGAACAGCGTCGTCATGCCGAGCGAGATCTGGCCCAGCTTGTCCTGCCAGAGCCGCGAATTGCAGGCGGCGAACTCGCGCACCAGGTCGGTCGCGTTGTGCGCGATCGGCTGCAGCGGGGACTCCGTGCGGGGGATGCGCAGGTTGAAGAGCGCGGCGATGAAGTACAGCACCACCATGAAGGCGATGGCCGCCTCGGGCGGCGTGTCGATGCCGGTGTCGATGAAGGGGACGTCGATGGCCAGCAGCCACGCCGACGCCTTATCGCCGATCAGTTGGCCGCCGAAGACGGCGCCCAGGATGATGGAGGCGATGGTCAGGCCCTCGATCCAGCCGTTGGCCTTCACCAGTTGCGAGGGCGGCAGGAGCTCGGTCAGGATGCCGTACTTGGCCGGCGAGTAGGCGGCGGCGCCGAGACCGACGATCGCATAGGCGATCAGCGGGTGCACCCCCACCAGCATGCTCAGGCATCCCAGCACCTTGATGGTGTTGGAGATGAACATGACCTTGCCTTTGGGCACCGCGTCCGCGAAGGCGCCGACGAAGGGTGCGAGCACCACGTAGAACAGCGCGAACATGGGCACCAGCGCGGCACGCTGCCACTCGGCGGCGCCGCTGGTGCGGAGCAGTTCAACGGCGGCCACGAACAGCGCGTTATCAGCCAGCGAGCTGAAGAACTGCGCTGACATGATGGTGTAGAAGCCTTTTTTCATCGACCCGGCATACCTGGAACTGCGGTGAACACGCTGGGTCCACGGGGTGGGGAAAGGCAGCGCTGCGGCGGGTTTATAGCATGCGCTCGTTTTCGTAACAGCGCTTCACGGGACAGTGTCCCTGTGCTATCCAGCACCGCTTTTCCGTCTCCCGGACGCCCTCCCCCTCGCACCGCGCGGGAGCGTGAACCCGTTCATGGCGCGGCACAATGGGCGACCATGCCGCGTCCGATCGAAGCCCTCATCCACCAGCCCGCACTGGCCCACAACATCGCCCGCGCCCGCGCCTGCGCGCCCGACGCGCAGGTGTTCGCGGTGGTGAAGGCCAACGCCTACGGCCACGGCATCGAGCGCGCGTTCGACGCGCTGCGCAGCGCCGACGGCTTCGCGATGCTGGACCTGGACGAGGCCCAGCGCGTGCGCGATCTCGGCTGGCGCGGCCCGATCCTGCTGCTGGAAGGCTGCTTCGAATCGCGCGACCTGGAACTGTGCTCGCGCCTCAAGCTCTGGCACGCGGTGCACCACGAGCAGCAGGTCGACTGGCTGGCCATGCACAAGACCCATGAGCCGCACCGCGTGTTCCTGAAGCTCAACAGCGGCATGAACCGGCTGGGCTTCACGCCGAGCGCGTTCCGCGGCGCCTGGACGCGGCTGAACGCGCTGCCGCAGGTGGACGAGATCTCGCTGATGACGCACTTCTCGGACGCCGACGGTCCACGCGGCATCGCGCACCAGATCGCCGTCTTCAAGGAGGCGACGGCCGACCTGCCAGGCTCACGCACGCTGAGCAACAGCGCCGCGATCCTGCGTCACAGCCAGGACCCGGCGGTGCGGGCCGACTGGGTGCGCTCGGGGATCATGACCTACGGCAGCGCGCCGGACTTTCCGGAGCACGACATCGCCCACTGGGACCTGAAGCCCACGATGACGCTGCGGGCCAAGGTGCTGGCGGTGCAGCACCTGAAGGAAGGCGACAGCGTCGGTTACGGCAGCAGCTTCGTGGCGCAACGCGCGATGCGCATCGGCACGGTCGCCTGCGGCTATGCGGACGGTTATCCGCGTCACGCCGTGCACGGCACGCCGGTGCTGGTCGGCGGCCGGCGCAGCGCGACGATCGGTCGCGTGTCGATGGACATGCTGGCGGTCGACCTGAGCGATCTTCCCAACGAAGGCATCGGCAGCGAGGTCACGCTGTGGGGCCAGGGTCCCCACGGCTCGGTGCTGCCGATCGACGAGGTGGCCCGCGCGGCCGGCACGATCGGCTACGAGCTGATGTGCGCGGTGACCCGGCGCGTGCCGGTGCACGTCGAGACGCTGGGCTGAGGCCCGGCGATCGTCCGGCTCCGTCGGCGTCATGCACCTGGACTGGACGCCGGCCGACTGGGAGCTCGAGATCTCCGCGATCCGGGCCAGCGGTCCCGGCGGCCAGAACGTCAACAAGGTCAGCAGCGCGGTGCACCTGCGCTTCGACATCCGGCGCTCCACGCTGCCGGCGCTGATCAAGGAACGCCTGCTGGCGCTCAGCGATCAGCGGATCACGGCCGAGGGCGTCGTGGTGATCAAGGCCCAGGAATCGCGCAGCCAGGAGCAGAACCGTGCCGATGCGATCGCGCGCCTGGTCGCGCTGGCGCAGAGCGTGGCGCACACGCCGAAGACGCGTCGGGCGACGAAGCCGACCTACGGCTCGCAGAAGCGCCGCCTGGAGGCCAAGAGCCAGCGCGGCGACATCAAGGCCGGGCGCGGCAAGGTCCGCGGCGACTGAGCCGGCCGGGACCGCAAGATCGATGAGGGAGAGGACATGTTCAAGGCATTGCGGATCCTGATCCTGCTCGGGATCCTGTTGACGGTGGCGGTCACCACGCTGGTCGGCCGCTGGCAGGCCCAGTCCTGGAAGCGGCCGCAGGTCGTGACGCTGTATCCGATCAACGCGTCGGGCGACGCCGTGACGGACCTCTATCTGGAGCGACTGGACGCCGCAGCCTTCGCGGGACTGGCGCCCTACTTCCAGCGGGAGGCGGCCCGGTACGGCGTGTCCTTGTCCGAGCCGGTGCGGATCGTGCTGGGCAGCCGTGTGCGTGTCGCGCCGCCCGCGGTACCGCGCGACGCGGGGCCGCTGTCGGCGATCTCGTGGAGCCTGCGGATGCGCTGGTGGGCCTGGCGCCAGACGCCGCCGAGCTCGCCGGTGCCGGACGTGAAGCTCTTCCTGATGTACCACCCGCCGGACTTCGCCGGCGCGCTGCCGCATTCGATCGGACTGGAGAAGGGCCGGCTCGGACTGGTGCACCTGTTCGCGTCGAAGGGACAGCAGGCGCAGAACGAGGTCGTCATCGCGCACGAGGCGCTGCACACCTTCGGCGCGACCGACAAATACGACCCGTCGACGCTGGCGCCGGTGTTCCCCGAGGGCTTTGCGGAACCACGCCAGGAGCCCCGATATCCGCAGACGGCGGCCGAGCTGATGGCCGGCCGCATCCCGGTACGTGAGGGCGAGCAGCGGATCCCATCGGGCCTGGGCGAGACGGTCATCGGTCCGGCGACGGCGGTGGAGATCGGCTGGGTGAAGTAAGCGGGCGTTGCTGCCCCCTCCATTCGAGGGGGCCTGCCGACGCTTTGCAAAGCTGACATGGAGAAAATCCCGCCCGAGAGGGAAGGAACTCCATGAACAAGAAGATCGGCGGGCTGACGCTCGCCCTGGCGGCCGTCACGAGCATGGCCGCTTCACCGGCGCGCGCGGAGCGCTTCGAAGCCACGTTCACCGGCACGCTGACGCGGATGCAGTCCACCGTCGGCTGCCAGGACTGGGAAAGGATCGTCTGCGCATCGCGGCAGGATCTGTCGCCGGTGGCGCCGATCACCTTCACCCGCTCCTTCGTGTTCGAGGTGGGCGGCCCGGGGATGAGCACCGCCGTCGGCACGGGCGTCTTCGAGCCTTCCGTCGACTGGTACGGCCGCCCCATGCGCTACGAGCTGGGCGACCAGGCGATGGGCAGCCTGACGAGCAGCGAGCCGGTCTCCGGGGCGCTGATTCCGGCCGGTGTCCTGGCGCACGCACAACTCACGGCGCCGGCTGCCATCGACGGCAGCTACGTCAGCACCTTCCACATCCGGGACATCAGCACCTACCTCGATGCGGCCGGCGGAGAGTCCCGGGCGGACCTGTGGGGCGCCAACGAGAGCGTCGGCTGGACGACCGCGAGCGGGCAGAACGTGAGCCTGATGTTCCAGTTCATGCAGGCGATGCCGTTCGCGGTGACCCAGCAGAACCTGTCCGAGGCGATGTCGGTGAGCGATTTCATCGCGCGCATGAACCAGGACTTCTGGTGCCAGGGCTGCACGCAGACGCTGATCGTCTCGGCGACGGTGGCGGGCGGCGGCACCATCAGCGATTACCTGTTCCACGGCTCGATCGGCGCCTTCAGCGTGCGACAGCTCGGCGCCTCAGCGGTGCCGGAACCGGCGACCTACGCGCTGATGCTTGCCGGCGTGGCAGTGGTCGGCTTTGCCGCGCGGCGTCGCAAGGCCGTCTGAGCGCCGGGTCGCAACGATTCACGACAGTCCGAGGGAGAACGAAACAATGACGAAGCGCTGGATGGTCGCCCTCGTGGGCGCGATGCTGAGCCCGGTCGCGATGGCGACGGTCACCGTGACCTTCGAGGGGTTCTACACCTCGCAGAGCCAGAGCATCGACTGTGCGCCCGCGGATTGGAGCTGCTCGAGCAACAGCACGTCGTTGAGCACGCCGATCGCGTTCTCCCAGACCTTCTCGTTCGAATACGGCGTCTCGCCGGGCCGCCTGCCCTTCTCCTCCGGCTCCTCCCGGTTCACGGACAGCTCCGGGCGGACCTACGATTCGATGTCGGCGTCGCAGCGATTCGCCAACTTCCAGAGCCACACACTGAGCGACTCCCAGATCCCGGCAATCCCGGTCAACGTGTTCGATCCCGTGGATCGGACGAATGCGCAGCTGGACGTCTACACCCTGGCCCTTCGCCGCCGATCCGTGGGCGTGTGGTCGGACACGGGCGAGGCTTTCCGGGGCGACGAGTCCTTTTCACTGACCAACGCGTCGATCTGGTCGAACGCGGACGGGTCGTTCTCGCAGAACCAGTGGACCATCGGCCCCAGTCAGAACCAGAGCTTCGCAGCGACGGTCGCCAACTTCGACGACCTAACGACGAACGACTACTTCCTCGACCTGATGCAGCGACAGGGTGGTTGCGCCGGCTGTCTGAGGGTCACGCTGTCCAACTCCTATGCGCGCGCGGGCGGCGTCACAGGTGGCACTTCCTTGACGGGCTTCGGCCGTATCGTGTCGATCACCGAGACCGCGTCGGCCGTGCCGGAGCCCGCGACCTACGCGCTCATGCTGGCTGGCGTCGCGGCGATCGGCTTTGCCGCGCTTCGGCGGCGCGTTGCCGAGACGATCAAGCCCTGATCTCTTCCAGCAGATCCGGGTGGCGGTCGAGCAGCCTCAGCAGCTTGATCAACGCCAGCGGCGGCTGAGTCTTGCCGGTCTCGTAGCGGGAGAAGGCGTTCACGCCACCGCCGAAGATTTCTCCGGCTTCGCGCTGATCCAGCGCGAGCCTCTTTCGGACCTCCGAGATGAAAGACGGATCGACCTGCGACGCATTCACCTGCTTCGAGAATGCGCTCACCGCGCGCATGACGCGCCCAGACTCGTCCATGTCCATCGTCACCTCATCGCAAGATGGGCAGAAGTCTCCGGTAACCGCGGGAATGATCGTGGACATGCCCTTGTAGACATGCTCAATATCTCGGGTGTCGCGTACCGTCTTCGCGAATCCGCAAGCCGGACATTTCATTTCACAACTCCTTGAATGAGACGAGCACAACTTCCTCGGCCACGCTCAACTTCAGGTAGACCCGACCTCGAAGCGTCGTAGGCCGGTAGACGTCTTGCCACTCGCGATGATCGTGATACGTGGTCATGCTCTTGTAGAAGTCACCCCGGCCCAGCGCCAGCACCACGTCGGACATCTGTTCCTCGTCGAAGCCCAGGGCCTCAGCTCCGAGGGACGCCGAGAGCGTTGCTCGAATGCGCCCTTGTGACACCAGTTGCTTGACCGTGGCCAGCGGGTAATGCGCCTTGTGCATTTCCATCGAATATTAACCTAGTTGGTTAGTGACGGAAATCCGCATTGGCGCTCCGTCATCGAGGGCGAAGCGTGTGATCGAATGAGGCGCGAGACCTTGCGATTGCGCAAGACCTGGCCCCGCTTCCCGCTTCAGCGGGAAGCCATCAGCGAGGCATCAGGAAGAAATCAGGAAGAATTTCGAACCGAACGAGAGAAGCCGCTCACCGCTGCGGCCTTGTCGCCACGTAGATGCTGCTCAGGCAAAGCACCATGCCCGCGAGCGCCAACATCGTCGGCCGCCAGCCTTCGAAGATCGCGGAGATCCCCAGCGCGATCACCGGGATCACCACGCCGGTCAGCGCCGCCCGCGCGGTGCCCTGGCGTTGCGCCAGCTTGAAGTACAGGACGAAGGCGATCACCGAGCCGAACACCGCCAGGTACAGCAGGCTGAACACGTATTCCGGCGTCCACGCGAAGTTCAGGCCCTGCCCCGTCGTCACCGACGTGACCAGCAGGAACACCGCCCCGTAGCCCATGCTCCACGCCAGCACCGGCACCAGTGGCAGGCCGCGGCGGGTCAAGGTCAGCGTCAGCACGTTGCCGATGCACGCGGCCAGCACCGCCGCCAGACCGATCGCCAGGCCGTAGGCCGCCGTCGGGCGGGCGCCCGTCGAGGCGATCTCCGGCCAGAAGATCATCACCACCCCCGCCACCGCGCCCGCCGACACCGCCAGGAAGCGGCCCGTCACCCGCTGGGCGAAGAAGATCCGGCCCGACAGCGCGTTGCCGAACACCATCAGGCAGAACAGCACCGCCACCAGGCCGCTGGGGATGTGGCGCTCGGCCTCGTAGACAGAGTAGTAGTTGCCGCTGTACTGCACGATCCCAGTCGCCAGCATCAGCCCATGCGCCGACCACGGCAGCTTCAGCGACAGCTTCTGCCAGCGCGCGAATCCCGCCAGCATCAGCGCCGCCAGGCCGAAACGCCAGCCCACCGAGTTCAGGATCGGCACGCCCGAGGCGAGCTGATAGAGGATCACGTGCCAGGTGCTGGCCCAGATCAGCGTCGGGCCCCAGAACAACCAGCGGTCGGAAACGGTGGACATGATGTGCGGCAGCGATCTGTACCGGCCGCCCACGTGGGGAAGCATTCAGCGGGCCGGTGAAAACGACGAGGCCGCCCTTTGGGGGCGGCCTTCGGTGGGGGGCGACACCCTTGTGGGGGGTCACCTGATGTTCTGGAATTGGCGCCTCAGTCGGCGGCCTTCTTGAAGGTCGCCAGCAAGGCGCCGGCACCGACGAACAACGAGCCGAAGATCCGGTTCATCGCCTTCAGGTGCGATTCCGACTTCAGCGCCCGCAGCACGCGCGCGGCCAGCAGCGTGTAGCCGGCCATCACGACGGCGTCGGTGAAGGCCAGCGTCGCGCCGATCACCGCGTACTGCTGCGGCAGGCTCTGGTGCAGGTTCAGGAACTGCGGCACCACGGCCAGCAGGAAGACCGTTCCCTTGGGGTTCACCGCGTTGATGCCCCAGCCGCGCAGCACCAGCTCACGACGCGACACCTGCCGGCCTTCGGCCTGCTCGGCCACCAGCGGCCTGGCCGGGGAACGCCATTGCTGGATGCCGAGGTACACGAGGTAGGCCACGCCGGCCCACTTGACCACCGCGAACGCCTGCTCGGACGCCGCGATCAGCGCGCCCAGTCCGGCGCCAACCACCACGATCTGGGTCAGGATGCCCAGGATCAGGCCCATGGTCATGAAGTAGCCGCGCTGGAAACCGTGATTCAGCCCGGCGCTCATCGCCGCGATGGCACCGGCGCCCGGGGACAGGCTGATGGCCCAGGAGGCCGCGAAAAACCCCAGCCAGACTGACAACTCCATGATCGACTCCTTCAAGGGAGCCGAGGTTGTAGCACGCCACCTCCCCACCGACGAAGGTCAGGGTTAACGCGTCCCCGTGCCCATCGGCCTTGCGGGCCACCGACCGTCCCCCGGGAGGGTGGACTGGCGGGCATCGACCCGGTTATGCCCCCCGCCACATTCGGAATGCCGCCCGGACGGCGGCGCTCCAATAATCCCGCGCCATGTCCGCCTCCGTCCTGCTCGTCGTCGTCATCGCCTACTTCTCGCTGCTGCTGGCGGTGGCGTGGTGGACGTCGCGCCGCGCGGACAACGACAGCTTCTTCATCGGCAACCGCAACAGCCACTGGGGGCTGGTCGCCTTCGGGATGATCGGCACCTCGCTCTCCGGGGTGACCTTCATCAGCGTGCCGGGCTCCGTCGGCGCCGGCGCGTTCAGCTACTTCCAGATCATGCTGGGTCAGTTCGCCGGTTACGCGGTCGTGGCCTTCGTGCTGCTGCCGCTCTATTACCGGCTCAACCTCAGTTCCATCTACCGCTACCTCGGCGCCCGCCTGGGCGTCGCCGCGCACCGCACCGGCGCCGGCTTCTTCATCCTGTCCCGCACGCTCGGCGCGACCGCCCGGCTCTACCTCGTCGTGCGCATCCTGCAGGACCTGGTGCTGGCCCAGTTCGGCATGCCGTTCTGGCTCAGCGCGCTGCTGGTGCTCGTGATGATCCTGCTCTACACGCTCGAGGGCGGCGTCAAGACCATCGTCTGGACCGACACCCTCCAGACCACCGGCATGCTGGGCGGCCTGGTGATCTGCGTGGTGTTCCTGCTGCACGCGCTGGGCCTGGACCTGGCCTCCGGCTGGTCGACGATGCGCGCGGCCGGCCTCGCCGACGTCTTCGTCACCGACCCGATGAGCGCCTCGCACTGGGCCAAGCAACTGCTCGCCGGCGCGGCGATCGCCGTCGCGATGACGGGCCTGGACCAGGAGATGATGCAGAAGAACATCTCCGTCAAGCGCCTGGCCGACGCGCAGAAGAACATGATGGTGATGGCGGCCATCATGACCGTCGTCGTGCTGCTGTTCCTGTTCCTCGGCGGCCTGCTGACGATGTATGCGCAGCAGCAGGACATCAGCGCCCACGGCGACCGGCTCTTCCCCGCCGTCGTGATGGGCCACCTGCCGGCCTGGGTGCAGCTGATCTTCGTGATCGCGCTGATCTCGGCGCTGTTCCCGAGCGCCGACGGCGCCATCACCGCGCTCACCTCCAGCACTTGCATCGACCTGATCGGCCTGCAGGAGCGCCGCGACTGGGACGAGGCCCGCAAGCGTCGCGTCCGCAAGGCCGTGCACCTCGGCTACGCCCTGCTGTTCCTGCTGCTGACGCTGGGCTTCCGATGGCTGGACGACCCCAGCATGGTCAACCTCATCCTCAAGCTGGCGGGCTACACCTACGGCCCGCTGCTGGGGTTGTTCGCCTTCGGCATCCTCACGACGCGAACCTTGCGGGCGGGCATCCTGCCGTGGGTCGCACTCGCGGCCCCCGCGCTGTGCTGGGTCATCGACGCGCATCAGGCCACCCTCTTCGGGGACTACCGGATGGGGCTGGAGCTGCTGCTGGTGAATGCCGCGCTGACCTTCGGCGGGCTCTGGGCCGGTTCGCGTTCTTCGATGGGCGGCATCGAGCGTTCCGCAGTGGCAGACTGACACGCGCCCGCTATCCTGCGGCGACATGCCCACGCCGCACGTTCCGCCGCAACCCCTGCCGCGCGCCGATCACTCCCGTCAGGCCCATCACGCCTCGGCGCCCCTGACGTTCGCCCAGCGCCACCACGCGCGTCTGCACTGGATCCAGAGCCTGCGGCAGCGGCTGCGCGGCCAGTTCCTCCTGCGGCTGCACGTCTTCGTCATCGCGCTGCTGATGCTGGGAGCGCTGATGCTGGGCGGCGCCGGACTGAGGGCGCTCGGCGTCGAAGCGCTGGCCTGGCGCTACGCGCTGCTGCTGCCGATCAGCTACCTCTTCTACCTGGGTCTGCTGCGCCTGTGGGCACTGGCACTGCTGCGTGGCGACGGATCGCCGCTCGAGGCCACACCGGACCTGCTGGATCTCGGCATCCGACTGACCGGCAACCTGGGACGCCCGACGCCACCCGTGCCGTTCCGGACCGGCGGTGGCGGCAACTTCGGCGGCGGCGGGGCTTCCGGAGACTTCTCCACAAGCGCATCCACATCCTTGTCCACCGACTTGCCAACATCCTTGTCCACAGGTTTTCCAGTGAACTTGCCAACAGCTTCTCCCTTGGACTTGTCCCCAGCCGGCGATGCGCTCGGCGCCGCTGGCGACGCCGTGGGCGGGCTGGACGAGGGCGCCCTCGTCGCCGTGCCCGTGCTGCTGATCGTCGGGATCGGCGCGGCACTGGGCTTCTGCGTCTTTGGGCTGTTCGGCGTGGAGGTGCTGTTGGCGGTGTCCGTCGAACTGGCGCTGGCGAGCGTCGCGGGCGGCATGGCCTGGCGGCGCCTGCACGAAGAAGGCTTCTGGCGATGCGCGGTCCGGCGCACCTGGCTGCCGGCCCTGTCGCTGGTGGTGGTGGGCGTGCTGCTGGGTGCGGCCGTCGACCGCTGGATCCCCGCCGCCGACTCGCTGCCGCATGCCTGGCAACTGATCCGGTTGAAGTAGCGGCGAGGGCGGGCGGGCTCCTGCCGCGAGCGGGTCGGGCCGGCGGCGACAATCCCGCCCCATGGCTGCTCAGAAATCCCACTACGTCTGCTCCGAATGCGGCGCCACCAGCGCCAAGTGGCTGGGCCGCTGCCCGTCCTGCAGCGCCTGGAACACCCTCGTCGAAACCGCCGCGGAACCCGCCGCCGGCAAGAACCGCTTCCAGGCGCTGGCCCGCAGCCAGCCCGTCGCGACGCTGTCCGAGATCGAGGCCCGCGACTTCGAACGCACCCCGACTTCGCTGGAAGAGTTGGACCGCGTGCTGGGCGGCGGCATCGTCACCGGCGGCGTGGTGCTGATCGGCGGCGATCCGGGCATTGGCAAGTCGACGCTGCTGCTGCAGGCGGTCGACGCGCTGTCCCGGCAGATGAAGGTCCTCTACGTCACCGGCGAGGAGTCCGGCGCGCAGGTCGCGATGCGCGCCCGCCGTCTGGGCCTGGACGGCTCCCAGGTGCGCGTGCTGGCCGAGATCGGCCTGGAGAAGATCCTCGCCACGATCGAGGTCGAGCAGCCCGACTTCTGCGTCATCGATTCGATCCAGACGATGTACTCCGAGCAGCTGTCCTCGGCGCCCGGCTCGGTCGCGCAGGTCCGCGAATGCGCCGCGCAGCTCACCCGCACCGCCAAGTCGGGCGGCTGCGCGATGGTGCTGGTCGGCCACGTCACCAAGGAAGGCGCGCTGGCCGGACCGCGCGTGCTGGAGCACATCGTCGACACCGTCCTCTACTTCGAGGGCGACACCCACAGCAGCTACCGGCTGGTCCGCGCGATCAAGAACCGCTTCGGCGCGGTCAACGAGATCGGCGTCTTCGCGATGACCGAGAAAGGCCTGAAGGGCGTCACCAACCCGAGCGCGATCTTCCTGTCCACGCACGGCGAGCCGGTGCCCGGCTCCTGCGTGCTGGTCACGCTGGAGGGCACGCGGCCGCTGCTGGTGGAGCTGCAGGCGCTGGTCGACGGCGGCGGGCCCAGCCCGCGCCGGCTGTCGGTCGGCCTGGAGCGCGACCGCCTCGCCATGCTGCTGGCGGTGCTGCACCGGCACGCGGGCGTCGCGACGATGGACCAGGACGTCTTCGTCAACGCCGTCGGCGGCGTGCGCATCAGCGAGCCGGCGGCCGACCTGGCCGTGCTGCTCGCGATCCAGAGCTCGCTGCGCGGCAAGCCGCTGCCCAAGGGCTTCTTCGCCTTCGGCGAGGTCGGCCTTGCCGGCGAGGTCCGCCCCGCGCCGCGCGGTCAGGAGCGGCTGAAGGAAGCCGCCAAGCTGGGCTTCTCGATCGCGGTCGTGCCGCAAGCCAACGCGCCGAAGAAGCCCATCGACGGCCTGACGGTCCACCCGGTCGCCCGCATCGAGGACGCCATCGAGATCCTGCGCGGCCTGTGACGCCGCGCGGGCCGGCGACGGCAATGGCGATGGCGGCATCCGCAATCGCCACACCCCTCGCCGCAGCAGCGCGACGACAATCGCGAGTTCCGCCCGGCCACCCCGCCCGGCACCCGGCTTCACCCCTTCGGAGTTCCCCCGCATGAACCGCCTCGCCGGCATCCTGCTCGCCCTCGCCGCCATCGTCCTCGGCACCTACTTCTTCGGCTGGAAGGGCGCCATCCTGGGCACGTCCGCCGTCATCTTCTACCTGCTGCTGCAGTTCTCGCAGCTGATGCGCGTCATGCGCACGGCCCAGAACTCGCCGCTGGGGCACGTCTCCAGCGCGATCATGCTGAACTCGAAGCTGCACGCCGGGATGAAGCTGATCGACCTGATCCGGATGTGCAAGTCGCTGGGCATCAAGGTCGGGCAGGACACCTACCGCTGGACCGACATCGGCGGCGACGCGGTGGACGTGGTCATGGAACGGGGCGTCGTCGCGCGATGGGCGCTCGTCCGCGCCCAGGAGCCGGAATCGGCCGCCCCCGCCGACACACCGGCCGCATAAAATCCCCGACTTCGCAGCACCCGGCCCATTCGCGGCCGACAAAGGAAGACTCATGTCTCTGGACGATCGCGACGGCAAGATCTGGATGGACGGCGAGCTGGTGGACTGGCGCGACGCCAAGATCCACGTCCTGACGCACACGCTGCACTACGGCTGCGGCGCCTTCGAGGGCGTGCGCGCCTACCAGACCGACAAGGGCACCGCCATCTTCCGGCTGCGCGAGCACACCGAGCGCCTGTTCAACAGCGCCAAGATCCTGCGCATGAAGATCCCGTTCTCGATCGAGCAGGTCGAGGAAGCGCAGAAGGCCGTCGTCCGCGAGAACCAGCTGGCCAGCTGCTACCTGCGTCCGCTGACCTGGATCGGCAGCGAGAAGCTGGGCGTCAGCCCCAAGGGCAACAAGATCCACCTGATGGTCGCCGCCTGGGCCTGGGGCGCCTACCTGGGCGAGGAAGGACTCAAGCGCGGCATCCGCGTGAAGACCAGCAGCTACACCCGCCACCACGTCAACATCACGATGACGCAGGCCAAGACAGTGTCGAACTACACCAACTCGATCCTGGCCAACATGGAAGCGACCGAGGACGGCTACGACGAGGCGCTGCTGCTGGACGCCTCGGGCTTCGTCTCCGAAGGCGCGGGCGAGAACCTCTTCGTCATCAAGAACGGCGTCGTCTACACGCCGGACCTGTCGGCCGGCGCGCTCAACGGCATCACCCGCAACACGATCTTCGCGATCTGCGAGGACCTGGGCCTGAAGCTGGTCGAGAAGCGCATCACCCGCGACGAGGTCTACATCAGCGACGAGGCCTTCTTCACCGGCACCGCCGCCGAAGTGACGCCGATCCGCGAGCTGGACCGCATCGAGCTGGGCAGCGGCAGCCGCGGCCCGATCACCGAGAAGATCCAGTCGGCCTTCTTCGACATCGTCAACGGCCGCAATCCCAAGTACGCCCACTGGCTGAGCGTGGTCTGAGCGGGCGGCCTCCGCCTCCCGCCCACCGGACCGCCAGCCTCCGCAAGCTTTCAAGAACAAGATCATGAGCGCCAACACCACCACGCCCAAGGCCACCGTCGAAGTCACCGCCCAGGACCTGCAAGGTCCGGGCGTCGTCTTCTGCCCGAATCCCAAGATGCCGCTGTGGAGCAACCACCCGCGCGTCTTCATCGACCTGAGCCACACCGGCGAAGGCGCCTGCCCGTACTGCGGCACGCTGTACAAGCTGAAGGCCGGCGAGCATCTGCCCTCCGGCCACTGAGCCAACGACGGCCGACCGTCCCGCGATCGGCCGACGCCCGCTCCCTTGAACAAGGAACGAGACCCATGGTGCGCAAGCCTCAGACCGCCCTGCTGCTGGCCTCTCCCGAGGACACCGAAGCGCAGTTCTACGAGGCCCTGCAGGCCGGCGACCTGGAGCGGCTGATGGCCGTCTGGGGCGACGAGGACGAGGTCTGCTGCGTGCATCCCGGCGGACCGCGCGTCGTCGGCGCGGCGGCGATCCGGGCGAGCTTCGAGCAGATCTTCGCCAGAGGCTCGATCCCCGTTCATCCGGAGTGCCAGCGCAGGCTCGTCAACGGCGAGACGGCGATCCACCAGGTGCTGGAGCGCGTCGAGATCACCGACGAGGACGGCGTGCAGAGCGCGTGGGTCGTCGCGACGAATGTCTACCTGAAGACGGCGCTGGGCTGGCGCATGGTCGCGCACCATGCCAGTCCGGGCACCTCGCAGGACGTGAAGCAGGAGCTGTCGATCGTGTCCGCGGGCGCACCGACGACGCTGCATTGAGAGGGTTGTCCATGCAGTACCAGGCGCCTCCCTGGTTGCCCGGAGGCCATGCCCAGACGATCTGGCCCGCGCTGTTCGCGCGGCGCTACGACGGTCCCCCGCCGCAGTTCCGCCGCGAACGCTGGCAGACGCCGGACGGCGATTTCGTCGACGTCGAGCACCTCGTCGATCCGTCGACTACCCCGCCCCTCCCGTTGAATGCCCCGCCGACCGCGTCGTCGGGCGCACAGGCTCCCGCTGCCGAACCTGCCGAACGGCCGCTGCTGGTGCTGTTCCACGGGCTGGAAGGCTCGGTGGAAAGCCAGTATGTGCAGGCCTTCGCCGCAGTGGCGCAGCAACGGGGCTGGGCCTTCGCGATGCCCTACTTCCGGGGGTGCTCGGGGGAGCTCAACCTCGCCCCGCGCGCGTACCACTCGGGCGACTACCTCGAGATCGGCTGGATGCTGGAGCAACTGCGCGCCTCGCATCGCGGCCCGATCATCGCCGTCGGCATCTCGCTCGGCGGCAACGCGCTGCTGCGCTGGGCGCAGGAAGCCGGCGACAGCGCCGCCGCGACGGTGAAGGCCGTGTGCTCCGTCTGCTCGCCGCTGGACCTGACGGCCGCCGGCCATGCGATCGGCAAGGGCTTCAACGGGCTGGTCTATACGCGGATGTTCCTGCGGACGATGATGCCCAAGGCCATGAGCAAGCTGAAGCAGCACCCGGGCCTGTTCGACGCGGAGCGGATGCGGCGCGTGCGCAACCTCTACGAGTTCGACAACATCTTCACCGGGCCGCTGCACGGTTTCCGGGACGTCGACGATTACTGGCTGCGCGCGTCCGCCAAGCCGCATCTGGCGCGCATCCGCATCCCGGCGCTGGTGCTGAACGCGCGCAACGATCCGTTCGTGCCGGCACACAGCCTGCCCGAGCAGAGCCATGTCGGCGCGCATGTGACGCTGTGGCAGCCGCGCGAGGGCGGGCATGTCGGCTTCCCGTCGGGCCGGCCGCCCGGCCACGTGCGCACGATGCCGGAGCGCGTGACCGACTGGCTCGCGACGCGGCTCTGAGCCGCGCGCCGGGTGGCGCGCCACGCCCCCCAACCGGCCCGCTCCGCGGACCACGACCGCAAAGGAACGCTCATGGACGCCATCGTCGAAGCCGCACTGAAGAAGTGGCCCAATGTGCCGCACTGCTACGGCTGGCTGGCGCTGGACGCGCGCGGCGACTGGTACATGCGCGACGAGCGCATCCAGGCCGCGGGCCCGTTCCCGACGGTCAAGGGCAGCCGCATCGTGCACGACAAGCTGATCGGCTTCATCGACCGCAACTACGCGTCGGACGACCAGGGCGCCTGGTTCTTTCAGAACGGGCCGCAGCGGGTCTACGTGGAGTTGGAGGCCGCGCCCTGGATCTGGCGCCTGCAGCCGGACGGCCGCGTGCTGAGCCATACCGGGCGCGAGGCGCAGGTCGCCCGCGCGGTGCTCGATGAGCGGGACCGGCTGTTCCTCGAGACGGATCTCGGCCTGGGACTGGTCCACACGCAGGACATGGGGCCGGCGGCGGACGCGCTCGAGGCCGGGCGCTGGGCGATGTCGAACGCCACGCACGCCGAGTTGATCGCCCGTCATGGGGTGTTGCTGGCGCCCCTCGACCCGAAGGGGGAATCGGACAAGTCCTGACCCTGCGAGGCGGGGCCGGGCCAGTCGTCCGCGCCGTCACCCTGACCGTCGTCGAGACGATCGCCCATGAAAAAGCCGACCCTCGGGTCGGCTTTCGTGTCGCTGGCGGGCGCGGTTTACCGCGATGCGGCGGAGGCCGGAGCAGCGGCGGACGCGCCGGCATCGGCGCCCGAGGCGGCCGCCGCGGGCAGCTTCGGCTCGTCGAACTTGGCGCCGCCCTGGTTGGCCATGTAGACGACGGCGCGGGAGATCTCGAAGTCGCTGAAGTCGCCGCCGCCTTGCGGGCCCATGTTGCCCTTGCCCTTGAGGGCGGAGTGCACCAGGGTGTCGAAGCCGGTCTTCAGGCGCGGGCCCCAGGCGTCATGGTCGCCGAGCTTGGGCGCGCCGGCCGCGCCGGTGGCGTGGCAGGCCGCGCACTGGCCCTGGAAGACCTGTTCGCCGGTCTTCATGGCCGCGGGGTTCGTGAGGTCCTTGAGCTCGATCGAGCCCACGGGCTGGATGCGGGCGGCGACGGCGTGCGCCTCGAGGCCGGTGCCGCCGGCGCCGGGCTTGATCTCGCTGGACACGTAGTTCGCGAGCATCACGATGATCACGATCGGAATGACGAAGGCGAAGAAGACGGCGACGACCAGTTGCTTGGGTGTCTTGATCGGGCCCTCGTGGGCGTCGTGTCCTTCGGCGTGCGTGTCCTGGGCGTTGGCGTGGTCCTGGGTTCCGCTCATGAATTCCTCGTGGATCGAATCGAATACGGCAGAAGCGAGTCCGTGTTTCGAAGGGATGTCGGATGACGTGGCGCCCTGGGAAAACCGGACCGGGGAACAGCAAATCGGCGCAGTATAGCCAGCCCCCTGTCGCCCCACCCTGGGGCTTTCGTCAAGGTCGGCACGTTGGTGGGGCAGGTGTTGCGCGAGGGTCGCGCAGGTGTTCGCGATGGTTCCGTTTTGCCGGGACGTGCGCGGTCGGGTCGGGGAGGGTCAGAAGAAGGCTAGAATGCGCGCTTCCCGCGGCGACCGTGGTGAAGTGGATATCATTGGGCCCTCCGAAGGCTTAGTCGCAAGTTCGATTCTTGCCGGTCGCACCAGAATTCCGAGAAGCCGGTTGTCACGAGCGTGGCCACCGGCTTTCTGCTTTCTGTCGTTGCGCGTCCTCGATCCCCCATCGGCGGGCCCATCGCCACGCACATTCGCTCATACGGATGCCCGTCGCGCTTTGGCATCGAAGCTTTGTGACACCTCAAAGAAGAGGCGCTCCTGGCGCAATCCCATGGAAAGCAGGTGCTTAAGGCTCGTGCGCCGCGCGAGCACTGCATCGATCAGTTGTACCCGCGCGGTTTCTGCATAGTGCCGACGCCCTTCCTGGAGAAAACTGCCGATGCCTAACCGCGGGCACCGACCCAATGTCACCACCTAGAGACCGCCGGACAAGAACCGAGGCCGCTATCCATCGCATTGCCTACGGCGCCTCTGATTCAGCTTCGGCGAGCGCAGCTTCGAAGCGTTGAACGTGCCCGCGCAGGAAGTGGTCCTGACGATCGAAGAAGTGACGAAGCAGCGGTAGGTATCGCGCGTCCCCACGGAACCCGTGGGGAGTAATCACGTTGCGGCACATCGCGTCGGCCAGCTCATGCAGCTGCTTGTACCCCTGCACCCGCTTGAGGGAGTTCAGAACGACCTGAAGCAGTTCGCTCTTGAGCCGGCCAGGCACTCGATCGGACAGCATGATGGGCTCAAGCACTGCACCCAAAGCCGTCGTTGCTTCGAAGGAGATGTACACATGCCGTCCCTCCTGCGCGTCCTCATGAATCACGTCACCCTTCTTAGTCAAGACCACCGAGTCTTCGATCCAATCGCATGCGACGTCGACCAAGCAATAGAACAGATAGGCCAGCGGCGTCGGGAACTCGTGGATGTCGTCGCTCGGCTGAACGGGACGGGCGCGGGACAACAGCTTTTCGGCGAAGTGATGCGCGTAATGAAGCCATAGATGGTCGGTCGAGCGCTGGTGAAGCCCCTCGAGAACCATGATGCGGAAGAAATAGATGGACGTGTAGATTGGGCACCGATGGCAGCCGACCTCTTGATATCTGAACAAGGGGCCGTTTAGGCGCTCCATCAGCACATCATCAACTTCGATCCGCGCCAGTGCCGCCTCGCCAATCGAGCGGAAGACACCCAAATTGCCTGCCACGGAGACATCGCTGAGGTAGAACCGAAGCAGCCGGTTCTCCTCGGGAAGATCCAGCCTGTGACCTTGCTGCCCTGCGAGCTGCTCACTGTTCTTGATCTCCCCGTAGAGCACGCTGCTTTCATCCTCTAGGAACGCGACGAAGCACTCGTCTTGGAAGTCTTCCACATGCCTGGTGACCCGCTTCATGATGCGAAGGCACAAGTAGGGATGGGCTAGGGCGAGGTAGGCAGCAAACTTCCGCGACGAGAGCAAACTTGTCAGGATGCCTTGAGCCCGGCCACGAACCTTATCCGAAGGCGTGATGGCGTCGGCCGCTTTTTCCCGTGCGGCCCGCCACCGCTTGGCGAGACCGGACATCGGAGCATCCACCGTGGAAATGGTTCCGTTTGCGTCACGGGTGAACATCGGCAGCACTAGGCTTGGACGCAACCAATCCGCAAGACGGCGCCGAACGCCTTCGCGGGAGGCTAGCTCCAACACAGAGTCGAGATGGCGATCGAGAAGACCAGCTAGCTCTTCGAAACGCCGCGCATGCAGGAGCGCCGCCGCCAACTTCGCGAAAAGCGGCAGCTTCCTGCGACTCACCGTGGTCCGACGCGACCTGATGTAGACGAAGGCCGCCAAGCCAAGGAAAAGCGAATACTGCAGTGCGCTCTTGTCGAAGCCCCACTTCCATGGCCCGAGCACCGGGAAAAGATGCAGGGATCGGAGGACGGCCTCAAAGAAGAAGGTATGGATAAGGCCCAAGAAGGACCAGATAACGGCCCAGTCCAACCAAGAAAGGCTGAGCCGGAATCCGAGCTTTGTGGTGGCGGGAACGACGGACCATACGGCGGCGATGAGCCCCGCCATGGTGAGCATTGCGCTGGTGTCAATGCTTGGTAGGACTACCGGCAGTGCCGCACAGGATGCACAGGCGCTCATGACTACTGCAGCAGCAACACGAAGGGCGTCACGACTCCAGAGACCGTCGCCCCGATAGCGACGACGTCCTCAACGCCTTTCTTCACCTTTGACGTGTTGTCGGCGAACTTGGCCAGCTTATCCACCGCCGTAGCGATCCGGGAGATTGCGCTTTTCGCAGGTGCTGTTCCCGACTCCAGGTTCTGCTTAAGGACTTGGTCCTTCACCATGAACTCTCCGGCCACCGTTGCCAACGCCTCCCGAATGGGCGCCACGCCCCTCACGCGGTACATCCGTAACGCATTTCGGATGGTCTTGATCTGCCTGTCGATGAAAGCGCGGAGGTGGCCCGGCACGCTGGCGTCCGCGAGCGCGTTCTCCAGATCCTTCAACTCTTCCACGAGGGCTCTCATGGCCTCGGTCTCCATGTCCGCCTCAGCTTCTTCCCGGAGCGCCCAAGCCACCCAGTCAAATATCTTCCGGCACTCTGGAGGCGTAAGGTTTCCTCGATGGCTTCGCCATGGAGCGAGGAACTGCGTAGGCGACGCGACATCGTGCAGCCTGCCAAACGCCGGCTGAGTGAGGTCGGCCGGTACATCCAGAAAGTCGAGTCGCTCCCTGGCCAGAGCGATCTCTCGCCTTAAACCGAGAACCAGGAATGACATCTCTTCTTCTAGGTGAGGCGTGTCAGTTTCGACTTCGAACACTGCAGCCCACGCGTGCAGCATTTGCAGGTCATCGAGCTGCCGCATCAGCGAGTCATAGATGTGCAGCAACCTATCTCCAACGTTCATGGTTTCTCCCTCACATTTCCGATAGCGTATCCGGCTTCATCCCTCCGGCGCACCACGGGCCGGGGTCCCGCTTGCTCATCGTCCATGCTCGGCGATCAGCCTTGACCGGAAGGCGATGGAGTCCACGAGGGCGTGATATCGACCCAAGCATGATGGCCGCATCCCGCCAGCTGTTTAAATGAGGGCCGCGATGGTTCCCAAAATGATCACGGCCTCCATGTAAGTGTCTTGTGGATCATGACGTGAACCATCCATAAGCCTCGACAAATCAGGTCACCTCGGGATGACCCTCTCCCCCGTAAAGGGGAATAGGGCACGACCTGTGCGATCAGCGCAACAACTTGTTGCACCTCGTCGGTGCTCTACCGCACAGTCGGACAGGCGCTCTTGCGCGCTCCGTTCCGCCTGTTGGAGAAGGTCTGTATGTCTGGAGAGAAGGAAGCCATCGCGATGATGGCTAAGTACGTCTCGGATGAATTGTTTAGCTGGTTCAAATGGCAGCGCGTTGAACTTCAAAACTTCAACTTCGCATGCGTAAAGCAGACGGCTCATGCGCCTACCAAAGCCGCAGAACATACCCATCCCGTAGATGCTGTGTTCCATTACCACGACCCTTACCAGAATAAGGACGTTTTTCTAAATACTGATCTGAAGAGCTACGCGAAGGGAAGTATCACCGTCGCGCAGATCGTTCCTGCTCTTCGATCTCTGGCACAAACAATCGACTGCGCTCGGGTGTCTGAGGAATGGCATGATCGTTATGTACCTCATGACTCCGCATATGAAGTTCGAGGCCTGCTGTTCGTCTACAACCACGACAACGAATACGACAGATCGTTTTACGATCTCTTGTTCGAACCGGTTAAGGGCCGCGGCAATAAGGAGCCCAAACAAGTCAAGCTCGAAGCGCTACCGATTGCCGCCGGACAATCAGTTCACATATACGAACCTCAACTCATCAGTTACTTGAGTTCGATGGTGGTAGACGCCGCGATGCTGCATAAAAACGGAACCTTTCCGGAAACACAGTACGAATTTGTGTATCCGGAAATGCGACTTCATAAAACTAGCGGCGAAAAGTACAGTCGCGCGGCAACCGTGGAGATGCTAGCAGGTCCTTATCTGATAATTCGCCACGACAAGGTGGTGAAGTACAACGAGAAAACCGGAACACCCGAAGAACGGTACCCGGAAGGATACGTAATCTACTACCATCGGAGCGGTGCGAGCTCCGAAGAATTTTCGTATTTTCTCGATATTCTGTCAGGCTTTCAGATTCTAGATGGCGGCCATAAGATCCGGGTTCGAATGATCCATCACGAGCCCGCTTCGGATCCGAAAAGCAACTTCAAGAGGGCGATTCACAACTATGCGCAAGAATGGGGCTATGACAAGTACAAACTGGATCGCTTGAAAGAAATTGAGTTTGAATTGGTAGAGATGACCAAATACTCATTCTCACAAACGCCCATCGCGTGGGAGCGGGAATGATGATGGGGAAGATTTACAGTGCGAGCGACAAGTCGCTCTTTGATGCACTGAATCAAAAGAAGGTCACTAATGCCGACTTACGGGAACTGTTTATTTCCCGGGGGATCTTAGTTTCGAAAGAGACAAGTCGTAGGGAATTGGCAAAACACTTTGCGCGACTCTTTCATGATTACTACGATTACGACGCTCTGGCCAAGCTATTCGGCAACAACAGCAGCCAGCGCGACAAACTATCGAGCGTACGACTGAACACTGCCGCCACCCTCGCAAATTTCGAAGAGGGAGCCCTAGAACTGAGAGCCCAACTGCAAGAGAGCGGCGGTGCTGAGGTGAAGGTTCACACTGCCAAGGGCACTCGGCTTGATATCGAATTTAGGTACAGCAAGACGGAGTTTAACCGTAGCGAATTTCGGCAGGTTAGAACGCGCACCGCCCTCATTTCCATATATCAGGAGAACGGTGGATTCGTGGTCCACGCCCCGCATTCTGAAGAATCAGATGAATGGATTAATGAGATCGTCAAGTCGGTAATTGAGAAAACCGAGATGCCGGTTGACTTTGACGAAATCAGACTACCGCCCACAATGGAACCAAAGGTCAAAACCAAATTCTTTACTCATCTCATTCGCGCCCTGCCGGGATTAAAGTTGCGCGACGTGTCGGACGTGTACGTCACCAAGCCGAAGGTGGAAAAAAGCGACGGCGATGACCCGGACGACAACGGGAATCCAGAAATCCGGATCGACAAAGCCTCGCTGAGAGGTCAGGGAGTTTTGGAATCGGATGAGCTAGATCTCCTTCAAAAGAAGGGATTCTATGTCTCGAGGATTATCTGGACTTGTAAGGAGGACCACGACACAGCGGACCTCCTTGAATTCGAGGCGCAATTTGCCTCGCCAGACGACTGCTCCGAATTCACATTCCTACCTAGAGGCTTCTACCGGAGTATCGAGCTTAATCGTTATAACGAGAGCAGGACGGGCTTCTCGGGCGAGCAAGAACGCACTTTGGGCAAGCTCGTAGAAGAAGCAGCTAGGGCAACTTTGAAAACTCTGCCTGGACACAATGCTTAAGTCGAAATGGCTTCAAATCCGGAGCGATGTGGCGCCAAAGGAGGCACTCCGTCTTCTTGGTCAGGCGCAGTTCACCGCTGAAAGCGGGAGCGGATTTGATCCAGTTTCGCGCGAGCCAAGTTTTCTCCACTGCCGATACATCGAGCGAGTGACCACGACAGAGAAGGTGGTTGACCCTTTTGGCGAGACCAGTGAACTGCAGACGGTGCGGTACGCCATCACCATCTTTCGTTTGCACCATTCAATCGACACGCCCGGCGCTTACCTATTAGAGATTTCAAACCCTCCAAGGACTGTCCGACCGCTCATTTCGGCTTTGAGCGGCGCTTTCGACGGCATATCTGTAGTTGAGCCGGAGTGGCCCGTCCTCGATCTGTACAAGGTCGTAAAACGGAGTTCCCCGCGAGCTCGCGTCGTGCGTCTGCGTGCGTGCGGAATTCCTCTCAGCGAAACCACCATCAGTAAGGTTGATCTCACGTCGTCCGACAACGCCGTGGCCGACTTTCGCGCCGTCTTTCCGAAGTCGCTCGGCAAGATCGACCGAATCCGCATAGATCGTCCATTTGCGGGTGAAGTGGGGGCGCTTGACTTGTCGGCGAGTGGAGTTTGTGGCTTCGAGGAGAATGCGGAGCACCTAGTGCGCGCGTTGATCCTGAGCGCTGCCACCAGGCCACTCGAACCTTAAGCTTCGCGATAGGCGAGGGTGCTTGGCGCGCGCCCGAATTGACTGCTCGGTCCGTTGAAAGCGCGGTCACGTATGCGTTTGGCGTGCGACGGTCAAGAGTTGGTGAAACTCTAGATCTTCGCGCGAATTGTTCATGCAATTCAACGACTTAGTATTTCACCAAAAGCCGGTCAACAGACGGTGTAAATCTGAAGCCCAAACCTCCGATAAGGACGGGAAACTGCCATCGGAATCCGGACTCCACAAAGCGCCTCACCCGGCCAGACAGCCCGGCAACGCCCGGGCTTTTTTGCGCCTGGACGCGCGCGGCCCGCGTGTCGCATTTTCCTCA
Source organism: Mitsuaria sp. MSU3D (assembly GCF_056867975.1). NCBI lineage: Bacteria > Pseudomonadati > Pseudomonadota > Betaproteobacteria > Burkholderiales > Sphaerotilaceae > Roseateles > Mitsuaria sp. MSU3D. Next base: position 5,209,994 of record NZ_CP200314.1, on the reverse strand, counting down.
CCTGGATGAGGATCGGCACGCCGCGATGAAGGCACACTCAGCAGACACCATGGCAGCAACCGCGCTCTTCACCTTCGGCTATGAGGGCCTGACCATCGAGGCGTTCATCGCGCGCTTGAAGCAGGCGCGCGTCCAACTGGTCGTGGACGTGCGTGAATTGCCGCTGTCGCGGAAGAAGGGGTTCTCCAAGACGGCGTTCCGCGAGGCGCTGGCCGCAGCAGACGTCGCCTACGAGCACCGCCCTGCATTGGGCTGCCCCAAGCCCGTTCGGAACCGCTACAAGGCCGACGGCGATTGGCAGGCGTACACGGATGGCTTTCATGCGCACCTGGCGCTTCAGACGGCCGTCATCGAAGACCTGGCCCTGACGACGTCGGCGCAGACAACCTGCCTCGTCTGCTTCGAGGCGGATTTCGGCTTCTGCCATCGCACCTACGTCGCGCGCGCGGCACACGAGGCGGGGGCGCCGTCGGTGCAGCATCTGACTGCCAAAACAGTGATTGCTGACGTGCCAACGCGTCTGGCAGCCTAGGCGGATACAGCACGCTGACGATCAGCCACTGCTTGGGAAAGCGGTGAATGGTGCTGGACGAACCACGGCCACATCTACCCGAGAGATCCCCCATCGGCGGGCCCACCGACACGCAAATTCGCTCATGCGGGTGCCGCCATTTGTGCGATTGCTCCGCGAACGGATTTCCCTAGAGTTCCTCACCTCTGCTCCAGCGCGACGGCCAGGTCAGCGCCTCGCTGGAGCTGGCTTCACGCCCGCCAAGAGGTCTTCGGATGGAACTGCTCAAAGAGAACTGGATCAGGCTCGCCTACGGCGCGGCCAGCATCGGCATCGTGTGGGCCGCGTATCACTTCCGCGTCGAAGTGCTGTCGGACAAGGACACCTTCGACCGCTTCAGCTACGTCGGCGGTGTCGCGACCTTCATCGGTCTGCTGATCACGGTGTCTGAAGTACTGCAAGCGATCAGCATCTCCAAGGGCATCCGCGCCGAGGCGCGGGCGCTGCTCGCCGAAGCGCGGAAGGTGGATCGCGCAGCGCTCCTGAGCGAGTGCCTGTTGTTGATCGATCGCATCAACGACGACCTCATCGACAACCGGAGGTCCACAGCCCTGCAATGCGTCCAGCAGGCTCGGCGGTCTTTCTTGCGGGCCGTGCCGCCTGGCCCTGAGACCGACGAGTTGTCCATCGGGCTTGTGGGACTTGAGGCGCATCTTCAGGACGCCATCCGATCCAACGATCGAGACGAACGTCTCTCCAAACGCGTTCTGACCGACATCCAGGAGCGTTCCCTGGATGTGAAACAAGCCCTTGAACAACTCATATCCGGAAGGAGCAAACCCCATGTTTCCTGAGAAGGTCCGACACTTTGTGTCCGAGCTCGTGCAGCGCACTGAAGCCGGAGAGCTCCCGTGGACGTACGACTATTTCGACGCTGTCTTCTGCACGGCAAAAAACTTCTCTGCGAGGCTGCTCTTCTCCCAGAACTCGCGGGAGTCTTGCACCCAATTCGTCCTGGTCTATCGCGACGCCGAAGACAACCTCTACGACTTCTGCGTCACAAGCCTTGCCAGTGACATCACCGATTACCACCTCGCGAAGCAGCTCTTCGACACGGCCCGCGCCAGCGGGATGGCGCTCCCGTTCTGACATCCCGAAAGATGGACACTGAGGCGACCCCTTCCAAGGAACAGAACGCCATGCGCCTGCTCATCCTCGGCGGCACCGTCTTCCTCGGTCGCCACGTCATCGACGCCGCGCTGGCGCGCGGTCACACGGTCTCGATGCTGAATCGCGGGCGGCACGGCCCGGGTCTGTTCCCCGAGGTCGAGCGCCTCATCGGCGATCGCGACGGCGACATGAGCGCGCTGCGCGGTCGCGAGTTCGATGCGGTCATCGACTGCACCGCCTTCAACCCCGCGCAGATCGAGCGCACCCTCGCCGCGCTCGACACAGGCGCGCCGCACATCGTCCTCGTGTCCTCGATCTCGGCGTACGGCGTGTTCCCGCCGCATCGCGTCTTCGACGAATCAACGCCGCTTGCTGAAGGCAACGAAGGCTACGGTCCGCTGAAGGCCCGTGCCGAGGAAGCACTCGCCCGCGCCCTGCCCGACCGCCACGCGATCGTGCGCCCGGGGTTGATCGTCGGCCCGCATGACCCGACCGGTCGATTCACCTATTGGCCGACGCGCGTCGCGCGCGGCGGCGAGGTGCTCGCGCCGGGGCGGCCCGAGCGGCCGGTGCAGGTCATCGATGTCCGCGACCTCGCCGCGTTCTGCGTGACGCTCGCGGAGTCACGGACCACCGGCGCGTTCAACGCGGTCGGCCCGCAGCTGGCGATGCAGACGCTGCTCGACGCTTGCCTGCAAGCCGCGCCGGGCAGCGATGCCCGCTTCCACTGGAAGCGGGACGCCATGCTGCTCGTGCTCGGCGTGGCGCCGTGGACCGGGCTGCCGCTGTGGCTGCCCGAAGAGGATCCGACCCACGGCGGCATGCTGCTGGGCGACGCATCCCGCGCCGTCGCCGCGGGTCTCATGACCCGCTCGATCCGGGACACCGCGGCGGACACGCTCGCCTGGGCGAGAGCGCCGCGCGAGCCGGGCTGGGATGCCAGCAAACTCGTCACGACGCTGGCGCCGGAGCGCGAGGCCGAGATCCTCGCCGGCCACTCCGCCACGAGCCGGCCGAGCGGCCCGGGCGGCGCCGGCCACATCACGTCAACCTGAACACCCCGATCGCCGTCGACAGACGCAGCGACTGGTCCTTGAGGCTCTCCGCCGCCGAGGCCGCTTCCTCGACCAGCGCCGCGTTCTGCTGCGTCATCTGATCCAGCTGACCCACCGCGGCGTTCACCTGGTTGATGCCGTCGCTCTGCTCCTGCGACGCCGCGCGGATCTCGGCAATGATGTCCGTCACCCGCTGCACGCTGGTCACGATGTCGTTCATCGTCGAACCCGCGTCGCTGACCAGCCGCGATCCGGATTCCACGCGGTCCACGCTCGTGGCGATCAGCGTCTTGATCTCCTTGGCCGCCTGCGCGCTGCGCTGCGCCAGCGAGCGCACCTCGCTCGCCACCACCGCGAAGCCCCGGCCCTGCTCGCCGGCCCGCGCCGCCTCGACCGCCGCGTTCAGCGCCAGGATGTTGGTCTGGAACGCAATGCCGTCGATCACGCCGATGATGTCGGCAATGCGCCGCGAGCTGTCGCTGATCTCGCCCATCGTCGCCACGACCTGACCCATCACCGCGCCGCCGCGCTGCGCCGTCTCCGCCGCCGATCCGGCCAGTTGATTGGCCGTCGTCGCCGCGTCCGCGGTCTGCCGCACCGTGCCCGTCAGCTGCGTCAGCGACGCCGCCGCCTGCTGCAGGTTGGACGCCGTCTGCTCCGTGCGCGCCGACAGGTCCATGTTGCCCGTGGCGATCTCCGCGCTCGCCGTGCTGATGCTGTCCGTCGATCCGCGCACCTCGCCGATCAGGCGGACCAGCGCGCCCTGCATCTCGCTCAGCGACCGCAGCAGCTGGCCCGTCTCGTCGCCGCCCGTCGTCTCGATGCGGCCCGTCAGGTCGAAGCGCGCGATGGCATCGGCCACCTCCGCCGCCTGGGCGAGCGGACGCGTGATCGATCGCGTCAGCCACACCGCCAGGGCCCCGCCCGCCACCAGCGCCACCAGCCCGAACACCACCAAGGCGGTCCGCGCCCGCGCGTTGGTCTCCGCCAGCGCCTTCAGCGCCGAGTCGAGCTGATCACGCTGCTGCTGCGCGATCACGCGGATGCTCTCCAGATACGCCGCCGCGGCCGGCTTGAACTGCTCGTCGAAGAGCTGCTTCGCCCGCGCCGGATCGCCTTGCTTCTTCGCCTCGGTGATCGTGTCGCGCACCTTGATGTAGGTCTTGCGCAGATCGATCACGCGGTCGAAGGCGGCGCGTTCCTCCGGCGAGTTCAGCAGCTTGTCCATCCGACCCTGCAGCTCCGTCGAGGACTTGGTCGACTCCGCCGCCTGCTCGGCGAAGAAGGTCGCCAGGGCCGGGTCCGCGCTCACGGCGATCGCCGTCGTGCGCGTCCCGCCGTTGAAGACGTTGCGGTACCAGTCGGAGGCCACCCGCTCGGTGACGATGGTCTCCTGGTACATGGACTCCGTCTGCGCCGCCACGCGGCTCAGACCCAGATATCCCATCGCCGATCCGATCAGCGCAATCACCAGCACCAGGGCCTGCACCAAGCCCAGTCGCCGGCCGATGGACCCGCGGACGTTCACGTTGGACGCCATGTTTTTTCTCCTCGGTCGCCGGCCCGAAGGGAGATCGGACCCCGCGCGGCACGATGTTGGCACCCCCACCGTACACCCATCTCAAGCCGCCGTTAAGAGGCGTCGGCCCTGTGGAAAGCTTGGCACAGGTGTGGGCGATGCTCAGATCCGGGGCGTCAATCGCACCTGAGGGAGGGGCTTGAGCGAGCCGACATCCAGCGTGCGCGGCTGACCCGAAAGCTTGCGCGGCGTCGCGGCGCCGATGCCGTCCAGGCCGGTGAGGAACCGCGCCGCCTCGGCCCGCATCGCCGACGAGCGCTGGTAACGCGTATCCGTGTCGAGCAGCACCAGCCAGTCCGCCACCGTCCCCGACCCGGTGCTCCTGCTCGTGCCTGTCGCCATCACCGACGCCATCACCGACGCCAACTCCACGGTCGCCGGCTGCATCACGCCGAGGAAGGTCGTCAGCCTGGCGCGCCGATGGCTGTCCCAGCCTGCCCCGCCCTCGGCGCCCGACGGGTGGAAACGCGCCACCAGGCGCCGAGCCGCCATGTCGCCCGCCTCCGCCAGCGCGGCGATCGTGCCGGCGGGCATCGCGAGGTTGAGCCCGCCCTCGTCGGCCTTCTGGCTGATCTGGACGATGCGGTCGCGGAAGCCCGGCGTGGGGAACAGGATCTCGTCGCGCCAGTTCTGCATCGTCGCGACGATGCTCCACAGGAAGCCGGCCAGGCCCGCCAGCGGCGCCTTCTCCCGCGCCTGCGGCGGGTGTTGCTCCCAGCCGTCGACCAGGTCCGGCTCCGGCCAGTAGCGCAGGCGGCCGCCGCGGTCGTCCTCGGGCAGGTAGATCCGCCCGCCCTCGTTGCCCGGATCCTCGGGTCGGATCACGTGGTCCGGATGCGGGCGCTTCAGGTTGACCGCGAAGGTTGGATGGCGCGGCAGCATCGCGTCGAACAGGTGCAGCGGCAGGTTGCTGCCGATGCCGCCGTCCGAGAACCAGATGCGCGTCGCCCGCAGTCTCAGGCCGCGGCGCTCCTCGGCCGTCACCGCGGCGCGGACCGCGGCCTGCGTGCGCTGGTTGGCCGTGCGCGACCAGTCCACGGCGTACAGCGGTACCGCCGACAGCAGCAGCGGAAAGCTGAGGCTCATCCGGATCGCCACCACCACCGGCAGATCGCCATGCCGGGGCAGCGGGCGCAGCTCGCGGCCCTGGGCGCTCTCGATCACCGGACCGTCATGGCCATTGCCGAACGGGGCCGCCAACGCCGCCATCACCGCGGGCGGGAACAGCCGCGACCACTCCGCCGGGTCGTAATAGAACATCGGCGTCCCGGGCCGGAACGGGATGCTGTAGACCATCTGCTGGCTGACCGCGCTGGTGATCACCTCGAGGTTGATGCGCCGCGTCGCCGGGTCCGGTCCCCACAGCTCGCCGAAGCTCAACGGCGGGCCATCGACGCTCTTGCCGGCGAGCTCGTTGAAATAGACGTGGAGCCAGTCGGTGAGCGCGGCTGGTCCCTCGTGGCCCGGCTGGGTCTGGCCGCTGCACAGGCCATAGCCGTTGTCCTTGAGCCCGCGGAGCAAGCCTCGGGTGAAGAGCAGCAGCACGGTCCCGGCAACGGCTGCCGCCACGAGTGCCACGATCACCGCCAGCCCCGCGACCGCGAGCAGCTTCTGCCAGGGCCCGGTCCCTGCGTCCGGCATGAGCAGCCCGGCATAGGGCACGAGCAAGGCGGCGCCAATGCCGGCGATCGCCAGTGCCGCGAGGCCGTGCATCGCGACCATCCCGCCGAGGACCGACGCCACCGCCGCGCCCACCGGCTTGCCGAGCGCCCGCGTCAGCACATCGAAGTGGCGGCGCAGCGCGGGGACCGGCTGGAAGAGCGTGAACAGCCGGCTGCGAGCGGGGCCACGTCTTGCCCCCGGGAGTTCGGCGCCGAGTTCCTCCGGCAGCCGGGCCAGCCGCTCGAAAGCGCCGGCATGGCCGCGCTGACGGCCGAATTCCGCCGCGGCGCTCGCCCCGGCCGCGATCGCGCCGGCCGAGGTGCCGCCGATGTTCTTGAACCGGTATCGATCGGAGAGCCCGGCCACCAGCCGCGGATAGATGACGCCGCTGGTGACACCGCCCTTCATGACAAGGTCGCAATGACTGACCCCGTCCGCCTCCGGCCCCGCCTCTGACTGCCGCATGTCGTCGCTTCCCACGTCGCCCTCCATGACGCCTGATTCTCAGGGTCCGGACGACGAGCGCTGTCAGGATCCTTCGGACTCGGCCTCGCGCACCCTGCCGTCGCGGAGCATCACGCGGTGGTCGCCGAAGCGCGCCAGATCCTCGGGGTCGTGCGTGATCATCAGCATCGGCACGCCGACGCGCTCGAGCAGCGTATCGAGCTCCGTCCGCATGCGGCCGCGCAAGGCCGGATCCAGCGCGGAGAACGGCTCGTCGAGCAGCAGCGCGCGCGGCTCGTTCACCAGCGCGCGCGCCAGCGCGGTGCGCTGACGCTGTCCTCCGGACAACTGGTGCGGTCGCTGCTGCGCGACGCGTTCCAGCTCGAAGGCCTGGATCCAGCGGTCGACCGCCTCGCCGCCCTCGTGGCGTGACGGGTTCCGCCAACCGCGCTTCAGGGCGAAGGCGATGTTCTGCCGCACCGTCAGCCGCGGGAACAGCGCGTAGTCCTGGAACAGATAGCCCAGCCGCCGCTCGCGGGCCGGCACGTCGATGCGCGATGCGCTGTCGAAGACCGGATGACCGTCGATGTGGATCGTGCCGGCGTCGGGCTTCAACAGGCCCGCGATCGCCTGCAGCGTCAGGCTCTTGCCGGCGCCCGAGGGCCCGTAGATCACCGTCCGCCGCGCGTCGGTGCGGAAGGCGACATCGAGCTCGAAGCGACGCCCGCCGCCCTCGACGTGCTTGCGGATGCGCACCTCGAAGCTCATGCACCGCTCCTCGGTCCGGCCAGCCGGCCGGCGGCCAGCAGCACCACGACGCAGGTCAGCGACACGATCAGCACCAGCAGGTTGGCGGTGTCGTCCTGCCCGGCCTGCACCGCCTCGTAGACCGCGACCGACAGCGTCTGCGTCTTGCCCGGGATGCTGCCCGCGACCATCAGCGTCGCGCCGAACTCGCCCAGCGCGCGGGCGAAGGCCAGCAGCACGCCGGCCAGCACGCCGCGCCACCCCATCGGCAGCGTCACGCGGAAGAACAGCGCCCATTCATTGAGCCCCAGCACCCGGCCGGCGCGCTCCAGCTGCGGATCGACGCCCTCGAACGCGGCACGCGCGGACTTCATGACCAGCGGGAAGGCGACGATCGTTGCCGCGATCACCGCGCCCTGCCAGGTGAAGATCAGGTTGATGCCGAAGGTCTCCCACAGCCACGCGCCCAGCCAGCCGCGCTTGCCGATGACCACGAGCAGGTAGTAGCCGAGCACCGTCGGCGGCAGCACCATCGGGAGCGTCAGCACGGCGTCGAGCAGCTCCCGGCCCGGAAAGCGCAGACGCGCGAGCGCGAAGCCGGCGACCACCCCGAGCACCAGATTGAGCGCGGTCGCCCAGCCGGCGACCTTCAGCGACAAGGCGAGCGCGATCCAGGCAGGTTCCACGGGGGTGCCGCTCCTCAGCCGGATATCAACGGCCGTTCAGGGCTTCTGGAAGCCATGTCTGGCCAGCACCGCCTGACCGGCGGCCGAGGCGACGAAGTCCAGGAACTGCCTGCCGCCCTGGGCATTCGTGCCGCCGTTGGTGACGGCGATCGGATAGGAGATCGGCGTCTCGGTCGGCACGCTGAACAGGATGCGGACCTTGTCCTTCAGCACGAGGGCGTCGGTCGCGTAGACGAAGCCGGCCTCGGTCTCGCCGCGCGACACGTAGTCCAGCGCCTGGCGCACGTTCTGCGCGTAGACCGCCTTCGGCTCGACGGCCGTCCACAGCTTGGCCTTCTCCAGCGCGCCCTTGGCATAACGGCCGGCAGGCACGCCTTCCGGCTTGCCGAGGGCGATGCGCTTCACGCCCGGCTGCTGCAGATCGGCGAGCGTCTTCAGCGCGACACCGTTCTCGGCCGGCGTGATGACGACCAGCGCGTTGCTGACGAAGTTGCGCCGCGTGCCGTCGACCAGCAGCTTCTGCTGCTGGGCCTTGTCCATCGTCTCCTGGTCGGCCGACGCGAAGACGTCGACCGGCGCGCCCTTGGTGATCTGTGCGAGCAGCGCGTCCGACGCGGCGAAGTTGAACTGGACCTTGGTGCCCGGATGCGCAGCCTCGAAAGCCGGGGCCAGTTCCTTGAACGCGTTGGTCAGGCTGGCGGCGGCGGAGACGGTCACGTCCGCTGCTTGCGCGAGGCTGGCGGCCATCAGCGCGAGGCCCAGCACGGCGGCTCGGCGAGCGATCTGGACGGGAAGAATCGAGCGCATGGCGAGTCCCTCGAAGGGCGGACACGGAGGAGGCTCGCAATATATCCCAGGATATTGCGCCTCAGGCGGCTAGGAGCTTCATCAGCTGCTTGATCTCGCCTTTGCAGGCTGCCAGTGCGGTCTCCTCGATCTGCCGATAGAGCGAGATCAGCGCCCGACCGGACTCGGTGAGCGCGCTCCCGCCGCCTTTGGCGCCACCGGCGGCGGTGGCAACGGCGGGTTCCTTGAGCGCGCGGTTGGTCTCATCGATCAGCAGCCACGCGCGGCGATAGGACATGTCCAGCGACTTCGCCGCCGCGGTGATGGAGCCGGTGTCGTCGAGCGCTTCCAGCAACGCGATCTTGCCCGGCCCGATGGCGATGACTTCGCCGATGGTGACGCGCATGCGGAACTTGAGCGCTGGCTTCAGCGCCGGTTTGGGCGTGGACGGAGCGGGAGTCGAGCGGGCAACCATGTCGCGCATTACACCCGAAGCCGCGCCCGGAGCGCGCGCTCAGTCCGCCAACTTCCAGCAGCCTCGTCCGGCCGCCTTCGCGGCATAGAGCGCGTTGTCGGCGCGGCCCAGCAGGGCCACGTCGCCCTCGGCGCCGCCGTCATGGCAGGCGATGCCGATGCTGGTCGACAGCTGCAGGTCCTGCCCCTGCAAGGTCAGCGGCGCCTTCACCACCGCGAGCACCTTCTCCGCGACGAGCGCCGCCTCCTGAGGGGCATGCAGGTTCTCGATGATCAGGACGAACTCGTCGCCAGCCAGGCGGCAGAGCTGGTCGGTCTCGCGGATCGCGCCGCGCACGCGGTCGGCGAAGGCCCTCAGCACCACGTCCCCCGCCGCATGCCCCATCGAATCGTTCACCTGCTTGAAGTGGTCCAGGTCCAGGAACATCAGCGCCATCGTGCGCTCGTTCCGACGCGTGCGGGCGATGGCGTCGGCGAGGCGGGACTCGAACTGGCGCCGGTTCGGCAACCCGGTCAACGGGTCCACGCGGCTGAGCTGGTCCAGTTCCCGCTCCACCTGCTTGAAGGGCGTGATGTCGGTCGCCAGCGTGTACACGCCCGCGACGCTGCCGTCGGGACGCAGGTCGGGCACGTACTCGGCGAGCATGTCGCGCACCACGCCGTTGGATTCGGAGCGCGTCTCGAAACGCTGCCGCGCACCGGCCAGCGCCGCCTTCAGGAAGGGTTGCCGCTGCGCATGCAGCACCGGCCCGATGACCTCGGCCAGCGGCCGGTCCAGCGCGGCCTCCGGCTCCATGCCCATCCAGGTCCGGAAGGTCGCGTTGAGGAAACGCAGGCGCTCCTCCGCGTCGATGTAGGAGATCAGCACCGGGAGGTTGTCCGCGATCGTGCGCAGCCGGCGCTCGCTGGCCTCCTGTCGCAGCATCGCATCGTGCAGCTCCAGCGTGCGCGCCTCGACGCGCAGCTCCAGCGACGCGTTCAGCTCCGCCAGCGAGCGGTCCTGCGCCACCTGCCGTTCCGCCAGCTCGTTCAGCGCGTGCGACAGCACCGCCGCCTCGCGGTAGCCGCCGACAGTGGGGAGCGCGTCCTCGCTCAGGTGACGGCGCTGCGCGATCGCCTTGGCCAGCTGGTGCAGCGGCCGGCTCATGCGCCGCGCCAGCCACCAGCTCAGCGGCACGGCCATCGCCAGCAGCAGCAACGCGCTGAGCATGATCTGGCGCCGCAACCCGTAGTAGTCCGCCAGCGCCACCGCCACCGGCTGCCTCACCAGCACCGTCCAGCCCAGGCCGGGATAAAGGCCGTAACCCTGGCTGGGCACGCTGACGGCGAAGTAGTCGACCCCGTCGGCCTCGTGGTGCCGCAGGCCCTGGCCGTGCTCGGTGCCGATCGGCATCGGCTTGCCCTCTCGGTCCGACGGCCCCAGGATCACCACGCCATCCTTGCCGAGCACCAGTGCATCGGCCTGGTGGGAGGCCATCGTCGCGTCGATCAGCTCGCTCTTGATCTGCCGCGCCCAGCCCCAGCTCAGGTGAACGCCGAACACGCCCTGCAGCTGGCCGCGGCTGTCGAGCAACGGGATCGCGAAGTCGACGAAGCGCCACGGCTCGTTCTGGCGCGGCAGCAGCTTCTCCAGCAGCAGGGCCGCATGCACGTCGCCGACGAAAGGCTGGCCGCCCTTCGCCCCCTGCCACCATGGACGCTTGGAAACGTCGACACCGTCCAGCAGCCCCCCGGCGGCCGCCAGCACCTTGCCCTGCCCGTCGGTCACGCCCAGCCACGCGAAGTGGTCGAAGCCCACCTGCACCTGATCCAGCGCGCGGCGCATCGCCTCGGGATCGTCGAATCGTCGGAAGGGCTCCAGCTGGGCCAGCACCCGGACTTCCTTGAACTGCTGCGCCATGCCGCGATCCAGCGCGTCGCGGAAGTCGACCGCGACCTGCCGCAGCGACTCGACCGCGCGGCGCTCGGCATGGGCGCGGGCGAAGTTCTCGATCAGCACCGCGGAGGTCAGCAGCGCCACCGCCACCGCCGCCAGCACCATGGCGGTCAGCCAGCGGCCCAGCGAGGCGCGCGAGCCGCGCGGGGGGACGAAGCCGTCGGCGTTCACGCCGCCGGAACCGGGGGACCGCCAGGGGCTGGCGGGGAGGTCAGGACCTGCGTGTTCTGATGCATTGCGACAGTTGTAGCGAGAGCCGGGCCGACCCGCAACGCGGGATAGTGCCACTGCACCAGCGGCGGGCAAAGACCGACCCTGTCCGGGCACCGTCGCGGGGCGGGCTTTGCAGGCGCACCAAAAGCGATCAAGCTGGAGGCGTTGCCCGCCCGTCCGCCGGACCGGGGTGGGCACGAGGCTTGCAACCTGCCCTTCCCGACCGCCAACCGGAGGCGGTCCGTCCCCTGGAGACCTCATGCATGCGCTGACCCTTCCGGCCGCTGGCCACTATGACGAGATGCTGCTGCAAAGCGGCGCGATCCGGCCCAGTTACCAGGACTTCGCGGACTGGCTGCACGCGCAGACGCCCGACGCCCTCGCCAAGAAGCGGGCCGAGGCCGACCTGCTGTTCCACAAGGTCGGCATCACCTTCGCCGTCTACGGGGACGAGGCCGGCGCCGAGCGCCTGATCCCCTTCGACACCGTCCCGCGCATCGTGCCCGCCGACGACTGGCGGATGCTGGAGCGCGGTCTGCGCCAGCGCGTCACCGCGCTCAACCGCTTCCTGTGGGACATCTACCACGACCATGAGATCGTGAAGGCCGGCCTGATCCCGGCCGAGCAGGTCTTCGCCAACGCGCAGTACCAGCCGGCGATGCAGGGGCTGGACCTGCCGCTGGGCGTCTACGCCCACATCACCGGGGTGGACCTGATCCGGCACTCCGATGGCGGTTATTACGTGCTGGAGGACAACCTGCGGGTGCCTTCCGGCGTCAGCTACATGCTGGAGAACCGCAAGATGATGATGCGGCTCTTCCCGGAGCTGTTCGCGAAGTATCCGATCGCGCCGGTCGCGCACTACCCGGCGCTGCTGCTGAACACGCTGCGCCAGGCCAGCCTGGCGGACAACCCGACCGTCGTCGTGATGACGCCGGGGCCGTTCAATTCCGCCTACTTCGAGCATGCCTTCCTCGCGCAGCAGATGGGCGTGGAGCTGGTGGAGGGCCAGGACCTGTTCGTCAAGGACGGCTTCGTGTTCATGCGGACCACCGTCGGCCCCAAGCGCGTCGACGTGATCTACCGCCGCATCGACGACGCCTTCCTCGACCCGCTGGCCTTCCGGTCGGATTCGATGCTGGGCGTGCCGGGACTGCTGTCGGTCTACAAGCAGGGCCACGTGGTGCTGGCCAACGCGGTCGGCACCGGCGTGGCGGACGACAAGTCCATCTACCCGTACGTGCCGGACATGGTCCGCTTCTACCTCGGCGAGGAACCCATCCTGCACAACGTGCCGACCTGGCAGTGCCGCAAGCCGCAGGACCTGGACCACGTGCTCGCCAACATGGCCGAGCTGGTGGTGAAGGAGGTGCACGGCGCCGGCGGTTACGGGATGCTGGTCGGACCGGCCTCGACCGCCGCCGAGGTCGCGGCCTTCAAGGAACGCGTCAAGGCCGACCCCTCGAACTACATCGCGCAGCCGACGCTGTGCCTCTCGAGCTGCCCGACCTTCGTCGAGCGCGGCATCGCGCCGCGTCACATCGACCTGCGGCCCTTCGTGCTCTCGGGGCGCGAGGTCAACATGGTCGCCGGCGGCCTGACGCGCGTGGCGCTGAAGGCAGGCTCGCTGGTCGTCAATTCGTCCCAGGGTGGCGGCACCAAGGACACCTGGATCCTGGAGAACTAATGATGAAGCCCCCACGCTCACTTCGTTCGCTGCCCCCCGAGGGGGCGCACGCCCCCCTTGGGTCGGCCCGGCGGGAGGCTTGAATGCTCAGCCGTACCGCCGCACAGCTCTACTGGATGAGCCGCTACATGGAGCGCGCCGAGAACCTGGTGCGCATGCTCGACGTCACGCATTCGCTCTCGCTGCTGCCGCAATCGCGCGGCGCGGCAACGGAACTCGCCGCGCCGCTCGCCGTGACCGGCACGCTCGAGGCCTATCAGGCGCGGCACCCGCAGTTGAGCGCCGCGCAGCTCTTCCGCTTCATGGGGATCGACCTGGAGAACCCGGCCTCGGTGCTGTCCTGCATCCGGCAGGCGCGCGAGAACGCGCACGCGGTGCGCGGCCAGATCACCGCCGAGATGTGGGAAGCCATCAACACCAGCTGGCTGGAAGCCCGCGAGCTCGCACGCAAGGGCGTGGCCGAGCCTTCGTCGTTCTTCGACTGGGTGAAGGAGCGCTCCCACCTGTTCCGCGGCGCGACCTACGGCACGCTGCAGCGCAACGACGCGTACTGCTTCATCCGGCTGGGCACCTTCGTCGAGCGCGCGGACAACACCGCGCGGCTGCTGGACGTGAAGTCGCAGCTGATCGCGCCGGCCGTGGACACGCTGGCGCCGGTCGACGCGCCGAGCGAAAGCGCGCCCGACTTCTACGCCTGGAACGCGCTGCTGCGCTCGCTGTCGGCCTTCGAGGCGTACCACGCCGCCTATCGCGACAGCTTGAACGGCCGCCGCGTGACCGAGCTGCTGATCCTGCGTCCGGACGTGCCGCGCTCGCTGCGCGCCTGCTGCGACGAGATCCGCGCGGTGCTGCCGCAGATCGAAGCGCGCGAGGGCGCCGAGGACGCGGGCCGCAATGTCAAGCAGAGCGCCGGCCGGCTCGCGCTGCGGCTGGAGTATGGTGCGGTGGATGAGATCCTCGACCAGGGGCTGCACCCCTGGTTGACGGGCTTCCTGCAGGATTCGGCACGGCTGGGCCGCGACATCCAGCAGGCCTACTTCGAGGCGCAGTGACGGCAGGCGGGCGACCGCCCGGCCGCACGACCCCTTCGATCCTCCGGATCCGAGGGCCCCACCGCACAGAAAGAGCGCCATGCATCTGCACATCTCGCACGAGACCGTCTACGCCTATGACTCACCCGTGGCGCGCAGCACGCAGTACCTGCGGCTGACGCCGCGCCCGACGCGCGGTCTGCGCGTGCTGCACTGGCAGCTGGAACTGCCGTCGCCCGCCAGCGCCTGCAAGGACGCCTTCGGCAACACCATGCACGTGCTGAGCCTGGACGGGCCGCGGCGCGACATCGTGCTGCGCGCGATCGGCGAGGTCGACACCGATGACGCGCCGCCCACGCCGGACCCCGAGGAAGAGCTGCCCTCCCCGCTGTTCCTGCGCGACAGCGCGCTGACGCGGGCGGACGAGCAGTTGCGGCAGTTCGCCGGCGGCTTCGCGGACGCGGCGAAGGCCGACGCGCACGGCGCGCTGCTGGCGTTGATGGCGGCCATCGGCGAGCGCATGCCTTACGTGCGAGGCTATACCGATGCCGCGACGCCCGCGGCGGAGGCCTTCGAGACGGGTCACGGCGTCTGCCAGGACCATGCGCAGGTCTTTGTCTGCTGCGCGCGGCTGCTGGGGCTGCCGGCGCGTTACGTGTCGGGTTACCTCGCGACGGATTTCGAGCATGTGGCGAGCCACGCCTGGGCGGAGGTGCGCCTGCCCGCGGCCGACGCCACCGCCCCCGCGCACGGCATGGCCGGAGGCTGGCTGGGCTACGACATCAGCAACCAGTGCCTGGCGGACGGGCGCTACGTGAAGCTGGCGACCGGCGCGGACTACCTGGACGCCTGCCCGGTGCGCGGTGTGCGCACGGGGGGCGGACTGGAGACGATGCGGGCGGAAGTGCACGTGAAGCCCGGCACGACCGACCAGCAATGAGCATGCACCACGACGGCGCGCCGCCAGCCTGATGCGCTAACCTTCCGCCCATGACTTACTGTGTTGCCATGCGGCTGCGTGCCGGCCTGCTGTTCGCGTCGGATTCGCGGACGAATGCGGGCGTGGATCACATCGCCACGTTCCGCAAGATGAATCTGTTCGAGCAGCCCGGCGAGCGCCTCGTCACGCTGCTCACGGCCGGCAATCTGGCGACCACGCAGAGCGTGGTGAGCCTGCTGCGCCAGCGCGCCTCGGCCGACGGCCGGCACCTGATGAACCTGACGTCGATGTACGACGTCGCGGAGCTGGTGGGCAAGACGCTGAAGGAAGTCGTCGCGCGCGACAGCGACGGCGTCGGCCAGCTGAACCAGGGCGTGGACTTCGGCGCCAATTTCATCGTCGGCGGGCAGATCCGGGGCGAAGCGCCGCGCGTCTTCCACGTCTATCCGCAAGGCAACTTCATCGAGGCGACGGAGGACACGCCCTACGTGCAGATCGGCGAGTCCAAGTACGGCAAGCCGATCATCGACCGCGTCATCGACTTCGACAGCTCGCTGGCCGAGGCCACGAAGTGCGCGCTGATCTCGTTCGACTCGACGATCCGCAGCAACCTGTCCGTGGGGCTGCCGATCGACATGCTGCTCTACAAGACCGACAGCTTCGCGCCGGCCGAACCGCATCGGATCACCAAGGACGATCCCTACTTCAAGACGATCAGCCAGGGATGGGGCGGCGGCTTGAAGCGGGTGTTCGAGCAGCTGCCGGACGAAGACTGGTTCGCGTGAGCGGACCGGGCCGCTGCTGGCGGCTCAAGAGCGAGAGGCTGTCGACGCCGCCTTGCAGCGGATCGCGAAGTCCACGTGGTAATGCTCGTCATGGCGCACCCACGGCTTGCTTCTCATGAAGCTGAGGTGCTTCTCCAGCCACGGGCCTCGTTTCGTGGCGAAGAGCTTCGGCAGATAGGCACGGTCGAAGATCACCTGCACGATGCCCGTGCCCTCCGCTTTCGCGGCGGCATCGAGCTGGTAGAGATGCTCCGCCATTGCCTCGAAGTCGATGCGGTACTCGCCGTGTCTCGCCTCTTTGTCGAACTCGATGTCGTAGCCGAAGCGCTGCGTGACGGGCGTGGGCAGCGGCACTGACCGGTCCTTGCCGTCCCTGACGGGGACGAAGAAGTCCACCGAGGTGCCGTTCTGATGGGTGCGATGCGGCTTGAAGCGCCCACCGTCGGCGAGGCCGGTTTCGCCATAGACGAAAACGGTGCCCGGGAGCGCGGTCTCCAAGGTCCGGTAGCTGCGCTCGACGATGCGTGCCACCGACGAGTGCACGTAGGTTCGGCCCGCACCGGCGGCGATCGTGCTGTACGCCGAGAAGTTCGGACCGCTCAACGGGAGGCGGACGCTGTCGGCGATGTGCCCGTTGGCCACGGTGCCGAAACAACGGCTTTCGGCGGCGGCTCCGATCGACGGGAGGAAAGCGATCGCCACCGAGACGCCAAGGAGCCACGGCGTCGGTCGCCGCAGTGCTGTCGTGCGATTCAAGGCGCGGACGGTCCGGATGTGGCCGCGCCACCCTCGGCCGCCGGCGGGACCGGCTTCGCGAGCTGCGCGTTGATCTCTTCGAGGATCCGTTCCAGCGAGTCCTCGCCGTAGCCGCGGTGCATCGCGGCGATGCGGCCGTCGCGGTCGATGATGAACAGATGCGGCAGCGCGTTCACGCCGTAGGCCCGCTGCGCAGACTTGTCGGCGTCGTTGACGAGCTGGAGCTTGAAGTCCTTCATGATGCCGGCCACGCGGCGGAAGACTTTCTTGTCCTCGGTGTTCACCGCGATCACCCGCAGACGCTCCTTGGCGACGCCCTGCAGGCTTTCGAGCTGAGGCAGCTCCTTGAGGCAGTACGGGCACCAGGTCGCCCAGAAGGTGACGACGACGATCTGCCCGCGATGCTTGGCGAGGTTCAGCTCGTCCCCGTCCAAGGTGCGGCCGAGCCGTTCAGGCGCGAGGTCGCCGCGCTTCAGGCCTTCGGCATGCACAGTCCCTGCGATCAAGGCGCACGCGGCCAGCAAGGTTCCCGCCAGACGGCGCGCTCCGACCTCGAATCTCATGGGTGACTCCCTGTCACGGCTCGCGGTCGATACGCCGCGTGCGTGGGGAGTGATGCTAACGCGGCGGCTTGCAGTCGCAGACCTCGCTGCCGTTGTCGAAGACGACCCGCCAGCGGCCGTCGGCGTCGAGCCGCCATGTGGAGGCGAAACGCGCGACCAGCTTGTCCTTCACATGCACCGGTCCGGTGGAGTACCCGAGCTTGCCGTCGGGCAGCACTTCGACGAGATCGGGCGCCCAGGAGAACGGCGCTTCTGCGCCGTCGAAGAAGCGCTTCCAGTGCGCCAGCACGGCGGCCCGGCCGCGCAGCGGCTGCTTCCCGTCGATGAAGACGGCGTCCTCGGCGATGAACTCGGCGAAGGCCTTGAAGTCCCGCTTCGCCATCGTGGCCGCAAAGGCGACTTCGGCGGCGCGCACAGGATTGCTGTCGCCGACGCTGGCTTTGGCGGAAGACGCCTCAGCCGTCGAGGAGGTCATGGCGGTCGCACTCAACGCACCGGACGTCAGCGCAAGCGAGGATCGAAGGATCAAGCGGCGGTCGGGCATGGCAGGGCTCCTCGGAGTTCGAGGCGAAGTCTAGGCACGAACCGATCTTCAGCAGGAAGTCAGCTGACGCGCCGTGCCCTTCTTCCAAGGAACGCGGTAGACGCCAGCGCTCGCGGTGCGCGCATGCAGGACGATGAGCGGCCACCAATCGACCAACCGGGAGGCCATCGGCCAGAACGTCTGGGACGCCCATTGGTTGTCGAGCACATAGGCGATCAAACCGTTTCGTCGTATCGCCTTGCGCTCTTCACCCGCCCGCTTGTTCAGCTGATCGCGCGTGATCACGACCCAGCAAGATCCCTGCACTCCGAGTCCATCCATCCATGCCGTGTCGGCCATGTGCGCAGGAAACACTTCCTGCAGATGCACGACCCGCTCCGCGAGATGCTTCTCCTCGGACAGAACCGCCATCGCGCGAGCAATGGTCTCCGAAAGGTTGTTGTCGAACATCACCTTCATGCGGCGACCCTTTGCTCGAACTCGACGGCCGCCATGACTTCCTGAGGTGTCGCACGCCAGAGCCTCGAGACGAAGTCCAAGGCGCCCTTCTCTGCCATGTAGGACTGGTGGACGGTGATGGTCGGAACGCCGGTACGCTCGATGATGGGATGCCCGAACTGGCGGGACGGATCAATCACGATCAGTCGCTTCCTCGGCAACGGAAACCATCGCAAAGGCTGACCGTTGCCGTCGAAGTCGATCTGATCTTTCAAGGCCGGCCTGACGATCCGATCGAAAACGTACTGACGCCGCCGAACATCCACCAGCCGTCGATCCTGCGCGGAGGCGCCGACCACATCCATGAAGATGCGCTTTCCATCTGTCAGGAAGCGCTTGGACTGCAATGGGTATGGACCCAGGTCTTCCCGGGCCACTTCAATCGTCGCGCGGACCGCCTGCAAGGACACGCCTTGCCGGATCAGCTGCGTGACCATCCGCAGTTCCATCAGGTCCTTGAAACCCAGCACGTAGTCGCCGCCGATCTCTTCATCGTCGGCGTACTGGAGAAGCCACAAGGGCTGGGTGATCGACGTCCCTGAGGCCGTCCGGCGCGAATAGCCTTTCAGCCATCGGCGCACGTTGCGCACATCGGCGCCGACCAATTGGGCAGCGCGAGGAATGCGGTAAAGACCGGTACCGACAAGCGAATGACGTTGACTCATGACGAAGCAGTTTAGGAACGCCTCGTGAGTCCGGCATCGAGCCGGCGGGGGATGTTGCCGCTGGGACACGCCCCATCGGGCGCCCCCCTTCAGTGGGTACTCAATCGTCGAGTGATTTCAGGAACTGCTTCAACTCCGGCGTCCTCGGCGAGCCGAACACATCGGCGGGTGTGCCGATCTCGTGCACCCGGCCTTGATGCATGAAGATCACCCGGTCCGCGACCTTGCGCGCGAAGTTCATCTCGTGCGTGACCATCAGCAGCGTCATGCCCTCGTCGGCCAGCGACTCGACGACGCGCAGCACCTCGCCGACCAGCTCCGGATCGAGCGCCGACGTGATCTCGTCGCACAGCAGCACCTGCGGCTCCATGGCCAGCGCCCGCGCGATGGCCACGCGCTGCTGTTGGCCGCCGGACAGCTGGTCCGGCATCGCGTCGAATTTCTCCGCCAGGCCCACGCGCGCCAGCAGCGCGCGTGCCTGCTCGGCGGCGTCCTTCTCGGAACGCCGCTTCACCAGCGTCGGCGCCAGCATCACGTTGCGCCCGACGCTCAGGTGCGGGAACAGGTTGAAGCTCTGGAAGATCATCCCGACCTGCTGCCGCAGCGCGCGCATCGCCATCGCGCTGTCGTGCAGCAGCGGTTTGTCGGCCACGCGCAGCGAGCCGTCCTGGAACTGCTCCAGCCCGTTGATGCAACGCAGCAGCGTGCTCTTGCCCGAGCCGCTCTTGCCGATCAGCGCGATCACCTCGCCGCGCATCACGTCCAGGTCGATGCCCTTCAGCACCTCGTTCGTCCCGTACGACTTGCGCAGCGCGGTGATGCGCACGATCGGCACGCCCGGGGCGGGCATCGTCGTCGGTGCAGTCTCGCCGTCGATGGCGTTGTCGACGGCCCCGTCCATGGCGTGGTCGATCACGTGATCGATCGTCTTGTCAGGCAGTGCGGCCATGCTGCTTCCTTTCGAGGTGTTGGGCGGCCAGGCTCACGGGGAAGCACAGCACGAAATAGAACAGCGCCACGCAGCCGAAGACCAGGAAGGGCTTGAAGCTCGCGTTGGCGATCATCCCGCCGGCCTTGGTCAGTTCCACGAAGCCGATCACCGACGCCAACGCGGTCCCCTTGATGACCTGCACCAGGAATCCGACCGTCGGCGCGATCGCCAGGCGCGCGGCCTGCGGCAGGATCACGTGGCGCAGCTGCTCGCCGAAGCTCATCGCCAGGCTCCGCGCGGCCTCCCACTGGCCGCGCGGCACGGCCTCGACACAACCGCGCCAGATCTCGACCAGGTAGGCGCTCGTGTAGAGCGTCAGCGCCAGCGAGGCCGCCGTCCAGGCCGAGACTTCGATGCCCAGCAACGAGACGCCGAAGTAGGCGAGGAACAGCTGCATCAGCAGCGGCGTGCCCTGGAAGACCGCGACGTAGGCGCCGATCACGCGCTGCGTCTTGGCCCCCAAGCCGATGCGCAGGCACAGCAGCGTCGCGCCGACCAGGCCGCCGCCGATGAAGGCGATCAGCGACAGCGCCACCGTCCAGCGCAAGGCGAGCGCCAGGTTGCGAAGAATGTCCCAGAGGGTGAACTCAATCATGGGCGCCTCCCGTTCCGGTGCCGGCACCTGCCAGCCGTCGCCACAGCGGCGGCTTCGGGGCGACCGGCGTGCCGCCGAACAGCCACTTCGGCCCCGCCCAGAGCAGGAAGCGCCGCGTGATCATCGACAGCGCCAGATAGATGGCCAACGCGACGAAGGTCGCTTCGAACGCGCGGAAGTTGCGGCTGTGGATCAGGTTGGCGGCGTAGCTCAGCTCCTCGGTGGAGATCTGTCCGCACACCGCCGTGCCGAGCATCACGATGACGATCTGGCTGGTCATCGCCGGCCACACGCGCTTGAAGGCCGGCGGCAGGATCACGCGCGTGAAGACCTGCGTCGGACCGAGGGCCAGGCTTTGCGCCGCCTCCCACTGACCCTTGGGCGCGGCCTGGATGCCGGCGCGCAGGATCTCGGTGCCATAGGCGCCGAGGTTCAGCGTCATCGCGATGAGCGAGGCGGCCTCGGGCGACAGCTTCACGCCGAGCGCCGGCAGGCCGAAGAACACGAAGAACAGCTGCACGATGAAGGGCGTGTTGCGCAGCAGCTCGACATAGACGCCGACGCCGCGCCGCAGCGCCGTCGACCCGCAGGCGCGGGCCCACGCGCCCAGCGTCGCGATCAGCAGGCCCAGCGGCACGGCGATCACCGTGAGGCCCACGGTCCATGCGAGGCCACGCAGCAGCAGCGGCCATTCGGCAAGGACGGCACCGAAGTCGAACTCGATCATGGGCGGCTCCCGAAGTGCCTGCTATGCGCAATCAATGCCGGAGGGCAGCAAGCTCACCGCTCAGAGCGGCAGTTCGCCCGCGCCGCGGCCCAGCCACTTCTTGGAGAGCGCCTCGAGTTCCCCGCCCTGCTTGGCCGCCGCGACGATCGCATTGACCTTGGCGAGCAGGGCGTCCTCGCCCTTGGCCACGCCGATGAAGCACGGGCTGTCCTTGAGCAGCAGCTTGTATTCGATGTTCAGGCCGGGCTGGCGCTGCATCAGGTTGCCGGCGACGGCGGCGCTGGTGGCGACCACCTGCGTCTGGCCCGCGGCGAATGCGGCGATGGTGGCGTTGTTGTCCTCGAAGCGCTTGAACTCCAGCGTAGCCGGCGCGACCTTGGCGAGTTCCTGGTCCTCCATCGCACCGCGCGTCACCGCGACGGTCTTGCCGGCGAGGTCGGCGAAGCTCTTGATCGCCAGGCTCTTCGGCGCGAAGACCGCTTGGTAGAACGGCGCATAGGCCGAGCTGAACGAGATGACCTTCTCGCGCTCCGGGTTCTTGCCGAGCGTCGAGATGACGAGGTCGGCCTTCTTCGTCTGCAGATAGGGGATGCGGTTGGCGCTGGTGACCGGCACCAGCTCGACCTTCACGCCAAGCTTGGCGGCGATCAGCTCGGCCATCGCGACATCCAGGCCTTGCGGCTTCATGTCGGGACCGACGAAGCCGTAAGGCGGGTAGTCGGTGGGGATCGCGATCTTGATGGTCTTGGACTTGGTGATCGTGTCCAGCGCGGTCTGCGCGTGCGCGCCCGGCGCCATGACACCGATGCTGAGGCCGAGGCCGGCGGCCAGCAGCAGGCGACGCGGCATGAGGGTGCGGACGGAGGGACGGGCGGCGTGGCTCATAACAGGGCTCCTAGGTAGGGGGCGGGGGCGGAATCGGCGGCGTCGGCCGCCACCGTGCGCGCGCGGGAACGGCGCGCCGGCGCGGCGGGGGAAGCTGGGGAAGACGCGGAGGCACTCGACGCCATTGGCGTGAGCGCCTGCCGCAGGTGATGCAGCGGGTCGTCGGTCTGTGTCTCGAGCTGCAGGCCGGCCTGCACGCTGGCGAGGTGCTCGGCCATCAGCGCCTCGGCGCGGACGGCGTCGCCCTGCTCGAGCGCGGCCACGATGGCGACGTGCTCCTGGCAGGACTGCGCCGCGTCGTGCGACGACTGGTAGAGCATCGCGATCAAGGTGGTGCGCGCGGTGTAGTCGCGCAGCGTGTCGGCGAGCAGGCTGTTGCCGAGGCACTCGGCCAGACAGACGTGGAAGTCACCCAGCAGGAAGCTGCGCGCGCCGATGTCGTCGCCGCGCAGCGCGGCCTTCTCCTGCGCGAGGTGCTTCTTCAGACGCGTGAGCGCGGGCTTGTCGAGCGGTCGCCGACCGCGCAGCAGGCCGAGCTCGATGACGCGGCGGGCCTCGAAGGCTTCACGGGCTTCGTCGCGGGAGGGGGCAATGAGGTACCAGCCGCGGCGCGCGCTGACGGTCACGATGCCGCGCGCGGCGAGCCGCGTCAGCGCCTCACGGACGATGGTGCGGCTGCAGTCGAAGAGCAGCGCGAGCTGCTGCTCGCCGAGGCGGGTGCCCGGCGCCAGCTTCTGCGCGAGCACCGCATCGATGATGCGCTGGCTGATGTCGGTGGCGGTGATGCCCATGCACGGGGCTTTGCAGCTTCCGTGCCAGCGCGGGTACTCCCGACCTTCCCAGGCTCATCTGTCTTGTATGCAAGCCAGAACGACACCCGCGCACCGCCGTTGCGCACAAGATTGGTGTGGTGGGCACTGTCGCAGTGCCTGCCTGGCCGTCAATGCGGCCACGGGGCTTCAATTTCGTTCATTGCAGGCGGGCGAGGACGCTGGTCTTCTTCGGACCGTTCCGTCTGGTCCATCAAGAATGGAGCGTGCTTGATCTTCTCGTACAGATTCAGCAGTCGACTCTCCGCCCTCTCGAGAAGGGTGTCGTAACGCATCAGCGTGACAGTGGTCTGGGGCCCACTACTCCAGGCCTCCTCTTCCCCGCGTTCGATGTCTTCCCCGAGAACATAGCAATCGATCTTCGTATGCGCCTTGAAGCATCCGCGATTCCGAAGCTCCTTCACGTACTTCAACACCTGCGACCGCTCGGTATCCCCGATCTCCGTGCCGGTCGTCTTCAGTTCAATGATTGCGAGATGCTTGATGCCGTTGACCTCATGGGTGCCGTCAAAGGACGGGCAGGCATAGAGCCCGATGCTGCTCTCGGGTAGAACCACGAAATCAGGACGATTTCGGGAGCCGACTGCCATCGGATCCTTGAGGAATTTCCGGATCACTCGCGTCATGCCGACGTTCGCCGTGAATTCAGCCGACTCGAACTCCGGGCCGAACATCCACAACCCGTGCGCGAAGAGCGGCTGCAGTTCGTGGACTTCATCGACGCCCACCACGTCGAGCTTGCCGCGAAGCTCGGCCATCAGTCGCAGACGGCACTCGACCTCATTGAGCACCAGCATCGCCATGCTGGCCGGCCAGCGGCTCAGGATGTCGCGGAGCGCGCCCGCATTCGCATTGGGCACGTGTTCATCGTTGCAAGCTTCCATCAATACTGTCTCCTTCGGTTGGGAAGGAAGCCAGTGTCAGAAAGAAGTTCGGCGCCGAAAATGGCGCCGAATTGCAGGAGTCGCTGATATCTGAGTCAGCGTCAGCCGTCGACCCGCATCGAGTAGTCAACCGCCTTCGCGTCTTTGGTCAGGCGTCCGACCGAGATGCGGTCGACGCCCGTCGCCGCGATCCAGCGCAGCTGGTCGATGGCCACGCCGCCGGAGACTTCCAGCAAGGCCTGACCCCCGGCGATCGCCACCGCCTCGCGCATCATCGGCTCGCTGAAGTTGTCCAGCAGCACGCTGACCGCGCCGGCCTTCAGGGCTTCGCGCAGTTGCTCGATGGTCTCGACCTCGACCTGGATCGTCACGCCGGCGTCCAGCGCCTGCGCCTGCTGCAGCGCCTGCGTCACGCCGCCGGCCGCGGCGATGTGGTTCTCCTTGATCAGGATCCCGTCGTACAGGGCCAGGCGTTGATTCGCCCCGCCGCCCACACGCACCGCGTACTTCTGCGCCAGTCGCAGGCCCGGCAGCGTCTTGCGCGTGTCCAGCACCGCGCAGCCGCGCGGGTTCGGGCTGGCGCCTTCGATCGCGCGCGCATGCGCGCGCGTCGTCGTCGCCGTGCCCGACAGCAGCTGCAGGAAGTTCAGCGCCGGCCGCTCGGCCGACAGCAGCGAACGGCCTTCGGCCTCGATGCGGCAGACCACCGTGTCGGGCGCCATGTCGGCGCCTTCCTCATACGACCACTCGATCCGCGACGACCCGTCCAGCGCCAGGAAGACGCCCTCGAACCAGTCGCGGCCGCACAGCACCGCCGCCTCGCGCACGCGGACATGCGCCGTCACGCGCCGGCCCGCCGGCACCAGCCGCGCGGTCCAGTCGGCGACGCCGATGTCCTCGAACAGCGCATCGCGGATGTTGCGCGCGCGGGCTTCGTCCAGGGTCTCGTTGTGATCGAACATCGTCGCGGGTCTCTGACTGGCGCCGGGTTACTCGGCCTCGCCGATCGAGATCGACAGCTCGCCGAAGCCCTCGATCACGCCGACGATCTTGTCGCCCGGCTTCACCGGACCGACACCTTCCGGCGTGCCCGTGTAGATCAGGTCGCCCGGCTCCAGGTGATAGAACTGCGACAGGTTGGCCACCAGCTCCGGAATGCTCCAGATCATGTCCGACAGGTCGCCGCGCTGCTTCTCCACGCCGTTCACCGACAGCGTGATCGCGCCCTTGCTCAGCTCGCCCTGCTCCGAACGCGGCACCAGCTCGGTGATCACCGCCGAGTGCTCGAAGCCCTTGCCCAGGTCCCAGGGCCGGCCGATGGCCTTGGCCTCGTTCTGCAGGTCGCGGCGCGTCATGTCCAGCCCGGCGGCGTAGCCCCAGACCGCATCGCCGGCCTGCTCGGGCGTCGCCTTGAACACCGGCTTGCCGATCGCGACGACCAGCTCCATCTCATAGTGCAGGTTCTTCGTGCCCGGCGCGTAGGGGATGGTGCCGCCCGACGGCGCCAGCGCGCTGGCCGGCTTGGTGAAATAGAACGGCGGCTCGCGATCCGGATCGCTGCCCATCTCGCGGGCGTGGGCGGCGTAGTTGCGGCCGACGCAGAAGATGCGGCTGACGGCGTAGAGCGCGTCGGTGCCGCGCACGGCCACGGCGGCCTGCGGCGCTGGGGGGAAGAGGTAGTTGCTCATGACGGTGCGGACGTAACGATCGAAACGAACATGAAAGGAAAGAAGGGTGCGCGCAGCATAACCTTGGCAAATCCGCGCCGCATTGCTAGGGTTGCGGCCATGTTTGAAGCCCGCCCCGCCGGTCAGCGCCTGACCGTCCTGACGTGTGCCCTGATCCTGGCCGCCTGCGCCAGCCCTGGCCCCTCCTCCACCCGTCCCTCCTCCGGCGGCGCCAAGGTCTCCTCCTGGCCCGACCGGGACGGCCCCGACGCCGTCGTTCCCCCCGATCTCAAGAAGGTCCCCGATGCGGTGCCCCGCCTGGAGTCCATCCGCAAGGGCGGCCCCAACAAGCCGTACGAAGTGCTCGGCGAACGCTACGAGCCGATCGCCGAGGACAAGCCGCTGGTGCAGAAGGGCCTGGCGTCCTGGTACGGCCGCAAGTTCCACGGCAAGCCGACGTCCAGCGGCGAGATCTACAACATGTACGCGATGACCGCCGCGCACGCGACGATCCCGATCCCGAGCTACGCCCGCGTGCGCAACCCGAAGAACGGCCGCGAGATCATCGTGCGCATCAACGATCGCGGCCCCTTCCACAAGGGCCGCATCATCGACCTGAGCTACACCGCCGCGCTCAAGCTGGACGTGCTCAACGGCGTGGCGCCGGTGGAGATCGAACGCATCACCTACGAGGACATCCGCACCGGCGCGTGGACACGCGACCGCGACACCCTCTCGCCCGATCCGAAGGTCGCCCCCGACACGCCGGTGTATGCCGCCGCCACGCCCAGCGGCGCGCCCGACCTGACGACCACCGCCCAGATGCGCCCGCCGGTCACGCCGGTGCCGGCGCAAGTGCCGCTGCCGGCGCCGCTGATCCCGCCGGTGGCCAAGGCGGACCGGCCCGCCGCGTCCTCGACTTCCTCGACGGCGACGGCCTCTCCGTCGACGCTTCCTTCGACGTCTCCGTCAGCGGCGCCCGATGCGGGCATGACGCCGATTCCGATCACCGCGCTGCCGCCCGGCAGCGACCTGCCGCCGTCCGGCCAATCCAAGGCCGACGCGATGGCGACCGCCACCGCCGGCGCGATCGCCGCGACCGACTCGCAGGCGCCGGTGCCCGCGCTGAAGATCGCCGCCGCGCAGGGTTACTGGCTGCAGTTCGGCGCGTTCTCCCGCATGGAAGGCGCCGAGCAGCTGCGCGAGCGCTTCACGCGCGGCATGGAAGAACTCGCGCCGATGCTGACGATCTTTAAGGACAAGAACCTGCACCGCCTGCAGGCCGGCCCGTTCGCGAGCCGCGAAGATGCCCGCGCCGCCGCGGACCGCGTCCGCACGTCGATGGCGCTGACGCCGATCCTGGTCGAGCGGCGCTGAGGACTCAGCGCCCGCCGGCCACGTCCAGCGTGGCACCGACGGTGTAGCTGGCCGCGTCGGACATCAACCAGACGATGACTTCGGCGATCTCCTCCGCGCGGCCGAGCCGGCCGATCGGAATGCCCTTGGCCGCCTCCGCCAGCCGGGCCTGCAGCGTTTCCGCCGGAAGGCTGTCGGCATGGATGTCGGTCTCGATGACGCCGGGGCGTACACCGTTGACCCGGATGCCCTGTCCGATCAGCTCATGCCCGAGGCTCAAGGTCAGCGTGTCCACCGCGCCCTTGCTGGCGGCGTAATCCGAATAGAGATTCGCCGATCCGCGCTGCGCCGCGCGCGACGACAGGTTGACGATCGCGCCGCCGCGTCCGCCGTGCGCGGTGCTCATCCGCACGGCGGCCTGCTGCGTGCAGTAGATGAGCCCGAAGACATTGACCTCGAAGACACGCCGGATGCGGTCGGGGGTCAGGTCGGCCAACGAGGCCATGCGTCCCACCATGCCGGCGTTGTTCACCAGCCCGGTGAGCCGGCCGAGCCGCGCATCGACCTGCGCGAACATCGTCGACACCTGCTCCGGATCGGCAACGTCGGCGCGGATCGTCACCACCCGCCGTCCCAGCGCCTGCACACGCCGCGCCGTGTCTTCGACGGCATCGACGTCCTGCCGATAGTTGAGTGCGAGGTCGTGGCCACGCGCCGCCAGCAGCAGCGCGGTCGCCGCGCCGATGCCGCGGCCGGCGCCGGTGATCAGCGTGATCGGGCGATCGGCCTCATCGGTCGTCGCGGCGGGCCCGCCGGCCCCCTCGGAGTCAGGGACATCATTCGTCATGCGCGCGATTGTGCGCGCGGCATCGCTTTGCGATGATGATCCGCATGCCGCCGCTCGACGCCGCCACGCTGCTGATGGTGATCGCCGTGATCGACGCCGTCGCGTGTGTCGTCTGGCTCGCGCTGGGCGAGGCGCTGCGCATCGCGCCGCGGGCCTCACGGCGGATCTCGGCGTATCACGGCCTGCTCGCACTGGCCTGGTGGCCGACGCTCCCGGACTCGATGGAGCGGCTGGTCGCGCTGCCGCTGGACCTGGTCTCCGCGGGCCTGCTCACCGCCGGCGTGCGCGCGCTGACACGGGTCCGCGACGGCGCCTGGGACATCGTCGCCATCGTCGGCCTCGGGCTCGTCGCCACCGCCTTCACGGCCGGCGATCCGGACCTGGCGACCGCGCGCGCCATCTCCAACCTCGTCGGCGGGGTGCTGGCGCTGATGGCCGCATGGGACGTCGCCATCGGCGCGGGCTTCCGGATCGGACTCACCAGCGTCGTCGTGCTGCCGTACGGCGTGCTGGCCGCCGGCTGCTTCTGGCGCGCAGGCGGACTGCTCGGCTGGCTCCCGGCGGGACTGAGTCCCGCGGGCCTGGGCGCCAATGCGCCACTCGCGCTGTTGCGCCTGGTGGTGGATCTGTCGATCGCCACCGGCCTGGTCGCGCTCGTCATCCAGCGCCTGATCGCGCGGGTGCGCCATCTGACCCGCCGCGATGCGTTGACCGGCCTGCTCAACCGCCGCGCGCTGGAAGAGCACCTCGCCCGCCTGCAGGCGCAGGCCGAGCGCGGCCGCCGCCATGCCGTGCTGGTGCTGGACGTCGACCACTTCAAGCGCATCAACGACGAGCTCGGTCACGCCGGCGGCGACGCCGCGCTGCAGCACCTGGCGGGCGTGCTCGGGGCGACGCTGCGCGACACCGACTGTTTCGGGCGTCTGGGCGGCGAGGAGTTCGCCGTGTTGCTGCCGGACTCCGACCTGGACGGCGCGATGCTGGTCGCCGAGCGCCTGCGCGAATTGCTGCAGAAGCAGCCGCTGGCGTGGGGCGACAAGCTCTGGCCGATCAGCGCGAGCTTCGGCGTCGCAACCATGCATCCGGGCGACGCCAACGGCCACGGCGCGCTGTCGCGGGCCGACGCGGCGATGTACGCGGCGAAGGCGCGCGGACGCAATCGCGTGCTGCGCGCCGCCGGCGAGCCGGAACTCGCCTGATGCTGCCCGTCGCCGATCCCGTCACGCTGATCGCCGCACTGGTGGCGCTGTTCGGCGTCGCAGCGGTGGTCTGGCTCATGCTCGCCGTCGGTCTGCGCGAGTCGCCCTGGGCATGCGCCAGCGTGGCCGGCGCGAACGCGGCGCTGGCGGGCTCGTTCCTGCTGCATGAGGCGCTGGGTCTCGCACCGCGCATGAACGACGGGTGGTCGGACTTCCTGTCGCTGGCGGCCTTCGGCCTGGTCCGCGTGACGGTGCCGCTGGTCGGCGAGCGGCCCGCGCCATGGCGTTCGACCGCGCTGCTGATCGTGGCTGTCGGACTCGGCACGGCGCGGTTCACGGGCGGACCGGGGACGCTGCCGCACACGCTGGTGCTCTTTGGTGCCATGAGTGCGCTTGCGCTGCTGTCGGCCTTCGACGCCTGGCGGCTGATGCGCGCACGCGGGCTGAATGCACGGGCGGCGCTGGTGCTCGCCTCGCCGCTGGTGGTCGTCGGGTTGCTGCTGCTCTCGCGGCCGGTGGAAGCCTCGCTCGCGCCGGGCCGCACCGGGGACATCGACGTCGCCAGCGCCTTCAACATCGCGTGGTTGTGGGCCTCGTTGGTGCTGGCGCTGTTGATCAACGGCTGGATCGCGTTCCTGCTGCTGATGAAGCTGGTGCTGGAGATCCGCCGCCTGACCGAGCGCGACCCGCTGACCGACGCGCTGAACCGGCGTGCGCTGTCCGAGGCCGTGGACCTCGAGCATTCGCGCCAGATGCGCGGGCACGGCTACGCGCTGGTGCTGCTGGACATGGACCGCTTCAAGCAGCTGAACGACACGCTCGGCCACGCGGCCGGCGATGCGGCGCTGAGGTCGCTGGTGACGCTGCTGAAGCCGTGCCTGCGCGAGGTGGACCGCTTCGCGCGCCTGGGCGGCGAGGAGTTCTGCGTGCTGCTGCCCCACACCGGCATCGCCGGCGCCGCCCTGGTGGCGGAGCGGATGCGGACGCTGCTCGCGGAACACCCGTTCGCCTGGGAAGGACAAGGCTGGCCGCTGACGGCCAGCTTCGGCATCGCCGAGTCCATGACTGGAGACGCCACCGCCGCCGACGTGCTGCGACGCGCCGATCAAGCGCTCTACCGCGCGAAGGCGCAGGGGCGCAACGTGGTGCAGGCGGTGGAACTCGAACTGGCACAGAGGCCGGAGCGCTGATCTGCTCCGGCGATCCGCTTCAGGGGTCCGCTTCAGGGATCCTCTCTCGGCCCCCTTCAGCGAAGTGCCAGTGTGAAGCGCTCAGGTGCAGCCCCCGTCAGAACCGGCCGCGCACGCTCAGCATCACGCTGCGCGGATCCCCGTAGTTGGGATAGTCGAGGTTGGCCCAGTAGGTCTTGTCCAGCGCGTTGCGGACCGACAGGCCGAGGCTGAAGTGGTCGTTCAACTGGTAGTTGGCATGCAGGTTCAGCAGCACGTAGCTGCCCTGCGTGACGGTCACCGTGCCCAACGTGGGATGCGGGATGCCGTAGCCCGCCACCGTGCTCTGCGCGTTCACGCCGGCGCCGACGGTGAGCCGCTCCCACGCGCCGCGCAGGCGGTAGCTGGTGCTGATCTGCACCGTGTGACGCGGCAGGTTCGCGTAGATCAGGTCCAGCGCGTTGCGCGTGATGCGCGTGTTGGCGTAACCCGCGTTCAAGGTCCAGCCCGGCGCGAGCTGGCCGGCAACGTCGAGCTCGAAGCCCTTGGTCTTCGTCCCGTTGACGCCGATGTAGGCGGAGCCGCCGTCGGGCAGCGTGCCCTCCGGCACCGACGAGTCGCGCACCGCGTAGTGGTCCTGCTTGGCCTCGAACACCGCGGCCGACACCGCCAGGCGCTTGTCGAGGAACTCGCCCTTGATGCCGAACTCGGTGTTGCTGCCGCGGATCGGCGCGAGCAGGTTGTCGTTCTTGTCCTTGTAGTTCTGCGGCTTGAACAGGTCGGTGTAGCTCGCGTACAGCGAGACCGCGTCGTTGATGTCGTAGACGACGCCGAAGTACGGCGACACCTCGTCGGTCACCTTGTAGGCGCCGGTCCGGGCCGTGAAGTTGCCGGCCGCGTTGAAGGCGTCGGTGCCGGTCTTCCAGTAACTCAGCCGCGCGCCGGTGATCACCGACAGCGGCTCCAGGATCTTCCATCGGCCCATCGCGAAGACGCCGCTCTGTTCGGTCTCGGCGACGCGCTTCGCGCCGGTGGCGCTGAAGGTCGGCGCGGGCGCGTTGCCGTCCCAGTTGTGGATGTCGGGGATGTTGTAGCTCCACGAGGCGACCGAGGTCAGCGTCGGCGTGGTCGTCGTCGTCTTCACGCCGTTGGCACCGATCACCAGGTCGTGCTGGCGGCCGAACAGCGTCAACGTGCCCGAGGCGTAGAGATCCAGGCTGTCGCGCTTCTCCCAGCTCTTGCCGACGGCGGCGAGCAGCTTCAGCCCCGCGCCGGTCTTCGGGTCCGGATAGCCGCTGGCATAGGTGCGCAGGCTGAAGGTGTTGCCTTCGCTGTGGTTGGCGATGGCCTTCAGCGTCCAGTCGCCGCCGAGCTTCTGCTCGAGCTGCGCGTAGCTCGTGCCGTTGTGGCGCGACCAGCGCGTCCACGGCGGCGAGAAGCTGGTCTCGCGTGGCAGGTCGGCGAGCGAGCCGTCCGACGCGAAGCGCGGGATCGTGCCCCAGATCGGGCCCTTGGGCACGTTGTTCTGGTCCTGGTAGCCGAGGGTCAGCGTCGTGCTGTCCGTCAGGTCGGCTTCGACGGTGGCCATGAAGGCGGTCTTGGTCTCGCTGTGCCGATCGCGGTAGCCGTCCTTCTCCTGCGCCGAGGCGATCAGGCGTGCCCGCACGCGGCCGTCGCGGGTGATCGGCGTGTTGAGGTCGGCCTCGACACGATGGAAATCCTCGGAGCCCATCACCAGCCCGCCGTAGGCCGAGAACGCCTTCTCCGGCCGCTTGCGGATCATGTTGACCGTCGCGGACGGAATGCCGGCGCCGGTGGTCAGGCCGTTGGCGCCGCGCACGACGTCGATGCGGGAGTAGAAGACGGTGTCGTACTCCTGCTGCGTGCCGCCGCTGTAGGTGGGCACGCCGTCGATCTGGAAGTCGGTGATCTGGAAGCCCCGCGCGAAGTACAGCGGACGCTGCGTGTCGTAGAAGGACACGTTCACGCCGGTGATGTTCTGCATCACGTCGTTGATGCTGATCAGCGTCTCGTTCTCCAGGCGGCTCGCGTCGAGGCTGCTCATCGACTGCGGCGTCTCGCGCGCGGTCAGCGGCAGGCGCGTGCTCGCTCCCTCGAGCTTCTTGCGCGCGGCGCTGATGGTGACGCGGTCCAGCGCACGGCGGCGATCGGCGCGGGTCGCGCCCTCGCCGGTGGATTCATTGGCAGCTTCGGCGGCAGGTTCAGCCGCAGCTTGGGCGGCATCAGCGTCGACATGCGGGACATCGGCATCGCGGCCGGACGCCGGCATCGACTGGGCCATGGCGGCACCGGCGGACAAGAGCAATGCGACCGCAGCCGCAACGGGGGTTCGAGAGGAGCGTGACATGGGAAGGAGCAGCAGCAAGCAGGCGTGAGCCCGCATACCGGCGCGCGCAAGCGCACCGGCCCCGGGAGGGAGGTGAATGACGGAGGCTTGCGGGATCGGCTCCAGCGTCGCGCGGCGTGTGCAACGGACGTTGCCAGGCGCGGGGAGCAGAAGATCAGGCTGGCGGGAGGTTCATCGGCGGGGATTTACCCGACAGATGAGAACTGTTCTCATTGTAGAAACAGATTCGGCCAGCAGTCGGGCAAGACCTGTCACCGTGTGCGGGCTTCAGGCTGGGCCTCATTCGAGTCGCCAAGCGCGGGCTCTCCACGGGGCATGGGGGATCCCTCCAGGACCCCCAAGCCCCATTCCGGCCCCAGTGACGTTCGAGCGTTCGAGCGTTCGAGCGTTCGAGCGTTCGAGCGTTCGAGCGTTCGAGCGTTTGTGGCGTTCGTGGCGGCAGGTGTGTTCGTCGACGGCCGTGCTCAGGCCAGGGCGACACGGTTGCGGCCCAGGTGCTTGGCGCGTTCGACAGCGGCGTTGGCGCGCGCGATGAGCAGGTCGGTCGCGTAGGGCGGCGCGCTCGCCAGGCCCATGCTGAGCGTCACGTCCAGGCCCGGTGCGAGCTCATGCCACGGGTGCACGGAGACGCTGGCGCGGATGCGCTCGCAGACCTCGAAGCCGCGGTCCGCGATGGTGTCGGGGAACACGACGAGGAACTCCTCGCCGCTCCATCGCAGCAGCAGGTCGGAGCCGCGCGTGTTCTCGCGCAGGAGTTCGGCGAGCTCCTGCAGCACACGGTCGCCGATCTCGTGGCCGTGGCGTTCGTTGATGTTGCGCAAGCCGTCGGCGTCGATCAGGGCGACGGTCAGCGGACGCGCCTCCTGCTCCGCCGTGCGCAGCAGCGGCGGCAGGCGGGTTTCCAGGCAGCGCCGGTTGCCCAGGCCGGTCAAGGGATCCTTGAACTCGGCGGCATCGCGCGCGGCGACACTCGCCGGGTCGGTGGCGAATTCCGCCTCCATGCGCGAGACGAAGTACTGCGATTGCGCCATCAGCTGCGAGACCGCGCGCCGACGCTCCAGCGTGCGCGCCTGTTCGAGGTGGAACAGCGACGGCCCGAGCAGCGCGAGCGCCTTCGCGGCCCGATAGCTGGCCTGGTGCAGCCGCACGCGCAGGAACAGCGGCACGTCGTGAAGCGCGGGACTCGTCGCCGCTGCCGGTGCATCGGCGGTCGCGACGTGCTCGGTCTCCGCGCACAGCACCTGCAGTTGCTGCCAGGCCATGCGGGCCTGTCCGCGCGCGAGCTGCAGCTCGGCGAGCATGCAGCGCAGGCGCCAGTCCAGCAGCCGGAAGCCGGCGCGCTCGCATTCGTCGCGGGCCTCGATCAGCATCGGCTCGGCCTCGTCGAGGCGCCCCATCAGCAGCAGCACCTCGGCGAAGTTGGACGCGGTCAATGCGATGCCGTAGCGGTCGCCGAGCTGCAGCGAATGGGGACGCGCCTCGCGGGCGAGTTCCAGCGCGCGTTCGAGCGTGCGCGTCGCCTGCGCCGGCGCGGCGCCGTCGCGTTGCAGGTGGTAGGCGCCGAGCGCGACCGTGCACAGGTTGGTCAGCGTGACGACCTGCTCGAACGGCGTGGCATTGCTGCGGAGCAGGCCCGCGGCCTCGCTCATCAGGCGCTCGGCCTGCCAGGGATCGCCCATGCGCTCGAAGCAGGCGCCGAGGCCGTTCAGCGCGACCGCATGCAGCCGCATGTCGCCGAGCTCGCCGGCGAGCTTGAGCGCCTCATGCGCGCAGGCCAGCCCTTGTTCGTACGCGCCGAGCTCGCAGGCGGCGAGGCTCATCCAGCGCAGCAGCTCGCACATCGCGGGGCTCGCGCCCAGCGGACGCATCAGGCGCAGCGCACGCTCGCCGACATCGAGCATGCCGGGCAGATCGCCCATGCGCAGCCGGAAGAAGCTGCGCAGCTTGCCGGCCTCGGCCTGCTCGTTGATGAAGCCTTCGGCTTCGGCGCGATCCCAGATCGCATCGGCCAGCGCAACGCCGTCGTCAAGCCGCGCCTGCTGCTGCGCGAGCCGCGCGCGCTCGAGCAGCTCGCTCAGCGGAACGCCGTCGAAGGCGGGCGCCGGAACCGGGACGGAAGAGGAAGCACCATGCGGAAACATCCGGCAAGGTTAGCCGATCAGGCGGCATGCGACGGCTGCTGGCCCTGCGGGGCCTACTTGCTCGTGGGCATCACGAACTCGGCACCCTTGGCGATGCTGGCGGGCCAGCGCTGCATGACGCTCTTCTGCTTCGTGTAGAAGCGGACGCCCTCTTCGCCGTAGGCGTGCATGTCGCCGAAGAGGCTCTTCTTCCAGCCGCCGAAACCGTGCCAGGCCATCGGCACCGGGATCGGCACATTGATGCCGACCATGCCGACCTGCACGCGGCGCGCGAACTCGCGCGCGACGTTGCCGTCGCTGGTGAAGCACGCGACGCCGTTGCCGAACTCGTGCGCGTTGACGAGGTCCAGCGCCGCGCCGAAATCCTTGACCCGCACGCAAGCCAGCACGGGGCCGAAGATCTCTTCCTTGTAGATGCGCATCGACGGCTGGACGTGGTCGAACAGCGTGCCGCCGGTGAAGAAGCCGTCGGGCAGGCCGTCGACGCGGTGGCCGCGGCCATCGACGACCAGCGTGGCGCCTTCCTCGACGCCATGGGCGATGTAGCCCTCGATGCGGTCGCGCGCTTCGCGCGTGACGATCGGCCCCATCTCGGCGTCGAGCGCCATGCCGTTCTTGATCTTGAGCGCCTTCGCGCGCTCGGCGAGCAGCGGCACGATGCGGTCGGCGACGTCGCCGACCAGCACGGCCACCGAGATCGCCATGCAGCGCTCGCCGGCCGAGCCGTAGGCGGCGCCGATCAGCGCATCGACGGCCTGGTCGATGTCGGCATCGGGCATGACGACCATGTGGTTCTTCGCGCCGCCGAGCGCCTGCACGCGCTTGCCGTTGCGGGCGCCGGTCTCGTAGATGTACTGCGCGATCGGCGTGGAGCCGACGAAGCTCAGCGCCCGCACGTCGGGGTGATGCAGCAGCGCATCGACGACCTGCTTGTCGCCCTGCACGACCTGGAAGATGCCGTCGGGCAGACCGGCCTGCTTGAAGAGTTCGGCAACGGCGAGGCTCGGCGACGGATCGCGCTCGCTGGGCTTGAGGATGAAGGCGTTGCCGGTGGCGATGGCCAGCGGGGCCATCCACATCGGGACCATGAAGGGGAAGTTGAACGGCGTGATGCCGGCGACCACGCCCAGCGCCTGGCGCGTGGTCCAGTTGTCGATGCCGGTGGAGACCTGCTCGGTGTAGTCGCCCTTGAGCAGTTGCGGCACGCCGCAGGCGAACTCGACGACGTCGATGCCGCGGCTCACCTCGCCCTGCGCGTCGGTGAAGACCTTGCCGTGCTCGGCGGTGATCATCGCGGCGAGGCGGTCGCGATGCTGGTTCAGCAGCTCGAGGAACTTGAACATCACGCGCGCGCGGCGCAGCGGCGGCGCATCCGCCCAGGCGGGGAAGGCGGCCTGCGCGGCAGCGACGGCGGTGTTCACGTCCTCGACGTTGCCGAGCTGGAGCTGGCGGGCGACCTGGCCCGTGGCGGGATTGAAAACCGCTTGGCTGCGACCCGATGTCGCCGGGACTCGCTCACCAGCGATGAAGTGGGTGATGTCGGCGCTGTCGGTGAAGGCGGCGGGGGCATGGGCGGACGAGGTCACGGCGGTCTCCTGCTTCTTGGGGGTTGGGATGAGTCTAGGCACCGGGCCCTCCCCTGCCTAGCCCAGATCACCAATCACATTGTTCGATAGACTGAACAATCATGGCCACCCGTCCCTCCCCCCGCTCCCCCGCTCCTGCTGTGCCCGCCCCCTCAAGCCCGCCCTCGAAGGGTGTTGGTCCTTCGTCCATACGGGGGGACGCGCGCGATGAATTGCTGTGGTCGCAGCTGCAGGCGCTGATCGCGGTGGCGCGGCTCGGCAGCTTCACCAAGGCAGCGCAGCGGCTGGGGCTGTCGAAGGCGGCGATCAGTCAGCGGGTGGCGGAGCTGGAACGCCACCTCGACCAGCAGCTGGTGCAGCGCACGACGCGCTCGGTGCGCCTGAGCGAGGCGGGGTTGCGGCTCGTCGAGCAGGCGGAGCCGGGCCTCGTCCTGCTGAACCGCAGCCTGAGCGAAGCGCGCGAGGCGGCCGGCGCGCCACGAGGATTGCTGCGCGTCACGGCGCCGGTGGCACTGGGACGGCAACACGTGGCCCCGGCGTTGCCCGCCTTCTTCGAGCGCTATCCGGAGTTGCGGATCGAGCTCGACTTGTTGGACCGGCTGGTGCCGCTGGCGCAGGAGGGCTTCGACCTGGCGATCCGGCACACGAGCGCGCCGCCGGAGACGCATGTGGCGTTCAAGCTGTGCGCGTCGCGGGCGCTGCTGACGGCGAGTCCGGCCTATCTGGAGCGGGCCGGCGTGCCGCAGCATCCGGCGGAACTGGCGCAGCACCGCTGCCTGCCGTATCTGCGGTCGGGCCCCGCGCAGTGGTTCTTCGAACGCAGCGCGGGCGACGCAGAGCCCGAGCGCATCCGCGTGCCGGTCCAGGGTCACTTCCGTGCCAGCAACA
The DNA here is from genome assembly GCF_056867975.1 of Mitsuaria sp. MSU3D. NCBI lineage: Bacteria > Pseudomonadati > Pseudomonadota > Betaproteobacteria > Burkholderiales > Sphaerotilaceae > Roseateles > Mitsuaria sp. MSU3D. Next base: position 5,173,129 of record NZ_CP200314.1, on the reverse strand, counting down.
GCGAGGTGCTGCGGGACGGCGCGCTGTCGGGGCTGGGCATTGCGCTGTTGCCCGACTTCAGCGCGCGCGATGCGATGCGGGAGGGTCGGCTGGTCGAGGTCCTGCCCGACTGGCGCGCGGTCGGCTTCTTCGGTGATGCGATCTACGCGATCCACCCGTGGAGCAGCCACACCCCGCAGGGGGTGCGATTGCTGATCGACCACCTCAAGGGCGTCATGAGCGAGGGGTATTGACCGCGGCCCCGATCCCCGAAAGGGCATCCAGCCGCGCGCGGAGGTCGGCGATCTCGGCGGCGAAGTTGTCACGGGCGGTGGTGGCGCCGACGAGCTCCATCTCGGCGGCGAGGCGCTTGTCGGATTCCGCGGCGGAGGTCGCGACCTGGCGCTCCAGCTGCTGGCGGAGGTCGGCGAGTTGCCCGTCCTTGCCCGCGATGGCGAGCTGGTCCTTGGCCTTGCCGACGAGCGCGTCCGAGGCGATGTCGCGCGCGTGGCGCAACTCGATGGTGAGGCGCTCGATGCTGGCGTCGCGTTCGGCGACGCGGGAGAGCGCTTCGTCCCGGTCGGCGGCGGCCCGGTCCAGATGCGCCTGCAGCTCGTCGCGCTCGGCTTCCGCGCGCTCGTTCAGGTGCAGCAGCGCGGCGAGGTCCGTCTCCGTCCGCGCGAGGCTGTCGCGCCAACGGGCGGCGACGTCCTCCATCAGATGCCGGGCATCGCGGAAGGTCGCGGAGATGCCGGAGGTGGCGGCCGGCGCGGCGACGGCCGCGTCGTCGAGTGTCGTGTCCATGTCGGTTCCCAATGAGATCCGTGAGCCGGAGGGATCACGGCGGCGACCGAGTCGTGTGTCGGGCGCCCATGGACGTGAAGGCGACCGTGGGATGTCGATGCTTTAATCGCCCCCTCCTGGAGGCTGACGTTTGGTTGGCGAGCCCGTCACTGCCAAGATGACGACCAGCCGACGCCCGTCGCAGGCCGACCGCCAAGGAGTGACCGACCATGAGCACCGTCTCCATCCTGTCGAAGCTGTTCCGCCACCAGGCCTGGGCCCATGACGGGTTCCTTCAGGTCCTCGAGACGCCCGACGCCGGGCAGCACCCCGAAGAGCGCCAGACGGCCCTGCGGATCCTGAATCACTGCTACGTGGTCAACCAGATCTTCACGGGGCACCTGACGGGCCGGCCGCACGGGTACACGGCCAGCAACACCGTCGAGACGCCGACGCCGGAGGCGCTGCGTGCGGCGCACGCGGCGTCGGATCGATGGTTCCTGGACTACGTCGCGTCGGTCACGCCGGAGCAACTGGCCGAGCGCATCGCATTCACCTTCACCGACGGCGATCGTGGCGCGATGACGCGCGAGGAAATGCTGTTCCACGTCGTGACCCATGACGGGTTTCATCGTGGCGAGGTCGGGCGCCTCCTGAAACAGATCTCGTTGTCGCCGCCGCGGGACACCTTGGCCGTGACGCTGCACCGGGAAGAGCCGGAGCGGCGCGAGCACGGCTAAGCCGCGATGTCCCGGTCCAGCGGGCGGAGGTAGTAGCAATCGAACTCGCCTTCGTCGACGAGCTCGAATCCGTGCCGCTGGTAGAAGCGATTCGAGTCGCTCTGCTTCAGTGCCCCGACCCGCACCGGCAGGCCGAGCCGCCGCGATTCATCGAAGACGTCCGCCAGCACCGCAGCGCCGATGCCGCGACCTTGGCTCGACGGATCGATGTAGAGGTGATCGAGCGACAGCCATTCCGCCTGCGGCGTCGTGACGACGAAGCCGACGCGATGTCCGTCGACGACGATGTGCCGCGTGCGCGTCGGATCGAAGCTCGACAGGAAGCGCTCGCGGGCGCGCTGGGGATCGAAGCGCCCGATGCGCTCGAGGCTTTCGCGCATGGCGGCGATGCGCAGGGCCACCAGAGCATCGGCGTCCGTGGACTCAGCGCGCTGGAACTGAACGATTGGCAGGGAGCCAGGAGCGTGGATCATGGCGACGGATTCTCCGCGCGTCCTCAGCGGTCATCCGGTCATCCGGTCATCGCGGAAGAACAGTCCGAGCCGCCTCCCCAGGCTCGCGATCCACAAAAAAGGACGCCCGACCAGCAGAGCTGACCGGGCGTTGCAAGTCCTAGAAAGGACGTCGTTGGGATCGGTGCCGTCCATCGGGGCCTTGCGGGCCGCGCCGTTGGAGGGCGTAGATGCACTCTAGGGCGAACCCTGAGCATGCGGCATCCCCTCAAGGTGGGATACATGCGAAAAATGGTCAGCAGGTGTAAGAGCGACTCCGCATTACGGAAAACTGCACGCTACCGCCTTGTTCGCACCATGACTTTCGTGCGGTGGCGAACAGAAGCCACGTGACAGACCTGCCGTGACGGGCCCACCCGGATAATCGCCCCCATGACCGCGCCCAAGCACCCCAACAAGTCCGCGCCTCGCCGGCCCGCTCCCAAGACTTCCGGGAGCCCCGCCAAGGCTGGCACGCCAGCGCGGGGTCCGCGGCCGCAACAGGGATTCGCCGGCCCGGGCCCGTCCGCTCCGCCCGCCGCAGCGCCTGGCGCGCCGCCCGAGGCCTGGAGCGATGCCGATCTCGAGGAGCTGCAAGCGCTGCTCGACGAGGTGCCCGCGCCGCTGGAACCGCTCGACGTGTCGATGCTCGACGGCTTCCTCGTCGCCGTGATCCTGCAACCCAAACCGGTCCCGCTGTCCGACTGGTGGCGCTGGGTGCTCGACTCCGAGGAGGGCCGGCCCGCCCCCGCCCGCTACGACGCGCGGCCGCTGCTGCAACTCGTCCAGCGCCGCGAGCACGACCTCAAGCAGGCCATCGCCGATCGCCAGTGGTTCGATCCGTGGGTGTTTGAACTCGACGAGGACGCCTCCGCCTCGGAGACGGTGCTGCCCTGGGTCGCGGGCTTCGCGCTCGCGGCCGATCTGTTCCCGGCATTGATGAACCTGGACGAGACCGAACTCACCGAACCGCTCGCCCAGCTCTACATGCATCTGGATCCCGAGGACCTCGAGGACGCCGATGCGCTGCTCGAGGAGATCGAGAGCCTGGAGCCGCCGGAAGAGCTCGACGACGCGGTCGAGAGCCTGGTGCGAGCCAGTCTGCTGCTGGCCGACGTCTCCCGGCCGCAGCCCGCCCCCAAACCGCAACGGCCAGGCGGCCATCGCGGGGGGCCCGGCGGTCCGGGCGGCCCGCGCCGCGGCGGACCGCCGCCCCGTCGCCTGCGCTGAGGTCGTCAGCGCAGCGCGACTTCAGCGCTCAGCGCTGAGGAATCGCCGCGCCGGGTCCGACCTGGCGTTTCATCCACTCGCTCATCTCCCAGAGCGTGTGTCCCACCGATTCGCGCGCCGAATAGCCGTGCGACTCGAACGGCAGCGTGACGTAGCGCACCGTGCCGCCCGTGCCCGCCAGGGCCTGGTACAGCCGCGCGCTCTGGATGGGGAAGGTGCCGGAGTTGTTGTCCGCCTCGCCGTGGATCAGCAGCAGCGGCTCCTTCAGCTTGTCGGCGTAGTTGAACGGCGAGAGCTTCTGGTAGACGTCCTGCGCCTCCCAGTAGGTGCGGCGCTCGCTCTGGAAGCCGAACGGCGTCAGGCTGCGGTTGTACGCGCCGCTGCGCGCGATGCCGGCCTTGAACAGGTGGGTGTGCGCCAGCAGGTTGGCCGTCATGAACGCGCCGTAGCTGTGTCCGCCCACGACCATGTGCTCGCGGTCGCTGACACCCAGCTCCACCGCCTTGTCGATGACCGCCTGCGCGTTGGCCGTGATCTGCGCGATGAAGCTGTCGTTGACCGTCTTCGGGTCACCGACCACCGGCATCGTCGCGTCCATCAGGACCACGTAACCGTCCAGCAGCAGCATCAGCGGGCTGGTGGCTGCGAAGCTGTTGAAGCGGTTGCCGGAGCCGCTCACCTGACCCGCCGTCGACGCGTCCGTGTACTCCAGCGGATAGGCCCAGACAAACGTCGGGCGACGCTCGCCGGCCTGGTAGCCCGGCGGCTTGTAGAGCCAGAACGACAGCTCGACGCCATCCGCGCGCTTGAAGCGGACGAACTCGCGCTGGATGTCGCGCAGCTGCGGCGACGGGTCCTTCACCTCCGTCAGCGCCTGCGCCGTCGCGAGCGCAGCGCCGCCGCGCAGCATCACGTTGCCGGGCTCGCTGACGCTCTCGCGTACGGTCAGGACGCGGGCGCCTTCGGTGTCGAGCACGGCCAGCGGGCGCTCGTAGTGCGCGCTGTCGCCACCGTTGGCCTCGGCGCCGGACTGGAACACGCGCGTCCTCTTGTTGTCCGCGAGCACGAGCCGGTCGATGAAGGGCTTGTCGCCTTCGGGGCTCGCACCCGTGCCGAAGTACCAGATCGCATCGCCGTCCAGGCGCACCACCGCGCGACCCGTCGGCTGCATCCGATGCACCGGCGTGCCCGGATCGCGATAGCGGTCGCGCACCGAGCGCTCGACCAGGCGTTGCGCCGGCGACGTGCCGTCCGTCGTGACGAGCTCCGTCGACGTGCGCATCTTCGTCAGGTCGAAGTCCTGCACCAGCGCTTGCTTGCCGCCTTCGAGGAACTCAAGCCGCGACAGCCGCTGCGGGACGCGATGCACCTCGCGCGCCTCGCCGGTGTAGGGCGCATCCAGGCGCATCAACCGGTCGCGATGGGGCACCTGCGCGCGGTTGTCGCCGCCGTCCAGCGCCTCGACCCAATAGACCGCGCCGTCCGCGCCGGGCGATGCGAAGAAGTGGCGCGGGCCGGTGATCACGCCTTCGACCGGCACGCCTTCCTTCAGCTTCACCTTGCCGATCGCCGCGACCTTGCCGTCGATGCCGCGGACCTCGGCCTGCGCGGCGAAGTCATCCCAGCCGACCTGGTAGCTGAACGGGGGCAGCAGCCGCATCGTCAAGACCTGACCCGGCGTGCCCAGCGCCTCGAGGTGACTGAAGAGGCCCGGCTCGCCGACCGGACGCACCGCGCCGGTGTTCAGGTCGATGCGCGCCAGCTGCGAGGTCGCGTGATGCGCGAAGACGGTCGCCTCCTGCGCATTGGTCAGCAGGTCCTGCTGGGTGCGCTCCGGCGAGTTGCGTGCGATGGATTCCTGGATAGCCGGACCCGACGGCGCGGCGAAGGTCGGCGCCGGACCGCGCCTGGCCGGCACCGTCAGCGTGACGAGCTCATGATCATTGAGCCACACGACGTCGTTCTCGAGCATCGTGTGCAGCTTGAGCTTGGGCACGGCCTTGAGCTTGCCGGTCGCGATGTCGCCGACCCACAGCTCGACGGCCGTGTCGGTGCGCCGGTTCAGCAGGAAGCGCTTGCCGTCCGGCGAGAAACGCAGGTGATGGAAGGCGCCGCCCGCGGGCAGCACGACGGGACGCGCGACGCCGTCCGCGCCGTTCTGGAGCGGGCGCAGCGACAGCGATTCGATCGTGGTGATCAGCTGCGGGCTGTCGGTCGCCGGGTCGTAGCGCAGGCCGGCCTGACGCAGCACCGGCCACGCGAGCTCGGCGATCGCGCGCGACTTGCGGTTGACGACGATCGCCAGCGTGCGCCGGTCCGGCGAGACCTGGAAGACCGGCAAGGCCTTCGCGTCGAGCACCGCGCGGATCGCCTCGGACGGCTGCTGATAGATCTGCGCCAGCGTCGCGGCGGAGGTCAGGGCCGAGGTCGACGCGGCCTCGTCCGCCGGCGCCGCGATCGCGGAGAGACCGCCGAACGCGGCGGACAGGGACAGGGTCAGCGGGATCAACGACGAGGCGCGAGGCGTGGGCATGTGTCGGCACCGTTAAGCAGAGGAAGGCGGCAATCTAGCAGCGCCCTCCCCCGATGTCCGACGTCAGCCCCCCGGGTGATCCCGAGGTTTCAGGCTCCCGGCCTCACGTCCGAATCACGCAGCGAACAGACGCGCCGCATGCAGGCCCAATCCGGTCGCGACTGACGCGAAACGGTCGCCGCGCACCGTCTTGGCGTCGGGGTAGTCCGCCGCGATGCGGTCGGCCAGCACGGTCAGGCCGGTCGAGCCGCCGGTGAAGTACAGCGCATCGATGTCCGACGGCTTCAGCCCCGCGCGCTCGACCGTCTCGCGACCCGCCTGCGCGATGCGCTCGATGTCGCCGCGCAGCGCATCCAGCGCCACGGCTTCCGAGAGCGGCACCGTCAGGCCGGACTCGATCAGCTGCAGGTCGATCGTGCAGTCGCCGCCGCCGGCGACTTCGATCTTGGCGTCTTCCGCGCGGTTCGCGAGCTCGTGGCCGAGCCGCTCGTCCAGCACCGTCATCAGTCGCTGGTGATGGCGCGGATCGCCGTAGAAGCCCTTCATGTTGCGCAGCTCCAGCACGCGCTGCGGGCTGTAGCAGGTGTTGATCAGGTGCCAGGTCGCGAGGTCGAAGTAGACGCCGCTGGGCACCTCGCGCGGCGTTTGGCCTGGCTTGGCGGGGCCGAGCGCGCGATAGCCGAATTCACGCAGGATGCCGGTCAGCTCGATGTGGCGGTCGAAGTCCGTGCCGGCGATGTGCACGCCGTGGTTGGCGAGGATGTCGTCACGGCGATCCAGCCGCTTCGCGCGGTCGGGGCCGACGCGCACGAGCGAGAAGTCGGAGGTGCCGCCGCCGATGTCGGCCACCAGCACGAGCTGCTCGCGGTCGGCCTGCTGCTCGAAGTCGAACGCCGCCGCGATCGGCTCGAACTGGAAGTGCACGTCCTCGAAACCCACCGCCCGCGCGGCGGCGGCCAGCGAGGCCTGCGCCGCGGCGTCGCGCTCAGGCTCGCCGTCGACGAAGTAGACCGGCCGGCCGAGCACGACGCGGCGCGGTTCGTGGCCGTGCGAATCGGACAGGCCGGCCTGCTTGCGCAGGCGCTTCAGGTAGCCGCTGAGCATGTCGATGTACTTCACGCCGCGGCCGCCGCCGACGTCGGTGACCTGGTCGATCAGGCTGGTGCCGAGGATGCTCTTCATCGAGCGCATCAGCCGGCCGTCGACGCCCTCGACATAGGCGTTCATCGCCGCGCGGCCGAAGGCGCGCGGCGGGCCGTCGGCGTCGTGGCGCCCCTCGGCGAAGTAGAAGACCGCCGTCGGCATGGTCACGTTGCCGCCTTCGAGCGGCACCAGGCGCATCGCGCCGGGGCGTTCGATGTCGGGCACGGCGACCGCCGAGTTGGAGGTGCCGAAGTCGATGGCGCAGAAATCGCGCGGCAGGTCGGAAAGCAGAGAGGACATGGCGGCGCGGCGGAAATGCGAAAAGGGCGCGGATTCTAGCCGCGCCCTGGTTTCGGGGCTCCGGCGCTCCGATGACGCCGGGAGGGGTTCCGCCGGATCAGGCGGGCTGCAGGCTCCGCACGGCCTGGGCAGGCAACGCGTCGCCATAGAAGCCGAAGTCCAGTTCGGGCCGCTTGCCGCTCATCAGTTCCGCCAGCGCACGGCCAGAGCCGGCGCCGTGCGTCCAGCCCAGCGTGCCGTGACCGGCGTTGATCCACAGGTTGGACGCCTTCTGGCTGCGGCCGATGTAGGGCACGTTGGTCGGCGTGCTCGGGCGCAGGCCGGTCCAGAAGTTCGGCTCGGACAGGTCGGCGACGCCCGGGAACAGCTCTTCATAGCGACGCACCAGCGACTCGCAACGGACCTTGGAGGTCGGGCTGTCCAGGCTCGTGTCCAGGCCCACCAGTTCGGCGGTCCCGGCGATGCGGACGAAGTCGCCCAGACGCGAGATCGCGATCTTGCGCGCGTCGTCCAGCAGGCTCACGGTGCTGGCCTGCTCCGGCTTCTTCAGCCGCAGCGTGGCCGAGTAGCCCTTGGCCGGATAGATGTTGAGGTGCTCGCCCAGGGACTTCGTCAGGGCCGGCGCATACGACGCCAGCGCCACGACGTAGGCGTCGCCCTTGAGCCATTGCGTCTGGCCGGTCTCGCGCGACTGGATCTGCACGCCCGCGATCTCGGTCCCCTGCGCACCGCCTTGCGACTGCAGGGTCACGATGTCGTGGTTCCACAGGAACTGCGCGCCGCGCTTCTCGGCCAGCTTCGCCAACGCCTGCGTGAAAACGCGCGCGTCGCCGGATTCGTCGCTCGGCGTGTAGGTGCCGCCGAACACCGCATGCTGGGCCGAGCGCAGCGCGGGCTCGATCGCCAGGACTTCGTCGCGGCTCAGCACGCGACGGTCGACGCCGTGACGGCGCATGATCTCGGCGCCCTGCGCGCCGGCCTCGAAGTCGGCTTCGCTGCCGAAGAAGTGCAGGATGCCCTTCTGGAGGCGGTTGTATTCGATGCCCGTTTCCGCGACGAGCGATTGCAGCGACTCATGGCTGTAGCGGCCCAGGCGCACGAGCTGCTCGACGTTGCGCTCGAACGCGGCCGTCGTGCACTGGCCCAGGAAGGACAGGCCCCAGCGCCACTGCGCCGGATCCAGCCGCGGGCGGAACAGCAGCGGCGCGTCGTCCTTCAACAGCCACTTGGCGACCTTGAAGGGCGCCCCGGCGTTGGCCCAGGGCTCGCAGAAGCAGACCGAGATCTGCGCGCCGTTGGCGAAGCTGGTTTCCAGCGCCGCATCGGGCTGGCGGTCGACGACGACGACATCGTGACCCTGGTCCAGCAGGTACCAGGCGGTATGGATGCCGATGATGCCGGCGCCGAGAACGATGACCTTCATGGAGAGCTCCAGGTGAACTTGTGGTTCTGCTGCGGTTCAGCGTTGGACATGCATGCTTCAGGCCAGCGGGCGCAGGATCAGCTGCAGTCCCAGCACGGCCATCACGACGGCGATCAAGGCATCGATGCTGCGCCAGACCGCCGGCCGGCGCAACGCCGGCGCGACCGCCGCCGCGCCGAAGCCCAACAGCGAGAACCACATCCAGGACGCCACCGAGGCGCCCGCCGCGAACGGCAATTGCAGGCCCGCCGGCTGCTGCGCACCGACGGTGCCCAGCAGCACCACCGTGTCCAGGTAGACATGCGGGTTCAGATACGTCATCGCCAGCGTGCTGCCCAGGACCGTCGGCAGCGAGGCACTGCCCGCCTGCGCCTGCAGACCGGCCCGGGGGGACAGCGCGCGCAGCGCCGCCTTCGCGCCGTAGGCCAGCAGAAAAGCGGCACCACCCCAGCGGAAGGCTTCCATCAGCAGCGGGCTGGCGGCGATCAATCGGCCCAGCCCGAACACGCCCAGCCAGATCAGGAGCATGTCCGACAGCGCGCACACCACCACCACCGGCGCCACGTGCTGGCGCATCAGGCCCTGCCGCAGCACGAGCGCGTTCTGCGCGCCGATGGCGACGATCAGACCGGCTCCGGTGAGCCAGCCTTGCAACAGGGCTGCGCTGGACGATGACATCGGAGGGATCCGCCTGAAACGGAGCGGGAGAAAGAAGGTGTTGGGGCGAGCGTTGCCACCCGTCCGAAGGAACGGTTCGCCGGATTGTCGGGAGCACACCCGCTTTCATGAAGCGGGATTAATATCTCAGCGTCTCCATTAGGAACGCTTATGAAAGACCTGGACGCCGCCGGCCTGGATTGCCTCGCCGCGCTGGCCGACGAACGCAGCTTCGAACGGGCGGCAGAGACGCTGGCCATCACGCAGAGCGCCGTGTCGCAGCGGCTGCGCAGTCTGGAAGCGCAGGTCGGACAGCTGCTGGTCGTGCGCTCCCGGCCGTTGCGGCTTACCGAACCCGGCAAGCGCCTGCTGCGTTATGCGCGCCAGCTGGCGGCGCTGCGCTCCGACGTCGTCCGGGAACTCGGCGTGCAGGCGGCCCAGGCCGAGCGGCTGCCGATCGCGGTGAATGCCGACAGCCTGGCGACCTGGGTGCTCCCGGCGCTGGACCCGCTGGTGCAGCGCGGGATGCGGGAGGGGTTCGGGCTGGAGCTGGTCGTCGACGACCAGGACTTCACCCATGACTGGCTGCGCCAGGGCGAGGTGCTGGGCTGCGTCACGACCGTGCCCCAGGCCCTGCGCGGATGCATCGCCCAGCCGCTGGGCGTGATGCGCTACATCGCCGTCGCCAGCCCCGACTTCGTCGCGAGGATGCTGCCCGACGGCCTGGGGGCGGCCAACTTCGCGCAGGTGCCCTTCCTGGTCTTCAACCGCAAGGACGACGCCCAGCAGCAGTGGGTCCGCCAGGCAATGGGGCTGCGCTCGGCGCGGCTGAACGCCCGATACGTGCCATCCAGCGAGGGCTACGTGAACGCGGTGCGGATGGGCTGGGGGGTCGGCGTCGCGCCGGAGCTGCAAGTCCGGCCGCTGCTCGCGAGCGGGGAACTGGTGGCATTGCGACCGGAGGTGCAGGTGGAGGTCGCCCTGTACTGGCACCAGTGGAAGCTCGGCGGGGAGACCGCCGCCGGCGCCGCGGGCGTCGCCAACGCCGCAAGAACCGGGAAAGCCGGACAGGCCTCAGCGCCGGAAGGCGGTGCGCCTCCGGCGTTGCTGGACCAGATCGGAGAAGCGCTGGCCCGGGGTGCCCGGGACGCCTTGATCAGCGCTTGAGCGACGCGACCTGCACCTGGGTGTCGGCTTGCGCCTTCAGATGCGCGGGGACCACGGCCGGCGCCGCCGATGCGGGCGTGGCGCGCTGCTCGGCCAGACGCAGCCGGTAACCGCCGCGCTCGTGCTTGTCCTGCACGGAATTGGCCAGCCAGGCGGAAGTCAGCACGACGCTGCTGACGATCGCCCAGGTCATCGATTTGTGAATCAGTGGAGACATGAGAAAGCAATGGCTTCCACGAACTAGGGAAGGTCCGGAGCATAGTCACCCCTGAATGAGGGGGGCATCACACCTAAGAGGGGCGCGTGGTTATTTCGCCGCACCTGTGGTGGGCACGCCCCAATCTGTGTGTATTTGTGAACGCGATTCCACCGCACCCGCGATCTGGGGATTTGCCTGAAGACAAAGACGCGCAAACTGTGTTTCACCGCGCGGCGCAGCATCGGCACCGGGCGGCGGTCACACCCCGTGCTTTTCGACGAGGTCCATCATGCGAATCACGTCCGCCCTGCGCCTTTTCCGTCGCAACTCGTCCGGCACTCACGAACCGGAGCCGGCCGACATGGGCACCGCCTTCGGGATGGAAGCCAGCTTTGGCGACGACAGCGAGTACGAGGACTTCCGGCGCAGCGACTACGGCCTGGAGTCCGAATCCGCCCCGCCGGCCACGATCGAGTCGCCCCTGTCCTGGATGGCCGCCCGGCGCGGCTGACGCGGCAAGGCGCCCTCTGCGGGCGCCTTTTGCATTCCAGTGACGCCGCCCATGCGGCTCTGGGCGCGGATCAGCGGATCAGCAGCACCGGCACGTCGCTGTGGGCCATGACCTTCGTGGCGACCGAACCCAGCACCAGCTTGCCCAGCGCCGTGTGGCCGTGCGAGCCCATCATCAGCAGATCGAAGCGACCCTTTTCGGCAACGGCCGTGATCGCTTCCGACGCATGCCCGGTCTTGACGACGTACTGGGCCTTGATGCCGCGCTTGTCCATGAACGTGCGGATCGGTTTGAGGACCTTCGCGGCCTCGTCCTCGTAATACTCGGCGAGCACGGCCTTGTCGAGGACCGCGGCGGCGCGCGGCGGCACGCCCGGGACCACGTGCACCACCGTGTAGTCATGCGATCCGCCCAGCCACTCGTCGTGGGCGGAGAGATAGGCCAGCATGCGCTTCGAGTACGTGCTGCCATCGACGGCGACGAGGATCTTCATCGTGGGGTCCCTCTCTGACGGCCGACGTCCGGCCACGGAACAGTGTGGCACAGGGTCGGTTCCGGAAAGCCGCTTGCGAGCCGCAGGTTGCTTCGTCCTTGACGTTGGACAATCGCGCTTTCCGCCCTCCGCTGATCCGCCGTGCGCCTGCAACTGATCTCCGACCTCCATCTCGAGCGCCAGACCGACTTCCAGACCGTGGCCGCGCCCGACGTCGACCTGCTGGTGCTGGCCGGCGATGTCGGCTCGTACCAGGCCGGCTCGCGGCTGGTGACGGACGACTTCGGCCTGGGCCGCTTCTCGCCGAAGCGCGACGGCACGCCGTGGTCGCGGGTGCTCTACGTGCCGGGCAACCACGAGTACGACGGCATCGACTTCGCCACCGCCCATGCGCGGCTGCGCCAGACCTGCGCCGATCTCGGCATCGAGTGGCTGGACCGCGAGGAGATCGTCATCGGCGACGTGCGTTTCCTCGGGACGACGCTGTGGGCGGACTTCGACGCGCTGGCCGCGCGCGAGGCGACGCCGACCAAGCAGCTCGCGGCGCGCGAGAAGGCCTTCCGGGCGGCGAATCATTACCTGCGCCGGTTCTCGACGCTGGTCGACGGGCAGCACATGCTCGCCGAGCGGCAGCGCGACCTGGCGCTGGAATGCCAGGCCTGGCTGCGGGAAGCGCTGGCGCGGCCTTTCGACGGCCGGACGGTGGCGGTCACCCATTACGCCCCGACCCTGCGCAGCGCCGACCCGCGCTACGGTCTGACGCCGGGCACGGCCGGTTTCTGCAATTCGCTCGACGACCTGCTGCCCTTCGCGGACCTGTGGCTGCACGGCCACCTGCATTGCGGCCACGACTACGTCGTCGAATCGCCGTCCGGGCCGCGCGGCGAGGTACCGCATCGCTGCCGCGTCGTCGCGAATCCGCTGGGCTACGCCAACAAGGGCGAGCAGGAGGACTACCGGCCGGACCTCGTCATCGAGGTCTGAGCCCAGGCCTCAGCTCGCCGAGCCCGACCGCACTCGGCCGGATGTGGCTCAGCCTCAGCGCTTGGCCGGCGGACCATCGTAGGTCCACAGGTACTCGCGCGGCATCGGGCCCTTGTTGCGGCCGCCTTGCTGCGTCTGTTCCCACGCGTGCGCCAGGATCCCGACCGAGCGCGAGATGCAGAACAGCCCCCGCGCCAGGGGCGCCGGGAAGCCGAGTTCGGCGTAGATCACGGCCGTCGCGCCGTCGATGTTCATCGGAATGCGGCGGCCGTCCTTGCGCCTTCGCAGTTCCGCCTCAACGGCCCGGCCGATGGCCGCGAAGCGGCCCGACACGACGCCGAGCTGGGCCGCCTCGTCGACCAGTTCCAGCAGACGGGGCGCGCGCGGATCCACCGGATGAAAACGGTGCCCGAAGCCCGCCACGAACTTGCCGCGCAGCTCGATCGCCTCGTCCAGGCCCGCGACGGTCGCGTTCTCGAGCGAGGCGCCGGCGTCCATCCGCGCCGCGATCGACTGCAGCATCTCCACACACTGCTCGCCCGCGCCGCCGTGCACGTCGCCGAGCACGTTGATCGCCGACGCCATCGCGTTGTTGAGTCCGATGCCGCAGGTCGCCGCCATGCGCGCGATGGCGATGCTCGGTGCCTGCGGGCCGTGGTCGACCGCGGCCATCAGCGCAACGTCCAGCAGCTTGGCCTGCTCCGAACCGGGCAGCTCGCCGCGCGTCATCAGCCAGATCATCTGCGCGAAGCTGACCTGTCCGATCAGGTCCTGGATGGCGTGGCCGCGATAGCGGATGACGCCCGGCGACATCTCGATGATCGAGGTGCGCCACCAGTCCGGCACGCGTTGGTCGTGCACCGGCCCGTCGCCTGCGGGCGCCTTGTCGTCGTTGGTGCTCATACGGCTTTCTCCTCTTTCAGCGCGGCGCGCTCGGCGGCGCCATAGCCCAGTTCTTCCAGGATCGCTTCCGTGTCCTGACCGAGCCGCGGTGGCGGCGTCGACACCGACGGCGCGTGGCCATTCAGCTTGAAGCCGGTGCGGAGCACGCGGACGTCCCGGCCGACGCCAGGCACGTTCTCGAAGTGGGCGACCATCCCGCGATCGGCCACCTGCGGATGCGCGAGCGCCTCCTTGACCGAGTACACCGGCCCCGCCGGCACGCCCGCGTCGTTGAAGCGCTGCCACCAATCCGCAGCGGGGCGGTCGCTCATCGCGGCCTCCAGCAGGTGCTTGAGTTCGGCGCGGTGCTTCAACCGCGCGTGCCGATCGACGAAGCGCGCATCGGTCCTCCATTCCGGATGACCGACGGTGTCGCAGACCGCCTCGAACTGCTCCTGCTTGTTGGCCGCGATGTTGAGCAGGCCCTGCCCCGTCCGGAAGGTGCCCGAAGGACTGGCCGTCACGTTGTCGTTGCCCATCGGCTGGGGCTCGCGTCCTGCGACGAGCAGGTTCGACACCGCCCACCCCATCGTCGCCATCGCGGCCTCGAGCATCGACACGTCGATGAAGGTCGCCTCGGCGCGTTCCTTGTCGGCCAGCGCCGCGGCGATGGCCATCGCCGCGGTCAGGCCGCCGATCGTGTCCGCCACCGGATGGCCGACGCGATAGGGCGCGGTGTGCGGATCGCCGGTGATGCTCATCATCCCGGACATGCCCTGGATGATCTGGTCGTAGGCGGGCAGGTCGCGCAGCGGGCCGTCCTGGCCGAAGCCCGAGATCGCGCAATAGACCAGCCGCGGATTCACCTGTCGCAGCTCGTCGAATCCGACGCCCAGGCGCTGCATCACGCCGGGTCGGAAGTTCTCGACGACGACGTCCGCCGTCGCCACCAGCTTGCGGAACACCGCCTTGCCGGCGGGCCGCTTGAGGTCGATCGTGATCGAGCGCTTCCCGGGGTTCTGCGCCAGGAAGGACACGCCCATGTGCGCCTGGTTCAGCGCCGTGTCGGCGCCGAGCTGGCGGGCGAGGTCGCCGGTCTCGCGCGCCTCGACCTTGATCACGTCGGCGCCCAGGTGAGCCAGCTGGTGGCAGGCGAAGGGGCCGGCCAGCACATTGGTCAGGTCGAGGACGCGGACGCCGCGGAGCGGAGATTGACTCATGCGAGGCTCCGTCGCGCGCTCAGTCGACCTTGACGTTGCCGTTGCGCACCACGTCGCCCCAGCGCTTCTGCTCGCGCAGCAGGAACTGCGCGGCCTGCTGCGGCGTGCCGGCCATCGGCACGCTGCCTTCGGACTGCAGCTGCCCGATCATGGCCGCCTTCGAGAGCGCCTTCTGCACCTGCGCGTTCATCCGTGTCACGACTGCTGCCGGCGTGCCGGCAGGCGCGACGATCATCTTCCAGTCCGAGGTGTCGAAGCCCTTGAAGCCGCTCTCCGCCACCGTGGGCACGTCGGGCAGCACCGGCAGCCGCGCGGCGGAACTGATCGCCAGCGCGCGCAGCTTGCCGGCCTTGATGAAGGGCACGACCGTCTGCGGCGTCGCGAAGTAGTAATCGACCTGCCCGCCGAGCAGATCCGTCGCCGCCGGGCCGGCCCCCTTGTAGGGGATGTGGGTCACCTGGATGGCGGCCTGCCTGGAGAACAGCTCCCCCGTCAGATGGCCCACCGTGCCATTGCCGGCGGAGGCCATGGTCAAGGTGCCAGGTTTTGCCTTGGCGGCGGCAACGAGATCGCCCACGGTCTTGAAGCTCGAGGACGACGAGACCACCAGCACCACCGGCTGCCCAGCCACCAGCGCGACCGGCGTGAACGCCTTGGCCGCGTCGTACGGCATCTTGGGATAGAGCGTGGGGTTGATCGCCAGGTTGGCGGTCTGGCCCATGCCCAGCGTGTAGCCGTCGGCCTTGCTCTTGGCGACGGCATCCAGCCCGATGTTGCCGCCGGCGCCTGCCTTGTTGTCCGCGACGAAGGTCCAGCCGGTGTCCTCGCGCACCTTCTCGAGGATCAGCCGCGACACGATGTCGGTTCCGCCGCCCGGGGGGAACGGAACGATCAGCTTGATGGGCTGCGTCGGGAACGCCGCATCGGCAGCCAGTGCCGCCGTCGTGGTCACGCCCGCGCTGGCTGCGGCGATCAGGGTGAAGGCGGTGCGTCGAATCAGGAACTGCGTCATGTCGCGTCTCCGTGTTTGTTCTATCTAGCAGAACATCGGTTTGTTTGATAGAACTGTAGGACGTCTCACCGGGCATGAGACGAGGGATTACCCGTGGCCGACAACGACGACTCCTCTTCCGACACCGCCGACAGCACAGCCGCATCGAGCGGCGTGGCCGTGCTCGATCGCGCGTTCGCGCTGCTGGGCGCGTTCGGCCAGGACGACGACGCCCTGTCGCTGGCGGAGCTGTCGCGGCGCACGGGCCTCTACAAGAGCACCGTGCTGCGGCTGCTGGCCGCGCTGGAGCACGGCGGCTTCGTGCGGCGGCTGCCGGACGGCCAGTACGCGATCGGACCCGCGCCGCTGCGCCTGGCGACGATCTATCAGCGCTCGTTCCATGTCGGGCCGATCGTGGAACCGCTGCTCAAGCAGCTCAGCACCGACACGGGCGAGACCGCGTCCTTCTACGTCCGTCATGGCGAGGCGCGGATCGCGCTCTATCGCTGGGAGCCGGCGCGCTCGGTGCGCGCGGCGGTGGCAGTGGGGCAGCAGTACGCGCTGCACCAGGGCGCGTCGGGCAAGGTGCTGTGCGCGTTCTCGGGCGCCTTGAGCGATCGGGGCGAGGGCCTCGCGGCCATCCGCGAACGCGGATGGGCCGCCTCCTATGGCGAGCGCGAGCCGGATACGGCCTCGGTCGCCGCGCCGGTGTGGGCCATCGACGGGCGCGTGCAGGGCGCGATCGCCCTCTCCGGACCGCGCGTGCGGCTGTCGCCGCCGGAGACGATGCTGGTCGCCTGCCGCGCCGTGCTCGGCGCCGCGCGCGAGGCCAGCCGGCTGCTCGGCGGCGATGTCGCGTTGCTGGAAAACGCGCTGCGCACGGTGTCGGTCGCCGATTTCGCGGCCGGCGGCTGAGCATGAAAAACGCCGGCAGAAGGGCCGGCGTCGGGAGTCTCTACCGCCCCCTGGGAGCAGCGCGACGATCAGCGGCGATCAGGCCGCGCCGTGGCAGTTCTTGAACTTCTTGCCCGAGCCGCAGTGGCACGGATCGTTGCGACCCAGCTTGGGCGTGTCGCGGCGCACCTGCTCGACGTGGTAGCGCTGCTGCTCCGTCGCTTCCTGCAGGTCGACGACGGTCAGGATCAGGTCTTCGATGGCCTCGTCGATGTTCTTGAGCGGATGCTCCTCGTTCAACAGCTCGACGATCTCCACCTCTTCCGGCGTCTCGGCTGGCAGATGGCGATACAGGCGCGCCAGCAGCGCGTTGATGTTGTCGTCGGCCTGCTCATGCAGGTCGGGGAAGGTCACCGCGGCGTACTCGAAGCCGCCGACCCACGGCAGCAACGCCTGGGTGATCGGGTCTTCGGGCAACTGCGGCGCGTCCGGATCGACGGGCTCTTCAGCCTCCGCGTCGACGGCGGCGTCGGCAGAAGCCTCCGCGGCGCCCTCGGCGGGGGCTTCGCCGTCTTCCGCAGCCGCTTCTTCGGCCTCCAGGTCCAGCACCACCGGGTAGAACCAGCCCTGCTCCAGCATGCTCTGGTTCAGCGAGGCGAAGCGGCGCTCCACCAGCGAGCGGATGCGCGCCAGCCAGGCGGGGTCGATGTCGTCGGGCAGCGCGCGGCCTTCGTAGTCGAAGATCGGCGGCAGCCATTCCTCGATCGGGATCAGGCGGGGCTGCACCAGCACGCCGGCCAGGTAGCCGTCCAGCATCGAGGCGTCCAGCGGCTCGAGCGGCTCGGGCGTGATGGCGAGGAGTTCGTCGAGTTCGTCGAACTCGGCGTCGGAAAGGTCGTGGGCAATGCTCATGGGGCGCGATTGTCGCCGGTCGCGTCGGCAGGGGTGTCGACGGACGGCGGCCGCACCGCGTCGATCAGCCGTTCGCGCATCCAGCGCTGGGCGCTGCGGTCCTCGTTGCGCAGGTGCCAGAGCACGTCGACGTGCACCGGCGACAGCGGCATCGGCAGCGGCCGGTAGATCAGCGCCTCCTGGTAGCCGGTGGCGCTGATGAAGGACTGCGGCAGCACCGTCAGCAGGTCGGAATGCGCCACCACGCGGCCGGCGGTGAAGAACTGGTTGACGGTCAGCGCGATCCGGCGGCTGCGCTTGAGCGCCGCCAGCGCCTCGTCGACGAAGCCGTAGGGCCGGCCCGAGAAGCTCACCAGCAGGTGATGCGCCTGGCAGAAGGCGTCGAGCGTCAGCTCCTGATCGGCCAACGGATGGCCGCGCCGCATCACGCAGACGTAGTACGAGTCGTACAGCCGCTGCTGCCGGATCGCCGCCATGTCGCCCTGCCCCTTCAGCGCGGCGACCGCGTTCGGGAAGTAGCCGAGCGCGAAATCCGTCTCGCCCTGTTCCAGCAGCAGGCGCGGGTCGCGGGTCGTCAGCGGCAGCACGTGGACGTTGGCCAGGGCCCGCATGCGCTCCAGCTGCTGCATCAGCGGCGGCAGGATCAGCGCGGCCGTCGCGTCGGCCATGGCGAGGCGGAAGGTGTATTCCTCCGACGTCGGCTGGTAGTCGCCGGGATCCAGCGCCACGCGCAGTCGCGTCAGCGCCGAACGGACGTCCGGCCAGAGCCCTTCCGCCCGCGATGTCGGCTTCATCCCGAAGGCCTGGCGCACGAACAGGTCCTCGCCGAGCGCCTCGCGCAGCCGCTTCAGCGCATGGCTGACCGCCGGTTGCGTCATCGACAAGCGCTCCGCCGCGCGTGTCATGGAGCGCTCGGCCATCACGGCGTCGAACACCTTCAACAGGTTCAGATCGAGGTTCCGGAAGCTCATGGAAGGCACTTTTTCACGGAAAACGCGCGAAGGTGGCGGTGGCGCAACGGGACGAAGAAGGCCCTCAAACAGGTCATCGTGGCCCCAGCTTGCGCATTCCTTGGCACTCGGCGCGGGGCGGCGTGACGGCCATCACGGGTTGAACGCGATCCGCCCAATGATATGCACGCTGTTTATACATTCGATGCCCATCTTTCATTGGCGGCATGCCTAGGGGAAACCCTATAGTTCGCTCATCGGTTCTACAGAGCCGACCCAACAAGCCAATCAAAGGAAATCGCCATGAGCGTCGCTACCCAAACCTTCGGTCTTCCGCTGAGCCGCACGGTGCGTCGCGGCGGCACGTTCGCCACCATCGGTGCCCGCGTCTGGGCCCGTACGATCACGAACGTCAAGGCCCGCATCGAGTCCGCCAAGATGGCTCGCGCCGAGCGCGAGATCCTGGCCCTCGCCGCCCAGTACGAAGAGAGCATGCCCTCCTTCGCCGCTGAGCTGCGCGCCGCGAACGCCCGTCGTAACGGCTGATCAGCCGACCCCGCCGGGCGCCGTATGGGCCCGGTCGCTGGTCCGGAGACGATGTGATGTGAGCGCAGGCTCTCATTAGACATCGCACTCGGACTAAGCAAAAGAAAAGCCCGCTTCGAATCACTTCGAGCGGGCTTTGCCTTTTCGGGCTTCCCCGGACCCGCCTCTTTCGAGGCGGTCGCCGGGTGGAATTCGGGGAACGATCAGGCCTGGGCCAGACGCTGTTCGATCTTGGACTTGGTGGCGGGCAATTCCGCCGGCAGGCCTTGGGCCAGTTGGACGAACAGTTCGTCGTGAAGCTTCAGCTCCGTCGCCCAGTCCTCGTTCGAGATGTGGGTGACGGTCTTGTACTGTTCCGGCGTGAAGGCCAGGCCTTGCCAGTTCAGGTCCTCGTAGCGCGGGCTGGTACCGAAGGCGTGTTCGACGCCCTGACCCTGGCCGTCGACGCGCTCGAGCATCCACTTCAGCACGCGCATGTTCTCGCCGTAGCCGGGCCAGACGAACTTGCCGTCGGCGCCTTTGCGGAACCAGTTGACGCAGAAGATGGCCGGCAGCTTGGCGCCGGACTGGGCCAGCTTGGCGCCCAGCGTCAGCCAGTGCTGGAAATAGTCCGCCATGTTGTAGCCCATGAAGGGCAGCATCGCGAACGGGTCGCGGCGCACGACGCCCTGCTGGCCGGCGGCCGCGGCGGTGGTCTCGGAGCCCATGGTCGCGGCCATGTAGACGCCTTCGGTCCAGTCGCGGGCCTCGGTCACCAACGGCACGGTCGTCGAGCGGCGGCCGCCAAAGATGAACGCGTCGATCGGCACGCCGGCGGGGTTGTCCCATTCGGCGTCCAGCGCCGGGTTGTTGGTCGCGGCGACGGTGAAGCGGGCGTTCGGGTGGGCGGCCTTGGCGCCGGTTTCCTTGGCGATCGCCGGGGTCCAGTCCTTGCCCTGCCAGTCGACCAGATGGGCCGGCGGCGTGTCGGTCATGCCTTCCCACCAGACGTCGCCGTCGTCGGTCAGCGCGACGTTGGTGAAGATGACGTCCTTGTCCAGGCTGGCCATGCAGTTCGGGTTGGTCTGCACGTTGGTGCCCGGGGCGACGCCGAAATAGCCGGCTTCCGGGTTGATCGCGTACAGGCGGCCATCCTTGCCGGGCTTGATCCAGGCGATGTCGTCGCCGATGGTGGTGACCTTCCAGCCTTCGAAGCCGGTGGGCGGGATCAGCATCGCGAAGTTGGTCTTGCCGCAGGCGCTGGGGAAGGCGGCGGCGACGTGGTGCTTCTTGCCTTCGGGCGAGGTCACGCCCAGGACGAGCATGTGCTCCGCCAGCCAACCCTGATCGCGACCCATGGTCGACGCGATGCGCAGTGCGAAGCACTTCTTGCCCAGCAGCGCGTTGCCGCCGTAGCCGGAGCCGTAGGACCAGATCTCGCGGGTCTCAGGGTAATGGACGATGTACTTCGTCTTGTTGCAAGGCCACTTGACGTCGGCCTGACCGGCTTCGAGCGGCGCACCCACGGTGTGGACGCAGGGGACGAATTCGCCGTTGTCGCCCAGCGTGTCCAGGACCGCGCGACCCATGCGGGTCATGATGCGCATGTTCACGGCGACATAGGGGCTGTCGGACAGCTCGACGCCGATGTGGGCGATCGGGGAGCCGATCGGACCCATCGAGAACGGCACGACGTACAGGGTGCGGCCGCGCATGGCGCCGCGGAACAGGGCGTTGTCGCCGTTCTGCAGCAGCGCGCGCATCTCGGCGGGTTCCATCCAGTTGTTGGTGGGACCGGCGTCGAGCTTGTTCTTCGTGCAGATGAAGGTGCGGTCCTCGACGCGGGCAACGTCGCTCGGATCGCTCCACGCGAGGTAGCTGCCCGGGCGCTTGGCCGGGTTCAGCTTCTGGAAGGTGCCGGCATCGACGAGCTGCTGGCACAGGCGGTCGTACTCGGCCTGGCTGCCGTCGCACCAGTAGACGTCCTTCGCCTCGGTGAGGGCGGCGATCTCGGCGACCCAGGCGACGAGACGCTGGTGTTTGACGTAAGCCGGTACGTTCAGGCGCAAGCCTTCCATTACGGGTTGGTTCATGGCGGTTCCCAATTTGAGGATATGAAAAGCGGAATTGGGTCAGCTCCGTTCCGGTGGCTCCCGCCCCTGTTTTTCAGAGGAGGAGACCGCGGAGCTGACCCAATGCCGCGCCTCAGCGTGGTGCTTCGCCGAACACTGCTTCCAATGTAATCACGCCGTAACTCCAACGCGCGCGGGGGTTATGCGTTTCTGGAATGGTTTGATGCTCGGCTTGCCAAGGCCGCGCGCGAAGGCGTGGGCAAGCGGGGTGCCAAAGCCCCCAATGCCTCGGGGATCGGCTCCCCCATCGAAACACCCTATGCTCGGCGCCTCCTCCGCGAGGTCTCCGACGCCCATGTCCGCACCCACCGGCCTCTCGCTCCGCGCCCGCCTCTACCTGGTCCTGGGCCTGGCGCTCGCCTTGGTTGCCGCTTCCGCGCTGCTGGGGTGGTGGCAGTCGAAGCGGCTGGCCGGGATCGCGCAGTCGCTGTATGAGGACCGCCTTGTCCCCGTCGACCTGCTCCGCGAACTCGAGCACGCGCTCGGTCCCCACCAGTTGGGCACGCTGCTGATCACGCAGACGCAACAGCCCGATGCCGGCAAGCTGGACAGCGGCGGCCGCCGTCTCGCCGACACGACCCGCCAGCTCTGGACCCGCTACCTCGCCACGCGCATGACGCCGGCCGAGAGCGCCCTCATCGCCCGCACGCAGCCGCTGCTCGACCAGCTCTGGGCCGCCCTCACCGCGAGCCAGGGGGCCACGCCGGACACGCTGCGGGAGCTGAACCAGCGCCGGCTCGCGACGACGCGGATGCTCGACGAGCTGATCGCCTTCCAGCTCAGCCAGGCCCGCGTCGACACCGAGCGCGCCCAGCAGGCCGCCACGGAGGCCGCGCACCTGGGCCTGCTGCTGGTGCTGCTGACCGCCGGCCTGTGCAGCGTCGTCGTCTGCACCGTCTGGACGCGTTACGACGACGAGCGCCGCCTCAGCCAGGATTCGCGCGAGCAGCTCCAGCGGCTCTACCTCGCGCTGTCGCAGACCAACCAGCTCATCGTGCGCCGCGAGGCCGAAGCCTTCGATGATCCGCGGGCCGAGCAGCATCTGTTCGAGGGCCTCTGCCGCATCTGCGTCGAGACGGGTCATGCCCGCTTCGCGGCCGTGGTGCTGTTCGATGGCGATCACTTCGAGCGTGTCGCCGAGCACGGTCCCGGCGACCGACTGATGCCCGGCGCGCCCCGCGAGTGGTCGCGCGACTCGCCCTTCGCGCGCAGCTCGATGGCAACACGCGCGATCCTCGAAGGCACGCACCAGGTCAGCAACCGGGCGCTGGAGGACCCGAGCCTCGCCGTCCCCGGCGCGCCGCTGATCCCGCCCGGCGTCGAGGCCATGGCCGCCTTCCCGCTGCGCCGTCGCGGTGAGGTCGTGGGCGCGCTCACCCTGCTCGCCGGCGAGCCGGGCTACTTCAGCCTGCAGGTGCTCGGGCTCATGGACGAGATGGCCGGCGACCTGTCCTTCGCGCTCGACCATCTGCGGCGCGAGCGCGATCAGGCGCGCGAGCTCGACGGCCTGCGCGACGCGCTGCGTCGACAAGAGGCCGGTCTCGTCGAGACCACGCCGGCCGCCTTCCGCCCTCCGATGCCTCCGCCGCCGCTGAGGCCTGCGGCAGAATCGCCCGATGCAACTGATCAGTCTGAACACGGCCCGCGCTGAACCGCTGCTCATCGACGGGCGCCCGGTCATGACGGGCATCCGCAAGCGTCCGGTGGACGGCGCGATCGAAGTCCGGCCCCTCGGCCTGGAGGGCGACGAGCAAGCCGATCCCAGCGTCCACGGCGGCCTGTCCAAGGCTGTCTACGCCTACCCGTCCGAGCACTACGCCTTCTGGCGCACCGTGCGCGCGCAGGCGCAGGTCGCGGGCTGGGACGACGCGCTCCCGTGGGGGGCGATGGGCGAGAACCTGACGATCTCCGGCCTCGCCGAGGGCGACGCCTGGATCGGCGACGTGCTGGTCTTCCCGGACTGCGAGCTCGCCGTCAGCGAGCCGCGCTATCCCTGCTTCAAATTCAACGCGGTGATGGGCTTCAACAAGGCCGCGAAGATGATGACCCAGAGCGGATGGTGCGGCTTCTACCTCGCGGTGCGGCAGCCCGGCACGATCACGGCCGGCCAGACCTTCACCGTGCGCCCCGGCCCGCGCGAGGTCTCCATCGCGGAACTCTTCCGGGCCAAGACCCAGCGCTGATCGCCCTTCTTACTCCCTCTCCCGCTTGCGGGAGAGAGTGGGGGTGAGGGCCAGCGGCGGTGGCAGTACTGAAGCCCTCAGTCCGCCAACGCCGGATAGTCCGTATACCCCTCGGCGCCACCGCCATACATCGTGGCCGAGTGGGCCTTCTGCAGCGGGGCGTTGAGCTTCAGCCGGCGCACCAGATCCGGGTTGGAGATGAAGCTGCGGCCGAAGGCGACCGCATCCACATGGCCCTTGGCGACAGCGTCGATCGCCATCTCGCGGGTGTAGCCGTTGTTGGCGATGTACACGCCCTTGAAGCGCTCGCGCAGCGCGTCGTAATCGAACGGCGCGACATCGCGCGGCCCGCCGGTGTGACCCTCGATGACATGCAGGAAGGCCAGCTTCATCGGCGACAGCTGCTCGACGACATGGTTGAAGAGCGCCTGCGCATCGCTGTCCTGACCCGCGTCGTTGACCGGCGTGACCGGGGACAGGCGCAGCCCGGTGCGGTCGGCACCGATCGCGCCGGCGATGGCCGCCATCACTTCGAGCAGCAGGCGGGCGCGGTTCTCGATCGAGCCGCCGTAGGCATCGGTGCGGTCGTTGATGCTGTTGCGCAGGAACTGGTCCAGCAGGTAGCCGTTGGCCCCGTGAACCTCGACGGCGTCGAAGCCCGCGGCCATCGCCGCCTTCGCCGCATGGACGTAGGACTGGACGACACCGGGCAGTTCCTCTGTCTTCAGCGCGCGCGGCGCGGCGACATCGACGAAGCCATCCTTGGTGAAGGTCTTGCTATTGGCCTGACGATCCGTCGCCGACAGCGGCTTGGCGCCGCCGGGCTGGAAGTCGGCATGGGAGATGCGGCCCACGTGCCACAGCTGCACGGCGATCTTGCCGCCGGCTTCATGGACAGCGTCCGTCACCTTTTTCCACGCGGCAATCTGCTCGGGCGAGTGGATCCCGGGCGTGTCGAGGTAGCCCTGCCCCTCCTGCGTGATCTGGGCGCCTTCGCTGATGATCAGGCCGGCGCTGGCGCGCTGGCGGTAGTACTCGATCGCGAGCGGTCCCGGCACCAGGCCGACGGAGCGGTTGCGCGTGAGCGGCGCCATGACGATGCGGTTGGCCAGGGAGACGGCGCCGACTTGCAAGGGATCGAAGAGACTGGGCATGTCGATATCGAGGATGCGGAATGGATGTGGCGTGAAGCCCGGCGGGGGCCGGACAAGGATGGACCGCAGCTTAGCGAGCGAAAGGGTCCGTCGCAGCGCCTAGGCGACAGCCCGGACGCCGGCTGGGGCCTTGCGTGACCTTCACGGCCGCGCTGAAACGCTTGGCTACACTCGCCCGGCTGCCGGGGGACGCCGTCCCCCTCCGCGCGGCGCCCCTCCTCCACCGCCACGACTCGGGAGCCTGTCGATGCCCTTCGGTTCCTCGCTCGAATCTCGACGCCGCCGGCTTCTGCAGGCCGGCGCCTCGCTGGGGCTGGCGCCCTGGCTGCTGTCGGCTCGCGCGCAGCGAGGCGGCGCGTCGGGCGCCGTGATGCACGTGGGGCCCGACCATCCGGTGAAGACGCTGGCGGCGGCCGCCTCGCAGGCGAAGGCCGGCATGACGATCGAGGTGCAGGCCGGTGACTATGCCGGCGACGTCGCCGTCTGGCCGCAGGACGACCTGACCCTGCGCGCCGTCGGCGGCCGCGCCCGGATGGTGGCCAAGGGCGCGCATGCGCAGGGCAAGGGGATCTTCGTCACGACCGGCAAACGGATGACGATCGAGGGCTTCGACTTCGTCGGCGCGCGTGTGCCGGACCGCAACGGCGCGGGCATCCGCCTGGAGCGGGGCTCGCTGACGCTGCGCGACTGCCGTTTCCAGGACAACGAGAACGGCCTGCTCGCCGGCAACGACGCCGGCATCGAGCTGCGCATCGAGTCCTGCGACTTCGGCCCGATTGCGCCTGGAGAGGGCCGCACGCACACCTGCTACGTCGGGGCGATCGGCAAGCTGTCGGTGGTCGCAAGCTACTTCCACCACGGCGCATCGGGTCATCTGCTCAAGTCGCGCGCCGCGGTGAACCACCTCTTCTACAACCGCCTGACCGATGAGACGGGCCGCGCGAGCTTCGAGCTCGAGTTCCCCAACGGCGGCGTGGCGCTGGTGATGGGCAACGTGATCCAGCAGAGCCCGTCGAGCGAGAACTACCACCTGATCGCGTATGGCAGCGAGGGGCTGTCCAACCGCCGCAACGAGCTGCACCTGATCAACAACACGCTGGTCGACCGGCGCCAGGCCGGTGGCGTGTACCTGCGCATGGCGCAGCAGGCGCAGAAGCTGCGGCTGATCAACAACCTGCTGTGCGGCAAGCACGAGCTGCCGGCCGGACCGGACCGCGAGCAGCACCACAACTACTTCGTCGAGCTGGACAGCTTCGTCGACGCGGACCGCTACGACTTCCGGCTGCGGCCGGACTCGCCGCTGATCGGGCGTGCGGTGGATGCGGGCGTCGTCGACGGACAGGTGCTCAAGCCGGCGATGCAGTACCAGCACCCGTGCGGGCTCAAGGAAGTGCCGGCGGGGACGGCGTATTCGCCGGGGGCGTTTCAGCTTTGAGGCCGATGGGCAGCTGACCCGCGGCCTGCACCGGGTACAGTGCCGGACATGCTCGCTTACCGACACGCCTTCCACGCCGGCAACCACGCCGACGTGCTCAAACACCTGGTGCTGGCCGAGGTCCTCCGCTACATGGGGGAAAAGGACAAGCCCTACACCGTCGTGGACACCCACGCCGGCGCCGGCGGATACGCCCTCGACGGCCGCTACGCCCAGAAGAACGCCGAACACGCCGGCGGCATCGCCGCGCTCTATTCGCGCAAGGACCTGCCCGCGCCGCTGCAGCAGTACGTGCAGCTGGTGCACGACTTCAATCCCGGCAAGAAGCTCGAGCAGTACCCCGGTTCGCCGGCCATCGCGCGCATGCTGATGCGCTTCGACGACCGCCTGCGCTGCTATGAGCTGCACGGCACCGACCACCGCATCCTCGCCAGCTACCTCGAGGACCGCGCCAACACGCAGGTCCTGCAGCAGGACGGCTTCGCGTCGCTGAAGGCCGAACTGCCGCCGCCCTCGCGGCGCGGCGTCGTGCTGATGGACCCCTCCTACGAGATCAAGGCCGACTACGGCAAGGTCGTCGCCGCGTTGCGCGAAGGGCTGCAACGCTTCGCCGACGGCACGATCGCGATCTGGTATCCGCAGCTGCAGACCGTCGAGTCCGCGCAGCTCGTGCAGCGCCTGAAGTCGGCCTCCGAGCCCGTCGCGAAGAAGGGCTGGCTGCACGTGCGCCTCACCGTCACGCAGGCCGACGAGCGCGGCTTCGGCATGATGGGCAGCGGCATGTTCGTCGTGAACCCGCCGTTCGTGCTCCACGACAAGCTGGCCGAATGCCTGCCCACGCTCGTGGACACGCTCGGCCAGTACGACGACGCCAACTACCTGCTGGAACAGCAGACCGCCTGATCGCGCTCCCGCGCGCATCCGGGCTCGAGGCCCCGGGCTCCGGGCTTTGGGCTTACACGAAGTTCTCGCTCGGAGCAGCGGAGGCCGGTGCCCCTGGGAGCGAATTCCGAGCAGCGAGGAGGAGATTGAGCGGACAGGGGCACCGGCCTCCGCTGCGATCTCCTGCAGCGATCAATACCCGACCGTGAACCGCCGACGGATGTGCTGCGGGCGTTCGAGCTCGTCGACGATGGCGACTGCCAGGTCGGCTGTCGACACGTGCGCCGGGCCGTTGGCGTCCGTCACCGGCGTATCGAGGCTGACGCGATAGCTGCCGCGGCGCTCGCCGGGTTCCAGGTGGGGTGCGGGCGACAGGAAGGTCCAGTCGAGCGACGACTCCAGGCGGATCAGGTTCAGCGCTTCACGCGCGGCCAGGGCGCCTTGCTTCCATTGGTCCGGGAATTCCGGCAGGTCCACGATCTGCACGCCCGGGGCCGCATACAGGCTGCCCGCGCCGCCGACCACCAGCAGGCGCTTCACGCCGGCGCGTTTCACGCCCTCGTAGATCGCGCGGGTGCCGTCCAGGAACTCGGTGTGGATGTCCGGCACCGACCAGCCCGGGTTGTAGGCGCTGACGACCGCGTCGCTGCCTTCGACGGCGGCGGCGACCTGGTCCGCCTGCTTCGCGTCGGCCTTCACCACGGTCAGGCCGGAACGGGTTTCCAACTTCGACGGATCGCGCGCCAGGGCGACAACCTCGTGGCCGCGGGACAGCAGTTCCTTGAGCACTTCCTTGCCGACAAAGCCGGTCGGTCCGATCAGGGCGACTTTCATGGGGATTCCTTTCGAGGGAGATTCCGAGGGATTCGGGGGAGCGACGGGGTGTCGCGATGAAGTGAACTGTAGAAACTTCACAATCGCCGCAGAAGTCCTCAGAATCCGACTCCATTCTTTAGACCATCTACACAATCCCCGATGCTGGACCAACTCCGCCGGATGGCCGTGCTGGCGACCGTCGTCGAACAGGGCAGCCTGGTCGCCGCGGCGCGGCAGCTCCAGACCACGACCTCCGCGGTCAGCCAGCAGCTGCGCGCGCTGGAGCGCGACATGGGCGTGACGCTGCTGCACCGCTCGACGCGGCGCATCAGCCTGACGCCCGCTGGCGAGCGCTTCGTGCAAGGCTGTCAGGCGATGCTCGCCGCCGCGCGCGAGGCGCAGACCCAGCTGCACCACCTGCGCGACGCGCCCGAAGGCGAGCTGCGCATCAGCGCGCCGGTAGGCGCCGCGCGGCAGATCGGGCCGGCGCTCGGGCCGCTGCTCTCGGCGAACCCGGGGATGAGCCTGCACCTGGAAGTCGACGACGGCTTCACCGACCTCGTCGCCAAGCGCATCGACCTGGCCGTGCGTTTCGGCCGGCTGCCCGACAGCAACTGGGTCGCGCAGCGCATCGGCCAGCGGACGGTCGGTCTCTATGCGGCGCCCGCTTATCTGGCGCGGCGCGGCGTGCCCACCTCGATGTCGGACCTGACGCGGCACGACTGGGTGTTCCTGCGTTCCGACAGCGGCGCGATGCGCAGCCTCTCGCTCGTCGGCCCCGAGGGGCGCGAAGAGGTGCTGCGCGTCAGCCCACGCGCGAGCAGCAACAACCAGCTCAGCCTGCAGCAGTTCTGCGAAGCGGGCATCGGGCTGGCGCTGCTCAGCGCGGAAGATGTGGATGAGTCGCAGGCCCAGGGCCGCCTGTGGCCGCTGCTGCCGGGCTGGTCGCTGCCGACGCTGCCGGTCTACGTGATGACGCCGCAGCGCGATGCGCAACCGGCCAAGGTCCGGCATGCCATCGAGGCGCTTCGTCCTGCGTTTTCGGGCTCGCCCTCGACAGCACATCCGACATCGTCGGCATCCTCCGCATCGTCGACCGCATCCGCCAGGAGCGCCCCCGATGGCCGATGACCACTGGATCCAGCTGCGCCGCGACCCGCGCACCGGCATCGAGACCGTGCGGGCGCACTTCACCGGACATGCTTACGACCCCCACGGCCACGACGAGCTCCTGATCGGCATCACGCAGCAAGGCGTGCAGCGCTTCCGTTGCCAACGCGCGCTGCACACGAGCACACCCGGGCGCGCGATCCTGATCGAACCGGGCGCGGTCCACGACGGCCATGCCCCGGAGGATGCCGGCTTCACCTACGCGATGCTCTACCTGCCGCAGGACTGGACGACACGGTTGCTGGCGCAGCACGGGCTCGGCGGGTTGTCCGCGATCCAGCCGGCGTTTCGCGACACGCTGGCGGAGGATCCGCGCCTCGTCTCGGCGATCGGGCAGGCCTTCGACGCCCTGCACGCCGGCGAGTCGCGCCTGGGCTGCGACCAGCACCTCGACCGCCTGATCGGGCTGCTCGCGCGGCATGTCGGTGTCTCGGACGAACCGGTCCGCGGGGACTCCACCCGGCTCGCCGAGCGCGCCCGCGAGTTCCTCCATGACCGGATGGCCTGGGACGTCGGCCTCGACGATCTGGTCGCGCACACCGGGATGGATCGCTTCCGGCTGACGCGGCAGTTCAAGCAGTCCTTCGGGCAATCGCCGCATGCCTACCTGGTGAGCCTGCGGCTGCGTGCCGCGCGGGCCCTGCTGGCGCGCGGCCATCGTCCGTCCGAAGTGGCGACCGAGGTCGGCTTCTCCGACCAGAGCCACCTGGGCCGCTGGTTCCAGCGGGCCTATCGCCTCACGCCGGCGGACTACCGGCGCCGCTGCACAAACGTTCTAGACCGGGATCCGGGGCCACCGTGAGGATGCGGTCTTCGCAGTTGAAGCACGCAGTGCGACGTCCATGTTTGATACGAAAGTGGCGATCATCGTCCGGAACGACCTGGCGACCTGGCAACGGCTGAACGTGACCGCGTTCCTCGCGACGGGCGTGGCGGCCTCCGCGCCGGAGGCCATCGGGGAGCCGTATGTCGATGCCCTGGGGCGCCGGTTCGCGGCCATGCTCGGCCAGCCGATGCTGGTCTTCGAAGCCGACCTCGCCGGCCTGCAGACCGCGCACCGCCGGGGCATCGACAGCGACCTGACCCTGGTGCCCTACGTCCATGCGATGTTCTCCACCGGCCATGACGAAGCCAACCGCAACGTCTTCCTCGCGGAGGACGCCCACCACCCCGACCTCGTCGGATTGGCGCTGCGGGGACCGAAGAAGGCGGTCGACAAGGCCGTCAAGGGCCTCTCGCTGCACCGCTGACGGTTCCTCGGTTGTCCGCATGGCACGGTCACGGCTCGCCGGTACATTCGCCGGATGCCATTGAGTCAAGCCGCCTGGGCCCGCATCGTCCCCTTCGCCCTCTTCATGTTGCTGCTGGCGCTGCGGGGCGCCTTGCCGGAGCAGAACACGCTGGGTCTCGATCCGCGCTGGATCTACGCATTGAACCTGGTGGTGGTCGGCGGCGCGCTGGCCTTGTTCTGGCGCGGCTACGGCGAATTCGACCGGCAGAACCGGCCGCGTCTCGGCGAGGCCGGGTTGAGCATCGCCGTCGGGTTGATCGTCTTCGGGCTGTGGATCCATCTGGACGCGCCATGGATGCAGCTCGGCGAGGCGACCGCCGCCTTCGTGCCGATGACGGCGGACGGTCGCGTGGACTGGCCGCTGATCGCGGTCCGCTGGCTCGGTGCGACGCTGCTGGTGCCGGTGATGGAGGAGCTGTTCTGGCGCAGCTTCCTGATGCGCTGGATCGCGAGCCCGCAGTTCGAGACCGTCGATCCGCGCGCCGCCGGCCTGCGCGCGCTGGTGCTGTCGACCTTCGTCTTCATGCTCGCCCACACGCTGTGGCTGGCGGCGATCGCCGCCGGCGCGGCCTATGCATGGCTCTACATCCGCACCGGCAAACTGTGGTGCGCCGTCATCGCGCATGCGGTGACGAACGGGGTGCTCGGGATCTGGGTCGTCTACAGCGGACGCTGGGAATTCTGGTGACCGGCCCGAAGGCGCCGCCGCTCAGCGCTTGAGCGCCTTCGTCACCGCCGCCGGCCGCTGCAGGTGCTTGAAGCGCTCGAACAGCCAGCAGCGCATGCCCATCACGAGCGTGAACTGGCGCTTCTCCTCATCGGGCAGCTTCTGGTCGAGCAGGTGCTGGCGCGCGAAGTCCTCGGCGACGCGCTGAAGCCGGTCGCGCAGTTCGCGCGCCATGCCGGGGCTGAGCTGGCCGTGGACCAGCATCAACAGTTCCGCGTCGTTGTCGAAGCCTCCGGCGAAGAAGTCCTGCATGACGTTCTCGCGGAAGAAGGCCATTACCGGACCTTGCGGCCGCCAGCGGAAGGTCTTCGCCACCTGCAGGCGATAGCGGTTCAAGGGCCGCAGCTCGATGATGCCGAGCCGGTCCAGTTGCGCCAGCGCGCGCGTCACGTCCGGCTCGCCCATGCGGTAGGTCGCGACGATCTGCTCGAAGCTCCACTGGCTCAGGCAGCAGATGGCGGTCAGCAGCAGCTTCTCGTCGGCGACGACCTCGCGCTCCTGCTGCAGCGTCAGCTCGCGGCGCAAGGGCTGCGACTGCGCCAGGCGCTGCGAGAGCTCGGCGAAATCGGTCTTCAGCACGCGGCAGATCTCGTCGATGCGCGACAGCGGCATCTCGCCGCCCGACGCGAACATGCGCTTCACGCTGGACTCCGACAGGTCCAGCGCCGTCGCCAGCTGCGCATAGCTGATGCCGGACTGCTTCAGCTCGGCCTTGATCAGATCGATGAGGGATTGCGTGCTCGCCATGGGGGCGGACGTTAGCGCAACTCGCTGGCACGACCGGGTACCGGGATTCGAGACCGGCCGGCCCGCGCCGCGATACCGCCGCACATGAAGCGCGTCATGGCCGGCGTGCGTCCCGACCATCGCGTCCGTTCCAACTTCCACGGGCGCCGACCATGCTCAGCCGACGTCATCTCCTGTGCTGCGGCGCCGCCGCGGCGGCGGGTCTCTTCAGCGCGCTCGCGGCCGATGCGGCCGGTCCGTTGCGCAATCCCTGCGGCCATGCCTCTCTGCCGATTCCGGGCGTCGATCCGCAGTGGCTCGAACGGATCTGGGACGGCCTCGACCTCCAGCAGCTCTGGGACGTCCACGCCCATCTGATCGGCACCGGCGATTCGGGTTCGGGCTGCTGGATCGCGCCGTCGCTGTCGCAGTGGTGGCATCCGGTCGAGTTCGCCCGCAAGCACGCGATCCTCAACGGCGCCTGCGTCGATCCGCTCGCCGTCGCCGCGGGCGATATCGACCGCGCGTACGTCCGCCGCCTCACCGCGCTGGCCGATGCGTTCCCGGTCGGCGCACGCTGGCTGCTCTTTGCGTTCGACGAGGCCGTGGACGCCGCCGGCCACCGACGGCCCGACTGGACGACCTTCCACGTGCCCGATGCGTATGCCCGCGCCGTCGCGGCCGCACGACCCGACCGCTTCGGTTGGGTCGCCAGCATCCATCCGAACCGCGAAGACGCACTGGCACGGCTGGACCGCGCAATCGCCGGCGGCGCGCTGGCGATCAAGTGGCTGCCCAGCAGCATGGCCATCGATCTGCGCGACGCCCGGTTGCGGCCGTTCTACGACCGTCTCGCCGCGGCACGCCTTCCGCTCATCGTCCATTGCGGGGAGGAGCACGCCGTCCCCGGCGCGGACCGCCAGGACCTCGGCAATCCGCTGCTGCTGCGCGAACCGCTGCGCCACGGCGTGCGCGTGATCGCGGCGCACTGCGCCTCGCTGGGTCACGCGATGGACCTGGACCTCCCCCGCCCCCGCTCCGTGCCCGCCTTCGAACTCTTCGCCCGCCTGATGGACGAACCTGCCTGGCAGGGCCTGCTGCTGGGCGACGTCTCCGCGATGTTCCAGTTCAACCGCCGGCCCGAGGTCTGGCGGACCGTGCTGCGTCGCCAGGACTGGCACGACCGGCTGCTGCACGGCTCCGACTACCCGCTGCCGGGGGTGCTGCCCCTGGTCCGGCTGGCCCAACTCGTCCGGGCGGGTGTACTGGACGAGGCCCACGTCGCTCCTTTGGGGGCATTGCGCGACCACCACCCCCTGATGTTTGATCTCGCCCTCAAGCGGCTCGCCCGGTGGCAGGGAGACGCACTGGCCGCCCCGGTCTTCGCGACCGCCCGGCACTTCCCTGTGCAGGCGGCGTGAAGGACACCCCGGAACCCCGGGGCCTACCCAGGCGATCGGGGCCGGACCAAGCGGTAGCACCGATCGATACCGGGATAGGCGGCGGGTGATACTCGCCGCAAATCTGCAGGGGGACCGGACCGCTCGCGACGACAGTCGCGCCATCGCCACCGGAAACCACTCAAAGGGGCGATGACCCCGGCAAACACACCGGTCCTGACCGACCGGCCCACAGGAGGAAACGTAGACATGAGCACCCCGCACATCCGCATCCAGCGCGACACGCAAGCCTGGCGCTACCAGGTGTGGATCTCCTTCGGCATCAGCGTCGCGCTGTGCGCGATCGGTCTGGCCTGGCTGCCCGGCGCCGACCTGGACCGCGCCTTCATGGTCATGGGCTACGTGTTCTGCCTGTCCGCCGCCTTCGCGTTGTCCAAGTACATCCGCGACAACCAGGGCGCCCGCACCGACACGCCGATGTGGGGCCTGGTCGTCTGGAGCGGCTTCGCGCTGGCGATGTCGCTCACCGGCTGGGGCCTGTGGCGCATGGAGGTCCAGCCGGTCTGGAAGGCCTACCTGCTGGTCTGCTGGCTCTACCTGATCTCCAACGTCTTCACCCTCGCCAAGATGCTGCGCGATGCGCACGAGGCCGACCTGGCCGAGGCGCGCCAGCAAGGCCGCCGCGAGGCCCAGCGCGAAGCCGTGCCGGCCGCCGCTCAATGAGCGCCGCCGCCGACCTCGCACCGATCCCCTCTTCGACCTTTCCGACCGCAAGGAGTCTTCCCATGCGTCCCCGTTCGTCCCTCATCACCCTGCTGACTGCCGCCGCCCTCGCCTTCGGGGCGACCGGCGCCGCCCGCGCCCACGGCGGTCCCAGTGACGCCAGCGTCGCGTTGTCCGCCGTCCCGGTCGCCATCTCGGTCGTCGCGCCCTCCGCGGTGCTGGCCGGCGGCGCGGCCTTCGTCGTCGTCGCGGTCGAGAGCACCGCCCGCGGCACCGTCTGGGTCCTGGAGCGCGCCTCCGACGGCGTGCGCATCAGCGTCGAGTTCTCCGGCAAGGTGGTGGTCGGCGCCGCGACCTCCGTCGGCACGGCCGTCGTCGTCACGGCGATCAGCACGGGCTATGTGATCTCCGCCGCGGCCGAGGCCATCGCCTTCATCCCGAACGAGATCGGCGCCTCGCTGCTCTACAACGAGCGCGTCACCAACAAGGACCGCGTCACGCGATGAGCGGCGGCCCTGCCATGAAGGCGGTCCTGGCGGCTGCCGCGCTGGCGGCGACCCTCGCGACGGCACCGGCCCACGCGGGCCGGCCCTGCGAGGACAAGCAGCCCACGCTCGACCAGATCCGGCGCGGCATGGACCTGGCGCAGGCGACCGCCGCCGCGCTGGACCGCAGCGGCGCGGACGTGGTGCTGCTGGCGCGCGCGGGCCAGAACCTCAGCGAGTACGGGCTGCGCTGGTCGCATGTGGGCTTCGTCTATCGCGACACGATAGGCAGCGGCGCCGATGCCAAGCCGGTCTGGCGCGTGATGCACAAGCTCAACCAGTGCGGCACGGCGCTGGCCGACCTGTACCGGCAAGGGCTGGGCGAGTTCTTCATGGACAGCCCGTTCCGCTACGAGGCGGCGTACTCGGTGCTCAAGCCCGAACTGCAGCAGGCGCTGCTGCCCTTGCTGCGCGAGAACGCCCGCGTCGCCGCGCTGCACACGCCGGCCTACAACATGGTCGCGTACCCGTGGTCCCGCGAGTATCAGCAGAGCAACCAGTGGGCGCTGGAGACCCTGGCGGCGGCCGCGGCGCCGCGCGAGGTCTTCAACCGAGCGCAGGCGCAGGACTGGCTCAAGCGCCAGGGCTACGAGCCGTCGGACCTGCGCCTGTCGACCGCGAAGCGCCTGGGCGCGCGCATCGGCATGGCCAACGTGGCCTTCGACGATCATCCGTCCGCGAAGCGCTTCTCCGGCCACATCGAGACCACCACCGCCGACACCATCTTCAGCTGGCTAACCCGCAGCGGCTACGGCCAGGCGCCGCAGAACGTCAAGGCCGCGCCCTGACGACCGCGCGCCAGGCCACTGATCGATCTCCTCCCCCGACTTCCACAGCGAGCCCTCCCATGAGCGACTCTTCCCACACCAGCCAGTTCGCATTGCTGAGCCAGCGCCGCTTCGCGCCGTTCTTCTGGACGCAGTTCCTTGGCGCGGGCAACGACAACCTGTTCAAGTTCGCCTTCACCGTGCTGGTGACCTACCAGCTCAACGTGAGCTGGTTGCCGGCGGCGCAGGCCGGGCTGGCGATCGGCGCGCTGTTCATCCTGCCGTTCGTGCTGTTCTCGGCCACCAGCGGCCAGCTCGCCGACAAGTACGACAAGGCGCGGCTGATGCGCCTCGTGAAATCGCTCGAGATCGTCATCATGGCGCTGGCCGCCTACGGCTTCTACGCCGTCAACGTGCCGGTGCTGCTGGGCTGCGTGTTCCTGATGGGGCTGCACTCGACGCTGTTCGGGCCGGTCAAGTACGCCTACCTGCCGCAGCATCTGAACGATCACGAGATCACCGGCGGCAACGGCATGGTGGAGATGGGCACCTTCGTCTCCATCCTGCTGGGCAACCTGGCGGGCGGCCTGCTGGTCGCGACGCCGATCGTCGGGCCGCAGCACGTCGCGATCGCCTGCGTGGTGGTGGCGCTGCTCGGTCGCGCGACGGCGCAGGCGATTCCCGCCAGTCCGTCGACGGATCCGAACCTCGTCATCAACTGGAACCCGGTCAGCGAGACCTGGCGCAACCTGAAGCTCGCGCACGGCCAGCTGGCGGTGTTCCGCTCGCTGCTGGGCATCTCGTGGATGTGGTTCTTCGGCGCGGTGTTCCTGGCCAACTTCCCGTCGTTCGCGAAGGAAGTGCTGCACGGCAACGAGCAGGTGGCGTCGCTGCTGCTGATGGTGTTCTCCGTCGGCATCGGCGTCGGTTCGCTGCTGTGCGAGGTGCTGTCGCGCCGACAAGTCGAGATCGGCCTGGTGCCGCTGGGCGCGATCGGGATGAGCGTCTTCGCGATCGACCTGTACTTCGCGTCGCGCGGGCTGCCGCCGTCGGCGCCGATGAGCGTGGGCACCTTCCTCGCGAATCATGCGCACTGGCGCGTGCTGGCCGACCTGGGCCTGCTGGCGCTCTTCGCCGGCCTGTACAGCGTGCCGATGTACGCGCTGATCCAGATGCGCGCCCAGCCGTCGCACCGCGCGCGGATCATCGCGGCCAACAACATCCTCAACGCGCTGTTCATGATCGCCAGCTCGATCCTGGCCGGTGCGCTGCTGGGCGCCGGGCTGTCGATCCCGCAGCTGTTCCTGGTGGTCGGCATCGCCAACGCGCTGGTCGCGTTCTACATCTTCCTGGTGGTGCCGGAATACCTGCTGCGCTTCTTCGCCTTCGTGCTGTCGCGCGTCATCTACCGCTTCCGCGTCAGCGGCGATCAGCACATCCCGACGCAAGGCGCGGCGGTGCTGGTGTGCAACCACGTGAGCTTCGTCGACGCGGTGCTGCTGATGGCGGCGAGTCCGCGGCCGATCCGCTTCCTGATGGATCACCGCATCTTCCGGGTGCCGGTGCTCGGCTGGCTGTTCAAGCTGGCCAAGGCGATCCCGATCGCGCCGCAGAAGGAAGACGCCGCGACCTACGACGCCGCGTTCGCCGCCGCGCAGGCGGTGCTCGACGACGGCGAGCTGGTGGGGATCTTCCCCGAGGGCGGCCTGACGCGCGACGGCTCGCTGCAGACGTTCAGGGGCGGCGTGATGAAGCTGCTGGAGGGGCGCCCCGACATGCCGGTGGTGCCGATGGCGCTGCAGAACCTGTGGGGCTCGTTCTTCTCGCGCGTCGAGCAGGGGCAGGCGATGGTGCGGCCGTTCCGGCGCGGGCTGTTCAGCCGCGTGGGGCTGGTGGCGTCGGCGCCGATCGCGGCGAAGGATGTGACGCCGGAATTGCTGCGGGAACGGGTGGCGGCGCTGCTGGGCCCGGAAAGCGCTGTGGTGGCTCAGACAGCGAAGGCGTGAGCTGACATGAGGCTTGTGGCATCACAGCGTTGGAAGCTATGGCTCTGCGCAGCGAGCGTAGCGGCGGTTGGTGCTTGCTACCTCATCCCAGATGCTCTTGCCACTCTGCTCGGTACGAGTCCAGCCATGCTCAAGCTCGCGGCGTCGCTTACTGGGCTTTTCGTGCTCGTCGGGGCCTGTCTGGCCATCCGGTGCCCCTCCTGCGGCTTGAGCCTTGTCTGGCATGGGATCTCGAAGATGTCGAGCAACGACTGGCTCGCTTGGCTGCTTGACGTTCGAACCTGCCCCCGCTGCGGCCACGAAGCACCGGATCGCCAATGAGGAAAGGCCGCCGTTCCGAGGGAACAGCGGCCTTTGAAGATGCCAACGGGCGGCGACATGTTGTCAACACGCTTACCGAACGCTTGATCCGCAAGAGGGCCTTCTGCTCTTGAGCCTCACAAGGCTCTTCGAGGCGAAATCAACGGCAGCTCGCCGACGCCATCTTGAAATCGCTGTTCTTCGAGCGCTTGTAGACCACTTCGCAGCTGGAGTAGCCGTCGAGCGAGCGCGCCAGCTCCACGCGAGTGCGGAAATAGCTGCAGACGGCGAAACCGCCGGTCATGCCTTGCAGGTTCCAGCTCTGCGTGCGAGTCGCGCCGCCCTTGCCGTCCTTGCGCTCTTCTTCCTTGTCGTAGATCTCGCCGTTGGGCGAGCCGACTGGTCCGGCGTTCAGGGCGAAACCGGTGAGTTGGTGTTGCGTACGCTCGGAGCCTGCGGTGGTGGCTTCCCAGCCGGCGGGAACGGTGGTGAGCGACTGATTCGTGAGGGGCAGTTGCGCCGGGCAACTGAAGGGCTCCGGCGCAGCGGCCGCCTCCAATCCGAAGCCGGCAGACAGCATCGCGAGGGTGATGAAACGGACGGGCGACAAGGCGATGCGCATGATGGAGAGGCAGTCTAGGAGGCCTGAGCGCCGAAGCCACTGACCATGGTCATCCCGCTCAATATCACGCGCTACGCGCGCCTCGCCGCATCAGCCGCCTGATCCTCAACTTGATCGCCCTCGCCGAGCGCCACACCGCGCTCGCGCGCACCCAGACCAGCAGGCCTTCCTTCCATACAGTCCAGCGGTCGTAGAGGCGCGCGAACCAGGGCAGGCTCATCAGCGCGGGCTGCGTCAGCGCGAAGATCCGCGCGACCACCGCCGTGCCGACGACCTTGGCGAGGACGATGACGGCGAGCCCCAGACCCGGCCGGCCGATGCCCATGAGCCAGAGCGCCAGCAGCTTGATCGGCAGCAGCAGCAGGCCCGGCAGGAAGAAGACGACGAGCGCCACATACGGCGGAAGCCGTCTCACGACGGCTTCCAGCTGGCGCAGCACCGGCAGGCGGCCGATGGCGCCCATCACGCGCTGCAGCGGCTCCCAGCCCCATTCCTCGAAGAGGATGATGATGGCCAGGACGACGCGGATCAGCCAGCGGAACGGCGCGACGAGCAACTTCAGCATCACGCCATCTTTGCACGCCCGAACTTAGGACCTTCTGAAGTCCCCGGTCGCAAAACCGTGGAAGGACGGCGTTGATGGGGGACGGCGATGCGTGGGGTTTTGGCGCTTGCCGCCAAGGCCCCATGCATCGGCGGCCAACGCCCCATCCTCAGCAGGTAGGCGCCTTCAGCAGGCAGGCGGTCTCACACCCCGCGCGCCCGATCCGCCGCGAACCGCTGCCGGAACCCTTCGAAGTCGCCGGCATCCAGCGACTCGCGGACTTCCTTCATCAGGTTGAGGTAGTAGTGCAGGTTGTGCACGCTCGTCAGCATCGGGCCGAGCATCTCACCGCAGCGGTCGAGGTGATGCAGGTAGGCGCGGCTGAAGTTCTGGCAGCAGTAGCAGCTGCAGGTCTCGTCGACCGGCTTCTCATCGGACTTGTAGCGCGCGTTGCGCAGCCGCAGGTCGCCGAAGCGGGTGAACATGTGGCCGTTGCGCGCGTTGCGTGTCGGCATGACGCAGTCGAACATGTCGACGCCCTGGCGCACGCCTTCGACCAGGTCCTCCGGCGTGCCCACGCCCATCAGGTAGCGCGGCTTGTCCGCCGGCAGCTGATGCGCGATGTGATCGAGGATGCGGAGCATGTCCGCCTTTGGCTCGCCCACCGACAGCCCGCCGATCGCGTAACCCGGCAGGTCCAGGTCCTTGAGCCCGGCCAGCGACACGTCGCGCAGGTTCTCGAACATCCCGCCCTGCACGATGCCGAACAGCGCGTTCGGGTTCTGCAGCTTCGTGAACTCGTCCTGGCAGCGCTTGGCCCAGCGCAGGCTCATCTCCATCGACAGCCGCGCTTCCTTCTCGGTCGTCAGCTGGCCCTTGGATTCATACGGCGTGCATTCGTCGAATTGCATGACGATGTCGCTGTTGAGCACCGTCTGGATCTGCATCGAGATCTCGGGCGTCAGGAACAGCTTGTCGCCGTTCACCGGCGACGCGAACTTGACGCCCTCCTCGCTGATCTTGCGCATCTCGCCCAGCGACCAGACCTGGAAGCCGCCCGAGTCCGTGAGGATGGGCTTGTTCCAGCTCTCGAAGCGGTGCAGCCCGCCGAACTGCTTCATGATGTCCAGGCCCGGCCGCATCCAGAGGTGGAAGGTGTTGCCCAGGATGATCTGCGCGCCCATTTCCTCGAGCGACCTCGGCATCACCCCCTTGACGGTGCCGTAAGTGCCCACCGGCATGAAGATGGGCGTCTGCACGACGCCGTGGTTGAGCGTCATGACGCCGCGTCGCGCGCGGCCTTCGGTCTTGAGCAGTTCGAACTTCAGCATGGGCGCGATTATCGGGCCCCGCGTCCGATGGGGGTCGCGCCGTGGCGAGGCGTCACGGCCGCGGCGTAGACTCCTCTCGCAATCGGGAGCGCAGACTCCCCGGAGAAGCATCTTGAGGTCCTGGATCGCCGCCCTTGTCGCGACGGCCGCCGGCACCATCGCGCCGGCGCCCGCGCTCGCCTGCGGGCCGTACACGGTCGGCCTCTACGAGTACAGCGGGCTCTACTACCGCGACGCCCAGGGACATTGGACCGGCATCGACAAGGACGTCGTCGACGAAGTGGCCCGCCGCAGTGGCTGCAAGCTCTCGGCCATCACCGAATCGCGCGTGCGCATCTGGGCGCGGCTCGCCTCCGGCCAGATGGACATGACGGTCTCCGCGATGATGACGAAGGAGCGGGAGCTCCTCGTCGAGTTCATCCCGTACATCGAGTCGAAGCAGTTCGTCGTGATGCGCCCGGCGCTGGCGGCCTCAAGCGGAACGCCCGCGGCCTTCCTCGCCGACAAGCGGCGCCGCGTCATCGTCGTGCGCGGCTACGTCTTCACGCCGACGGTGGAATCGTGGCTCACGACCCTGCGCATCCAGGGCCGCGTCGACGAGGCGCCCGATCAGCCCACCGCGATCCGCATCTTCAAGGCCGGCCGCGGTGACGCCGTCGTGCTGGGCGCGCACAGCCTGGCCCTCGCGCGGCGCGCGGATCCGGTGTTCGCAGCCTTCACCGCGCTGTCCTTCGCGCCGAACGAGCGCAGCATCGGCGCGCTGGCGCTGTCCCGCGAACGCATTCCGCAGGCCGATCGCGACCTCATGCGGCATGCCGTCGACGAGATGCTCAAGGATGGGACCATCGAGGGCTTCAAGCACAAGCATCTCGGCGATCTGTCCCAGACCCCGTGAGGCAATCGCGTCGGACGACGCGGACGCGACAATCCCGCCCATGCCCCACAGCCTCGCCGCGCCGGTCCACGCCGAACTGATCATCAAGAAGAGCCGCTTCATCGGCTGCGTGGAATCGGTGCCCGATCGCGCCGCGGCGCTGGCGCGCGTCGAGCAGCTGCGCACCGAACACCCCGGCGCCGCCCATGTCTGCTGGGCGCTGATGGCCGGCGGGCAGTCGGCCGCCAACGACGACGGCGAGCCCGGCGGCACCGCCGGCCGCCCGATGCTGGAGGTGCTGCGCCACCAGGACCTGGAAGGCGTGCTGGCGACGGTGGTGCGCTACTTCGGCGGCGTGAAGCTGGGTGCGGGCGGACTCGTGCGCGCCTACACCGACGCCGTCGCGCAGGCGCTGCTGAAGGCCGACAAGGTGCCGGTGATCCGGCTGCGGACGCTGCGCTGCACCCTGCCCTACGCGCAGGAAGGCCTGCTGAGGCGCGAGGCCGAGAAGGCCGGGGCGCAGCTGGTGGACGTGGCGCATGGGGCGCTGGTCGAGGTCACGCTGCGCTTGCCGGAGAGCGCCGCTGAGGGCTTCATCGCAGTGCTCAACGAGGCCGGGCAAGGGCGGATCGGCTGGCTCAAGGAAGCCTGAGTTGCCCGTTGGCGGAGCGATAAGCGCGCTGACCTTCGAAGTAAGCACGCTAACATCGCAGGTTGCATTTTCCCCTACCGTGAGGCGTACCGTGGCCGCAACCATCCTCCAAAAGATTCCCGCCGGCGAGCGCGTCGGCATCGCCTTCTCGGGCGGCCTGGACACCAGCGCCGCGGTGCACTGGATGCGCGGCAAGGGCGCCGTCCCCTGCGCCTACACCGCCAACCTCGGCCAGCCCGACGAGAGCGACTACGACGAGATCCCCCGCAAGGCCAAGGCCTACGGCGCCGAGATCGCCCGCCTGGTCGACTGCCGCGCGCTGCTGGTCGCCGAAGGCATCGCCGCCCTGCAGTGCGGCGCGTTCCACATCAAGAGCGGCGGCGCCACCTACTTCAACACGACCCCGCTGGGCCGCGCCGTGACCGGCACCGCCCTGGTCGTGGCCATGCGCGACGACGGCGTCAACATCTGGGGCGACGGCTCGACGTTCAAGGGCAACGACATCGAGCGCTTCTACCGCTACGGCCTGCTGGCCAACCCGGCGCTGAAGATCTACAAGCCCTGGCTGGACCAGACCTTCATCGACGAGCTCGGCGGCCGCAAGGAGATGAGCGAGTACCTCATCGCCAACGGCTTCGACTACAAGATGAGCGTGGAGAAGGCCTACTCGACCGACTCCAACATGCTGGGCGCCACCCACGAGGCCAAGGACCTGGAGTTCCTGAACAAGGGCATGAACATCGTCACCCCGATCATGGGCGTGGCCTTCTGGCGCGACGACGTGGCGATCAAGGCGGAGACGGTGACGGTGCGCTTCGAGGAAGGCGTGCCGGTGGCGATCAACGGCCAGACCTACGCCAACCCGGTCGACCTGTTCATGGAAGCCAACCGCGTCGGCGGCCGCCACGGCCTGGGCATGTGCGACCAGATCGAGAACCGCATCATCGAGGCCAAGTCCCGCGGCATCTACGAAGCCCCCGGCATGGCGCTGCTGCACATCGCCTACGAGCGCCTGGTCACCGGCATCCACAACGAGGACACGATCGAGCAGTACCGCATGAACGGCATGAAGCTCGGCCGTCTGCTGTACCAGGGCCGCTGGTTCGACCCGCAATGCCTGATGCTCCGCGAGACCGCCCAGCGCTGGGTCGCCCGCGCGATCACCGGTGAAGTGACGCTGGAGCTGCGCCGCGGCAACGACTACACGATCCTCGACACCGTCAGCCCCAACCTGACCTACGCGCCGGAGCGCCTGTCGATGGAGAAGGTCGAGGACGCCGCCTTCACGCCGGCCGACCGCATCGGCCAGCTGACGATGCGCAACCTGGACATCGCCGACACCCGCGAGAAGCTCGGCGTCTACAGCCGCAGCGGCCTGCTGGGCAAGAACTCGGAAGGCTCGATTCCGCTGCTGACCGGCGGGGGCGAATAAGCACCGAGTCGGCACCGAGCCGGAAAGCAAAAAGCCGCTGATCGCTCAGCGGCTTTTTTCATTCGCGGGGCCGACGCCCCGATCCCGGCGATCAGCCGCGGCGGCGGCGCACCAGGAAGCCCAGCGCGCCCAGGCCCGCCAGCATCAGCGCGTAGGTGTGCGGCTCCGGGACGGCCGGGGCAACCGCGGCGTTGACGTTGGAGCTCAGGAACTCCGCGCGCAGGCCGGTGAAGTTGTAGGTCTGGTCGACCGTGTCGGTCACGACGAACTGCAGCGTGTTCACGCCCGCGAGGAAGCCGCTCGAGGCCGCGAACGAGGTCCAGTCCGCGTAGCCGCGCTGGCCGGAGATCGTCGAGATCGCCACGCCGTTGAGCAGCAGCACGCCGTTGTTGTCCGCCGCCCAGTGGCCGCTGAACGAGGCGCTGCTGGCGTCGAAGCCGGTCAGGTCGAAGTTCAGCGTCCAGGTGAACGTCGAATTGCCCGTCGGGCTGTAGTTGGTGTTCTGGTCGGCACCGGGGATCAGCCACGACGAGGTCGCCGTGTTGGGCAGCCAGCTCGGGAACGGATCCGCGCTGCCGTT
The DNA here is from genome assembly GCF_056867975.1 of Mitsuaria sp. MSU3D. Classification (NCBI taxonomy): domain Bacteria; kingdom Pseudomonadati; phylum Pseudomonadota; class Betaproteobacteria; order Burkholderiales; family Sphaerotilaceae; genus Roseateles; species Mitsuaria sp. MSU3D. The sequence goes on along the minus strand of NZ_CP200314.1, from coordinate 5,129,830 downwards.
GCTGACGACGCCGAAACCGGACAGGCCGGCCGCATTGCCGGTGGCCGTGTACTTGTAGTTGGTGTCGGTGCTGCCGGTCGACTGTCCGGCGCCGGTGTTCACCAGGCCGCCGATGGAGGCGGCGGCGGCCAGGCCGCTGAACAGCGCGGCGGCGGCGGCGATCGAAGTACGTGCGAACAGCGTCATGGTGAATCCCGAGCAGAGGTAGATCTTGTAGGCTCGATTGTCCCTAAACATAGGGATTCCCAAACACGCCCAACCCCCCGTGGGCACGGGGGGACACCACAGTCCGAAGGAGGGGGTCGGGTGTTGCCTCCCCGGTCATATCGCGCCAGAACGGCGCGGAACTGCGCTGTGTGGGCGCATCGCGCCCATTTTCGGCTCACGCCGCACCGTCGCCGGGCGGGGCGGAAACGGACGGCGGCACGGCCCCGGAAACCACGAGCGGCTCGATCCTCGGCAGGTGACCGAGCTTGTCGGGATTGCGCTGGACATAGATCGCGCTGACCCGGCCCGGTTGCGGCGCGGGTCGCAGCGCGACGGTCTGGATCGGTTCGCCGGCGACGTCGTAGACGATGTAGCCCGGCAGTCCGTTGACCCGCGCCGGGCGGACGCGCCAGTCCCGGGCGGTCGGCATCTTCACGAAACCCACGAAGGTCCTCGCCACCAGGGCGCCGCCTTCGAGCATGCGCGGCACCGCCGAGACCTTGCCGCCGCCGTCCGCCAGCAGGATCGCGTCGTCGGTCAGCACCTTGGCCAGGCCCTCGACGTCGAAGGACTGCAAGGCCCCCATGAAGGCCTGGAACAGGCGCTGGCGCTCCTCATCCTCGACCTCGTGGCGCGCGTAGTCGGCCTTGACGTGCTGCCGCGCGCGGCTCGCCAGCTGGCGGCAGGCCGCGGCGCTGCGGCCCAGCCGGCGCGCGATCTCGTCGAAGTCCAGCTCGAACACCTCGTGCAGCAGGAAGGCGGCGCGCTCCAGCGGGGAGAGCCGCTCCAGCGTCAGCATGAACGCCACCGACACGTCCTGCGCGAACTCGGCCTGCGCCTCGGGGCTCGGCGACCAGTCGCCGGCCTCGTCGACCAGCGGCTCGGGCAGCCAGACGCCGACGTACTGCTCGCGCCGCATCGCCGCCGACTGCAGCCGGTCCAGGCAGAGGTTGGTCACCAGCCGCGACAGGAAGGCGCCGGCGTGGCGCACGGTCGACTCGTCGACATCGGCCCAGCGCAGCCACGCTTCCTGGACGATGTCCTCGGCCTCGGCGCGCGATCCCAGCATCCGGTAGGCCAGCGCCCGCAGCGATCGGGCGTGATCGCGGTCGTAGCGCAGCGCGCGCGCGGCGGGCGAAGGGTCGAGCGCCGGGCCGTTGGCGGCGGGAGCGTCGGGAGCAGGGTCGGGAACGTGATCGGTCATGGCGCGTCGTCCGGAGTCGTCTTGCTCACAAGACGACGCAGCCTACTCCGATGTGACACGACCGGTGAGCGCAGCCGCCCCTCGTCGGCCGACGGAGGGCGGGCCCGGGAACGGGACCCGCGTCGATCAGCGCCCGGCGCGCTCCAGCAGCATGGCGTCGCCGTAGCTGAAGAAGCGGTAGCGCTGCGCGATCGCATGGCGGTAGAGCGCCATGATGGGCTCGTAGCCGGCGAAGGCCGACACCAGCATCATCAGCGTGCTCTTGGGCAGGTGGAAGTTGGTCACCAGCCGGTCGACGACCTGGAAGTCGAAGCCCGGCGTGATGAAGATGTCGGTCTCCCGCGCGCCGGCCTTCAGCCCGCCGCCGAGCGCCGCCGACTCCAGCGCGCGCAGCGTCGTGGTGCCGACGGCAGTCACCTTGCCACCCGCGGCGCGGCAGCGCGCGATCGCGTCGACGGTGTCGGACGTGACCTGGAACCACTCGCTGTGCATCTTGTGCTCGGCCAGCGATTCGACGCGCACCGGCTGGAAGGTGCCGGCGCCGACATGCAGCGTCACGTGCGCCGTGCCGACGCCGCGTTCTGCCAGCCGCGCCAGCAGGGCTTCGTCGAAATGCAGCGCGGCGGTCGGCGCGGCCACGGCGCCGGGCTCGCGCGCGAACACGGTCTGGTAGCGCCGCACGTCGTCCGCCGAGTCGCCGTGCTCGATGTAGGGCGGCAGCGGCACATGGCCGTGCTGCTCGAGCAACTCGAACGGGTCGCCGGACAGGCGCAGGTGGAAGAGACCGTCGTCCGGTCCGCAACGGCCGAGGACCTCGGCGTCGAAAGCGTCGGCGAAGCGCACCACGGCGCCCGCCTTCGGGCTCTTGCTGGCGCGCATGTGGGCCCAGACCTCGCGGGTGCCGGGCAGCACGCGCTCGACCAGCGCCTCGACCGCGCCGCCGCTGGCCTTGGCGCCGTACAGGCGGGCCTTGATGACCTTGGTGTCGTTGAACACCAGCAGGTCGCCGGGATTCAGCAGATCGGGCAGTTCGCGGAACACGCGGTCGACGGGCGGATCGGACCGGCCGTCGAGCAGACGCGAGGCGCTGCGTTCCGCGGCGGGGTGTTGGGCGATGAGGTCGGGAGGCAGAGCGAAATCGAAATCGCTCACCGAGAAGGTTCGGGACATGGGAACGATTTTCCCACTACTGCCAGCGCGCCCCCTGCTGCAGCAGCATCGCCAGCCGCCCGCTGCCCTGCAGATCGCCGATGCCGCGGCTCAGCGCGGCGGCGAAGCGCTCGCCTTCGGGCCGGATCTTCGAAAACACCGTGAACAGCGGGATCTCCGACACCGAGGGCTCCAGCCACACCAGCTTGCCGGCGGCCTCGCGCAGGTGCGTCTCCAGCAGATGGGCGCCGACGCCCTTGTCGATCAGCGCCAGATCGACGCGACCGGCCAGCAGCTTGCGCAGGTTGGCGAGGTCGTCGACGGCGCTCTCGATGGGCAGGTTCGCGGCGTCGAAACGGGGCGGATTCGCGTAGCCGTTGACGACGCCGATGCGCACCTCGCGCAGCGCGGCGAGGTCGTCGACGCGAAGCCTGTGATCCGCGCGCGCCATGAAGCCGACCTGGTTGAGGATGCCCAGCGCTTGCGGGAAGCGCATCGTGCGCTCGCGCTCCGCCGAGCGCCACGCGCCGATGACGCCGTCATGTTCGCCGCGCTGGAACTCGAGCAGCGCCCGCGCCCAGGGGCGGAAGGTGAGCGTCATCGACCGGCCCGACTGACGCAGGGCCGCGCGGGTGACCTCGCAGGCGATGCCGCCGCCCGGCAAGGTGCTGCCGGTGTAGGGCGGGAATTCGGTGGCGACCATCCGCACCGGCGCATCCTCTGCCTGCGCCGGCAGCGCCGGCATGGCGGTGGCGGCGAGCCAGAGCAGGCTCTTGCGGCGGGTGGTCATGGGCGGACGGGGTGAGTTGGATCGATGAGGGCAGACGGCCGGCAGGCGCGTCTGGGCCAGCCTAGCAGCCGTGAGTGGCGAGCGACTCCCCTCCGACCCGGGTGCGAACGCCAGAACGGCGGGCCTAACGGGCAATCGGTCACGGCCACGCGCGAAATGCATCGGTATCGGGCCGGCGTTCGATGTGCCCATCCGCCGTCGTCCGCCCTCCCTGGTCACGTCCGGGACAGGGCGGCGTCCGAGGCAGAATCCTGCCCATATGTCCGAGGCCAGCACCGCTCCATCGTCGCCGCCGCCGCCCGCGAAACCGGGTCGCGCGGGAGCGGGCGGAGAGGCCGCGCCGTCCAAGTCCGCGCCGCAGAAGGCGATGGAAAAGATGGGCCTGACGCGCGACATCGACCTCGCGCTGCACCTGCCGCTGCGCTACGAGGACGAGACCACGCTGACGCCGCTGGACCGCGCCCGCGATGGCGACACGCTCCAGTGCGAAGGCGAGGTCATCGAGAGCCGCATCGAGATCCGCGGCCGCCGGCAACTGCTGGTCAAGCTGCGCGACGACGACGGCGCGCTGCTGACGCTGCGCTTCCTCCACTTCTATCCCGCGCATCAGAAGACGATGGCGGTCGGCACCCGCGTGCGGGTGCGCGGCGAAATCCGCGTGGGCTTCTTCGGTCGCGAGATGGTCCATCCGAGCTTCCGCAAGGTCGACGTGGACACGCCGCTGTCGACCTCGTTGACGCCGGTCTACCCGACCAGCGCCCAGCTGCCGCAGGCCTACCTGCGCAAGGCCGTCGCGTCCGCGCTGCGCAGAGCGCCGCTGGACGAGGTCCTGCCGCTGGCGCTCGTCCCCAAGGGGCTGCCCGCGCTGCGCGACGCGCTCAACTTCCTGCACCACCCGCCGCCGTCGGCCGGCCTGTCGACGCTGGAGGACCACACCCATCCGGCCTGGCAGCGGCTCAAGTTCGAAGAGCTGCTCGCACAGCAGCTCAGCCAGCAGCGGGCCCAGCGCGAGCGGGCCCATCTGCGCGCACCGCCGCTGCGTGGCAGGCCCGGCGGCCTGCATGAACGGCTGCTCGCCGCCCTGCCCTTCGCGCTGACCGGCGCGCAGCACCGTGTCGCCGAGGAGGTCGCCGCCGACCTGGCCCGCCCGCAACCGATGCACCGCCTGCTGCAGGGCGACGTCGGGTCGGGCAAGACCGTGGTGGCCGCGCTCGCGGCCGCCGTGGCGATCGACGCCGGCTGGCAATGCGCGCTGATGGCGCCCACCGAGATCCTGGCCGAGCAGCACTTCCGCAAGCTCATCGGCTGGCTGGAGCCGCTGGGCATCCGCGTCGCCTGGATCACCGGCAGCATCAAGGGCAAGGCGCGGCAGAAGATGCTCGACGCGGCCGCCTCGGGCGAGGCCACGCTGATCGTCGGCACGCACGCGGTGATCGAGGACAAGGTGCGCTTCCACCGGCTGGGGCTGGCGATCATCGACGAGCAGCACCGCTTCGGCGTCGCGCAGCGGCTGGCGCTGCGCAAGAAGCTCGCGGACGAGGCCACCGGCGCCGCGGGCGCGGGCGCCTCGGGCTCAAGCCCGCTCGAGCCGCACCTGCTGATGATGAGCGCCACGCCGATCCCGCGCACGCTGGCGATGACCTACTTCGCCGACCTGGACGTGTCGACGATCGACGAACTGCCGCCGGGACGCAGCCCGATCGTCACGCGCGTCTTCGCGGACAGCAGACGCGACGACGTCATCGAGAAGATCGCCGCCGCCGTCGAGGACGGGCGGCAGGTCTACTGGGTCTGTCCGCTGATCGAGGAGTCGGAAGCGCTCGATCTCAAGAACGCCACCGAGACGCATGCCGAACTCGGGGCCGCGCTGCCGGGGAAGATGGTCGGACTGCTGCACGGCCGCATGCCGTCGGCGGAGAAGGCCGCGGTGATGTCGCTGTTCAGCGGCGGGCAGATGCAGATCCTCGTCGCGACGACCGTCATCGAGGTCGGCGTCGACGTGCCCAACGCCAGCGTGATGGTCATCGAACACGCGGAGCGCTTCGGCCTGTCGCAGCTGCACCAGCTGCGCGGCCGCGTGGGGCGGGGATCGGTCGCCAGCGTGTGCGTCCTGATCTACACCGGGCCGCTCTCGGACACCGGCAAGTCGCGCCTGCGCGCGATGGCCGAGACCACGGACGGCTTCGAGATCGCGCGACGCGACCTCGACATCCGCGGACCGGGGGAATTCATGGGCGCGCGCCAGAGCGGCGCGCAGTTGCTGCGCTTCGCCGATCTCCAGGAAGACGCGCCGCTGCTGAGCGCGGCGCGGGCGCTGGCGCCCCGTCTGCTCGACGAGCAGCCGCGCGCCGCGCAGCTGCAGGTCGAGCGGTGGCTCGGTCACAAGACCGAGTACCTCAAGGCCTGATCGCTCAGGGCCGGATCGCTCAGGGCAGGATCACTTCAACTGGATGGCCCAGTACAGCAGGACTTCGGTCGCCGGGGTCTCGGCGCCGCTGTAGAGCTGCGGCTCGGCGTTGATCTTGTCGACCGTGGCCTGGCCCGAGATCACGCGGCCGAAGGCGGCATAGCCCGGGTCGGCGGCGGTCTTGTAGTCCAGCGTCGCACTGTTGTCGACGGAGTTGAAGAAGAACTGGCTGGTCGCCGAGTCGGCCACCGAGGTGCGCGCCATCGCGATCGTGTACTTCACGTTGGACACGCCGACGTTGGTCTCCAGCTTGATCGCGCCGCCCAGGTCGGTGCCGGGGGTCTTGGCCACGTAACCCGTGATGAAGCCGCCGCCCTGCGCGACGAAGCCCGGCACGACGCGATGGAAGATCGTGTTGTCGTAGTACTTCGCGTTGACGTACTTCAGGAAGTTGGCGGTCGTGATCGGCGTGCGGGCGTCGAGCTCGACGACCATCTCGCCGTCGCTCGTCAGCATGCACACGACGCGCGCGGCCGTGCTCGCGTTCGACGCGGCGATGCCGGCGGCGCTGCAGGACGTGGTCGGCGCGACCGGCACCGGGTTCGGCTTCGGCGTCTGCACCGGATTGCCGCTGTCGTTGTCGCTGCCACCGCCGCAGGCGGCCAGCATCAACGCGCCGCCCAGCGCGGCGGACAGTGCCAGCAGACGGGGCTTGGAGGAGATCGGGGAGAGGAGGGTGATCGACTTCATGTGGGCTCGCGATGGAAGCTTGTGGCTCCCGCTTTCTGGCAAAGAAGGGCGAAGTATCGTGGGCGCGCTGACACAAGTCATGGGGCCCGGTGCGGGCGCCGCACGAAATGAGGCGGTGCTTTCCCTAACGCCGCGTTTACAGAGTGTCGGACCTCACTCTGGCGGTTCTGGAGTGCCCAGGATTCCCGCCGGAAAGACACGTCCCGTTTCAGAACTCGAGGTTGTCGATCAGGCGCGTTTCGCCGATCCGCGCGGCGGCGAGCGCCACCAGCGGCTCGCCCTCGCGCGCCGCGCCGAGGTCGTGGCGACGGCGCAGCGTCAGATAGTCCGGCGCCCAGCCGGCGTCGCGCAGCGACGCCATCGCGTCGGACTCGATGCGGTCGAGCTGGCGCTCTCCCGCCTGCCAGCGCGCGATCATCGCTTTCAGCGTGCGCGACAACAGCAGCGCGTCCTGCTTCTGCTGCTCGCTCAGGTAGCCGTTGCGCGAGGACAGCGCCAGGCCGTCGGCGTTGCGCTCGGTCTCGCCCGCCAGCACGCGGATCGGCATGGCCAGCTGGTCGACCATGCGGCGGATCACCATCAGCTGCTGATAGTCCTTCTTGCCGAAGACGGCCACGTCCGGCTGGACGATCTGGAACAGCTTCGCGACCACCGTGCAGACGCCGATGAAGAAGCCGGGCCGGAAGTGGCCCTCGAGGATGTCGGCCAGTTCCGCCGGCGGATGCACCTTGTAGCCCTGCGGCTCGGGGTACATCTCCCGTTCGTCGGGCGCGAAGACCAGGTCGCAGGTGGCGCCTTCCAGCAGCTCGGCGTCGCGCGGGAGCGTGCGGGGGTAGCGGTCGAAGTCCTCGTGCGGCGCGAACTGCAGCCGGTTGACGAAGACGCTGGCGACGACCAGGCCGTCCGGACCGACCGCGGCGCGGGCCTGGCGCACCAGCGCCAGATGGCCGTCGTGCAGGTTGCCCATCGTGGGCACGAACGCGACCGGGCGGCCGCCCGCGAGCGCGGCGCGCAGGCCGGCGATGTCGTGGTGGATCTTCATGATCAGTAGGTGTGCTCGGCGGCGGGGAAGGCGCCGGACTTGACCTCGGTCACGTAGCGCGAGAAGGCGTCGCCGATCGAGGCCGCGCCCTGCATGAAGTCGCGCACGAAGCGCGGCTTGCGGCCGCCGCCCACGCCCAGCATGTCGTGCATCACCAGCACCTGGCCGGAGCACTCCGCGCCGGCGCCGATGCCGATGACGGGCACGCCCAGCGAGCGCGTCAGCTCGCCGGCCAGCGCGGCCGGCACCATCTCCAGCAGCAGCATCTGCGCACCCGCGTCGACGAGTTCGCGCGCATGCGCCTTGATGCGCGCGGCGCCGGCTTCATCGCGCCCCTGCACCTTGAATCCGCCCAGGGCGGTCACGGTCTGCGGCGTCAGGCCGAGGTGGGCGCAGACAGGGATGCCGCGCTCGGTCAGGAAGCGGACCGTCTCGGTGGTCCAGCCGCCGCCTTCGAGCTTGATCATGTGCGCGCCGGCCTGCGCCAGCTGCATGGCGTTTTTCCAGGCCACCTGCGGGGACTCGTGGTACGTGCCGAACGGCAGGTCCGCGATGACCCAGGCGACGCGACGCGCGCGCGCCACGTTGGCCGTGTGATAGACCATCGCCTCCAGCGTGACGGGGACCGTCGTCTGCAGGCCTTGCACCACGTTGCCCAGCGAATCGCCGATCAGGATCGAGTCCACGCCGGCGTCTTCCATCGCGTGCGCGAAGGTGGCGTCGTAGGCGGTCAGCATCGCGATCTTCTCGCCGGCGGCATGCATGTCGAGCAGGCGCTGCAGCGTGACGGGCTTGCGGTCGGGCGACGAGCCCGCGGGCCGCGGCACGGCGTAGAGGGAGGTCGGGGGGGAGGTCTGGTCGGTCATGCGTGTCCCCTGGAGGCAGGTCCGGGGAGGGTCCGGGGGGTGGGGCGGCAGTGTACCGGGACGGTGCCACGATGCCGCTTTCTGAGGACAATGCCGGCCATGACCCTGACTGAACTGCGCTACATCGTCGCCGTCGCCCGCGAGCGCCATTTTGGCCGCGCCGCGGAAGCCTGCTTCGTCTCCCAGCCGACGCTGTCGGTGGCGATCAAGAAGCTGGAGGAGGAACTCGACGTCAAGATCTTCGAGCGCGGCGCCAACGAGGTGACGATGACGCCGCTGGGCGAGGACATCGTGCGCCAGGCCCAGTCGGTGATCGAGCAGGCCAGCGCGATCAAGGACATCGCCAAGCGCGGCAAGGATCCGCTGGACGGGCCGCTGCGGCTGGGCATCATCTACACGATCGGGCCCTACCTGCTGCCGGAGCTGGTCAAGCACTGCATCGACCTCTACCCGCGCATGCCGCTGATGCTGCAGGAGAACTTCACCCAGAAGCTGCTGGACATGCTGCGCACCGGCGAGCTGGACTGCGCGATCATGGCCGAGCCCTTCCCCGACGCGGGCCTGGCGGTGGCGCCGCTGTACGACGAGTCCTTCGTCGTGGCGGTGCCGGCGGTGCATCCGCTGGCGAAGAAGCCGCGCATCAGCGCCGAGGAGCTCAAGGCCGAGACGATGCTGCTGCTGGGCAACGGCCACTGCTTCCGCGATCACGTGCTGGAGGTCTGCCCGGAGTTCGCGCGCTTCTCGACGGACGCCGAGGGCATCCGCAAGAGCTTCGAGGGCAGCTCGCTGGAGACGATCAAGCACATGGTGGCGTCCGGGATGGGCGTCACCGTGGTGCCGGCGCTGAGCGTGCCGGACCACGTCCCGCCGCACCTGCGCTACGTGCCCTTCGAGGACCCGGCGCCGACGCGTCGCGTCGTGCTTGCCTGGCGCCGCACCTTCACCCGTTACGAGGCCGTCGCGGCGCTGCGCAACGCAGTCTATGCGTGCACGCTCAAAGGGGTGACGTTGCTGTCGTGACTTGCCGCAAGACCCGACCCCTTGCCTAAGCCGCCCTCGGGCGGCTTTAGTTTTTCCTTATCGCGACACTTAAGCTATCCAAATATCGCCATCGATAGCAATTCTCTAAAGTCCTCCTCATGCGCCGTCGCCGTCCTCCTTCCGGGAGAGTTCAGCGCCGGTCCGGACCTCTACAAAAGCGTCCCTGTCTGAAGCATCGAGGAGTGCCCCGAATGAGCGCCAAGCCCCAACATCCCGCCCAGTGCCCGGTCATGACGACGAGCGCCGGCGCGCCGATCGCCGACAACCAGAATTCGCTGACCGCCGGCCCGCGCGGCCCCGTCCTGATGCAGGACTACCAGCTCATCGAAAAGCTGGCCCACCAGAACCGTGAACGCATTCCTGAGCGCGTCGTGCATGCCAAGGGCTGGGGCGCCTTCGGCACGCTGACCGTCACGCAGGACATCACCCGATTCACCCGCGCGAAGCTGTTCGGCGAGGTCGGCCGGCAGACGCCGATGCTGGCACGCTTCTCGACGGTCGCCGGCGAGCTGGGGGCCGCCGACGCGGAACGCGACGTCCGCGGCTTCTCGCTGAAGTTCTATACCGGCGAAGGCAACTGGGACCTGGTCGGCAACAACACCCCGGTGTTCTTCATCCGCGACCCGCTGAAATTCCCCGACTTCATCCGCACGCAGAAGCGTCACCCGGTGTCCAACCTGCGCTCCGGGACCGCCGCATGGGACTTCTGGAGCCTCTCCCCCGAGAGCCTGCACCAGGTCACCATCCTGATGAGCGACCGCGGCATCCCCGTCAGCCCGCGCTTCATGGACGGCTTCGGCTCCCACACCTACAGCTTCTGGAACGCGGACGGCGAGCGCTTCTGGGTGAAGTTCCACTTCAAGACCCGCCAGGGTCATCGCACCCTGACCAACGCCGAGGCGAGCACGGTCATCGGACAGACCCGCGAGAGCTACCAGGAAGACCTCTTCGGCGCGATCGAGCAGGGGCAGTTCCCGCAGTGGACGATGTCCGTGCAGGTGATGCCGGAACTCGACGCCGACAAGACCTCGTACAACCCCTTCGACCTGACCAAGGTCTGGCCGCATGCCGACTATCCGCTGATCGAGGTCGGCGTGCTCGAGCTCAACCGCAACCCGGAGAACTACTTCGAGGAGATCGAGCAGGCCGCGTTCTCGCCGAGCAACATCGTGCCCGGCATCGGCTTCAGCCCCGACAAGGTCCTGCAGGCGCGCATCTTCAGCTACGCCGACGCGCACCGCTACCGCCTCGGCACGCATTACGAGGCGCTGCCGGTGAACGCGCCCAAGTGCCCCGTCCATCACTATCACAAGGACGGCGCAATGAAGTTCTTCCGCACGCCGACGGGCAATCCGAACGCGTACTACGAGCCCAACAGCTTCGGCGGCGCGACGCAGGATCCGTCCGTGGCCGAACCGCCGCTGCGCCTGCAGGGCGACGCGGCGCGCTTCGACCATCGTGTCGGCAACGACGACTACGCGCAGCCCGGCGCCCTCTTCCGCCTGCTCGGCGAAGAACAGCAGCAGCGCCTGGGTCGCAACATCGCCGAATCGATGCGCGGCGTGCCGGCCTTCATCATCGATCGGCAGCTGGGCCACTTCGACAAGGCCGATCCGGCCTACGGCCGTGTCGTGCGCGCCGCGCTGAGCGCGCTCGACATCGAGTTCACCGTCTGACACCGCCGGATTTCATCTGTAAGGAGCAAGACATGACCCCACGATCCGGACAACGCACACTGGGTTGGTTGCTGGTGGCCGCCGGCGCCGCGCTGAATGCACAGTCATTGATCGACTGGATGCAACACAGCGTCGCCTGAGCAGCACCCGCCTCGCGCCCCACGGTCATGTTGCCGATCACCTGGATCGGTTAGGCTGCGGGGCGTCTTTTGTCTTCCATTCCCGTAAGGAGTCCCTCGATGGCCAAGAAGAGCCCCTCGCCCGCCAAAGCCGCCTCCGCCAAGGGCGCGCCGTCCATCCAGATCGGCATCAGCGACAAGGACCGCGCCGCGATCGCGCAGGGCCTGTCCAAGCTGCTGGCCGACACCTACACCCTCTACCTGACCACGCACAACTTCCACTGGAACGTGACCGGGCCGATGTTCAACTCGCTGCACGCGATGTTCATGGCCCAGTACACCGAGCTGTGGAACGCCGTGGACCCGGTCGCCGAGCGCATCCGCTCGCTGGGTCACAAGGCGCCGGGCTCCTACGCGCAATTCGCGGCGCTGAGCTCGCTGCCGGACGCACCGACCACGCCGCCCAAGGCGCTGGACATGGTCCGCATCCTGGTCGACGGTCATGAAGGCGTCGCCCGCACCGCGCGCGCGCTGTTCGACCTGGTCGACAAGGCCAGCGACGAGCCGACCGCCGACCTGCTCACCCAGCGCCTGACGGTGCACGAGCAGACCGCGTGGATGCTGCGCTCGCTGCTGGAAGAGTGATCAGCCCACGGCCTTGATGCGCCCGTCCCGCCGGGCTTGCGCCAGCATCGAGGCCAACGCGCACGACGCGAGCCGCGCCGTGCGCGAATCGGCGCGGCTGGTCAGCACGATTGGCACCTTCGCGCCGAGCACCACCCCCGCCGCATAGGCCTGCGCCAGGAAGCTCAGGCTCTTGGCGAGCATGTTGCCCGCGTCCAGGTCCGGCACGATCAGCACGTTGGCCCTGCCCGCCACCGGCGACACGATGCCCTTGATGCGCGCGGCCTCGGGATCGATGGCGTTGTCCATCGCCAGCGGGCCGTCCAGCACCGCGCCGGTGATCTGCCCGCGGTCGGCCATCTTGCACAGCGCCGCCGCGTCCATCGTCGACGACACCTTCGGATTCACCGTCTCCATCGACGACAGCAGCGCCACGCGCACCTCCGGCAGACGCAGCGCATGCGCGAGGTCGATCGCGTTCTGCACGATGTCGACCTTCTCCTCCAGCGTCGGCTGGATGTTGATCGCCGCGTCCGAGATGATCAGCGGCTGCGCATGCCCCGGCACGTCCATCACGAAGCAATGGCTGATGCGCCGCGCGGTGCGCAGGCCGCCTTCGCGCCGCACCACCGCGCCCATCAGTTCGTCGGTGTGCAGGCTGCCTTTCATCAACGCGTCGACCTCGCCCTTGAGCGCCATCGCCACGCCCATGTCCGCCGCAGCATGGCTGTGCGGCACGTCGACCAGCGTGTAGCGCGACAGGTCCACGCCGGCCGCGGAGGCAGCCTCGGACACCTTGCCCGCCGGGCCGATCAGGATCGGTTCGATCAACCCCAATGACGCGGCCTCCGTCGCCGCGAGCAGGGACACGTCGTTGCAGGGGTGGACGACCGCCATGCGCAGCGGCGGCAGGTGGCGCACCGCCTCGATGAGGCGGTCGTAGTGCGGATGGGCACTGGGCGCTTGTTCGGTCATTGTTCGATCACCCTGCGTCTCCCTGGGACATTGGCAACGAGTCGCGGTCGATGATGCATGCTGCGGTGCAACAAATCAAGCCGAGCGGACCTCGCGAGGCAGTGCTGGGAGCAAAGCGAATGTCCGGAACGTCCGACTGGATCCACGACTGGCAAGCGTACGCGACCGACGCGTGGCAGCGCACGCTGCTGACGCTGGACACGATGCGCGAGCGCGGCAACGTGTTCCTCGACCATCTGCAGGCCGGCAAGCCCGCGCTGCTCAAGTTCGAACATGAACTGCTCATCGACGGCCGCGACCTGCCGCAGCCCTGCAACTACGCGCTGCTGCGCATCCTGCCGGCCGACGGCGACATCGTCGATCCCGCGCGCCGGCCCATCGTCGTCATCGATCCGCGCGCGGGCCACGGCCCCGGCATCGGCGGCTTCAAGCCGGACTCCGAGATCGGCGTCGCGCTGCGCGCCGGCCATCCGGTCTACTTCATCACCTTCGAGCCGGAACCGGTCGAGGGTCAGACCTTGCTCGACGTCGCCCGGGCCGAGGCGCAGTTCATCGAGGAAGTCGCCCGCCGCCATCCGAAGGCGCCGGGACTGCCGGCGGTGATCGGCAACTGCCAGGCCGGCTGGGCCGTCGCCGCGCTGGCCGCCGTGCGCAGCGACCTGATGGGCCCGATCGTGCTGAACGGCGCACCGCTGTCGTACTGGGCCGGCTCGCCCGAGCAGAACCCGATGCGCTACGCGGGCGGCGCGCTCGGCGGCGCCTGGATGTCGGCGCTGTCGGCGGACCTCGGCGGCGACCGCTTCGACGGCGCGCACCTGGTCTCCAACTTCGAGAACCTCAACCTCGCCAACAGCTGGTGGGACAAGTACTACCACCTCTATGCCAACGTCGACACCGAGCGCGAGCGCTTCCTCGACTTCGAGCGCTGGTGGGGCGGCTACTTCCGGATGACCGGCGAGGAGATCGAGGCCATCGTCGAGAACCTGTTCATCGGCAACCGCCTGGCGCGCGGCGAAGTCGAGCTGGAAGGCTATCGCCTGGACCTGCGCAACATCACCGCGCCCATGGTGATCTTCGCGTCCTGGGGCGACAACATCACGCCGCCGCAGCAGGCGCTGGACTGGATCATCGACGTCTGGGGCAGCGAGAAGGCGCTGGTCAAGGCGGGCCGCACCATCGTCTACATGCTGCACCCGAAGATCGGCCACCTGGGCATCTTCGTCGGCGGCGGGATCGCGCGGCGCGAGCATGAGCAGATCTTCGACACGCTCGAGCAGATCGCCGCGCTGCCGCCCGGTCTCTACGAAATGAAGATCGACGCCCGCGATCCCGACGCACCGCTGGCGGCGCTGGAATCGGGCGACTACTCCGTGAGCTTCGAGACCCGCACCGTGGACGACCTGCGCGCGCTGAATCCGGAATGCCGCCGCGACGAGGCGCTGTTCAGCACGATCGCGCAAGTGTCGGAGATGAACATGCGCCGCTACCGCCAGTGGCTGCAACCGGCGGTGCGCGCGGTCGGCAGCAAGGCGCTCGGCGAGTGGCTGCGCTGGACGCACCCGCTGCGCCTGCAGCATCTGGCGATCTCCGACCTGCATCCGCTGGCGCCGTGGCTCAAGCAGGCCGCCGACCACGCGCGGACGCAGCGCCAGAACGTCGATGCCGACAACCCGTGGCTGAAGTGGGAGCAGCTCGGCTCCCGCGCGATCAGCGAATCGCTGGACCGGCTCGGCCACCAGCGTGACGCGACGCTCGTGCACTGGGTCGAGGCGGTGTATGGCCCGAGCGGGCTGGGCGCGGTGCTGCCACCGCGTGACTCGGACCTCGCGTCCGGCGTCGCGCACGCGGCCGCCGACGAGCGCGAAGGCCGTCGCATGGCGCTGGAGCAGGTCGAACAAGGCGGATTCGCGGACGCGGTCTGCCGCATCCTGTTGGCGGGGCTGGCCCACCGCGGCGTCGTCCAGCGACGCGGGCTGGTCCTGGGCCAGCTGCTGGCCGATTCCCACCGCCGCATGGCCGAGGAGGCCGAAGGTGCCGTCGCCGCCGAGGCGGTGCCCGGCGAGGACTGGGCGACGCTCCTGCATCGGCAGGCGCTCATCGTGACCTTCGCGCCCGACGAGGCGATGGCCGCGCTGCCGACGCTGCTGCCGACGCTCGAGGACCGCGAGCAGGCGGTGGCCCTCGCGAGCGCGGTGCTGATGGCCGAATCCGAGCTCGCCGACCCGCAGTCGCCCGCGGCGCGTTACGTCCACGACCTGCTGCACGTCGATCCGGCGCGTGTCGCCGACATGGCGCTCGCGTTGTCGGCGCCCATCGCAGCGACCACGGCGACGGTCTCGATCGCGGCCTCGACGGCGGCCAAGCCCGCGCGTCGCCGCAAGGCGGTGGCATGAACTCCGCCGCCGTCCAGTTCGGCCGCCTGCTGGCCGGGCGCAAGGTGCTGATCACCGGCATCGCCAACGACCAGTCCATCGCCTACGGCTGTGCCCGGGCCTTCCGCGCGATGGGCGCGGACCTGGCGCTGACCTACCTCAACGACAAGGCCCTGCCGCACGTGAAGCCGCTGGCCGACGCGCTCGGCGCCGAGCTGCTGCTGCCGCTGGACCTGCGCGAGCCCGAATCGCTCGACGCCGTCTTCGCCGCGGTCTCCGAGCGCTGGGGCGTGCTGCACGCGGCGTTGCACTCGATCGCGTTCGCGCCGAAGGACGACCTGCACGGGCGACTCGTCGACAGCAGCGCGGCCGGTTTCGCGCTGGCGATGGACATCTCGTGCCACAGCTTCATCCGCATGGCGCGTCTGGCGGAGCCGCTGATGCGCGTCTCCGGCGGCACGCTGTTCACGATGAGCTTCCAGGGCGCGAGCCGCGTCGTCGAGCACTACAACCTGATGGGCCCGGTGAAGGCCGCGCTGGAAGCCTCGGTGCGCTATCTGGCGCACGAGCTGGGTCCGGCCGGGATCAGAGTGCACGCGATCTCGCCGGGGCCGATCGCGACGCGCGCGGCCTCGGGCCTGGAGGAGTTCGACCAACTGCTCGCCGATGCCGCCGCCCGCGCGCCGGCCCACGCGCTGGCGACGATCGACGACGTCGGCTACGCGACCGCGATGCTCGCGGGCGACCACGCGCGGCTCATCACCGGCTCGACGCTGTACGTCGACGGCGGCTATCACATCATGGGGTGAGCGATGGATCCACGACTGGAAGGCGAATTCATCGCGGTGGTCAACGCGGGCTCATCCAGCATCAAGCTGTCGATGTTCTCGCTGCACGACGACCGACGGCTGGGCCCGTTGCGGCTTGAGTTGCGCGCGCAGGTCGAAGGGATCGGCACCGCGACGCCGCACTTCGAGGCCTCGCATGCCGACGGCTCGAAGGCCGGCTCGCGCGACTGGCCGGTCGGCGAGACGCTGACGCACGAGGGGGCGCTCGATCACCTGGTCGAGTTCGTCACCCACGAGTTCCCCGGCATCGAGATGCTGGGCATCGGCCACCGCGTCGTGCACGGCGGGACCGCGTTCGCGCAGCCGGTGCGGGTGACGCCGCCGGTGCTGGCGCAACTGGAGACGCTGGTGCCGCTCGCGCCGCTGCATCAGCCGCACAACCTGGCGCCGATCCGCCGCGCGTTCTCGGCGCTTCCGGGGCTGCCGCAGGTCGCGTGTTTCGACACGGCCTTCCATCGCGGCCAGTCCGACGTCGCCGACGCCTTCGCGCTGCCCTACGCGCTGTTCGAGGCCGGCGTGCGCCGCTACGGCTTCCACGGGCTGAGCTACGAGTACATCGCGTCGCGGCTGCCGGCACTGTCGCCGCGGCTGGCCGACGGACGCACCGTCATCCTGCACCTGGGCAACGGCGCCAGCGCCTGCGCGCTGCACCGCGGCCGCAGCATCGCCAGCAGCATGGGCTTCACTGCCGTCGACGGCCTGCCGATGGGCACGCGCAGCGGCGCGCTCGATCCCGGCGTGCTGATCTACCTGATGGACGAGCAGCGCATGGACGCGCGCGAGCTCGAGACCCTGCTCTACAAGCAGTCCGGCCTGCTGGGACTGTCCGGCATCTCCAGCGACATGCGCCAGCTGCTGGCCAGCGACGCGCCGCGGGCGCGTTTCGCGATCGATGTCTTCGTCCACCGCGTCGCCCGCGAGATCGGCGCGCTGGCGGCGGAAATGGGCGGCCTGGACGGCCTGGTGTTCACCGCCGGCATCGGCGAGCACGCCGCGGAGATCCGTCGGCGGGTGCTGTCGCGCTGTCTGTGGCTGGGGGTGTCGACGCAGGAGGCCGCCAACCGCGAGGGGCCGGCCGAGCGCCGGATCAGCACCGTCGACAGCCGGTGCGAGGCCTGGGTCATCCCCACCGACGAGGAGCTCATGATGGCCCGCCACACGTTCCGGCTGCTCGCCGGGGAGGAGTGACCATGCGAACGCCCAAGCAACGCTACAGCCACGAGGAGTGGGAGAAGACCGTCGAGGACGTGGACCTGCAGATCGCGCAGCTGGCGATCATGTGCCACGTGCGGCTGCTCGATCCCGGCGTCATCGAGCGCGTGCTCGACAACGACCTGCGCATCTGCGGCGACGGCCACGAAGGCGGCTTCGAGAAGCTGCGCGGCATGCTCTACCTGCACTACGAGGTCCAGGCCCGGCTGGCCGAGGAACTGGGCCCGGTCGACGCGGCCGAGGTTGTCCAACGCGTGCGCCAGCACCTGCTGGTGCGCATCGGCACGCAGCTCGGCACGCTGGGCACGCCGCAGGCGCAGGGCGGCGGCAACGGCGGCGGCGCCAGCAGCCAATAACCCCGACGGCTTGGGCCGGGCGGGCGGCGGCGCTACAGTGGGCCGCATCGCCTTGCGGGCCTCTCGAGTCTTCCCCCATGCGCATCGCCATCCTCTCCTTCGACGGCTTCAACGAGATCGACAGCTTCATCCCGCTGGGACTGCTGAACCGGCTCAAGCCGCTGGGCTGGTCCGCCGAGCTGTGCGGCCCGGGACCGGCGGTCACCTCGATGAACGGCGTGACCGTCCAGCTGAAACATCCGCTCGAATGGGCCAACGAGGCCGACGCCGTCTGGTTCGGCTCCGGCATCTACACGCGGGCGATCGCGGAGAACTCGGCGCTGCTGGACCGGCTGCAGCTCGATCCGACGCGGCAACTGATCGCGTCGCAGTGCTCCGGCGCCTTGCTGGTGGCACGGCTGGGCTTGCTCGGCGATGCGCCGGCCTGCACCGATTCGTCCACGCGACCCTGGCTGGTCGAGGCCGGCGTGCGCGTCCTCGACGAGCCCTTCCACGCCCGCGGCCCGGTGGCGACGTCGGGCGGCTGCCTCGCGTCGCAGTACCTGTCGGCGTGGCTGATGTGGAGCAAGGCCGGCGAGTCCGCCGCGCGCGATGCGCTGACCTACGCCGCCCCGGTCGGTGAGAAGGACGAGTACGTCGAGCGCCTGCTGGCCCGTGTCCGCCCGTTCATGGCGCCCGCATGAAGGGTCCCAGGACACCCACCCTCTGGAGTCGGCGGCAGCCGGCCCCGGGGGATGCGACCTGCGGTTAAGCCCCGCCAGCGCGGGAGCAGACCCCGGGGCCGGCTGCCGCCGACGGGCGCGGTCAAAGAAGGAAGACTGTCCGATAATCGCGGGTTCGCCGCCCCACAGCCGCCATGTCCACCGACCCCTCCCGCATCCCCGCCGAAGTACGCCGCCGCCGCACCTTCGCCATCATTTCCCACCCTGACGCGGGCAAGACCACGCTGACGGAGAAGCTGCTGCTGTTCTCCGGCGCGATCCAGATCGCGGGCTCGGTGAAGGCGCGCAAGGCCTCGCGGCATGCGACGTCCGACTGGATGGAGATCGAGAAGCAGCGCGGCATCTCGGTGGCCTCGTCGGTGATGCAGATGGAGTACCGCGACTGCGTGATCAACCTGCTGGACACCCCCGGCCACCAGGACTTCTCGGAAGACACGTACCGCGTGCTGACCGCCGTCGATGCGGCGCTGATGGTGATCGACGCGGCCAACGGCGTCGAGCCGCAGACCCGCCGGCTGATCCAGGTCTGCCGCGCGCGCAACACGCCGATCCTGACCTTCGTCAACAAGATGGACCGCGAGGTCCAGGAGCCGCTGGCGCTGATGGACGAGATCGAGCGCGAGCTGGGCATGACGGTGGTCCCTTTCACCTGGCCCGTGGGCATGGGCAAGCACTTCCACGGCGTGATGGACTTGCGCCAGCAGCGCATGCGCGTCTTCGCGCCCGGCGAGGACCGCGCCGCCGGTACCGAGGAGGTGCTGGACGGGCTGGACAACCCGGCCTACGCCGAGCGCTTCGGCATGCAGTACGACAACGCGCAGGGCGAGATCGAGCTGGTGAAGGAAGCCGCGCCGGCCTTCGACGAGGAGGCCTTCCTCGCCGGCCAGCAGACGCCGATGTTCTTCGGTTCCGCGGTCAACAACTTCGGCGTGCAGGAAGTGCTGGACGCGCTGGTCGAACTGGCCCCCGCGCCGGCCGAGCGCGCCGCGATGCAGCGCGTCGTGCAGCCGGAAGAGCCCAAGTTCACCGGCGTCGTCTTCAAGATCCAGGCCAACATGGACCCGGCGCACCGCGACCGCATCGCCTTCCTGCGCGTGGCCTCGGGCCACTTCGAGCGCGGCATGCGCCTGAAGGTCGTGCGTTCCGGCAAGGAGCTGCGTCCCAACACGGTGGTGAGCTTCCTGTCGCAGCGCCGCGAACTGCTGGACGAGGCTTTCGC
This sequence comes from Mitsuaria sp. MSU3D, assembly GCF_056867975.1. Classification (NCBI taxonomy): domain Bacteria; kingdom Pseudomonadati; phylum Pseudomonadota; class Betaproteobacteria; order Burkholderiales; family Sphaerotilaceae; genus Roseateles; species Mitsuaria sp. MSU3D. The sequence goes on along the minus strand of NZ_CP200314.1, from coordinate 5,110,251 downwards.
CGGCGACATCATCGGCATCCCCAACCACGGCGTGCTGCAGCTGGGCGACACGATCACCGAGGGCGAAGCGCTGCAGTACACCGGCCTGCCCTTCTTCGCGCCGGAAATGTTCCGGTCGGTGGAAGTGGCGGATCCGCTCAAGACCAAGCAGCTGCGCGAAGGTCTGCGCCAGCTCGGCGAGGAAGGCGCGATCCAGGTCTTCCGCCCCGAGGCCGGCAGCGTGCTGCTGCTGGGCGCGGTCGGTCAGCTGCAGTTCGAGGTCGTCGCCCATCGCCTGGAGCATGAATACGGCGTCAAGGCCCGCGTCATGCCGGCGCGCTACAACGTCGCGCGCTGGGTCACCTGCGACGAGGCCGACGGCGGCGAGAAGGAATTGCGCCGCTTCATCGACCACAACGCCCACCGCGTCGCATGGGATGCGGTGAACGCGCCGACGGTGCTGCTCGAGTACGCCGGCGAGCTCCGCGCGATGCAGGAGAACTGGCCCAAGATCAAGTTCCACGCGCTGCGCGAGCACGCGGGCCTGGTCTTCCAGAAGCAGATGGACGCCTGAGGTTCACGACCCGTCGGCGAACGGATCGGATCAGGAAACGGAACAGGGGTCAGGTCTTTCGTCCGCCGTCCGGGTGTCGTGACCTTGTTGGCGTTTATGCAACGACATCGTTGTCGGCCTGTCATCGCCCCTTCCTACACTGCCGCGATGCCCCACGAGATCCAGCCCCTGCCGGAGCGCCGTCTGTGCTGCCTCCTGCTGGCGGCGGGACTGCTGCCGGGCGCGCTGCCCGCGGCGCTGGCGGCGCCCGCGGCCCGCGCGCGGACGATCGCGGGCATGGCGGCGGGGCCGACCGAGCTGGTCGCGTTCACCGAGAACCTGCCGCCCCTGAACTACAACGAGGGCGGCGCGGCGCGCGGCTTCAGCACCGAGCTCCTGACGCTGATGGCGGCCGACGCCGGCCTGCCCTTGCGCGTCCAGGTGCTGCCGTGGCAACGGTCGGTGCAGGAGGCCGGTCGGCACCCGGACAGCGTGCTGTTCTCGCTGACCCGCACGCCCGAGCGCGAGACCCAGTACCGCTGGGTCGGACCCATCAGCCCGCGACGCATCCTCGTCTATCGGCTGAGCCACCGCACCGACGTGCGCCCCGCCAGCCTCAAGCAGCTCAACGGCTTGCGTCTGGGCGTGTCGCGTGATTCGGCCGCCGCGAAGCACCTGATCGCCGAGGGGCTGCGGCCCGAGACCGAGCTGGAACTCGGCCTCGACGACGCGACCAACCTGCGCAAACTGTTGGCCGGCCGCATGGACCTGATCGTGTTGCTGGACTGGGCCGCGGCCTGGCACCTGCGCGAGCTGAAGCTGCCCTACGCAACGCTGGCGCCCGTGCTGCCGATGGACGTCGACAAGTCCTACTGGTACGGGCTGCCGGCGGACAGCGATCCGGCCTTGGCTCGACGCCTGCAGGCCGCGCTGGACCGTCTCAGGCGGGATGGGCGCTACGAGCGCCTGCGGCAGCAGTATTTCGATTGAGCGCCGCCGCACCGGCCGCCCCTGCGGCGGCAGGCGCGGCGGGCAGGCAGCCCAGTGCTTCCAGGGTGCGCTCGATCGCCACATCGAGCGGCGTGTGCGGCACGCCGCCATCCCTGGCCAGTTCGGCCGCGAGGCGCGCTTCGTCCATGCGCAGCGGCTCGCGCCACAGGTAGCGCATCTCGGCCAGCTCGCGGAACAGCGGCACCACCGGCTGGGCCAGCCGCACCGCCCACCACGGGAAGCGGGTGACCCGCGGCTGCGTGCCGGTGCGCCGCCGGACGACGCGGCGGATCGCCTCCGCCATCTGGCGTCCGTCGGCATCCCAATGGCCGGCGAAGTGGAAGCGGGCGAAGGCCGGCAGCGTGTCGCAGCGCTCGATCAACGCCGCCATGGCCGTCGCGACGTCGGGCAGATAGGCCCATTGATGGCCCACACCGTCCGTGCCCGCCTGCTGGATCCGCGTCACCGGCTGGCCCGGCGTCACGAGCCCCTGCGAGAACCAGCTGTTCGCCGCGCCCGGGCCGAAGAAGTCGCCGGCCCGGAGCACGATCGCCCGGAAGGCGCCCCGCTCGGCGCCTTCCTGCAGGCGGCGTTCCATCTCGACGCGGATCGCGCCCTTGCGCGTCAGCGGGCGCTGCGGCGAGTCTTCGACCGGGTGCGGCATCGCCTCGGGCCCGAAGTTGTAGACAGTGCCGGGCAGCACGACGGTCGCGCTCCGGGCCGACGCGGCGGCGATGGTGTTGTCGAGCATCGGCAGCACCAGCTCGTTCCAGCGGCGGTAGCCGGGCGGGTTCACGGCGTGGACGATCACGCTGCAACCCGCCGCGGCGCGCTGGACGTCCTCGGCCTCCAGCGCATCGCCGCGCAGCCACTGCAGGCCGTCGCGGTGTTCCGATTCGGTGGCCAGTCCGCGCTTGAGCGCGCGCACCGTCCAGCCCGCGTCGCGCAGGGCCTTGGCCACCGCGCCGCCGACACCGCCGCTCGCGCCGAGCACCAGCGCCGTCCGCCGCGCCACCGCCGTCATCGCGGCCAGCACACCGATCGCATCCATCGAAGTCATCGCATCCATCGTCTGCTCCTGTTGGACCGCGCCGGTCCTGTTGGGTGAAGGCATGGGACGGATTCTGGAAAAGAGCGGCTTTCCTGAAAATTACCGAGCATCGACAGGCGGCTATACATTTCTGCATGGCTTCGAAGACTTCCTTGCGGACGACGGATACCCCCTCTCCTGCCGGCGCCGCCGACTCCGCCGGTGCGTCCAGTGCCGGCATCGCCTGGGAGTGGTATCGCTCTTTCCTGGGCGTGCTGCGGGAGGGCTCGCTGTCCGGGGCGGCGCGGGCGCTGGACCTGACCCAGCCGACGGTCGGCCGGCACGTGACGGCGCTAGAGGCGCGGGTGGGGCAGTCCCTCTTCGTGCGGACGCCCGCCGGCCTGCTGCCGACCGAGGCAGCGCTGGCGCTGCGGCCTTACGCCGAGGCGATGGACAGCACGGCGGCCGCGCTAGAGCGCACCGCGCGCAGCCACGGCGACGGCGTGCGGGGCATCGTGCGGGTGACCGCGAGCGAGGTCATCGGCGTGGAGGTGCTGCCGCCGCTGATCGCCGAACTGCGCGAGCGCCACCCGGCGCTGATCGTCGAACTGGTGCTGAGCAACCGCGTGCAGGATCTGCTGAGACGCGAAGCGGACATCGCGATCCGCATGACGCCGCCGAAGCAGGAGCAGCTGATCGCGCGGCGCGTCGGCGTGATCGAGGTCGGTCTGCATGCCCACGAGCGCTACCTGGCAGCGCATGGGACGCCGGGCTCGATGAAGGCGCTGGTCGCGGATGGTCACGCGCTGATCGGCTACGACCAGCCGGCCCCCTACGTCCGCGAGCTGGCGCGGCGCTACCCGGTGATGGACCGCGAGCACTTCGCGCTGCGCGCCGACAGCGACCTGGCGCAACTTGCACTGATCCGGGCGGGCGCCGGACTCGGGCTGTGCCAGGTCGCGCTCGCGAAGCGCGATCCGGCGCTGCATCGTGTGCTCGAGGACGAGCTCAGCATCCCGCTGGAGACCTGGGTCACGATGCACGAGGACCTGCGGGACAGTCCACGATGCCGGGCGGTGTTCGACGTGCTGGTGGCCGGCCTCGCGCGTCATGTCGAGGCCGGCGGCGGCGCCGCGCTCAGCTGATCACGGCTTGATGCTGTAGTTCGCCGGCACCCAGCGATAGCCCTTGCCGTCCGCGGCCACGTGGCCGAGGCCCGGGAAGGACACGTGCGCGATCGCGACCCAGTAGCCGTTCTTCGCCGCGTCCGCATAGGCCTTCTGGCGCTGCGGCATCGCCAGCTTCGAGTCGCTGTCGAAGTTGATCGTGACCGTCGGATCCGGGAACTGCACCGCCGCGACGTGCATCAGGTCGCCCCACACCGCCAGCTTCTGGCCCTGGCTCTCCACCATGTAGACCGTGTGCCCCGGCGTGTGGCCGTAGGCCGCGTGCGTGCGGATGCCCGGCACCAGCTCGGTCTCGCCGCTGAACGGCTTCAGGCGGCCCGCGTCCTGGTACGGCTTCAACGCCGCGATCGCCGCGCCGAAGAAGTCCTTGTGGCCGGGCGCGGCCTTGGCGGCGTTCGCCGCATTCAGCCAGTAGTCGACATCGTGCTGGTCCATCCGCACCACCGCGTTCGGGAACACCGCCTGGCCGTCCTTCGTCAGGCCGGCCGCGTGATCCGGATGCAGGTGGGTGATGTAGACCTCGTCGACCTGCTCCGGCTGGTAGCCCGCCGCCTTGAGGTTGGCGAGCAGCTTGCCCGTCGTCGGGCCGAACGCGCCGTTGGCGCCGGTGTCGATCAGCACCAGCTTGGTGCCGGTGTTGATCAGGTAGCCGTTGATCGAGGTCTCCACCGGCGGCTTCAGGGCGTTCTTCGCCAGCGCCTTCACCACCGTGCCGGGCTTGGCCTTGTCCATCAGCTGGTCGACCGGCAGATCGATCGTGCCGTCGCTCAACGCGGTGATCTCGAAGTCGCCGAGCATCAGCCGGTAATAGCCCGGCGCCTGTGTCTTCACCTGCGGCGCGGCCGCCTGCACGCCAGCGGCGGCCAGCGCGAGCGCCAGTCCCAGCGCGGCGAATTTTCCGGAACGGATCATGGGGAATCTCCTGTGCATGTGATGCGTGTGTAGGGCGTGATGAGTGTGTTCCAAGCGATGCGTGCGTTGTTGGAACCGCTGTGTTCGAGCTGGCGCGCAGCATAGCCACGCCGCGCGCGCGCCGCCCTCCCCGTTCGGAAGAAGCACCCTTCTCCCGCAGGAGATTCCGGTGACACGCGCTCTTCAAGACGGCGTTGTGGCATGTCCTGGCCCCCTTCTGAAAAGCGCCCCGGCGACGCTGCACGTCAGCCTCGTGAAAGACGCGTGCGGCGTCATGTGGAACCCCCGCGTCGCCTCGACCACAGAGGCCCGAGGGTTAGCCCTTGCGCAATGCTGCTTAAAGGGTTTTACGCTGTCGACGGGACCTCGCCGGGGCCCTAAATTCCTGGCTCCACTACAGAGGCACCGGACCACCGGCGCCCACCCTTGCGCCGATGAGCAACCTCATCCTGGAGACACGCAAACTGACCAAGGAGTTCAAGGGCTTCACCGCCGTGGACTCGGTCGACCTGCAAGTGCAGCGCGGGCATATCCACGCCCTCATCGGCCCCAACGGCGCCGGCAAGACCACCTGCTTCAACCTGCTCACGAAGTTCCTGACGCCGACCCGCGGCCAGATCCTCTTCAACGGCCACGACATCACCGGCGAGAAGCCCGCGCAGATCGCCCGGCGCGGGGTGATCCGCTCGTTCCAGATCAGCGCGGTGTTCCCGCACCTGACGGTGCTGGAGAACGTGCGCATCGGCCTGCAGCGCTTCACCGGCACGAGCTACCACTTCTGGAAGGGCCTCGGCGGCCTGTCCAGGCTGGACGGCCGGGCGCTCGAGCTGCTGGAACTCGTCGACCTGCGCGACATGGCCGCGCTGCGCGCCGCCGACCTGCCCTACGGCCGCAAGCGCGCGCTGGAGATCGCCACGACCATGGCGATGGAACCTGAACTGATGCTGCTGGACGAGCCCACGCAGGGCATGGGCCACGAGGACGTGGACCGCGTCACCGCGCTGATCAAGCGCGTCGCCGAAGGACGGACCGTGCTGATGGTGGAACACAACATGAAGGTGATCAGCAGCATCGCCGACCGCATCACCGTGCTGGCCCGCGGCGCCGTGCTGGCTGAAGGCGACTACGCCACCGTGTCCCGCCATCCGAAGGTGCTGGAGGCCTACATGGGCTCCGAGGCCACCGAGCTGCAAGGAGCACATGCATGAAGCCGACGTGCCGTTGCCGCTCGGCGTGCGCCGCGCCGGGCCGCCCCAAGCAAGCACGCGTCCCCTCGGGGGACCGGCCGATGCTGGCATCGGACGAGGGGCTCCAATGAACGCACTCGAGATCAAGGGACTGCAAGCCTGGTACGGCGAAAGCCACATCCTCCACGGCATCGACCTGGCGATCCCACAGGGTCAGGTCTTGACGCTGCTGGGCCGCAATGGCGCCGGCCGCACGACGACGCTGCGCGCCATCATGGGCCTGACCGACCGCCGCAGCGGCTCGATCAAGGTCCACGGGCAGGAGAGCGTGACCCTGCCCACGCATCGCATCGCGCGCCTCGGCCTGGGCTACTGCCCGGAGGAGCGCGGCATCTTCGCGTCGCTCAGCACCGAGGAGAACCTGCGCCTGCCGCCCGTCTTCAAGAGCGGCCGCGGCAAGGTCATGTCCGAGGACGAGATCTACGCGATGTTCCCCAACCTCTCCGAGCGCCGCCACAGCCCGGGCACCCGGCTGTCCGGCGGCGAGCAGCAGATGCTGGCCGTGGCCCGCATCCTGCGCACCGGCGCGGACATCCTGCTGCTGGACGAGATCTCCGAGGGCCTGGCCCCCGTCATCGTCCAGGCGCTGGCCCGCATGATCACCGCGCTGAAGGCGCAGGGCTTCACCATCGTGATGGTGGAGCAGAACTTCCGGTTCGCCGCGCCGCTGGCGGACCACTTCGTCGTGATGGAACACGGCCAGGTGGTCGAGTCCTTCAGCGCGGCGCAGCTCGACAGCAAGCGCGCGCTGCTCGACGAGCTGCTGAGCGTGTGACGGACGCGCGCCGCCTCCGTCACGCACGATCCCGACAGCCGACATTTCCAGGATTCCGAGCTTCGAGTCTGAAACCCGCATGGGCCCGTTGAGGCCGTTAGAACAAGGAGACAAGCGATGAAGACGACCCTCAAAACCGTTGCCCTGGCCTCGGTGCTGGCCTGCGGCAGCCTCGGCGCGCAGGCGCAGATTTCCGGCGACACCGTCAAGATCGGCATCATCACCGACATGTCCAGCGTCTACGCCGACATCGACGGCGCCGGCGGCGTGGAGGCGATCCGCATGGCCATCGCCGACGCGAAGGGCATGGCCGCCGGCAAGAAGATCGAACTGGTCTTCGCCGACCACCAGAACAAGGCCGACGTCGCCGCCTCCAAGGCGCGCGAGTGGTTCGACACGCAAGGCCTGGACCTGCTGATCGGCGGCACCAACTCCGGCACCAGCCTGGCGATGGCCAAGGTCGCGGCGGAGAAGAAGAAGCCCTTCATCTCGATCGGCGCCGGCACCTCGCGCCTGACCAACGAGGAATGCACGCCCTACACCATCCACTACGCCTACGACACGGTGGCCCTGGCCAACGGCACCGGCGCGGCGGTGACCAAGTCCGGCGGCAAGACCTGGTTCTTCCTGACGGCGGACTACGCCTTCGGCACCTCGCTGCAGTCCGACACGTCGGCGGTGGTGACGAAATCCGGCGGCCAGGTACTGGGCGCGGTGAAGCATCCGCTGAACGCGAGCGACTTCTCCTCCTTCCTGCTGCAGGCGCAGAGCTCCAAGGCGCAGATCCTGGGCCTGGCCAACGCGGGCGGCGACACCATCAACGCGGTGAAGGCGGCCAACGAGTTCGGCATCACCAAGACGATGAAGCTGGCCGGCCTGCTGATGTTCATCAACGACGTGCACTCGCTGGGCCTGAAGACCACCGAAGGCATGTACCTGACCGACAGCTGGTACTGGAACCAGAGCCCCGAGGCGCGCGCCTGGGCGCGCCGCTTCTTCGAGAAGATGAAGCGCATGCCCTCGTCGCTGCAGGCGGCGGACTATTCGGCGGTGTCGCATTACCTGAAGGCGGTCGAGGCGATCAAGTCCGACGACGGCGACAAGGTCGTGGCGCAGATGAAGGCCACGCCGATCAACGACTTCTACACGAAGGGCACGATCCGCAAGGAAGACGGCCGCGGCGTGCACGACATGTTCCTGCTGCAGGTGAAGTCGCAGAAGGAATCCACCGAGCCGTGGGACTACTTCAAGGTCGTGACCCGCATCGCGGGCGACGACGCGTTCACCAAGCTGGCCGACTCCAAGTGCCCGCTGGTCAAGAAGTGAGCTGAGGCCGGAGACACCGCATGACCGACTTCTTTGGCGTCCCGTTGCCGGCGCTGCTGGGCCAGCTCCTGCTGGGGCTGGTGAACGGGTCCTTCTACGCGATGCTGTCGCTCGGGCTTGCGGTGATCTTCGGCATGCTGAACATCATCAACTTCGCCCACGGCGCGCTCTACATGATGGGCGCGTTCCTGGCGTGGATGGGGCTGGAGTACTTCGGCATCAACTACTGGGCGATGCTGCTGATCGCGCCGCTGATCGTGGGCGTGTTCGGGCTCGTCATCGAGCGGCTGCTGCTGCAGTGGCTCTACAAGCTGGACCACCTCTACGGCCTGCTGCTGACCTTCGGGCTGACGCTGGTGATCGAGGGCGTGTTCCGCTCCTTCTTCGGCGTCGGCGGGCAGCCGTACGCGGCGCCCGAGGCGCTGTCGGGCGCGACCAACCTGGGCTTCATGATCCTGCCGAACTACCGGGCCTGGGTGGTGGTGGCCTCGCTGGTGGTGTGCCTGGGCGTGTGGGTGCTGATCGAGAAGACCTCGCTGGGCGCGACGCTGCGCGCCGGCACCGAGAACCCGAAGCTGGTGCAGGCCTTCGGCGTCAACGTGCCGCGGCTGGTGTCGCTGACCTACGCCGGCGGCGTGGCGCTGGCCGGCTTCGCCGGGGTGCTGGCGGCGCCGATCCTGCAGGTCAACGCGCTGATGGGCTCCAACCTGATCATCGTCGTCTTCGCGGTGGTGGTGATCGGCGGCATGGGCTCGATCCTGGGGTCGATCCTCACCGGCCTCGGGCTGGGCGTCGTCGAGGGCCTGACCAAGGTCTTCTATCCGGAGGCGTCCAACACGGTGGTGTTCGTCGTCATGGCCCTGGTCCTGCTGGTGCGTCCCGCCGGCCTGTTCGGCAAAGAGAAATGAACAAGAAACCGCTGGGCTACGTGGCCCTGTTCATCGCCATCGCGCTGCTGCCCTTCCTGGGCGTGTATCCGATCTTCGCGATGAAGGTGATGTGCTACGCGCTGTTCGCGTGCGCCTTCAACCTGCTGATCGGCTTCACGGGGCTGCTGAGCTTCGGCCACGCGGCCTTCCTGGGCGCGGCGGCCTACGGCGCCGGGCATGCGCTGAAGGTCTGGGGCTTCCCGCCGCTGGTGGGCATCGCGTTCGGCACGCTGATGGCGGCGCTGGCGGGGCTGGTGTTCGGGCTGCTGGCGATCCGCCGGTCGGGGATCTATTTCTCGATGATCACGCTGGCGCTGGCGCAGATGCTGTTCTTCTACTTCCTGCAGGCGCCGTTCACCGGCGGCGAGGACGGCCTGCAGTCGGTGCCGCGCGGCAGCCTGCTGGGCATCAACCTGGAGAACGACAGCGCGCTGTACTACCTGGTGCTGGCGATCTTCGTCTTCGGGTTCTGGTTGATCTACCGGACGGTGCATTCGCCGTTCGGGCAGGTGCTGACCTCGATCCGCGAGAACGAGGCACGCGCGACCTCGCTGGGCTACGACGCGGCGCGGTTCAAGCTGATGGCCTTCGTGCTGTCGGCGGCGCTGGCCGGGCTGGCGGGCGCGACCAAGACCCTGGTGCTGGGCTTCGCGACGCTGACCGACGCGATCTGGACGACGTCCGGCCTGGTGATCCTGATGACGCTGGTGGGCGGCATGGGGACGATGGTGGGGCCGATCGTCGGGGCGCTGGTGATCATCGCCCTGGAGAACAAGATCGGCGACCTGGGACAGTGGCTGGCCAGCCTGACCGGCATCCAGTGGTTCGGCGGCCTGGGCGAATCGGTCAGCCTGGTCACCGGGCTGATCTTCATCGTCTGCGTGCTGGCGTTCCGGCGCGGGCTGGTGGGCGAAGCGGGGGCCTTGTGGGAGCGGGTCCGGAAGACCTGAACGCTTGACTGTCCGCGACGCGCATGGCCGCGCGCATGGTGACGAACTGGAGCGCACCGGGCATCGTCACGGCGCGACAATGAGCGTCATGACCTCCGCAGCCCCCGCTCCCGCCGCGCCGTCGCGTCTGTCGCTCTACCTGAACCTGATCCGCTGGGACCGCCCGGCGGGCACCTACCTGCTGCTGTGGCCGACGCTGGCCGCGCTGTGGATGGCCACCGACGGCTGGGCCGGCTGGCCGGGCTGGCACCTGCTCCTGGTCTTCTGCCTCGGCACCTTCCTCATGCGCAGCGCCGGCTGCGCGGTCAACGACGTCGCCGATCGCGACTTCGACAAGCACGTCAAACGGACCGCCCAGCGCCCGGTCACCTCGGGCCTGGTCTCCGTCAAGGAGGCCCTGGTGCTCGGCGCCGTCCTGGCGCTGATCGCCTTCGCGCTCGTGCTGACGACCAATCCGCCGACCATCATGCTGTCCTTCGCCGCGCTCGCGGTGACGGTCCTCTACCCCTTCACCAAGCGCTGGGTGTCGATGCCGCAGGCGGTGCTGGGCGTCGCCTTCTCCTTCGGCATCCCGATGGCCTTCTCCGCCGCGCAGGGCGGGCGCGAATGGGGATGGCACGCGATCTCAGCCTCGGTCCCGGTCGAGGCGTGGGGGCTGCTGGTCGCCAACCTGTTCTGGGTGCTGGCCTACGACACCGAGTACGCGATGGTCGACCGCGACGACGACATCCGCATCGGCATCAAGACCTCCGCGCTGACGCTGGGCCGCTTCGACGTCATCGGGGTGATGGCGTTCTACGTCGCGTTCCTCACGCTATGGGCCGCGCTGGGACTGCGGCTGGGCATGGGCCACTGGTTCCTGGCCGGCCTCGCGGTCGCGGCGGCGCAGGTCGTCTGGCACTACACGCTGATCAAGGACCGCAGCCGCGAGGGCTGCTTCAGGGCCTTCCGCGAGAACCACTGGGTCGGCTTCGCGATCTTCGCCGGCACCGCAGCCGACCTGGCCCTGCGCTGAGACAGGGTCGGCAAGGTCGGCGAGGGTCCGCACGGGCCCTCGCGTTCACAGCATCCGGTGCTGCTTCAGGTAAGCGCCGACATCGCGATAACTCGCGTCCTCGCCGGCGTACTTGACCACGTTGCGCACCGTGCGCAGCCACTCCAGCGTCGACGGTTGCTGCGTCTGCAGCGCGGCATCGAAGTCCGCCATGCGCAGCCCCCGCTCGTCGCCCGCCAGACCGTCCAGGACCGCCGACTCCTTGGCCAGGTCGATCAGGCCGTCGATGTCCGCGCCCGAGCAATGCGGCGTGCGCGCCGCCAATGCCGCGAGATCGAGCGACTCCACCGGCACGCCGGTGAGCTTGATGCGCAGCATCTCCTCGCGCGCCGGCTCGTCCGGCGGCGGCACGAAGACCTGCCGCGCGAAGCGGCCCGGCCGCTTCATCGCGTCGTCCACGTCCCACGGCATGTTGGTCGCGGCCAGCACCAGCACGCCCTGGTTGTTCTTGCCCAGGCCGTCGAGCTGCGTCAGGAACTCGTTGACCACGGTCCGCGTGCTCGCGCTCGACGACTTGGACCGCGCATAGGCCAGCGCGTCGAGTTCGTCGAAGAACAGCACGCACGGCGTCTGGCTGCGCGCCCGCTCGAACATCGCCGCCAGGTTGCGCTCGCTCTCGCCCTGCCACATCGTCAGCACGTCGGACACGCCGACGGAGATGAACTCCGCATTGCATTCGTTGGCCACGGCGCGCGCCAGCAGGGTCTTGCCGCAGCCGGGCGGGCCATAGAGCAGGATGCCGCCGCCGCTGTTCATGCGGAAGCGCTGGAAGAGCCCGGGTTTGAGGAAGGGCTCGATGATCTTGAGCCGGATGGTCTTCTTCAACGCCTCCATGCCCACGATGCTGGAGAAGCGCACCTTGTCCTCAGGCACCTGCTGGATCGCCGCGACCTTGGCGGACTGGCCGCCGCCGACCAGCTGCAGCCGCGGCACTTCGGCCGCCGGCACTTCGCCGCGCGCCGGATGGGCATGCGCGGCGAGATCCTCCAGCGCCGCCTCCGGCTCGAAGCCGGGCGCGCGGCGCGCGCGCAGGTACAGGTCCAGCGCGGCGGCGGGCTCGCGCTCGAGCCGACACAGCGCCTGGATCACCAGGGCCGCCGCCTCGTCGGGCCGCTGCTGGGCCAGGAGGCCGGCCTGGACCTCCGCCTCGTCGATGCGGCGCGCGTCCAGCAGCGCGCGCGCATAACGGGCGCGCAGCCCATGATCGAAGGGCGCCTTCAGCAGCGCCTGTTCAAGTTCCTGCATGGCAATGAATCCGGAATTCCGAGATGAGACGAAGCGCGGCGATGGCCGCTCAGCGGGCCGCCAGACGACGCACCAGGGGCGGAGCGATCCAGCTGTAGACCGCATAGACCAACCAGCAGATCCAGAAGGTCGCCGCCCATTCCGGCGCCTGCCGCTCCAGCAGCCGGCCGATGGCGACCGCCGCAACCCACAGGGCGACCGAGGCCTGCCAGCCCCAGCGCTGCAATGGCCACAACGGCCGCAGCGCCCAATGGGCCTCGCCGGCGAGCGCCTTCACGCGCTGCAGCGCGAAGGGGTCGTCGGGCTGCGCGCGCAGGAGTTCCTTGGACAGGCGGTAGGCCTCGCGGATACGACCGCGGTCGATCAGCGCGTTGATGACCAGGGACAGTGTCTCGCGGCTGCCCGGATCCTCGACCAGCAAGCGCCGCATTGCGGCCGTGTCACCGCGCCGGCCGTCGACCAGGTCACAGAGCGCGGCGGCCTGCAGTGCGCCGTGGCTGTCCGGAGCCAAGCGCAGCGCTTCCGCCACCAGGCCGCGGGCCTTGTCCACCTGCAACGCTCTCAGCATCAGGCGGGCGTAGGACGTGTAGAACCCGGGGGCGCCCGGGAACTCGCGGATCAGGGCGAGGATCACCGCTTCGGCCTCCGCCGCCTCGTCCATGTCGGTGAGGACGTGGAACAACAGGTACCGGCCCTCGAAGTGCGACGGGTCCTTGACCAGGACGCCGCGCACCAGGTGCAGCGCCTCGTCGTTGTCGTTCTGCGCGAAACGCGTGCGGGCCAGCTCCGTCAGCAGGGTCAGGTTCTCGGGTTCGAGCGCGAGTCCCTGGCGCAGCACGGTTTCGGCCTCGCGCCAGCGGCGGCGCTCGATCAGCAGTTCGGCGCGCTCGATCAGCGCGTCGACGCCGGGTGGCTCTTGGATGGCGGGACGCAGGTCGGAGACGTCCGGATCGACGGGTTCCATCAGGACATCCTCATGACGGCGTTGAACAGGTAGGACAGACCCGCAGCGACCACCACCATCGCCAGGCACGCGGCGAAGGCGCCTTCGACGCGCAGGCCCATCAGGTCCGCGGCGCGGCGCTGACGATGGTGGCGATGGATGGCCGCGAGCGCGGCCAGCGACGTGCACAGCGTGGTCCAGGTGCCTGGACCGCTGCGGCCCAGCAGGTCGACGAGCCAAGCGCGCAGCGGTGCGCCGGCAGCCGTCTGGGGCAGCAGGACGGCGCCGAACAGGATCACGATCAAGGCGGCGAGGAACAGTGCGTCCTGGCGCCAGCGGCGCAGGCGATGGATGCTGCCGACGAAGCAGAACACCAACCCCAGCGGACCGCCGAAGACACCGGTGAGGAACTGGGCGCTGGCGGAAAACGGCGCGCGGGCGGGGGGTTCGGCGTGGTCCAGGCTGGGCTGGAGAAGCCGCTCGATCGAGGCATCGGACATGGCTGGAGACTTGTTCTCGTGTGAGCGCCGGCGTCCTCCCTGGACCGCCTTCGACGGGCGCGGGCGCGATTGTGCCCGGCCTCGCGGCGCATCCGCACCGGCGCCGACCCTCATGGGCGATCAGGACACGAGGTTCCCCGCGCTCAGCCCTTCATCCCCTCATCCCCGGGGACTCACGACAGCCATTGCACGATCGCGTCCGGATGAAGCGGCCAGCCGCCGAGCCCCGCCAGCCCCATCAGCAGGCCGAAGACCGTCGGCACCATCGCCGCGGCGTACAGCCACCACAGCTGCGTCAGCGCGGTCACCGCCAGCATCGCGATCGCGATGGCCAGCAGCGCATCGGACAGGTCGAACTGGTCGTCCCGGTAGTTGAGCGCGTCGTAGCGTTGCTGGTCAGCCTCCGCCTGCTTGCGCAGCTCGTCCTTCTTGGCGGCCTGGTCGGCGGCAAGCGTCTCGTAGTGCGCGATCGCCTGCCGGTAGCCGTCGGCGGCCGAGGCCGGCGCGCCGATCGCCTGCAGCTTCAGCTGCGTCAGCGCGGCCTTGGCGACCTCCTCCCGCGCATTGCGCGCCTGGTAGAAGGCCCAGTGGTCGATCTTGTCCGCCTGCGCCTGCTGCATGCCCTGGCCGATGTTGTCGTCCTTGATCTTGCACAGGCCCATGAAGGTCGCCAGCAGCGCCACGGTCAGCGCGACCGCCACGTTCAGCCGCGATTGCGGCGCCGCGGTCTCCGTCCGCTCGTTGGCCTGGCGGGCGGTCTCGATCAGTTCGTCGGGGTCGATGTCCATGGGCGGCACGGTCTTCATCAAAGGCCGCAGCAGCATACCGAGCGAAGCTGAGCGGGACCTGTACGTCCGCTTAGCCCGTGCTTAGCCCATGCTCAGGCTGTCCGGCCCCGGGGTCCGCGCGCGGCCCCCCCTGGGAGCCCTTTGCTCAGAGCCCGTCCACCCGCGCCAGCGCCGCCACCAGGTCCGACTGCGTCAGGATGCCGACCAGCCGTGCCTCGTCGCCGACGATGGGGATGTGGTGATGCCCGGTCGCCGCGAACAGCGGCACCAGGTCGGCCAGTGGCCGGTCCGCGCTGGCCACGCGCACCTGCCGGCTCATGATCTGGCCGACCACTTCCGGCTTGTCGCTGTGCGTGGTCGGCGTCGGGCGGATCAGATGTCGCAGCCGCGTCGCCCAGTCGTCGTGCACGTCCAGCGACGCGCCGCGCATGAAGTCCGCCAGCGTCACGATGCCGACCACCCGCCGGGCGCGGTCCACCACCGGCAGCGCCTTGATCTGATGCGTCCGCATCAGCGACCACGCCTCCTGCAGCGGCGTGCCCCACTCGACCGCCTTCACGTCGCGCGACATCACGTCGGCGCAGCGGAGCGTCGTCATCCGGCGCCGCGCGGCGAGCAGACCGGCCTCATCGACGATCGCCTGCAGATCGTCACGGGGAACGTCCAGGACCTGGTTGTAGTGCGCCAGCACCGTGTCCAGGTCGACACCGCTGAAGACGGCGGTTCCGGGCTCCGTGCCGCCGGGCCCGCTCGTCGCGCCCGTTGCCGGCCCCGCGGCGGGCACGGTCATCTGCGGGTGCGGGTACCTGCGGCCGGTGACGCCGTTGTAGGCCATGCCCGCGAGCACCATCAGCACCGAGTTCAGCAGCACGGGGTCGAGCGCGAAGTGCCAGTCGTGCACGCCGGTGAGCACCATCAGCAGCGCCGCGGCGCCACCGGGCGGGTGCAGGCAGCGCAGCAGGAACATCAGCCCGATCGCACCGCCGACGGCGATCGCCGCGGCCAGCTCCGGTGTGCCGCCGAAGAGGTGCGCGCACGCGATGCCGACCAGCGCCGACGAGGTGTTGCCCATCACCACCGCCCAGGGCTGCGCCAGCGGACTCGCCGGCACGCCGAACACCAGCACCGCGCTCGCGCCGAGGGGCGCCACCAGCCACGGCACGCCGGGGACATGACGGGACAGCAGTTCCGTGAGCACCCCCGTCAGCAGCAGCCCGACGATGGCGCCGGCCACCACGCGGAGCCGCTCGCGCGCGTCGACGCGCATCGGCGCGGGACGGAACGCCTGCAGCCAGCGGCGGAGTCTGCTCATCACCGACGCGGCCTCGACTTGCGCCGCAGCGGCCCGGGATCGCGCAGCGCGACGTCGGGCACAAACATTTCCATCACCCGCAGCTGCTGCCCGTGGCGGGTGAAGACCGAATTGCGCGACCACTGCATCGACGCCGGTGCCTCGGTTCCCGTGGCTGCCAGCCATTGGCGCTGCATCTGGTGGTGCGTCGCACCGTGCCGCGTGACGCGTCGCGGTTGCAGCTCGCTGCGATGGATGCGGGGATCGTCGTACAGCAGATGGCCGAGCGGCCGGCTGCCCAGACCTTTCAACGCCTTCCACGGACCGGCCACCGCGTGGCCGTGCACCGCCGACCGCGCCCACACGAGCGGTTGGCCGTCGACGCGCAGCAGCACTTCGCGCACGAGCGTCAGCCCCCGCTTCGGCAGGCCGAGCGCGGCGCGCTCCTGCGGACGCAGCGGCGCCGTCGTCTGGCGCAGCACCTGCACCTCATAGCGGCGACCGGTCGCGGCCAGGCGCTTGCTCAGCGAGCCCGGCGCACGCAACCACGCGCGCAGGCCCCAGCGATCGGCGATCCCCATCGGTTGCAACAGCTCTCGGAAGTCAGGAAGTCGGCGGCACGCCGGCGGACGATCGTGAGGCGGCGCGCATCAGGCGCGGCCGAACTCGTCGCCCAGCTCGCCCGCGCGGCGGTGCGCGGCCTTCACGGCGCGCTCGACCGCCTCGCCGACGCCGTCGGCCTGCAGGCTGGTGATCGCGGCGTGCGTGGTGCCGCCCTTTGATGTCACCTTCTCCCGCAGCGCGGTCGGCGAGTCGCCCGACTGCAGCGCCAGCGCCGCCGCGCCGCCGCAGGTGGCCAACGCAAGCTCGCGCGCCTTGGCCTCGTCCAGGCCCAGCGCGCGCGCCGCTGCGACCATGTGCTCGACCAGGAAGAAGAAGTAGGCCGGCCCCGAGCCCGACAGCGCGGTGACCGTGTCGAGGTCGCCCTCGTTGTCGACCCAGACCGTCCGGCCGGTGGGCTGAAGCAGTTGCTCGACCAGCGCGCGATCGTCGGCCGTGACGGCGGCGCTCGCGCAGAGGCCGGTGATCCCCTGCCCGATCAGCGCCGGCGTGTTGGGCATGCCGCGCACGACGCGCGCGGCACCGGTCGCACGCGCGATCGCGTCACTGCGCAGACCCGCCATCACCGACAACTGCAGCGCACTTGCAACGTGCGGCGCCACCGGTACGGCGGCTTCCTGGAACAGCTGCGGCTTGACCGCCCAGACCACGGCGCGGGCCCGCGACAGCGAGGCCTCCGCCGCGGCGAGCGGCCGGATGCCGAAGTCGGCGGCGAGACGCTCGCGCTGCGCCTCGAAGGGCTCGACCACCAGCAGATCCTCCGCCGGAAAACCGGCCCGGCGCAGGCCACCGACGATGGCGCTGGCCATGTTGCCGCCACCGATGAATGCGATGCAGGAATTCATGGGCGGGCAGTGTAGTCCCGCCTCATGGCGGGTGCGCCCTGGATCCGGGCGTTCAACGCGCTCTCAACATCGACGTGCAGAGCTCGCCCAGCGTCGCGATCGCGCGCCGTTGCGCGTCGTCCATCGGATTGCCGGCGTTGATGCGGATGAAGTTGTCGAAGCGCTCGGAGTTCGAGTACATCAGCCCCGGCCCCAGCCGGATGCCCTTCTCCAGCGCGGCGTCGAACAACGCAAGCGAGGACAGCCCCTCGGGCAATTCGACCCACAGGCTCGGGCCGCCTGGCGGCAGGCTGAGCCGGGTGCCGGCCGGCAATTCGTCGGACAACGCCGCCACCATCTGCTCGCGCTGCGTGGCGAGCTTCGCCCGCAGCGCGCGCAGGTGGCGCTCGATCTGGCCGCCGGCCAGGAACTCCGCCAGGATGGCCTGACCCAGCATCTCGTTGGGCCGGCTCTGCGCGTACTTGAGGATCTCCACGCGCGGCTGCCAGCGCCCCGCCGCGATCCAGCCCACGCGCATGCCGGGCGCCAGCGTCTTGTGCAGCGACGAGCAGAAGATCACCCGCCCCGTCGTGTCCCAGGACTTGATCGCGCGCTGCGGCGTGTCGCACAGCAGCGCGTAGGTGTCGTCCTCGATGAGGGCGAGATCGCGGGCTTCGCAGACCGCCAGCAGCGCCTGCTTGGCATCGTCCGGCATCACCGCGCCGAGCGGGTTCTGCAGGTTGGGCACGACGACCACCGCCTTGAGCCGGGGCTCGTGCATCGCGGCGGCCTCGAAGGCCTCGACGGACAGGCCCGTGTGGGGACTGGTCGGGATCTCCAGCGCGCGCAGGCCCAGGCTCTCCAGCAGCTGCAGCAGGCCGTAGTAGGTCGGCGACTCGACCGCCACCGCGTCGCCGGGCGTCGTCACCGCGCGCAGCGCGATGCCGAGCGCCTCGGTGCATCCGTGGGTGATCACGAGCTGCGACGGGTCGAGCTGGATCTGTGCGTTCAGCGCCAGGCGCGACAGGCCCTGTCGCAGCGCGAGCAGGCCTTGCGGATCGGGCTGGATGCCGAGGATCTCGGGCCGGCGGCGCAGCAGCCGCTGGCCGTGCAGGGCCAGCGCGCGGGTCGGATACAGCGACGCATGCGCGCAGGCGCCGGACAGGTTGACCTCGGGCTTCGCGGCGATGCCGCGGGTGAGGATCTCGGAGATGCGCTCGTGCACGCCGACGAAACGCGCCGGATCGGCCTGCGTCTGGCGCGGCTCGGCGGCGCGCGCCAGCCGGTTCGGGCGCGGCGGTCTCACGAAATAGCCGGCGCGTTGACGGGCCTGCAGCAGGCCCTGGCTTTCAAGCAGACGGCAGGCCTGCAGCGCGGTGCTCAGGCTCACGCGGTGCAGACCCATCAGCGTGCGCACCGACGGCATCCGGCTCCCCGGCGGCATCGTGCCGGCCGCGATGGCCTGGCGGTAGTGCGCGGCGACCTGCGCGTACAGAGGGTCCGAAGCGTCCATGCCGGCGATTCTGCGCCCGCAGGCGCGCGCGACACCGGAACAGCCGGCGCCCCGTCGATACGGAACAGCCCGGCGACGATGGCTGTTACGCAGAACAAAGGGCGCCGCTGTGCCTGTCACACCGCGTCGTCGATGGGAACACTGGACACCCATCCCATCGAGGCGCCTTCGGGCGACGCCGTCATGTTCCTCGCCGCCGTCCTGCGATCCTTGCCCATCCCCTGGCCTTGGCAGGCCACGCCACCGCACACCGTGCCCGCGCTGGCCGCGCCCACCCGCGTGCGGCAGCCTTCGACGGCACCGCAGGAACTCCGGCTGGTCGCCGGTCAGTCGCTGATGCTGAAGCTCGCACGAGGCACCGTGATGCACGTGCAGGCCGGCGTCGTCGATGTCGAGGACGCGCCCGCGCTCTGGGCTGACCACTGCTGGCCGCAGGCGCGCCGCTTCAGGAGCGGCGAGGTCTGGGTCGTGCCGCGCACCGGCTGGTGGCGGCTGGAGGGCCGGGTCTCGCGCGACCCGGCCAGCCTGATCAGTGCACGCCCGCCAGCAGCGCGGCGTTCCCGCCCGCGGCCGCCGTATTGATCGTCAGCGTCTGCTCCGCGACGAGGCGGTAGAGCTGGCGTGCATCGGCCAGCTCGACCATCGGCACGACCGGCAGGATCGCGCCATCACGGCCCGCGAGCTCGCGCTGCACCGGCACCTGCAGCGCCGCCGGCGCGATGACGCCCGCCAGTCGCGTCGCGCGCAGCACCGCTCCCAGCTGGTCCGCCGGCAGCAGTTGCATCGCCGCCGCGGTCACGCCGCCACGCATCAGCGCCGTGCGCAGGTCCTGCGCCACGTCGCCGCCGCCCACGATCGCGACCGCGTTGCCGGCCACCAGCGCCGCACCGAGCGCACGCGCCAGCTCCTCCTGCGACGCGCCCTGCGCCAGCACCGCGATCACACCGCGGCCGTGCAGGCGCAGTTCGTTGCTCTCCCCGGTCGGGCCGGGCAGCTTCACGTCGACCAGCGAGCGCCGGGCGCCCGCGGCCAACGTGCGCCAAGCCCCGGCGACCACCGGCGACTGGCCGGCCGCGGAGCGTTCCAGCGCCGTCGCGCGCTCGTCGACCGGGCGCTCGGCCCAAGCCTCGTGCGCGGTGAACAGCGGCGACAGGTCCGCGCCCGCGCCGGTCGTCGACAGCGCCGGCGCGTCGGCTGGCGCTTCCACCTTCGGCTGTGCGACGAAGCGCAGCAGGTAGTGCGGACCACCGGCTTTCGGACCGGTGCCGGACATGCCTTCGCCGCCGAACGGCTGCACGCCGACCACCGCGCCGATGATGTTGCGATTCACGTAGACGTTGCCGATGCGCGCTTCCGACGCAAGCCGCAGCGCCCGACTGTCGATGCGGGTCTGGATGCCCAGCGTCAGGCCGTAGCCCAGCGCGTTGATCTCGCGCACGACGCCGTCGACGTCGCCGCTCCAGCGCACCACGTGCAGCACCGGACCGAAGATCTCCTTCTTCAGCGAGGCGATCGTCGGCAGCTCGACCGCCACCGGCGGCAGCAGGCGCGGGCAGCCGTCGGCCGGCACCGCCTCGGCGATCAGCGTCGCTTCGCGCTTGAGGCGCTGGACGTCCTTGGACACGCCCTCGAAGGCTTCGTCGTCGATCAGCGGGCCGACATCGGTCGACAGGTCCGCGGTAGCGCCGACACGCAGTTCCTTGACCGCGCCGCGCAGCATCTCGATGACGCCGTCGGCGACCGCCTCGTGCACCGCCAGCAGTCGCAGCGCCGAGCAGCGCTGGCCCGCGCTGCGGAAGGCCGATTGCACGACGGCATCGATGACCTGCTCCGGCAGCGCCGTCGAGTCCACGATCATTGCGTTCAGGCCGCCGGTCTCGGCGATCAGCGGCAGCGCCGCGGCGCCGGGCTTGGCCGCGAGCTGGCGGTTGATGATCTGCGCCACCTGCGTGGAGCCGGTGAAGCACACGCCCGCCGTCTGCGGCGCGGCCACCAGGCGCGCGCCGACGGTCTCGCCGCGGCCGTGCACCAGTTGCACCGCGTCGACGGGAACGCCCGCCGCGTGCAGCAGCGCGACGCACTCGCGAGCAACGGCCGGGGTCTGTTCCGCGGGCTTCGCGGCGACCGCGTTGCCCGCGGCCAGCGCCGCGACCACCTGGCCGGCGAAGATCGCCAGCGGGAAGTTCCACGGCGAGATGCAGACGAACACGCCGCGCCCGTTCAACGCGACGCCGTCGGCCGCCAGGCGCTCGGCCTCGTCGGCGTAGTAGCGCAGGAAGTCGATGGCCTCGCGCACTTCGCTGATCGCGTCGCCCAGGCTCTTGTAGGCCTCCTTGACCAGCAGCGCGCAGTACTGCGGCAGCTGCGCCTGCAGCGCGTCGGCGGCGCGGCGCAGCACGGCGGCGCGCTCGGCCACGGGCGTCGCGTTCCAGCCGGCGAAGCCGCCTTGCAGTCGCGCCATCGCGGCGTCGACCTCCTCCGGCGAGGCCTCGACCATCACCGGCACCGTGCACTGCGCCAGCGCATCCAGCAGCGTCTGGCGCTGCTCGGGCACGGCGAGGTCCAGGCCCGACGAGTTGTCGCGGCCGCGGCCCGCCGCGTCGCGGTACAGGGCGATCGGCAGCGGCAGCGAGGCTTCGTCGCGGATCTCGGTCATCGGCGACGCCAGCAGCTCTTCCGGCGCGACGGTCGGATCGGCCAGCTGATGCACGAAGGACGAGTTGGCGCCGTTCTCCAGCAGGCGACGGACCAGATAGGCGAGCAGGTCACGGTGCTCGCCCACCGGCGCGTAGACGCGGCAGGGGATCGAGCCGTCCTTCAGCACTTCCCGATAGACGCCCTCGCCCATGCCGTGCAGGCGCTGCATCTCGAACTTGGCGCCCAGCGAGCGCGCCATCTGCAGGATGGCGGCGATGGTGCCGGCGTTGTGGCTCGCGAACTGCGGATAGATGACGTCGTGATGCCGCAGCAGCGCCTGTGCGCAGGCCAGGTAGGAGACGTCGGTATGCGGCTTGTGCGTGTAGACCGGGTAGAACGGCAGGCCCTGCTCCTGGGCGCGCTTGATCTCGCCGTCCCAGTAGGCGCCCTTCACGAGGCGCACCATGAATTTCAGCCCGTGTTGGCGGGCGATCGCGGCGACCGCCTCCACGACGTCGCGGGCCCGCGTCTGGTAGGCCTGCACCGCGAGGCCGAAACCGCGCCATTGCGGGAAGTGCGTCGCGATGCGCGCGGCCAGGGCGTCCAGCAGCTCGAGCGAGATCTCGAGCCGGTCGACTTCCTCGGCATCGATCGTCAGGTTGATGTTGGCCTGCGCGGCCTTCTCGACGAGTTGCCACACGCGCGGCAGCAGCTCGGCGTAGACGCGCTCGCGCTGCAGGACCTCGTAGCGCGAGAACAGCGCCGAGAGCTTGATCGAGATGCCATCGCTGCCTTCCGGCGACTCGGCCTTGCGGCCGGCGGCGATGGCGGCGATCGCGTTGAGATACGAGGCCTGGTAGCGCTCGGCGTCGCGCTCGGTACGGGCACCTTCGCCCAGCATGTCGTAGGAGAAGCGCAACTGGGCCTGCACCTTGCGCGCGGCATCAGCCTCCTTCATCGCTTCCTGGATGTTGCGACCCAGCACGAACTGGCGACCCAGCAGCTGGATCGCGCGCACCGTGGCGGCAACCACGGTCTGCGCGCCCAGGCGCTTCATCAGGCCGGAGTCGGCCTCGGCATCCGGGAGGAATTTCTTGGACAGCGAGATCGCGCTCGCCGCCAGACCGGCCAGCATCTTGTGCGGGCCGTCCGAGGCGCCGTCGAAGTCGGCGCGGCCGAGCTGGTCGGCCGTCAGCGCGATGGCGGTCTCGGCATCGGGCACGCGCAGCAGCGCCTCCGCCAGACGCATCAGCGCCAGACCTTCAGCGCTGGTGATCGGGTACTCGCGCAGCAGCGATTCCATGGCCCAGAACGGCGCCGGATTCCCGCGCACCTGCTGCACCCAGGGGCGCGCCTGGTCGACGATCGCCTGCCAGTTCAGCGCCTGCATTTCCGCGGCGAGCGCGCGCACCAGCGGCAGTTCCTCGCGATACGGGTCCGGCAGGCGGGAGGTTTCCGGCGGGAGGGGGAAGGCGGTCATAGAATCCTCGGATGTTCGTGCGAGGGGCGCTCCCCTAGCGAATGGCGGGAGTTTAGGAAGTAACGCGCCGAATTACTCACCAATGTTGTCGACCTTCGCCGGATGGAATCCAGCATGAGCAGCCTTGAAGACCTGGACAAGATCGATCGCCGCATCCTGGGGCTGCTGCAGCAGGACGGCCGCATCAGCAACCTGAAGCTGGCCGAGGAAGTGCAGATGTCCGCGACGGCGGTGCTGGAGCGCGTCCGGCGCCTCACCCGCGACGGCTTCATCCTCGGCTACGAGGCGCGGCTGAACCCGGCCAAGCTGGGCGCGCAGATGCTGGTGTTCATCGAGATCCTGCTCGACCGCACGGTGCACGACGTCATGGACAACTTCCGCGCCGCCGTGCAGGCCCGGCCGGAGATCCTGGAATGCCACCTGGTGGCGGGCGGCTTCGACTACCTGCTCAAGACCCGGGTGTCCGACATGACCGCCTACCGGGAGTTCATCGGGGCGGTGATCTGGACCCTGCCCGGCGTCCGCGAGACGCGGACCTACGCGGTCATGGAAGAGGTGAAGAACACCACCGCGCTGCCGCTGTGAACGGGATCGCGCT
This sequence comes from Mitsuaria sp. MSU3D, assembly GCF_056867975.1. Classification (NCBI taxonomy): domain Bacteria; kingdom Pseudomonadati; phylum Pseudomonadota; class Betaproteobacteria; order Burkholderiales; family Sphaerotilaceae; genus Roseateles; species Mitsuaria sp. MSU3D. Next base: position 5,086,879 of record NZ_CP200314.1, on the reverse strand, counting down.
GTCCCTGTGATTTACACACACCGCCGACAGTTGCAAGCGAATTCAAGGGGGAGATGTCCTCCCCCTTCAGCCCCTCCATCTGCGGGCTGACGGTCGGGCTGCGACAGGATCACCATGGAGTGCCTCTCCCGTGATTCCGAGGTTTCCGAGATGAAGTACCGGCCCTCCCAGACCCCGTCCCAGCTCCCGCGCGCCGCGTCCAGGCCGTTCGTGGGCGCCGGCGGCCCCGACAGCGAGCTGCCCAGCCACTACGGCGACAGCCGGTTCAGCCATGGCGACAGTCGCTACTCCGACAGCGGCAGCAGCTTCGGCGATTCCGACTTCGGCGCGGAACCACCGCCACGGCGAACGCTCGCCGGACCGGTGGAAAGCTGGCATGACTCCAGTTTCATCCTGCGCCGCGGCCTCGAGGTCCGCGAAGTCAGCGCGAAGGAATGGCGCGTGTGGGCGGAAGCGCCCTCGGCGACCGCCGCGCCGGCGACGCCGCGACGTCGGATGAATGGCGATGGCGACGCGTGATCGGGCCTCGGCCCGCAAGCAAGGCGATCAGGCCAGCTGCAGACGCTTGGGCGCGCGGCGCAGCGGCTCGGGCGGCGGCGTGACGACGAAGTCTTCCGGCGGCATCGGGCGGCCGTAATACCAGCCCTGCGCCCAGTCGCAGCCCTCGCGGCGCAACCACTCGGCCTGCTCGATCGTTTCGACGCCCTCGGCGAGCACGTCGAGGTTCAGGCTGCGCGCCAGCACGATGACCGTGCGGGCGATCGCGGCGACGTTGGCATCGCTGCTCAGCTCGTTGACGAAGCTGCGGTCGATCTTCAGCGTGCTGACCGGCATCCGCTTCAGGTAGGCCAGCGACGAGTAGCCGGTGCCGAAATCATCGATGGCGATGCGCACGCCGCGGTTGGAGATCCGCGTGAGCAGGCTGATGGCCTGCTCGGCGTCCTCGAGCAGGAGGCTCTCGGTGACCTCGAGCTCCAGCGCGCTCGGCGGGCAGCCGGTCTCGCCGAGGATGAAATCCAGCGTCTCGATGAAGTCCGGCTGGCGCAGCTGCCGCGCCGAAACGTTGACCGCGACCTGCTGCGGCTTGCCCTCCTGGCCCTGCCAGCGCGCCACCTGCGCGCAGGCCTGCTCCAGCACCCAGCGGCCGATGGGGATGATCAGGCCGGTCTCTTCGGCCAGCGGGATGAAGTCCGCCGGCGAGATAGGCCCGCGCGTCGGATGGCGCCAGCGCAGCAGCGCCTCCGCGCCGATCAGCGCGCCGTCGCTCAGCCGCACCTGCGGCTGGTACTCGAGGCGGAACTGCGCGGCCTCGTTGGCCTGCCGCAGCGCGTGCGTCAGCTCGAAACGCTGCTGCACCGCCTGCGTCAGCTCCGGCCGGTAAGCCTGGACCGAACCGCGCGCGTGCAGCTTGGCGCGCACCATGGCGACCTCGGCGTTGCGCAGCAGCTCGTCGACGTGCGTGCCGTCGGCCGGGAACAGCGCCAGGCCGATGCTGGCGCCGACGTTGAAGCGGTGATGGTCGATGATGATCGGCTCGTCCATCGCCTGGATCAGCCGGTCGCCGAGCCGCATCGCGGTCTCCTCGTCGACCAGGCCCGACAGCACGACGACGAATTCATCCGCGCCGACGCGCGCCACCGAGTCGCTCAACCGCGTCACGTTGGCGAAGCGCGCCGCCGCGGTCAGCAGCACCTGGTCGCCCGCGGCATGGCCGGCGATGTCGTTGACGTCGCGGAAACCGTCCAGGTCGATGTACAGCACGGCCACGCAGGTGTGCTCGCGCTGCGCGTTGCCGACCTGGCGCGAGATGCGATCGCGCAGCAGCGCCGCGTTGGGCAGGCCCGTCAGACTGTCGTGCAGCGACTGGTGCAGCAGCTCGGCCTCGGTCTGCTTGATGCGGGAGATGTCGGTCAGCACGCTGAGGTACTGCACCTGCTCCGGATCGCCCGACGGTGCCGGCACCTTCACGAAGGTCGCCCACATCGGGATCGAGTCGCCGTTCTTGTGGCGCTCGGTGACCTCGCCGCTCCACTTGCCGCGGGTCTCGATGTCGGTCCACAGGGCACGGAGCTTTTCGGGGTCCTGTTCGGCGTCGCGCAGCAGCAACGGGCGCTTGCCCAGCAGCGTCTGCCGGTCGTGGCCGACCATCGCCACCAGGGCCGGGTTGACGTCGACGATGCGCAACTGGTGGTCGATGACCATGATGCCCTCGCCGCAGTGCTCGTACACGGTGGCGGCGCGGCGGGCGGCGTCGGTGGCCTGCTGCAGCTGGGTCACGTCGCGCGCGATGGCGACCTGGCCCAGGTACTGGTCGTCGTCGAACACGCGGGCACTGGAGACGTCCAGGCAACGTGTCCCGCCGCCGGTCTCGCTGCTGTCGTCGCGCCAGGTCAGGAGGCGGCCGTCGGACTGCGTGTCCACCCAGCCCGGAGGGTTCGGCAGGTCGGCGTCGCGGCGTCCGATCAGTTCCTGCTCGGTGAGGCCGACAGCCCGCTCGAAGGCCGGATTGCAGCCCTCATAGGCGCCGTTGGCATCCTTGAAATACATCGGATCGGGAATCGCGTTCAGCAGCGCGCTGAGCCGGGCGCGCTCGCGGCGCACGCGTCGGAGTTCCTCGCGGCGGCCTTGCAGACGGCCGCGCTGCTGCACGAACAGGCTGACCATCACGCCCAGCGTCAGGCCGCCGATCACGCAGCCGGCGCCCAGCCAGAACACGGTGGAGCCGGAATCGATCCACGTCGGCAGATGCGCCGCCATCGACCGCGCCGCGGACGGCACCGCCGCGGGGACGGACGCGGACGCACCCGCCCACGCCGACGTGCTCAGGCACGCAGGCAGCAGCGCGGACACGACAAGGCATCCCCAACGACGGTTCAGGCGAAGACGCATGGCTCACCCAAGGATCTTTTTATGAATGGAGGGGCAACAGCTGGCCCCATGTCGGCGCCGCCCGCGGGTCGCGGGCGTTCCCTCATGCACGACCGCCGGAGTATCGACGCCGGTAAGAAAACGTTGCTAGGGGTTACAGCGAGGCCGCCACACGCGTTCCCTGCAGGATTGCACGCTTTGCATCCAATTCTTTGGCCTCGGCCGAACCGCCGATCAGCTGCACCGACCGGCCCGCCGCGCGCAGCGGCGCTTCGAGTTCCCGCAGCGGTTCCTGACCCGCGCACAGGACGATGGTGTCGCAGTCGATGCGCTCGGGATCGGTGCGATCTTCGCCCTGGCTGATCCACAGGCCGTGCTCATCGATGCGCTCGTACTGCACGCCGCCGACCATCCGTACGCCGTGCGTCTTCAAGGCGGCGCGATGGATCCATCCGGTGGTCTTGCCCAGGCCCGCGCCGAGCTTGCCGGCGCGCCGTTGCAGCAAGGTGATCTCCCGCTCGGCGGGCTCGGGTTGCGGACGTGCGAGCCCGCCTCGCGTCTGCTCCGGATCGCCGACACCCCAGTGCTTGCGCCACGCCGGCGCGTCGAGCGCCAGCGAGTGCCCCTGCTCGAGCAGGAACTCCGCCACGTCGAAGCCGATGCCGCCCGCGCCCACGACCGCCACACGACGCCCGACCGGCTTCTCGCCGCGCAGGACCTCGAGGTAGGTCAAGACCTGGCCCCGGGCGATGCCTTCGTCCTGGCCGGGGATGCGCGGATCGCGCGGCGTCACGCCGGTGGCGAGGAGCACCTCGTCGTAGTCCATCAAATCACCGGCGCTCACGCGACGGCCCAGTCGCGGCGTGACGCCGAGCAACTCCAGCCGCCGCTTGAAGTAGCGCAGCGTCTCGTGGAACTCCTCCTTGCCCGGGATCCGCTTGGCCAGGTTGAACTGGCCGCCGATCTCCTGGGCGGCGTCGATCAGCGTGACGTGGTGGCCACGCTCGGCGAGCGTCGTCGCGGCCGCCAGGCCGGCCGGTCCCGCGCCGACGACGGCGACGCGCTTGCGCAGCTGCCCGGCGGCAACCGGGACGATGCGCAGCAGGGTCTCGTGACCGGCGCGCGGGTTCACGAGGCAGGACGCCACCTCCTGCTTGAACACGTGATCGAGGCAGGCCTGGTTGCAGGCGATGCAGGTGTTGATCTCGTCGGCCCGCCCCTCCGCGGCCTTGCGCACGAAGGCCGGATCGGCCAGCAGCGGGCGCGCCATCGACACCATGTCCGCCGATCCGTCGGCCAGCACCGACTCGGCGACCTCGGGCGTGTTGATGCGGTTGCTGGTGATCAGCGGCGTGCGGATGCCCTCGGCATGCAGCTGGTCGCGCAGCTTCTTCGTGACCCAGGCGAAGCCGGCACGCGGCACGCTGGTCGCGATCGTCGGGATGCGGGCCTCGTGCCAGCCGATGCCGGTGTTGATGATGGTGGCGCCGGCCTTCGCGACGGCCCTCGCCAGCTGCAGCACCTCGTCCCAGTTGCCGCCCTCCGGCACGAGGTCCAGCATCGACAGGCGGTAGATGATGATGAAGTCGGGGCCGACGGCCTCGCGCATGCGGGTGAGGATCTCGACGGGCAGCCGCATGCGGCGTTCGAAGTCGCCGCCCCACGCATCGGTGCGCTGGTTCGTGGCGGCGATCAGGAACTGGTTGATGAAGTAGCCCTCGGAGCCCATCACCTCGACGCCGTCGTACCCGGCCTCGCGCGCCAGCACGGCGCAGCGGACGAAGGCGCGGATCTGGCGCTCGATGCCGCGCTCGCTCAACGCATGCGGCGTGAACGGCGAGATCGGCGACTTCAACGCCGACGGCGCGACGTTGAACGGGTGGTAGCCGTAGCGGCCGGTGTGCAGGATCTGCAGCGCGATCTTGCCGCCCTCGCCATGCACGGCCCGCGTGATGGCCTGGTGCCGGCGCGCGGCCCCGCCCGTCATGAGCGTGCCCGCGAAGGGCTTGGTCCAACCGGCGATGTTGGGCGCGTAGCCGCCGGTGACGATCAGGCCGACCTGGCCGCGGGCGCGCTCGGCGAAGTACTCGGCCAGGCGGTCGATGTGCTTGCGCGAGTCCTCGAGCCCCGTGTGCATGCTGCCCATCAGCACGCGGTTCTTGAGGGTCGTGAAGCCCAGGTCCAGGGGCGACAGCAGCTGCGGGTAGGCGTTCATCGCGCGGATGCTAGCGCCGGAGCCCGCGCGCGTTTAGAGAGGCGATACCAAGAGGCCCGGCGCCCAGACCTCGGCACCGATACCGGAAACGGACACCCGAGGCGCCGCGCAACTCTGTGTCGGCCTTGATATGGAAGTTCACAAAGCTGGCAATCGGCCACAAGCCCCAGCAACACGGCCCGCGTTCAATCGCCGCATTCTCAATCGGAGTGTCGGACGATGCGATTCAAGACCTGGGCCTGGGGCCTGAGCGTGGCCACCGCCGCCCTGCTGACCGCTTGCGGCGGCGGCAGCGACAGCAGTTCGGCGCAGATGCGCCTCCTCAACGCCAGCATCGGCTACGCCGCGCTGGACATGGCCGTGGACAGCACGACGGTGAACTCCGGCGTGGCCTATGCCGGCGTGGGCAGCTATGCCGACGTGAAGACCGACGCCACCGGCACCGAAGTGCAGAGCAACAACGTCGGCAGCACGCTGGCGTCGTCGACGCCGACGCTGGCCGCCGGCAGCCACTACACGATGATCGCGTACGGCTCGGCCGGCTCGGTGCGCACGACGCTGCTGCAGGAAGACCAGGACGCGGCGGCCACCGGCAAGTCCAAGCTGCTGGTGCTGAACCTGGCGCCGGACGCCGGCGCGATGGACGTGTACGTCACCGGCGCCGACGACTCGCTGGACACCGCCTCGACCGTGGCGAGCGGCATCGCGACCGGCTCGGGCAGCGGCTACATCACGCTCAACAGCGGCACCTTCCGCGTGCGGATCACCGCCGCGAGTTCCAAGACCGACCTGCGGCTGGACATCCCCAGCATCACGCTGCCATCCGCCGGTGTCTCGACGCTGATCCTGACGGGCAGCACCGGCGGCGTGCTGGTCAACGGCATCCAGCTGCTGCAGCAGGGCGCGACGTCCAACTTCCCCAACTCGACCGTCCGGGCCCGCCTGGTGGCCGCGGTGGGCGGCAGCGCGCTGGTCTCGGGCTCGATCGGCCAGACCTCGCTGATGCCGACCTCCGTGGCGCCGACGATCGGCGACTACACGACGGTCGCGGCCGGCACGGCGGACCTGTCGGTCTACGTCAACGGCGCGCTGATGTCGTTCACGAAGCCGGCGCTGACCGCGGGCAGCGACTACACGCTCATGGTGTGGGGCACGGCGGCGGATCCCAAGCTGGCGGTCCTGACCGACGACAACCGCCTGCCGACCAGCCCGACCACGACGGCCAAGATCCGCCTGGTCAACGGCGTGGCGAGCGCCACCACCGGACTGACGCTGAACGTCGACTACAGCGCGCTGGCCTCGAACGTGGTGGCCGGCACCTCGTCGTCGCCGCAGGCGACCGCCGCCTCGACCTCCGCGCTGCTGACGGTGACCTCGCCGTCCTCGACGACGCCGGTCTACAGCCTGAGCGAACTGGGCATCCAGGCGGGCTACGTCTACACCGTGTTCGTGATGGGCGACAGCAACGCAATGGTCGGTTCGCTGCGTCGCGAGCGCTCTTCCAACTGATCCGACCGAACCCATGATGCGTCGCTGAGCGCATCGGCCGGGAACAACGCCCGGCCCCGGGACCACTGAATGCGCGTCACAGCGCGACGGTCACCACGACCGCGGCCCGGTGCACCCTCCTCCCTGTTGGCCACGTCCTCTCACGAGGCGTGGCCTTTTTTTCGTCCTTCGGAAACGTCGCCCGCCCTTTCCAGTCATTTGGGTCAGCAGACTCATTCATTTGAGTCAGCGGACACCTTCTTTCACTAGAAGCCGTCGGCAGTTCCACCCATCCGAGTTGATGTGTCGGCAAAGCCTGCCCCCTAGTCTGCGGAGACCTCATCCACTCGATGTCCGCTGCCCGGGCGGCCACTCCGACCATGCACATTCCCGACCGCACCACACGATGGCTGATGCCGCTCGGCGTCATCGCCGCCACACTGCTGACCGCTGCCTGCAATGGCGGTGACGACAAGGACGCGCAGATCCGCCTGCTCAACGCGAGTCCCGAGTTGGCGAGCGCCGATCTGGCCGTCGACAAGGACAAGGTGGCGGGCCCGGTGTCCGCGCTCACGCTGGGGTCCTATGCGAACCGCGGCGATGGCCCCGTGTCCCTGCAGGTGCTCAACAGCAACGGAAGTGCCACCGTGGCCACGTCGCCCGCGACCTTGAAGGCGGACACGCACTACACCTTGATCGCGTACGGGCCCGCAGGCGCGGTGCGCACCAGCCTGCTGGAGGAGGAGCAGGAAGCGCCTGTCTCCGGCCAGAGCAAGCTGCTGGTCCTGAACGTCGCACCGGACGCCGGCCCGGTCGACGTCTTCCTGACCGAGCCAGCGGCCGACCCAGCCGACGCGCCGCCGTTCGCCACCAACGTGCTCGCCGGCGGATCCAGCGGGTTCCTGATGCGCAGCAGCGGCACCTACCGACTGCGCGTCACCGGCGCGGGGAAGCGCGACGATGTGCGGCTGGACCTCCCCGCCGTGACACTGGACTCGGCCAAGGTGTCGACGCTGGTGTTGCGAGGGGGAGCAGGTGGCGTTCTGGTCCACGCGTTGATGCTCCCGCAGCGCGGCGAGCTCACGCGCCTGGACAACGTATCGGCGCGCGTGCGGATGATCGCGGCGATGCCGGACGGGCGCGTCGACGGTGCCCTCGGAGGACAACCCCTGTTGGCCGGTCAGGCCTCGCCGACGATCGGCGACTACCGCATGGTGCCGGCCAGCGCGCCGTCGCTGACGGCTTCGGTCGACGGTCGTCCTGTCGCGGCCACGCTGCCGGCGCTGGTGGCAGGCGGGGACTACACCGTGATGCTGCGCGGCGTGTCCGCCGCGCCTGTCGTGACCGTGCTGACCGACGACAACCGCCTGCCGGCGGTGCCCGGCCAGGCGCGTCTGCGGCTGGTCAACGGTCTGGACATTTCGACCACGATGAACTTCGACTACAGCCCGGTCGTGGCCGCCGTCGATCCGGGCAGCTCGGGCTACGCCACCGTGGAGCCGGCCAGCGCCGCGTTGTTGACGGTCACCTCGACCCAGTCCATCGCGCCGCTGTACGCCGCGCGCGACGTCGCGATCGGCGCCAACGGCGTGTATGCCGTGTTCGTGGCGGGAGACCCCGCCGCACCCGCCGGCATCCTGCGGCGCGAACGCTGACCGGCCGCGGGTCCGGGCCGCCGGAGGGATTCCCCGTCGCGCATCGCTCCTCCTGACGGTCCCTGGCGGGGACATGCGGCAACATCGCTGCATGTCCCTGCCCGTCTACCGTCCCACCGTGACACAGGTCCGCCGCCTGCGCCAGCTCTGGCGCTCGGCCGGCTGGCCGTGCCAGGACATGCTGGAGGTGGAACTGCTGGCGCTGGGCTGGCTCGAGCGCCGGGTCGATCCCCACGGCCGTGAGACCTTGCGGCTGACTGAGGCCGGCATCGAGGTGCTGCACCTCGGACTCCAGAAAAACCGCACCGCACGCCACCGCCACGAGGATCTGGTCGCCCGCATGGCCGTCGAGCTGCAACGCGCGGGGCGTGTCGTCTGGCGGGGGCTGTCGCTGCGCGCCGGCCTCCCGCGTGAGGACGAGCCCGAGCGGATGCGATGGGTCAACGCGATGCCGGACGTCTACTCGGTGCGCAACACCACCGTCGAGGATTACCTCGAACCCGCCGTGCACGAGATCAAGGTCAGCCGGGCCGACCTGCTGTCGGAGCTGCGCCGCCCCGCCAAGGCGCAGGCCTACCTCGCACTCAGCGGCCAATGCTGGTACGTGCTGCGCGCCGGCATCGCGGAGGTCGAGGAAATTCCGCCGGCGTTCGGCGTGCTGTTCGCGCACGACTTGAACGGCGGCGAGGGTTTCCGTTTCGAGCTCGGCCGCCCGGCGCCGCGCCGGTCGATGAAACCGGACTTCGGCACGTGGATGACGCTCGCCAAGGCATATCCGGAGCCCGCGCCGCTCGACGAGGGTCAGGACTTGCTGGGCGAGGTCTGAGGTCCGGCGACGGGTGACCTCCGTCGTCCCCGGTTCTTGTGGCCGGGCGGCGGTGCAATGGCCGTTTTCGGACCGCTATCCTGCGCGCTCGCATCACGAGGGAGACGCCATGACCGACACGCCTGACACGCCTGACATCTTCGAAGGCGGCTGCGACTGCCGCCAGGTCCGCTACCGCATGACCGGCCGACCGCTGATCGTCCACTGCTGCCACTGCCGCTGGTGCCAGCGTGCGAGCGGCGCGGCCTTCGCGCTCAACGCGATGATCGAGGCCGACCGCGTCGAGCTGCTGGCCGGCGAACCGGTGCCGTTCTTGAACCCGAGCGAGAGCGGCAAGGGCCAGAAGATCTGGCGTTGCCCGAGCTGCGCGATCGCCGTCTGGAGCAATTACGCCGGCGGCGGCGACGCCGTGCGCTTCGTCCGCGTCGGCACGCTCGACGAGCCCGACCGCCTGCCGCCGGACATCCACATCTTCACCGCCTCCAAGCAGCCCTGGGTCCAGCTGCCGCCCGAGGCCGTCGCCGTGCCGGAGTACTACGACGTCCGTCAGCACTGGTCCCCCGAAAGCCTCGAGCGCGGAGCGATCCTGCGGGCGAAGCGTCCGTCCGGCACGGGGACGGCCCCCACGACTCAGGATCCGCCGCGCGGGGCCTGAGCGTCGTCGGGCGGGCCCAGGAAGCGCCGGAGAAAGCGCACCGCCCGATGATCCGTCGGCCAATGTCCCGTCAAGGCGCGGGCGAGGAGCCACACGGCGAGCGCCTCCCGGGTGGGTGCCTCAGCCGCGTCGCGCCCACGTTCTTCCAGGTGGAGGGCGCGCAGGAACTGATCCTCGCGGCCACGCGGCGATGCGACTGCTTCCAGCATGTGCGCCACCGCGAGCCAGATCGCGGACACCTCGGCACAGTCCGGCCGCGCGCGCTGGAGGCTCTGCTCGACGTCCAGCGCTTTCCACTGTCGACTCGTACCCGCGACAAAGATCCGCCGCTGCCCTTCATCAAGCGAGACCTGCGGCCCATGGGTCAGGACCGTCCCGATCGATGTGACCGGCACCATCCCCCGAGCGATGTCCGCCGACGGGACGGCAATGAAGCGCACCTCACGCAACAGGTCCTTGGCCGGCGCCGGCAGGTTCGATCTGAACTTCAGGATCGCACTGAGCGCCTCGCCGCTGACTGTCGAGCGAGCGGTCGTCGCCATGGCCGTCGCTCCAGGAACAACGCCATCGCGCGCCGGGTCCTTGCCCTCCGGGTCGGCCGCTGAATCTCGCTGAGGCTGCAAGGCACCGACGTCGCGCCGGACATCGTGCAACCACGCCCGGATCGACGCGATCGTGGCAGGGTCCGGGTGGTCCCTGTTCAGGTCCGACTGGGCCTTCTTCGCCCGCAAGGCGTGATGGCACCACGGCTCACCTTCGTAGCGGCGCAGGGTCATGAGCATCACGACCCAGACCCAGCGCTGCAGTTCGACCAACGTGCATCGGTCGAAATCGTCCGAGCAACGATGCCAGTCCGAGTTCGACTGCCAGTTTGGCCGGGACAAGGGCGCTTGAGACGGGTCGGATGCGGGCGCCGAGCCCGATTCGGTCTCGTCAGGCGAGGCAGGTGGCAGAGAAGGCAGGGAGCCAGGAATCATGGCGAATGCCAGGCGCGTCTTGCGCCCAGGGAAGGGGGAGAGGGTCCCTAGTGCCGTGCAAGATTAGAAGCGTCCCGCATATCGGGTTCTGCGGCGCGGCGCCACAATGCCAGCTTCCTCGACATCGACCGGCTCACGAGGCCGCGATTCCTGCCATGACCTTTCCCACCTCGATGGCGCGTCGTCTCCGCTCGGCCGCCCGTCTGACCGCCCTCGCCGCCGCGTTGTCCACGATCGGCGCGCTGCCGGCGCTGATGCCCACGGCCATGGCCGCGAGCGCCTCGGCCTCGGTGTCGTGGCAGGAGGCCTCCGGCGACGCCGACATCGAGCGCGCCTTCACCCAGGCCCGTGGCGAGAAGAAGCCGGTGCTGCTGTACTGGGGCGCCAAGTGGTGCCCGCCGTGCAACCAGCTCAAGGCGACGCTGTTCAACCGCGCCGACTTCATCGAGCAGTCGCGCGCCTTCGTCGCGGTCCACATCGACGGCGACAACCCCGGCGCCCAGCGCCTGGGCGCGCGTTTCAAGGTGCGCGGCTACCCGACCATGATCCTGTTCAGCAACGACGGTCAGGAACTCACCCGCCTGCCGGGCGAAGTCGATGCGCCGCAGGTGCTGCGCGTGCTGCAGCTGGGCCTGGCCGGCGGTCGTCCGGTGAAGACCGTGCTGGCCGACGCGCAGGCCGGCAAGAAGATCTCCGCCAACGAGTGGAAGCTGCTGGGCTTCTATTCGTGGGAAACCGATGAGCAGCAGCTGGTGCCCGCCGCGCAGCGTCCGGCGTTGCTCGCGAAGCTGGCTGCGGCGAGCCAGGGCGTCGATGAGGAGACGACCACGCGCCTGTGGCTGAAGGCGCTGGCCGCCACTGAAGGCGGCGGCGCCCTGAAGGCCGACGCCGCCCTGCGGGCGCGTGTCGATCAGGTGCTGGCAGACCCGGCCGCCGCCCGTGCGCAGATGGACGTGCTGAGCAACAACGGCGACGACATCGTTCGCGCGCTCTCCCCCGCGGCTGGCGCGGACCGGCAGGCACTGGTCGCGAAGTTCGATGTGGCGCTGAAGCGCTTCGAGGCCGACGCCTCGCTGTCGCGCGCCGACCGGCTGCAGTCGCTGCTGGCGCGTGTCGAGTTGGCCCGCCTCGACCAGAAGAAGGATGAGCTCGCTCCCAAGCTGCCGGCGCCGCTGCTGGCCGAGGCCAAGGCGCATGCCGCCAAGGTCGACAAGGAAGTCACCGACGGCTATGAGCGCCAGGCGGTGATCACGTCGGCGGCCTACCTGCTCGGACGTGCCGGCCTGTGGAGCGAGAGTGACGCGCTGCTGAAGGCCAGCATCGCCAAGAGCCACAGCCCGTACTACCTGATGAGTTCGCTCGGCAGCAACGCCCGCAAGCAGGGCAAGAAGGACGAGGCACTGCGCTGGTACGAGGAGGCCTTCAACAAGAGCGAAGGCCCCGCCACCCGCCTGCAATGGGGATCGAACTACCTGAGCGCGCTCGTCGAGCTGGCGCCGCAGGATTCGGCCCGCATCGAGAAGGCCGCGGCGCAACTGCTGGCCGAGGCCGAGAAGGACAAGGGCGCCTTCTACGAGCGCAGCGCGCGCTCGCTGCAGAAGGTCGGCAGCCAGCTGGTGGCGTGGAACGCGAGCGGGCAGCACGACGCCTCGCTCACTCGTCTGCGCGCCCAGCTGGACGGCGTCTGCGCCAAGCAGGACGCCGGCGACAAGGGCGCCTGCGAGTCGCTGCTGAAGAAGAAGGGCTGAGGCCCCTCCTCGTCCCGAGTTACTTCAGCAGGCCCTCAGCCTTCATCGCTTCCTGGACCGCCGGCCGCGCCGCGATGCGGCCGCGGTAGGCGACCAGGTCCGGATAGCCGGCCAGGTCGACGCCAACGTGCTGGCCCCAGTTCGAGACGGTGAACAGGTAGGCATCCGCCACCGAGAACTGGTCGCCCATCAGGAACTGCTTGCCCGCGAGCTGCCCGTCGACCCACTTGAAGCGCTCGTGCAGCTTGGTCCGGAAGACGCCCTTGGCGTCCTCGGAGATCGCCGGATTGAACAGCGGGCTGAAAGTCTTGTGCAGTTCGGTGGTGATGAAGTTGAGCCACTCCTGCAGCCGGTAGCGCGCCATCGTGCCGTTGGCCGGCGCGAGCTGCTTGTCCGGCGCCTGGTCGGCGATGTATTGGATGATCGCCGGCCCTTCGGTCAATCGCTGGCCGTCGTCCAGCTCCAGCAGCGGCACGTAGCCCTTCGGATTGATGCCGTAGTAGTCGGTGCCGTCCTGCAGCTTGTGGGTCTTGGTGCTGGCCATCACCGGCTCGAAGGCCAGGCCGGCCTCGCGCAGGACGATGTGAGGGGACAGCGAGCAGGCGCCGGGACTGTAGTAGAGCTTCATGGGGGGTCTCCTTCTGACTTGTCGATCGTACTCGTACAGTCTGCCAGTCCCCACCGCGTCCAAGGGCCTCCTCCATGAGCACTGCTTCCTCCGCCAAGACCTACGCGTTCGAAGACTTCACCGTCGGCCAGGTGCGCGAGTTCGGCTCGCGCCTGGTCGACCGCGAAGAGGGTCTCGCCTTCGCCGCCGCCTACGACCCGCAACCGCTGCATCTGGATGAAGCCGCCGCCGATGCCTCGGTGCTGGGCGGCCTGTCGATCAGCGGATGGCAGACCTGCGCGCTGGTCATGCGCATGATGTGCGACGCCTACCTCCTGGACTCCACCAGCCAGGGCTCGCCCGGCATCGACAACCTGCGCTGGCTCAAGCCGGTGCGCCCCGGCGACACGTTGCGCGTGCGCATGACCGTGCTGGAGACGAAGGCCAGTCGCAGCCGTCCGCAGATCGGCCTGGTGCGTTCGGGCTGGGAAGTCTTCAACCAGAAGGACGAGCAGGTGATGAGCATGGAAGGCTGGGGCATGTTCGGTCGCAGGGAAAGCGGGTCGGAAAGCTGACCGAAGGCACCCGCCCGCGCGCCTCCCGCTCGCCATAATCGCCGGGCACCAAGGAGGAGCGAGTTGATGACGATGCGTCCCGGGGCAAGCCCTGTCCCCCGAGCCTGGCCGATCCGCGCCCTGGCCCTGATGGCGATGGCCGCCGTGGCGGCCTTGTCCGGCGTCGAAGCGCGGGCCGATGCTCCTGGCCGAGCGCTGCAACCCTGCCGCGTCGAGGGCGTGCCCACCGAGGTCCTGTGCGGGAGCCTCAAGCGCCCGCTTGATCCCGCCCGACCGGATAGCGTCCGCATCGACGTTCACTACGTCGTCGTGCCTGCGCTGGCGCGCAACAAGCTGCCGGATCCGGTGCTGCTGCTTGCTGGCGGGCCCGGTCAGAGCGCCATCGCGCTGACGGCCACGGTGATGCCCCGCCTGTCCCGGCTGAACTACCGCCGCGATCTCGTGTTCATCGACCAGCGGGGCACGGGACGGTCGGCACCGCTGGCCTGCCCGGACAACAGCGGGCGCAGCCTCGACGAACTGCTGAAGCCCGGCGCCAAGGTCCGGCTGCTGGAACAGTGCCGCGATGCGTTGAAGCAGCTGCCCTACGGCGACTTGCGCTTCTTCACGACGACGATCGCGATGCAGGACATGGACGCGGTCCGCGCGGCGCTTGGCGTCGAGCGCTGGAACCTGGTCGGTGCGTCCTACGGCACGCGGGCGGCGCTCGAGTACCAGCGTCAGTTCCCTGATCGCGTGCGCCGCAGTGTCATCGACGGCGTCGCGCCACCCGACATGGTGCTGCCGGTCACGTTCTCGCAGGACTCGCAGCGGGCGCTGGACACGGTGTTCAGCGCTTGCGCGGCCGATGCGTCCTGCGCCTCGCGTTTCCCCGGTCTGCAATCCGAGTGGCAGGGGCTGCTCAAGAGTCTGCCGCGCAAGGTCTCGTTCACGCATCCGCTGACCGGCCGGCCGGAGGAGGCGACGCTGACGCGTGAGGGCCTGCTCGGGCTGGTCCGGCCGCCGCTGTATGCCCCCAGCGTCGCCGCGGCGCTTCCGGCCGCGTTGCACGAGGCCTCGCTGGGTCGCTTCGACGCGCTGGCCGGTCTGGCCGGTCAACTGGGCGGCGGATCGCGGGCGATGCGGATCTTCGAGGGCATGCACTTTTCCGTCGTCTGCGCCGAGGACGCGCCGCGCATCGCGGCCTCGACCGAAGCGCCCGCGCCCGACTTCGGCACCCTGGACCGGGACCTCTATGCCCGTGTCTGCGGCGCGTGGCCGCGCGGCGAGGTGCCGCCGGCTTTCTACACGATCCCGACGGCCAGGTCCCCGGTCCTGCTCACCAGCGGCGGGAACGATCCCGCCACGCCGGAGCGGCACGGGCAACGCGTGAAGGTGGCGCTCGGTGACCAGGCGCGTCACGTCGTCGTCGGTGCCGCCGGCCACGGCGTCGCGCTGACCCTGCCCTGCATGCGCGACGTGCTGTTCCGCTTCATCGACGCGCCGCGCGACGCCGACGCGCTTCAAGTGGATGCGAGTTGTGCCAAGGGCGTGCCCCGTCCGCCCGCGTTCCTGCCCCCCACGCCGGCCGCCATCGCGGCCGCCGCCTCCGCCGCCCGGGAGTCCGACCGATGATCCGCCTGCATGCGCTCCACAAGACCTTCCAGACGCGCGGCGGAGGGTCGCTGGCGTCGATGTTCGGAAAGAAGGCCCAGGCCCGTACGGTCATCGCCGTGGAGCACCTGAACCTCGACGCACCCAACGGTCGCATCACCGGCCTGCTCGGCCCCAACGGCGCCGGCAAGACCACGTCGTTGCGGATGCTCGCGGGCCTCTTCCCGCCCGACCGCGGCACGATCGAGGTCGACGGCCTCGACGTGCTGAAGCAACCGCGCGCGGCCTTGGCGCGGATGGGCATCCTTGGTGACGCGCACGGCCTGTACCCTCGACTCACGGCACGCGAAAACATCGTCTACTTCGCGCGGTTGCAGGACATGCCGATGGACGAGGCGCAGGCACGGGCCGAATCGCTGGCCGAGTTGCTGGACCTTCGCGCGATCCTTGATCGCCGCGCCGAAGGCTTCAGCCAGGGCGAACGGATGAAAACCGCTCTGGCCCGCGCGCTCGTCCACGACCCGGCCAACATCGTGCTGGACGAGCCCACCAACGGTCTGGACGTCGTCGCCACGCGCGCGTTGCGCGAGGTCCTGCGCCACCTGCGCTCGCCCGAAGGCGGTGGCAAGTGCATCGTCTTCTCCAGCCACATCATGCAAGAGGTGGAACAGCTCTGCGACCAGGTGGTCGTGATGTCCCACGGCCGCTCGGTGGCCACGGGCACCGTCGACGGACTGCTGGCGCAGACCGGCCGCCAGCGCTTCGAGGACGCCTTCGTCGACCTCGCCTTCCCTGAAGCCGCGCCCGCGCGCCTGGAGTCCGCATGAACGGTCCGTTCTTCAAAGCCTTCCGGACGGTCTTCGCCAAGGAGGTCCTCGATGCCCTCCGCGACCGCCGCACGCTGCTGCGCCTGCTGATCCCGTCGGTGCTGATGGGCCCGCTGATGCTGACCCTGATGTCGGGCTTGGCGGCCTCGCTGCAGGAGCGCGCGGAGCAGCGCGAGGTGCTCGTCGCGGGCATCGAGCACGCGCCGACCCTGCGCAACTACATCGAACGCCAGACCTACACGATCAAGACCGCGCCCGTCGACTACGAAGCGCGGCTGCGCGATTCGAAGCTCACCGATCCGGTCCTCGTCGTGCCGGCGGACTTCGAGACGCTGCTCGCAGGCGGCGAGCCGGCGACGGTGGAGATCGTGAGCGACAGCGCCAACCAGCGCGCGGAGGCCGGTGTCGGCGCGCTCGGCCGCCTGCTGCAGGGCTTCAGCAGCGAACGCGCGACGCTGACCCTGGCGATGCGCGGCATCGGCGCGCAGCAGCTCCGCCCGATCGACGTCCAGGAACGCGACCTCGCCAGCATGCAGGCGCGCTCCACGCGGCTTACTCAGATGTTGCCGATGTTCATCATGATGGCGGTGCTCTACGGCGCGCTGACCGCGGCGCTCGACAGCACCGCCGGCGAACGCGAACGCGGTTCGCTCGAACCGCTGCTGGTCAACCCGGCGCCTCATTCAGCGATCGTCGCGGGCAAGTGGGCCGCCGTGCTGATGGCCGGGCTGCTGGTTGCGGTGCTGTCCAACCTCAGCTTCCTGCCCGGCCAATGGTTGATGCGCAGCGACGCGCTCGCCGCGATGTTCCAGTTCGGCTGGGGCGAGGCGTTGCGCTTCCTGCTGCTGCAGATCCCGCTGGGCGCGGGGCTGTCCGCCGTGCTGATGGCGCTGGCGATCCGCACCAAGACCTTCAAGGAGGCGCAGGCGAGCACGACGCTGGTCATCACCGCCATCGCCCTGACGCCGATGGTGGCCATCGTCAATCCAGGGGGAGAGGCCTCCTGGCACTTGTGGGTGCCGGGGCTCGGTCAGAACCAGCTCATGATGCAGGTGCTCAAGGGCGAACCGCTGACCTTTGCGAAAGTGATGCCGACGGTGATCGTCGGTGCCGCGCTCACGTTCGGCGGACTCGCGCTGGTGGCCCGCTCGATGCGCGCCGCGGTGGCGCGATGAGCGGCACCAGGGTACTCAGTGGCGCGTGGCGAGCGCCAGCTGGACCTGCTCCTGCCAAGGCAGCATGTGCACGATGCCATTGAGCTGGATCGCCGATTCGATCGGCGCGAGCACCTCGCCCTCACCATTCAGGAACTGCATGTTGGTCACGAGCGCCATCGGATCGACCATCGACACCACCCCGTAAGGCATGCGCACCCAGTCCCACGCCACACCGGCTGCACCGAATTCAGATTCGCCGCTCCACAGGGTTTGCCCCATGGCCGGGTGATCCTCGTCTCCCGTCACCAACACGCGCGTGCTCAAATGCGCGAACTGTAAGCGGGGCAAACGCTGGACATCACACAATATTCGTGGCCACGCGTACACAATCCAAGCTGGTGTCATTGTCAGAATTGTTTGGTTTGGCTATTGCGGATCGGCGGTTGCTGCTTCTCCCCTTGACCAGAAGTGTGGTCACGAAGCGGTCGGCTCGCCAGCTGTAAACCCTGTCAGGGGCGTGAATGCGTCACGTGACCTATGCGGCCCGATGGGGCGCGTGGCGGATCACAGACAGGCGAGCAGGTCCGCCACAGCGACCGAAGAGGCCCACTAGGCCGGCCACGGGCCGGAGCGATCAATGCTGCAAGGCGGTTATCAATCAGTCCTGGAAGCGCGCTCACGCGAAGAGTTCCGCAGTGAGGTGATCCGCTTCGCGCATAAGCTGGACTTCCAGACGGTGTCGGCCATCACGGTCGTCGATCACACGCTGGCCGAGACCGAGTTCATCACCATCGACAACTGCCCCGTGGGCTACGCCGAAGTGATGCACGCACCGGAGTTCGGCCGCCGCGATCCGGTGATGCAGCATTGCAAGCGCAACAGCATGCCGATCGTCTGGGACCGTCAGACCTACGCCCGTCACGGCGCGAGCGACATCTGGGAATCGCAGGCGCAATTCGGCTACAGCACCGGCATCTGCCTGGCGCTGCATCTGCCCGAGGGGCGGCATTTCGTGCTCGGCGTCGATCGCGATCAGCCATTGCCCAGCGACTCGGGCCAGTTGACGCGCATGGTCGCGGATCTTCAGCTGTTCGCCGTGCACGCGGTGGACACCGCGCTGCGCGTGCTGCTGCCGGAAGAGAAGGTCATCGAATCGCCCCGGCTCACGCCGCGCGAACTCGAGTGCCTGCATTGGACGATGGAAGGCAAGACCGCCTGGGAAGTCGGCGCGATCCTCAGCATCACCGAGCGGACGGCCGTGTTGCACATCAACAATGCGATGCACAAGCTGGCCTGCTCGAACAAGCACCAGGCGGTGCTCAAGGCCCTGCGGCTGGGCCTGATTCGCTGATGCTGCCTTCGGCGCCAGCTTGTAAACACTGTAAGAGCTGACAGTTATGCGGGCGTCCGCACGCTGCTTCAATCCGTTCCGTGCTCAACACATTCCTGGGCACGTCACCGAATCTGGAGCCTCTCATGCAAGCCCAACCCCAAAACATCGCCGTCAACACGCAAGTCGAAGAAGGTCTGGTCGAGTTGGACCTGCAGTCCCTGGTGCATGTCGGCGGTGGCGCTCCGAAGGGCACGTGGCTGGTGGGGCAGACTGTCCTCGTCGATGTGTCCGCCGCGGAAGTCGAACCCGCACCCAAGGGCACTTGGTAAACCCTCCATGTTTCGCGAACCGTCAGGTTCGCAACAAGGCGTAGCAAATCGTGGTGGCGCTGTTCCGCGCCGAGGCGCAGGCCTCGCAACAGCAGGCCTGGCTGGGTTCGGTGCAATTGCATCGACCGACCACGTTGAAGTGGCTGAGCATTCTGGCGCTGGGCGGTGTGATCGCAGTCGGTGCCTTCCTGTTCAGTACCGAATACACCCGCAAGGCCCGCGTCAACGGCTTGCTGGTGCCCGAGCGGGGCGTGATGCGGCTGAGCGTGCCGCAAAGCGCCACCGTCATGGCACGACCCGTCCAGGACGGGCAGCAAGTCCGCGAAGGTGACGTGCTGTTCGTGCTGTCGCTCGACAGCGCCAACCCGACTGGCGATGGCCTGTCGCGGACCTTGAAGGATCGTGAGCAATCGCTGGGTGCCGCGCAGGCGCAGCAGCGGGAACTTGCGCAGAGTCAGGCGGCGTCGCTGAAGGCGCGGGTCGCCACGCTCGCATCCACACTGCAGCAGGCAGACGCCGAGCTGCAGCTGCATGCCCAGCGCGAAGCACTGGCGCAGCAGAGTCTGGGACGGCTCGAATCGCTGGCGAAGGACCAGTTCGTTTCGAGTGCCCAGGTCCAGACCAAGCGGGAGGAGTTGCTTGGCTTGCAGGCCCAACGGCAGGCGCTGGCGCGAGAGCGCGAGAACCTGCAGCGGGAGGCGTTGGGCTTGCAAGCTGAGCTTCAGTCGATTCCGTTGAAGGCGCAGGTCCAGCAAGGGGAACTCGCACGCGACATCGCCGCGCTGCAGGCGCAAGGCGTCGAAAACGAAGCGCGCCGACGACTGGTATTGCGTGCGCCCAGCGACGGTCAGATGAGCACCGTGCTCGCCGAGCCTGGCCAGGTCGTTCAGGCCGGCACGCAACTCGCCGCCCTGCTGCCAGCGCGCACGCAACTGCAGGCCCACCTCTACGCACCGTCCAGCGCCGTCGGCTTCCTGAGACCACATCAGGCGGTGCTGCTGCGCTACCAGGCGTTTCCGTATCAGAAGTTCGGCCAGCAGCAAGGCGAGGTGCTGCAGGTCTCGCGTACGCCGCTACAGGCAGCGGAACTCGCGCAACTCGGTCTGCCTGCCGCGATGGCGCAAGGCGAGCCGATGTATCGCATCACGGTGCAGCTCCAACGCCAGTCGGTCGAGGCCTACGGGCAGGACCAGACGCTCAGCCCCGGTATGCTTCTCGAAGCCGACGTGCTTCTCGAGCGGCGCCGTCTGATCGAATGGATCTTCGAACCGCTGTTGAGCCTCGTCCGCCGTGTCTGATGCCCCCTCTTCCGGCGCCCCTGTCGCGGGCGCCACGCCCGACGGCATCCTGTCGCGGCTGAACCTCGGCTGGCGCCGCCGCCGTCCCGTCATCCTGCAGACCGAGGCCGCCGAGTGTGGCCTCGCGTGCCTCGCGATGGTCGCCGGCGCGCATGGCCAGCGCTGGACGCTCGGCGAGCTGCGCGACCGTTTCGCGGTCTCCCTCAAGGGTCTGACCATGGCGGATCTGGTCCGCATGGGCGCGCAGCTGGGTCTCACCGCCCGCGCCCTGCGCGCCGAGCCGCAGACGCTGCACAAGCTGCAGACGCCCTGCATCCTGCACTGGGACTTCAACCACTTCGTCGTGCTGGAACGTGTCGACGGCGACCGTGCCGTCGTCCTCGATCCCGCGCATGGCGAGCGCAGGCTGATGCTCGCCGAGGTCTCCAAGCATTTCACCGGGGTCGCCCTCGAATTACGCCCGGGCATGGACTTCGCGCGCAAGGCGCCTGCGCCTGCGCCGAAGTGGCGCCAGTTGCTCGGTCACGTGACCGGCCTGAAACGCTCGATCGCGCAAGTCCTGGCCCTCGCCCTGGGGCTGGAGCTGCTCGGCCTCCTCGCGCCGTTCCTGCTGCAATGGACCGTCGACGGTGTCATCGTCAGCGCCGATCGCGACCTGCTCGTGACGCTGGGCATCGGCTTCGCGCTGCTGGTCCTGCTGCAAGTGGGTGTCGGGCTGCTGCGCTCGTGGGCGGTGATGATCCTGTCCGCATCGCTGAACCTGCAGTGGCTTTCCAACGTGTTCTCGCATCTGCTGCGGCTGCCGCTCGCCTGGTTCGAGAAGCGCCACCTGGGCGACATCTGGTCTCGGTTCTCCAGCGTGCAGGAGATCCAGAAGACGCTCACGGGCAGCTTCATCGAGGCCATCCTCGACGGTCTGATGGTGCTGCTGACGCTGGCGATGATGGTGCTTTACAGCGGTCGTCTGACGTCTGTCGCGCTGGCCGCAGTGGCCGGCTATGCGCTGCTGCGCTGGGCCTGTTTCCGACCGCTGCGCGACGCGCAGGAAGAAGCGTTGACCCACGAGGCGCGCCAGAACACGCATTTCCTCGAATCGCTGCGCGGCGCGCAGGCGATCAAGCTCTTCAATGCGCAGGCGGATCGCGGCGCGCGCTTCGCCAACCTGATCGTCGAGCAGATGAACGCGTCACTGACCGGCCGCAAGCTCGAACTCGGCATGACACAGGGCAACAAGCTGCTGTTCGGTCTGGAACGCGTGGTCATCGTCGCAATGGGCGCGATGCTGGTGCTGGACAACGCGCTGTCGGTGGGCATGCTGTTCGCTTTCCTCGCCTACAAGGACCAGTTCAGCCAGCGCATCGCCGGGCTGATCGACAAGGTGGTCGCGCTGAAGATGCTGCGGCTCCAAGGCGAGCGCCTGGCCGACATCGTGCTGACCGCACCCGAGGCGGAGTTCGAAGCACCCGGCCGCGCGGTGCCGCACGACGCGGCGCTGGAACTCGACGGCCTGCGCTTCCGCTACGCCGATGGTGAGCCGGAGGTCATCGCCGGCTGCTCTCTTCGCATCGAACCCGGGGAGTCGGTCGCGATCGTCGGGCCTTCGGGCTGCGGCAAGACGACGCTGATGAAACTGATGCTGGGCATCCATGCGCCGCAGCACGGTGAGATCCGCATCGGCGGCGTGGCGCTGACGCAGTTGGGCGCGAACGCCTGGCGCGAACGCATCGGCACGGTGATGCAGGACGACCAGCTTTTCGCCGGCAGCATTGCCGACAACATCAGCTTCTTCGACCTTGACGTCGATCCGGACTGGGTGCGCGAGTGCGCAAGGCTGGCCTGTGTGCTCGAGGACATCGAGGCCATGCCGATGCGCCTGCAGACGCTGATCGGCGACATGGGCTCAAGCCTGTCTGGCGGTCAGCGCCAGCGCATCCTGCTGGCGCGCGCGCTGTACAAGCGGCCGAGTTTCCTGTTCCTGGACGAGGCCACCAGCGCACTCGACGTCGAGCGCGAGCGGCTCGTCAACGCGAGCCTTCGCCAGCTGTCGCTGACGCGCATCGTCATCGCGCACCGCCCCGAAACGATCGCGGCGGCGCAGCGCGTCGTCAGCCTGCAGGGCGGACGGGTGGTGCAGGACCTCCGCTCGGTCCAGCACCGCTGAGCTGCGCCCCGCAGACGCCGTCTCTTCCGTTCAATCCGGCTTGATCTTCGCGCGGGCCACGACCTGCTTCCAGCGCTGCTGCTCCTGCGCGATGAATGCCGTGAACTGCGCGGGCGTGTTGCCCACAGCCTCGGCCGCGTCATGGCTCAGACGCTCCCGGGCCGACGCGGAACGGATCGCCTTCACCGATTCGACCGCCAGCTTGTCGACGTTGGCTTGCGCCAGGTTGGCCGGCGCGCACAGCCCGTACCACTGCGTCATCTCGAAGCCGGGGTAGCCCTGTTCCGCGACCGTCGGCACATCGGGCAGTTGCGGCAGGCGCTCCTTGGAGCCGGTCGCGATGCAACGCAGCTTGCCCGCCTTGATGAACTGCATGATGGCCGGCGCGCCCACGGAGGCCGCCTCGAGGCGCCCCGCGAGCAGGTCCGTCAACTGCGGGCCGGTACCTCGATACGGCACGTGCAGGATGAAGAGATCGGCGACCATCTTCAGGTATTCCATCGCCAGGTGCCCCGCACTACCGTTGCCCGCAGAACCGTAGCTGAACTTGCCCGGGTTCTTGCGCACGAGAGCCACCCACTCCTTCAGGTTGCGCGCCGGCACGTCGGGGTGGACGACGTAGAGGCTGGGCACCTTGGCCAGCAGCGTGATGGGCTTGAAGTCGCGGTTGGGGTCGTAGGGCAGCTTGTCGTAGATGTACGGGTTCACCGCCAGCGTGCCGATGTGGCCGAGGATCAGCGTGTGCTGATCTTCCGCGCGGGCAACCTCGCTCATCGCGATGTTGCCGCCGCCGCCGGGCTTGTTGTCGACGTAGACCGACTGCCCCAGCGTCTTGCTGAGTTCGGCGGCGGTTGCGCGGGCGACGATCTCGCTACTGCCACCCGGAGCGAAGGGCACGACGAAACGCACGTTCCGCGATGGCCAGGTCGATTGCGCAAAGGCAGGGAACGACGCGCCGAGGGCGGCACCCGCGGCGCCGAGCGCAGTGGACTGCAGGAGGAAGCGGCGGCGGTCCTCGTCGATGGGGATCATGCGGAGTCTCCGATAGGTTCTTCTGGAAAGTCCGACTCTACGCGGGGCCCGCTGTCAGCGTGCTTTCAGGGCCCTGGGCCGGGCGGCGGCCGCCCCACCCCGGAGAGAGGGGTCGACAGGACGCTCAAAAGGGTCGCGTCTCTTCTTCCATCCAGCCCAGCCAGCGCATCGCCTGTTCGCGGGAGTCGCCGCACATGTCTTCGGAAGGGGGCAAGGAACCGCACACCGCGGGCCGCTCCGGTTGGCCAAAGATCCTGCAGCGCAGCGCTTCATCGAGCTGGATGCAGCGCACCCCGGCCGGCTTGCCGTCAGGCATGCCGGGGATCGGACTGCTGATCGACGGCGCGATGCAGCAGGCGGCGCAGGAGGGGCGGCAATTCATGGGAGACAGATTGTCGCCGCCCGCCCGTGAATGGCGCCAACAAGGTCCTTGGCGATGCCCATGAGGCAGTGACTTATCCACAGCCCCGCGTAAAATCACGCCCTTCCCTCATCTGAACGCCAGCCGGCTTCCATCGCCTGATTTCGCGCCTTGGGCGCGTCGCGATGGCCTTGATCCATCTGATCGCCGATTTCGCTGGACGCCTTGCCATGCTTTATCCGAAAGAGTTCGACGTGATCGTGGTCGGTGGCGGCCATGCCGGTACCGAGGCCGCGCTGGCAGCCGCCCGCATGGGCGTCAGCACATTGCTGCTGACCCACAACATCGAGACGCTGGGGCAGATGAGCTGCAATCCGTCGATCGGCGGGATCGGCAAGGGCCATCTGGTCAAGGAAGTCGATGCGCTCGGCGGAGCGATGGCCGCGGCGACCGACGAGGGTGGCATCCAGTTCCGCATCCTGAACGGCTCCAAGGGTCCGGCCGTGCGCGCCACCCGCGCGCAGGCCGATCGCATTCTCTACAAGGCGGCCATCCGCCACCGGCTGGAAAACCAGCCCAACCTGATGCTGTTCCAGCAGGCCGTGGACGATCTGATGGTCGAGGGCGACCGCGTCGTCGGCGCCATCACGCAGTCGGGTCTGCGCTTCCGCGCCCGCGCCGTGGTGCTGACCGCAGGGACCTTCCTCGACGGGAAGATCCACATCGGTCTTGAGAACTATGCAGCCGGCCGCGCCGGCGATCCGCCGGCGGTATCGTTGTCGGGACGGCTCAAGGAGCTCAAGCTGCCTCAAGGCCGCCTCAAGACCGGCACCCCGCCGCGCCTGGATGGCCGCACCATCGATTTCTCGAAGTGCGCGGAGCAGCCAGGCGATCTGGACCCGGTGCCTGTGTTCAGCTTCATGGGGAACGCCGCGCAGCATCCTCGGCAGCTTCCCTGCTGGATCACGCATACCAACGAGCGCACCCACGAGATCATCCGGTCCGGCTTCGATCGCAGTCCGATGTTCACGGGCGTCATCGAAGGCGTCGGCCCGCGCTATTGCCCGTCCATCGAGGACAAGGTCAATCGTTTTGCCGACAAGAACTCGCACCAGATCTTCCTGGAGCCCGAGGGTCTGACGACCCACGAGTTCTATCCGAACGGCATCTCGACCTCCCTGCCCTTCGATATCCAGTTGGCCGCCGTCCGGTCGATCCCCGGCCTGGAGAACGCGCACATTCTTCGGCCCGGGTATGCGATCGAATACGACTACTTCGACCCGCGTGAACTGAAGTCCAGCTTCGAGACCCGCGCCATCGGGGGCCTGTTCTTCGCCGGTCAGATCAACGGCACGACCGGCTATGAAGAGGCGGCTGCCCAAGGGCTGTTCGCCGGCTTGAACGCGGCGCTTCATGTCCAGGGCAAGGACAACTGGCTCCCGAGCCGCGACCAGGCCTATCTGGGCGTGCTGGTCGACGACCTGATCACCAAGGGCGTCACCGAGCCCTACCGGATGTTCACGAGCCGTGCCGAGTTCCGCTTGCAGCTCCGAGAAGACAACGCCGACATGCGCCTCACCGAAGCTGGCCGCCAACTGGGGCTGGTCGACGATGCTCGCTGGGATGCCTTCAACCGGAAGCGCGATGCTGTTTCACGTGAAACAGAGAAGCTGAAATCGACCTGGGTGAATCCGAACATCCTTCCGGCAGCCGATGCCGAGCGGCTGGTGGGCAAGGCGCTGGAGCGTGAGTACAACCTCATCGACCTGCTGCGTCGACCGGGGGTCACATTCGACACCATCGCTGAGGTGGCATCCATCGCACGCCCTGGCGCTGACGTGACACGCGCTTCCCTTGCTGAATCGCTGGGAACCGATCTCGCCGCGGCGGTCATTGAGCAATTGGAAGTTGGCGTGAAGTACGCTGGCTACATCAGCAAGCAGCAGGAAGATGTTGCCCGTGCATCGAACTACGAGCACCTGAAGCTGCCCGACGACCTGGACTACAGCTTGGTCACCGCCCTCTCCTTCGAAGCTCGCCAAAAGCTGGGCAAACATCGTCCGGAGACGCTGGGCCAAGCATCGCGGATTTCCGGCATCACGCCAGCGGCGATCTCGCTCCTATTGATCCATCTCCGGAAGGGCCGCTTCAAGGGCTTCACCGATCACACCTTGGTCGACTCGACTGCCGCCTGATTCCTTCCTCATCCGCTCATCGATGACCGACCTCGACCGCCGTTCCCGCCTCGCCACCGCCGCTGAAACACTCGGGCTCGCCCTCACCGACGAGCAACTTGACCGGCTGATCGCTTATCTCGACCTGCTGTCGAAGTGGAACAAGGTCTACAACCTGACTGCCGTTCGCGATCCCCAGGCGATGCTGACTCAGCATCTGGTGGACAGCCTCAGCCTGATCCCGCCGCTGCGGCGGCATGCCGCCGGGGAACCGCTCCGGCTGATGGACGTGGGGAGCGGCGGCGGGCTGCCGGGCGTGGTCATCGCCATCTGCGACGCGACCTTCGATGTCACGTGCGTGGACACCGTCGGCAAGAAGGCTTTCTTCATCGCCCAAGTCGCTGCGGAGATTGGATTGCCCAATCTGCACGCTGAGCACTCTCGGGTAGAGCAACTGAAGACGGCGCCCTTCGACGTCATCACTTCGCGGGCGTTCGCCTCGCTCGCCGACTTTACCGAGTGGACCCGGATGCACTTGAAGCCGGGGGCTGTGTGGGCAGCGATGAAGGGTCAGCATCCCACTGAAGAGCTCGCGGAACTCGCTCAGCGTGCCCCGGACCTGTCGGTGTTTCACGTGGAACAGCTGAACGTTCCGGGTCTCGACGCTCAACGTTGCCTGCTGTGGATTCGTCCGATGGCCGCCATCGGTTAAGCTGCGCCCCTCTCCAGAGCCCTGCCCACCGACCATTCATGGCCAAGATTTTTTGCGTTGCGAACCAAAAAGGCGGCGTCGGCAAGACGACCACCACCGTGAATCTGGCTGCCGGACTCGCCAAGGTCGGGCAGCGCGTGCTGGTGGTCGATCTTGACCCCCAAGGTAACGCGACGATGGGCTCGGGCATCGACAAGCGAGCACTGTCGCTGACCGTCTATGACGTCCTGCTGGAGTCGGCCACCATTGCCGAGGCGAGGCAGCGGAGCGAGAAGGCCGGCTATGACGTGCTGGGCGCCAATCGTGAGCTGGCTGGTGCCGAGGTGGAGCTGGTAGAACTCGACCGCCGCGAGCAACGCTTGAAGACGGCATTGGCTGCCTCGGCACAGGATTACGACTTCATCCTGATCGACTGCCCTCCCTCGCTGTCCATGCTGACGCTGAACGGACTGTGCTCGGCGCATGGCGTCGTCGTCCCGATGCAGTGCGAGTACTTTGCGCTGGAGGGCCTCACCGACCTGGTCAACACGATCAAGCAGATCCACGCCAACCTGAATCCGGACCTGCAGATCATCGGCCTGCTGCGCGTCATGTTTGACCCGCGCATCACGCTGCAGCAGCAGGTCAGCGAACAGCTGAAGGCGCACTTCGGCGAGAAGGTGTTCGACACCGTCATCCCTCGCAACGTCCGCCTGGCCGAAGCCCCCAGCTATGGCCTGCCTGGCGTCGTTTTCGACGGAGGCTCCAAGGGGGCGCACGCCTTCATCGATTTCGCCAAGGAAATGGTGACTCGCGTCGGCGCGATGCGCTGAACGATGTCGGCCGAGCTGCACGCCCTCGCCCGCCGTGCGGAACTGGCCGGCTTGAACGCGGCGTCCTCGCCACGTGAAGCACACGTCGAGGGTTGGCTGCTGCGACTCTCCCCGGGCAAGGCCAAGCGCTCGCGATGCGTGAATGCGCTCGCGGGGGGCACCCTTCCCCTCGACGACCTGCTGCGCCGCTGCCGCGCCAGCTTCGAGCAGGCGGGACTGCCGCTGATCCTTCGGCTCACCCCATTCAGCCAACCCGCCGATCTTGACGATCAACTCGCCGCCAAGGGGTGGATCCGGTTTGATCCCGCCGACGTGATGGTGCTGCCATCATTGGACGCCTTCGCTGACGCGTACGGGTTGATGTCGCTGTCGCCCGTCGAGTACGCCGCATTGATCGGCGCACTGCGCGGCTCCAGTGCCGAAGAGATCGACGGCCATGCGCGTCGCCTTGAGCAGGCCAGCGTCCCGCATCAAGCCTTCAAGATGGAGCACGACGGCGTGCTGCTCGCCTGTGGTCAAGTGGCCATCGATCCGGGTCCCGACGGAGCGCCGGCAGGCGGAATGGCGGGGCTGTTCGACATCTTCACGCCCGAGGACCAACGCGGTCGCGGTCATGGCCTCCGGCTCTGCGCGGCCCTCCTGGCCGAGGCGCGCCGCCAGGGCGCCCTGAGCGCGTATCTGCAGGTGGGAGCCGACAACGCGGCCGCGCAGCGGCTGTACGACCGCCTGGGCTTCCTACAGGCCTATCGCTACCACTACCGCAGCGACGACCCTCGCGCCTGGGCGTGAGCGCCTAGTCGCGCGGCTGCCAGACCTTCAACAGCGTGTGGCGGGTGAAGCCCGGCACGAAGTCGTGCACGTGGCTGATGCAGGCGTAGCCCAAGTGCTCGTACATCTCGGCGGTCTCGTCCAGCAGCGTCTCGATCAGCGCGTCGACGCACCCTCGTTTCAATGCCATTGCTTCGAGCTGGCGCAGGCAATCGCCGCCGATACCCTGCCCACGACGGTCCGCGTGGACCCACAGGTAGTTGACGTAGAGGCGCTGGAACTCGGTGCGCCCGGAGGCGCCGGCGATCAACTCCTCGACGTCATACAGCGCCACGGCGATGTCTTGCGCATCGCTGCCCTGCGCCTGTTGACGTCCGTAGCGGATGACGCCGTCGCGAAGCAGCTCGAGGTCGCGCTGGGTGACGGCGCCATCCCGGCGCCATTCCCAGCCAGCGCCCTTCGTCGATGCCATCAGATGTCGTTGACGTCCGGACCGGTCAGGCCCAGCGACTCGTCCACGCCCAGATGCACATTCATGCTCTGCACCGCGGCACCGCTGGCGCCCTTGCCCAGGTTGTCCAGACGGGCCATCACGAGGATCTGCTGCTCGCTGCCGAACACGAACAGGTCGACGTTGTTCGTGTCATTGCAGGCCTGCACATCGAAAAAGCCCACGGCCAGCGTGTCCGCATCGCGCAGCGGTTTCACGTGGATGAAGCGCTCGCCTTCGTAGTGGGCGGCCAGGGCGTCGCGGACCTGTTGCGGCGTCGTGCCGGCGCGAAGCTGGCTCAGGTGCAGCGGCGCGGTCACCGCCAGGCCCTTGTAGAAGTTGGAGACGATGGGCATGAACACCGGCGCCGTCTTCAAGCCGGTGTGAGCCATCATTTCCGGCAGATGCTTGTGGGCCAGGCCCAGCGCGTAAGGCCGCGGCGCGATCAGCTTCGGATTCCCGCCCGCCTCGTACTCCGCGATCATGGATTTGCCGCCTCCCGAGTAGCCGGTGATCGACGTCGCCGTGACCAGCGCGTCGGGCGACAGCAGGCCGGCATCGACCAGCGGGCGCACCGCCAGGATGAAGGCGCTGGCGTGGCAGCCCGGGTTGGCGATTCGCTTCGAATCGCGGATCGCGGCACGCTGGCCCTTTGCCAGTTCCGGAAGACCGAAGGCCCAGCCCGGCGCGGTACGGTGCGCGGTGCTGGCGTCAATCAGACAGGTCTTGGGATTACTGACCATGGCCGCGGCTTCCCGCGAGGCGGCGTCGGGCAAACAGAGGAAGGCGACATCGGCGGCATTCAGCAGTCGCGCGCGCTCGGCGCCATCCTTGCGCTTGTCGGCGTCGATGCGCAGCACCTCGATGTCGGCGCGCTGCGCCAGATATTCATTGATGCGCAGGCCGGTCGTGCCTTCCTGCCCGTCGACATACACCGCGTACTTCATCGCCGCTCCTGCAAAATCCGCTGCCTCCGGGACCCTCCCGAAGAAAGCGCGAAGCATAAGGCCAACCGATGTCAACACACGCCATTCCGCCGAATGACCCGGACCTCTCCCCGATCACGCGGCCCGTCTACCTGCTGCCGGGGTGGTTGAACTCCGACCCCGATCACTGGCAGAGCGAATGGCAACGCCTTCACGGCGACAGCCGGGTCGAGCAGAACGACTGGGAGTGGCCACGCCGCGGCGACTGGATGGCCCGGCTTGACGAAGTGCTGCAGCAGGACGGTCGCCTGCACGACCAGCCGGCGCTGCTGGTCGCGCACAGCCTCGGCTGCCAGCTGGTGGCGGCATGGGCGGAGCATTCGGCCCACACGCGGCTGGTGGCCGGCGCGCTGCTCGTCGCGCCTCCCGACACCGAGCGCGAAGAGATGCCTCCGCAGCTGCACAACTGGAGGCCGATCCGACGCCCGCGGCTGCCCTTCCCCGCGATCGTCGTCGCATCGAACGACGATCCCTTCTGCACACCGGAACGTTCCGCCGGCATGGCGGCAGACTGGGGCGCGGAGTTCGTGCTGGCAGGACCGCTGGGACATCTCAACGCCGCGTCCGGCCTCGGCGCGTGGCCGCAAGGGCGCGAGATGCTGAAGCGTCTGGCCGGCTGAAACAGCGGATCAGGCGACATCCGACGTCGGGCCGACGGCCCTCCCCCGGAATCACGGAGAATCGCGCCCCATGGCGACAAAGAAACCCAAGGGCCTGGGCATGGGCCTGGAGGCCCTGCTCGGCCCCAAAGTGAGCGACGCACCGGCGGTGCGCGAAGGCGAACCCGGCGTGCTCCCGCTGGCGCAGATGCAGGCCGGCAAATACCAGCCTCGCACCCGCATGGATGAAGGCTCGCTCTACGAGCTGGCCGAAAGCATCAAGGCGCAAGGGATCATGCAACCGATCCTGGTGCGTCCGATCGCGCCCAACGGCGCGGTCCGCTACGAGATCATCGCGGGCGAACGGCGCTTCCGCGCCGCGAAGCTGGCCGGCCTGGCCGAGGTGCCGGTGCTGGTCAAGCCGGTGCCCGATGAGGCCGCCGCCGCGATGGCGCTGATCGAGAACATCCAGCGCGAGGACCTCAACGCCCTGGAAGAGGCCCAGGGCCTGAAGCGGCTGGTCGATGAATTCGGACTGACCCACGACCAGGCGGCGCAGGCGGTGGGCCGCTCGCGCAGCGCGGCCTCCAACCTGCTGCGCCTGCTGAACCTGGCCGAACCCGTCCAGAACATGCTGATGGCCGGCGACATCGACATGGGCCACGCACGCGCGCTGCTGGCGCTGGACGGCGCCCACCAGATCACCAGCGCCACCGAGATCGCCGCGAAGAAGCTCAGCGTGCGGGAGGCCGAGAAGCTGGTCCAACGTCAGCAGGGTGGCGGCCGGCAGGCGCCGCTGCTGCGGGTGAAGGCGAACAAGAGCCGGGACGTGCTCCGACTCGAGGAAGAACTTTCCGACCTGCTGACGGCGCAGGTGGAAATCCGCGTCAAGAAGAAGACCAAACGCGGCGAACAGGGTGAGGTCGCGATCAGCTTCGGCTCGCTCGATGAACTGAACGGCTTGCTGCAAAAACTGCGTCCCGCCGGCGCGGACGAGTGACGCCGCGCGCGGCCTCCCACGGAGGCTCGCCGATCGGCCAATCCGCAAGAATGGCACGCGGGATGCGTGCTGTCTTCTTCGTACTTCCCACAGGTGCCCCACGTCGGGGGATCGTCAACTTTCGCGCTTCACAGGCGTTGGACATGGGAGTACAACGGGGTCATGTCTTGCTATCGCGCATCGCTTCCGATGGGCGTAGCATGACCCGGTAAAGCCGCACCGCGCTCAAGGTCGTCGATCGGGACCTTGCACAGGACGGCGGACTTTGGACCAGCATGGGCTGGCCGTTTGCTGAATGCTTGCTGAGCTCGGAAAGCTCTGATGACGCCTTGAGTCATGGACGTCGCCAGAACTTCCTGGACGATGCGAGGTCCGTTGTCGCACGGACGCGCGTCGCCTCCCAATGAACCACCCTGGAGGTCAGCATGGATGTGATCAGCCATTTCGCGGCACGCTACGAACGCAGCAAGGTCGAAGAACTCACGCTGGAGGAGTACCTCGACGAGTGCAAGCGCAATCCCCTCGCCTACGCCACCGCCGCCGAGCGCATGCTCAAGGCGATCGGCGAGCCGCAGATGCTGGACACGCGCAATGACTCGCGCCTGTCGCGGATCTTCCAGAACAAGGTCATCAAGATCTATCCCGCCTTCGCCGAGTTCTACGGCATGGAGGACGCGATCGAGCAGGTCGTCAGCTACTTCCGCCACGCGGCGCAGGGGCTGGAAGAGAAGAAGCAGATCCTGTATCTGCTGGGCCCGGTCGGCGGCGGCAAGAGCTCGATCGCCGAGCGCCTCAAGCAGCTGATGGAGCACGTGCCGTTCTACGCGCTCAAGGACAGCCCCGTGAACGAGAGCCCGCTCGGGCTGTTCGATGTCGTCGAGGACGGGCCGCTGCTGGAACGCGAGTACGGCATCCCGCGCCGCTACCTCAACCGCATCCTGAGCCCGTGGGCGGTGAAGCGCCTCGACGAGTTCGGCGGCGACATCCGCAAGTTCAAGGTCGTCAAGCGGCTGCCGAGCGTGCTCAAGCAGATCGGTGTCGCCAAGACCGAACCGGGCGACGAGAACAACCAGGACATCAGCTCGCTGGTCGGCAAGGTCGACATCCGCAAGCTCGAGACCTACGCGCAGGACGATCCCGACGCCTACAGCTATTCCGGCGGCCTGTGCCTGGCCAACCAGGGCCTGCTGGAGTTCGTCGAGATGTTCAAGGCGCCGATCAAGGTGCTGCACCCGCTGCTGACCGCGACGCAGGAAGGGAACTTCAAGGGCACCGAAGGCTTCGGCGCGATCCCCTTCGACGGCATCGTGCTGGCGCACAGCAACGAGAGCGAGTGGAAGACCTTCCGCAACAACAAGAACAACGAGGCTTTCCTCGATCGCATCTACATCGTCAAGGTGCCCTACTGCCTGCGCGTCAGCGAGGAAGTGAAGATCTACGAGAAGCTGATCCGCGGCTCCTCGCTGGCCGAGGCCAAGTGCGCCCCCGGCACCTTGAAGATGATGGCGCAGTTCGCGGTGCTGACCCGGCTGAAGGACCCCGAGAACTCCAGCGCCTTCAGCAAGATGCAGATCTATGACGGCGACAACCTGAAGGACACCGACCCGAAGGCCAAGTCGATCCAGGAATACCGCGATTACGCCGGCGTCGACGAGGGCATGGCCGGCATCTCGACGCGGTTCGCGTACAAGATCCTGTCGAAGGTCTTCAACTTCGACTCGACCGAGGTCGCCGCCAATCCGGTCCATCTGATGTACGTGCTCGAGCAGCAGATCGAGCGCGAGCAGTTCCCGCAGGAGTCGGAACAGAAGTTCGTCGGCTTCATCAAGGAGGTGCTGGCACCGCGCTACGCCGAGTTCATCGGCAAGGAGATCCAGACCGCCTATCTGGAAAGCTACAGCGAGTACGGCCAGAACATCTTCGACCGCTACGTGACCTACGCCGATTACTGGATCCAGGACCAGGAGTACCGCGACACCGACACCGGCGAGGTCTTCGACCGGTCGGCGCTGAACGCGGAGCTCGAGAAGATCGAGAAGCCCGCGGGCATCAGCAACCCGAAGGATTTCCGCAACGAGATCGTCAACTTCGTGCTGCGCGCGCGCGCCAACAACGCCGGCAAGAACCCGCTGTGGACCAGCTACGAGAAGCTGCGCACGGTGATCGAGAAGAAGATGTTCTCCAACACCGAGGAACTGCTGCCGGTGATCAGCTTCAACGCCAAGGCCAGCGCCGACGAGGCGAAGAAGCATGAGAACTTCGTCCAGCGGATGGTCGACAAGGGCTACACGCCGAAGCAGGTCCGGCTGCTCTGCGAGTGGTATCTGCGCGTGAGGAAGTCGAGCTGAGTCGAACGAATGCCACCGGAAAGGTCCCCCTCATGACAGGCCTTCAACAAATCATCGATAGACGGCTGTCGGGCAAGAACAAGTCGATCGGGAATCGGGAGCGCTTCCTGCGCCGCTACAAGGACCAGATCCGCGACGCGGTGCGGCGCGCGGTGGACAAGCGCGGCATCCGGGACATGGAGCGCGGCGAGGATGTCCAGATCCCCAAACGCGACCTGAGCGAGCCCGTCTTCAGCCACGGCGACGGCGGGACCCGCGAAGTCGTGCGGCCCGGCAACACGGAGCACATCAAGGGCGACCGCATCGGCAAGCCGCAGGGCGGCCAGGGCGGGGGCGGCGGCTCTCAGGCGAGCGACTCCGGCGAGGGCGAGGACGACTTCGTCTTCCACCTCAGCAAGGAGGAGTTCATGCAGGTCTTCTTCGAGGACCTGGCGCTGCCCAACCTCGCCCGCACGACACTGGCCGAGACCCCCGAGTACAAGACCGTGCGGGCCGGCTACGTCACCGACGGCACGCCGACCAACCTGCACGTGGTGCGCTCGATGCGCGGCGCGTTGGGGCGCCGGATCGCGCTGGGCATGGACAAGCGGCGCGAGCTCCACGAACTCGAGACCCGGCTGCTGACCCTCCAGCAGGAAGAGGACCAGCGCCGCCCCGAGATCCAGGCGCTGATCGCGGAGACCGAGGCGCGCATCGTGCTCCTGCGCCAGCGCCTGTCCAACATCCCGTTCCTCGACCCGATCGACCTGCGCTTCCGCAACCGCATCAAGGTGCCGCAGCCGACGACGCGCGCGGTGATGTTCTGCCTGATGGATGTCTCGGGCTCGATGGACGAAAGCCGCAAGGACCTGGCCAAGCGCTTCTTCATCCTGCTCTACCTGTTCCTGACGCGGCACTACGAGAAGATCGAGGTCGTCTTCATCCGCCACCACACCCAGGCGCAGGAAGTCGACGAGCAGAACTTCTTCCACGCCACGGAGACGGGCGGCACGGTGGTGTCGTCGGCGCTGGTGATGATGGAAGAGATCATCCGCGCGCGTTATCCGGCCGGCGATTGGAACATCTACGGCGCGCAGGCCAGCGACGGCGACAACTGGCACCACGACAGCGGCCGCTGCCGCGAATTGCTGGCCGACAAGATCCTCCCGCTCTGCCGCTACTACGCCTACGTGCAGGTGGCGGAGGCCGAGCAGAACCTCTGGGAGGAGTACGCCAAGCTGGAGCAGGAGGTGCATCACTTCGCCATGCGCAAGGCGGTCGACGTGGCGCAGATCTATCCGGTCTTCCGCGACCTGTTCAAGAAGGAAGGGGCGACCGCGTGACCGCGGCGCCGGAGGGCATCACCATGAGCAGCCTGGAGAATCGCCGCAATGTCGGTGTCGGCGTCGGTGCCAACGAATACGGCGGCCGCCGTGTCCGCGCGCCATTGACGCAGATGCGGCCGCTGGAGAAGCGGCCCGACCATCCGCTCCCGTCGCCGAGCGACTGGACCTTCGAGCTCGTCGAGCAGTACCACGACGTCATCCGCCAGACGGCCGAGCGCTATGGGCTGGACACCTATCCGAACCAGCTCGAGGTCATCACCGCCGAGCAGATGATGGATGCGTATGCGTCGGTCGGGATGCCGGTGAACTACCGGCACTGGAGCTACGGCAAGGAGTTCATCTCCACCGAGCGCAACTACAAGCGCGGCCAGATGGGTCTGGCCTACGAGATCGTCATCAACTCCGACCCTTGCATCGCCTACCTGATGGAGGAAAACACGATGGCGATGCAGGCGCTGGTGATTGCGCATGCCTGCTACGGCCACAACAGCTTCTTCAAGAACAACTACCTGTTCCGGATGTGGACCGACGCGTCGTCGATCATCGACTACCTGGTCTACGCGAAGAACTACGTCGCCGACTGCGAGCAGCGCTACGGCCTCGACGCGGTGGAGTCGACGCTGGACTCGTGCCACGCGCTGATGAATCACGGCGTCGACCGGTATCGCCGGCCAGCCAAGCTCTCGCTCGCGCAGGAGCAGGCGATGCGCAAGGACCGCGAGTCCTATGCGCAGCTGCAGGTCAACGACATGTGGCGCACGCTGCCGCGCCGTATGGAGGACGAGGCCAAGGAAGAAGAGAAGCGCCGCTTCCCCAGCGAGCCGCAGGAGAACCTGCTGTACTTCATCGAGAAGAACGCGCCGCTGCTGGAGCCGTGGCAGCGCGAGATCGTGCGCATCGTCCGCAAGATCGCGCAGTACTTCTATCCGCAGCGTCAGACGCAGGTCATGAACGAAGGCTGGGCGACGTTCTGGCATCACAAGCTGCTCAACACCATGTACGACGACGGCTACCTGTCGGACGGCATGATGATCGAGTGGTTGAAGTCGCACACCAACGTGGTGGCGCAGCCGGCGATGGCGCAGCTCAATCCGTATGCCTTGGGATTCGCGATGTACACGGACATCAAGCGCATCTGCGAGAAGCCGACCGACGAGGACCGCGAGTGGTTCCCCGCGATCGCCGGCAGCGACTGGCTGCCGACGCTGGACCACGCGATGCGCAACTTCAAGGACGAGAGCTTCATCGCGCAGTACCTGAGCCCGAAGATCATGCGCGATTTCCGGCTGTTCTCGATCCTCGACGACGAGCACCAGGCGGAGTACGAGATTTCCGCGATCCACGATGAACAGGGCTACCAGTACGTGCGGCAGGCGCTGTCCCGGCAGTACGACCTGTCCACGCGCGAGCCCAACATCCAGGTGTGGAACGTCAACCTGCGAGGCGACCGTTCATTGACGCTGCGCCACCAGCAGCATCAGGACCGCCCGCTGCATGACGGCGCACAGGAAGTGCTGAAGCACGTCGCCCGACTCTGGGGATTCGGCGTCCAGCTCGAGAGCGTGAATGCACGCGGCGACGTGTCACGTCGCTGGAGCGTGCCGGCACCTCAGCACTGAAATTCCTGGCCCGTCAGGCGAAGATCTTCCCGGGATTCATGATGTCGTTCGGATCGAGCGCCCGCTTGAGCGCTCGCATCTGATCGACCGCGCCCTCCCCCGCCTCCTGCAGCAGGAAGCCCTGCTTGTGCAGGCCGATGCCGTGCTCGCCGGTGCAGGTGCCTTCGAACGCGATGGCCCGAGCCACCATCTGCGCGCTCAGGCGCTCGGCGGTGTCGCGCTCCGCGGGAATGGCCGGATCAATCAGGTACCCCATGTGGAAGTTGCCGTCGCCGACATGGCCGACGATGAAGTACGGCAGCCCGCTGGCCTCGACCTCCTCGACCGAGACGTTGATCGACTCCGCCAGTCGAGAGATCGGCACGCAGGTGTCCGTCGTCACCGCCCGGCAGCCGGGCTTCGTCTGCAGCGCCGACAGGTAGGCGTGATGCCGCGCGGTCCAGAGTCGCGTGCGCTCCTCCGGCGTCGTCGCCCATTCGAAGCCGGTGCCGCCGTGCTCGGCCGCGATCTCCTGCACCGTCGCGGCCTGCTCCGCGACACCGGCCTCGGAGCCGTGGAACTCCATCAGCAGCATCGGCGCCTCGCGCAAGCTCAGCTTGTCGTGGCGGTTGACCGCCCGGACGGCATGCGCGTCGAGCAGCTCGCAGCGCGCGATCGGCACGCCCATCTGGATGATCTCGATCGTCGTCCGGACGGCGGCGTCGATCGATTCGAAGGAGCACACCGCGGCCGACACCGCTTCCGGCAACGGATACAGCCGCAGCGTGATCTCGCAGATCGCGCCCAACGTCCCCTCGCTGCCGACATACAAGCGCGTCAGGTCATACCCCGCGCTGCTCTTGCGGGCCCGGGAACCGGTACGGATCAGCCGGCCATCTGGCGTCGCGACGGTCAGCCCGAGCACGTTCTCCTTCATCGTCCCGTAGCGCACAGCGTTCGTGCCACTCGCGCGCGTCGCCGACATCCCGCCGATCGAGGCATCCGCGCCCGGGTCGATCGGAAAGAACAAGCCCTGATGACGGACCTCGGCATTGAGCTGATTGCGGGTCACGCCGGCCTGGACGGTCACCGTCAGATCCTCGGCATTGACCCGCAGGATGCCTTTCATCCGCGACAGATCCAGGCTCACGCCGCCCTGCACCGCCAGCAGATGCCCTTCCAGCGAGGTCCCGGCGCCGTAGGGAATCACCGGCACGCGATGCGCGTTGGCCAACGCCAGCACCGCCGCCACCTCTTCGTTGCTCTCGGCGAAGACGACGGCCTCCGGCGGTGGCACGTCGAACGGCGACTCGTCGCGACCGTGCTGCTCGCGCAACGCCATTGCGGTGCTGCAGCGATCACCGAACTGCGCCTTCAACGCGTCCAGCATCGCCGCCGGCATTGGCCGCGGCGCATGGGACGGCTGATGGGTCGACGCGTGTAGCGTCGGAGGGTCACCGAGTTCTCGAGGCGCATTCATCGCTGTCTCCTGGTTCCACGCGGTCCGATGCGGAGGAACTCCGCGGCCGGTGTTGTCCGGTCGATTCTAGGAAGCGCGGTCGCTGCATCCGCTTGCATCGTCACGCTTGCGTCGCGACCCGCACAGTGACAGCATGGATGGACCGCGCGCTGGCTCGCGCGACATGAGGAGTCCGCCATGTCCCATCTGTGGTTATGGACGATCTGGGCCCTGCTGCTGGCGCTGCTGGTGGTCGCCACGCTGCGCATGGATTGGCTGAAGGTCTGGTGGATGGATCAGCTCCGCCACCTGCCCAACGACGCGGCAGCCCGCGACATCGATCCCGGCGTTCCCGCCGACGCGCCCGAACCGGGCACGCGCCCGCAGGCGCATCACGTGCCGAGACCCGTCGGCATTCCGCGCCACGCGGTCCACGACATCCACGGCCATTCGACCGGCATGTCCCACCACCGCCCGGTATTCCATCGCAGCGGCAGCCGGAACTGACGGATCTGACGACGCTCGGTCCACGGGTCGGACGAGTTGCGGCAAGATGCCGGGTTTGCACTCCGCA
Organism: Mitsuaria sp. MSU3D; assembly: GCF_056867975.1. Classification (NCBI taxonomy): domain Bacteria; kingdom Pseudomonadati; phylum Pseudomonadota; class Betaproteobacteria; order Burkholderiales; family Sphaerotilaceae; genus Roseateles; species Mitsuaria sp. MSU3D. The sequence continues at coordinate 5,048,329 of NZ_CP200314.1, read as the reverse complement.
GCCCGCGCGGCACCCGCCATGGCCAATCGACTCTCCCAGATCGCGACCCGCACCGGCGACGACGGCACGACCGGCCTCGGCGACGGCACCCGCGTCCCCAAGGACCATCTGCGCGTGCAGGCGATGGGCGATGTGGACGAACTGAATTCCCAGATCGGCGTGTTGCTGGCCGAGCCCCTGCCCGACGACGTCCGCGACCTGCTGGTCACGATCCAGCACGAGCTGTTCAACCTCGGCGGGGAGCTCTGCATGCCCGGCTACAGCCTGCTGAAGGAAGCCGCGGTCCTGCATCTCGACCAGGCACTGGCCGATCACAACGCCGCCCTGCCCCGCCTGGCGGAATTCATCCTTCCCGCCGGCACCCGCAGTGCCGCCATTGCCCATGTCTGCCGCACGATCGCCCGGCGCGCCGAGCGCGCCGTGGTCACGCTGGCAGCGCACGAGACGATCAACACCGCGCCGCGCCACTACCTGAACCGCTTGTCGGACCTGCTGTTCGTGCTGGCGCGCGTGCTGAATCGGGCCAATCTCGACGGCAAGGGCGGCGATGACGTCTACTGGAAAAGCGAGCGTCTGGCCCGATACGCGGCCGAAGAGGCCGCGGAACAAGCCCAGGAAGGCCCCGAGAAGGCCTCCTGAGCGCCTGAACGGCCTCCCTCAGGCCACGGCGGCCGCCGCGGTCCTGAGGCGCTTCACGTAGGCCTCGCGCAGCGCGGGCGGCGCCACCACGTCGACCTGGCCGGCGTGCCGCAGCAAGTCCATGAGCAGCTCTGTCGCATCGACGAAAGGCAGCTCCAGCCGCCAGCGTCCATCGGGCAACCATTCGCTGCGCTGTGCCGGATGCCATTCCTCGCTGGAGACCCAGGCCGCGATCTGCTCGCTGAAGATCACCGTCGCCCACTGCGGATCGCCGCCGGCGAAGATCCCGTAACCCTGGTCGAGTTCTCCCTCGAGTTCCTTGAGCGGCAGGCTGCGCGCCGCCTGATCCTCCAGCACGGCCGCATCCTCCATCGCATCGAGCGCGAAGCGTCTCAGCCCGTCGCTGGCGTGACACCACGCATCGAGGTACCACGTGTTCCGGTAGTGGACCAGGCGCTGAGGGGACACCTCGCGCTCGCTGACCGACCCGCCGCCGGGTCCGCGCTTGCGGTATCGCAGCTTCAGCCGTCGACGCTTCACGACGGCGCTTCCGACCGTCTCGAAATGCTCTGACGGCACCCGCCGCCGCGCCGTCGAGATCAGCTTGATGCGACGCGTCATTTCCTGCGCCTCGACCTCGTCGCCGCCGAGCATGCCGGTCAGCTTGTCCAGCATCGGCTGCAGGTGCCGGCTCAACAGTCCGTTCTCGTCGAGCCCGGCCATCATCTGATGCATGGTCAGCAGCGCGTGCAGTTCCTTCTCGCTGAACCAGACGCCGGGCAACTCGTGCCGCTGGCCGCGCCACTGCTGGCCGAAGCGATAGCCGTTCTCGGTGGCGTCGTACTCGATCGGGGCATCCATGCGTTCACGCAGGTACTGCAGATCGCGCTTGAGCGTCGCCGGCGACACCTCCAGCAGCTCCCGCATCTCTGCGAAGCTCACGCAGCCGCGACTGCGGATCAGCATTTCGATCTTGTAGAAGCGCTCGGTGCGGTCCATGCGGGTCCTCTCCTGACAGATCTGGGCAGTCGACCCTCAACTTTCTGTCGACTGGGGATGGGATGGCTCATTCTATGAGCCACCCAACTTGAATACTTGATCCCAAGCCTGAAGCAGTCATGCCCCAGGTCCCGGTTTCCAAGTCCTCAAGGAGAACTCACATGGTCGCCACGATCCACCGCAACGCCGACGACATCGCCATCCAGCAACTGCCCTTGCCGATGACCGCGGTCGACGACCTGGGTGACACGAAGGAGGAGACCGGGGCCTCGAGCCATGAGCGCGTCGGATTCGAACTGGGCTGGGACTACGCCCACCACGGGCTGACGCCGCCGGTCGAGCAGCTGTTCCGTCAATCGCCGCTGCAGCAAGGCTGGCAACTGGGCCGGTCGACCTTCGGCGCGCGCACGCTGAAGTCGCACCGCCATACGCAGCTGTGGCTCTCGCTGCGCCTGCATGCCTGGCAACGCGGCCGCAGCTTCGAGACGCTGCTGGTCACGCCCAACTACCTGCAGCAGTTGGACACGACGCACTGCCCGGTCAGCCGCCTGGGGTTCAGTGACGAGGACGGGCACCCGCAGCGACGCTCGATCGACCGCGTGCGCGACGACGCCGGCTATGCGGCAGGCAACCTGGCCTTGATGAGCCACGCGGCCAATGTCGCGAAGCTCGACCGCGGATGGCAGCAATGCTGGGCGATGGCTCAGAGCCTGCGCCAGGGACCGATGACGATGGCCGGCGGGCTGAACGCCGACGCCTGGGAACGCATGGCGATCCTGACGAGCTTCGTGACGCCGATGTCGCATGAACTGGCCGCACAGCTGCCGATGCTGGCCCTCCCGCCGAACCGCCTGCGGATGTTCAACCCGGTGCAGGCCTTGCAGGCCCTGGTCACGCGCCAACTGGCCACACCCGGATGGAGTCAGCGCCTGACGCGTCTCGAAGCACTGATGGCCGCGCAGCAACGCGCCGACTTTTCGAAGTTCGTCCTGGCGCTGGTCCCCCGCGTGCTGCGCTGCCAGTCGCTCACCGACCCGATGGAAATCCGCTGGGCGCTGGAGGATGCGTGGCGCGATCCGCTGCTGCAGAAGCGCTGGACGCACTTCGCGCAACAACTGACCCCGGAACAGGCGGAACAGCTGGTGCAACGCGCCGCCAGCAAGCGGCTGAGCACCGTGCGCGTCCAGAGCCACGTTGCCCCCACGGACGGTTGGGCGCTGGAACGTCAGGGATTCCGATCGGCGGCCTGAACCCCACCGCGAGCTTCAGCCCGGAAGCCCCACGTGCAGCTTTTCAAGGCTGCCGTTCTGGTCCTGGAGCGCGACGTGGTAGCCCTGCTCCTTGAACCAGTCAGCCCATTGCCGGGCGTGCGATTTCTGAGGGAGCCAGGGCCCGGTGCGGTCGAGGTGGACGCGATTGCCGCGGCGTTCGTAGAACACCACGCGCCACATGTTGCTGGGGATGCGGTCGTGGAAGCTGGACATATGCGACCGCGGAATCTAGCAAAGCAGCATGTCGCGATGGGAGGGGGGCAACACCTGGAACCATGCCGACATCGCACGGACCGTGCAGAGTTGCCGAGCCGCCTGGCTGCGACTGTTCGCAGACCATGCCGACAGCACCGAGTCGTCGCACAACAGCAGTGAAGCACCACCTTGCAGCGCGAGTTCGACGAGCGATTGCATGGACTCGGAAATGCCCGCGATCCTTGGTCCGCGCGCCGGCTTCACGACCTCGGCATACGGCAGGAAGTCCGCGAGCAGTTCCTGCTGTTGCACTTCGGACAGCACAAGCTTCGGATAGGCCAGTGCCCGCATCAGCGTCGCCGCGAGATCAGGACTGACCAGTGGCCGCAGCACACCTTGCTGCCACGCACGGCGCAGGCCGAGCGCTTCACCCCCCGACATCAGCAACGCGCGCAGGATCAAAGCCGGATCGATGACGGCGAGCTCCGGCGCCGTCTTTTTCGATCGACGCGTCATGCGGATCTGCGAGCGGTCTTGCGAACGGCGGTCTTGCCCGTGGTGGCGGGCGCTTTCACGGCCTTCTCGACCTTCACGGCCTTGGCGGCAGGCTTCGCTGCCTTCGACGAGAACGCCATTGCCTTGGCGATGACGCCATCATCGAGCTCGAGTTCCGCCAGCTTGGCCCGGACCGCATCGCCGCGCTGGATGCGCACCGGCGTCAGCACCACCTGCCCCGCCTGCAACAGCACTTCGAAGTACTGCACGGGACCGAGCTTGTCGGTGACGCTTTTCGGCAGGGTCAGCTGGTTCTTGGACGTCAGCTTCGCCAGCACGGGCTCAGACCAGCGAACGTTGCAGGCGGAGCTGTTCCAGCGCGCGGCCTTCGACGTCGACGGCCTTGACGCTGTCCGTCTCGGCGCGGAAGCCGGCGAGCTCGAAGAATCGCATCGCACGCTCGTTGTTCTTGTAGGTCCACAGCGTGACGCGGGTGCAGCCTTCTTCCTGAAGACCTTCCTGAGCCGCTTCGACCAGCGCCTGACCGACGCCCTTGTCCCAATGGGCAGGCATCGCGTACATGGCCCAGATCTCACCGGTCGTGGAGGGCGTGCCCTTGTCGCGGGAGCGGTCGAAGCCGACGAAACCCATCACCTCGTTGTCCAGGTGCGCGACCAGCACCTGCGGTTCGCACATGTTGATGGCTTCGCGCCAGTAGGCCTGGCGTTGGGCGACGGACAAGCCGTTCAGGGCGGTATCGGGCCAGAACTCCTTGTACGCGTCCTGAGCGGAACTCACCTGGATCTGGGCGATGGCCTTGGCATCACGCAGTGTGGCCGGGCGAATCTGAATACTCGACATACTTGGAGAACAAACGCATTTCGGGGAAAGGGCGGGATTGTCCCAGTCAATGCGACCAAACGGGGACCTTGACAGCAAATGTTTTGCTGATCTTGATCGCCGCAGGGGCGCATCGAGCCATATCGCGCCACCAGGCTAACGACAGGCGAACTTCAAACCAGTGAAACCTGCAGATGACGCCGGAAGTCGCGGGCAAAACCGGTGGCGGCCTTATGCCAGTGAGGACGCGCCACGGCTTGCAAGCGCAGCAACAGCTCGTGTTCGACGCTCAGTTCCCCGAGAAATTCGGCGAGTTCGACGCCGATGTCGCGCTGCATCCGTTGCACCAGTTGAGCGGTGGTCAATGCGTCTGCGAGCGCGCGGTGGGCACGACCGTTATCTGGCAGGCGATGAAAGCGGGCGAGCGTACCCAACTTGCAGTTCGGAGAATCCGGATAGAGGCGGCGAGCCAGCTTCACGGTACAGGCGAACTCGGGCGCAATGCGCGGCGAAGCGTCGGCACGATCAAGCTCATGCAGCCAGAAGCCGCGATCGAAGCTCGAGTTGTGCGCAACGAAGCCGCAGCCTTCGGTGAACGTCGCGACCTCACGCATGACCTTGGCCGCATCGGGTGCGTCCTCGACCATCTCGTTGCTGATGCCGGTGAGGCGCTCGATCATCGGGGGGATCCACGCGCCGGTGTTCATGAGGCTCTGGTACTGGCCGACGATCTCCCCGTCGCGAAGCAGCACGGCGGCGATCTCGGTGGCTCGGCCTCCGCCTTGCGGGGAGTTGCCCGTGGTCTCGAAGTCGATGACGGCGATGGTGCGCTTCATGCGGTCGGAGCGGGATATTTCTTGGCGTTCATCGCGATCTTGCGATCGACCGCGGCCGGCACATCGATGCCGGCACGATCGGCGATCTGCAGCAGGTACATCAACACGTCGGCGATTTCCTCGCCCAGATGCTGATGCTCCTCGGGCGACAGCTGCCGAGACTCCTCGGCGGTCTTCCACTGGAAGATCTCGACGAGCTCGGCTGACTCCACGACCAGCGCCATCGCCAGGTTCTTCGGCGTGAGGTAGGGGTCCCAGTCGCGAGCTGCGGCGAAGTCGCGCAGCCGTCGTTGCAGGTCGGCTATGTCCATGGCTTCGCAGTGTGCAAGTCCGACGCGGCCTGCTCAAGCGCCGTGTGCGCTGCAGGCACACGACAGCAACGTCGCAAAGATTTTCTCGCCTCTGTTTTCAACATCAAGGTTTTAAATATCTCTTTAGTCGTCTTAGTAGAGGGACGATCTTTTTGTGGACAAGTCAGAAATTCCCTTTAGAACCAAAGACTTGAGCTGACTGAAACCTTGTGTGTGGAGGACCTCGTTGGCGTTGCACGGATCGACAACAACAGGTGACTCCCCGTGCCGGCCTGTGGAGAAGTGGCCAGTTGCCAGAAAGTTTTCCACAGCGTTGTTGGCTATACAGCGGCGTCCGACTTGCGCTAGCACCGACGGAAACGGGGATAACTTCCCCGTTCGCCTCAATCGATCCCGACCACCTTGTGCATCTGGATCGACAACTTCCATTGCGGATGGTCCATGCAATACGCAATGGCCGCCCTGGTGTTCTGCTTCTGCAGGATCGAGTCCATGGGCTGGAGGAAGAAGTGGTCGAAGGCCAGATCCGCGAAGCGTTCCGGCAAGGCCAAGGGCTGTGGATAAACCAGCTTCAACTCGTTGCCCCGGGTGAGCACGACTTCCGCATCCGCCTTGGGGCTGACGCAGATCCAGTCCAGGCCTTCAGGTGCGGGCTGGGTGCCGTTGGTCTCGACGGCGATCTCGAAGCCGTGAGCCTTCAACGCGGTGATCAACGGGCCGTCGAGCTGCAGCAGCGGTTCGCCGCCGGTACAGACGACGTACGGCGTGCCGGTCTTGCGGCCATGCTCGTCCTTGGGCCACTTGGCGTCGATGGCTTCCGCGAGGGCATCGGCCGCAGCGAACTTGCCCCCACCCTGCCCGTCCGTGCCGACGAAGTCGGTATCGCAGAAGGTGCAGACGGCCTTCTCCCGGTCCTGCTCGCGACCGGTCCACAGGTTACAGCCGGCGAAGCGGCAGAACACGGCCGCGCGGCCGGCCTGAGCGCCCTCGCCCTGCAGCGTGTAGAACATTTCCTTGACGGCGTAGGTCATACCGGAATCAGCTCCTCGAACGGACCATGGCTGACGATCGCTCCGCTGCCACGGGTCTCGTACAGGTCGACGCGCTCCAGGGGCGGCAGCTGCGCCTTGGCCTGCTGCAGTACCCAGGCCGCCAGGCTGGCCGTGTCGGAATCCGGCAGGCCGGCGAGTTCATGCAGCGGGTGATGGTCCATCGCCTTGAAGATGGGATCGAACAGCAGCTTCACATCGCTGAAGTCCATGGCCCAGCCGTAGACCTGGTCCAGCGGCGCACTCAGGTGCAAGCGCAGGGTGAAGGTGTGGCCGTGGATGCCCGCCAGCGGATGCCCCGCCGGCGCGCGATCGAGCTTCACCGCGCTGTCGAGGGTGAACTCCTTCCAGATCCGGTAGCGCTCGCCGTCGAAGTTGGCGCCGCTCGAACCGGTTTCGTAGACGGTGACCCAGCTCAGCTCAGGCAGCTGTGGCTTCAGGCGTGCCCACAGCCAGGACGAGATCAACTCGCTGGTCGGATTGGACAGGCCTTCGATCTCGTTCAGGCACTGGTAGTTCAACTGCGCATGGAACGGTGCCCACAGCTCGTCGAGGTGGTCGTAGTCGATGCTCAGGTCGCGCTCACCGAGGTCCTGGTTGGCATGCAGGATCAACTCGAAGCCATGACCGTGCATGCGGCCGCACTTGTGGCCCATCGGGACGTTGGGCAACTGATGGGCGGCCTGGAAGCGGTATCGACGCCAGACATGCGCGTGGCCGTTGGCGTCCAGGTCGACGCCGGAGTTCGATGTGCTCTGGATCCCGACCTGCGTGATGCCGGGAACCTTGAACTCGGTCTCGAGACGGTGCCGGATCCAACGCGCGATGTTTTCGTCGGTCGGTTGCGTGATGTGCTGGTTCAGCAGCGCATGGTCGAGCGGGGCGATGCAGCGTTCGAGGCAGTCGCGCAGCGCGCTGACTTCGCCTCCGGGGAACGGTGCCCAACCGGCGGGCAGTTCGGCGCGGACCGTGGCCAGATAGCTGTGACCATGCAGACCGCGCGAGCGGTGTCCTGGGGGGAGCGCGTCGATCTGACACGCTGACTCGAACCCCGCCGAGGCGGTGAAAAGTGAAGCGGGAGAGGCAGGTAAAGCAGACATTCCGAGAGTGTGACATGCCCGCTTTTCTTATCTTCTTGTATTGAATATCTCCTTGGTCGTATTAGTAGGTGTTCGCGGGTTCGTGTGGACAACGCCCGAATTGCTTGTCGGAACAAGGACTTGCGAGCAGGGCAATGGTGTGGGCCGAACCCGGTGCAACTGCGGGATGGAAAGACAACAAGTTCTGGCGCCGCGGAACCGATGTGGACAACCTGCCAGTTGTTCATCGCTTATCCCCAGGGTTGTGCACAGGCCTGCCCATCAAGATCAAAAGCGCAGATTTGAGCCAGCGACAGCGTCGAACCTAAAGGCCAGACTATGGCACTTGGTGCTACAGTTTGGAGGTCAGGTGAAGAGGGTTTTCAAGACGCGTGCGTTCGATCGATGGGCGAAAAAGTTGATTCCTGATTGCCTTTTGTGTCTGGCTGCCCGGGACATCGAGGCCGGTCGCTTCGAGGCGGATCTGGGCCATGGCTTGTGCAAGAAGCGGATTGCGGTGGCAGGTCGCGGAAAGCGTGGAGGCCTTCGGGCGCTCGTCGCCAAGCGACATGCAGGTGCTGTCTTCTTCGTGGCGGGTCGGGAGAAGAACGAACCTGGATTTGATTTTTCTGATGAGGCGATTGACGTCGCGCTGGCGATTGCAGTTCAGCTGCAAGGCATGAGCTTGGCGGACCTCGCTGCGTCGATCCTTGATGGCCGCTTGAAGGAGATCTGCAATGGCAACGAAGGACCCTGAGAACGCGCGCATCTTGCGCGATTTGCTCGAGTTCGCTGAGGATCTGAATTCCTATGGGCTGATGTCGAAGTCCAGCATGGCAAAAATCAGGTCACTTTGCGTGCCGCCACCGGCGTACACCTGCGAACAGATCGCGGCCATTCGCACTCGTGTGGCGAAGATGAGCCAATCAGTCTTTGCGGCATTCCTGAACGTCAGCGTGTCGACGGTCCAGAAGTGGGAGTCTCCCAAAGCGAACAAGCAACCGACGGGCACCGCGCTCCGTCTCCTGCAACTTGTCGAATCGAAAGGGGTCGAAGCGCTGATCGCTTGAGGTCCACCTTGGCCCACAAATGAAAAAGCCCCGCAATGCGGGGCTTTCGGTCATCTGGGTTGGGCGATCACTTCTTGTTCGTCGTCTCAGCCTTGTCCGGCCAGATGCTCTCCAGCATCTGCGCCAGGCGGGCGCCGCCTTTGATGACGTTCAGACGCGTCTGCTCGAGGCTGCGAGCGTCGTAGCCCGCCGGAGGCGTGGCCAGCCAGCGTGGACCTCGCAGGCTCTGCTGGCGGGCGCCGAAGCTCATGCCGTCGAACGCATCGCGCGCCCCCAGCAGCGACTCGCTTGCCCACTGCACGGGCCAGTCGTCCGGATTGCCCGTTGAGGGCGGCACGTCCTTGGCCAGTGCGGGCATCGCCGCCAGTTGCTCGGCGCTCAGCCGACCCGGCAGCCCGTCCCAGAAGCTGTGCAGGTTGCCGCCCGGGGTGCCGTCCGGCTTCGGCAGCGTGATGGCGTTTGCGCCCACCGTGTGCGTCTGCGCGTCCGCCCCCTGCGTGTCCGGGTCATACGGCTTGCCGTCCGCGTCCAGGTACAACGAACCCATGTGCAGTGGCTGATGCATGTCGCCAATCGCATGCACGACCAGCGCCAGCGCCTCCCGTTCGTTGAAGTCCATCGGCGGTGTCTGTTTGCCAGTCTTCAGCACCAGGATCGCCGCCTTCAGCGCCGGCACCAGGTCATGATCGCTGGTGCCGATCGCACCGGGGATGTAGCGGCCACGCTGGATGGCGACGTTGGCATAGTGGTACTGCTTGTTGCAGGACTCCTCGCCCGGCTTGGGCTGGCACTGCTCGAAGTTGCGCTTCACGTAGTCGCGCATCCGGGCTTCTTCCTCGGCGTTGTTCTCGAACACCGCGCACTCGGCGAAGCGACCGGTCACGGCGTACTTGAAGTCGTTGCCGGTGTCGATGCCTTTCACGCAGTCGTCCCACACGGCGATGTCACGCAGCGAGACCGGACCGAGGATGCGCTTGACCTCGGTTTCGGCGCGGTGGCCCTTGATCAGCTGGGCGGCGATCTCACCGACGGTGTTGTGGCCGACGGCCCCGAATCCGAAGGCCTGACCGCAACAAACGGCCATCAGCGACAACGCGGCCAGGCCGCGCGCAAACGATTTGGTCATGACAAGAAACCCATGTCGAACGATGCGCCGGCGGCGGCCGGCAGGGGATGGCGGATTGTGCACGGGGCTCCGTGACAGCCTTCAACGGAGATTCCCGCGTGACGGCGCCGGCGGGGCGCATCGCGCAGCGGCGACACCGGCTTTACCTCCGCTTTACCGCTCTCGCCCTCCCACGCCCTCCCACGCCTCTTATGCGGCCAGCGCATGTTGATCCATCAAGCGCTTCGTTCGGCAAATGAGCCCCGCTGCCTAAGCTGGTCCCCATCTTTTCAGGAGCCCCTCACATGACCATCACCGCCATCAACGTCCGCAACCAGTTCCGCGGCACCATCAAGGAAATCGTCGAAGGTCCGGTCGTTTCGGAAGTCGACGTGCAGACCGCCGGCGGCCTGATCGTCACGTCGGTGATCACGACGCGCTCGGTGAAGGAGCTCAACCTGACCGTCGGCAAGGAAGTCGTCGCGCTGGTGAAGTCCACCGAGGTGTCGATCGCCACCCTGTGAGCCGCTGGCCCGAGTCAAGCAGGAGATCGCCATGGCGCTCTACCCTCTCCGTGCGACACAGCACAACGGCAGCGCCGAGCCGCGCCTGCTGATCATCCCCGGCCTGCACGACAGCGGGCCGGCGCATTGGCAGAGCTGGCTCGAGCAGCAGTACCGCGACGCGCACCGGGTGCGCCAGCGCGATTTCAGCCATCCGGATCTGGAGCGCTGGTCGGAGCGCATCCATGCGCGCATCGACAACGCCGGCCCCGGCGAATGGATCGTCGTGGCGCACAGCTTCGGCTGCCTGGCGCTGGCGCATCACCTGCAGCGTCATCCGGACTCGCCGGTGCGCGAGGCGCTGCTGGTCGCGCCGGCGGAGCCGGACAAGTTCGGCCTGGCGGAGAGCCTGCCGCACCAGCGACTGGGTCGTCCGACGGCACTGATCGCCAGCCAGAACGATCCCTGGATGAGCGCATCGAGCGCGTTGCGCTGGGCCACGCGCTGGGGCAGCAGCTACAGCAACATCGGCCTGGTCGGACACATCAACACGGAGTCCGGCTTCGGACCGTTCCCGCTGGCCAAGCGCTGGGTCGAGGCCGCCAAGGCGCGTGCCGCGCGAGAGCGCCGGCCCGAGCGCGCCGGCATCCTGGAGTGGTCGTTCTCGGTCTGAGCAAGGCCTGACCCGCGGTCAACCGCGGTGAGCCGCGGTCAACCGCGGTGAGCCGCGGTCGCAAGACACCCTCCTCCGTGGAATCCCTGTCAGGGGCGCGGGGTCTCGCGCCGGACACGTTCCGAGGCTATGGTGATTCTCCATTCGCGAACGAATCCAGGAGACACCGATGCCCTTCACCATCCGTCTGCACCGCGTCCTGAAAGCACCGCCGGAACGCGTCTATCGCGCCTTCACCGATGCGGCCGCGATGTGCAAATGGCTGCCGCCGCATGGGTTCACCGGCACCATGCATCACATGGATCCGAGGGTCGGCGGCACCTGGCGCATGTCGTTCACCAATCTCTCGGCCGGCGGGTCGCACAGCTTCGGCGGGGAATACCTCGAGCTCGAGCCCGGGAAGAAGCTCCGCTACACGAGCCGTTTCGACGACCCCAATCTGCCCGGCGACATGACGACGACCATCGAGCTGACGGCCGTTTTCTGCGGGACCGAAATGAACGTCACGCAGGAAGGCATCCCCGATGTCATCCCTGCCCAAGCCTGCTATCTGGGCTGGCAGGAGTCCTTGACCCTGCTTGCCCAACTTGTTGAACCGGATATTCCGAACGGCTGATTCCAGCGTTCATTCCTGGCAGGGGTTGTCAGGCTCTCAGCGTTTTTGTGCGCTGGTTTTTGCGCTTTTTGAGGTCCCTGGACACCGCTTGGCCAAGCGCGGGCTCTCCACGGGGCATGGGGGATCCCTCCTGGACCCCCAAGCCCCATTCCGGCCCCACTCGCACCCGCTGACCTCCCCTTTCTTGGCGACTTCACGGGTGGCGTGGATCGCGGATGTCGGCTTTTCCGGTTTCCTCGAATCGTGGAAGTAAGGAAACAAGGAAGGTCGACGCCTTGTGAGGGTCAGGACCATTGCCTAGCATCGCGCCCATGCGACTTGTTCCCTTGAACCTCCTGCGATCGGCAGCGGCAACGACGTTCGTCGCGCTGGTCACCCTCGCGTCCGCCGCGGACGCCGCACCTCCGACGGATCGCTCCGCCACCGACGAGGTCCAGGTCCGGCTGATCAGCGCGTCCTCGCAGGTGGCACCAGGCCAGACGCTGCTACTCGCGCTCGAACAACGCATCGCGCCCCATTGGCACACGTACTGGAAAAATCCCGGCGACTCCGGCCAGCCCACCAGCATCGAATGGACGCTCCCCAAGGGCGCGACCGCCGGCCAGATCCTCTGGCCAGCACCCAAACGCTTCGACGTCGGTCCCATCACCAACTACGGCTACGAGGACCAGGTCCTGTTGTTGACCGAAGTCCGCCTGCCGCAAGACCTGACCCCAGGACAGACGACGACCGTGACCGCCGAAGCCTCCTGGCTCGTCTGCCGCGAGGAATGCATCCCGCAGCAGGCGACGCTCGCGTTGTCGATTCCCATCGGTGCCGCAGCGAAGGACTCGGCGGAAGCGACCACCTTGTCCACCGCGCACGCCGCCCTGCCCGGCAAGGCATCGTTCCAGGCCGCTGCCCGATTGGAGGGAAAGGACCTGCTCGTGACGTGGCCCGCGTCGGCCACGCCCGAGGTCAAGCAGGCGCTGTTCATGCCGCAGGACTGGGGTCGCGTGCAGCATGCCGCGAAGCCGCAGCTCGACCGCGTCGGTGATGACTGGCGATTGCGCGCGCCGGTCGGTGAAGCACCCGCCCCTGCCGGCAAGCCGTTGAACGGGCTGCTGCTGGTGGATGGCCAGGCATGGGAAGTCAGCCTGCCGGTCAGCGGCACGGCAACGGCGCCGACGTCGACGACGCCTGCAACGGTCGTGACATCGGTGGAGGCGTCAACGGCGGGCACATCCTCCGCCAGCGGATCCAGCATCAGCCTTTGGGGAGCAATGGGTCTAGCGTTGATCGGCGGTCTGATCCTGAACCTCATGCCCTGCGTGTTCCCGGTGCTGGCGATCAAGGCGTTGGGCTTTCTGCATGGCAATGCCGGCGAGCATCGCCGCCAGGGTCTGGCCTATACCGCAGGCGTGTTGATCGCTTTTGCCGCGCTCGGCGGCGTGCTACTGGCGTTGCGCGGCGCGGGCGGCAGCGTGGGCTGGGGCTTCCAGTTCCACTCGCCGCTGTTCGTGCTGTTGCTGGCCTGGCTGATGTTCGTGCTGGGCCTGTCGCTGGCAGGCCAGCTGCAGATCGGTGCGGGTTTCGCGGGCGTGGGACAGGGCTTGGCGAGCAAGCCCGGCCTCTCCGGCAGCTTCTTCACGGGCGTGCTCGCGACGGTGGTCGCGACACCGTGCACGGCGCCGTTCATGGGCGCGGCGATGGCGTATGCGCTGGCGCAACCAGCGGCGGAACTGATGGCCGTCTTCCTGTCGCTCGGACTGGGTCTGGCGCTGCCCTATCTGGCCCTGGCCTGGTGGCCCGCGCTGCAGCGACGCATGCCTCGTCCCGGTGTCTGGATGGACGTGCTCAAGCAGGCGCTTGCATTCCCGATGTTTGCGGCGGCCATCTGGCTGGTGTGGGTGATTGCGCAGCAGGCCGGACCGATGGGTGTGCTGGTGGCGCTCGCGGGCATGGGCCTGCTGGCGCTGGCCGCCTGGATCCGTTCGGTGAGCCGGAATGCGTCGTCGCGCTGGCAATGGACCGGCACGGGCGCAGCCATCGCGTCGCTGGTGGCGGCCGCGGCGCTGTTGCCGATGCTGTCGGCGATCGGCGGCACCGAGTCACCAGACGCGGCGACATCGGGCGGTCCCCAACGAGCCGCAGCTGCCGATCACGAGCCCTACTCGCCCGAACGTCTGGCCCAGCTGCGCGCGCAAGGCAAGCCGGTGTTCGTGAACCTGACCGCGTCGTGGTGCATCACCTGTCTCGTGAACGAGCGCGTCGCGCTGTCCACCGACGAAGTGCGCGATGCCTTCGAGAAGCAGGGCGTGACCTACCTCAAGGGCGACTGGACCCGTCAGGACCCCCGCATCACCGAGCTGCTGAAGCAGCACGACCGCAGCGGCGTGCCGCTGTACCTGTTCTATCCGGCCGGGACGGGCAGCGGCGCGCAGGTGCTGCCGCAGCTGCTGACGCCCGGCATCGTCACCACGGCCCTGAGGGCTGGCACTTCCTGAGCCGCCGGCCCACGCCGTTCCCGTCCTATCGCTGTTTTCATCCTGGAGACCTCGCCATGAATCACCCGATGACTTCCATGACCTCCTCGTTCCGCGGCGCGCTGTCGCGGCGCGCCGTGCTGGCCGGTGCCGCGATCGCGGCGTCGATGGCCATGACCGGACTGGCGCATGCGCAAGCGCAGATCGACCAGCCCGCGCCCGCCTTCAGCGCGACCACGGCAGACGGCAAGACGGTCACGTTGGACAGCTACAAGGGCAAGACCGTCGTGCTGGAATGGACCAACCACGACTGCCCCTTCGTGAAGAAGCATTACGGCAGCGGCAACATCCCGGCGCTGCAGAAGGAGGCCACCGCGCAAGGCGTCGTGTGGCTGCAGGTGATCTCGTCGGCACCCGGCCAGCAGGGCCATGTCGACGGCGCGACGGCGACGAAGCTGAACAAGGATCGCGGCGCGGCGCCGACGCAGGTGCTGCTCGATCCGAGCGGCCAGCTGGGCAAGACCTACGGCGCGCAGACCTCGCCGCACCTGTTCATCGTCAATCCGCAAGGCGTGCTGGTCTACAAGGGCGGCATCGACAGCATCGCGACCGCCAAGGCCGACGACATCGCCAAGGCCGATCCCTACGTGAAGACGGCGCTGGGCGAGCTGGCCGCCGGCAAGAAGATCACGCACGCGAGCACCAAGCCCTACGGCTGTTCGATCAAGTACGGCAGCTGAAGCCGATTGCAACGGACAGTGCCGCCAGGCGCCAATGAACGAGGGCCGCATCCAGTGGTCCTCGCCGCTTCGTTTCTTGATCGAATCGGTGATCTGCCGCGGGTCCCGTGCCCGCACGCGGACAGCGCCGTGCACGCCACGCCACGAAGCCGGGCGGATCTGTCGCTTTCTTCCGCTTCCTGCCGCGGGCGTCGTCGCCTTGACGGTGGAGGAAGGCTGGCCCGTCGTAGCCAGCCGTTACAGTCCGTGGACAACAGAGAGCGGATGGGATGAAGGACAGACGAGCGTGGGAGGCGACCGACCCAGGTGCCTGGCAGGCCGAGCAGATGCTCCACCAGGGCCGCCGGAGCGAGGTTGTCCGGGTCGGCGATGGCCAAGGCGGCACGGCGCTGCTCAAGCGCCTTCGGGACGCCCGCGCCGATGCCGCCGCCGTGGCCCGGCTGCGCCGCGAGTTCGAGCTGGCCCAGCGCCTCGACCCCGCCTTCATCCTGCGTCCCTCGGCGTGGATCGCGCCTGACGGCCGTCCGGCGCTGCTGCTGCCCGATCTCGGCGCGGAGACCCTGCGACACCGCCTGCGCCGCGGCACGCTGGGCAACGATGCGCTGATCCGCATCGCGCTCGACCTGGTCGAGGCGCTCCAGCACCTGCACGGACAGGGCCTCATCCACCGCAATCTCGGACCCGGCCAGATCGTGCTGCTGCCCGGCGCGGGCCGTGACGCGCGCAAGGTGCTGATCGCGGACCTCGGGCTCGCCGCCGAGATCGAGCGCGAGCGACCGCTGGTCCAGCGGGCTGAACTGATCGAGGCGTCGCTCGCGACGCTCGCGCCGGAGCTGACCGGTCGCATGAGCCGCGATGTCGACTACCGGGCCGATTTCTACAGTCTCGGTGCCACGCTGCTGGAAGCACTGACTGGCGCGCCGCCATTCGACATCGACGATCCCGCGCGCGCCGTGCATGCGCATCTGGCGCTCGCGGCGCCGATGGCGACGACGCGCAATCACCAGGTTTTCGCGCCGCTGGCGCAGGTCGTCGCGCACTGCCTGCACAAGGAGCCCGAAGGCCGCTACCAGAGCCACCAGGCGCTGCGGCACGACCTGCAGCTCTGCGAGGCGGCGCTGGAGCAGGGCCGCGGGTTGCCGGGCTTCGAGGCCGGACAGGGCGACGCGGCCGTGCGCTTCCAGCCGAGCGGGCGCCTCTACGGCCGCGAATCGGCGCAGGCGCAACTGGGGCTGGCCTTCGAGGACGCCGCCCAGGGGCAGGCCGGCGGTGCGGGACTGGTGGCCGTGTCGGGCTTCTCCGGCATCGGCAAGACCGCGCTGGTGCTGGCGGCGCAACGCAGCCTGCTCGCGCAGCGCGGGCACTTCGCGGCTGCCAAGTTCAACCAGTACGGCCAGGACCGTCCGTACGGTCCGCTGCTGCACCTGCTGGTCCAGCGCGCCGCGCAGGTGCTGGCGTTGCCCGCGCCTCAGCAGACCGTCTGGCGCGTTCGGCTGCGCGAGCGCCTCGGCGCGAATGCCGCGCTGCTCTCGCAGGCGCTGCCGGAGATGACGCCGTTGCTGGCCCTGGATGCACCGCTGATGCCGGTCGGCCCGGCTGAGGCGGAGAACCGCTTCCTGCGCGCCGTCAGCCAGGGCTTCGCCGCGCTGGCGCGCGAGGGAGAGCCGCAGACGCTGTTCCTCGACGACTGGCAATGGGCCGACCGCGCCTCGCGCCGACTGCTGCGCGAATGCCTGCACGACGCGACCTTGCGCCACACGCTGTTCGTCGTGGCCTATCGCGACAACGAGGTCCCGCCCGGTCATCCGGTCGCGCAGGAACTGGCGGAACTGCGTCAGCAACTCGGCGAGCGCTTCATGCCGTTGCGCGTCGGCCCTCTCGGACTCGACGACACGCGCCATCTGCTGGCCGACAGCCTGCGTCGGGATCCGGCCGAGGAGGACGCGGGACTCGACGAGCTCGCGCGCCTCTGCCAGACCCGCACGGCGGGGAATCCGTTCTTCCTTCGCCGGCTGCTGGAGGACCTGGTCCGTCGCGGCCTGATCCACTACGACGCCACCGCGCAGCGCTGGGATCACGCGCTGGAGCGCATCGCGGCCACGCGCACGGCGGACAACGTCGTCGCGCTGATGCTGCAGCAGCTCGAGCGTCTGCCCGACACGACGCGGCAGGCACTGAGCGTGGCGGCGCTGCTGGGCGCAGGCTTCGGGCTCGACAGCCTGGCCACCGCGCTCGATGTCCCGGCCGATCTGCTCGCCACCGATCTGCTGCCGGCGCTGCAGGCGCAGCTGCTGGTGCCGGCGAGCGCGCTGTACCGCTACGCGCCGCAGCTGCAAGGCCATGCCAGCGAGTCGGTCCGTTATGCCTTCGCCCATGACCGCGTGCAGGAGGCGGCCTTGCAGCGCATCGCGGCCGACCAGCGTCCCGCCCTGCAGTTGCGCATCGGCCGGCTGCTGCGCGACGGTCATCGCGCCTTGCATCCGGATGTGCCGCTTCCCTACACGGTGCTGCATCACCTGAACGCGTCGCGCCTGCTGTTGCACGAGGCCCACCACGACGCGGAACGCCAGGCGCTGGCCGGCTTCAACGCCCTGGCGTCCCGGCAGGCGATGGACGCCGCCGCTTTCGAGCCGGCGGCGGATTACGCGGAGCTCGCGCTCGAGCTGGCGCCCAACTCGCCGCATCGTGCCGCCTGGCTGCATCACGCGGCGCGGATGGCCTATCTGGCCGGGCGTCCGGCCCGCATGGACGCGCTGCTCGAATCGGCGATCGCCGATGCCGAGGACAACGCGCAACGCGCGCGGCTGCTGGAAGTCCGCATGGAGGCCTTCTACGCGCAGGGTCGGCTCGCGGAGACCGTCGACCTCGGACTGGAGCTGTTCCTGCTGCTCGGTGCGGAGCTGCCGCGCGCCGGCGGTCCCGACGCGATGGGGCAGGTCATGCAGCTGCTGGCCGCCCTGCAGCAGGAGATCGCCGCCATCGGCCTGGACACGCTGGCCGAACGCGGACCGATGCGCGACGAGCAGCGGCTGCTGCTGATCTCGATCGCCGCCAAGATGACCGCCGCGGCCTACATCGTCCGGCCGGCGCTGCTGCCGCTGCTGACGCTGTTCCAGGTCCGGCTGATGGTCGACCACGGCCACGTGCCGCAGGCGCTGTCGGCGTATTCGGTGCTGGGCCTGATGTGCGCGGAATTCCTCGGCGACTACCGCTTCGCCCACGACCTGGGCCGCATGTCGACGGCGCTCGTGGAGCGGCACGGCTGGATGCAGGTCTTCGCGCACGCGGGCTTCTCGTTCCACGCCTTCCTCAGCCATTGGGTGCAGGGGCTGCGCGTCAGCATGGACGGCCTGATGCAGACGCATCGCAACGGGCTGGAGTTCGGCAACCTGCGCCATGCGGGCCTCGGCCTGTACGTCCACGACGTGCATGCGCTGCTGTCGGGCATGCCGCTGCCGGCGCTGGAGGATCAGCTGGTCACGCACGGGCAGCGCCTGCGCGCGATGCGCCAGCCGGTCGCGGCGGACTATGAGGACGCGCTGCTCGGACTCGTGCGCGCGTTGCGGCAGCCCCGGTTGCCGGAGGATGGCTTCGAGGGGATGGAGGCGCTCGCGCGGACCTACGGTGAGCGTCAGGACCAGACCGGACTGATGTTCCTGCACGGCTGGCAGGCGGTGCTGCATTTCATCGCCGATCGGCCCGAGCCCGCGCTGCGCCTGGCGCTGGAGGCGCGAGCGCGCTTCGCCGCGGGGCGCGGCATGCATGCGCAATCGCTGCTGCTCTTCATCGCCGCGTGGGCCGCGCAACGCGTTGCGTTGGCGGGCGGTGCGCGCGATCAGGCGCTCGAGGACGACGCGCTGCGTCGCCTGCAACGCTGGTGCGACGCGGGTCCCGGTCATCTGCACGACCGCATCGCGCTGCTGCTGGCGCAGCAGGCGATGCTGGCGGCCGCGCCGGAGGAAGAGATCGATCGGCTGCTGGCCCAGGCGCTGGCAGCGGCGGAGGGACCGCAGGGAACGCCGCTCGACGTGGCGGCCGTCCTGCGGGCGCAGGTCGACGCGTGGCGAGACCGCGCGCCGGCGCGCGCCGGTCAGGCCCGATGGCGGCTGCAGAAGACCTGGAAGGACTGGGGCATCACGGCGCTCGCGGGCGAGGCGATGTCGCTGCCGGCCGAAGACCGGGACGCCTCGATCGACGCAGGCGCCGAGGGGGGCGAGATCCGCGCCGATGCCGCCGATCTCAGCACGCTGACGAAGGCGGTGCAGGCGATCAGCAGCCAGCCCGATCTGCCGCGCCTGTTGCGCCGCCTGCTGGAGGTCGTCGCCGAGAGCGCCGGCGCGCAGCGCGCGGCGATCGTGCTGGCGAGCGGCACGGCGGGCGCCTCGCGCTGGGTGCTGCAGGCGGAAGCGACGCTCGGCGAGTCGCCGACGCTGCACCTGCTGGAGCAACTGCCGCTGGAGCGCGCGGGCCAGCAACTGCCGCTGACGCTGATGAGCCGCGTGCTGCGCGACGGCCGGCGCGAGTTGATCGTCGACGCGCGCGGTCTGTCGACGATGGAGGACTACTTCCAGCGCCACCCCTCGCCGCCCCGCTCGGTGCTGGCGCTGCCGCTGCTCAAGCAGGGGCAGACGGTGGGCGCGCTGTACCTGGAGAACGCCGCCGCGGCGGGCGTGTTCACCGAGGCGCGCGTGAGCTTCCTGGAGCTGCTGTGCGCCAACGTCGTGAACGCCGTGGACAACGCGCGGCTGGTGGCCGAGCTGCAGGAGCTCAACGCCAACCTCGAGCGCCGCGTGGCGCAGCGCACGCGCGAACTCGCCGACAGCGAGGAGCGTCTGCGCGCGGTGCTGGATCACGCGCCGATCCCGATGGTTGTGACGCGCGAGCACGATGCGCTGATCGTGTATGCCAACGGACCGTCGGCGGCGATCGTGGGACGTCCGCTGGACGACCTCGTCGGCAAGCCGGCGATCAGCTTCTACCGCGAGCCCGGCGAGCGGGACCGCATGCAGGTGAAGTTCAAGGAACAAGGCCGGCTGCAGGGCGAGGAGATCTGCCTGCTGGCGGCCGACGGCAGCGAGCTGTGGATGCTGCTGTCGATGGTGCCGGTGGTGTACGACGGCGCGCCGTCGGTGCTGAGCACGCTCGTGGACTTCACCGACCGCAAACGCCTGGAGATCGAGTTGCAGCGGCTGGCGACGACGGACGCGCTGACCGGCGCGGCCAACCGGCGCTGCTTCCTGGAGCATGCCGACGCGGAACTGGCGCGCAGCCGGCGCTACGGGCTGGAGATGTCGCTGGTGATGATGGACGTCGACCACTTCAAGCGCATCAACGACACGCTGGGCCACGCGCGCGGCGACGCTGCGCTGTGCCACCTGGTGCAGCTGTGCGCGCAGATCGTGCGCAAGCAGGACCTGCTGGGCCGGCTCGGCGGCGAGGAATTCGGACTGCTGCTGCCCCAGACCTCGCTGGAGGACGCGACGCACCTGGTGGAGCGCCTGCGGCATCACATCGAGATCAGCGGGCTGGCGCTGCAACCGGGCTCGCCGCTGGCGTCGCTCACGGCCAGCTTCGGCGTGACGGCGCTGCGACCGGAGGATCTGCGGGTGGAGGAGCTGCTCGGTCGTGCCGACCAGGCGCTGTATCGCGCGAAGGACGGCGGTCGCAACCGCGTCGAGCGGCAGTCCTGAGCGTCACCAGCGCCGCGCGCGGCGGCCTTGGACCTGTCGGCGGCCACCGGCGTTCACACGACCGCCGACGACGATCGACGGCGTCGATCAGGGGTCGATGCGGGACGGCTTGCTGCGTTCGCGATAGAACGCATCGAAGCGGGCTGCGTAGTGGGCCTTCGTTTCCGGCGTGAGCCAGCGCATGAGGCCGCGCCGCAGGGTGGCGGCGCCCTCGGGTCGGCCGTAGGCCTTGTCGATGCCGCGGATCGCGGCGAGTCCCCATGGCGTGCGCGGACAGGCGATGCCGGCCATCACCAGTTCGCTGGCGCCCTGGATCGGCACGCTGACCAGGTCCTCCGGATTCCCGGCCATGACGAGCGCCATGTCCATCTCCACCGAATAGTCGGCGCGCCCGAGGCTGAGCATCTGCAGCAGACGCGCGCCGAAGTCCTTGGGCGAGTAGAGCGAGACCGCGCTGTCGGCGGGTCGCGCGGCGAGCATCTCGTCGAGCACCGGACCGTAGCTGCGGCCGTCGATCAGCGCGCCGCGCAGCGACGGATCGGCGAGCAGCCGCGCCAGCTGCACTTCACCGGCGGCGTTGCGCGGGAGGCGCTTGAGCTTGTCGCGGCGCACGATCAGGCCCGGCGGCGGCGTGAGCTGGGTGTTGATGAAGTAGGCCGCCTTCTCGCGATCGGGCGTGCGGACCACGTTGGCGCGGCACACCTCGTCGCCGTTCTCGATCATCTGCCAGCTGCGTTTGGCGTTGGCGAAGACGATCTCGTGCCGGACGCCCGGCCATTGCTTCTCGAGATAGGCGATCACGCGCCCGGTCACGCCGCTGGCGTCGGCGCCCGTCATCTGCGGCGCATGGTCGGAGGCGAGCCAGGTGATCCTGGTGACGGCCGGCGCGGGGGCAGGTGTTGCGCCGGGCCCTTGCGCGCCCGCGTGCGGCGCCGCCAGCAGCAGGACGGTCGACGGCAGGAGGGCGACAAGGCGCGAACGGATCGGAGCGAGGAACTTCACGGGCCACAGCATACGGGGATCGTTGCTGGCCGCTGTCGCACGGCGCCCCTGTCCTGCGCCGTGGAGCGGTAGTTGGTCACTGCCCGGCACGTTCCGGCGGGGCGGACGAAAAAAGGCCCCGCCGACTTGCCGCCAGCGGGGCTGCTCGCACAGAGCGAACGGTCTGGTTGCCTATGACGCCGCTTGCGCGGCGCCCGAGACCGACCGAGGAGACAAACGTTGACAGCGTGAAGCGCGGTACCGTCGGGACTCAGCGCACCGCGCTGATCTGGTCGAAGACGCCGCCGTCGTCGAAGTGCGTCTTCTGCGCGTTGCGCCAGCCGCCGAAGACCTCGTCGATGGTCACCAGCTTCACCGGCGCGAAGGTCTTGGCGTACTTCGCGGCGATCTTGGGGTCCCGCGGGCGGTAGTAGTTCTTGGCCGCGATCTCCTGGCCTTCCGGCGAGTACAGGTACTCCAGGTAGGCCTGCGCCACCTTGCGCGTGCCCTTCTTGTCGACCGTCTTGTCCACCACCGACACCGGCGGCTCGGCCAGGATCGACAGGCTCGGCGTGACGATCTGGAACTTGTCCGGACCCAGCTCCTTCACCGCCAGGTAGGCCTCGTTCTCCCAGGCGATCAGCACGTCGCCGATGCCGCGCTCGACGAAGGTCGTCGTGGCGCCGCGGGCGCCGGAGTCCAGCACCTTGGTGTTCGCATAGATGCGCTTGACGAAGGCCTTGGCCGAATCGGCGTTGCCGCCCGGCTGCTTCAGCGAATACGCCCACGCGGCCAGGTAGTTCCAGCGCGCGCCGCCCGAGGTCTTCGGATTCGGCGTGATCACGTCGATGCCGCTGCGGGCCAGATCCGGCCAGTCGTTGATGTGCTTCGGGTTGCCCTTGCGCACCAGGAACACGATGGTCGAGGTGTAGGGCGACGCGTTGCTCGGCAGGCGCTTCTGCCAGTCGGCCGGCACCAGCTTGCCGTGGTCGTGCAGCGCGTCGATGTCGTAGGCCAGCGCCAGCGTGACGACGTCCGCATCCAGGCCGTCGATCACCGAGCGCGCCTGCTTGCCCGAGCCGCCGTGCGAGTTCTTCACCGTGACGGTCTCGCCGGTCTTGGCCTTCCAGTACTTCGCGAACGCGGCGTTGTAGTCCTGGTAGAGCTCGCGCGTCGGGTCGTACGACACGTTGAGCAGCGTGACCGAGCCCTGCGCGTGGGCCAGGGGCATCAGCGCGGCACCGCCAAGCAGGGCGGCGGTGGCGAGCAGCGAGACGGTGCGACGGAGACGGCGAATGGGGTTCACGGGATTCTTCTCATCACGGGGGTTGAGGGGAGCGCTCAATGTAGGCAAGCGCACAGTCAAAGGGAACGAAGAAGATCTGCTTTGCTTTGCACCGTTGCCGGAAAAAAGGGCCGCCCCCTCGTGAGGGGCGGCCCGCAAGCCGGGGCGGGGTCGCCGCGGCAGTCGGAACCGGTGGAACGGCGCGGTCACCCGCGTCGTCCGAGGGCTTGGGTCGGTCTCAGGCGCCGAAGCGGTGTTCCAGCTCGATCCAGCCTTGCCGCCCGTGCGGCGAGTAGTAGCCGACCGGGTAGTACGGCCAGGTGGCGCTCGGATCGCGGCGGATCTTGTCGAACAGGTTGTTGACGATCAGGCTGACGCGCGTCTGCTTGCCGATCTGCCACGCGGTGCTGGCGTTGAAGTTCCAGTAGAGGCCCAGCGTGCCCTCGTGGTCCTCGCGTGCGATGCGGCCGTTGCGCTGCGCCGAGACGGCGTGCGTCCAGTCGCCGGTCTGCCAGACCACGCTCGCGTTGAGCCGGCTGGGCCAATCGCTGAAGTCTGCCGTGCCCACGACGTTGCGGTTCTCGTCGCCGGCGAACTGCTGGTACTTGAAGCTCTTGACCCGCGTGTACTTCGCGTCGACCGTCCATTTGCCCCACGTGGCCGTCGCCCAGGTGTAACGCGTGCCGACGTCGAGGCCCCAGGTCGATTCGCTCGCCGCGTTGATCGGATTGACACGGACTTCCGCGACCTCGCCCGGGCGGACCAGCGCGTCGGCCGGGTTGCGGCGCACGCGGGCGATCGCGTCCACGCAGGTCGGCGACTGGATGTCCTTGATGCCGGTGCGGCAGTCCGACTCGTCGCGCAGCACGCCGTCGGCGCTGAGGTCGGTGACCAGGTCGCGGATCGCGATCTTCCACAGGTCCAGCGACACGTCGAAGGACGAGGCCGGTTGCCACACCGCACCCACGCCCCACGAGCGACCTCGTTCCGACTTCAGGTCCGACGAGCCCGTGCGCACGAAGTTGAAGCCGGGCGAGACGTCCGCGAAGTCGCAGGTCGACAGCGGCTGCCCGGTCTGCGCGCAGCGGTAGTAGTCCGTCGACGACGAGTAGTAGCCCTTCGTCTGCTGCGCGAAGATGTAGTTCATGTCCGGCGCGCGGAAGCTGGTCGCGTGCTGCGCGCGCAGCAGCAGCGTCGAGAGCGGTCGGAACTCGAGGCCCGCGTTGTAGGTCGTGCTGCCGTCGCTGCGGCCGGCGAATTCGTAGCGGTCGTGCCGCGCGGCCAAGGTCGCGGTCAACTGCTTCGTGATCGGCGCATTGAGTTCGCCGCCCAGCGCCAGCCGCTCGCGCGTGCCGCGCACGGTGGGCGAGGTGCTCGTGTTGTAGAAGATGCCTTGGCCCAGCCGCGGGTCGGCTTCGTTGCGGAAGCCTTGCGTGCCTGCCTCAGCCACGACGGCCGCGCGCACCGGACCGCCGGGGAGCTTGAACCACTCGCCGCTGGCGGACGCGCTCAGCTGCTGGTTCCAGCTGGCGTTGCGCGTCCAGCTGCGGTCGGTGACGCCGTCGATCTCCTGCGGCGTCAGCGGGCGGAACAGGCGTGCCGGATCGGCCGAATAGATCGCCGTGCCGTCTGCCTCGGTGCCGAGCTTCTGTCCGAGCAGCAGCTGTTCGATGCCCGCCGTCAGCCGCGGCGTCGTGGTGCGGTTCAGGTAGTAGGAGCTGTTGGCCGCCACCTCGAAGGTCCAGGATCCGGCCAGCTCGCCACGCGCGCCGACGGCGACGTTGTGCGTCGAGTCCTGCCACTTGCGGTTGAAGCGGTCCACGCCGCCGATTTCCTCGGGCGCGAAGCGACGCGTCCAGATCTCCAGCTGGCCCGTCGTGGCATTGCGGAAGTAGCCCTTGCCCGCGATGTCCGAGGTCCAGCTCGGTCCACGCGTGTTGTTCTCGGTCCGCGCCCAGCCGAACTGGCCCTCGGCGAACAGCTCGAGGCCGTGGTCCAGCGCGAGCGTCAGCGCGCCTGCCGCCTGCGCGCTGCGGTTGCCGGTCTGCGTCGTCCAGTACGTTGGCGACGCGCGGCCGCTGCCGCAGTAGGTGCCGTTCCTCGCCGTGTAGGCCGAGACCGAGCCCTCGAACAGCGTGCCCGCGCCCGCGCAGCCGTCGGTCGGCGTGAGGTAGGCGCCGCCGGTCGCGTTGCGCCGGCCGAAGACGACCGTCGGCGCGGCGCCCTGCAGCGTCGTGTCGGCCATGAAGTCGCGTTGGCGGCTCCAGATCGGCTCGCGGCCGCTGAGCTCGACGCCCCACACGCCCTGCAGGGCGCCGGCATCGAGGCCGCCGGTGATCTGCGCGCGCGCGTTCTCGCCGCCGCCGCGTTGGGTGCTGCCGGCGCGCAGGTTGACGGTGACGCCGTCGACGTGCTTCTTCAGCACGATGTTGACGACGCCCGCGATCGCGTCGGAGCCGTACACCGACGAGGCGCCGCCGCTGAGGACCTCGATGCGGTCGATCAGCGCGGACGGGATGTTGGCGATGTTGACGAAGTTGACCGAGCCCTCATAGGCGGTCGGGTAGTCGGCCACGCGCCGGCCGTTGACCAGCACCAGCGTGTGGTTGGGGCCGAGGCCGCGCAGGCTGATCGCATTGGCGGCCGGCGTGAAGGTGTTGCCGAAGTCCTCGCCCTGCGTGAAGCCGGTGTTCTCGGTCAGGCTGCTCAGTGCGTCGGAGACGTTCTTGTAGCCGAGCCGGTCCAGGTCTTCCGACTTGATCACGGTGATCGGACTCGGCCCCTCGCTGTTGACGCGCGAGATGCGCGAACCGGTGACGACCACCGACGGCAGCGGCGCGTCCTTGGCCGTGTCCTGTGTGGACGCGGCGGCCGGTGCGGACACAGTGGGCCCAGCGGGCGAAGCGGGCGGCTGGGCCTGTGCGAAGGCGCCGGTGACGGGATAGGCCGCGGCGAGGGCCGCGGCCAGCGTGGCGGCCGGTCCGGTCAGGCGGGCCACGTGGTCGACGAACTGCTTCAAGAGACTTCCTTGTGGGAGTGAACAGGTGAGCCCGTCACTCTAGGAAGCGCCCTCTCCGCGTTGAACCAATGCTTTCTGCGTTGCTTAGCTGTGCACCCGGACTATGCACATGCGGAATTTCTTTTGGCACGGTCAATCCGAGCCGTTGGGCGCGACGCGCGCCTGCTCGACCAGCTCGCGCGACAGCGGCGGCGCGAAGGTCTCGATGAACGCGTAGACGTAGTCGCGCAGGTAGGCGTCGCGGCGCACGGCGAGCCGCGTCAGGTTGTCGGCGAACAGGTGCCGTGCGTCGATCGAGCGCAGGTGGCGGTCGCGTTCCTCGTCGTAGGCGATCGCGGCGACGATGCCCACGCCCAGGCCCAGCTCGACGTAGGTCTTGATCACGTCCGCGTCCATCGCGACCAGCACGACGTTGAGGTCCAGCCCCGCCGCCGCGAAGGCATCGTCGATGTGCGAGCGGCCGGTGTAGCCGGTCTCGTAGGTGATGACCGGGAACTCGGCCAGGCGCTCCAGCGACAGCGGCGTGCCCGCGTTGGCTTCAGCTTCCAGCGGATGGCCGGGCGGCACCAGCACCGTGTGGGTCCAGCGGTAGCAGGGCAGCGTCAGCAGCTGCGGATGCAGCGCGAGCGCTTCGGTCGCGATGCCGATGTCCGCCTCGCCGTCGATCAGCAGCCGCGCGACCTGCTGCGGCGAGCCCTGCGTGAACTGCAGGCTGACCTCGGGATGCGATTCACGGAAGTCGCGCACCGCCGGCGGCAGCGCATAGCGTGCCTGGCTGTGCGTCGCCGCGATGCGCAGGTGGCCGCTGTCGGCGCGGGCGAAGTCCTCGCCGGCGCGGCGCAGGTTCTCGGCCTCGCGCAGCAGGCGCTCGACGATGGGCATCACGTTGCGGCCCGGCTCGGTGAGCCCGGTGAGCCGCTTGCCGGCACGGATGAAGATGTCGATGCCGAGCTCGTCCTCGAGCTCGCGGATCTGGCGGCTCACGCCGGGCTGCGAGGTGTGCAGCGCCTGGGCGACCTCGGTCAGGTTGAAGTTGCGGCGCTGGGCCTCGCGGACGGATCGGAGTTGCTGGAAGTTCATCGTCGGCCACACATCGGGGGGAACGTCAGCCGATGCGGGAGACATCGGAAAGCGTCGGAGACGTCAGGAAACGTCGGGAAAGCGGATTGCTTATGCGGATTGATTATTCGAATCCGCGACCCCGGTGTCCTCCAACAAAAATCGATAAGCATTCCCGCGCTGGAGGCATGTGGATAGAAAGCCCAAGCTGCAAACCTTGCCCGCCGTCGCGCAGGGATGCGCGCGTGGGCTCAGGCGTCCGGATCCATCGCCTCGCGCACGGCGTCCTCGGTCAGCTCGGCCACGCATTCCTGCAGGAAGCGATAGGCGAAGCCGCGCAGGTAGTGGCCGCGCTTGAGCGCGATGCGCGTCGTGTTGGGCGGGAACAGGTGGGTCGCATCGATCAGTTGCAGGCCGGAGTCGCGCGCGGGCTCGAAGGCCATCGCCGCGATCACGCCGACGCCCAGCCCGATCTGCACGTAGGTCTTGATGACGTCCGCATCCAGCGCCGACATCACCAGGTCCGGCGCCAGGCCGGCCGCGGCGAAGCTGGCGTCGATGCGCGCGCGGCCGGTGTAGCCCTCGTGATACGTGATCAGCGGCTGCTCGGCGAGGGCTTCCAGCGTCAGCGGCTGGCGCGTCAGCGCGTGCCCTTCCGGCACGACCACCGCGTGGCGCCACTCGTAGAACGGGAAGGTGACGAAGGCGTCGTCCTTGCCGAGCGCCTCGGTGGCGATGCCGATGTCGGCCTCGCCCGATTGCAGCAACGAGACGATCTCCGACGGACTGCCCTGGTGCAGCACCAGGTGCACGCGCGGATAGGCCGCCTTGAAGCGCGCCACGACCTGCGGCAGCGCATACCGCGCCTGCGTGTGCGTCGTCGCGATCGTCAACTGACCCTGGTCGGCGCTGCTGAACTGCTGCGCCAGACGCTTGATGTTGCGCACGTCCTGCAGCATGCGGTCGACGACGACCGCCAGCTCCTTGCCCGGCTCGGTCAGGCCGAGCAGGCGCTTGCCGCGGCGCTGGAAGAGCTCGACGCCGAGTTCGTCCTCCAGGTCCTTGATGTGCTTGCTCACCCCCGACTGCGAGGTGAACAGCGCCGCCGCCACCTCGGTCAGGTTGAAGTTCTGCTGCACCGCCTCGCGGACGATGCGCAACTGCTGGAGGTTCATGCCGCCTGGTCGATGCCGAAGAGACTCAGGCGCGAGGCCTGCAGACGCACGTGCTGACCGGCGGACAGCTGCAGCGCCTCGGCCTGCTCGCGGCTGAGTTCCGCTTCCAGGTGCTCGCCCTGCGCGCCGCGCAGCTCGACACGCGCGGCGGCGCCGAAGGCGAGCACGCGCTCGACCGTCGCCGGCAGCCCCGGCGCATCCTGCGACGGGATGATCACCAGCTCATGCGGACGCGCATACGCCTGCACCAGGCCATGCTGGGCGCCTTCGATCGAGGCCGCGGCGCCCTGCGCCAGCGTCTGGTCGCCGACGCGCACGATGCCGCTGTCCACGCGGCCTTCGAAGCGGTTGACCGCGCCGAGGAAGCCGTAGACGAAGGGCGTCGCCGGGCGCTGGTAGACCTCGATCGGCGAGCCGACCTGTTCCACGCGCCCGTGATCCATCAGCACGACGCGGTCGGCGACTTCGAGCGCCTCTTCCTGGTCGTGCGTGACGAAGATGCTGGTGATGTGCAGCTCGTCGTGCAGGCGGCGCAGCCAGCGGCGCAGTTCCTTGCGGACCTTCGCATCCAGCGCGCCGAAGGGCTCGTCCAGCAGCAGCACGCGCGGCTCGACGGCCAGGGCGCGGGCCAGCGCGATGCGCTGACGCTGGCCGCCGGACAGTTGCGGCGGATAGCGATCGGCCAGCCAGTCCAGCTGCACCAGCTGCAGCAGCTCATGCACCTTGCGCTTGATCTCCGCTTCCGGCGGACGCTGCTTGCGCGGCTTCACGCGCAGGCCGAAGGCCACGTTGTCGAAGACCGTCATGTGGCGGAACAGCGCGTAGTGCTGGAAGACGAAACCGACTTCGCGCTCGCGCACATGCGTGTCCGATGCGTCGGCGCCGTCCAGCAGCACCTGGCCGCGGTCGGCCGTCTCCAGCCCCGCGATGATGCGCAGCAGCGTGGTCTTGCCGCATCCCGACGGGCCCAGCAGCGCGGTCAGTTCGCCGGTGGGGAAGTCCAGGCTGACGTCGCCCAGCGCGGTGAAGCTGCCGAAGGACTTGTGGATGTTGCGGACCTGGATGCTCATGCTTCTTCCTTCACGACACTACGCGTCGCTTGCCATTCCACGAGCTGCTTGAGCCCGAGGGTGACCAGCGCCAGCAGGGCCAGCAGCGATGCGACCGCGAATGCCGCGGCGAACTGATATTCGTTGTAGAGGATCTCGACCTGCAGTGGGAGCGTGTTGGTCTGGCCGCGGATGTGGCCCGACACCACCGACACCGCGCCGAACTCGCCGAAGGCGCGCGCGTTGCACAGGATCACGCCGTAGAGCAGGCCCCACTTGATGTTGGGCAGCGTCACATGCCAGAAGGTGCGGAAGCCGCTGGCGCCGAGCACTGTGGCCGCTTCCTCCTCATCCCGGCCTTGCGCCTGCATCAGCGGGATCAGCTCCCGAGCGACGAACGGGAAGGTCACGAACACGGTGGCCAGCACGATGCCGGGCACGGCGAAGATGATCTTGACGTCGTGCTCCTGCAGCCACGGGCCGAACCAGCCCTGCGCGCCGAAGATCAGCACGTAGATCAGGCCCGCGACCACCGGCGACACCGAGAACGGCAGGTCGATCAGCGTGATCAGCAGCTGCTTGCCGCGGAAGTCGTGCTTGGTGATGGCCCACGCGGCGCAGACGCCGAAGACGATGTTCAGCGGCACCGAGATCACCGCCGCCAGCAGCGTCAGCTTGATCGCGGACACCGCGTCGGGCTCGATCAGCGAGGTGAGGTAGGTGTCCCAGCCCTTGCGCAGCGCCTCGGTGAAGACGGCCGCCAGCGGCAGCAGCAGGAACAGCGCGAAGAAGGCCAGGCCCAGCGTCAGCAGCGTGTAGCGCACCCAGCGCTTCTCCGCCGTGGCGGGGTTCCCCTGGTAGTGGCCGGCGGTGCGCCCGCGGCCCAGCGTTGCGGTGGATCCAGCCATGTCAGCGCTTCCCGTCCACACCGTTGCGGCGCAGGCTCCAGGCCTGCAGTCCGTTGATGCCCAGCAGCAGCAGGAACGAGAACACCAGCATCACGACCGCGATCGCGGTGGCGCCGACGTAGTCGTACTGCTCGAGCTTCGTGATGATCATCAGCGGGGTGATCTCGCTGACCATCGGCATGTTGCCGGCGATGAAGATCACCGAGCCGTACTCGCCCACCGCGCGCGCGAAGGCCAGCGCGAAGCCGGTCAGCAGCGCCGGCGTCAGCATCGGCAGCACCACCAGGCGGAAGGCCTGCCAGCGATGCGCGCCCAGCGAGGCGGCGGCTTCCTCGAGCTCCGTGTCCAGGTCCTCCAGCACCGGCTGCACCGTCCGCACGACGAAGGGCAGGCCGATGAAGATCAGCGCGATCAGCACGCCCAGCGGCGTGAAGGCGACCTTGATGCCCAGCGGCTCCAGCCACTTGCCCATCCAGCCGTTGGGCGCGTACAGCGCCGTCAGCGCGATGCCGGCGACGGCGGTGGGCAGCGCGAAGGGCAGGTCGATCAGCGCGTCCACCAGCTTCTTGCCCCAGAAGTCGTAACGCACCAGCGACCAGGCCAGGATGAAGCCGAAGATCACGTTGATGAACGCGCCCAGCAGCGCCGCGCCGAAGCTCAGCCGGTACGAGGCCAGCACGCGCGGCGACGTGGCCGCGGCCCAGAAGGCCTCGGCGCCGTGGCCGGCGGACTTCAGGAACACCGCGCACAGCGGGATCAGCACCAGCAGCGAGAGATAGAAGAGCGTGAAGCCCAGCGTCGGCGCGAAGCCGGGCAGCACGCGGCGACGCTTGCGGGCGGGCGCGGGCGCGGCCTGCGTCGCGGGGAGCACGGCGGTGTTCATCGTCGGGTCAAGGAAGCGGAGATCGGGGTCGGACGATCAGCGGCGCGAGGCCATGATCTGGTCGTAGGTGCCGCCGTCGGCGAAGTGCGTCTTGCCGACCTTGGCCCAGCCGCCCAGCGTTTGGTCGACGGTGAAGAGCTTGATCGGCGCGTAGCGCTTCTCATGCTTCTTGAAGATCGCCGCGTCGCGCGGACGGAAGTTGTTCTGCGCGATGATTTCCTGGCCTTCCGGCGTCCACAGGAAGTCCAGGTAGGCCTTGGCCAGCGCGGCGGAACCGCGCTTGGCGGCGACCTTGTCGACCACCGCGACCGGCGCGTCGGCTTCGATCGAGATGCTGGGCGCGACGACCTCGAAGTTGCCCTTGCCGAATTCGTTCTCGATGAGCTCGGCTTCCGACTCGAAGGTCAGCAGCACGTCGCCGATGCCGCGTTGCGTGAACGTGGTCGTCGCGCCGCGGCCGCCGCCGTCCAGCACCGGCACGTTGGCCAGCACCTTGGAGACGAAGTCCTTGGCCTGGGCGTCCGTGCCGCCCTTGGCGATCACGCTGCCCCACGCGGCCAGGTAGCCGTAACGGCCGTTGCCGGTGACCTTGGGGTTGGGGATGATCACGGACACGCCGGGACGCGCCAGGTCCGCCCAGTCCTTGATGCCTTTCGGGTTGCCCTTGCGGACCAGGAACAGCATCGTCGAGCTGTACGGCGCGGCGGCGTTCGGGAACTTGCTGCGCCAGTCGGCGCCGGTGAGGCCCTTCTCGGCCAACGTGTCGACGTCGGTCGCCTGGTTCATCGTGACGACGTCGGCCTCCAGGCCGCCGATCACCGAGCCGATCTGCTTGGACGAGCCGCCGTGCGACTGGTTCACCGTGATCGTCTGGCCGGTCTTGACCTTGTACGACGCGACGAACGCCGGATTGACCTGCTTGTAGAGCTCACGCGCCACGTCGTAGGAGACGTTCAGCAGCGTCGTCGGCTGATCGGCCGCGGCCGCCAGCATCGGCACGCCCAGCAACGGCACCGCCGCGGCCAGCATCAGCGCCTGGCGGCGGGAGGCGGAGAACAGGGAACGGGTGTTCTGGCGGGCGTTGTTCTGGGTCATGGCGGACTGGGCAAGCGGGCGTGGGCCGGCGACGTTGAGGGTCGGGCTGCGAAGCTTGCCAAACAGTCCTTATTCCAGGAACGATTGTTTGGGCATTTGCTTATCTCGCATAACGCATATGCAAGAAATGCAGAAGGCGGAGGCAGAAGAAAAGCGCCAGGACCGCGATCGGACACCGCCGGAAGCGCCTCCCCCAAGACCCCGAGGGCGGCCCCCGGTCGCGACCTGGGCTCTCACCATGCCTTCCCGGCGGCCGTACTGCCGCCGCCGGCGGGGGCGACATGGGCGCGCCCCGTGGAACGGAGTCTGGGCGCGCTCGGCGCTCGCCGCCAATGCGCATTGGGCGCAAGCTGCTGCGCCGCCCTCATATGGGGCGGCGCAGCGGCGGAGGTGCTCGTCTTGTCTGGCGTTGCGCTGACGGGGGACTCGGGTGGCGCCCCGTGGGCAACTCGGATAGTCTGGTGCTTCGACGGCGTGGTCGCAGTCCGTCCGCGCAGGGAGAAGACAACATCGGAAGAGCGAGGAACCGCCTCCATGATGAATGCCCCGATTCCCGACAACGAAACCGAACGGCTGCAGGCGCTGCACGACCTGCTGATCCTGGACACACCGTCCGAGGAGCGCTTCGACCGCATCGTCGAGTTCGCCGCCGAGGAGTTCGGCGTCCCGATCGCCTTGATCAGCCTGGTCGACGACGATCGCCAATGGTTCAAGGCCCGCTTCGGCCTGGCGGTCTGCGAGACCGACCGCAAGAGCAGTTTCTGCGGCCACGCGATCCACGTCCCCGAGGTGATGGTGGTGGAGGACGCGACGCAGGATCCGCGCTTCGCGGACAACCCGATGGTGCTGGGCCCGCCGAACATCCGCTTCTACGCGGGCGCGCCGCTGGAGGTCCGTCCCGGGGTGCGCATCGGCACGCTGTGCCTGATCGACCGGCGGCGACGCACGCTGGACGACACCGATCTGGCCATCCTGATGAGCCTGCGCGACCTGGTGGTCTCCGAGCTGCTCGGGCAGGCCGTCGAGGAGGACCGCTGATGCCGGGTCCCCAGCGTCAGCTCCTGCTGGTCGATCCCCACTCGCTGTTCCGCCGCACCGTCGCCATGGTGGCCCGGCAGCTGCAGATCGCGGAGGTCCACGAGTCGAGCAGCCTCGAGGCGGCCCATCGCCTGCTGGAGAGCCAATCGATGGACGGCCTGCTGCTGGACATCGGCCAGGGGCTGGACGCCCTGGCGCTGCTGCAGAGCGTGCGGGCCGGGGCGTTGCGGTGCGCCGCCGACACGCCGGTCGCGCTGACCGCGGAGGCCTGCGACCTGCCCACCGCCCAGCTCTACAAGGAGCTCGACGTGCGGCGGATCATGCTCAAGCCGTTCAAGGTGAAGACGGCGCTGGAGGTGATCCAGGACCTGGCGCGGCCGGGCTCGCCGCCCGGCACGCCGCACTAGCCCGCGAAGGGCCTTACTCCACCCAGTGCTGCGCCACCCACGGGGGCGGCAGCACGAAGCTGCGCAGATGGCGCCAGCGGTGCTTCACGCCGCCGGCGAAGGCCGCGCGGAAGTGGTCCCACGGCTTCTCGTGCGGCGGGTCCTGGGTGTTCCAGCGGCCCAGCAGCACGTCCGCCGGGTTCGGGCCGCCGGGGAAGGTCACGATGCGCGCGCCCGAGGGCAGGCGCGCCGGCTTGAAGTAGCGCAGCGGGAACGGCGGCAGGCAATGCAGGCGGAAGTGCCGCGTCCACAGGTGCGGCCAGAACTTGATGCCGCCGGGCACGGACGCGGTGACCCAATGCTGCTCGAAGCCATGCTTGTCCGCGACCGCCTGCGGGTTGGCGCGGAAGTTCTCGATGATGTGCGGGTACTTGCCGACCGGGAAGCGGAACACCGAGGTCTGACCCAGGCGCTGCATCGGCTTGGCCCAGTTGCGAGCCAGGATGACGTCGTCCGGATGGCCGTGGCTGAAGTAGCCGTCGATGTTGTCGACGATCACCGAATCCAGGTCGACGAACAGCACCGGACCCGACAGGCCGGTCTTCTCGCCCATGTCGGCGCTCCACATCACGAGCTTGCGCCACTTGCCCAGCGACTTCTTGGGCCATTCGCAGCCCAGCTCGGGCAGGTCGTAGGCATCGACCTCGGGGCGAAGGCCTTCGGCGTTGTCGGTCAGGCAGACCAGACGGAAGTCGCCGGTGATGTGCCGACGCAGCATGCCGTACAGACGGTTGACGTACTCAGGGCCGTAGGCGGTTCCCCATTTGACGCAGATGACTTGTTTCATGGGGCTCGTGCTCCTCTGGTTGTTATCCCTACTGGCTTCGGGGAAGTCCGTCACTATACGCATGCAGTTGTAAATGGTTTGCAAACGGGGCATTCCGAGGCGTGACGCCTGGCATCCCGAGATGGCGTCGTCCTCGCCCAACGGGGCGATCCTCGGAACGCGTGGCATTCGGGACGTCGCTTATTCGATTTCTGCGCTTGGACATGCCGTCAGCTTCGTTCCGGCCAGGAAGTCCGATGCCTAGAGTCGGCGACCATGACAGTCCTCGCCCCGCCCCTTTCCACCGCGGCTGCGGCCCACGCGACCGTCCCGGTGACGCCCGCGTCGGCGGCCTTCGCCGATGCGCCGTCGCAGCACTTCGAGATCAACGCCTTCGATGAGCCGCTCGGCGCCGAGGTGGTGGGGCTGGACCTGACGCGAGCGCTGAACGACGCCGACTTCGCCCGGCTGCATCGCGCGCATCTGGATCAACACGTGCTGGTGTTCCGCGACCAGCGCATCACGCCGGCGCAGCACATCGCGTTCAGCCGCCGCTGGGGACCGCTGCAGATCCACGTGCTGCGCAACTTCCAGCTGGCGGGTCATCCGGAGATCCTGCAGGTCTCCAACGTGCGCGACGCGCAGGGCCAGCCGGTCGGCCTGGGCGACGCCGGGCAGTACTGGCACTCGGACCTCTCGTACAAGGAGCGCCCCAGCCTGGGCTCGCTGCTGCACGCGCAGGAGCTGCCGTCGGAAGGCGGGGACACGCTCTTCGCCAATCAGCATCACGCCTACGACGGCTTGCCGCTGGCGCTGAAGACCGCGATCGCCGGCAAGCGCGCCGAGCACAGCTACCTCGCGAAATACGAGGAGCTCCGCGCCCGCAACCCGTGGCGCCCGAAGCTGACGCCCGAGCAGATCGCCGAGGTGAAGCCGGTCCCGCAGCCGATCGTGCGCACGCACCCGGAGACCGGACGTCGCGCGCTCTTCGTCAGCGAGCACTTCACGACGCGCATCCTCGACGTGCCCGAGGACGAAAGCCGCGACCTGCTTGCGCAGCTCTTCGAGCACAGCAGCCGCAAGAGCATCGTGTACCGCCACCAGTGGCTGCCCCACGACCTGGTGTTCTGGGACAACCGCTCGCTGCTGCATCTCGCCACGGGCTGCCCCGATCACCTCCGGCGCCACCTCTACCGCACCACCATCGAAGGCGACGTCCCGGCATGAAGCTCCAGAAACTTTCCTCCCTGCTGCTCTCGGGCGCGCTCGCCGCGACCGTGGCGTTGTCGGCGACCTCCGCGCATGCGGAAGGCAAGATCCGCATCGCCGAGCAGTTCGGCATCGTGTACCTGCTGCTGAACGTCGCGCAGGACCAGCAGCTGATCGAGAAGCACGGCAAGGCCGCGGGCGTCGACATCCAGGTCGAGCGCGTGCAGCTCTCCGGCGGCCCGGCGATCAACGAGGCGCTGCTGTCCGGCAGCATCGACATCGCCGGCGCGGGCGTCGGCCCGCTGCTGACGCTGTGGGACAAGACGCAGGGCAAGCAGAACGTGCGCGGCATCGCC
Source organism: Mitsuaria sp. MSU3D (assembly GCF_056867975.1). NCBI lineage: Bacteria > Pseudomonadati > Pseudomonadota > Betaproteobacteria > Burkholderiales > Sphaerotilaceae > Roseateles > Mitsuaria sp. MSU3D. The sequence goes on along the minus strand of NZ_CP200314.1, from coordinate 5,012,484 downwards.
TCGCTGGGCAACTTCCCGTACTACCTGACCAGCAGCAACCCCGCCGTCAAGACCATCGACGACTTCGGCGACAAGGACCGCATCGCGCTGCCGGCGGTGGGCGTGTCGGTGCAGTCCCGGATCCTGCAGCTGGCCTCGGCCAAGCGCTGGGGCGACGCGCAGTTCAACAAGCTGGACCGGCTGCAGGTCGCGCTGCCGCACCCGGAGGCGACGGCGGCGCTGATCAAGGGCGGCACCGAGATCAACGCGCACTTCGGCAATCCGCCGTTCCAGGAACAGGGCCTGGCGGGCAACCCGAACGTCCACATCGTGCTGAACAGCTACGAGGTGCTCGGCGGGCCGGCGTCGGCGACGGTGCTGTACACGACGGAGAAGTTCCGGCGCGACAACCCGAAGACCTACAAGGCCTTCATCGGCGCGCTGGCCGAGGCGGCGGACTTCATCTCGAAGAACCCGGAGCGCTCGGCGGACATCTACATCAGGAACGAGAACTCCAAGGTGCCCAAGGAACTGCTGCTGAAGGTGATCAAGAACCCGGAGGTGCAGTTCAAGATCACGCCGCAGAACACCTTCGCGCTGGCGTCGTTCATGCATCGCATCGGCGCGATCAAGAACAAGCCGGCGTCGGCGAAGGACTACTTCTTCGACGACCCGCACAACGCGGCCGGAAGCTGAGCATGAGCGCGGTGCTGGAGCAGCTCGACGCGGTGCCCGCCTGCGAGGCGTGCGGCGACCTGGCGGGCGCCCGCCCGCAGGACCGGCAGGCACGCCTGCGGGTCGACGGCGTCAGCCTCGACTACCGCAGCGATCGCGGCGTGGTCCGCGCGACGCATCGTGTCGGTTTCGACGTGCTGCCTTCGGAGCGCTTCGTCCTGCTCGGCGCGTCGGGCTGCGGGAAGTCCTCGCTGCTGAAGGCGGTCGGCGGGTTCGTCACGCCGGCGGAGGGGCGCATCCTCGTCGACGGCAAACCCGTGAACGGCCCGGGGCCGGATCGCATTGCGGTGTTCCAGGAATTCGACCAGCTGCCGCCGTGGAAGACGGTGCTGGAGAACGTCGCGTTCCCGCTGATCGCGTCGGGCACTGCATCGCGCAAGCAGGCGCTGGAGCGTGCGCGCGACTGGCTGTCCCGCGTGGGACTGGCCGACTTCGCGTCGGCCTATCCGCATCAGCTGTCGGGTGGCATGAAGCAACGTGTCGCAATCGCGCGCGCATTGGCGATGAAGCCGCGCGTGCTGCTGATGGACGAGCCGTTCGCGGCGCTCGACGCGCTGACGCGTCGCCGGATGCAGGACGAGCTGCTCGCGCTGTGGGAGCAGGAGCGCTTCACGCTGCTCTTCGTGACGCACTCGATCGAGGAAGCGCTGATCGTGGGGCACCGGGTGCTGGTGCTGTCGCCGCACCCGGGCCGGGTGCGCGCGGAGCTGAATGCGCAAGGCCTGACACCGGCGCAACGCGTTGCGCAGGCGCAGCGCATTGAGCATCTGCTCTTTGGCGATGAGCCGATCGCGGAGTCGGCGACTCCCATTGCCGCCACTGCCACCGGCGCCGCCACGGCAGCCGCCGCTGCGGCCGTGGCGCTGAACTGAGGATTCCTCGATGACCGTCACCGTGCTGCCGACGCAGCGGCCGCTCGATCCGCCCCTGCGCGCCGAGCGCGAAGAAGCGCTCGCCGATTACGTGCCCGTACAGGTGGCGTCGATTCCGCTGTGGCGCCGCGCGCTGGATTCCAGCGCCTGGCGTCAGGCGGCGTTGCTGGCATTGCTCGGCGGGCTCTGGGAAGTTGCCGCACGCGCGGCCGACAACGACCTGCTCTTCCCCTCGTTCTTCGCTGCGGCGCGGGCACTGTGGGACGGCCTGTACGGCGGCGAACTGCTGGTGCGGGCGGGGATCTCGCTGAAGCTGCTGCTGCAGGGATACGCGCTGGGTGTGGTGCTGGCGCTCGGACTGACGGCGCTGGCGACCTCGTCGCGCTGGGGTCGGGACTTGCTCTCGAGCCTGACGGCGATGTTCAACCCGCTGCCGGCGATCGCCTTGCTGCCGCTGGCGCTGCTGTGGTTCGGCCTGGGATCGGGCAGCCTGATCTTCGTGCTCGTGCACGCGGTGCTGTGGCCACTGGCCCTGGCCGCATCGGCGGGCTTCTCGTCCGTGCCGGAAACGCTGCGCATGGCGGGCCGCAACTACGGGCTCACGGGACCGCGCTACGTCGCGCAGATCCTGCTGCCGGCGGCGCTGCCGTCGATCCTCTCGGGCCTGCGCGTGGGCTGGGCCTTCGCGTGGCGGACGCTGATCGCCGCCGAGCTGTTCTTCGGCGCCTCCTCGGGCCAGGGCGGCCTGGGCTGGTACATCTTCCAGAACCGCAATGAACTGCAGACCGATCGGGTCTTCGCAGGGCTGGCCCTGGTCATCCTGATCGGATGGCTGGTCGAGCGGCTGGTCTTCAGCACCATCGAGAAGGCGACAGTCACGCGGTGGGGCATGCAGCGGTGAGTTCGTCCCGCCGTTCAGTTCTGCTTGTGGGGTCGCCGTTCATCAACGGGATTCCCAACAGCGTCGCAAGTCGTTCCATCTTCTTGTCACGAGACCAAAGCTTGGCTTTGGGAGTCCTCATGGTGGCGACCAGGACGGCAATGTCGATCAGTCCGCAGCCTTTTCCATAAATCTCCTCATCCTCGACAAACGCCAGAACTTCGTCGAGGTCGACGGGTTCCATGTGAAAGAGATCGGAGAAGAAGCGTAGCGAAGACGCGCGCGGATTCGGCGGGGTGCCGCAACGCAGTTCACCGATGAGCAGTTCATGCGTGAGGACGCGGTTCTCGCTGATGAGCTTCAGCAGCGTCGGATTGCGTTCGCGGAAATGCGCGATCCAGACGGAGGAGTCCACGACGATTCGAGTGGTCATCAGGAGTCCTCCTGGGGGTCCCAACGACGACGGGGGATGTCTTCCATGTCAGGTGCACAACCTCCCAGTTCACCCAGACGGTAGCCAGCCTGGAGTGCGATGTAGGTCTTCATCGCCAAGGTCACGAGCTCGTCCGGACTCATCGGAGAGTCGGAGAGTTCGAGTGCGCGTTGATAGAGGGCCTCGTCAACCATGATCGTCCTTTGCATGACCTCGCTCCGATGTGCCGCCACGGAAATCGCTTCAGTGTCTCGACACACATCGGATCGCGAAGTCATCAGGTTGATCTCATTGCCCTCCGACGTCACTGGCTGGTTCTTGTGTTCCTTGCCATCGCGCTCACTGAGTTCCGTAGTCCGCATCGCATAAAGGCGTAGAAGCGGTCGGCGGCGGATGGCGTGACGACGAGAGTGGCGCGCTGGCGACTGCTTCTCCGCTCCACCGCATGGGCGAGTCGCGACAGCCCGAAGCACATCACGAAGTAGCACCCGGCCAGCGTGCCGTAGACCGCGACCGGCTGCACCAGCACCTGCGCGTTGACCTGGCCGGCGATGAAGGACAGTTCCGACAGCCCGATGATCGTGCCGAGCGAGGTCTCCTTGATCGTCGACGCGAACTGGTTGACCAGCGAGGGCAGCATGTGCCGCAGCGCCTGCGGCAGCAGCACCAGACGCAAGGACTGACCCCGCGATAGGCCCAGCGCCTCCGCGGCCAGGCGCTGGCCGGGCGGCAGCGACTGCAGTCCCGCACGCACGATCTCGGCCAGGTAGGCGGCGTCGAAGATCACCAGCGCCGCCAGCATCGTGTTGAACTGGTCCGTCTTGTGGCCGGTCACCGCCGGCAGGAAGAAGTAGGCCCAGAACACCACCATCAGCAGCGGCGTCCCGCGCACCACATAGACCAGCGCGGTCACCGGCCACCGCAGCCAGGCGCGGCGGCTCACGCGCGCGATGCCGAGCAACACGCCCAGCGGCAGCGCCAACAGGAGGCCGAGCGCGGCCATCAGCACGGTCAACGCCAGCCCGCCGAGAGGCCCGTTCGGGTACTGCCCCACCAGCACGTACAGCCAGTAGGTGTCGATCATCTCGGCGATGCTCATCGCGATGCGCTCCTCTTCATCACGATCGCTTCAATGGCCTGCGGGCCGGACCGGATAGCGCCGCTGGTACAGAACGCCGGCGCCGGTGATCAGCATCGACACGCCGAGGTAGGTCGCCGTCGCCATCGCGAAGGTCTCGAAGCCGCGGAAGGTCGCGGACTCCACGCGCTGTGCCTGGTACATCAGTTCGGCGGCGCCGACGACCGTCGCGATGCTGGTGTTCTTCCAGAGATTCAAGGTCTGCGAGATCAGCGGCGGCACCGTCGCCCGCAGCGCCTGCGGCAGCACGACCCATCGCACCGAACCGGCGAAGCGCAGACCCATCGCGCGTGCAGCCTCCCACTGTCCGGGCGGCACCGACCGCAGGCCCGAGCGCACGTCCTCGGCCATGAAGGCTGCGGTGTAGACCACCAGCGCGGCCAGCGCCGCCGCCGCTTCGATGTTGCCGGCGTAGAGCCAGGCCTTCACGCCGTCGGGCAGCAGCTCCGGCACCGCGAAGTACCAGAACAGCATGTGCGCCAGCAGCGGCACGTTGCGCACCGCTTCGACGTAGGTCCAGGCCAGCGCGCGCAGCGGCGGGAACGGCGCCAGCCGCGCCAGCGCGATCAGCGTGCCCAGCGGCAGTGCGATCACCAGCGCGAGCAGCGTCAGCGTCAGAGACAGCCGCACGCCGGCCAGCAGCCAGTCGAGGAACTGCCCTTGCAGCAGCACCGAGAAATCGAGATGAGGCATGGAATCAACGCGGCTCGCAATAAACAACGCCCCGGCCGAAGCCGGGGCGTGCTCGCATCGGATGACAAGGTAGATCAGTTCATCTGGGTCGTGCTCAGCCCTCCACTTGGTCGCTATCGATCTTGAAGCTGCGCGTCTGGAACTTCAGACGCGTCGCCGGTCCGTACCACTTGTTGAACAGCTGCTCGGCGGTGCCGTTGGCCTCGAGCTCACGCAGCGCGCCGTCCACCTGTGCCTTCAACTTGGTCTCGCCCTTGCGCAGACCCAGCGCCAGCGGTTCGACGCTGAGGTTGGCCGACAGGATCTCGTACTGGGACGCCGCCGGGCCGAGCTTGGCGTACTGGTCCAGCAGCGACACCTCGTCGTTGACGAAGGCCACGCCCTTGCCCTGCTGCAGCGCCTGGAAGGCCTGCGGACCGGTGTCGAAGGTGACGACGTCGACCGTCGGCACGGCCTTGCGGACGTTGGGCTCCTGCGTGCCGCCCTTGATGGTCACGACCTTCCTGCCGGCCAGCTGGTTCAGCGCCTTGATGCCGCTGTCCTTCTTGACCAGCACCTTCTGCCCGGTGACGAAGGTGGTCAGCGAGAAGTCGATCACCGCCTCGCGTTCCTTGTTGTGCGTCAGGCTCGCGGCCAGCACGTCCACGTGGCCCTGCTGCAGCTCGGGAATACGCGCCGCCACCGCCAGCTGCTTCAGCCGCAGCTTCACGCCGAGCTTCTGCGCCACCGCCTTCGCGAGATCGACCTCGTAGCCGACGATCTCGCGCGTCTTCGGATCGATGAAGCTGTTGGGCTCGTCCGTGCCCAGCACGCCCACCACGAGCTCGCCCTTCTTCTTGATGTCGTCCAGCTGGTCCGCATGGGCGATGCCCAGCATGGCGGCCGAGGTGGCGATCACGAGCAGGGCGCGGCGGGTCACGTTCAGGGTCATGGCGTCGGTGTCCTTTTTTGGGAGCAGTGGAACGGTGGAGCGGTGGTTCACGATGGACATCAGCTTAGGAAGCTCGACCTTCACGCGGAACGAACGGATGGGCATATGCAAACGCGGCTTTCGCACGTCCCCCGTCCCGTCCCCTTCATCAACGCGGGTTCGCGCTTGCGGCATGCTCGACCCATGACCCTCCTCCACGACCGCGTGCCCGTCATCGACATCTCCGGGCTGCACGATCCGGCGTCCAGCGATCCCGCCTCGCCCGGCGGCCATCTCGCGGCCGTGCAGATCGGCGAGGCCTGCCGCGCGCACGGCTTCTTCTACGTCAGCCATCACGGCGTCGATCCCGCGCTGATCGCGCGGCTCGACCGGCTGGCGCGCATGTTCTTCGCGTTGCCTGGAGAACAGAAGCAGCGCTGGCCGATGAGCGACGGCGGCAGGGCCTGGCGCGGCTACTTCAGCACCGGCGGCGAGCTGACCTCGGGCCGGCCGGATTGGAAGGAGGGGCTGTACCTCGCCGCCGAACTGCCGCCCGACGACCCGCGCGTGCTGGCCGGCACGCCCTTGCATGGCGCCAACCTCTGGCCCGACGTGCCGGGATTGAGGGACACGGGGCTCGAGTACCTCGCCGCCGTGACCGCCGTCGGCCAGCGCGTGCTGGGTGGCATCGCGCTCAGCCTCGATCTGCCGCCCGCCTATTTCCTGGCGCATGCCACCGCGGACCCGCTGGTGCTGCTGCGGCTCTTCAACTACCCCGCGGTGCCGGCCGGGGCCGACGTCGGCGCGCCCTGGGGCGTCGGCGAGCACACCGACTACGGCCTGCTCACGCTGCTGTACCAGGACGACAGCGGCGGCCTCGAGGTCCATGGCCGCCGCGGCTGGATCGATGCGCCGCCGCTGCCCGGCACCTTCGTCTGCAACATCGGCGACATGCTCGACCGCATGACCGCCGGGCTCTATCGCAGCACGCCGCATCGCGTGAAGCTCAACCGCGGCGCGCACGACCGGCTGTCGGTGCCGCTGTTCCTCGATCCGTCCTTCACCAGCCGCGTCCAGCCCATTCCCGGCCTGCCGCCGGCCGAAGACGACAGCGCGTCGCGCTGGGACGCGAGCAACCTGCACGTCTTCGCCGGCACCTACGGCGAGTACCTGATGGGCAAGGTCGGCAAGGTGTTCCCGGCGCTGGGCGCGGCGGTGCTGCCATGAGGGCGTTGGCCGCTCATGCCATCCGCGGATAAGCTGCTGCGACAACCGCGCTTGGAGGCCATCGCTTCCAGCGGATAACCTACGCGGTTTGCCCGCGCCCGGCACCACCCCCGCCGGACGCGTCGCCCGACCATCCCACCAGGATCACAAGGAGCGCCCATGAGTGCCAAGGAGACTTCTTCCACCCCCGTGCAGCAACCGCCCGAGCGGCCTGCGGTGCTGGACCTGATCGGCAACACGCCGCTGGTCCCCGTGCATCGGCTCGACACCGGCCCCTGCCAGTTGTTCCTGAAGCTCGAATCGCAGAACCCCGGCGGCTCGATCAAGGACCGCATCGGCCTGTCGATGATCGAGGCCGCCGAGCGCGACGGCCTGCTGCCGCCCGGCGGCACCGTCGTCGAGGCGACCGCCGGCAACACCGGCCTCGGGCTCGCGCTGGTCGCGCGCGCGAAGGGCTATCGCGTCGTGCTGGTCGTGCCGGACAAGATGTCCGCCGAGAAGGTGCTGCAGCTGAAGGCGCTCGGCGCCGAGGTCCACATCACGCGCTCCGACGTGGGCAAGGGCCATCCCGACTACTACCAGGACCGCGCCGCGCGCCTGGTCCAGGACATCCCCGGCGCCTGGTACGCCGACCAGTTCAACAACCCCAACAACCCGCTCGCCCACGAGACCACGACCGGTCCGGAGATCTGGCAGCAGGTCGGCCACCGCATCGACGCGATGGTCTGCGGCGTGGGCTCCGGCGGCACGATCACCGGGCTGTCGCGCTTCTTTGCGAAGGTGCGCCCGGGGCTCGACATGGTGCTCGCCGATCCGGCGGGTTCGATCCTGAAGGACTTCATCGAGACCGGCAGCTTCGGCGAGGCCGGATCGTGGGCCGTCGAAGGCATCGGCGAGGACTTCATCCCGCCCATCGCGGACCTGAGCGGCGTGCGCCACGCCTACTCGATCACCGACGAGGAGAGCTTCGCCACCGCGCGCGACCTGTACCGCGCCGAAGGCATCCTGGCCGGTTCCTCGACCGGCACGCTGCTGGCCGCGGCGCTGAAGTACTGCCGCGCGCAGACGACACCCAAGCGCGTCGTCACGCTGGTCTGCGACACCGGCACCCGCTACCTGTCCAAGGTCTACAACGACCCGTGGATGTTCGACCAGGGCCTGCTCAAGCGCGCGACCAAGGGCGACCTGCGCGACCTGATCGCCCGCCTGCCCGAGGACGGCGCCGTCATCAGCGTGAGCCCCGAGGACACGCTGGCCACCGCCTTCTCGCGCATGCGCCAGGCCGAGGTCTCGCAGCTGCCGGTGCTCAAGGACGGCAAGCTCGTCGGCCTGCTCGACGAGTCCGACCTGCTCGCCCAGATGCACATGGACGCGCGCCACTTCAAGGACAGCGTGGACAGCGCGATGAGTCATGATGTGCAGACCCTGCCTCCCGGCGCGCCGCTGTCCGACCTGATCGCGCAGCTGCGCAAGGGCCTGGTGGCCGTGATCGCCGACGATCGCGGCTTCCACGGCCTCGTCACCCGTTTCGACCTGTTGAACCACCTGCGAAAGGGCTTGTCATGAGCCACGACTCCGACAACGACAACAAGTACTCCCACGGCGCGGATCTGCGCTTCGACACCCGCGCGATCCACGGCGGCCAGCATCCCGATCCGACGACCGGCGCGGTGATGCCGCCGATCTACGCGACCTCGACCTACCGCCAGCAGAGCCCCGGCGTGCATCAGGGCTACGAGTACGGTCGCACGCACAACCCGACCCGCCAGGCCTACGAGCGCGCGATCGCCAGCCTGGAAGGCGGCGTGCAGGGTTACGCCTTCTCGTCGGGCCTGGCCGCGATGGCCACGGTGCTGGACACGCTGGACGCCGGCTCGCACATCGTCGCCGGCGACGACCTCTACGGCGGCAGCTACCGCCTGTTCGAGCGCGTGCGCAAGCGCAGTGCCGGCCTGCAGGTCACCTACGTCGACAGCAGCAAGCCGGAGAACGTCCGCGCCGCGCTGCGTCCCGAGACGAAGATGATCTGGATCGAGACGCCCAGCAACCCGCTGCTGACGCTGACCGACCTGGCGGCCGTCGCGAAGATCGCGCGCGAGCATGGCGCGCTGGCCATCGCCGACAACACCTTCGCCAGCCCCTGGTCGCAGCGCCCGCTGGAACTGGGCTTCGATGCGGTGATGCACTCGGCCACCAAGTACCTGAACGGCCACAGCGACGTGATCTCGGGTGTGGTGGTGGTCGGCGGCGAGCAGCGCCAGGCGGCGCTGCGCGAGCAGCTCGAGTTCCTGCACAACGCCGTCGGCTCGATCGCCGGGCCGTTCGACAGCTTCCTCGCGCTGCGCGGGCTGAAGACGCTGGCGCTGCGCATGGCGCGGCACAACGAGAGCGCGCTGGAACTCGCCGGCTGGCTGGAGGCGCAACCCAAGGTCCGCCGCGTCTACTACCCGGGCCTCGAAAGCCACCCGCAGCTCGCGCTGGCCAAGCGCCAGATGCGCGGCGGCGGCGGGATGATCAGCGTGCAGCTGGACACCGACCTGGCCGGCGCGCGCCGCTTCCTGGAGCGGGTGCAGATCTTCTCGCTGGCGGAAAGCCTGGGCGGCGTCGAGAGCCTGATCTCGCTGCCCGCGCTGATGACGCACGCGTCGATCCCGGTCGAGACGCGCGAGCGTCTCGGCATCACCGACTCGCTGGTGCGGATCTCCGCCGGCATCGAGGACATCGAGGACCTGCGCGATGACTTGAAGGCGGGTCTCGCCGCCATCTGACGAGGCGATCGGACGATGCCGCTCTGACGACCACGCGGACGACAGCGTCCGTGACCCAGGGGAACGCGCCGGGGCCGAAAGGCCGCCGGCGCGTTCTGCTTTTCCGAACCGCAGTCCGCACAAGAAACGAAGTGTGGCGTGAAGAATGCGTGAAGATATGCGCGTCAACCGCGCGCTGAACTCAACCGCCAGGGGCATGGACTCCACCTGACCGGACCGACGCGCTGTCGGAAAAACCTTCGCTTGGCTCGTCTTAACTTCCGTTTAAGCGAAGTTCGTTATCATCCAGCTTCGTCTTTCTCGGAGGCCCTGCCATGTCCACCCTCAACTACCGTCACCTCCACTACTTCTGGGTCGTCGCCAAGGAGGGCGGCTTCGCCCGGGCGGCCGACCGCCTGGGCATGGCGGTGCAGACGATCAGCGCGCAGGTGCGTGAGCTGGAGCGCTCGCTGGGCCACCAGCTGCTCAAGCCCGAAGGTCGCGGCCTGGTGCTGACCGAAGCCGGCCAGGCCGCCTTCGCGAGAGCGGAGGAGATCTTCCAGATCGGCCAGATGGTGCCCAACGAGGTCCACGAAGCGGCCACGCAGCGCGTGCAACGGCTGTCGGTGGGCCTGTCGGACGGGTTGTCGAAGCTGGCCGCGCACGCCCTGCTCGCGCCGGTGCTGGACACCCCGCAACTGCGCCTCGTCTGCCATGAAGGCGAGGTCGACCAACTGATCGGCGAACTCGCGCTGCACCACCTGGATCTGGTGCTCACCGACCAGCCCGCCCCGGTCAATCCGACGCTGCGCATCACCAGCCAGCTGCTGGCGAGCACGACCGTCGACTGGTACGGCCCGTCGGAGTTGATCGAGCGCGCCCGTCGTGCGCCGAACAAGGGCTTCCCGTACGTGCTGGAGACGCTGCCGGTCCTGCTGCCGACCCGTCACGCGTCCCTGCGATCGGGCCTGGAGCGCTGGTTCGAGCAGCACCACATCCGTCCGCAGATCGTCGGCGAGTTCGAGGACAGCGCGCTGATGAGCGTCTTCGCCGCCCGCGGCCTGGGCGTGTTCCCGGTCAGCCGCCTGGGCGCCGACGACCTCTCGCTGATGGCCGGCCTGCACCTGCTGGGCCAGACCGAAGTGGTCGAGGACGTCCACGCGATCTACTCGCGCCGCGGTCAGAACCACCCCCTGGTGGCCAAGCTGCTGGAGCGTCGCGGCACCCCGATCCCCCTGAACGAACTAGAAACGGAAATTGCTTCAGCAAAATGAGCAATAAGCAGGTTTATTCGATGTGATGATGGCGTTAAGGTCGGGTCCTCATGCGCGCGCGAGCGCGCTTCCCGTTCAACGGTCTACACGGCTTCCACGGCTCCAGGAGAACTTCTCATGAGCGACTTCCAACGACAACCGGCGTCCCCCTCGAGCTGGACGCCCGCCACCGCCCACGGCGGCGATTCGGTCTTCACCCAACGCGCCGACGTGGCGCGCGTGCTGCGCAACACCTACGCGCTGCTGTCGATGACGCTGCTGTTCAGCGCCGCGGTGGCGGCCGCCGCGGTCGCGTACCGGCTGCCCGCGCCGGGCATGATCCTGACGCTGATCGGCTATTTCGGCCTGCTGTTCGCGATCCATAAGACGCAGAACAGCGCGGCTTCGGTGCCGCTGGTGTTCGCGCTGACCGGCTTCATGGGCTACACGCTGGGCCCCTTGCTGGGCGCGATCCTGAAGATGGCGGGCGGCGCCAGCATCATCGCCATGGCGATGGGCACCACCGGCGCGACCTTCCTGGTGTTGTCGGCCTACGTGCTGGCGACCAAGAAGGACTTCAGCTTCATGGGCGGCTTCCTGTTCGCCGGCATGATCATCGCGATCCTGGCGTCGCTGGCCAACCTGTTCTTCCAGCTGCCGCTGCTGTCGGTGGTGGTCTCGGGCGTGGTGGCGCTGCTGTCGGCGGGCATGATCCTGTTCCACACCAGCATGATCGTGAACGGCGGCGAGCGGAACTACGTGATGGCCACCGTCAGCCTGTTCGTGTCGCTGTTCAACCTGTTCACCAGCCTGCTGAGCATCTTCGGCTTCGCCGGCTCCAGCGACGACTGATGCGGACCGGGCAGGACACGCGATGAAGACCTTCCTGTGGTCCGTGACCGGGCTGTTCGCGCTGCTCTGGAGCGGACTGGCCTGGGCCACGGCGGGACTGGTGCGCTGGACGGTGGAGGCCCTCTCCACCGGCCGCGCGGCCGAGCTCGGCAAGGGCGCGGTCGAGTTCAAGTTCCCGGCCTGGGTCGAGCCCTTCCTCGACACCGGCCTGCTCGAGGCCGTGCAAGGCGCCGTGCAGTGGTTGATGGCAATGGCCGGCACCGGCGCGCCGATGGCGGGCACGGCGATCGGCTGGCTGGTCCCGGTGGTCTGGGTGGCCTGGGCCTTCGGGCTGACGGTGCTGCTCGTGATCGCGCTGGTGCTGAATCACCTGATCAAGCGCCTGCCTCGCACCGGCGTGCCGCTGGCCGCGGCGCCGCGCTGAAGTCGTCGGGCGTTCAGCCCCCGCAGGGCTGGACGATGCCGTCGCCGTGAGGCGCGGCCCGGAACTCCGGCAACTGCTCCACCGCGCTCGCATACGCGATCAGCGTCTGCAGCCGGTCCGCCGGCGGCAGCAGCTCCGGCGTCATCTGCCGGACGAACTCCCACATCACGCCGATCGTCACGCCCGCCAGGCCGATGCCATCGCGGGCGGCGGACAGCGGCGCCTTCGCCATCTCGGCGTCCAGCTCGATCAAGGCCGCGCGCAGCTGGCCGCCGACGCGCTCCAGCCAAGGCGCGTGCTGCTTGTCGTCGGGACGCAGCTGCTGCTCGTAGACCGCCTGCACGCTCTTGTGAGGCCCGTCAGCCGCAGCGCGCGCTTGAGCGCCGGATCGCTGGGCGGCAGCAGGGCGCGGCCGGGCGACAGGGCCTGCGCGTATTGCAGGATCAGCGTGGAGTCCATCAGCACCGTGCCGTCGTCGCAGACCAGGGTCGGTGCCTTGACGACGGGATTGATGCGGCTGAACTCGTCGAAGGTGCGGAACACCGAGAGCGACTGGTGCTCGAAGTGCAGGCCGAGCAGCTGCATCGCGATCGCGGCGCGGCGGACGTAGGGAGAGTCGAGCATGCCGATGAGCTGCATGGCGGATCCTTTCGGCGGTTGAGACAAGGACGCGGTGGCGCCGTCCGGCTCGCTCGGCGCGCTCAGGCGCCGGGCGGCAGCACCACGGTGAAGCGGTAGAGGCAGCACTCGTCCTCATGGAGCGTGCGGACCTCGCGGGTGATCTCGCCGACGGCCTGGCCGCGGATGACGCCCGGCCAGAACTGCGCGGCCGGCGTGTTGGCCATCAGGTGGTAGACCTCCCAGCGACCAGGGAAGCGGGCCAGCACCTCGCCCGCGGCACGCGCCGCTAGGCCGTGGCCGCGGTAGCCGCGCGCGAGGAAGAAGTAACCCATGTTGTGGTCCGAGTCCGGCTGCTCGCATTCGCCGTCGACGACGGCGAAGCCCGCGAGTTCATCGCCCACCCAGATCAGGAACGGATGCACATCGGCCTGCGCCCAGTACGGGGCCTTGGGTCGCAGTTGATAACGGCCCTCGTGCGCGAACGCCACCGGCGTCCACTCGCTGAGGTCGTAGTTGTAGAACTGCATGAGGTTCTCGATGCGCGGCAGGTCGTCCGGCGCGGCGCGCTCGATCCTGAGCGTCGGCGTGTCCGGCAGCGGGACCGGGATCGAGTCGTCAAAGGACGCGGGTCGTGTCTCCATCGTGGCTCTCTTCAAGCGCTTGTCGGGAACGCGTCGTCGAACGGAGACCTCACGCCGGCGAGCGCGCGGATGCGGTCCATCCAGCCCAGCACCGCGAGCGTCTCCGCATGCGGCACCACCGGACTCTCGATCTCGCCGGCATGCACGCAGCGCATCGTCTCGCGGATCTCGTACTCGAAGCCGTTGATCTCGAAGCGGCGCTCGATCGTCTCGGGCGTGCCGCGCGCCGGCAGCCACTGGGCACGCGTCGCCTCCCAGAAGGTCTCCGGCAGCACGATCGCGCCCGCCCCGCCGAGGATGTGCATCGTGTTCGGCGCGAAGGTGTCGATGGCGCACTGGAACTGCGACGTCAGTCCGTCGCCGAAGTCGAGCGTCACCGCCAGTCCGGCGTCGACGCCGGTCGGCGCGAGCCGGGCCTTCACGGCCAGATCTACCAGGGGCGGGACTTCGCCGAGCGCGTGCTGCAGCACCCATCGCGTGGCGGTCAGGTTGTAGATGCCGATGTCGAGCAGTGCGCCGCCCGCCAGCGCGGGGCTGAAGATGCGGCTGTCGGGGTCATAGGGCGCGGGGAAGCAGAAGCTCGACTGCATGCCGCGCAGCGCGCCGAGCCGGCCTTCGCGCAGCCAGGCCGCCAGGTCCTGGTACAGCGGCAGGAAGCGCGTCCACACCGCCTCCATCAGGAAGACGCGGTGCGTGCGCGAGGCCTCGACCAGGCGCCGGCCCATCTCCCGGTTCGGCACCAGCGACTTCTCGCACAGCACGGCCTTGCCGGCCTGGAGCGCGGCCAGGACGTACTCGTAGTGCTGACCGTGCGGTGTCGCGACGTAGACGCCATCGACGGCCGGGTCGTTCATCACCGCGGCGGGATCGGTGTGGGCGAGCACGGCGGGCTCGCCCACCGTCGACCAGCGCTCGGCGAACTGCCGCGCGCGATGCGCGTCGCGGCCGCAGACCGCGTGGAGACGGCAGCCGTCGAGTTGCGCGACGGCTTCGGCGAAGCGCTGCGCGATCGAGCCGGGGCCGATCACGGCCCAGTGGAAAGTGCGTTCGGACATGAGCGGTGATGCTAATCGGGCGGACCCGTCGCGGGCGGCCGACGGACCCGGAACGCGAGGCTCTCAGGGTTGTCCCGGGGCGGGTTCTCCACGGGGCGGACGGCGCCCATGGCGTTCGGCTTCGAGAGGCGCTTCGGCTAAGGTGACGGACTCGCACAACACGAATGCCCGCCCACAAGACGGGCCGTCTCCCATGAGGATTCCCTTCGTCCTGGCCGCCACCGTGGCCCTCGCCGCTCCCGTGATGGCCCAGACGGCCGCGCCCGCCGCGGCCGCCGTGTCCACCAACGCCTCCGCCGGCAAGTCGGCCACGGACACGACCGCGGCCAGCGTCGCGAACCCGCTGCTCGCGCCGAGCACGCTGCCGCTGCAATACCCGCCCTTCGACAGGATCCGGGACGCCGACATCGGTCCCGCGATCGACCAGGGCATGGCCGAGCAACTGGCCGAAGTCGCCGCGATCGCCGACAACCCCGCGGCCCCGACCTTCGACAACACCATCGTCGCGCTGGAGCGCGGCGGTCGCACGCTGGGGAGAGCCACCACGCTGCTGATGAGCCTGACCGGCGCTGACGCCAATCCCGCGCGCCTGAAACTGCAGGCCGACTACGCGACGAAGCTGGCCGCGCACCGCGACGCGATCCAGCTGAACCCGACGCTGTTCGCGCGCATCGAGTCGCTGTACCAGCGCCGCGCGTCGCTCGGCCTGGGCGCGCAGGAGCAGCGGCTGATCGAGCGCCAGTACAACCAGTTCCTGCGCGCCGGCGCGAAGCTGGACGAGGACGGCAAGGCCCGCATGAAGGCCATCAACGCCGAGATGGCCCAGCTGGGCGCGCGCTTCAACCAGAACGTGCTGGCGGAGGTGAACGACTCGGCCGTGATCGTCGACAGCCTCGACGAGCTGAAGGGATTGAGCGATGAGCAGATCTCTGCCGCCGCATCCGCCGCGAAGGAACGCGGCCTGGACGGCAAGTACCTGATCGCGCTGCTGAACACGACCGGCCAGCCGGTGCTGGCGCAGCTGGAGAACCGCGCGCTGCGCCAGCGGATCTACGAGGCCTCGGTGGTGCGCGGCTCGCGCGGCAACGCCTACGACAACACCGCGCTGGTGTCGCGCGTCGTTTCGCTGCGTGCCGAGCGCGCGAAGCTGCTCGGCTTCGCGACGCATGCGGACTTCGTGCTGAAGGACGAGACCGCCCGGAACCAGCAGGCCGTGAACGGCATGCTGCGCCAGCTGGCGCCGGCGGCGGTCGGCGCCGCGCGCCGCGAGGGCGCGGAACTGCAGGCCATCATCGACCGCGAGCAGAAGGCGAAGAAGCAGCCGTCCTTCCAGTTGGCGGCGTGGGACTGGAGCTTCTACAGCGAGAAGCTGCGGGCCGAGAAGTACGGCTTCGACGAGGCGCAGCTCAAGCCCTACTTCGAGATGAAGCACGTGCTGGAGAACGGTGTGTTCTACGCGGCGGGGCAGCTGTACGGCCTGAAGTTCAAGCAGCGCCACGACCTGCCGGTCTACCACCCGGACGTGCTGGTCTACGACGTGTTCAATGCGGACGGGTCGCAGCTGTCGATCTTCATCGCCGACATGTACGCGCGGCCGTCCAAGCGCGGTGGCGCGTGGATGAACGCGTACGTCGACCAGAGCGGGCTGATGAACCAGAAGCCGGTGGTGGCGAATCACCTCAACATCCCGAAGCCGGCGGACGGCAAGCCGACGCTGCTGACGTGGGACGAGGTGACGACGATGTTCCACGAGTTCGGGCATGCGCTGCACGGCATGTTCTCGAACGTGAAGTACCCGAGCATGGCGGGCACCAAGGTGCCGCGCGATTTCGTCGAGTACCCGTCGCAGGTCAACGAGATGTGGGCGGACTGGCCGAGCGTGCTCGCCAACTACGCGAAGCACTACAAGACCGGCGAGCCGATGCCGCGCGCGTTGCTGGACAAGGTGCTGGCGGCCAAGCAGTTCAACCAGGGCTTCGCGACGACGGAGTACCTGAGCGCGGCGAGCCTGGACCAGCGCTGGCACCAGCTGCCGCTGGACCAGGTGCCCGACGCCGACGGCGTGATGGCCTTCGAGGCCAAGGCGCTGCGCGAGGAAGGCTACGACTACGACGCGGTGCCGCCGCGTTACCGCACGCCCTACTTCAGCCACATCATGGGCGGGTACGCGGCGGGTTACTACGCCTATGTCTGGTCGGAGGTGCTTGACGCCAACACGGTGCAGTGGTTCAAGGCCAACGGCGGCCTGAAGCGCGAGCTGGGCGACGCGTTCCGCGCGAAGCTGCTGTCGCAGGGCGGCAGCCAGGACGCGCTGACACTGTTCCGCGGCGTCGTCGGCCACGAGCCGCAGATCCAGCCGCTGCTGGAGCGCCGCGGTCTGGTCATCGAGAAGACCCGGACGGCGGGCAAACCGCAGGCATCGACGCCACAGTAGTCTGGGGAAGACGGCCCACCCGGAGGTGGGCTGTCACCTGTGGTTCGTCAAAGGGCGCTCATCGAGGCGCCCTCTTTCGTTTTTGAGAGGCCTCACCCGCCCGTCTTGTCCAGATCGCTCGCGTCTTCGTTCCCCTGCTGCGTGATCAAGCGCTGCATCAACGCGAAGAACCGGTCGTAGAACTGCCCGGCCGGAATGGTTTCGGAGGCGACCTTCACGAGCGACTCCGTCGACGACGACAGCGGCACCGAGATCGAGCCGATCGCGCTCACGCCCAGGCTGGTGGAATTCGCGCTGCGCTTGACGTTGTAGCGGTCCTGCAGGGCCGAGACATAGGCCGTCGCCAGCTTCCCGCTACCGCCTTCCGGCACGCACACCACGGTGAAGCTGATCTCCACGTGCACCTCGCCCTCGGGCTGGAAGCGCTTGGTGCCCGAGATCGAATCCGGCAGCGCCGCGTTGATCACGTAGCCCTGGCTCAGCAGCGCGCGCCGCGCCGCCTCGCAGGTGTCCTGCACGCTCGAATCGAACAGGCGCGAGAAGGTTTCGTCCGACGAGAAACGCTCGTTCTGATAGACGGAGTTCTTGCGCTCGGCGCTTGTCCCGAAGGTGCCGCAGCCCGTCATCAAGGTCGCGGCCAAGGCGGCCATCGCGAACGGGCGCAGCGATGCGGGGAGAAAGAAAAAGGGCGTCGGATCATCGTCGTCAGGCCGTGATCGGCCAGCGACAGATTATCCGCGCCCTCACTTAGGGGAGGTTGAGGCGATGGCTCAGTGCGTGCTCAGCGTGCTCGACGCGCGCTCAATGCGTCGTCTGCGCGGTCAGCAAGGTCTGCCAGTCGCCGTCGACGCGGGCCGACAGCCGACGGGCGCAGCCCGGGCAACGTTGCCAGTGCTCGGTCGCCGCGGACAGCAGGGCGGGCCAGTAAGGACGGTCGCCTTCGCAGCGGCTGCGCGGGATGACCAGCGCGATCTCCTGATCATCGGCCTGACCGTTCGCGTCGATGTAGGACAGCTGCGCGCGCACCACCACCGTCAGCGGCGTGGAGAGCAGCAGCTCGGCGTTCACGCAATGGGAGGGGCGGAAGTCGGGATGGATGGGGGCCGGAGCCCGGGGAGCGCTTCCAACGGCGGCGGAGAAGGTGTTCATCTTGTTCTCGTCTCGGGTCTTTGTTCGATGCCCACATCCTAGGGAGAGAGGCTCGCGACGCCTGTGAGGCCCCCGCGCGACGCCCTGTAGGACAACGCCGCATTCGGCCCGTCGGCAACGTCGTTTCCGCTTGTCCTACAAGACATCGCGGACGCGGACGACAGGGCGGACTGTTCGGGATACGTAGAGTCAATCCCAGCGCACCACGGGGTGCACAAGGAGCTGACAGATGGGCATCGCCGACCACCATTCCCTCGCCTTGCACGTTCATGAATTCGCCTGCCAGGTCCAATGGACCGCGGTCAGCGACCACGAACCGGTGCTGGGTCTGGAAGCGGCGCTTCCTTATCTGCTGGACCACGCCCCCGCGACGTTCGCCGAGCCGGCCCCTGCTGTCGTGTCGTCAGACCGCCACGCCGCGTGAGTCCGAGCCTTTTCATCAATCGAAGGAGATCAACATGATGATTCGAGCCACCGTTCTCGCCCTGGCCACCGCTGTGGGCGCCCTGACCCTGCTGCCCGGCTGCGCCGTGACGCGCGGTCAATCCTCCGTCGGCGAATATGTCGACGACGCGGCCGTCACCACCGCGGTGAAGTCCAAGTTCGTCGAGGCCAAGTCGGTGGACGCCAGCTCCATCCACGTGGAGACGCTGCAAGGCGAGGTGATGCTGACCGGCTTCGCCAAGAACGCCACGGAGAAGTCCGACGCGGAACGCCTGGCGCGTGAAGTCAAGGGCGTGAAGCGCGTCAAGAACGAGATCGCGATCCGCAACTGATGCGCTGACGCGATTCCCCTGAACGTGTGTCCGACGGCGGCTTGACCACCCGCCCCGGGCGCACCGCGCGAACGGACGGTCTGCCCCTGCAACCCGTCCGTTCGCGCTTACCCGCTTGTGGTTTCGAGCAGTTCACGAGCCCGCCATGGATGTCCAGCCCGCCAGCGCCGCCCTCACCTGCTTCCTCGTCGAGGACAACGCCGTCATCCGGGAGAACCTGGTGGCGACGCTCGAGGAGATGGTGGACCTGCGCGTCCTCGGCCATGCGGTCGACGAGAACGGCGCGCTGAACTGGCTGTCGGAAGACCATCCCGGCTGCGACCTGCTGATCATCGACATCTTCCTCGCGCAGGGGACCGGACTGAACGTGCTGCGCGCCGCCGGCGAGCGCATGCCCGGAGCACGCCGCGTCGTGCTCAGCAACTACGCCACGCCGGACATGCGCCAGCGCTGCTTCGCGCTGGGCGCCGACAAGGTCTTCGACAAATCGGCCGAGCTGGAAGACCTGCTGGCCTACTGCGGCGGCCTGGTCGACGCGGCCAACCGGGACGCCGGCGATGCGGCTACTCGATCAGCCCGTTCTTGAGGGCGTAATACGTCAGCTCGCTGTTGGTGCTGAGCGAGAGCTTCTCCAGCACGCGCGAGCGGTAGGTCGACACCGTCTTCACGCTCAGCGACATGCCGTCGGCGATGTGGCCCACGGTCTCTCCGCGCGCCAGGCGCAGGAAGACCTGCAGCTCGCGCTCGGACAGCGTGTCGTGGGCGGCCTGGTCGGCCGGCGCGCCGAGGCCGTCGGCCAGCAGCTCCGCCACGGCCGGCGTGATGTACTTGCGGCCGCGGAAGACCGTCCGGATCGCCGTGGCGATCTCCTCGGGGTCGCATTCCTTGTTGAGGTAGCCGCTGGCGCCCTGGCGCAGCAGCGTGGTCGCGTAGTGCGTCTCCGGGAAGCCGCTGAGGATCAGCACCGGCAGTTCCGGCTTGCGGGCCTTGATGGCGGCGAGGGTCTCGACGCCGCTCTGGTCGGGCAGCGAGAGGTCCATCAGCATCACGTCGAGCTCGCCGGCGCGCACGAGGTCCAACGCCTCGCGGCCCGAGCCGGCTTCGCCGGTGACGCGCAGGTCGACCTGTTCGGAGAGGAATTGCCGCAGCCCGGCGCGGACAATCGCGTGGTCGTCGACGATGGCGATTCGGATCATGGTGGCGATGGTCAAGTGAGCGAAATCGCTCAGGGAGTGTAGAGGATGAGCCTGAAGGACACCGTCACGAACCTGGGTCGCAAGACGTGGGCGATGCCGCTCGGCGTGTTCGTGGCCCTGCTGATGATCCTGATCAGCGAGCTGGCCTACTTCGGCGCCGTCTCGCAGATGGACCGTCTGGACACGCTGGGCCGGGCCCGGATGGAACTGCTCCGGCTGATGGCCCGCGTGACCGACGCGGAGTCAGGGCAACGGGGATACCTGATCACCCGCCGCCCGGAATACCTGGACCCTTACCGATTCGCCGCGGAAGACGCGTCGCAGGGCCTGAACTCCCTGCAGCGCATGTACGCGCAGGTCGGCGCCGAGGATGCCGAGCACCGCAGCAAGGAGATCGCTGGCGCGGTCAGCGCCAAGCTCAGCGAGCTGCAGGAAGTGCTCAAGCTCTACGAGAGCGGACGCGAATCGGCCGGCCGCGAGCTGATGATGACCGACATCGGCCGCGACCAGATGGAGCAGATCCGGCGCCGTTCGGCGGAACTGCTGACCGACGAGAACCGCCGCATCGCGCTGGGCACCGGTCAGGTCTACGACACGCTGATGCTCAGCCGCATCGGCGTGGCCGGCATGACGCTGCTGAGCCTGATCGTGTTCGTGCTGTTCGTGCGCAAGAGCCGGGCGCTCGACGTCCAGCGCGCCGAGCAGGCCCAGGAGGTGCGCGCGGAGCGCGACCGGCTGGAGGTCGAGGTGTCCCGCCGCACCGCCGAACTGACGCAGCTCGCCCGGCACCTGCAGACCGCGCGCGAGGACGAGCGCGCCCGTCTCGCCCGCGACCTGCACGATGAGCTGGGCGCCCTGCTGACGGCGGCCAAGCTCGACGTCGCGCGGCTGCGGCCCAAGCTGCAGGCCGGCGCCCCGGACCTGATGCAGCGGCTCACCCACCTGACCGAGACGCTCAACAGCGGCATCGCGCTCAAGCGCCGGATCATCGAGGACCTGCGTCCGTCGACGCTCGATCAGTTGGGCCTGGTGCCGGCGCTGGAGATCCTGTGCCGCGAGATGTCCGAGCGGCTGGGCGTGCCGATCGCGGTGGAACTCGATCCCGCGGTGGATCTGGTCCCGAGCGCGCAGCTGACCGCCTTCCGGCTGGTGCAGGAGGCGCTGACCAACACCGCCAAGTACGCCCATGCGACCGCGGTGACCGTGGCGCTCAAGCGCGAATACGCGCAGGCGATGGTCATCGTCACCGACAACGGCCAGGGCTTCGACCCGGGCCGCCTGGCGCTCGGCTCGCACGGTCTGCTGGGCATGCGCTTCCGCGTCGAGGCCGAGCGCGGCCAGTTGCGGCTGCGCAGTGCGCCGGGGCAGGGCACGGAGGTCTGCGCCTGGCTGCCGCTCAAGCAGGACGAGCCGGACATCCCGCGGATCGATTTCCCGATTCCCGGCCTGACTGCCATGTCCAGCGCCATGCCCGGCGCCATGCCGGGTGCGTCGCCGGGGGCGGCGCCATCGCCGGCCCAGGCGCCGACGCCCGCAGGTGAGGGCGGCCTGCCGCCGGCCGGCGGCGGCCTGTAGGCGCGCTCCTACGGCGCGCCGGGACGCCGGGCGACCGGCGCTTCCGGCGGCAGCCGACCCCGTGCCGATGGGGGGATGTCTAGAGTGAAGTCATGGATCCGCGGCCACCCGCGGACTGTTTGCGGACCTTCCGCCTCATCCGCGATGCGCCGCGATATCAGCGATTCGCACCGCGAAAGGAGCCTCGCCATGAAGCACTCTTACCGCCCGACCGCCCTGTCCCTGCTGCTGCCTGCCGTGGTGGCCGCCGTCGCCCTGACCGCCTGCGGTCGCGAGGATGATGGCCGCACCGCCGGCCAGCGCCTGGACGATGGCATCGCCAAGATGGAACAGAAGTCCGAAGCCGCCAAGCAGGACACCGAGCAGGCCATGGACAAGGCCGGCGCCAAGATGGAACGCGCCGCCGACAAGGCGGGCGCCGCCATCGACGACGCCCAGATCACGACGTCCATCAAGGCCTCGCTGGCCGGCGATCCGAAGCTGAGCGCGCTCGACGTCAAGGTCGAGACCGAAAAGGGCCACGTGACGCTGGACGGCACCGCGCCGGACCTGGCCGCGCGGGACCGCGCGGGCTCGATGGCGTTGGCCGCCAAGGGCGTCCAGTCCGTCAACAACCGCATCAAGGTCAACGGTTGATCAAGGTCAACGGCTGATTCCCTCCTCTGCCGTCCGTTGACCGGAGCCCCGGACCGCGTCTGATGACGCGGCGCCGGGGCTTTCTGCATGGCGGTCGCCCGATCCGGGCCCGGGATTCCCTCGGGAATTCCCGCCTTCTTGTCGTATTCGTGTCGATTCGTGAAGCCGCTTAACGGCGCTGTCATCAGCGCTGCCTAGCGTGCCGCCCTGTCCCGCCACGGCGGGCCTCCGCGATCCACGAAAGAACGACATGACGAAGACGACCGCACGATCCGCCTCCACCCTCGCCGCCCCTCGGGCCACCCGTATCCGTCGCCCGCAACTCCCGCTGATCACCTTGATCGCGGCCGCGGCGCTCAGCGCCTGCGGCAGCGGCGACGATGAACCGGTCGTGCCGACGATCCAGTCGCGCCTCGTGGACGCGCCGGTGGAGGGCGTCAGTTATGCGCTGGCACCGAGCGGCACGAGCGGCAAGACGGCCGCGAATGGCGCCTTCACCTGCAAGACCGGCGACACGGTGAGCTTCACCGTCGGCGGCGTCGCGGTGGGCAGCGCGAAATGCGGCGAGACGATCTCCGTCGGCGACCTCGCCGGCTCCGCGACCTTGACGGACGACAAGCTCGCCAACCGCCTCGTGTTCCTGCAGGCCCTGGACGAGGACGACGATCCCACCAACGGCATCAAGATCCCGGCGGCGGTGCATGACGCCTTCGCGGGCAAGACGCTGGACTTCGCGGCCGCCGCGACCGACTTCGACAAGGCCTTCGCCGCGCTGCTGCCGGCCGGGCAGAACGACGTCTACGGCCAGGCGTATGCTGCCCGCACGATGAATGCCAACCGCCGCGCCGCCGCCGTCGAGCATTACGAGTCCACGCTCGCCACGCTGCTGGGCAAGACCGAGACGAGCACCGTCACGCAGGCCACGGCCGGCGGCGCCGTCGCGATCACCAAGTTCCAGATCAAGGCGGCCGACAACCAGTACGTGCCCTACGAGGGCAGCAACGCCGACGCGAAGAAGGACTTCCCCAAGGGCTTCTACCCGGCGGTCGGATCGGGCCTGGTCTACAAGGGCAAGAACGCCGCGGGCGCGCTCGAGTTCTGGGGCATCACCGATCGCGGCCCCAACGGCGACAGCCCCAACGCGCCGCGCCCCGACAACGGCGCCATCGTCACGACGAAGATGTTCCCCGCGCCGAGCTTCTCGCCGTCGATCGGCGTGATCACGCTGGGCAAGGACGGGGCGGTCATCTCCGCGCTGAATCCGCTGAAGAACGCCGACGGCTCCGCCGTCACCGGCCGCCCGCTGCCCTTCGGCGCGGTCGGCAGCAGCGCCGAGGTGCCGCTGTCCGACACGCTGAAGTACGACGGCACCAAGGGCGCCTTCGACGCCAACGGCCTCGACAGCGAGACCCTGGTCTACGACGACGCCAACAAGGTGTTCTGGACCTCCGACGAATACGGCCCGTTCATCGTCAAGATCGACGCCGCGACCTTCAAGATCATCAAGCGTTATGCGCCCGGCACCACCGCCGGCAGCTTGCCCGACGTGCTGAGGAATCGTCGCGCGAACCGCGGCATGGAAGGCCTGGCGATGGATGTCGCCGGCGGCAAGCTGCACGGCTTCCTGCAGAGCCCGATCGATCCCGTGGACAACGCCGGCAAGAGCATCGAGGTCGTCGACAGCGCCGACCTGGACCAGGACGGCAAGAACACCGACAAGGTGAAGGTCCGCGACTTCGCGCAGTTCGCGCGCTGGATCGAGTTCGACCCGAAGACCGAGACCTCGAAGCTGTATGCCTACCCGCTGAGCTACCCGCTCGCCGCCAAGGGCGAGAAGTGGGATCGCAACCGCACGGGCAGCGCCAAACTGGGCGACCTGGTGTCGCTGGGCAACGGCAAGTTCATCGTGCTGGAGCAGGGCGCCGATGCGAACGGCGCGGTGCGCAACTTCCTGATGCTCGTCGAGGTGCCGGCCACGGCGACCGACATCGCCGCGATCGGCATCGAGCTCGAGAAGAACAGCATCGACGGCGTGACGACCTCGGCCGTGAGCTGGGCCAACGTCGTGAAGCTGAAGAAGACGGTGCTGCTCGACCTGAACGCCGCCGGCTGGAAGGCCGAGAAGGCCGAGGGCCTGGCGATCGTCGACGGCAACACGCTGGCGCTGATCAACGACAACGACTTCGGTCTGAAGACGGTGCTGGCGGATGCCAAGGGCAAGCCGGTCGCCGGCGATCCGACCGAGTGCACGGTCGATGTCAACGGCGTGATCGCCCAGGACGGCACCTGCGCGGCCGGCGCGGTCCTGTCGCGCGTCACGCGCGGCAACGAGGTCGACCGTCTGACGCACCTGTGGCTGTTCAAGTTCCCGAAGGCGCTCAACACCTTCAGCGCGCAGTAAGCGGGTGCGGCGCGGGGCGCAGGGCGCTCCGTGCCGCTGGTTCGCGTCCCCCGGCAGGAGTGACGTCAGGGCGAGCTGAAAAAATCCCTGCTCGCTGCTGCTGCTTTTCCACTGATGCCTGCGCGTGGTCCTCGGTCTGCGCGCTCTCACCCTGGAAACGCGGCCGCAAAAATGAAAGTTCACTCCTCACAGACGACACTGCAACCCCCCGAGCTGGAGCCGGCGTCGGCGTCGGCTTCGGTGCCGGCTTCGGCACCCACGCCGGAAGAGGAAGGTGCGCTACCGGCTGTGCGCGCCGAACATCCGAACGATGCCGTCATCCGCGCTCAGAAGAAGGCGACAGCACAACACTTCGCCGAGAAGGCCTTCAAGGAATCGCAGGCATTCAAGGAGTGGGGCGACGCCAGCACAGACAGAGGTCGCGCCGTGGACGCGTTCATGCGACGGGAAGTCGAGGTGCTGACGCGCAGGAATGACGCCGGTCCGCTCAAGCCTTTCAGGTCGAGTGATTCCTACGGTGCGGGCAAGGCGATCAAGGAATTCTGCAGCGAGCCGCTCAAGCACGAACATCGAGCCCTCCTTGAGCAGATCGAGGGAGACGTCGATCGCGCATTCGTCGACTTCTCGCTGGACAAGCCCTCCGCCAGAGCGTTGATTCTCGCGGCACGCATGTCCCACGTCGTCAAGGGGCTGAGCGATGGGCAGCTCGACAAGTGGATGAAACGGGTGACCACAGATAACTATTGCGCCGTCGTCAGCCGCATGTCCGACATGCGTGGGAATGGCGTCGACTACCGCAGGGTCATGGCAGACCGGCTGTGGCCGACCATGGCCCTGGTGCGCGCGGAGCACGACCGTCGCGCGGCGCTCCCGAAGCGGACGGAGCCGGCGGGTGCCACGGCGCCTGCTGATCCCACGGCCTTGCCTGATCCCGCAGCGCTGGGTCTTCGCGAGGAGCAGGGCCTCGACTATGAGCAGGTGACCCCGAAGGTCTGAGGCGCCGTCCCGGCACCGCGCCAAGACGGGTCAACCCGAGGTGTCGTCCGGCACCCTGCAGTGGGAGGCCGCTGGCGGAGAATGCCGGCAGCACACACTCTCCGCTGTCGAGCATGACCTCTCCCCTCCTCGCCCGCACCGCCGCGGCCGCGCTTGTCGCGGCCGTTTCCTTTGGCGCCGCCGCCGACGCGCTGGCGCAGAACGCGACGCCGGCCGCAGCGGCCAGCGCAGGCGTCACCGCGGCGCCGGAAGGGCCGCTCGACCAGTTGCCCTACACGCCGAGTCTCGACACCGCGGCCATGGACCGCAGCGCCGATCCTTGCGAAGACCTCTACCAGTACGCCTGCGGCGGCTGGATGGCCGCCAATCCGATCCCGCCGGACCAGGCGCGCTGGTCGGTCTACGCCAAGATGGCTAACGAGAACCAGCGCTACCTCTGGAGCATCCTGGACAAGCTCTCGGCGGCCGACCCGCAGCGCACGGCGAATCAGGCCCGAATGGGCGACTACTTCGCCGCCTGCATGGACGAGTCCGCCGCCGACCGCCACGCGCTGACGCCGCTGCGCCCGCTGCTGTCGCGCATCGATGCGCTCAAGGACCGGCGCGAACTGCCTGCGCTGCTGGCCGCGCTGCACCTCGCGACCAACAACGAGCGCGTACTCTTCCACTTCACGTCGGGCCAGGACATGGCCGACTCGACGCGCGTGATCGCGTTCGCCTACGCCGGAGGCCTGAGCCTCCCCGACCGCGAGTACTACTTCAAGGCCGACGACAAGTCGCGCGCGTTGCGCGACCAGTTCATCGCGCACGTGGCACGCAGCTTCGAGCTGCTCGGCGACACGCCCGAGGCCGCACGCACGCAGGCCCGGCAGGTGATGGCCCTGGAGACCGCGTTGGCGCGGGCCTCGCTGAGCCGGGTCGACAAGCGCGACCCCTACAAGGGCTTCCATCCGATGAAGGCCGCCGGCCTGCAGGCATTGACGCCGGGCTTCGACTGGGCCGCGTACCAGCGCGGGCTGGGCCTGGACCCGCAGGCGACCTACAACGTCACCGAGCCCGCGTTCTTCAAGGCGCTGTCGAAGGAACTGCGCCAGCGCGACCTCGCGCAACTCCGCAACTACCTGCGTTGGCAGCTGGTCAGCAGCCAGGCGCCGACGCTGTCGGGCGCTGCTGTCCAGGCGAACTTCGAGTTCTTCGGCCAGACGCTGCAAGGCGTGCCGCAGCTGAAGGCCCGCTGGAAGCGCTGCGTCGAGCTGGTCGATGCGCAGCTCGGCGAGGCGCTGGGCCAGGAATTCGTCGCGCGCAACTTCAGCCCCGACCTGAAGGACAAGACGCTGACGATGACCAAGCAGATCGAGGACGCGATGGCCGCGCGCATCCGGTCGCTGAGCTGGATGAGCGAGACGACGAAGCAGCGCGCGCAGGAGAAGCTCCACGCGATCGTCAACAAGGTCGGTTACCCGGACCGCTGGCGCGACTACGGCGCCCTGACGGTGGCGCGCGACGACTTCGCCGGCAACGTGATGCGCGGCAACGACTTCGAGCTCAAGCGTCAGCTCGCCAAGATCGGCAAGCCGCTGGACCGTGGCGAATGGGGCATGACGCCGCAGACGGTCAACGCGTACTACGACGCGCAGATGAACGACATCAACTTCCCTGCCGGCGTGCTGCAGCCACCGCTGTTCGATCCGAAGCTGGACGATGCGCCGAACTACGGCAACACCGGCGGCACGATCGGCCATGAGCTGATCCACGGCTTCGACGACGAAGGCCGGCAGTTCGACGCCAAGGGCAACCTGCGCGACTGGTGGACGAAGAAGGACGGCCAGGCCTTCGAGCAACGCGCGGCCTGCGTGACGAAGCAGTACGCGCAGTACGTGGTCGTCGACGACATCCGCATCAACAGCAAGCTGACGCTGGGCGAGGACCTGGCCGACCTGGGCGGCCTGGTGCTGGCGCACGCGGCGTGGAAGGCGCAGATCGCCGACATGTCGCCGAAGCCGGCGGACCGCGACGGCCTGACGCCGGAGCAGCGCTTCTTCGTCGGGTTCGCACAATGGGACTGCAGTCACGCCCGACCTGAATATGCGCGGGTGCATGCGTTGACTGACCCGCATTCACCGGGGCGCTACCGGATCAACGGCGTCGCCGTGAACATGCCCGAGTTCGAGCAGGCCTTCCGCTGCAAACCGGGGCAGAAGATGGTGAAGCCGGACGCGGAGCGCTGCCGGGTGTGGTGAGGCGGTTTTTCCGCCGAACCACGTGGGTTTGCATGAGTGACTGATGGATGGTCCCGGCCGCGCAACGCGTGCCGGGCCGATGTCTTTCCACTCCATCCGTCAGGCCATGCCCCTCCACCTTCCTCTCCGCACCTTTCAGTCGCCCACGACTGATCCCATCCACGACGATGCGTCGTCGACATCCGGTCCCGCGGACGTGGGGGCTGCGCCTCACGACGTCGATTCGGTGGTGCCATATCGCGCCGGCGCGAAAGAACTGAACTACATCCAGATCGAGTTTCAGAAGCATCCCCTGGGCGGCCGGCGCCTCAAGAAGAAGGCCGACGCCGACGTGCTCTACACCACGATCGACGCCATCCAGACGAAGGCGCTCAAGCTCGCATCACCGGGCATCGATGCGCATCGAGCACCGCCCAAGCCGTGTGCGGGCGGGTTGCGACCGCTACCGCCGCCACGGCCGCTACCGCCGGTACCGCTGCGAGTCCGGACGGCCGCCGCAGAACCGGCGGCGGCGATCCATGCCCCGTCGAAAGCCTCGGCCGTCCCGGCCAAGGACAGGTTGACGCTGGACCAGGCGCGCAAGGCCATGGAGTCCGTCGTCAAGGAAATGGTCCAGGAGTTCGTGACGTCGAATCCCGCGCGCTTCAAGAAATTGACAGGCGCATCGAAGGCGTCCTTCGGTGCTGGCGTTTCAGCGAAGACGCTGGCAGATCGTTTGAGAGGAGCGCGCTTCGAACAATGCGTCGACGCCTATGTCGTGGCTGCCCGTGCGGCGAAGCGCTTCGAGCCCCGGGAGATCCACGAACTGGCCGGAAAGGTCGCATCGATGGCGACCCTTCAGGCGCTCTCCGAGTTGACGAAAGGGCAGAGAAGGGTCTTCGAGCGTCATGCGCGGAACCTGCCCGCGGCGGAACGCGCCCTGCTGGCGTCGGAGCCCATCATGGATTCCATGGCGTGTGCGAACGCGCGCGACGGGGTCCTCCTGGCAATGAAAGACTTCCTGGCCGACAGTGCCACGCCGCGCGCGGTGGTCCTCAGCTGATCAGCAGGTCCTCGGCCGTCTTCCCGGCGGCCAGCGCGTCCTTGAACCAGTTCGGGCGCTTGCCCACGCCGGTCCAGGTGCGACCGGCGCCGTCGTGGTACTTCGGGGCGCCCGCGCTGCGCGAGGCCTTGGCCTTGCGCGGACCCGCGGCGGCTTTCGCGACCTTGCCTGCCTTGGCCGCTCTGCCCCGGCCCGACGACTTCGTCGCGGCCGTGCCGAACAGCTCTTCGGCCGTGAGTCCGTAATGATCGATGGCCTCACGGATGCGCTCGACGACGCCGGAGATCTCCTTCGCGCGCAGCGACTCGGCTTCCTTCTTCAGCTTCTCGATCTGGGACAGGACTTGCTTCAAGGACTTGGCCATTCAACGGGCTCCATTCGGGTGTTTGACATCGGGCATTCGCCTCTAAGTCGCAGACCTCCCGGTCGCGACTGTAGCGCTTGGTGGTCACCGATGCGGAAACAACACAGCGACTTCCTTCGATGCGGGATCGATTCCACTGATTCCGGTAGGGTGCGGCGCGACAAATGCGTCGATGGGGCAGTCGATCCAGCGTCCGAATGCGCATTCATTGCGCTTCAGCAAGAACGCCGATTCAGGGTCGATTCGGCGTGGCAAAGGGCGTTCATCTCTCCGTAGAGTGATCCGTGATTCACCACAGTTCACCGGACGGAGTGCCGCGATGGTTCGTTCCACACACCCGATCAATACGCCGACCTATCTGCGGCTGCGCGACCAGATCCGCAGCGACATCGAGGACGGCTGCTGGCGGCTGGGGCAGCACCTGACGCTGCATGAGCTGAGCGCGCATTACAGCGTCAGCAATGTCCCGGTGCGGGAGGCGCTGCTGCAGCTGCAGGGCGACGGCATGGTGGACATGCGGATGAACAAGGGCGCGGTGGTGCGGGCGGTCGACGCGCGTTTCATCGACGAGTATTTCGATGTCCGCGAGGCGTTGCAGTCCATGCTGCTGGCGCGGGCCTGCCGGACGATGGGAGCGGGCTCGGCGCAGACGCTGTCCGGCGTGAACGCGCTGCTGGGGCCGTTGGAGGACGCCACGCGCGCCGGCCGCGTGCGGGAGCTGCTGGCGGCGGACGAGGCCTTGCAGGATCACCTGGGTCGCCTGGGTGGCAACGACCAGGCGCTGGGCATGCAGGCGTCCCGCGGGCGTTTGCTGGAGGCATTCCGGCGCGCGCGGGTGGCGCTGTGGGCGCCGGAACTCGAGATCCTGGCCGCGCAGGGACGCGCGATGCTGCAGGCGCTGATGCACGCCGATCCCGCCATCGCCAACGAGGCGGTGCGCCGCCACGTGGCGGCGTCGCGCGCCTACATGCTGCGGATGCTGAAGGTGCCGGAATCGCCGGTGCCGAGGTGACGATGTCTCGCGCCGCAGCCATCATCAAAGCGGCAGCGAGCTCGCCTTCAGGCAACGCAGCACGAAGCTCGACTTGCTGTGCCGCACGCCGGGGATCTTGTAGAGCTTCTCGCGCAGCAGCCGCTCGTAGTCACGCGTGTCGCGGACGGACAGGCGCAGCACGTAGTCGTAGTCCCCGGACACGAGATACGCGTCGATCACCTCGGGGATCGCTTCGAGGTGCCGCGCGAACTCCGCCATCGCCGCGTCGGTGTGCTTGTTCAGCGTCAACTGGACGATGAGCTGCTCGGGGCGGCCGATCTTCTCGGCGTTGACCTTCACGGTGTAGCCCTCGATCACGCCCGACTCCTCGAGCCGCTTGATGCGCGTCCAGCACGGGGACGTCGTCAGGCCCACCTCGTCGCTGACTTCCTGAAGGCTGGCCCGCGCATTGCGCTGCAAGGCCCGCAGGATGGCGCGGTCGAACTTGTCGAGCTTGATTTCCTGATCCATGTCGCTTTTGAAGGAAAGTTTGCTGCGATGGCAATTCTAGGAGGCAAGAACGGCAACGCTTCCCGGGAGGGCCCCGGGATACTGACCCGCATGAATGCACTGATCGAAGGCGCCGTGCTGGGCGCCCCTGAAGCCACGACGCGCAACGGCGCGCAGACGCTGCTCGACACACTGGTCGCCTGCGGTATCGACACCGTCTTCGGCTATCCCGGCGGCGCGGTGCTGCCGCTGTATGACGCGCTGCATGGCGAGCCGCGGCTGCGGCACATCCTGGTCCGTCACGAGCAGGCGGCCGTGCACGCCGCCGAGGGCTACGCGCGCAGCACGGGACGCCTGGGCGTGGTGCTGGTGACCTCGGGGCCGGGGATGAGCAACACGACGACGGGGTTGCTGGACGCACTGTGCGACTCGATCCCGGTGCTCTGCATCAGCGGGCAGGTGAACAGCGCCGTGATCGGCACGGATGCGTTCCAGGAGTGCGATGCGTTGGGCATCTCGCGCCCGGTGACGAAGTGGAACGCGCAGTTGCGGCCCGGCGACGATGTGGCGGCGCGCTTGCGGCAGGCCGTGGACATCGCGCGGGGCGGACGGCCGGGGCCCGTCCTGCTGGATGTGCCCAAGGACGTGCAGCTGGCGCCAGCGCGTCAGACCTCGAGCCTGCCGATCAGGACGCTCAGGGAGATGCCGGCCGTGGACGTGCGCGCGGTCGAGCAGGCGGCGGACTGGATCGCGACAGCGCAGCGCCCGGTGTTCTACGGCGGCGGCGGACTGATCAACGCAGGGGACGTGGCCTGCGCGGCGTTTGCGGCCTCGGTCGCGCTGAGCGGCGCGCCCTGCACGCTGACCTTGATGGGGCTCGGAGCGCTGCCTGCGTCATCGCCGCAGTGGTTGGGCATGCTCGGCATGCACGGCACGCTGGAGGCCAACCTGGCGATGCATCACGCCGACCTGATCGTGTGCGCGGGCGCGCGCTTCGACGATCGGGTGACGGGGCGCCTGGACAGCTTCGCCCCCAACGCCCGGGTGATCCATCTGGACGTCGATCCGGCGTCGATCGACAAGGTCCGCCGCGCGGATCTCGCGCTGTGCGGCGATGCACGCGTGCTGTTGCCAAGGCTGCGGCGCGCGCTGGAGCAACGCGCGATGCCGCCGGAACGGCTCGTGGACTGGTGGAGGCGCATCGACGCCTGGCGGTCGCAGCGTTCGCTGGCCTTCGAGGACACGCCGGACGTGATCGCCCCGCAGGCGTTGATGACGCGGCTGCAGGCACAACTCGCCGGCCGCGACGCGATCGTGTCGACCGATGTCGGCCAGCATCAGATGTGGGCGGCGCAGCACCTCGCGTTCGAGCAGCCGCGGCGATGGCTGACTTCGGGCGGCGCAGGCACGATGGGTTACGGCCTGCCCGCGGCGATCGGCGCGCAGGTGGCGCATCCAGAGCGGTTGGTCGTCTGCGTCAGCGGGGATGCGTCGATCCTGATGAACCTCCAGGAGATGGCCACGGCGCGCCAGCATCGCGCGGCGGTCAAGGTCGTGCTGTGCAACAACGGGCACATGGGCATGGTGCGGCAATGGCAGGAGCTCCACCATGGCGAGCGCTACAGCCACAGCTACAACGCGTGCATGCCGGACTTCGTCGCGGTCGCGAAGGGGTTCGGGTGGGAGGCCTTGCGCGTCGATCGCCGGGAGGACCTCGACGCCGCGCTGGCCGAGTGCCTGGCGAGCGACGGTCCGTACTTCCTCGACGTCGCCGTCGCGCCGGCGGAGAACTGCTTCCCGATGATCCCGGCGGGGAAGGGGCATCAGGAGGTGATGCTTCGATAGGAGCGGGTAAGACAGAGCGAGAACCCAAGCCTCCGCTCGCTCATCCGACTCGAAGACGATTGATCCAAGGTCGCGCCAAAAAAACGAACGCCCGGGGCATCCCCGGGCGCTTTTCATTTCCGATCAACCGTTGGAGCCACGCTCTACTGCAGCACGAACTCCAAGATCCGGCAGTATCCGGCGCCGTCTTCCTCGACATACAGCGAGACGTTGCGTCCCTGCGAATACGCCATCAGCAGCGTCGCGATCTTGCCCTTCGAGCCTGAATCGGCCTCGTTGACGAACGCCCAGTTCTGCAGGCAGCCGGCCGAGTCCGGCAGCCCTTGGACGCGGAAGTAGTAGTTGTTCCCGCCGGACACGTAAGGCCCTGCCGGCTTGAAGGCGCCGGTGAATCGGCCCGGGGCAGCATTTGCCATCATCGGCAGCGTCATTGCGGCCAGCGCCAGCATGGCCAAGCCTCGCTTCATCTTTCTCATCACTCTTCCTCCCAGAAGTTGAGCGGCGGATGTTAACGAGACATGTTGACAGGCGGAACCGCTGCGCGCAGGACTCATGTTCCGGACGATGCCAACAATCGATTCCCACCGTGGCACGTCGTTCGACATCACCGAGAGAGGGCTTCCTAGTCAGATGGCTCGAGTAGATTCCCGCCCTGAGCGCGGAAGTGACCGCGCCATTTCTCAGGGAGAAACTGTGAACGGAATTCAGAAATTCTTGCTGGTCACGGGCGTGCTCGCCGTGACGTCGTCGTCCGCACTCGCCGGCACCGGTAGCGGGCGCTTGGTGAATCCCAACTTCATGCCCAACGGCGCGGTGGTCATCTACATCGAAGGCTCGCGCAATGCGCCGCCGACGTGCGCAACCGAAAGCCGCCGTTTCGTGCTCAACGCGGCGACGTCTGCAGGCAGGCGCAACTGGCGGGCCTGATGCTGGCCTACACGCAGGGAAAGACGGTCAACGTGTGGGGGACCAATACCTGCTCGGTGTGGGGTGACACCGAGACGATCGACTTCTTTGCGATCGTTGACGGGCCTTGAGGGAAGATGCCCGAAGGGCAAATCGATCGCTCTTCGGGCACAGCATCTTCAAAGGATCGGGTACCTCAGTCCGACAGTGCCCGCATCACCGCGTAGAGGTCCGACTTCCCCTCGAACCCGATCCCCGGCAGATCCGGCAGCGTGACGTAGGAGTTCTCCACCTTCACCCCATCCGGGAAGCCTCCGAAGGGCTGGAACAGGTCCGGGTAGGACTCGTTGCCGCCCAGGCCCAGGCCGGCCGCGATGTTCAGCGACATCTGGTGCCCGCCGTGCGGCACGCAGCGGCTCGCGGACCAGCCGTGTTCCTTGAGCATGTCCAGCGTGCGCAGGTACTCGACCAGGCCGTAGCTCAGCGCGCAGTCGAACTGCAGCCAGTCGCGGTCCGGCCGCATGCCGCCGTAACGGATCAGGTTGCGCGCGTCCTGCATGGAGAACAGGTTCTCGCCCGTCGCCATCGGATTGGCGTAGTAGTTGCGCAGCGTCGCCTGCAGCTCGAAGTCCAGCGGATCGCCGGCTTCCTCGTACCAGAACAGGTCGTACTTCGACAGCGCCTTCGCATACGCGATCGCCGTGTCCAGGTCGAAGCGCCCGTTGGCGTCGACGCACAGCTTCTGCCCGTCGCCCAGCACGCTCAGGATCGAATCGATGCGGCGCAGGTCCTCGTCCAGTGACGCGCCGCCGATCTTCTTCTTCACCACCGAGTAGCCGCGGTCGATGTAGCTGCGCATCTCGTCCTTGAGCTTGCCGTGGTCCTGGCCCGGGTAGTAGTAGCCGCCCGCGGCATAGACGAAGACCTTGCGGTCCGGCGTGCCGGTGCCGTAGCGCTCGGCCAGCAGCTGGAACAGCGGCTTGCCTTCGATCTTCGCGACCGCGTCCCACACCGCCATGTCGATGGTGCCGATGGCGACGGAGCGCTCGCCGTGACCGCCGGGCTTCTCGTTGGTGAACATCGCGTCCCAGACCTTGTGGGCGTCGAGGATGCCGCGGCTGTCCAGCAGCGAATCGGGATCGGCCTCGAGGATGCGCGGGATGAAGCGCTCTCGCATCAGCGTGCCCTGGCCGTAGCGGCCGTTGGAGTTGAAGCCGTAGCCCACCACCGGCTTGCCGTCGCGGATCACATCCGTGATGACCGCCACGAGGCTCAGGGTCATCTTGCTAAAGTCGATGTAGGCGTTGCGGATGGGGCTGCTGATTGGCAGCGTCTTTTCTCGGATCTCGACGATCTTCACGGGGAACTCCACTTCAGGTTGGCTCGAATGGGTCGCATGATCCCGCCGCACCCCCTCGCGAGGCCAATTCAGTTTTCTTAGCTTTTGATGCCTTGCGGGCACCGCCCCCTCGCCCCCTGCTTCCACCCCCACCACCATGACCCTGAACCTGAGCTGGATCGATGACTTCATGGTGCTGGCCGCCAGCGGCAACTTCTCGCGCGCGGCGGAAGAGCGCCACATGACGCAGCCCGCCTTCAGCCGGCGCATCCGCGCGCTGGAGGAGTGGCTGGGCACGGATCTCTTCGATCGCAGCTCCCAGCCCGCGCGGCTGACCGACGCAGGCGTGTGGTTCCGAAAGACCGCCCAGGAGCTGCAGGCGCACGTCGCCCGCGTCCCCGGCGAGGCGCGCGCCATCGCGGAAGCCAGCTCGCAGACGCTGCGCTTCGCGGCGACGCATGCGCTGTCGTTCTCGTTCATGCCGCGCTGGCTGCGCGCGCTGGAAGCCCGCACCAGCGTCGGTCCGGTGAACCTCGTCTCCGACACCCAGCAGAAATGCGAGGCGCTGCTGCTGCAGAGCCAGGTGCAGTTCGTGCTGGCGCATGGGCACCGGCAGGTGCAGGGGCCGTTGGACGAGGCGGCGTTCGCCCGCGTGGTCGTCGGCCAGGATGAACTGCTGCCGGTCTGCGCGCCCGATGCGGACGGTGGGCCGGCGCATCCGCTCGAATCCGGGAAGGGATCGAAGGGGGCCGCGGTACCGCTGCTCGCCTACAGCTCGGAGTCCGGGCTGGGTCGCATCCTGCGCGAGGTCAAGGGCACGGCGCTGGACCGGCTCAACGTGCAACCGGTGTTCACGGCGCATCTGGCGTCGGTGTTGCGCACGATGGCGCTGGACGGCCGCGGTGTGGCCTGGCTGCCGAAGATCCTCATCGGCGACGACCTCTCCGCTGGGCGGCTGGTGGTCGCCGGGGGCAAGGACTGGCACCTGGACCTCGACATCCGGCTGCATCGCGATCGCGGCGCGATGGGCGCGGCGGCGGAGACGTTCTGGGCGGCGGTGGCCGGCGGTGCCGGCGCGGCATCAAAGCCAACAAATCCGGCATTGGTGTGAAGCGGCGCGGGTCTCGATGATCGGCACAGGCCGGGGCGGTCGCCTCGGGCTGAG
Organism: Mitsuaria sp. MSU3D; assembly: GCF_056867975.1. Lineage (NCBI taxonomy): Bacteria > Pseudomonadati > Pseudomonadota > Betaproteobacteria > Burkholderiales > Sphaerotilaceae > Roseateles > Mitsuaria sp. MSU3D. Next base: position 4,976,477 of record NZ_CP200314.1, on the reverse strand, counting down.
CCACAGATCCCATCAGAGGACATCGAGGAGACACGCATGGACAAGATCCGCAGGCGGCTGGCGTTGACCGGCATCGCGGTGGCGCTGGGCGTCGTGACGACGCTGGCGCGCGCCGAATTCCCGGACAAGCCGGTGACGCTGATCGTGCCGTTCGCGGCCGGCGGGCCGTCGGACAAGATCGCCCGCGACCTGGCCGAGGCGCTGCGCAAGAAGCTCGGCCAGACGGTCATCGTCGAGAACGTCGGCGGCGCGGGCGGCACGCTGGGCACCTCGCGCGTGGCCAAGGCGCCGCCGGACGGCTACACGCTGCTGGTGCACCACATCGGCTTCGCGACCGCGCCGTCGCTCTACCGCAAGCTGCCCTACAAGGGCATCGACGACTTCGCCTTCCTCGGCCTGATCAACGAGGCGCCGTCCACGCTGATCGCCAAGCCGTCGATGCCGGCCAAGACCTTCGACGAGCTGCGCAAGGTCATCGCGGCCGACCCGTCGAAGATCAACCTCGCGCATGCCGGCGTGGGCTCCGCGTCGCAGCTGTGCGGGCTGATGCTGCAGTCGGCGTTGAAGACCAACCTGACCTCGGTGCCGTACAAGGGCACCGGCCCGGCGATGACCGACCTGATGGGCGGCCAGGTCGACCTCATGTGCGAGCAGGCCACCAACGCCGTGCCGCAGATCGAGGGCGGCAAGGTCAAGGCCTACGCGGTGACCAGCACGCAGCGGATGTCGCTGCCGGCGCTGGCCGCGTTGCCGACGCTGTCGGAGGCCGGGCTGAAGGATTTCAGCGTGACTGTCTGGCACGGGCTCTACGCGCCGAAGGACACGCCCGCGCCCGTGCTGAAGAAGCTCAACGACGCGCTGAAGGCCGCGTTGAAGGACCCGGACCTGGTCAAGCGTTCGGAGGCGCTCGGCATCAGCGTCGTCAACGACGGCCGGCTCGAACCGGCCGGCCACAAGCACTTCGTCGAGACCGAAGTCGCGCGCTGGAAGAAGGTGATCGAGGCGTCGGGGCAGTACGCGGATTGATCGCCGATTGACGCCCACTGCCGCTCCCAAAGGGAGCGGTGGTAGCCCTCAACCCATGCTGCGGAGCACGTTCTCCGCCGCCTGCTTCACATGCTCGCCGCACAACCGCGCGGCGAGCTCGCCGTCGCGCTGCTCGATCGCCGTGACGATCGCATCGAGCTCCCGCAGCGTCTCGGGCAACCGCCCCGGCTGCGCCATCGAGATGCGGCGCAGCACCGTCACGCGGTTGTTCAGCTGCTTCAGCATCTGCCCCGCCACGGTGTTGCCGCAGCCCTCGACCAGGATGTCGTAGAACTGGTTCTTGATCGTGAGGATCCGGGCCCGGTCGCCGGCGGCATGCGCCTGCGCGAGCTCGGTCAGCTTGGCGCGCAGCGCCGCCCGCTGGGGGTCCGACGCGTTCGTCGCGAAGCCACGTCCGGCCAGGCTCTCCAGGCTGGCGCGGACCTCGTAGATCTCGCGCACCTCGTCGCGCGAGATGCTGGTCACCTCCGGCCCGCGGTGCGGAATGATCGTGATGAGCCCCTCGGCCTGCAGGTGCTGCAGCGACTCCCGCACGCAGGAGCGGCTGACGTCCAGGCTCTCGCAGAGCTCCCGCTCCGACAGCTTCTGACCCGGCGCGAGCACGCCGTCCAGGATGGCGGTGCGCAGCGCCTGGGTGGCGCGCTGGCGCAGTGACGTCTCTTCGCGGGCAACTTTGACGAGGCTCATGAGCCGGATCCTACCTGTGGGCGGGCGATGTCCAGACGGACAGATCACCTGATGTTCATACAGACGGATTGTCATACAACACGTCCGCCGCGCTTTCAATCCTCGTATTCCTAGTGTCGGATTGTCAGACAATCCGACTACATTGAGCCATCGACCGGCCGCAGACGGCTCGTCTCGTCCCCACCCCATCACCAGGAGTTTCCGATGACCCGTGCGTACGCCCCGAAGAACCAGGCCCTGTTCGACCAAGGTCTCTCGACCCGCCGCGAGGTGCTCGGCGCCGAGTACGTCGACGCCTCGATCAAGAACGCCACGGACTTCAACATCGACATGCAGGAGCTGGTCACGCAGTACTGCTGGGGCGACGTGTGGAACCGACCGGGGCTGGACCGCCGCACGCGCTCCTTCCTGAACCTGGCCATGATCACCGCGCTGAACCGCCCGCACGAGCTGAAGCTGCATGTGCGCGGCGCCATCAACAACGGCCTGACCCGCGACGAGATCAAGGAGGTCTTCTTGCAGGCGGCGATCTACTGCGGCGTGCCGGCGGCGATCGACTCGTTCCGGGTCGCCGCCGAGGTGTTCAAGGACATGGACGCCTGAGGAGCCGCCGCCATGACCCGCATCGGATTCATCGGCCTGGGCATGATGGGCACGCCCATGGCCCACCTGCTGCACGCCGCCGGCCACGAGCTGGTCGTGCAGGACGCCCGGCCGGAGGTCGCCCGGGCCTTCGCTGACGCCCACGCCGGCGCGCGCATCGCCAGCGGCGCCTCGGACTTCGCGGCCTGCGAGGTCCTCGTGACCATGCTGCCGAACTCGGACATCGTCGACGCCGTCGTGGGGCCGCTGGCCGCGCAACTCCAGCGCGGCGCGGTGGTGGTGGAGATGAGCTCCGCCGATCCCAATCGCACCCGCGCGCTCGCCGAGCGTCTGGGCGAGGCCGGCATCACGCTGATCGATGCGCCGGTCTCGGGCGGCGTCAAGAAGGCCGTGGCGGGCACGCTCGCCATCATGGTGGGCGGCGACGTCCCCGCCTTCGAGCGGGTGCGTCCGGTGCTGGAGACGATGGGCAAGGCCATCACCCATGTCGGCCCGGTCGGCGCCGGCCATGCGCTGAAGGCGCTGAACAACTACGTGTCCGCCGCCGCGCTGATCGCCACCGCGGAAGCGATCCATGTGGGCGAGGCCTTCGGCATCGACCCGGCCACGATCGTCGATGTGATCCAGGCCTCGACCGGGCGGAACAACACGACCGAGAACAAGGCCCACCAGTTCATGCTGAACGGTGCGTTCAACTCGGGCTTCTCGCTGGCGCTGCAGGCGAAGGATGTGGGCATCGCCGCGTCGCTGGGCCGCGCGATGGGCCTGCCGATGGCCCTGGCGCAGGACGTGTACGCGATGACCGCGGAGGCCTCCGAATCGCTCGGCCCGGCCGCGGATCACACCGAGCTCTTCCGCTTCGTCGGCAGGGCCTGACGCGATGAGCGCTTCCTTCGACGTCGTCAACCCCGCGACCGGCGAGCGCGTCGCGCAGGTGCGCAAGGCCTCGGCGCCAGAGGCGCAGGCGGCCATCGAGGCGGCGCGCATCGCACAGGTCGATTGGCGGCGGCGCGGCGGTCACGCCCGCGCCGAGGTGCTGCAGCGTTGGTTCGAGCTCGTCATCGCGAAGACCGACGAACTGGCACGCGTCATGGTCTCCGAGCAAGGCAAGCCGCTGGCGGAAGCGCGCGCCGAGATCGTCTATGCCGCGAGCTACATCCGCTTCTACGCCGAGGAGGCGCGGCGCTTGCATGGCGAGACGATCCCGGCCTCGTCGCCGGATCGGCGGCAGCTCGTCGTGCGCGAGCCGGTGGGCGTCTGCGCCGCGATCACGCCGTGGAACTTCCCCGCCGCGATGATCACGCGCAAGGTGGCGCCGGCGCTCGCGGCCGGCTGCACGATGGTGCTGAAGCCGTCGGAGCTGACGCCGCTGACCGCATTGCGACTCGCGGAACTCGCGCTCGACGCCGGCCTCCCGGTCGGCGTGCTGAACGTCGTCATCGGTGATGCCGTCGAGATCGGCGCGGCGCTCACGTCGTCGCCGACGGTGCGGATGCTCAGCTTCACCGGCTCCACGCCGGTGGGCCGCCTGCTGATGGCGCAATGCGCGCCGACGGTGAAGAAGCTCGGTCTGGAGCTCGGCGGCAATGCGCCGTTCATCGTCTTCGACGATGCGGACCTCGACGCGGCGGTGGAGGGCGCGATCGCCTCCAAGTTCCGCAACGCCGGCCAGACCTGTGTCTGCGCCAACCGGCTCTTCGTGCAGCGCGGCATCTACGAGGACTTCGCGGCGCGGCTGATCCAGCGTGTCCGCGCGCTGCGGACCGGCAACGGCCTGGAAGAAGGCGTGACGCAAGGTCCGCTGATCAACGAGGCGGCGCGGCGCAAGGCGCTGTCGCACGTGCGCGATGCGCTGGACCGCGGCGCACGCCTGGGCACAGGCGGCCAGGCGATCGACGGACCCGGCTGGTTCATGCAACCGACCGTGCTGCTCGACGTGAAGGCGGGCATGCGCTGCCTGGACGAGGAGACCTTCGGTCCCGTCGCGCCGCTGGTGGCCTTCGACACCGAAGCGGAGGCGATCACCTGGGCCAACGCGAGCGAGTTCGGCCTGGCGAGCTACTTCTACTCGCGCGATGTCGCGCGCTGCTTCCGCGTTGCGGAGGCGATCGAGTCGGGGATGGTCGGCATCAACACCGGCGCGATCTCGAGCGAGACGGTGCCGTTCGGCGGCATCAAGCAATCCGGGCTGGGGCGCGAAGGCTCCCGGCACGGCCTGGACGAATACACCGAGCTGAAGCTGATGAGCTTCGGCGGCATCGGCGCGGCCTGACGGCTCGCGTCGAGGCGCATTTCATTTCCTGCATCGACAGACACGCAGCGGCCGGCGATGGACCGGAGGCGCACTTCCTTACCCCCTTGGAGCGAGACATGCGAAAGATTGCGAAGAAGGTCCTGACCGTCACGGTGACGACGGTATCGATGGCGTTGGCCACGGCGGCGTCCGCCGCGTATCCGGACAAGCCGATCACGATGGTGATTCCCTATGCGACGGGCGGCTCCACCGACGTGATCGGCCGGCTGATCGCCGAAGCGATGACGCGCGACCTGGGCCAGCAGGTGATCGTGGAGAACGCGGGTGGCGCCGGCGGCACGATCGGCACGGCCAAGGTGGCGCGGGCGCCGGCTGACGGCTACACGGTGCTGCTGCACAACATGGGCATCGCGACGGCGCCGGCGCTGTATCCGAAGCTGCCGTTCGATGCCACGAAAGACCTGGTGCCGATCAGCCTGGCGGGTGACGTGCCGATGATCCTGGTGGGGAACAAGGACTTCGCGCCGGCGACGGTCGCCGAGGTCATCAAGCAGATGAAGGCCAAGCCCGGCGAGGTGCGGTTCGCGCATGCGGGCGTCGGCGCGACCTCGCATCTCTGCGCGATGCTGTTCAGCCAGACCACGAACACCACGGTGACGATGGTGCCGTACCGCGGCACCGGTCCGGCGCTTCAGGATGTGATCGCCGGCAATGTCGACCTGATCTGCGACCAGCCGGTGGCGACGGGCCCGCACGTGGCCTCGGGGGCGCTCAAGGCGTATGCGATGGCGACCAAGGCGCGCGTGTCGCAGCTGCCGAACGTTCCCACCTTCGCCGAAGGCGGCCTGCCTGGCTTCGAGCTGGCCGTGTGGCACGGGGTCTATGCGCCGAAGGGCACGCCCGCGGCGGTCGTGACGCGCCTGAACACGGCGCTGCGTCATGCGCTGGTGGATCCCAACGTCGTGAAGCGCTTCCAGGAGATGGGCGTCGTCCCGCCGCAAGGCGACCGCCTCAAGCCGCAGGCGCTCGGCACGCAGACGGCCGCCGAGATCAAGAAGTGGGATCCGGTGATCAAGGCGGCCGGCGCGAAGGCGGAGTGATCACGCAACAGGGCGGCGTCGGGCGAGGAGAAACCGGCGCGTCGTGAATGACCGCCGGGATGTCGCGGCCGACGGTGGCGCCACGACCGCTGACCGCCTAGAGTGCTGGCGCATGAACATCGCGCCGACTTCCCCTGTCCCTCAGCCTCCCGACGACTCGCCGCTCGATCATGTGGTCTGGCATGCGCTCACCAGCCGTCAAACCTCGTTGGCCGTCAGCGAGGGTGATGCCCGACGATTCCTGCCGGACGTCGCCCCCTTCGGAGCGATCCGCCCGCCGTCGAACGGCTCGCCTGAACTACTGTCGGCACTGCTGCGCGTCGGATCTCCCGTCGTCCTCGTGACGGCGGAGGACGAACGTCCGTTCGGCGGCATCGTGCCGATCAAGCGGGCGCCGGTCGACCAGATGGTGCTGGTGGATGCATCGGCGCTGGCGCCCGTGCCGGACATCGAGACGCTGACGCTCGGTGCCACGGACGTGTCGGACATCCTCGAGCTCGTGCGTGCGACGCAGCCCGGGCCCTTCGGGCTCCGCACCCTCGAGCTGGGCCGCTACATCGGCGTCCGGCTGGAGGGGCGGCTGGTGGCGCTGTCGGGAGAGCGGATGAAGGTGCCTGGCTTCACCGAAGTCAGCGCGGTCTGCGTCGACCCCTCGTGTCGTGGCCGCGGCTTTGCCGCGTCTCTGATGAAGGCGGTCGCGCAGGGCATCTTCGACCGTGGTGAGACGCCCTTCCTGCACGTGTTCAGCGACAACGTCACGGCGATCGCGCTCTACGAGCGCCTGGGCTTCCGCCTGCGACGCCGGTTCAGCGTGAACTTCTTCGACGCGTCGAGCGCCCTTGCGGCACCCGGCACGCTCAGCGCGCCAGCGGATCCATCAGGTACACCCCGTCCGACAGCGCCTTCTTGACCTGGCGCGTCGAGTCGTCGACGGTGATCTCGACGGCGCCCTGTTCGATCCCATCGAGCGAATCTCGCACCACGTCTTCGGGACGGGCCTTGGGCACGTCGAAGTCCCGGATCATGTCCGTGTCGATGAAGCCGCCGTGGAAGCCGGCGACCAACGTGCCCTGCGGCGCGAGCTCGGCACGCAGGCTGTTGGTCAGCGCCCAGGCCGCGGCCTTGCTGACGCCGTAGGCGCCGAGCATCGGCGTGTTCACCCAGCTGAGGATGGACAGCATGTTCAGGATCGCGCCGCCGCCGTTGCGGCCCAACACCGGCGCGAACTCGCGTGCGACATGGAAGATGCCGAACAGATTGGTCTCGAGCTGCTCACGCAGGACGATCTCGGCGTTGTCGCTCGCGATCCCGCCGACCCGGCCGATGCCGGCGTTGTTGATCAGCAGCGTGACGTCGCCGCAGGCGCGTGCCGCAGCAGCGGCCTGCACGGGCTTGGTCACATCGAGCTGCACCGGCACGACGCCGGGCAGCGTGATGGTCGAGACGTCGCGCGCCGCCGCGTAGACCTTCTTCGCGCCGCGGGCCAGCGCCTGTTTCGCGAATTCGAGCCCGAGGCCCCGGTTCGCACCGGTGATGAAGACGACGGCATCCTTGATCTGCATGGAACTTCCTTCTGCGCCGCAGCGCGTTGATTTCATATGACGCACGTCATATATATAGGCAAAGAGAAGGGACCCGAGCGTCCCTGAACGAAAAACAGGAATCAGCGCACTGGGCGTGCGGACCGTGCCGGCTGCGCGGCTTCGGTGTGTTGAGCCAGCAGTGAGCGCTTCGTGCTGGCGAGGATGGCGAGCGCCTGGTCCCTGTCGCCGACGGCGCGGGCCAGTTGCAAGGCGCCGATCAGCGTTGCGGCGATCGGCCAGGCGGCCTCTGCGGGAGCGTCAGGCCCCAGCGCCTCCGAGACCATCCGCTGAAGCTGCAACACGAGGCCACGTCCTTCGTCCTGGACGGCGCTCGATTGGCGAGGCATCTCCGAGACCAGCGCGGCGACGGGGCATCCGCACTCGATGTTGTCGAGGCCGGCCTCATGCAGATAGGTTTCCATCACCGCGCGAAACGGCGGGACGCCCGCGGCGATGAGGCGGTCGACATGCCCTTGATGGACCTGCCGGCTGTCTTGCCCGGCGCGCACTGCGGCGGCGATCAGCAGATCGTCGCGGGACGGGAAATGCGCATAGAAGCCGCCGTGCGTCAGCCCGGCCTGCTTCATCACGTCCGCCACGCCCACGCCGTCGAAGCCGGCGCGCCGGACGGTGCGGGAGGCGACGTCGAGGATGCGGTCGCGGGATTCTTCCTTGCGGGTGGAACGGGAAGAGGAGGACGAGGCGCTCATGGGGCGAAGATTAATATGATCATAATCATATGTCAATCGACCTGCCTCGACCTGCCTCGACCTGCCTCGACCTGCCGGTGACCGTCTGCCGACAGACCGCTCTTCTGCGGCGAGGTCAGCGCCCCGTTGATGTCGAAGATCGCGTGGGCGTCTTCCGGCCGTTGAGCGTGTTGAAGCCGGCGCCGGTCCGCAGGCTTGGCTTGACGCCGATCGACTGGGCCTGGACAGGGCCGTTGCGGCCAGCAGGCCGAGCGACAGGGGATCGCGGACATCGACGCGGCACGAAAGGCAATGGCGTGCATGACGGAGCTCATGTCGTCATCGCGTCGCGGGCGCCCTGGAAACCTTCGTATGGTTACCTGCCGTTGTGGTGCTCCCTACATTGATGGCTTCCCGTATTCCTTGAGGGCATCAGCCATGCTGAACATCGAGCACAGCTACATCGACGGCCGCTTCGTTCCGACCGCGGGGGACGAGATCGTCGAGATCGTGAACCCCGCCAGCGAGGCCGTCATCGGCCGCGCAAGGCTGGCCAACCGCGAGGACGTCCGACGCGCCATCGACGCCGCGGCGAGGGCGCAGCCGACCTTCGCGCGGACCTCGAAGTCCGAGCGCATCGGCATGCTCGAGCGCCTGCAGGCGGCGATGCTGGCCCACGCCGATGCGCTGCGGGAGTCCTCCATCCTCGAGTACGGCGGTCCCTTCTCTCGCTCGCAATGGGTGTCGACCTACGCGGCCGAATGCCTCGGACAAGCGGCGCGCACGCTGGAGCATTACGCCTTCGAACGCCCGGCGGGCGCGGACGGCATCTCGACACTGCGCATGGAACCCGTCGGCGTGGCGGGACTCTTCGCGCCATGGAACGCCGCGGCCGGGACGATGGCGAGCAAGCTGGCCGGCGCGCTGGCCGCCGGCTGCGCCACCGTCGTGAAGCCCAGCGAGCTGAGCCCTTGGCAGGCGCAGGTGATGGCCCAGGCCGTCGACGACGCCGGCCTGCCGCCGGGTGTCGTGAACATCGTGACCGGCCGGGGCGCGGACGTCGGCGCGGCACTCAGCAGCCATCCCGCGGTCACGAAGTTGTCCTTCACCGGCTCGACCCCCACCGGCAAGCTCATCGCGCAGGCCGGCATCGAGGGCCTGAAGCGCGTCAGCCTGGCGCTGACAGGCAAGTCCGCGTCCTTGCTGCTGGATGACGCAAGGCTGGATGTGGCCGTGCCGCTCGCCGTCGCCGCCGCTTTCATGAACAGCGGCCAGGCGTGCGTGGCCGGCACGCGGCTGCTGGTCTCGCGGCACCGGATGGCGGAGGTCGTGGCGCGCGTGCAAGCCGCCGTGGCCGCCCTGCGGGTCGGAGACCCGGGCGATCCGGCAACGGCCGTCGGCCCCATGGTCGGCCGTGCCCACTTCGAGCGCGTCCAGTCCTATATCCACCGCGGAATCCAGCAAGGCGCGACGCTGGTGGTCGGCGGGCCTGGTCGCCCGCCCGGCATCGAGCGCGGCTGGTTCGTGCAGCCCACGGTGTTCGCCGACGTCCGCAACGACATGACCATCGCCCGCGAGGAGATCTTCGGTCCGGTGCTGTCCATCCTGGCGGTGGACGACGAGGACGACGCGGTGTCGGTCGCCAACGACTCGCCGTACGGGCTGCAGGCCTATGTCTTCTCCGACGACATCGCCGCGGCGAGACGCATCGCCGCCCGCCTGCAGGCGGGCACGGTGCTGATCAACCGCGTGGCGCCGGATCTGCTGGCGCCGTTCGGCGGCGTCAAGCAGTCGGGCCTGGGACGGGAATTCGGCGTGACGGGGATGGAGGCCTTCCTGGAGCCCAAGACCATCACCGTCGGCTGAACATCGGGCGGCGAGCCGCCGCCCGGCAGGCGGCGGCCGACAGACTCAGCGCAGCGAACGGAACGCCGCCCGCATCTCCGAGGCGAAGAGTTCCGGCTGCTCCCACGCGGCGAAGTGTCCGCCGCGATCCACTTCATGGAAGTAGGCCAGGGTCGGATACGCCCGTTCGGTCCAGGACCTCGGCGCGCGATAGATCTCGCCGGGGAAGATCGTGACGGCGACCGGCAGGCGGATCTGCGCGGTGCGCTGGTGCTCGGCGCTGAAGTTGTTGTTGTTGTTCTCCCAGTAGAAGCGCGAGGACGACGCACCGGTGTCGCTCAGCCAGTAGAGCGTGATGTCGTCGAGGATCTCGTCCTTGGACAGCACGCGCTCCGGGTGGCCGTCGCTGAAGGTCCATTCGGCGATCTTCTCGAACATGAACGCCGCCAGCGCGGCCGGCGAGTCGCACAGCGCGTAGCCGATGGTCTGGGGCCGCGTGACCATCAGCGCGCCGTACGCCGCGTTGCGCGCGAAGAAGCGGCTCAGGGTCTCGAAGGCGACGCGCTCCGGCGTGGAGAGCCCCGCCGGCGCCGCGTCGCCGGCGTTGATCGGCTTGACGAGTTCCGGAGGCACGGTCGGCGGCATGCTGACGTGGATGCCCGCCAGTCCCGGCACCTGGAGCCGCGCCATCGCGTTGGAGATCACCGAGCCGTGATCGCCGCCTTGCGACACGTAACGTGCATAACCGAGCCGTTCCATCAGCACCGCCCAGGCCCGCCCCACGCGCTCGGGGCCCCAGCCCAACTCCGTCGGCCGACCCGAGAAGCCGTAGCCGGGGATCGACGGAATGACCACGTCGAAGGCGTCCGTCGCCGCGCCGCCGTACGCGGTCGGATCGGTCAGCGGACCGATGCTCTTGACCATCTCCAGGATCGAGCCGGGCCAGCCGTGCGTGATCAGCAGGGGCAGGGCGTTCGGGTGTCGCGACTTCACATGCAGGAAGTGGATGTCCACGCCGTCGATCTGGGTGACGAACTGGGGAAGCGCATTCAGCGAGCGCTCGAGACGACGCCAGTCGTACGGCCCGCCCCAGTAGGCGCAGAGCTTGCGCAGCGTCGCCAGCGGCACGCCTTGCGAGGTGTCACGCACCGTCTCCCGGTCGGGCCAGCGCGTGGTGGCCAGACGCCGCCGCAGGTCGTCCAGCGCCGCCTGCGGGACGGCGATGCGGAACGGCCGGATGCTGGCATCGCCCGCGGCGACCTGCGTGGGTCCGGCGCCGACGGCGCCGCTCCAGGAGGCGCTGGCCGTGGCGCCGTGGCTGGCCTCGGCGGACCGGGTCAGCAGGCTCAGACCGGATGCGCCTGCGATCGCGGAAGCAGCGAGGAAGTGACGTCGGGCGGCATCGGCGCGCGGCGGATTCGAGTCGGACATGTGGGTTCTCCAGAAGAGAGTGGGTCAAGGCGACGCATCACATCAAAACCGGCGCGTGCGGCCCATAGCACCCTCGTTCAGCAGGCTGCAACCAAGGTATGGGCCCCGGGCGCCGCCGCGATGACGCGGCATGCCGACGACCGCGCTCCGACGGGATCCCACCGCCCGGCTTGCGAACGGAGGCGACTGCTCCTATGATCCAGTTTCATGTAGCGTTCCCTACATAAAACAAGATGCCGCCACTCGCAGACCTGCCCTACGAATCCGCCCGCCGCCTCGGCGCGCGGTTGCATCGCGTCTGGCTGGAGGACGGGTCGTCCCGGCTGCTGGCCGGGAGCCGGAACGATTCCGCGGCCCTGCTGTCGCTGCTTCAGCGCGAGTACGCGTTCCGGCATGCGCTGCACGGCGACTGGGCCGTGCAGCCGGAATCGCTCATTCCTAGCGGACAGCGGTCGCTGCTCCTGGGCAGCGATCCCGGCGGCCTGCCGCTGCGTGAGCTGGCCCAGCCCGCCCTGCCGGTGCGCAAGTTCCTGCGGCTGGCCTGCGCGGTCACGACGGCCATCGCCGCGATGCATCGGTCGGGCGTGCTGCACCGAGCGCTCACGCCTGACCGGATCCTGGTGGATGAGCGCCTGCAATGCGCGCACCTCATCGGCTTCGGCATGGCCTCGCGCCTCGGGGGCGACGAGCAGGCTCCCGCGGACGATCCCGTCGAATGGGATGACGCCAGCTTCGACTATCTGGCGCCGGAACTCGGCGCGCGGATGAATGTCCGGGCCGATGTCCGGGCCGACCTGTATGCGCTGGGCGCCATCTTCCATGAGCTGCTCGTCCACGCGCCGCTCTTCGAAGCCCCCGACGCCGCGGCGCGCCTGCATGCGCATGCCACCCGGCGGCCCGCCCTGGCCCATCGCCTGAGGCCCGACGTGCCGATGCAGCTGTCGCGCATCGTCGGCCGCCTGCTCGAGAAATCGCCCGAGCTGCGTTACGCCGATGCGGCGGCGCTGCTGGCCGACCTGACGGCGTGCGAAGAACTGCTGGACGAGCACGGCGGCATCCCGACCTTCCCGCTGAACGCCGGCTCCGCGATGGCGGATTGGGACCACGCGATGCCCGTCCTCGGGCGTGACCATGAACTGCGCCAGCTGCAGGCGCTCTACCAGTGTGTCCGGACCGGCGGGGGCGCGCGCACCGCCTTCGTCCATGGCGACGCGGGCATCGGCAAGTCGCGCTTGCTGCGCGAGCTGGTCGCGCGCCTGGAGGGCGACGGCGCGCCACTGGTTGCCTCGGCGAAGTGCATGTCCACGGGCACCGGCCTGCCGTTCGACGTGATGACGCGCGCGCTGCGGCCCTTGCTGCAGGTCGCGCTCAGCAGCGCCGAGCAGGAGTTCGCGAGGTGGCGCCAGCGCCTGCGCGAGGCCACGCATCCGGTCTCCGCGACGGTGGCCGGCCTGCTTCCCGACCTGCGTCCCCTGCTGGATCTGACCCCCGAGGACGTTGCGCCGTCCCTCGCCGACATGGCGCTGGTCTTCGAACGGGAGCTCGTGCTGCACGCGATGGGCCGCATGATCGCCTGCTTCGCGCGGCCGGAGCGCCCCTTGGTGCTGATGCTGGACGACCTGCAATGGGCCGATGTCGAGACGCTGCGACTGCTGGATCGTCTGCTGGCCGATCATGCCGATGCGGCCCTGCTCGTGCTGGGATCGATCCGGTCCTCGGGCCCGGGCCATCCGCGGCATCCGTCACCCGCGCCCAGCGCGCGCGTCGCGCCGCTGCACCTGGACCTCGCGCCGATCGACAGTGCGTCGACGCGCCGGCTCATCGCCGGCGCCCTGGGGCAGGCCATGTCCGATGCCGCGGCGCTGGCCGATCTGCAGCAGCTGGTGGAGAAGTGGACCGGACGCAACCCGTTCTTCATCCGTCGGCTATTGAACCGTCTGCTCGCCGCCCGCTTGCTGCGGCACGACCCGGTGCGCCGCGCCTGGACCTGGGACCTCCACCGCATCCGCGCGGAGCCCGGTCTGTGCGATGTCGGCGGACTGCTGGCCTTGGACCTCGATGAACTGCCCGGGCCCACGCTGTCGCTGCTGAGGACGCTGGCGGCGCTCGGCGACCGTGTCGCCGGCCCCTTGCTGGCGCTGGCGGGCGGCGTCGCGCCCGAGGCCCTGCCGCCGGCCTTCGCGGCGGCCGCGGAGGCGGGCTTCGTGAGCGCGGACGGCGACGAATGGGCCTTCACCCACGATCACGTCCGTGAAGCCGTGCTGGCGTCGCAGCCTCCGGCGGCGCAAGCGGCGCTGCATCTGTCCATCGCGCGCCGGCTGATGACGGCACCGCCGTCGACCGTGCCGATCTACCTGCTGGCGACGCAGGCCAACCTCGCAGCGCCGTCGCCCGGCCCGCAGGACGAGCGGCGCGCCTTCGCGCTGGTGAACCTCGAGGCGGGCCGGCGTGCCAAGGCCGCGACGGCCCATCAGGCGGCGCTGGACTACTTCCGCCACGCGCTGCGCTGGTTCGACGGCGATCGCGGCGAGGAGGCGCTCCAGGCGGCCCTGCTCTGCGGCGAAGCCGAGTTCATGACCGGCGCGCTGGCCGACGCCGAGGCGCGGCTCGCCGGACTGGCGGACCTGGCCGGCGACGGCGTGTTCGGCGCCGAGCTCGCGCGCCTGCGTGCCGCGCTGTACACCGCCCTGGGGCGCTATGACGACGCCCTCGACGTGGGACTGGGTTTCCTGCGACAGGCGGGTTTCGAGTTGCCGCGGCGCCCAGACGACGCGCAGGTGGAGGCCGAGTACCGCCTGGTGCGCCAATGGATCGACGCGCACGGCATGTCGGGGCTGCGCGATCTGCCGGACGACACCGATCCGCGGCGCCGCGCCATGGTCGACGTCTTCGCGGACCTGCTGCCGCCGGCGCTCTATTCCGACCAGCGCCTGGTCGACCTGATGCTGCTCCGGATGGTGCGGCTGGCCATCGCCAACGGTCATGCGGATGCCTCGGCCAACGGCTACGTCTGCATGATCCAGCTGTTCGGCGCGCGCCATGGCGACTTCGCCACGTCACGCGCGTTCGGCGAGCTGGCCCTGCACCTGGTGAACGAGCGGGGCCTGAGCCGCTACCAGGCGCGGGTCTATCACACGTACGCCACCTTCGTCGTCCCGTGGACGGCGCCGGCGCGCAGCGCGCGCCCGCATTTCGATCGCGCCTTCGAAGTCGCCACGCGCGTCGGCGACCACACGTTCGCGCTGTACTGCGGTCGCAACCGGGCGACCGGCATGCTGTTCGCCGGGGAGTTCCTGGCCGACGTGCGCCAGAGCGTGGAACCCGCGCTGGCCCGGGCGCGCGACGCGGGCTTCAAGCTCGTCGTCGACGCACTGCTGGCGCAGCGGACGCTGCTGAGCGAGCTGCAGGATGGCGACCGGGGCGATCGCGGTGACCGTGGTGAAGGCGGCCACGGCGGCTCGGGCCAGGCCCTGATGGACGAGACGATGGCCGAGCCCGTCGAGTCGGCGGCGCCCACGCTGGTCGACCTTGCCTACTGGGTGTACCGGCTGCAGGTGGGCGTGCTGTTCGGCGATGCGGCCATGGCGCGCCGGGCGCGCCTGCGCGCCGAAGCCTGCCAGGGCGCCGGACGGGCTTTCGCCGAGTACGGTGACCTGCCGTTCTATGGCGCGCTGGCACTGCTCGCGGGCGCGGACGCGCCGGCGCCCGATGAAGACGCTCAGGCGCTGCAACGTCACATGGCAGCCTTGGCCGGATGGTCGACGCACTGTCCGGAGAACTTCGGCGCCCGCTGGGCGCTGGTCCGCGCAGAACAAGCGCGCCGTCAGGGTCGCGGCGCCGACGCGGCCGCGCTCTACGCCGACGCGGTGGCACAGGCTCGACGCCATCAACTCACGCAGGTCGAGGCGCTGGCGGCGGAGCTGGCCGCGGAATTCCATCTGGCGCAGGGCCGCGACATCGAGGGGCGCGCCTATCTGCGACACGCGTTGGCCGCCTGGCAGCGCTGGGGCGCGACGGCCAAGCAGCGCGAGCTCCAGTCGCGCCACGCCGACCTGCTGGAGCCGGAGGCCACGAGTTTCCCGACGACGCGGCTGCACACCCTCGATGTCCAGGCGGTGCTGCGGATCAGCCATGCGCTGGGGGGCGAACTGGTGCCCGAGCGGGTTGTCGACACGACCATGCGCACCGCGCTCGAGAGCGCGGGCGCGGAGTACGGGACGCTGGCGCTGCTGCGCGGCGACGCCTGGCTGGTGCGCGCCACGGCGCGTGTGCAGGCCGGCGCCATCGTGGTCGCGCAGAAACCGGCCCCGCTGTCGAGCGAGGTGCTTCCCGTGTCGGTGGTGTACGCCGTGGCCCGGGCGCAGCAGGCGGCGCAGTTCGACGACGCGCGGGAATCGCAGGCCCTGGCCCAGGATGACTACGTGAAACGTCATCGGCCCCGGTCGCTGCTGTGCGTGCCGATGATGCGCCGCGGTCAGCTGATCGGCGTGCTCTATCTGGAGAACAACCTGGCCCCGCGGGTGTTCACGGCGGCCAAGGCGGAACTGCTGGAGGTGATCGCGTCGCAGGCCGCATTCGCGCTGGAGAACACCCGGCTCTATGAGGAGGCGGTCGACCAGAACCTGCAGCGCGCCGCGGCCGAGGAGCGCCTGCGCGCCGCGCTCACGGAACTCGAGCGGGCCAGCCGGCTGAAG
Organism: Mitsuaria sp. MSU3D; assembly: GCF_056867975.1. NCBI lineage: Bacteria > Pseudomonadati > Pseudomonadota > Betaproteobacteria > Burkholderiales > Sphaerotilaceae > Roseateles > Mitsuaria sp. MSU3D. Next base: position 4,960,544 of record NZ_CP200314.1, on the reverse strand, counting down.
GCGATGGGTGAGCTGGTGGCCTCCATCGTGCACGAGATCGGCCAGCCGCTGAGCGCCATCGACACCTCGGCGAGCGCCGCGGGCCGCTGGCTGGACCGTAGCCAGCCGGAGGTGGGCGAGGCGTTGGCGATGGTCCGTCACGTCGGCCTCAGCGCGCGGCGGGCCAAGAGCATCATTCAGGGCCTGCGGGCGATGACGCGCAAGGTCGAACCGCGACTGGCCGAGGTCGACCTCGGCGATGCCCTGCGCGAATGCGCCACGCTGGTGGGCGGCTCGCTCGCCGAGCTGGGCGTCGCGCTCGACCTCGCCGACACCGGGGCGTCGACGCGGGTGATGGGCGATCGTGTCCAGCTCCAGCAGGTGGCGATCAACCTGTTGATGAACGGCGCGGAGGCCATGCTCGACGTGCCGGCCGACCGGCGTCGCCTCTCGCTGTCCTGGGGGACCGAAGGGGCCGGACGGGTGCAGGTCGTGGTCGAGGACCGGGGCGACGGCATCTCGCCCGAGGCGCTCGGCCAGATCCTGGAGCCGTTCTTCACCACCAAGGCCACGGGCATGGGCATGGGCCTGGCGATCTGCAAGTCCATCGTCGGCGCGCATGGCGGGACGCTGGCCTTTTCGCCGGCGCTGCCGCACGGCACGCGGGTGGTGCTCGATCTTCCGGCCGCCGATGCGCCCGCCGCCCTGCCGGACGACGGGCCGACGGCCTCGCGGATCCTCGGCTCGGCGCCCGCTGCGGTCCGGGTGGACGCGGACACCGGACCGGTGCTCGCCTGAGGCGGCCCGCTTTCCGGCCGGCGACGCGGCCGCCGCCGCCACCGCCGGCATGCCACGCCCTGGCCGCAGGGACGGGGTCGACGGCCCGTTCGCAGGGGGTGGGGGCCGCGGTCGTTTGACGCCGCACAAACCGTCGTAGGGGGCGCGTCATCCCAGGGTCCGATTGGTCGACGCACGTCGCCCTGGTCCGATGGAGGCATCGCGGATCGAGGCCGACGGCCCACGCACCGCGATCCGCCATCCCGGCGGTGGGCCTCGCGTCTGGCGTCGCCCGCGTCGCCGGGGGCCCCTGATGCATGGAGCTTCACATGATGAACCGCACGTCCCCGTTCCCTTCGTCCTCCGGCGCACGGAGCGCCAGCCCGCAGCGTCTGCTGCTCGCCATCACCCTGGGTGGTGCCCTCCTGGCCGGCCTGATGTCCGTCGCGCTGGCCGCGGAACCGTCCTCCGCCGGCATGGGGCCGCTGACCCGCGCCCAGGTCCTGCAGGACCTGAAGGCCTACCAGGACTCCGGCCTGGCCGCCCTGGAGCACGACGATTCCCAATCGCAGGTCGGCACCGAGGCCTGGCGTCAGGCGCGCCGGCGCTACCTCGCGTTGACGCACATGGCGGCCGGCGCCGCCAAGCCGTTGACGCGCCAGGAGGTGCTCGAGGACCTGCGCCACTATGAGGTGTCCGGCCTGGCGGCGGCCGAGCGGCGCGACGGCGAGCAATCCAATGTCTCCGAGGCGCTGCTGCAGGCGCAGGCGCGTTACGACGAGCTCAGCATGATGGGCGACATGAACGACAAGCCGCTCAGTCGCGCGGAGGTGCTTGCCGATCTGCAGGTCTATCGCGAATCGGGCTTGGCCGCGTTCGATCGCAGCGAGGGCGACTTCTCGCGCAGCTCGCCCGATTACGTCGCGGCACGAGCGCGCTACGAGACGCTCAAGCACGGCGATCGCTACCAGACGCTGGTCTCGGCCCTGCGCATGCCGGGCTGAGTCTGACGACCCTGGCGCCGGGCGCGGCCACGCCCGGCACCTCGACCACGTGCTGGCACGTCCGCCCGATCCGGAGCCTCCGATGACCTTCCTGCTGCTTGCTTTCGCCGCCGGCGCCCTGGCGCTGTTGAGCCCCTGCATCCTGCCCGTGCTGCCTTTCGTGCTGACCGGCTCCGGACGACCGCTGCGCCGCGGCGCGCTGCCGTTGCTGCTGGGCATGGCCGGCAGCTTTGCGGTGTTCGCGTCGCTGACGGCGCTCGGCGGCGGCTGGGTGCTGCGATCGAGCGTGCTGGCGCGGGAGTTCGCGCTGGTCTGGCTCGCCGTGGTCGGGATGAGCCTGCTGTTTCCGGGCCTGGCCGAACGTCTGGCCGCGCCGGTCACGCGCTGGTCGGATCGGCTGCTCGCCAGGAAGGCGGGGCCGGCGGGCGGATCGGAAGACGGCAGCGCATGGTCACTCGCGGTCACGGGCATGGCGACCGGCCTGCTGTGGGCCCCCTGCGCGGGTCCCGTGCTGGGTCTGGTGCTGGCGGGTGCCGTGGCCGGCGCGCCGCCGCTGACGACCTTGCTGCGGCTGCTGGCCTTCGGTGCCGGGGCCGCCTGCGTGATGGCGCTCGTGATCGGCGCCGGCCGGCGGCTCGCCCTCGCCGCGCGGCGGACGGCCCAGGTCGTGGCCGCGCTGAGACGGGTGATCGGCGCCCTGGTCCTGCTGTCGGTCGCCGCGGTGGCATCGGGCGGATGGGAACAGGCGCTGACGCGGCTGCCGTCCGTCGCGCTCCAGGCGGCGGAACAGCGTCTGCTCGACGGGTGGAGCCGCGCGCGTTCCGCCGATCCGACCGGGTCGCGCTCGACGGGAGACCTGCTGGTCGAGGACACGTCGGAGGATGACGGCCCGCGGGTCGGCGCCGTGCCCGTGGCCTGGTGGCGCCGGGCACCCGACGCCACGACGACACCGGACGCCGCCGACCTGCCCGACGAAGGCCGCTTCCCAGGCTTCCAGGGCGCCACCGGCTGGCTGTCCGGCGGACCGCTGGACGCGCAGGCCCTGCGCGGCAAGGTGGTCGTCGTCAACTTCTGGACCTACTCCTGCATCAACTGCCTGCGCACGCTGCCGCACGTGCGCGCCTGGGCGCGCCAGTACGCGTCGCAGGGCCTGGTGGCGGTGGGCGTCCACACGCCGGAATTCGCTTTCGAAAAGGACAGCGACAACGTGGCCGCCGCGATGCGACGCCTGCAGATCGACTATCCGGTCGCGCAGGACGACGGCTACCGCGTCTGGCGCGCGTTCGGCAACAGCTACTGGCCGGCGATCTACGTCATCGACGCGAAAGGCCGCATCCGTCACCACCAGTTCGGTGAAGGGGGCGAGGCCCGCACCGAGCAGGTCATCCGGGCGCTGCTGGCCGAGAACGGCGCGGCACCTCCCGCTTCGGACGCCGTGGCCGACACGGGCGGCGTCGGGGCCTCGGCGGACCTGGCGACCTTGCGTTCACCGGAGTCCTACATCGGCTACGCGCAGGCCACCGCGATGGTCTCGCCGGGCGGCGCCGTCCATGACCGTCCCTCGCGCTACCGCATCGGCGATCTGGCGCTGAACGACTGGGGGCTGTCCGGCACCTGGACCGTGGGTCCCGAGTACGCCACCCTGGCCGCGGCCGACGGTGTGATCGCCATGCGCTTCCACGCGCGGGACCTGCACCTGGTGCTGGGCGTGCCGCCCGGCGGCGCGCCCATGAGATTCGTGCTGACCCTCGACGGCGCGCCGCCCGGGGAGGCCCACGGCCTGGACGTCGATGCGCAAGGTCGCGGCGTGGTCAACGCCAGCCGCCTCTACCAGCTGGTCCGCCAGCCGCAGGTGCTGCGCGACCGCCGGGTCGAGATCCGCTTCCTCGACCCCGGCGTGCGGGCCTACGCCTTCACGTTCGGCTGAGCCCCGATCACCCTGCCGACATCCCTTCGTATAGGAGACGCCGACCGGTAGCCTCTGCTACCGTTCGCGCCTGATGCGATCCCGATAGCCACCATGCAGCACGTGTTCTCCCCGACCGCTCGATCGGTCCCCACGCCGGAGGCCGCGTCGCGGACCGATTCGCCCCGCACCGTCTACGTGGTGGATGACGAGCCGCTCATCCGCACGGCGCTGGCTGGGCTGTTGCGCTCGATGGACCTGCAGGTGCGCGACTTCCCGTCGACCGAGGCCTTCCTCGCGGCACCCAAGCCGGCCGGGCCGTCCTGCCTCGTGCTGGATGTGCGCCTGCGCGGCGAAAGCGGCCTGGCGTTCCAGCAATCGCTGGCCGGCCACGGGCTGGGCCATCTGCCGGTCATCATGATGACCGGCCACGGCGACGTGCCCATGACCGTCCGCGCCATGAAGGCCGGCGCGCGCGACTTCATCGAGAAGCCGTTCCGCGACCAGGACATGATCGACGCGGTCGTCGCGGCGCTGGAGGCCGATGCGCGCCGGCTCGCCCTGGACCAGTCGCTGGAGGGGCTGCGCCACTGCTGGACCAGCCTGACCGCGCGCGAACGCGAGGTGCTGGGCCTGGTCGCCACCGGACTCATGAACAAGCAGATCGCGGACCGCATGGGCATCGCCGAGATCACGGCCAAGATCCATCGGGGCCAGGCGATGCGCAAGATGCAGTCCAGGTCGGTCGCGGACCTGGTGCGCAAGATGCAGTCGCTGGGCCTGCTGGACGCGGCCGTCTGAGCACGCGCATGCTGGTCCACCCGGCCCCGATCCCTCCCACGGCGCTCATCGTCATCGTCGACGACGACCCGTTCGTCCGCACCGCCACGAGCAGCCTCGTGCGCGCCTTCGGCTGGCAGGCGCGCGCCTTCGCGTCCGCGCCCGAGTTCTTCGCCGCCGATGTCGCGGGCCGGATGCACTGCCTGGTCTGCGACATCCACATGGATCCGCTCGACGGCATCGGCCTGCTCGCGCAGTTGCAGGCCGAGGGCTGCCATGTGCCCACCGTGTTCATCACGGCGCTGACCTCGGAGTCCGTCCGGCGCCGGGCGCTCCACCAGGGCGCGCTGTGCGTCATCGACAAGCCGATCGACGCCGCGGAGCTGGAGGACTGGGTGCGACGCGCGCTCGAGGAGACGGCCCGCGAAGGATGAGCGCCGGCGCATGCGCCGACGCCGTCGCCCGACTCAGGACGCGGGCAGCCGGTCCGTGTCGGTTCGCGGCCGTGCGCCCGCCGACGACCGCGTCAGCCGGCTCGACGCGAACATCACGGCCGCATTGAGGATCAGGCCGACGAAGCCCGGGTGCAGGTCCTGCAGCCAGGACGGCGCCCACGGCAGCAGATCGCGCAGGGCCACGCCGCCGATGGCGGTGGTGCAGACGAAGCCGACGCCGGTGACGATGCCGGCCATGGCCCCCACGTGATTGGCCGCCGACGGTGCGATCAGCACGGTGAGCAAGGCCGGCGCGAGCTGGGCCACGACGGCGAAACCGATCAGCAGCAGCACGACGATGCTGGCGCCGCCGTTCAGCGTCAACGCCACGGTCACCGCCATCAGCAGCGGCACCGCGACGCGGGACACGCGCATCAGGTGCGCGTCCGAGCTGCCGGGCCGCAGCGGCCGGTAGAGGCTGCGCGCCAGCAGCGTCGAGGCGGAGATCAGCATGATCGAGCCCGGCACGAGGGCCGTCAGCATGCCCGCCGCCCCGATCACGCCGACGAACCAGGGGTCGAAGGCGCGGATGGACAGCGCCAGCAGCGCCAGATCGATCCGTCCTCCGCTCAATCCCGGCACGTTCAGGACAGCGGCATATCCCGCAAACATCGAGAACAGCATCACCAGCGCGTAGAGCGGCATCACCGCCGCGTTGCGGCGGAAGATGCGGGGCGACTTCGCGGTGAAGACGGCGCTGAACGCGTGCGGCCACAGGTACATGCCGATCGCGGACATGGCCACCGTGGAGGCGAACCAGACGGTGTTCCGCCCGGTGTCCGGCAGGGCGAGGAAGCCGGGCCGCGCCGCCTCGATGCGCTCGAACATCGCCCCCAGTCCGCCGTGGAAGTGCGCCGGCAGGTAGAGGCCGAGGAAGACGCAGACCGCGAGCACCAGCACGTCCTTGACCACGGCCGTGACCGCCGATCCGTGCATGCCCGACAGCATCACGTAGGCGGTCATCGCGACCGCCCCTGTGAGGATGGCCAGGGTCGGCGACAACGCGCCGTAGGACGTCACCTGGACGATGAGGCCCAGCCCCTTCATCTGCACGACCAGGTAGGGCACCAGCGCCAGCAGGGCCACCGCGGACACGAGCAGCCCGAGCGCCGGACTGCCGTAGGCCGCGGCGAACACCTCGGGCTGCGTCATCGCGCCGTGCCGCCGCGCCAGCCGCCAGATCGGAGGCAGCAGCCAGTACGACATCACGAAGGCGAGGCAGGTGTAGACCAGGACGTACAGCGCCGCTCCGCCATGTCCGTAGGCGAAGCCGCTGGCGCCGAGGAAGGTGAACGTCGTGTAGAGCTCGCCCGCCATCAGCACGAAGACCAGCACGGTGGAGAAGCCGCGTCCTCCGACGCTCCATTGCGCCAGGTCCATGCGCACGCCTCGCCGTGCCCACAGGCCGGCGCACAACGCGAAGACCAGCGTGAGCAGGATGACGGACAGCGCGGCGTTCATTCCTCCTCCTCCTGCCTGTCTCGCGGTCTGCGGTTGGCCGGATCGAGCCGATACACGCAGGCCATCACGAGCGCGCTGAGCAGCACGCCGCCGATGATCCAGGCCATGAAGAAGGGCAGGCCCAGCACGAAAGGCGTGACGCGGTTGGCGACCGCCAGACCGAGCGCCGCGTGGAGGAAGGGCAGCAGGCCGAGCCAGTGGTGAAGGCGCATCGCGTCAGTCCTTGTCGGTGCCGGGCGGCAGCTGCGATCCGGCGTCCGCCATCGCGCGCAGCACGGCGTCCGGCGTGGCCGGCGCCTCGCGCACGCGGACGCCCGTGGCGTGGTGGATGGCGTTGAGGATCGCGGCGGCGGTCGGCACCAGCGCCGGCTCGCCGATCCCCTTGGCCCCGTATGGGCCCAGCGCCGTGGGCGCCTCGATGAAGAGGGTCTCCACCTCCGGCACGTCGCGGACCGTCGGGATGAGGTAGTCGTGCAGGTTGTTCCCCGAACCGGGCTCGTAGCGCTCCATCAGCGCCATGCCCACCCCTTGGGCGATCGCGCCTTCGACCTGGCCCTGCAGCAGGGTGGGATTCACCATGCGGCCCACGTCGTGGGCCGCGACGACGCGTCGCACCCGCACGCGTCCGGTGTCGAGATCGACGACGACCTCCGCCATCTGCGCCCCGAACGCGTAGGCCGCATAGGGCCGGCCCTGGCCGTCGTGGTCGAGCGTGGTGGTGGGCGGGTCGAAGCGCTCCTCGCTCTTCACTGCATAGCCCTGCGCGTCGACCGGCAGTTCGGAGAGCACGAGTCGCACGCCGGCGACCTCCACCCCGCCGTCGCCGAAACGCACCGGCGCGGCCTCGTCCGCACCCGCCATGCGGCGGAGCTTGCCCAGCAGCGCCTGTCCGGCGAGGAAGGCGGCTCGCCCGGTGACGAAGGTCTGGCGCGAGGCCGACGTGCGGCCGCAGTCCGGCGTCAGGTGGGTATCGGCGCCGACGATGTGCAGCCGGGCCAGCGGGATGCCGAGCGCATCGGCGGCGATCTGGGGGATGACCGTGTTGGCGCCCTGACCCGCATCCACGGCCCCTTGGTGCAGCACCAGCGTGCCGTCGGGCCGCAGACCGATGCGGACGGTCGAGGGGTTCGGCAGCGCGGTGTTGCCGCACCCGTAGAAGAACGCGGCGAGGCCCACGCCCCGCCGTTCCCGCGGTCCGGTGTCGCCGGTGCGCGCGCGCGCGGCCCGCCAATGGGGTCGCAGGGCCTCCAGGCAGGCGACCAGGCCCACGCTGTCGTCCAGCACCTGTCCGGTCGGCAAGGTATCGCCGGGACGCAGCGCATTGAGCATCCGGAACTCCAGCGGGTCCCAACCCCCGCGCACGGCCAGCTCGTCGATGAGCTGTTCCTGCGACATGGTCGTCTGCGGCACGCCGAAGCCCCGGAAGGCGCCGGCGGGCGTGACATGGGTGTGGCGCGCGCGGGCCCGGGCGCGGTAGTGGGGGATGCGGTACGGTCCGCCGGCATGCACCGGCACGCGATTGGCCACGGCCGTGCCCCAGGACGCGTAGGCGCCGGTGTTGTAGTCGCCCTCGAAGCTCACCGCCAGCAGCCGGCCCTGCGCATCGGCAGCCATGCTGGACGCGATGCGCGCGGGATGGCGCTTGGTCGACGTGGCCATCGATTCCTCCCGCGTGTACACGAGCGCCACCGGCCGATCCATGTGCCAGGCCGCGACGGCGAGCAGCGGCTGCACCGTCATGTCGAGCTTCCCGCCGAAGCCGCCGCCGACCGCCGTCGGCACGACACGCACCCGGTCCGGAGCGATGCCGAGGACGCGCGCCAGATCCTCGCGATGCGGATGCGGCGCCTGCGTCGGCGAGTGGATCTCCATGCCGTCTCCCGTGCGGCGCGCCCATCCGGCTTCGGGTTCCAGATAGGCGTGCTCGACGAAGCTCGATTCGAAGCGGCCCGCCACGACCAGCGGCGCGTCGCGCAGGGCGGCTTCCACATCGCCGCGCTGGACCTTGCCCTCGATGAGCAGGTTGCCCGGACGATGCGCATGGAGCAGGGGACTGTCGGCGCGGGCCGCCACGTCCACGTCGGCCAGGGCGGGTCTCGGGGTCCACGTGATGGGGAAGGACGCCAGATCCAGGGCCGCCACGGCGTCCGCCTCGCCCACGATCAGGGCCACGGCCTCCAGGTGATGGCGCGCCTCGCCGTCGGGCAGCACCGGCTGGTCGGCATAGGGCGCGGCCACGCCATGCACGTTCCTGCCCGGCACGTCGACATGGGTGAGCACCCGCAGCACGCCGGGGTGGGCCTGGACGAAGGCCTGCAGATCGCCGAAGACGAAGCCCGCGCGCGGATGCGGGCAGCGCACGGCGCGCAGGTGGAGGCTGTCCACCGGAATGCCGTCGGCGCCGAAGCGATCCGTTCCCGTCACCTTGGCGGCGCCATCCAGCCGCGTCAACGGACGGCCGACGGCGAGGCCGTCGTCCGGCAGGGTGAGCGGGCGCGGCGCGGCGTCGGTGGCCACGTCCAGCACCGCGTCGACGATCTTGCGATAGCCGGTGCAGCGGCACAGCACGCCGTCCAGCGCCGCCTCGGCATCGGCCCGATCGCGCACGCGTCCGGCGTCGATCGCCGCGCTGGCCGACATCAACATGCCGGGGATGCAGAACCCGCACTGCACCGCCTGATGGGCCAGCATGGACTGCTGCAGGTGCCGACCGCAGGCGCTGCCCGCGGCAAGCCCCTCCACGGTGAGCACCCGGCGGGCTCGCAGCTGGGCCACGGGCGTGATGCAGGCATAGCGCGGTTCGCCGTCGACGACGATGGTGCAACTGCCGCAGTCGCCCTGGCCGCAGCCGACTTTCGTGCCGGTCAGTCCCAGGCGTTCGCGCAGGAAGTGCGTGGCCGGCCGCGAGAGGTCGTCGGGCAGCGGATGTCGCTCGCCGTTGACCTCGACCCAGCCGGGCATGGCGTCAGCGGCGGCCGTCATCGGGTGCCTCACAACGCGCGCAAGCGCGCTCCACGGCGACGCGCGCCCAGTGGCGGCGCAGCGCGGCCGAGCCGCGACGGTCATCGATCGGCGACAGCTCCGGCATCGGCGTCTCGGCGATCAGGTGACCGACCGCCTCCCGGGGCACCCCCTCCAGCCGTGACTCGAGCGTGCGCAGGCGCACGGCGACCTCCGATGCGCCCCCCACGGCGATGGCCGCGTGGGCGAGCGTGCGGTCGTCGCGCCAGCGCAGGCGCACCGCGGCGGCAACCACCGCGATGGCCGAGGCCTCGCGCTGTGCGAGCTTGATGAAGGCGGTCCGTTCGTCGGGTCGTTGCGACTCGACCAGGACCGCGACGAGCAGTTCCTCCGGCAGCAGCGCCGTGCGCTGCCGGCCGAGCACGAACTCGGACAACGGCAGCTGGCGCTCGCCGCGCTGGCCGCGGAGCGTGACGCGCGCATCGAGCACCAGCAATGCCGGCATGCCGTCGGCGGCCGGCGACGCATGGCACAGGTTGCCGCCCAGGCTGCCCCGCACCCGGATCTGCCGTGATCCGACGGTGTGCGCGGCCTCGCGCAACACCGTGGGCACATGCTCGCACTGGTCGATCTGGTCCCAGGTGACGGCCGCGCCGATCCGCAGCGCCGATCCGCAGGGCGCGATGCCCTGCAGGGCGTCGACGGCGCTGACGTCCAGCCACGCCACCCGGGAGGGTGATGCGGTGGCGTCAGCGTAAGCGTCGGTCGCGCCGCAGACGATGCGGCGCGGCCCGCGTTGCAGCGCGGCCAGTGCGTCGTCGAGGGAATTCGCGCAGAGGTAGTTCATCGGGAGCGGCCGTGGCACGGCGTGTCGACGGCATCCTACAGGCCGGGCGTCCGGCTGCCCTCGTCGGCCTGCGCGCGCACCACGCGCAGCACGCTGTCGACGACGAAGTCCGCCCATTCCTCGATCGCGCCGGGACGCTCCAGCGATTCGCCCAGGAAGGCGGAAATGGTGAAGCGGTTGGAGGTGAAGAAATAGGCGGTGGAGACGATCAGCAGGTAGATGTCGCGCGGCCGCAATCCGGGCCGGAAGCGGCCCTGGGCCACGCCCCGCTCGAGGATCCCCGCGATCAGGTCGACCGCATTGGAAGAGAACTGCGTCGCCTTCTGAGACTTCGCCACATGCCGGCCCTTGTGAAGGTTTTCGGTGTTGAGCAAGGTGACGAACTCCGGATGACGACGGTAGTAGGCCACCTTGAACCGGATCAGCGCCGTGAGCGCCTCGACCGCGTCGGGCAGGACGGGGGCGGCCTTGGCCTCCGCTTCATCCATGCGCTGATAGATGCCCTCCAGCACCGCGATGAACAGCCCCTCCTTGCTGCCGAAGTAGTAATAGATCATCCGATCGTGCGACTTCGCGAGGCTGGAAATCTTCTCGATGCTGCCGCCGTCGTAGCCGTAGCGCGCAAATATCCGCGTCGCCGCCTTGAGGATGCTGTCGCGCGTCGCCTGGGCCGACGCCTCCCGCACGCCCGTGCCGCGGACCGTCTTCGTCTTGCTGGTGTGTGCCATGGGATCCGATGTAGCAGTTACTACATTTGCTGCGCGAGGCACGCATCATAAGGGCCGCCGGGAAGACCGGGTCCGACGGCGCGCCATCGGGAGATGGGCGCCGGACAGGGGACCAAACGAAGGTATGAGCCCGCGCTCCGCTCGTTCAATACCCGCCGTGGCGGACCGCTGCTCTGATAGGCCCCGAGGCGCTGGAAGCCCAGCTTCCGCGCCGATCCCCCACTCACGCAGAGGCCCTCATGACCCGCTTCATCATCCGCCCGTTCGCCGCCTTCGCACTGATCGCCGCCGCGATCGCCGCGCCCGCCTTCGCCACCGACGCCCTGTCGGACAAGCCCACCATCGTGCTGGTGCACGGCGCGTTCGCCGATGCCTCGAGCTGGAACGGCGTGGCCGCCGAATTGCGCGACAAGGGCTACCCGGTGGTGGCTGTCGCCAACCCGCTGCGCTCCGTGTCCGGCGACGCGCGCTACACCGCCAGCCTGATCGACCGCATCCCCGGCCCGATGGTGCTGGTGGGCCATTCCTACGGCGGCTCCGTCATCAGCGGTGCCGCCGAGGGCCAGGCGCGCGTCAAGGCCCTGGTCTACGTGTCCGCCTTCGCGCCGGAGCGAGGCGAGTCGGTGGCCGAGCTCGCCGGCAAGTTCCCCGGCAGCACGCTCGGCGATTCGCTCGCGGCACCGGTGCCGCTGCCCGAAGGCGGCAGCGACCTCTACATCGACCAGCAGAAGTTTGCCGCCCAGTTCGCGGCCGATGTGAAGCCCGCGCAGGCCCGCCTGATGGCGATCGGACAGCGGCCGGTGGCCGAGGCGGCGCTGTCGGAGCACAGCCAGGGCACCGCCTGGAAGTCGCTGCCGGTGTATTTCATCTACGGCGCCAAGGACAAGAACATCCCGCCCGCGGCGATGGCCTGGATGGCTGAGCGCGCCCATGCGCGCAGCACGGTCGTCATCCCCGGCGCGTCCCACGTCCCGCAGGTCAGCCACCCGCACGAGGTCGCGGCGCTGATCGACACCGCCGCCCGCGCGGCCCGATGAACCCTCTCAAGGAGACTGCCATGTCCAACGAGACTTCCCGTCGCGATTTCCTCGCCCAGGCCACGGTCGCCGGCGCCGGCCTGGCGTTGTCCGGCCTCTCCCGCGCGTTGCCGGCCGCGTCCGCGTCCGCGAGCACGGGCTTCGGCCCGCTGCGCCAGATCGATGCCGGCGCGCTGAATGTCGGCTACGTCGATATCGGCCCGCGCGACGGCCAGCCGGTCATGCTCTTCCACGGCTGGCCCTATGACATCCACTGCTACGAGGAAGTGGCCCCGCTGCTGGCCGCCAAGGGCCTGCGCGTGATCGTGCCCCACCTGCGCGGCTACGGCACGACCCGCTTCCTGTCGGACGCGACCCTGCGCAGCGGACAGCAGACGGCGCTGGCCGCGGACGCGATCGCGTTGATGGATGCGCTGGGCATCCGCAAGGCCGTCGTGGCGGGCTGCGACTGGGGCGCGCGCAATGCCTGCGTGATGGCCGCCCTGTGGCCGGAGCGGTGCCAGGCGCTGGTGTCGGTGAGCGGATTCCTGGTGCTCGACCGCGCCACGGCACTCACGCCGCTGGCGCCGGCCGATGAACTCACCTGGTGGTACCAGTATTACTTCGCCACGGAGCGTGGCCGCATCGGCTACCAGACCAACCTCAAGGCGTTCGCCAAGCTGATCTGGCGTCAGGCCTCGCCGCAATGGCGCTTCGACGATGCCACGTTCGAACGTTGCGCACAGAGCCTCGTGAACCCCGACCAGGTGGCGCTGGTGGTCCACAACTACCGCTGGCGCATCGGCGCCGCGGAAGGCGATCCGCAGTACGACGCGCTCGAGCGCCAGCTCTCCCAGGTCAAGACCGTGGCGCTGCCGGCCATCACGCTGGAAGGCGACGCCAACGGTGCGCCGCATCCGCCGCCGGCCGCCTACGCCTCGCGCTTCACCGGCCGCTATGAACACCGCAACCTGACCGGCGGCATCGGCCACAACCTGCCGCAGGAAGCGCCCGCCGAATTCGCCCGCGCCGTCCTCGACGCGAGCCGGTGGTGAGGCGCCTCTTCCGCCCGTCGACGTACCGCGTGCGTCGCTTCATTCTCGACAACAAGGCCTCTTCATGACCCGCATCATCGACAACGTCCTCTACACCGCCGAAACCCGCACGACGGGCGGCCGCGAGGGCCACGGCACCTCCAGCGACGGCGCGCTCGACGTGCGTCTCAGCACGCCCGGCGGCACGGGCACCGGCACCAATCCCGAGCAGCTCTTCGCCGTGGGCTATTCAGCCTGCTTCATGGGCGCGATGCGCCGGGTCAAGGCGACCCCGCCGATCCGTGTGCCCGACGACGCGTCGATCCGGGCGCAGGTCTCGCTCGGCACGACCGCCGACGGCGGCTTCGCATTGGCGGTGAAGCTGCATGTGGAACTGCCCGGACTCGACGAGGCGCAGAAGTGGGCCCTGGTCGACGGCGCTCATCAGCTCTGCCCCTACTCGCATGCGACGCGGGGAAACATCGAGGTGGCGTTCAGCGTCGCGTGATCGCAGGCTCGTCGCTGCTCAACCTGGCAGGAAGTGACCCATGAATTCGAACCGCATTGCATCGGCGCTCGTCCTGGCGCTGTTCGCCGCCACATCGACGACCTCGTCGGCCGAAGAGGCCGCTCCGAAGCCGGCGTCGCCCCTCTATGGCGTGGTGGTGCCCGAGGACTATCGCCATTGGCAACTGGTCGGCGTCGCCACGGAGGATGCGCCGCTGGACGAGCTGCGCGCGGTGGTGGGCAACCGCATCGCCATCGACGCCTATCGCCTGGGCCAGTTGCCCTTCCCCGATGGCGCCATGCTGGTCAAGCTGGCATGGAAACGTCAACGGTCGACCGAGTTCCCCGCAGCGACGGTGCCCGGACAACCGACCACGGTCCAGGTCATGGTCAAGGATTCGAAGCGCTATGCCGACAGCGGCGGATGGGGGTACGGGCGATTCGTCGACGGCCAACCCGTCGACAAGGCCCAGCATCAAACCTGTTTCGCCTGCCACAACGCGCTGGTGAAGGCGCGGGACGACGTGTTCACGAAGTTCGCGCCTTGAGACCTACGATCTGATCGCCGTCCGGCTCAGCGGCGGCATGCTCGCCCTCGGCTCGCCGCTCAAGGCGCCTTGACCGGCAGGTCGCTGATGCGCCAGAAGCTGGTCCAGGCACTGCTCGACAGGAACAGCGTGCCGTCGGCCGCGAAGGCCATGTTCTGCACATGGCCCAAGGGAAGTTGGTACGGATCCTGGCCGTGGAAGGCCGTGTACTGGATGTCGCGCACCGCGACGATCGCGCGCACGCTGCCGTCCGCTTCCAGCCGGCGCAGCATGCGCCCTCGCGGCCCATAGTCCAGCAGCCACAGACTGCCGTCCGGATGGACCGCGGCGGCCTCGTTGTTCGTCTCGTACCAGTCCGGCGGCGTCGTCGCCGAATCGACGGGCCGGCCAGTCAGCAAGGTCATGGCGCCGTCCGCGGCCACGCGGTAGAAGGCGCCGCCGCCCTGCGTGACGATCGGCCGGTCGTCGCGTCCCACCAGCACCCGGTAGAGCGGATACGGTGCGCGCAGCACCGTCGTCGTCCGGCCGTCGGGCGTGACCTTGGCCAGCCGCGATCCGGTGACGAGGTAGGCGTTGCCCTGGCTGTCGGACGCCATCTGGACGACGTAGTTGAAGCGCGAGCTGGACGCGTCGCCGTCGGCGTCGCCCTGCTGGGTCGGATGGCCCGCGAGCGTCGTGATGCTGCCGTCGGCCGCGCGCAGCCGGACCGCGCCGCCGTCCAGGAAGAGCAGCCCGCCCGCAGGCGCCGGCGCGACCAGGCGCGCCGCGTAGACCTTGGCCCAGCCTTGGATGCCGTCGCGGCTCGTGCCCTCGGCGCGCGCCAGGGTCGAGATGTGCTGCCCCGGCATCACCAGCACTTTCAGGTCGCCGCCAGAGCCGCCGTAGCCCGCGTTGCCGGCGAAGACCAGTGAGCCGTCGGCCAGCACGACCGGCGTGCTGCTGCTGCCGAAGTTGGCCGCCGGGTCGCCGCCCTGCGCCGGGAAGAATCGATTGCCGCGCACGTCGATGCCGGCGAGCTCCTCGGTCGAGCCGTCCGGACGCAGACGATAGACCATGCCGCTGGTCCACTCCGCCACGATGTAGTTGGCGCCATCCACCAGGAACCGGAAGGAATTGGAGGTGCCGAGCTGGCGGGTCGACTGCACGGTGCCGTCGTCGCCGATCCGCGCGATCTGCAGCGACATGAAGGGCTTGGCGTAGACCACCGCCACCGAGCCGTCGGTGCCCGCGGCCAGCCCGTACGGACCCGAGGGGGCGGAGCATCCGCCGTTCGGCAGTGTCCACAGGGTCTTGATGCTGCCGTCGGTCTCGCGGCGCCGCAGGACCGAGCAGTCGTCGATGAGCCAGATGCGGCCGCGATCGTCGGCCGTCATTGCGCCGATGTTGGCGAAGCGCGCGTCGACTGCGGAACCGTCGCGTATCGTCTTCTCGGCCGCGTTGCCGGTCAGGGTCTCGAAGCGGCCGTCGCGCACGCGGCGCAGCACCGCCTGTTCGGCGAAGTACAGGTCATTGCCGCTCGCCGCGATCGCCACGGCCCCCGACGTGGACGCCGCGCCGATCGGGCCGTCCTTGGAGGCGCCGTTGCGGGCCAGCGTCCGCACCTCGCCGTCGGTGCCGATCGAGCGCAGCGCGAAGGCATCCCGCACGAAGACGGTCCCGCCCGAGCCCGCCGCGATCTCCTGGATGCCGCCGAAGCGTGCCTCGCCGCCGCGGCCGTCGCGCAAGCCCCCGATGTCAGGCGCGCCGGCCAGCGTGCCCACCACGCCGTTGGTGGACAGGGTCCGCACGGTCTTCTCGCTCTGGCCCGCCAGGACCAGCGTGCCGTCGGGCAGACGGGCCAGCGACATGCTGCTGGGCAACTGCGCGTTGGGGCCGCCGTCGACGGCGTTCCATCCGCCCAGCGTCGTCAGCAGCGGATAGGCGTTGACCGGGCTGATGTCGACGCTGCTGGTCGCCGGGAACTCCCGGCCCTGGCGGTCGCGGACCTTGAGCGAGATCGTGTAGCGGCCCGCCTGGGCGTAGGCGTGCGTGGCCGCGGGACGGTCGGAGGTCGCGCCGTCGCCGAAGTCCCAGGCATAGGTGTAGGTGTCATGCGGACCGAGGTCCATGTCGTCGAAGGGCGAGTTGCCCAGGCCGGCCGCGAAGCGGATCACCGCGCCGGGCATCAGGGCCAGGTCGCGCGGCGCCGTCGATTCGATGCTCACGGTGGGCTTGCCGGGCAGCACCGACAGCGTCCTGGTCACCGACCTGGTGTCGCCGCGCGAGCCGGTCACGGTGACGCGCACGGTGTATTCGCCGCGCTTGTAGCGGTGCTGGGTGCTGCCGGTGAGGGTGGTCGCCGTCGCGCCGTCGCCGAACTCCCAGGCGTAGCTCTGCGCCTGACCCGTGCCAGCCACGGTCAGCGTCATGAAGCCGTCCTCGGTGTTGCTCGCCGGCGGCCAGCTCAACGTGTGCTCGCCCAGTGCCGCGGACTCGGTATTCGGTCCGTCGCTCCCGCCCCCGCCTCCGCCTCCGCAGGCGATCAGCGCCGCGCAGGCGCACAGGGACAATGCCGCCCGCAGGCGGATCAGAAGGACCGTCATGAAAGAACTCCCTGGAAGCCGCGCAGGGCCCTGAATGCCGCGCGCGGCATCCGGGCCTGTCACCCGCGCTCCGGAATCGGAGCCTGCGGGCCGGCGGCGAAATGATTGGCGCGCATCTTACGGACGCCATCGCCGCGGTTGCGACCGCGCCTTGACACCCCCCGGGATCAGGGGGCCGTCGCCTCAAGCCCTCACGACATCAGCCGCGCCACCCCGGCGCAGGCCAGCCGGTCCAGCTCCCGCGGACCGGCCTCCTGGACGATGACCAGCACCGCGATGCCGGCTCAGTCGCAGGCAGATCGACGCTCACACGTCGATGTTCGCCGCCCTCAGCGCGTTCTGCTCGATGAACTCGCGGCGCGGTTCCACCTCGTCGCCCATCAGCATCGTGAACACGCGGTCGGCTTCGATCGCGTCCTCGATCTGCACGCGCAGCAGGCGGCGGACCGTCGGGTCCATCGTCGTTTCCCACAGCTGCGCGGGGTTCATCTCGCCCAGGCCCTTGTAGCGCTGGCGGCCGACGCTGGACTCGGCCTGCGTCATCAGCCACGCCATCGCGGCGCGGAAGTCCGCGACCTTGCTTTCCTTGGCCTTCTCGCCCTCGCCTTTGCGGATCACGGCTTCCTCGCCGACCAGACCCTTGAAGGTCGTGCCGGCCGCGGCCAGGACTTCATAGTCCGCGCCGTGCACGAAGTCCGCCGTGATGATGCTCGAACGCACGTTGCCGTGGTGACGGCGGCTGATGCGCAGGAACTGCTTGTCGGTGCGCGGATCCGTCTCCGCATTCACCACCGCGTCGTGCAGCGTCGTCTGCAGCGCCGTCGCGGCGATCTGCGCCGCCTCCGGCGTGTCCAGGCTGATCGACAGGCCGGACGCCAGCAGGTGCAGCGCCTCGCCGTCCATCCAGGCCGACAGGCGCTCGATCACGTTCTGCGCCGCCACGTACTGGCGCGCCATCGTCTCGAGCGGCTCGCCCTTGAGCACCGGGCCCGTGCCCACGCCGGCCGTGTGCAGCTCGGCGTCGTTCAGCGCGACCTTCAGCAGGAAGCCGTCCAGCTCGTGGCCGTCCTTCAGGTACTGCTCGTGCTTGCCGACCTTGACCTTGTACAGCGGCGGCTGCGCGATGTAGATGTGGCCGCGTTCCACCAGCTCCGGCATCTGCCGGTAGAAGAAGGTCAGCAGCAGCGTCCGGATGTGCGCACCGTCCACGTCCGCGTCGGTCATGATGATGATGCGGTGGTAACGGAGCTTCTCGGGGTTGAAGTCGTCGCTGCCCGCGCCGCGCCCGATGCCCGTGCCCAGCGCCGTGATCAGCGTGATGATTTCATTGCTGGTCAGCAGTTTCTCGTAGCGCGCCTTCTCGACGTTCAGGATCTTGCCGCGCAGCGGCAGGATCGCCTGGAACTTGCGGTCGCGCCCCTGCTTGGCGGAGCCGCCGGCGGAGTCGCCCTCCACGATGTAGATCTCGCACAGCGCCGGATCCTTCTCCTGGCAGTCCGCCAGCTTGCCCGGCAGGCCCATGCCGTCCAGCACGCCCTTGCGGCGCGTCATCTCGCGCGCCTTGCGCGCCGCCTCGCGCGCACGCGCGGCTTCCACGATCTTGCCGCAGATGATCTTGGCGTCGACCGGGTTCTCCAGCAGCCAGTCCGTCAGCTTGCTCGCCACGACCTCTTCCACCGGGCCGCGCACTTCGCTCGACACCAGCTTGTCCTTGGTCTGCGAGCTGAACTTCGGCTCCGGCACCTTGATGCTGATCACGCAGGCCAGGCCTTCGCGCATGTCGTCGCCGGTGACGTCGACCTTGGCCTTCTTGGCCAGCTCGTTGTCCTCGATGTACTTGTTGATCACCCGCGTCATCGCCGCGCGCAGACCCGTCAGGTGGGTGCCGCCGTCGCGCTGCGGGATGTTGTTGGTGAAGCAGAGGACGCTCTCGTTGAAGCCGTCGTTCCACTGCATCGAGACCTCGACACCGACGTTGGTGTTCTGGTCCGACATCTTGTCGCCCTGGGCGTGGAAGATGTTCGGGTTGAGCGGCGTCTTGCCCTTGTTGATGAACTCGACGAAGCCGCGCACGCCGCCCGCGAAGGCGAAGTTGTCTTCCTTGTTGTTGCGCTCGTCGACCAGGCGGATCTTCACGCCGTTGTTCAGGAACGAGAGCTCGCGCAGGCGCTTGGCCAGGATGTCGTAATGGAACTCGGAGTTCTGCGTGAAGATCTCCGTGTCGGGCAGGAAGTGCACCTCGGTGCCGCGCTTGTCGGTCTCGCCGACGATCTTCATCGGGCTGGTCTCGACGCCGTCGCGGATCTCGATCACGCGGTCCTGCGGGAAGCCCTTCTTGAACTCGAGCTGATGGACCTTGCCCTCGCGGCGCACGATCAGGCGCAGCGTCTTGGACAGCGCGTTCACGCAGGACACGCCCACGCCGTGCAGGCCGCCCGAGACCTTGTAGCTGTTCTGGTTGAACTTGCCGCCCGCGTGCAGTTCCGTCAGCGCGATCTCGGCCGCCGAGCGCTTGGGCTCGTGCTTGTCGTCCATCTTCACGCCGGTCGGGATGCCGCGGCCGTTGTCGATGACGGAGATCGAGTTGTCCGTGTGGATCGTGATGACGATGTCGTCGCAGTAGCCGGCCAGGGCCTCGTCGATCGAGTTGTCGACGACCTCGAACACCAGGTGATGCAGACCCGTGCCGTCCGAGGTGTCGCCGATGTACATGCCGGGGCGCTTGCGCACCGCCTCCAGCCCTTCCAGGATCTGGATGCTGGACTCGCCGTACCCCGCGCCGTCGTTCTGCGGCACGGGCGTCGGGGTGTTCTCAGGAGTGCTGTTGTCGGTCATCAGTGGGTATTCCAGGCCGCCCCGCGGCCGTTTGACTGTCTAGCGAGAGCCCCCGCTTGGCGGGGGCGGGGGGTGCGCCACACTCACCGCGGAACGCGGATCCGAGGCCGCCCCGCGGCCTCAGATCCTCATGGGCATGACGACGTACTTGAAGCCGCTGTGCTCGGGGATGCTGAGCAGCGCGCTGGACGAGCTGTCGTTCAGGTCCACGCGCACCATGTCCTGCGACATGTTGGCCAGCACGTCCATCAGGTACGTGACGTTGAAGCCGGTCTCGATCTGGTCGCCGCCGTAGTCGATCTCGAGCTCTTCCTTGGCTTCTTCCTGCTCGGCGTTGCTCGATGCGATCGACAACAGGCCCGGGTCGAAGGACAGGCGCACCGCCTTGAACTTCTCGCTGGTCAGGATCGCCGCGCGCTGCAGCGCGGCCAGCAGCGGCTGGCGGCCGATCAGCACGTGGAAGCGGTGGTTCTTCGGGATGACGCGGTTGTAGTCGGGGAACTTGCCCTCGACCAGCTTGGTCACGAACTCCATGCCGCTGAAGCTGAACTTGGCCTGGTTGCCGGCGAAGCGCATCTCGATCGGCGCGCTCTCGTCGTCGCCCTTGCCGCCGTCCTTCAGCAGGCGCATCAGCTCCAGCACCGTCTTGCGCGGCAGGATGACTTCCTGCTTGGGCATCTCGGTGTCGGTCTCGGCCTGCGCCAGCGCCAGGCGGTGGCCGTCGGTCGCGACCAGCGTCAGCATCTTGCCTTCGGCCACGAACAGGATGCCGTTCAGGTAGTAGCGGATGTCATGCACCGCCATCGCGAAGTGGACCTGGTTGATCAGGCCCTTGAGCGTCTTCTGCGGCACGCTGAACGCGGGCCCGAAGTCGGCCGCTTCCTGCACCAGCGGGAAGTCGTCCGCCGGCAGCGTCTGCAGCGTGAAGCGGCTCTTGCCGCCCTGCAGCGTCATCTTGCTCTGGTTGGACGTCAGGCTCACCGTCTGGTCCGACGGCATCGAGCGCAGGATGTCGATCAGCTTGCGCGCGCCGATGGTCGTGGAGAAGTCGCCGTCGTCGCCGTCGAAGTCGACCGTGGTGCGGACCTGGATCTCCAGGTCGCTCGTGGTGAGCTCGACCTGCCGGCCCTGCTTGCGGACCAGCACGTTGGCCAGGATGGGCAGCGTGTGGCGCCGTTCCACGATGCCGGACACGGCCTGCAGCGCGGCAAGCACTTTGTCCTGGCTGTCTTTCAACACGATCATGTCAACCTCTCTCCACTGTTGGCTGTACGGGCGAACGCGGCATTTTCGCTGAAGGCGAAGGCGTTTTTTCTCATCCCTTCAGCGTTTGCTCCAGGACGTGCAACTGCTGGTTCAACTCGGTGTTCTTCTGGCGCTCTCCGCCGATCTTGCGGACCGCGTGCAGCACCGTGGTGTGGTCGCGGCCGCCGAACAGCTCGCCGATCTCCGGCAGGCTCTTCTGCGTCAGTTCCTTGGCCAGGTACATCGCGATCTGGCGCGGGCGGGCGATGCTCGCCGGGCGCTTCTTCGAATACATGTCCGCGACCTTGATCTTGTAGAAGTCGGCCACGGTCTTCTGGATGTTCTCGACGGAAATCTGCCGGTTCTGGATCGACAGCAGGTCCTTGAGGGCCTCGCGCGCCAGCTGGATGTTGATTTCCTTGTGCGAGAAGCGGCTGTAGGCCAGCACCTTGCGCAGCGCGCCTTCCAGCTCGCGCACGTTGGCGCGCACGTTCTTGGCGATGAAGAAGGCCACGTCCTCCGGCATCGGCGCGTTCTCGGCGTCGGCCTTCTTGATCAGGATCGCGACGCGCATCTCCAGCTCGGGCGGCTCGATGGCCACCGTGAGGCCGGCGTCGAAACGGCTGGTCAGGCGCTCGTCGATGTCCACCAGGCCCTTGGGGTAGGTGTCCGACGTCATGATGATGTGCGCCCGCTTGGCCAGCAGCGCCTCGAACGCATTGAAGAACTCTTCCTGCGTCCGGTCCTTGCCGGCGAAGAACTGCACGTCGTCGATCAGCAGCAGGTCCAGCGAGTGGTACTTGGCCTTGAGCTCGTCGAAGGTCTTGCGCTGGTAGTTCTTGACGACGTCCGAGATGAACTGCTCGGCGTGCAGGTACAGCACGCGGGCGTCGGGACGGTCCTTCAGCAGCGCGTTGCCGACGGCATGGATCAGGTGGGTCTTGCCCAGGCCGACGCCGCCGTAGATGAACAGCGGGTTGTACATCTGGCCCGGCGCGCCGGCCACGTGCAGCGCGGCGGTGCGCGCCATCTGGTTGGCGCGGCCGGGCACGAGCGTGTCGAAGGTCAGGCTCGTGTTGATGCGGTGGCGCGTGGCGCTGGGCGGGAGGTTGGCCGGGACGTTGGGCGCCGCGGCCTGGATCAGGCTGGCGGCGGTGGCCGGCACGGCGGGTGCCGCCGCGGCGGCCGGGCGCGTGGCCGCGGATGCCGGGTCGGTCGCGGGCTGGGCGGCGCCGCCGCGCAGGCCGTGCTGCTGCAGCACCTGGCCCATCGTCATGCCGGACGGCGAAGTGCGGGGCAGCGGCGCGATGGCCTCGCGCGGCGCCAGCGACAATTCCAGGCGCGCGGGCTTGCCGGCGAGTTCGGTCAGGATGGCCTCGATCCGGCCGGCATACTGGCTGCGGATCCAGTCCAGCTTGAATCGGTTGGGGACGCGGAGCGACACCAGCACGGCCTCGTGGCCGTTCTCGTCTTGCTGGGCGACCTCCGCGGGGGGCAGCGGCCGGATCCAGGTATTGAATTGCTGTTCAGGCAGTTCGGCGGCCAGGCGTTCGCAACCGCGCTGCCACAGGGCCGCACCCGACAAGTCTGCGCTCATTGTGGAAAACTTATTCTTCGAGCGGCCCGATTGTACCGATCCGAGGCCGCGGAGTCTGGGTTATCCACAGATTTTTTGCCCCGGTCAAGTGCTGGTATTCCCCGTGGCGAATTGCATCCGGATTGACCCTGACGCAAATCTTTGCTGTAATCGCGGGTTTTCCGGACGCCCGGACGTAGCTGCGTGGGCCTCCGCTTTTCGAGCGGCTTCCGACATCCCCCGATGTCCGTGCGCGGCGCCACAGGCCAACAGGCTCGTGGCGCGAGGCGACGGGAAGTTCCGAGATTTCCTAGAGGTTGAACATGAAACGCACTTATCAAGGCTCCAAGACCCGTCGCGCCCGTACCCACGGCTTCCTGGTCCGCATGAAGACGCGTGGCGGCAAGGCCGTCATCGCTGCTCGTCGCGCCAAGGGCCGCAAGCGCCTGGCCGTCTAAGCGAAACGCCAGACGACCTCGTCAGCACCGTGATCGGCCGCGTCGTACGATCGGCCGATTTCGAGCGCGTGCTGGGCACGCCCAGCCGCGCGCGCAGCGCGCACTTCGCCGTGCATCATCTGGCCGACAGCCCCTCGCTGCCCAAGCGCCGTCCATCCACAGGACCGGCTGACTTGTCCACAGGTGATGCACCGTTTCATCCACAAGCTGTGGATGAAACGCCAGTCGCGACGATGGCGCCCACTTCCGCAGCACCGTCTCCAGCCGCGCCCGACCGGGCTTGGCTGGGCTACGTCGTGCCCAAACGGCACGCGAAGCGCGCGGTCACGCGGACGCTGTTGAAGCGCCAGATCCGCGCGGTGTTCGGCGATCTGCCCGAACTGCCGCCCGGCCTGTGGGTGGTGCGGCTGCGCATGCCTTTCGATCGCAAGCAGTTCCCCAGCGCGTCCTCGGACGCGCTGCGCGCCGTGGCGCGCGCGGAACTGCTGCAGCTGACCCGCAAGCTGGCGCGTCCGCCAGCGTCGGCGGCGGCGGGCTGACCGGATCCCGGTTCGGAAAAACGACCATGGATCCCCGCCCCGGCCTGTCGACGCGTTTGCTGATGGGGCTGGTGCGCGGCTACCAGTTGCTGTTCAGCGCCTGGCTGCGCGCGGGTTGCCGCTACAGCCCGAGCTGCTCCAACTACGCGATGCAGGCCCTGCGCCAGCATGGCGCGGCCGCCGGCACCTATCTGGCGGCCGCACGGATCCTGCGTTGCAACCCATTCTGTCTGGGCGGACACGATCCCGTGCCCGACAATCCGCCCCGCCTGTTCACCCGACTGCTGCGTCCGTCCGGATGCCGTCCGGGGAGAGCCTCTTCAACCGCCAATCCAAAAGCTTCCCATGACTGATATTCGCCGCACCATCTTGTGGGTGGTGTTCACGATGTCGCTGGTCCTTCTGTGGGACGGCTGGCAGCGGCACAACGGACAGCCCTCGCTGTTCCACCCGGCGCCGGCGAAGGTCGCGACCGCGCCGGCCGGCCCGGCGTCGGCCGCCTCCGCCGCCGCGCTGCCGGCTGCTGCCGGCGCTTCCGCCGCCGGTGCGACCGCCGCGGCCCCGGCACCGATCAAGAACGAGCTGGTCACCTTCACGACCGACGTCGTCAAGGCCACGATCGATACCCGTGGCGGCAGCCTGGTGCGCGTCGAGCTGCTCAAGCACGCGGACGACACCAACCCCAGCGGCCATGTCGTCGTGCTGGATCCGCTGCGCAACTACAGCGCCCGTTCCGGCCTGCTGAACGTGCCGAACGCGCCCAGCGACCAGACGGTGCTGACGCTGGTCGACGGCCCGCGCGAGCTGAAGGACGGACAGGACACGCTGACCGTGCGCCTGGAAGCCGACCAGGGCGGCGTGAAGCTGGCCAAGACCTACACCTTCAAGCGCGGCGACTACGCCATCGCGGTGAACCACGAGGTCACCAACACGGGCGCCGCCGCGGTGACGCCGCAGCTGTACCTGCAGCTGGTGCGTGACGGCCACATCGACCATACGGGTCCGTCCTTCGCGCCGACCTCGTTCTCGGGCCCCGCGATCTACACGGACAAGGCGAAGTACCACAAGCTCGCGTTCGACGACCTGAAGAAGGGCAAGGCCGAGTACGAGAAGAACGCCGACGACGGCTGGGTCGCGATGGTCCAGCATTACTTCGTCAGCGCCTGGATCCGCAACGACGCGGGCCCGCGTGAGTTCAACGTCCGTGCACTCAACGAGAACCTGTACACCGCCGGCGTGGTGATGAACTTCGCCGCCGTCGCCCCCGGCGCGTCGGCGAAGCTGGACAACGTGCTGTACGTCGGTCCGCAGGAAGAGAAGAAGCTGGAAGTCCTGGCCCCGGGCCTGGAGCTGGTGAAGGACTACGGCATCTTCAAGATCCTGTCCAAGCCGCTGTTCTGGCTGCTGGACGTCCTGCACTCGCTGTTGGGCAACTGGGGCTGGGCGATCATCCTGCTGGTCGTGATGCTGAAGGCCGCGTTCTACGGCCTGAACGCCAGCGCGTACCGCAGCATGGCCAAGATGAAGGCGGTGAACCCGCGCATCCAGGAGATGCGCGAGCGCCTCAAGGACAAGCCGCAGCAGATGCAGCAGGAGATGATGCGCATCTACAAGGAAGAGAAGATCAATCCGCTGGGCAGCTGCCTGCCGATCTTCCTGCAGATGCCGTTCTTCATCGCGCTGTACTGGGTGCTGCTGTCGAGCGTCGAGATGCGCGGCGCCCCGTGGGTGATGTGGATCCACGACCTGTCCAAGCCGGACAGCCTGTTCGGTCACCTGTTCGGCGCGCCGATCGGTCCGCTGCCGCTGCTGATGACGGCGTCCAGCCTGCTGCAGGTGTGGCTGAACCCGCAACCGGCCGACCCGGTGCAGGCCAAGATGATGTGGATCATGCCGCTGGCCTTCAGCGTGATGTTCTTCTTCTTCCCGTCCGGCCTGGTGCTGTACTGGCTGGTGAACAACATCCTGTCGATCGCCCAGCAATGGATGATCAACAAGCAGATCGGCGGCGCGGCCGTGAAGAAGTAAGGGAGAGCGGCGCGGGAGGCATTCGGCAATTCCTCACGCGCGTCCCCGAGCCCCCGCACCCCGGGGGCTTTTTTTCGTCCGCGCGCAGGCGCTTAATCGAACGCATGCGGGGGTCGCTTCTCCACCCGGCTTGAGGTGGTGGAGAACCGGAGGCGCCAGGCGTCGGCTCACGAGAGACGGCGACGAGGCCTACCCCGCGCCATTCACGACAACGGCGATGCGTCTCACGGCGCATCGCCGTTTTTCATGGGCGCTGCGAGACAATCGTGTCCATGCTGTCGCGCCACCAGGATCCCATCGCCGCCATCGCCACCGCGCCAGGACGAGGGGCGGTCGGCATCGTGCGGGTGTCCGCGCCGCAAGACCTGACCCCGCTGGTGACGGCGATCTGCGGCCGCGCGCTGAAGCCGCGCGAGGCGACCTATCTGCCCTTCCGCAGCGCGCAGGGCGAGGCCATCGATCACGGCCTGGCGCTGCTGTTCCCCGCGCCGCACTCGTACACCGGCGAACACGTGCTGGAGCTGCAGGCCCATGGCGGACCGGTGGTCCTGCAGCTGCTGCTGGCGCGATGCCTGGAGGCCGACCCCGCGCTGCGGATGCGCCTGGCCGAGCCTGGCGAATTCACGCGGCGCGCGTTCCTGAACGGCAAGCTGGACCTGGCGCAGGCCGAGGCGGTGGCCGACCTGATCGATGCGAGCACCGAAGCGGCGGCCCGCAGCGCTGGACGCGCGCTTGCCGGCGCGTTGAGCGGCGAGGTCGGCGGCTTGCGCGATGGGCTGATCCAGCTGCGCATGCTGGTCGAGGCGACGCTGGACTTCCCCGAGGAGGAGATCGATTTCCTCGAGCAGGCCGATGCGCTGGGCAAGCTGCGGCGATTGCTGACGCGGGTGGAAGCCCTGCTGGACCGAAGCCGCCAGGGCGCGATCCTGCGCGAGGGCATCAAGGTCGTGCTGGCGGGGCAGCCGAATGTCGGCAAGAGCTCGCTGCTGAATGCGTTGGCCGGCGCCGAGTTGGCGATCGTGACGCCGATTCCCGGCACCACGCGCGACAAGCTGAGTCAGACGATCCAGATCGAAGGCGTGCCGCTGCACATCAGCGACACGGCGGGCCTGCGCGATACCGAGGACGAGGTGGAACGCATCGGCGTGGCGCGGAGCTGGGATGCGATCGCGGATGCGGACGTGGTGCTGTTCCTGCACGACCTGACCCGCGTCGGCCATGCGGACTACGAGTCCGAGGACGCCGAGATCCGCGGACGCCTCGCGAGTGTTGATCCCGCGCGGATCCTGCAGATCTACAACAAGGCGGATGCGCACGCGCCGGCGTCGCTGCCTGCGGGCGCGCTGACGCTGTCTGCGAAGACAGGCGAGGGCCTGGATGGATTGCGGCGCAAGCTGCTGGAACAGGTCGGCTGGCACGCGGTGCCGGAGGGTCTCTTCATCGCCCGTGAGCGCCATGTGCAGGCACTGCGTCGGACGCGCGAGCACATCGAGCTGGCGCTGCTTCAGGCGGAGGCGCTGCCCCCGGCGCTGGATCTGATGGCGGAGGAATTGCGCCTCGCGCATGACGCGCTCGGCGAGATCACCGGCGCGTTCACCGCCGACGACCTGCTGGGGGAGATCTTCAGCAGGTTCTGCATCGGGAAATGACCGGGCTCAATGCCCGTCGAACTCGACCAGCGAGAACACCTTCAATCCCCCGTCGCGCAGCCGTTTCGAGCCGCCCAGCTCGGGCAGATCCACGATCGCCGCGCCTTCGATGACCTCCGCGCCGAGGCGCTCCAGCAAGCGCTTGCCGGCCATCATCGTGCCGCCGGTCGCGATCAGGTCGTCGATGAGCAGCACGCGATCGCCGGCCTTCACCGCATCGGTGTGCATTTCCACCGTGGCGCTGCCGTACTCCAGCTCGTAGGTTTCCTGCACCGTCGTGAAGGGCAGCTTGCCCTTCTTGCGGATCGGCACGAAGCCGACATTCAGCTCATACGCCAGCACCGAGCCGATGATGAATCCGCGCGCATCCAGGCCGGCGATCGCATCGGGACGCGCGTCGAAGTAGCGATGCACGAACTGGTCGATCAGCACCCGGAACGCCCGAGGGTTGGACAGCAGGGGCGTGATGTCGCGGAACTGCACGCCCGGTGACGGCCAGTCCGGCACGGTGCGGATCTGCTGCTTCAGGAAAACGATCGGGTCCTGGAGGGGGTCGACGTGCGGCATGAGCGCGATTGTCGCGCTGCCGTGACGTCGGCGGTTCAGGCCGTCTGCTGCTGGCAGATCAGGCGCGCCCTGCCGGCCTGCTTGGCCTCATACAACGCTGCGTCCGCCGTCTGGATCAGGCGTTGTGCCGCGTCGCCGTTCTGGGGAATGAAGGACGCCACCCCGATCGACAGACTCACCGAGCGTCTCACCGGCGAGCCCACATGCTCGATCGCGGCCAGTCGCACGCTGTCCAGGCAGCGCTGTGCCACCACCTGCGCACCGGCCAGGTCGGTGTCCACCAGCAGCACCGCGAATTCCTCGCCGCCGTAGCGGCAGACCGACTCGCCGCCCCGGCCCGCGCAACTGCGCAGCAGTGTCGCGACGCGGCGGA
The DNA here is from genome assembly GCF_056867975.1 of Mitsuaria sp. MSU3D. Taxonomy (NCBI): domain Bacteria; kingdom Pseudomonadati; phylum Pseudomonadota; class Betaproteobacteria; order Burkholderiales; family Sphaerotilaceae; genus Roseateles; species Mitsuaria sp. MSU3D. The sequence continues at coordinate 4,932,650 of NZ_CP200314.1, read as the reverse complement.
GGCAGTCGTCGCCGGACACGTGACCGTAGCAGTCGTTGTATTGCTTGAAGTGGTCGATGTCGACCATCAGCAGCGCCAGCGGCCGGTTCGCGCGGGTGGCGCGGTGCCATTCCGTCTGCAGCAGCTGGTCGAAGAGCCGCCGGTTGCCCACGCCCGTCAGGCCGTCCGTCGTCGACTGCCGCGCGAGCAGTTCATTCGCGCGGCGCAAGCGCTCTTCCTGGCGCTTGCGCTCGGTGAGGTCGGTGACGATGCAGACGTACAGGTGGATGGTGTCGGTGCGGACTTCGGCCAGTGTCAGCTGCAGGTGCAGCGCCTCGCCACTGCGATGCCGCGCCGTGAATTCGCGTGGCTGGCCCAGCAGTGCCCGCGGGTCGAGCGCCGCGTCCGGCGTGGCCCCCGGCTCAGGCACCGTCGCGGTGGCCGCGCCCAGCAGCATCCCGAGGTGCACGCCCTGCAGCTCCGCCGCGGTGAAGCCGAACAGCAGCTCGCAGCTCGGGTTGGCCTCCAGCACATGCCCGCCCGAATCGAGCGTCAGGATCCCGTTGGCCGCCGATTCGATCGTCGCGCGCAACTGCGCCCGGCTGGCGGCCAGCCGCTGCTGTTCATGGATCAGGTCCGTCACGTCCATGCGCACGCCGACGATGCCGCCCGACGGGGTGCGCGACTCGTAGATGCGCAGCCACATGTCGTCATGCACGCGCTGCAGCAGCGGTGAGGTCTGCTGGCCGCGCGCCTGCTTGCGCTCCTCCAGCCATTCCGGCTCGCGCCCCCGGGCCTCGGGGATGCCGCCGCGCGCCAGCGATTCGCGCACCAGGTCCTCGAAGGTGCACTTGTGCTGGAAGTGCCGCAGCATGTGCGGATAGATCTCGACCAGGCGGCGGTTGTAGGCGATCAGGCGATCCTCGGCGTCGAAGATCTCCACGCTGGCCGGCAGGGCGTCGATGGCCTCTTCCATCGTGCGCTGGGCCAGCTTCGCCCGGGCCTGCGTGCGCGCCAGCGTCGACACGACCGCCACCGCCAGCAGCACCGTCAGGACCAGCGAGGCCATGCCGACCCACGCCAGCCAGCCATCCACCGCGTAGCCGCCCAGGCTGACCGTCAGCACGATGGCCTGCAGGCCGACCAGCAGCGCGAACGCCAGCAGCGGCCAGGTGCGGACTTCGGCGAATCGGTTCATCGCGGGAGCGGCGCGGGAGGGCGACCGGAAAAAAGGGTGGCTGATCCTAGCCACCGGGCTCCGCGATGGAAACCGCTCTCCGGGGGAGAAGCAGGTTCCTGCGACGCCCCCCCGTTGGTGTGGTGCCACGCTTTGGGCGTGACGGTGTACGAAAAGCTCAGCCGCCGCGGGTGATCGGCATGTCGCCGGCGCCCGGCAGGGTCATGTGGCGGGCGAGCTCCAGCTTCGCCAGGGAGTTGCGGTGGACCTCGTCCGGACCGTCGGCGAAGCGCAGCGTGCGCTGGCCCGCCCACATGTAGGCCAGCGGCGTGTCGTCGCTGACGCCCATGCCGCCATGGACCTGCATCGCCCAGTCGATGACCTTCAGCGCCATGCTCGGCGCGACGATCTTGATCATCGCGATCTCCGCCTTGGCGACCTTGTTGCCGACGGTGTCCATCATGTAGGCCGCCTTCAGCGTCAGCAGCCGGGCCTGCTCGATGCTGCAGCGGGCCTCGGCGATGCGCTCCTGCGTCACCGTCTGCTGCGCGATCGTCTTGCCGAAGGCCACCCGCGAGATCGCCCGCTTGCACATCAGTTCCAGCGCCCGCTCCGCCGCGCCGATCGAGCGCATGCAGTGGTGGATGCGGCCCGGGCCGAGGCGGCCCTGCGCGATCTCGAAGCCGCGCCCCTCGCCCAGCAGGATGTTGTCCACCGGCACGCGCACGTTCTTCAGCTCGATCTCCATGTGGCCGTGCGGGGCGTCGTCGTAGCCGAAGACGCTCAGGTGGCGCTTGACCGTGAGACCCGGCGTGTTCGCCGGCACCAGCACCATCGACTGCTGCTCGTGGCGTCCCGCGTCGGGGTTGGTCTTGCCCATCACGATGTACAGCGCGCAGCGCGGATCGCCGGCGCCGGAGGACCACCACTTCGTGCCGTTGATGACGTACTCGTCGCCGTCGCGATCGATGCGGCATTCGATGTTGGTCGCATCCGACGAGGCCACGTCCGGCTCCGTCATCAGGAAGGCGGAACGGATCTCGCCGCGCAGCAGCGGCTCCAGCCAGCGGTCCTTGTGGGCCTCGCTGCCGTAGCGCGCGATGGTCTCCATGTTGCCGGTGTCCGGCGCCGAGCAGTTGAAGACCTCCGGGGCCCAGTACACGCGGCCCATGATCTCGCACAGCGGCGCGTACTCGAGGTTGGACAGGCCTTCCGGCGCGCGCGGCGAGCGCGGCAGGAACAGGTTCCACAAGCCGGCGGCGCGGGCCTTGGGCTTGAGCTCCTCGATCACCTTCGTCGGGATCCACGCGTTGCCGCCGCGGCGGTTGGCGTCGATCTCCTCGTGATAGCGCTTCTCGTTGGGATAGATGTGCTCGTCGAAGAAGGCGAGCAGGCGCTCGCGCAACTGGTCAACCTTGGGGCTGTAGTCGAAGTTCATGGGGAGGTCCTTCAGCCGCGTTGGCTGCGATAGCGGAGGTACTGCGTGTGCAGCGCCTCCATCGTGGTGGCCCGCTCGTCCGCATGCAGCGGATGCGACGGGGCGAAATTGCAGACGCGCAGCAGCCAGCTGGCGGGCGCGTCCCCGGCCGGCGGCGCGACGTCCAGCACGTTGATGCAGGCCGGCGACTGGACCCAGCTGCCCAGCATCACCCGCTGGCCGCCGGTCACCGCGTGCGAGAGGATGGCCGCGTTGACCACGCCGTGCAACACCAGCAGCGCGCAGTCCCAGTCGGGATCGGCCTGCAGGCGCGCGACGCCGCCCAGCACGCGGTCGAGCAGCTCGCCGACGCGCTCGCCGTTGAGGAAACGTTGCGACTCCGCGACCGGGCTGCGCTGCAGTCCGTTGAAGGACTCGGCGAGATCTTCGTTGCGGATCTCGCCCAGGCGGCCGCCGCGGATCTCCTGCCACTCGGGCCAGACCTGCGGTTTCAGATCCGGCTGCCCGGCATGGCGCAGCACCAGGTCCGCCGTCTGGACGGTGCGCGGCAGGCCCGACACGATCACGCGGTCGAAGCGCACGCCGGCGGCGCGGAAGGCCTCGCCGGCGGCTTGGGCCTGGACGATGCCGTCGTCGTTGAGCTGCACCTGCTCGGGCAGCACCGGGCGACCGGTCGAGCCATCGAAGTAGGTCACCGCGCCATGGCGCATCAGGTAGATGCGACGGCGTTGCGGGCTGCGGGGCTGGGTGTCCAACATGGCAGGCAGTGTGGCGCAACGAAGGAAGCCGCACTGTCACGCAGGCGGCACCTCCCCGCAGCCGCCGCGACTCTGCTTTGGGCGCCCCGCGTCGTTGCAAATCCTCGCCATAGCTGGGCTATGGCTCCGGTTTGCGCCTAGCGGTGCATCCCAAAGCAGAGCCGCGGCGGCCGCGGGGAGTCGAGCTTCAGGAGCCACAATCGCGCGCTTTCCGTTGATTCATCTGATGCCTTGGTGACCAGCCTTTTTCCGACGCTTTTCCATCGCCCTCACGGTCCGCATGCGGCCGGCGAAGTGCCGCTGCGCGACGACATCCAGGCACTGCGTGCGATCGCCGTGCTGTGGGTGCTGCTGTATCACGCGCAGATCCCCGGCGCGTCGGGCGGCTACCTCGGCGTCGACATCTTCTTCGTCGTCTCCGGCTACCTGATCACCGGATTGATCCAGCGCGCGCTGCAGCGCGGCGACTTCTCCTTCCGCGCGTTCTACGGGCGCCGCGCGCGGCGCCTGCTGCCGGCCGCGTACGTCGTGCTCGGCGTGACCCTGCTCGCGGCGCCATGGGCCCTCAACCGAACCGAACAGATCGACTTCGTCGGCCAGTTGCTCGGTGCGCTCGGCTTTGCGAACAACGTCGTGCTGTGGCGGCAGACAGGCTATTTCCAGGGCGCGTCCGACCTCAAGCCGCTGCTGCACTTCTGGTCGCTCGCGCTCGAGGAGCAGTACTACCTCGTGCTGCCCGCATTGCTGGTCTTCAGTCCGGCGCGACTGCGGGCCGGCATGGCAATCCTCGTCACGGCGGCCAGCCTCGGCCTGCTGATCTGGTGGCAACCGATCGACGCCAGCGGCGCGTTCTACCTGCTGCCGACCCGCGCGTGGGAACTGGGCCTCGGATCCATCGGCGCGTTGATGAGCACCAGGGGATCGGGCACGGCGCCGCAGCCGATGAAGACCACGAAGGCGATGCAGACGATGCAGGCGGCGCTGAGATGGCTCGCATGGCCAGCCTGGGTCCTGCTCATCGCCGTTCCGACCGCGCCGCAGTGGTTCGGCGCCGCGCATCCCGGACCGGCGGCGCTGGTCGTCGGACTCGCGACCTTGGTCCTGCTCCTGCGCGAGCCCGCTCGCCTGCCGCGCGTGGCCGCGCCGCTGATCCGCATCGGCGACTGGTCCTATGCGCTGTACCTGGTCCACTGGCCGCTGATCGCGATCCTCCACAACGCGTGGGTCGGACTGAAGGCCGATCCGCAGGCGCTGATGGCGTGGCGACTGGGCGCGGTGCTGCTCGCGTTCTCCTTGGCGTGGGCGTTGCATCGCGCTGTCGAGCGGCCCGCCAAGGCGTTGCTCACGGGCCGGCGTGGCGCATGGATCCTGGGAACGGGGACGGCGTTGCTCGCGTTCGGCGGCATCGCGTTGGCACTGCACAAGCCGGCGCCGGGCGCGATCGATTTCGTCGAGCTGCGCAAGGCCAACTACGGTCTGTCCGCCAACTGCGATGCCGAGGAGCCCTTCGACGGCCGCGAGGACTGCCGCACGCGCCCCGGCGCGCGCTGGATGGTCTGGGGCGACTCCTATGCGATGCACCTGGTGCCAGGACTTGTCCGCGTGGCCAGCGACCAGGGCCTGGTGCAGGCAACGAAGTCCTCGTGCGGGCCCTTCCCCGGCCTGACGCCGGTGCGGCCGGCGCTCGGCCGTGGCAACAGCTTCGCGTCGCCGTGGATCGAGCAGTGCCAGGCCTTCAACGCGTCGGTGCTGCGCTGGCTGGAGCGGCATCCGGAGATCGACACGGTCGTCCTGTCGAGCCTGCTGACGCAATACCTGGACGAGTCGAAGTACGAGCTCCAACGCACGCGCGGCGGCGAGCGCCTGCGAGGCGAAACGGCCATGCGCGCGGCGTTGCTCGACGACATGACGGCGACCGTGAAGCGGCTGCAGGCGATGGGCAAGCGGGTGATGGTGGTGGCGCCGCCGCCGTCGGCGCCGTTCGACATCGCGGGCTGCCTGGAACGTCGCCAAGCGCGTCGCTGGACGATCGGCGCGACGCCGGGTTGCGTGATCGACGAGCGCGACGACGAACGCCGGCGCGCTGCCGAGCATCGCTTCATCGCCGACCTGGCGAAGTCGGACGCGCGCCTGCCGGTGCTGCGCTTCGAGCCGCTGCTGTGCGACGGCAGGACGTGCCAGGTCGAGCGCGACGGCGTGCCGCTCTACCGGGACCAGGGCCACCTGAGCCATGAGGGCTCGCGCCTGCTGATGCCGGCGGTGATGTCCGAGTCACTCGGCGAGCGGCAGCTGGCCCTCCTCCGAAGTCCCCGGTAGCAAAACCGTCGAAGGACGGCCGTGGTTGGGGACGGGAGGGCATGGGGTTTCCGCGCTTGCCGCGGGGGCCCCATGCCCTCGCGGCCAACGCCCCAGCCATTGCAGGCGGGCGGTCTTCAGCCCACCAACAACCCGTGTTCAGCGCGCGCGAGGGCTTCCGGCGTCCCCGACACGACGAGCGTGTCACCGCCCTGGAGCACCAGATCGTCGCTCGCGTCCTTCACCGCCCCATTGGGTCGGCGCACGGACACCACGCTGACGCCCCAGGCGACCAATCCGATCTCCCCGAGCGTGCGTCCTTCGAGGATGCTGGCCATGGGCAGGCTGATGGACTGGAGCCGGGCCTGGTCGCGTTCTTCGGAGGTGTCGTCGTCGGCGCCGTGGAAGTAGCCGCGGAGCAGCCCGTAGCGGCGATCCCGCGCATCCCGCGCGATGCGCAGCACCCGCCGCATCGGCACGCCGACGAGCGCGAGCGCGTGGCTCGCGAGCATCAGCGAGCCTTCGATCGCTTCCGGCACCACCTCGGTCGCGCCGGCGGCGCGCAGTTTCTCGAGGTCGGTGTCGTCGATCGTGCGCACGACCACCGGCACATGCGGCGCATGGCCGCGGACCTCATGCAACACCTTCAGCGCCGATGCCGTGTCGTGGTACGAGATGACCACCGCGCTCGCGCGTGTCAGGCCGGCGGCGATCAGGCTGGGCAGCCGTGCCGCATCGCCGAACACCACGCTCTTCCCCGCCGCAGCCGCCTGCCGCACGCGGTCCGGATCCAGGTCCAGCGCCATGTAGGGGATGTGCTCCGCCTCCAGCAGCGTCGCCAGGTTCTGCCCGCTGCGGCCGTAGCCGCAGATGATCACGTGCGCATCGGTCTTGATCGACTTCTTGGCGATGGTCGTCAGCTGCACCGACTGCAGCAGCCAGTCGCTCGCGGACAGCTTCATGACGATGCGGTTGCTGTGCTCGATGATGATCGGCGTCAGCAGCATCGACAGCACCATCGCCGCCAGCACCGGGCTGACCCACTGCGCGGCGATCAGGTTCTGCTGGGCGCCCAGCGTCAGCAGCACGAAGCCGAATTCCCCCGCCTGCGCGAGGTACAGGCCGGTGCGCAGCGCGACGCCGGTCGGCGCGCGGAACAGCTTGGCCAGTCCCGCCACCAGCACGAACTTCGCCAGCGTCGGCACCAGCGTCAGGATGATCACCAGCGGCCACTGGTAGACCAGCGTCTGCCAGTCCAGCCGCATGCCGATGGTGATGAAGAAGAGCCCCAGCAGCACGTCGTGGAAGGGCCGGATGTCCAGTTCCACCTGATGCTTGTATTCGGTCTCCGCGATCAGCATGCCGGCGACGAACGCGCCCAGCGCCAGCGACAGCCCCGCATGCTCGGTCAGCCAGGCCAGGCCCAGCGTGACGAGCAGCAGGTTCAGCATGAAGAGCTCCTGGCTCTTGCGCCGCGCCACCAGCGTCAGCCAGCGGCGCATCAGGTGCTGGCCGCCGGTCAGCAGCAGCACCAGCAGCACGACCGCCTTCAGCGCGGCCCAGCCGAGCGATTCGATCATCTCCGCGCCGCTTCCGCCCAGCGCCGGGATCAGCACCAGCAGCGGCACGACGGCCAGATCCTGGAACAGCAGCACGCCGATCACGCGCCGGCCGTGTTCGCTTTCCAGCTCGAGCCGCTCGGACATCAGCTTCACGACGATGGCCGTCGAGCTCATCGCCATCGCCGCCCCGAGCGCCAGCGATCCCTGCCACCCGAGGTCCCAGGCCCAGCCCATCACGCCGAACAGCCAGCGCAGGAAGAGGTTGCCCGCCATCGTCCCGCCGATGGTCACGACCACCTGCAGCAGCCCCAGTCCGAACACCATCGACCGCATGCTGTGCAGCTTCGGGAGGTTGAACTCCAGGCCGATCACGAACATCAGGAACACCACGCCGAACTCGGCCAGGTGCTGCACGCCGGGCACGTCGCTGGCGAGCGCCAGCGCGTTCGGTCCGATCACCACGCCCACGACCAGATAGCCCAGGATGGGCGGCAGCTTTAGCGAACGGCAGACCACCACGCCCAGCACGGCGGCGATCAGGTAGATGAGTGTCAGGTCCAGCGCGGTGAGCATGGCGGCGATGGTACTGGCGGGGCGGCACCCGCAGGCGCCGGTGCAGTGGGGTTTGCGCAACCCGGACGCATCTGCCCACGCCGGGCGGCTTCATCCTGCGGGCGGCGAACTTGCGCGTCGGGGCTTGGCTTTGGTCATGTCCGAGGCGCAAACTAGCCCCCTTATGCATGGGGCGCATGCCCGCATGTGCACTCGGCTTTGCCGCACGTGGCGGACGGGCAGGGCTTCGGGGTACCGTTCGCGCCACCGAAAAGTTACGGAGCATTTCATGCCCAACCTGTCTTTCGTTTCCCCCACGCGCAACAGTCCCTGGGGCACCTACCTGTCCCAGATCGACGCCGTCGAGCCCTACCTGGGCAAGCTGGCCCGCTGGGTGGAAACGCTGCGTCGCCCCAAGCGCGCGCTGATCGTGGACATCCCCATCGAACTCGACAACGGCACCATCGCCCACTTCGAGGGCTACCGTGTCCAGCACAGCCTGACCCGCGGTCCCGGCAAGGGCGGCGTGCGCTACCACCCGGACGTCACGCTGGAAGAAGTGATGGCGCTGTCGGCCTGGATGACGGTCAAGAACGCCGCGGTCAACCTGCCCTACGGCGGCGCGAAGGGCGGCATCCGCCTGGACCCGAAGACGCTGTCGCTGAAGGAGCTGGAGAAGGTCACCCGCCGCTACACCAGCGAGATCGGCATGATCATCGGCCCGACGCAGGACATCCCCGCGCCTGACGTGAACACCAACGGCCAGATCATGGCCTGGATGATGGACACGTACTCGATGAACGTCGGCGCGACCGCCACCGGCGTCGTCACCGGCAAGCCGATCGCGCTGGGCGGCTCGCTCGGCCGCGTGGCCGCCACCGGCCGCGGCGTGTTCGTCGTCGGCCGCGAAGCGATGCGCCGCCTGAACGTGAACCTGGAAGGCGCGCGCGTCGCCGTGCAGGGCTTCGGCAACGTGGGTTCCGTGGCCGCGAAGATGTTCGCCGCCAACGGCGCCATCATCGTCGCGGTGCAGGACCACACCGGCACGATCCTGAACGAGAACGGCCTGGACATGACCGACCTGCTGGACCACGTGGCCCGCACGGGCGGCGTGGGCGGCTTCAAGGGCGCCGACCGCATCGACAACGAGAACTTCTGGGACGTGAAGTCGGACATCCTGATCCCGGCCGCGCTGGAAGGCCAGATCACCGGTGAACGCGCCAAGCGCGTGCAGACCCGCGTGGTGATCGAAGGCGCGAACGGCCCGACGACCCCGGACGGCGACGCCGTGCTGGCGGACCGCGGGATCATCGTCGTCCCCGACGTGATCGCCAACGCGGGCGGCGTGACGGTCTCCTACTTCGAATGGGTGCAGGACTTCTCGTCGTTCTTCTGGACCGAAGACGAGATCAACGTCCGCCTGGACAAGATCCTGGTCGGCGCGTTCAAGGGCATCTGGGATACCGCGGAACAGCACAAGATCCCGCTGCGCACGGCCGCCTTCACGGTGGCCTGCACGCGGGTGCTGGAAGCGCGCGAAGAGCGCGGGCTGTACCCCTGAGCCACCGACCGCGGCTTCTCGCGGTTACGGGACGAACGGGCGCCTCTGGCGCCCGTTTTTCTTTTCTTAGTGCGTGATCTTCGTGCCGAGCACTTGCAGGAACTGCGCAATCCAGGCGGGATGCGCGGGCCAGGCCGGCGCGGTGACGAGCTTGCCGTCAGTGACCGCCTGGTCGACCGGAATGTCGGCGTAGCTGGCGCCAGCCAGCTCGACCTCCGCGGCGCAGGCCGGATAGGCCGAGACCTTTTTGCCACGGATGATGCCGGCCGCGGCCAGCAACTGAGCGCCGTGGCAGATCGCGGCGATGGGCTTGTCGGTCTTCGCGAAGTGCTGCACCAGCGGCAGTACGCCCGGCATCGTGCGCAGGTACTCCGGCGCCCGGCCGCCCGGGATCACGAGCGCGTCGTAATCCTCCGGCTTGATGTCGTCGAAGCTCGCGTTCAACGTGAAGCGGTGACCCGGCTTCTCCGAGTAGGTCTGCGCGCCCTCGAAATCATGGATCGCCGTCAGCACGAAGTCCCCGGCCTTCTTGCCGGGGCAGATCGCGTGGACCTGGTGACCCACCGCCTGCAGCGCCTGGAACGGCACCATCAGCTCGTAGTCCTCGACGTAATCGCCGGCCAGCAGCAGCAGCTTCTTGCCCATCGCATCTCTCCAGAGTCGTTGCAGGAGCGCCGATTCTGGAAGGCCGCGATCGTCAGGGCCATGAATCCGTCATGTACCCGCGTCGGCGTCGCGGACTCGCAGCCAGGGCACGGCGAGGACCGCGAGCGTCCAGCAGATCCAGGCGGTCCACATCGTGTGGCTCGGGTAATGCGCGCCGCGCGCCATCTGCGCGAAGCCGTAGAGCACGCCCATCGTCAGCACCGCGCCCAACGCGAACCGCGCCTGTCGCGGATAGGCGCGACGCAGCATGAAGAACAGGCTGAAGAAGGCAAAGGCGGAGCTCGCATGCCCCGAGGGGAAGCAATGACCCGGGCCGCCGTCCCGCACGCCGAAGTGCCAGTGCGACACGTAGTGCGCCACGCCGCCGAACTCGGCCAGGTCCCAGGGACAGCTGGTCGTGCTGCCCTGCTTCATCAATGGAATGACGATCAGGCTGACGGCCGTCAGTACCACCGCGCCCCAGCGTTCACGGCGCGTGAGTCCGGGCCACAGCGGCCGGACCGCGTTGATCACCAGCATCACGGCCAGGCCGGTGGCGACCCAGCGTCCGCCTTGATGCAGCAGGCCCGAGGTCAGCCAGTGATCACGCAATGCGAAGCCATGCGCGTCCGCGAACAGCCGCACGACCGTGAGGTCCCATCCGGCGGTGTCCCACAGCAGCAGCGCTGCCAGGCCGGCCAGCGCGACGAGCCATCCGCGCCGCAGCGCCGGCAGCGACATCGCCCCGACGGGCGACAGGACCGGCGCCGAGGTCGAGCCGGCGCCGAGCTGGAGGGAGGACAGGGGACGCGGCTTCACGGGACGCAGTGGGCGCGCCGGCACTGAAGTCGCCCTGAAGCCAAGCTGAAGGCCGGCTGAAGACCCCCGCCGTTTCGCACATCGGCGGGGGTGCTCGCGCGCCGCCCCGGCGGCTGCTATCTTTCCCGCTCGCCGACCCGGCCTGAAGGCCGCCCCCACGCCATGCGACTGCTGCTGCTCGAAGACGACGAACTCCTCGGCGAGGCCCTGCGCGACTTCCTGCGCGCCGAGGGTCACACGGTGACCTGGGCCCGTCGACTGTCGGAGGTGCTGCCCCGCCAGCACGAGGAATTCGAGGCGCTGCTGGTCGACTGGCAGCTCCCGGACGGCTCCGGCCTGGACTGGCTGCGCGGACTGCGCCAGCGCGGCGTGTCGACGCCGGCGCTGATGCTGACCGCGCGGGACCTGCTCGCCGACCGCCTGCAAGGCCTGGACGGCGGCGCCGACGACTATCTGGTCAAACCCTTCGCGCCGGAGGAGCTCGCCGCCCGCCTGCGCGCGGTCAGTCGCCGCCATGTGGGCGCGAGCAGCTCTCAGCGGCGTCATGGCGATGTGGTGCTGGATCTGGCGGCCAAGCGCGCGACGCGCGACGGCCATGCGGTCGAATTGACCGCCCGGGAATGGGCGGTGCTGGAGGCGCTGGCGCAGCGCGCCGGCCGGTTGTATCCGAAGCGCGATCTCGAGCTGCAGGTGCTCGGCGACGACGCCGAAGTCCTGAGCAACGCGCTGGAGGTCCATGTGTCGAGCCTGCGCCGCAAGCTCGGCCGGGAACTGATCGAGACCGTCCGCGGCCTGGGCTACCGGCTCGGGCCGGAGGCCGCGTGAAAGTGGCCGGGAACGTGGCTGTGAACGTGCCCCCGGGACCGCGCCGCCCGTCGATCGCCGGCCGCCTGGCGCGCCAGCTCCTGTTGATCTCCGCCTTCTGGGCGCTGCTGGCGGGCGTCAGCGTCTGGCTGGTCGTGCAGGAGGAGGTGGACGAACTGCTCGACGAGACGCTGCAGGCGTCCTCGCAGGTGCTGGGACAGCTGCTGCGCCAGGGCAGCGCGATGCCGGCCGAGATCGCCGACAGCGACGACCTCAGCACCCACTTCGCCTGGCAGCTCGTGGGATCGGACGGCGCGCTGCTGCATCGCTCGCCGCTGGCGCCGGTGAACGCCTGGAAGCTGCCCCCCGGCTTCAGCGACTGGAAGGATGACGGCACCGACGGCGACGACTGGCGCGTCCATGTGCGTCCGCTGCCGACGGTCGCCGGGTCGGGCTGGCTGATGGTCGCGCAGACCAGCGCCGAGCGGACGGAAGTGCGCAGCCGCGTCGGGCTCGCGAGCGCCTTCTCGGCCCTGCTGGTCGGTGGCCTCTGCATGATGTGGATGAACCGGCGCGCGCGCGCCGAGCTGGCGCCGTTGGCCGAGCTGTCCCGCGCGCTCGCCGACTACGACCCGCTCGACACGCGCCAGCTGCTGCCCGAGCAGCATCGCCAGGAACTGGCCGGGATCCGTGCCGCGGTGCTCGACCTCGGCCAGCGCCTGGCGCAACGCGTGGCCAACGAGCGCGCCTTCAGCGCGCACGCGGCCCATGCGCTGCGCACGCCGCTCGCGGGCATGGATGCGCAGCTCGCGATGGCGCTGCGCGAGGCCCCGCCCGAATCGCGCGCCCGGCTGCAGCGCACCCGCGAGGCCGCCGACCGGCTGCGTCGCGTCGTGACCGCGCTGCTGACGCTGTTCCGCACCGGCATGAGCCTGCGCTGGCAGCGCCTGGACCTGATCGAGCTGCTGGCGATGCTGCCGCTGCCGGACGGCCTCGAACTGGATCTGCCGGAGGACGAGGCCGGCATCGACGCCGACCCCGACCTGCTCGCCGCCGCGCTGATCAACCTGCTCGACAACGCCTGGCGCCATGGCGCGTCGCGGGTGCAGCTGCGGCTGCACCGCCAGCCCGACGGTGGCCTGCTGCTGCAGCTCACCGACGACGGCGAGGGCGTGGCCGACTGGCAGCGCGTGGACCTCAACGACGCGCTGGAGCGCCAGCAGTACGAAGGCCGCATGGGCCTGGGGCTGATGATGGCCGACCTGGTGTCGCGCGCCCACGGCGGCGACCTGCGCCTGCCCCCCGTGGACGGGGGCTTCGGCGTGGCGATGCGGCTGGGTCCGGCGCCGGACTGAATCGACCCCGGCGGCTACACTTTCGCCCTTATGACGACCCATGCCGCCCTCACCCATTCCCGCGCGCTCGACGTGGCCCGCGCGGCCTTGAAAGTCGAGGCCGACGCGCTGCTCGCGCTCGGTCCGCGCCTCGGCGAGTCGTTCGAGCAGGTGGTCCGGACGATCCTCGACAGCGCCGGTCGTGTCGTCGTGATGGGCATGGGCAAGAGCGGCCATGTGGGCCGCAAGATCGCCGCCACGCTGGCGTCCACGGGCACGCCGGCCTTCTTCGTCCATCCGGGCGAAGCCAGCCACGGCGACCTCGGCATGGTCACCCCCGGCGACATCGTGCTGGCGTTGTCCAACTCCGGCGAGAGCGATGAGCTCAACGCCATCATCCCGGTGCTCAAGCGCCTGGGCGTCACGCTGATCGGCATGACCGGCGGCTTGTCGTCGTCGCTGGCCAAGCATTCGAACTTTGTGCTGGACTCGCGGGTCGAGCAGGAGGCCTGCCCCCTCAACCTCGCGCCGACGGCGAGCACCACCGCGCAGATCGCGCTCGGCGACGCGCTGGCCGTGGCGCTGCTCGACGCCCGCGGCTTCCGCGCCGAGGACTTCGCCCGCTCGCACCCAGGCGGCTCGCTGGGCCGCCGCCTGCTGACGCACGTGCGCGACCTGATGCGCAGCGGCGATTCGCTGCCCCGCGTGAGCGCGGAGATGCCGCTGCTCGACATGATGCGGGTGATGTCCGACAAAGGCCTGGGCTGCGCCGTGCTGGCCGATGCCGACGGCCAGGTCGGCGGCATCTTCACCGACGGCGACCTGCGCCGTCTGATCGAACGCGGCACCGACCTGCGCGGCCTGACCGCCGGACAGGTGATGCATCCGAATCCGCGCACGGTCGCCGCCGACGCGCTCGCCGTCGTCGCGGCCGACCTGATGGAGCAGGCGCGCATCACGCTGGTCCTCGCCGTCGACGACGAGCAGCGCCTCGTCGGCGCGATCAGCATCAACGACCTGATGCGCGCGAAGGTGATCTGATGAGCGGCACGCCTTCCTACACCCCGGGCAATCCGGCAGCGGCGATGCCGGCCGTGGTGCGTGAACTCAAGCCCGCGCTGTCCTTCCCCCCGAGCTGCTGCTGAAGGCGCAAGGCCCGGCCCTCGGGCTCAAGGCCGCGATCTTCGACGTCGACGGCGTGCTGACCGACGGCCGCATCTACCTGAGCGAGGCGGGCGAGACGATCAAGGCCTTCGCCACGCTCGACGGCCATGGCATGAAGCTGTTGGCGCAAGGCGGCATCGTGCCGATCGTGATCACCGGTCGCGACTCGCCGGCCGTGCGGCGCCGCGTGGCCGACCTCGGCCTGCCGCACGCCGTCTACGGCGCGAAGAACAAGCTGGCCGCGGCGCAGCCGCTGCTCGACCAGCTGGGCCTGCACTGGGACGAGGTCGCCGCGATCGGCGATGACTGGCCCGACCTGCCGCTGATGGTGCGCGCCGGCTTCGCGTGCGCGCCGGCACAGGCCCATGCCGAGGTGAAGGCGGTGGCGCATCACGTCACCGCCACCGCCGGTGGCCACGGCGCCGCGCGCGAGTTCTGCGACCTGCTGCTGATGGCGGCCGGCCAGTACGCGAAGCTGCTGCACGGCCACCTCGAGACGCTGGACGGGAGCGGGCACTGATGGCGGCACTCGTTCCGCCGCCGACCGCCCCGCGCCGTCGCGCCCAGCCGCTGCTGTGGCGCCTGCAGTCGATGCTGGCCAACTACGTGCCGCTGCTGCTGATGGCGATGCTGGCGGGCTTCACCTGGTGGCTCATCAAGAACACGCCGCAGCTCGAGGCGCCGCGAGAGAAGGCCGCGCCCAAGCATGAGCCGGACTACCGGATGAACGGCTTCGAGGTGCAGCGCTTCAGCAGCGACGGCCGGCTCACCGGCCGGATCATCGGCACCGAGATGCGCCATTACCCGGACAACGACACGCTGGAGATCGATACGCCGCAGCTGCGTGCCTACGGCAAGCTCGACGAGCTGCTGGTCGCCGACGCGCAGCGCGGCGTGTCCAACGGCGATGGCAGCGAGGTGCAGCTGCTCGGCGACGTGAAGGTCAAGCGTTATCCCAACGGCGATACGACGAAGCCGCCGGACCTGGAGCTCTATGGCGAGTTCCTGCACGCCTTCGTGCCGCAGCAGCAGATCCGATCCCACCTGCCGGCGCGGGTGGTCGGCATGGGCGGCGAGATGCAGGTGAAGAGCTTCGTCTACGACCAGCTGACCGGTCGCCTGACTTTCAGCGGCGGCGGTCGCGCGACCTTCGCCGCGCAGCCCGGCGCGCGCCCGTCCCTGCAGCCCGCCAAGGCCGCCGCGAAGGCTGCCGGCACTGCCGCGACCAGCGCTGTCGCCAAGCCGGCTGCCAGACCGGCCGCGGCTGCTTCCGGCACCGCGACCTTCAGCAGCAAGCCATGACCCGACTTGTCTACATCACCGGTGCCTCCAGCGGCATCGGTCAGGCGCTCGCGCTGCAGTACTACCGCGAGGGCTGGCACCTGGCGCTGGTGGCGCGCCGCGTCGAGGAGTTGGCTGCCTGGGCCGAGCAGCAGCGGCTCGACCCGTCGCGCTGGCGCGTGTACCGCGCCGACGTCAGCGACGTCGAGGCCATCGCGGCCACCGGTCGCCGTTGCATCGCCGAGCAGGGTCTGCCCGACGTCGTCATCGCCAACGCCGGCATCAGCATCGGCATGGACACGGCGATCTACGAGGACCTCGCGGTGATGCAGCGCCTCTACGCCACCAACAACATCGGCCTGGCCGCGACCTTCCATCCCTTCGTCGGGCCGATGCGCAGGCGCCGCAGCGGCACGCTGGTGGGCATTGCCAGCGTCGCGGGCATCCGGGGGCTGCCAGGACATGGCGCTTACTGTTCCAGCAAGGCCGCGGTCTTCAGTTATTGCGAGAGCCTGCGCGGAGAATGTCGGCCGGATGGCGTGAAGGTCGTGACGATCGCGCCGGGGTATGTCGATACTCCGCTGACGCGCGAGAACCGGTATGGCATGCCCTTCCTGATGCAGCCCGAGGACTTCGCGCGCAAGGCTTATTCGGCCATCGCGGCGGGCGCCAGGGTTCGATTCATACCGTGGCAGATGGGCGTCGTCGCCCGTGTCATGCGACTGCTGCCGGGCGCGGTTTTCGACCGCCTGCTGGCGGGGCGTCCGCGCAAGCATCGGCAGGGCGAGACCTGACCCCGCTTCACTCCACGGCTGCTGGCCCTCACCCCCACCCTCTCCCGCAAGCGGGAGAGGGGGCAAGACAAGACCTGGCATTGCTGGGCATCTGCTGGTCTGCTGGGAGGGTGATCAAAAGCTGATCACCAAAAGAAAAAGGCGCTCCGAGGAGCGCCTTTCTCATTGCAAGGCGGGATGAACCCACCTGCCGTGCGTGGCTCAGTAGCCGCCGCGACCGCCGCCGTAGCTGCCGCCGCCGCCACCACCGTAGCCGCCACCGCCGCCGCCGCCGTAACCGCCGCCGCTACGGCCACCGCCGTAACCGCCGCCGCCGCCACTGCGACCACCGCCGCCGCCACCACCGTAGCCGCCGCCACCACCGCCGCCGTAGCCGCCGCCACCGCTGCGACCACCGCCGCCGCCGAAGCCGCCGCCACCGCTGCGGCCACCGCCGCCGCCGAAGCCGCCACCGCCGCCCGGACGGTCTTCACGCGGACGAGCCACGTTGACCACGATCGCGCGGCCGTCGAGGGCCTGACCGTTCATGCCGTTGATGGCAGCCTGCGCTTCATCGTCCGTCGACATTTCCACGAAGCCGAAGCCCTTGGAACGTCCGGTCTCACGATCCATCATGACCTTGGCGGAAATGACGGTGCCGAATGGCGCGAATGCCTCCTGGAGCGACTCGTCTCGCACGCTGTAAGCGAGGTTGCCCACGTATAGCTTGTTTCCCATGGGGGAAGCCCTTTCAAAACCAAATAACCCAATGTGCTGCTTCAACCCATCGTGAACCACTCATACGAAGGCGCTGCATTCAGGCGATCCGATTATGTGTGACAGGATTGGCGGTTCGCAACGCGTCAAGCTGGTTGTTGTTTTTCAGCCGATGCGCGCAAACCCCGAGCAGTGTCAGAGGCGCTCAACAATCTCCGCCTCCGGCGTCTTGGTGGGGCAAAGCATGCTCCTGAGTTGCTCAGTGTTTTCCACTATGCGGATGCAACCCTGCTGAAATCGCACAACGTGTCGTCCATCGCCCCGCAACACCCGCTCCCGGACGAGGCCTCGGCCACGCCGCGGCTGCGCATCGTCTCGCTCGTCCCCTCGGTGACGGAACTGCTGTTCGCACTCGGATTGGGCCCCTGGATCGTGGGCCGCACCGGTTTTTGCATTCACCCGGCGCCGGCGGTGTCAGCAATATCAAAGATCGGTGGGACGAAGGACGTCAACCTCCCGAAAGTGAGGGCGCTGGCCCCCAGCCATGTGGTGGTCAACGTGGACGAGAACCGCCTCGACACGGTCGAGGCCCTGCGCGCCTGGATCCCCCATGTGGTGGTGACCCACCCCTGCGGGCCGGCGGACAACCTCGCCTTGATCGCGCAGATCGTCGAGATGGTGGAGGTTTTTGCCGCCGAACTGGGGGTCAGGTCTGAACCCACCGGCAGAAATGTCCTTCCGCCGGCCAACTTTGCCTACGCCGAAGTCGCGCTGCCGGATGTCCCCGATCTGCGTGACCGGGCTGAGCGTCTCGCCGCCGGGTTGCAGGGGGAGTTGGCCGCGTGCCGGTCCTTCCTCGCCGATCTTCGGCGGGCTCAGTCGGGGCGCCGCGTGCTCTACCTGATCTGGCGGGCGCCCTGGATGACGGTGGCGCGGGACACCTACATCGCGCGCATGCTCGCCGAAGTGGGTTGGGAGACCTGGCCTCCCGTCGAAGGCGGTCCGCATGGCGCGGCGCGCTACCCGGTCGTCACCGGCGACGAACCGTGGCTGGCGGAGGTGGACGAACTGCTGCTCAGTTCGGAGCCCTACCGGTTCGGTGAGGAGCATCTGGCCGAAGCGCAGGCGCTCTGTCCGAATGCCCGGGTGCGGCTGGTCGACGGTGAACTGATCAGTTGGTACGGCCCACGCGCCGCGCAGGGGCTGCGCTACCTCCGCGAACTGGCCCAGGCTCCGCGATGATCACGGACATGAGCACGCCTTCCATCGCCACCTCATCCGCCACGTCGCCGTCGTCCGTACCGTTCGCCGGCCAGATCCTGCTGCTGGAGGACGACCCCGCGATCGCCCAGACCGTCAGCTTCGTCCTGGAGCGCGAGGGCTACCGGGTCCGCGCCTGCGGCTGGCTGCACGAGGCGCGTTCGGCCCTGGCCTCGAACGCGCCGGACCTGGCGATCCTGGACGTCGGCCTGCCGGACGGCAACGGCCTGGACCTGTGTCGCGAACTGCGCCAGGGGCCGCTGGCGCGACTGCCGGTGCTGGTCCTCAGCGCCCGCAGCGAGGAAGGCGACAAGGTGCTGGGCCTGGAGCTGGGCGCCGACGATTACCTGGCCAAGCCGTTCAGCAATCGCGAACTGGTCGCGCGGGTGCGGGCGTTGCTGCGCCGCGCCCAGGCGCCGGCGGCGGCGACCGCGCCCGCCGTCGCCGGCTTCGTGGTCGAGGCCGAGGGCTCCCGCGTGCGCTTCCACGGCGAGCTGCTGCCGCTGACCCGCCGTGAGCTCGGCCTGCTGCTGCGCCTGCTGAAGGCGCCGGGGCGCATCCACAGTCGCGACAGCCTGCTGGACGCCGTCTGGGGGATGGATGCCGACAGCGGCGACCGCACCGTGGACACCCACATCAAGACCTTGCGCGCCAAGCTGCGCCAGGTGCGGCCCGACCTCGACCCGATCCGCACCCACCGCGGCATGGGCTATTCGCTGGAGTGACGGCGGATGCGCCTCGGCCTGCGACTGTTCCTCGGCTTCTTCCTGGTGGCGGGGCTGAGCGCCTTCATCCTGCTGCGCGTCGTGCTGGGCGAATTCAAGCCCAGCGTGCGCGAGGTGATGGAGGACATGATGGTCGACACCGCCAACCTGGTGGCCGAGCTGGCGCGCGACGAGCTCGCCGCCATGCCGCCCGGCGGCGATCTGAGCGGCACGCGCTTTGCGCAGCGCGTGCGCGACTACGCCGAGCGCCCCGTCGACGCCCGTATCCTCAGCGCCCGCAAGCGCTCGCTGGACTTCCGGATCTACGTGACGGACGCGGCCGGGCGTGTCGTGCTCGACACCAGCCCCGTCCCGGCGGTGGGCCAGGATTACTCCGCCTGGAACGACGTCGCCCGCACCTTGCGCGGAGAGTACGGCGCGCGCTCGACGCCCGAGAAGCCGACGCTCTACGGCAATGCCGGCGAACTCGGCAACGGCAAGGATGCGCAGGGCAGTCCGGTGATGTACGTGGCGGCGCCGGTGCGCCTGGACGGGCGCACGATCGGCGTCGTCACCGTCGCCAAGCCGGCGGCCGCGGTGCAGCAGATCATCTATCGCGCCGAGCGCCGCATCTGGATCGCCGGGCTGGGACTGCTGGCGGTCTCGCTGGCGGTGGGCGTCGCGGTGACCGCCTGGATGATCCTCACGGTGCGGCGCCTGCGGCGATATGCGCAGGAGGTTCAGCTCGGCCAGCGCCAGCCGCCGCCGAAGGTGCCTGGCGAACTGGGCGACCTGGCCCAGGCGATGGACGCGATGCGTGAGCGCCTCGACGGCCGGGAGCGCCTGGAGCATCTGGTGCGTGCGCTGACGCATGAACTCAAGAGTCCGCTGGCCGCGTTGCGCGGCGCCGGCGAACTGCTGCAGGACGAGCTGCCCGGCGCCGACCGGCAGCGCTTCGCCGCGCAGGTCGTCTCGCAGAGCGAGCGCATGACGGAGCTGGTCGAGCGGCTGCTCGCACTGTCCACGCTGGAACTGCGGCGCGGGCCGGAGCATCCGCGTCCGGTGGCGCTGGTCGACGCGGTCGACGAGACGCTGGCGCAACTCGGCGACCGTCTGGCGCAGCAGGCGCTGACGGTGCGCTGGCTGCGCCGTGACGCGGTGGAACTGCAGGCCGACGCCGAGATGCTGGCGCTGGCCATCAGCAACCTGCTGACGAACGCGATCGACTTCGCACCGGCCGGCTCCGAGCTGGCGCTGCAGGTGGGGATCGAGCCCGCGACCGACGCGCAGGCCTCCCGCGCGTTCTTCGAGTTGCGCGACCACGGACCGGGCGTGCCGGCCGGCGCGTTCGCGCAACTGGGCGAGCGCTTCTTCTCGACGGCCCGGCCGGGCAGCCTGCGCAAGGGGTCCGGCCTGGGCCTGGCCATCGTGCGCCAGATCGCCGGCCTGCATCGCGGCGAATTGCGATTCGAACCGGCCGGGCCCGGCCTGCGTGTGCGACTCGCCTTCCCGCTCTTCACCGCCGGCTCACAAACTTCGTCCTGAGCTCACGGCCGCTGCCGAGACTGCCGCCTTCTGTGAACCGCCGAGGGGCGAGGAGAAGGACGATGCAGATGAAGGCGCTGTGGTGGAAGCTGGTGATCCTGGGCGGCGTGACGCTGCTGTTGCTGCTCGTGCTGTTGCGGATCGGCTGGCTCGTCGACGAACGCCAGGATCGTCAGCGTGCCGCGGAAGCCAGCGTCGCCGCGGCGCAGGCAGGCCCGCAGGTGCTGCTCGGCCCGATGCTGCAGCGCAGCTGCTCGGAGGAGTGGGAGTCCGTCAGCGGCACCGGCAAGGACATCACGAAGACGCCGGAACGGCGCGACTTCGTGCTCTCGGCGGTTCCCGCGGAACTCAAGGTCGACGGCACGCTGAACCAGGAGCAGCGCGAGCGTGGCCTGTTCAAGGTGAACGGCTATGTGGGCGAGGTGGCGCTGCAGGCCCAGTGGGCCTCTCTCGGCGCGCTGATCCCGGTGGCGGAGCACAAGGGCAAGCTGAGCTGCGAGGATCCGCGCGTGATGGTCGCCGTCAGCGACGCGCGGGGGCTGCGCGCCGTGGCGGTCAAGCGCGGCGCCCAGGCCTTGACGGTGAGACCGGGCACCGGTCACGACAGCTATCCGCACGGCCTCCATGCGCAGCTCCCGGACCAGGCGCTGGACCAGCCGCTGACGCTGTCGTTTGCGATCCACCTGGTCGGGATGACCGACTTCGGCATCGTGCCTGCCGCCTCCGCGACGCAGGTCAAGCTGCGCTCGGACTGGCCGCATCCGAGCTTCGGCGGCCGCTTCCTGCCGATGTCCAAGCGCATCGACGAGCGCGGCTTCGAGGCGCAATGGCAGGTGACCGAGCTCGCCACGACCGCGCCCCGCGATGTCCTCGCCGGGTTCTCGCTGCCCGGCGTCGAGCGCGACCCGGACGCGGGCCGGGCCTATGCGCCGAACCCGGCGCCCGGACGCGAGGGCAAGTCGGGCATCGTGGCCGACACGCTGGCGTTCTCGATGATCGATCCCGTGAATCCCTACGTGATGAGCGACCGCGCGATCAAGTACGGGCTGCTGTTCATCGTGCTGACCTTCGTCAGCGTCGGCCTGCTGGAACTGCTGTCCGGCCGGCGCGTCCATCCGGTGCAGTACCTGCTGGTGGGTCTCGCGATGACGCTGTTCTTCCTGCTCCTGCTGAGCCTGTCGGAACACCTGAGCTTCGCGCTGTCCTATGCGCTGGCGGCGGGCGCGGCGATCGGACTGCTGACCTTCTACGGGACGGCCATGCTCGGCGCGGTCAGGCGCGGGCTGGGATTCGGTGCCCTGGTGACGGTGCTCTACGCCGCGCTGTTCGTGCTGCTCAACCTGGAGAAGGCCGCGCTGCTGGTCGGAGCCTCGCTGCTCTTCGCGGTGCTGGCGGCGGTCATGGCGCTGACGCGACGCATCGACTGGTACGCGCCGAACGGGCGCACTGCGGATCTGCCCGAAGCGGAGCCGGCCGGCACTCGGTGACAACGTGGTTGCCGGCCGCCCTTGGCTCGGTCAGCATGGGTCTTCACAGACCCATCATGACAAGAGAGACATGGGCGGAGACAACCCAACGAGCCACCGCGACGCGGCCCCCGAGACGGCCTCAGGCCGCTTCGACTACATCATCGTGGGCGCCGGCACCGCCGGCTGCCTGCTCGCCAACCGGCTGAGCGCCGACACGTCCAAGCGGGTGCTGCTGCTCGAGGCCGGCGGTCGCGACGATTACCACTGGATCCACATCCCCGTCGGCTACCTGTACTGCATCGGCAATCCGCGGACGGACTGGCTGTTCAAGACCGAGCCCGACGCGGGCCTGAACGGGCGCAGCCTGCGCTACCCGCGCGGCAAGGTGCTGGGCGGGTGTTCGAGCATCAACGGGATGATCTACATGCGGGGTCAGAGCCGCGACTACGACGGTTGGGCCGAGGCCGCCGGCGACGACGCGTGGCGCTGGGATGCGGTGCTGCCGTACTTCCGCGAGCACGAGGACCATTGGCGCCTGGACGAAGGCGCCGAGCGGCCGCCCGGCTTCGACCCCGCGATGCACGGACACGGCGGCGAGTGGCGCGTCGAAAAGCAGCGTCTGCGCTGGGCGGTGCTGGACGCGTTCGCGACGGCGGCGCAGGAGGCCGGTATTCCGGCGACGCCCGACTTCAATCGCGGCAACAACGAGGGCGTCGGGTACTTCGAGGTCAACCAGCGCGCCGGCTGGCGCTGGAACACGGCGAAGGCCTTCCTGCGCCCGGCCTGCTACCGGCGCCCCAACTTCGAGATGTGGACCGGCGCGCACGCGCAGCGGCTGTTGGTCGAGCAGGTCGACGGCGAGGTGCGATGCGACGGCGTGCTCGTGCGCACGCCCCATGGGCTGGAGACCGTCCGCCTGAACCCGGGCGGCGAGGTGCTGCTCGCCGCCGGCGCGATCGGTTCGCCGCAACTGCTGCAGCTGTCGGGCCTCGGGCCGGCGGCGCTGCTGCAACAGCATGGCATCGAGGTCGTGAAGGACCTGCCCGGCGTCGGCGCCAACCTCCAGGACCACCTGCAGATCCGCGCGGTCTTCCAGGTCGACGGCGTCAGCACGCTCAACACGCTGGCGTCGAGCTGGTTCGGCAAGGCGCGCATCGGGCTCGAATACGCGCTGCGTCGCACCGGTCCGATGAGCATGGCGCCGTCGCAACTCGGCGCGTTCGCGAAGAGCGGGCCGGACAAGGACTGGCCCGACCTGGAGTACCACGTGCAACCGCTGTCGCTCGACGCCTTCGGCGAGCCGCTGCATGCGTTCAACGCGTTCACGGCCAGCGTCTGCAACCTGAATCCGACCAGTCGGGGCACGGTCGCGATCCGCAGTGCAGATGCGGCCGATGCGCCGTTGATCGCGCCCAACTACCTCAGCACCGCGGAGGACCGCGACATCGCGGCGCGCAGCCTGCGGCTGACGCGGCTCATCGTCGAGCAGCCGGCCCTGTCCCGCTACCGGCCGCGCGAGCACAAGCCGGGCATCGAGTTCCAGACCGATGAGGAGCTGGCCCGCCTGGCCGGCGACATCGCCACGACGATCTTCCATCCCGTCGGCACCTGCCGCATGGGCCGCGCCGACGACGAGCGCGCCGTCGTCGACAGCCGCTTGCGCGTGCGCGGCGTCGGCGGCCTGCGTGTCATCGACGCCAGCGTCATGCCGACGATCACCAGCGGGAACACGAACTCGCCCACGCTGATGATCGCGGAGCGCGCCGCCGCCTGGCTGCGCGCCGGGGAGTGATCGGCGCCGGTCAGGCGCTGAAGCGTTCCTCGATGTAGGCCAGCAGCGTCCGGATCGTCTGGGCCTCGCCGCCGACCGGGCGGCCCGGACGCGCGATGTCGTTCCAGGCGAAGAGATCGATGTGCAGCCAGTCCTGCTCGGCCGGGATGAAGGCCTCGAGGAACAGCGCCGCGTTGATCGCGCCGGCCAGCGCGCTGCGACCGGTGTTCACGATGTCGGCGATGCTCGACGTGATGCCTTCCTTGTACGGCGACCACAGCGGCATGTGCCACAGCGGGTCGTCCATCTTCAGGCCCAGGTCGACCAGGTCGCGCGCCGTGTCCATGTGCTTCGAGAACAGCGCGGGCAACTGCGCGCCCAGCGCGATGCGCGCGGCGCCGGTCAGCGTGGCCAGGTCGATGATCAGCTCGGGCCTGGACTCGGTGGCGTAGGCCAGCGCGTCGCACAGGATCACGCGGCCTTCGGCGTCGGTGTTGCCGATCTCGATGTGCAGGCCCGCGCGGGTCTTGATCACGTCGCCCGGACGGTAGGCGTTGCCGCTGATCGAGTTCTCCACCGCGGGGATCAGCACCTGCAGGCGCACCGGCAGCTTCAGCGCCATGATCAGCGTGGCCAGGCCCAGCGTGTTGGCCGCGCCGCCCATGTCCTTCTTCATCTGGCGCATGCCGTCGGCCGGCTTGATGTCCAGGCCGCCGGTGTCGAAGCACACGCCCTTGCCGACCAGCGTCAGCCGCGGATGCTTGTCGCTGCCCCAGTTCAGCTCGATCAGGCGCGGCGCGCGGGTGCTCGCGCGGCCGACGGCGTGGATCGCGGGGAAGTTCTTCTTCAGCAGGTCGTCGCCGACGATCTCCTTGAACTTCGCGCCGTGCTGCTTGCCGACGACGGCCGCGGCCTTCGACAGCTCTTCCGGCCCCATGTGCTCGGCGGGCGTGTTGACCAGGTCGCGCACCGCGCTCATCGCGGTCGCGATCGCCAGGCCGCGCTGGCCGTCCGCGCTGCTCTTGATGAGCAGTTGCGCCGGCTCGCGCTTGCGCGGCTTGTAGAGGTCGAACTGGTAGCAGCCCAGCTCCCAGGACATCGCGGCGGCCTCGTCCTGCAGCGGCAGGCCGTCGGGCGACAAGGTGTAGGCGCCTTCAGGGAGCGCGAGCGGCAAGGCCGACAGGGCGAACGGATGGGCCGCGTGCGCCACGCCCGCAAAGACCTGCGCGAGCTTGCCGTCCTCGCCCGGCACCAGGGCGAAGGTGTCCGGGGCGGCGGAGAAGCCCAGCGTCGCCAGCCATTGCTGGGTGCGCTTGGGCAGCTTCGGGGCGAGGGCCTGGTAGGCGGCGCGATCCAGCGCCAGGATGGGCGTGGCGCGAGCCACCGAGTTCTTGAATTGGACGTTCATCGATGCAGCGGCCCGCCGCGGGTCGCGCGGAGAGCCGGCCTTGGGGGTTGGCGGTGGCGCATTCTCGCTCGCCCTCCCTCCGGAGGTGGGGGTCGCCGCGCTGTTCGGAGCCGGGCTGCCGACGAGCGTCACTCTCTGGGCGGAAGGCGTCAAACGATGGGCGAAAGACGCACGGCGACCGGGGCGCCCGCGCGAGTCAGATCAGCAGGACTGTCGCAGACGCGACAGCAGGGCCTGTGCCGCGGCGGTCGTGCCGGCCGGTGCGTTGGGGCTGGCGGCGGACATCGCGGGGTTGTCCTGCGCGGCCTGGATCAGCCGCTGGGCCGCGGCCGGTCCCGGCAGCACCGGACCGATGAAACACACCCGCTCGCCCTGGCCGATCAGCAGCGTCGGGAAGGTCTCGACCTCCAGGTCGTCGACCAGCTCCGAGTCGTCCTCGATGTCCACCCACAGGAAGCGCGCGCCCGGGTGCTGCTGGCGCAGCGTGGCGAAGTCGTCCCGATAGGTGTCGCAGGTCCGGCACCAGGCGGCGCACAGGCAGGCGACCAGCAGGTCGGAAGACCCCTCGGAAGCGGGAGCCGGCAGGGGCGACGACGGAGAAACAGCGGACATGGGGCCGGAGCTTAGCCGAGTTGCGCCGAGGGCGAATTCGTTCGCTATACGTCCAAAGCACCGTCTTGGTGCCGTGTGCGTGACGATGGCGCGAGCTTTGTGCAGATTTGTGAGGAGGCTGTCAACGGCGTCCCAAGGGCTCGCGTTAGCTGGCACAAAGCGGTCTTTGCCAGCGGTCTTCCCCCCGCTCCCGGCCGCCGAAAGCCAAGAAGGTCCACGACCATGATGAAGTCTCATACCCGTACCGAATCCCAGCCGCGCCGCCTCCCGATGCCGGAACTGGCGCAGCACGACAAGGGCCGCAAGCACGAAGCCTTCGAAGTCGCCAGCCTGGGCTGCGACCGCCGCAGCGTCGCGCGCGCCCTGCGCTTCGACCGCAAGCGCTGATTCCCCGCGCGGGGCCGCCCCGAGTCCGGGCGGCGGTCCCGCCCCTCGCGTCCGTCAGTCCTCGTCGTCCGGGGACTGCAACGGCGCCAGCAGCCGATCGATCTCGTCGGCGCTGAACTTCTCCAGACGCTCCCCCCGTCACGGCCCAGCAGGCCGTCCGCCAGCGCCCGCTTGCGGGCCTGCAGTTCGAGCATGCGCTCCTCGATCGAGCCCTCGATGGCCAGTTGGTGGACGAACACCGGCCGTGTCTGGCCGATCCGGTGCGCGCGGGCATGGGCCTGCGCGTCGACGGCCGGGTTCCACCAGGGGTCGACCTGGATGACGGTGTCTGCCGCCGTCAGCGTCAGTCCCACCCCCCCGCCTTCAGGCTCACCAGCATGAGGGGCGCCTCCCCCGCCTGGAAGCGACGCACCACATCGCCCCGTTTCCCCTCCGGCGTGGCGCCGGTCAGCTTCATGAGCGGGATCCGGAGCTCGTCCATCGCGGCCTCGATCAGGTCCAGCATGCCGGTGAACTGAGAGAACACCAGGATCGTCCGACCCTGGCTGATCATCTCGGGCACCTTCTCCCGGATCCATTCCAGCTTGGCGGCCTCCATGCCCTGCGGGACCTCGACCCCTGGGACCAGCCGCGGATCGCAACAGACCTGGCGCAGCTTCAGCATCGCGTCCAGCACGGACATCAAGCCGGAACCGAAGATCTCCGACTCCTTCAGCAGCCGCCGCACCAGATGGTCGGCGCCGATCCGCACGCTTTCGTACAGCTGACGCTGGCGCCCTTGCAGGGGGATGCGCTGGGTGAGGACCGTCATCGGGGGGAGGTCCTTGGCGACCTCCTCTTTCAGGCGCCGGAGGATGAATGGCCGCACGCGCGAGGCCAGTTCCCGGGCACGACGGGCGTCGCCGGTCTGTTCGATCGGCTTGCGCCAGTGCCGGGCGAAGGAACGCGCCTCGCCGAGGTAGCCCGGCATCAGGAAATCGAACTGGGTCCAGAGCTCGCCGAGGTGATTCTCGAGCGGGGTGCCGGTGAGCACGAGGCGTTGTTCGGCCTGGAGTCGGCGCAGTGCCCGCGCGGCCCGCGAGCGTGGGTTCTTCACCGCCTGGGCCTCGTCCAGCACCAGCACCGAGAACTTCGGTTTCGAGAGCGCCCGGACTTCCCGCCACGCCAGCCCGTAGCTGCACAGCAGCACGTCGATCTCGCCGAGACGCTTCATCACCTGGGCCCGCTCCTCGGGATCGGACAGGGTGGCCACGCGGAGGTCGGGCGCGACGCGCGCGGCCTCCTGTGTCCAGTTGAAGATCAGCGAGGTCGGCGCGACGACCAGCGCCGGCGACCTCAGCCGCCCGGCCTGCTTCTCGACCAGCAGATGCGCCAGGGCCTGGGCCGTCTTGCCCAGCCCCATGTCGTCGGCCAGGATGCCGCCGAGCTCCTGGCGCGCCAGGTACTGGAGCCAGGCCAGGCCTTGCAACTGATAGGGGCGCAGCGTGATGCCCAGACCCTCCGGCGCGGTCGATGCCGGCGGAGGACCGGCGTCGCGCAGGCGCTCCCACATCGTTCGCAGCTCGTCGGCCCCGAAGACCTGCCAGCGGCTGTCGGGGACGTCGAGCGCCGCCAGCCGCGCCGCTTCCCACGAGGTGAGCTTCACCGGTCCGCGCCGTGAGCGCTGGGCGACCAGGACGTCCAGCAGGTTGAGCATCAGCCGCTTCAGCGGCGCCGCCGTCGAATGCAGCCGACGCCCGCCCGGTGCCTTCAGGCTGATGATGGCGTCGTCATCGATGCCGGCGATCGCGTCGGCGTAGAGCCAGCGGCGGTCCTTGCGCAGCAGATCCCAGATCATCGGTGCGAGATCGACCCGCTGACCTTGGACCGTCACGCCCAGGCTCAGCATCCACGAGCCCTTGCGGCGCGAGAGCGCCAGCGTCGGCAAGCGGTCGCCCGTGGCGGGCGCGATGGCGGTCTGGACATCGACCGGCTCGTCGCCTTCGGGCTGGATCTCCAGCGACCACGCGTCGATCGCGACGCTGTGGTGCGCAAAGCCGGGGAGGACATCGATCTCCCAGCCGAGCTGGCGCAGGCGGGGCACCTCGTCGGCGGCGAAGTCGGGGAACAGGTCCTCCTGCTCCAGCGTCCAGCACGGGGTCAGGCCCCGCCCGAACGAGGCGTCGCGCCACTGCAGCATCCCGGCGTCCACCGGATGCAGCGGCAGCGCCTGCCACTGCTTGAGCGCCACCGGATCCGCCGGCCAGCGCTCCAGCCGAAACAGCGACACGCGGTCGCCGCGCGGGCCCAGCTTCCCGTGCGGTCGCATGCCGAGCAGGCCGTCGCCGCGGTTGAGCGTCTGCAGGATCAGCTTTGGCGGGAGCGGGGAAGGCGGCGCGGTCATCGGGAACGCATTGTCGACGCGCCGCCGACCCGCCGGCTCGACCCGCCGGCTCAGCCCTCGTTGCGCTCCTTGCCGTCCTTCGGCGGACGCGGCTTGGGCAGACCCGTCTTTGCGAAGTCCGCCGGCACGCGCATCAGCGCGGCTTCGGGTTCGGCGCGGCGGATGTTGCGCAGCTGATAGTTCTGCTCGCCGCTGCGCGGATCCTTGGTCTGGACGCTGACCGTGACCTTCAGGTCGGGCGACGTCCACACCTCGCGGGAGATGACGATCGGCTTCTCGTTGCCGATCTTGCCCGCCGGGATCGTGCGCGTCGTGCGCCCGCCGGTGACCTTGAGGCCGTCGATCTCCTTGGGCGGCAGATTGTTCGGCTGCGTATCCTGTCCGTTCAGGATCAGGGGCTCGACCCGCATCGCCACGGCCGGTGGCAGGGGCGACATCGGCGACAGCGGGCCCAGCGGGGTCGGCGGCGTCTCGACACGGATGACGCGGACCTCCTGGCCGCCCTCTCCCGGAGCGATCACGACGGGTGTTGCGATGCGCACCGTGGTCGGTGCCGCAGGCGCGGCCGGCGGCTTCGGCGCCTCGACGCGCTGCGCCGCGTCGCCGTGGCCGAAGTTCTCGCGGGCCCAGTCGCGCATCTTTCTGCCGTACTCGCGCATCTTGTCGTTGTAGTCCCGCATCTTGTCCTGGTACTCGCGCATGCGTTCGCCGTACTCGCGCTGCGCGTCAGCGTCCGCGCGGCCGCCGCCGAGGTAACGCGCCGTCTTGCGTTCGGGATCGAGCAGCCAGTTCTCGCCGCTCACGGCGTCACGCAGATAGACCACCTTGCGCCCCTGGCGTTCGACCTCCTGGCGTGTCCGGCCTTCGCCGTCACGGCAAAGCTGGCTGGTCTGCTGATGGACGATGCGATTGCCGTCGGCCAGCGGCTGGACGGTCTCGTGCACGGCCTGGGCGCAGTAGGGCGCGCCCTTGACCACGCGCTCCGCGCTGAGGATGTGCATCGCGACGCCGGACTCGGCGATCAGCTCGGCCACATCGGGCACGGGCGGTGTCGGCGGAACGGGTGGGACAACGGCGGGCATCTCGGGCGGCGCCGGTGGTGCCGGCTGCGCGCTGGGATCCGGCGATGCGTGCGCGGCGGGCTGGGCCTGGACCGCGATGGCGGCGAGTGCCAGGGCAAGGGTGGTGAGGGAAGTCTTCATGGCGGTCTCCAGGGAGGGGAGCGGGACGTCGTTCAAGGGAGCGGGAACAGGGT
Source organism: Mitsuaria sp. MSU3D (assembly GCF_056867975.1). Taxonomy (NCBI): domain Bacteria; kingdom Pseudomonadati; phylum Pseudomonadota; class Betaproteobacteria; order Burkholderiales; family Sphaerotilaceae; genus Roseateles; species Mitsuaria sp. MSU3D. Next base: position 4,902,997 of record NZ_CP200314.1, on the reverse strand, counting down.
TGCGGCGGGACGGGCGATGCCGGAACGTTCAGGGCATGACCCGCATCGCGAGCACATCGCCGGAGGCGTGCACCAGCAACTCGGCGCGCACTGGCGCGGCGGCATCGGCGGGGTCGTAGGGCAGGCCCAGCAAGGCGAGTCGTTCACGCGGGACCTCCGCGGGGACAAGCCACGCGGTGCCGGCGCCGGCTTTCTCGAAGGCGGCCCAGCGATCGGCGGACACGAGCACGATGAAGCCGCTGCCGGGATTGCCCATGACGGTGGCGCCCGATTCGCCCGGCGGCGCGGAGCCGAGCAGCCAGACGCAGGCGGCCAGCACCGAGGCGCACAAGGCCGGGCCGGCGAGCGCCCATCTCCAGCGGCCGGCCTTGCCCGCCTTCTGACGGGCGGCGAACTGCTGGCGCATTGCGCCGAGCACCGCGTCGTCGCGCTCGAACGGCGGCGTGCGCTGGCGCAGGTCCTGGGCCACGGCCCACAGCCAGTCGGCCAGACGCGCGGTGCGGGGCGGGGAGGTGTCGGTGGTCTTCATCATGCGGACTTCGATGAGCGTTCGATCGCGTCCGCCGCGGCGGACGACAGGGGCCGGGACTCGTCCTGCAACGCGGCCAGCAGGCGCGCACGGCCCCGGTGGAGCCGGGTACGCAAGGTGTTGAGCTCGACGCCGGCGATGCGGGCGGCCTCGGCATAGGCCCGTTCCTGCAGATCGACCAGCACGATGGCCTCGCGGAAGGTCCACGGCAGGGTGTGCAACGCGGCCCATACACGCGCCTGGTCCTGCGCGCGGACCAGCTGCTGCTCTGGCGCGTCGGCGTGGTCGAGGTGAAGGTCCTCCTCGGCCTGCTCCTCATGGGCGACCGGCAGATCCCGCCATCGCGCCAGCAGGTGATGCCGCGCCATGCCGGCGAGATACGCGCCGAGCGGGCCTCTGCCGGAATCCCAGCCCTCGGGCCGGCCGGCAAACTGCACGAAGGCTTCCTGCATCGCGTCCGCCGCCCAGTCGGACTGGCCGCACAGCGCCAGCGCGTAGCGGTAGACGCCGGGCGATTCACTGCGGTACAGCGGTTCCAGGGCGCTCGCGTCGCCCTGGCGCAGGCGGCGCACCAGCGCTTCGCCGACGGCGGCGTTGGAAGGCGGCGGCTCGCGCTCGCCACCGTCAGGCGCGGCGGCGGGATCGGGGCGGCCGCGGCCAGCCAGGCGGGTCCAGAAGCTCATCGGGCGTTGGGCGTGCGTTGCGGGGGTGGATGCGAGACCGTTCTCTCGCAGCATGAACGTATTGCGCCAACTGTTCAGAAAGTTCCCGGCTCGCACACAAGAATCTGACTGCCCGGCGTTCTTGCCTGGAGAGGCCCCCACATCAGATCGATCGTCCCCCGTGTTTCAGGGGAATGACACCTCCACACCACACCGGGCGAGCATCGCCCGGAAGTCGAGAACAGTGCACCGTGCGATGTTCGCAAATCGTTTTCGTCGGGGCCATTTCACGCAAGTGAGCGCCGGCCAACCGTTCCATCTTGGTGCATTCGCCGAGTGAAAACCCCAAGTGCGTGCATGGGGGTGCGGTCCTAGCATCCACCCCACTCGACGCGACACCCGTCCCGGGTCGGCGACAAGCCGGCGCAAATGGGGGTTGCCTACGGGGGCTGAGGAGACAAACAGATCAAACCAACACCAACGAATAGCAGTGACACTGTCACAATTCGCGGGCACCTGAATCAGGTGCCCGTTTTGTTTTCGTGGCCTGGTTTTGCGCGCATCCTGCGATCGTTCTCGGCCCGTGTCCGCGGCCCCGAGGCCGCTCTTGCGAGTCGTTGCTGATGATCGAGTTGTTGACCGCGGCCGTGGCGTCGCTGCTGGCCGGATTCGTCGATGCCGTCGTGGGCGGCGGCGGGTTGATCCTGGTGCCCGCGCTGTTCAGCGTTTATCCGAATGCCGCGCCCGCCACCCTCTTCGGCACCAACAAGGGCGCCGCCATCTGGGGGACGGCCTGGGCCACCCATCAATTTTCCAAGCGTGTGTCGCTGCCCTGGCTGGCCTTGATGCCGGCGGCGGCCGCCGCGCTGGCCGGCAGCTTCGCCGGCGCCTGGGCCGTCACGCAGGTGGACCCCAGCGGCCTGCGCAAGGCCCTGCCGGTGATCCTGTTGGGCGTGCTGCTGTACACGCTGGCGAAGAAGGACCTCGGCCGGCACCACGCGCCGCGCCACGAGGCCACGGCGCAGACGCTGATCGCCAGCGTCATCGGGCTGACGATCGGCTTCTACGACGGCTTCTTCGGACCGGGCACGGGCAGCTTCTTCGTCTTTCTGTTCGTGCGGCTGCTGGGCTTCGACTTCCTGCACGCATCCGCGACCGCCAAGCTGATGAACACGGCGACCAATTTCGCCGCGCTGGTGCTGTTCGCCTCCAAGGGCCACGTCTGGTGGCACGTCGCGGCGGTGATGGCGGTGGCCAACGTCGCCGGCAGTCTGGTGGGAACGCGCCTGGCCCTGGCCAAGGGTGCGGGCTTCGTGCGCGGCATGTTCGTCGTCGTCGTGTCGCTGCTCATCCTCAAGACCGGCTACGACGCCTTCCTGCGCTGAGGCGGCGCGCCGCCTCCGGGCGCGCGAGACGCTATCCGAACAACACGCACCGGGTGTCCGCCAAAGGCGGGATGCCCGGCAGCCCATCGCCCGGGCTACCATCCGTCCAAACAACCGCTGACCACCATGCCTGTCGATCCTCAACTCCGCGCGCTGGATATCGAGATCCCCACCCAGCCGGACGTGCTGGTCAAGCTCTCCCTGCTGATGGCGGACGAGGACATCGACCTGCAAGCCGTCTCCGGCCTGGTGGAGACCGACATGGCCCTGGCCGCCGCCGTGCTGAAGGCGGTGAACTCGTCGCTCTACGGCCTGCGCGGCCGCGTGCAGACGGTGCACCAGGCGCTGACCTACCTCGGCATGCGCGAGGTCGCTGCGATCACCTTCGAGATGGGCCTGCGTGCGGCCTTCCCGCCGGCCGTCGAACTGGAACCCGTCTGGACCCGCGCGGCCAAGCGCGGCCTGCTGATGGGCCGCATGGGTCAGATGCTGGGTGTCGACCCGTGGGCGGCGCACTCGGCGGGCCTGTTCGAGGAATGCGGCAAGGCGGTGCTCTACCGCCATGCACCGGGACACTATCCGGCGATGCTGCGCGCCACCGCCAGCGACAAGGAGCTGGTCCAGCTGGAGCACACCGCGTTCGGTGTCAGCCACGACGCGCTGGGCGCGGCCCTCTGCGAGAGCTGGGGCCTGGCGCCCGCCGCCGTCGCCAGCGTGCGGTACCACGTGCAGCTGCAGCATGAACTGCTGATGCCGGAGGCGATGCAGCGCCGCGGCGTCGGCGCGATCTCGCTGGTGGCATGGACGCTGATGAACAAGCCGGAAGCGCTGGACGAGACGGTGATGGAGATCGCCCCGCAGGCGCAGCTGGACGAGACGCTGATGCTGCGCGCCGCGCGCCGTGTCGAGGAGCAGCTGCAGCAGGCCGAGTCCCGCGGTCGCTGACAGCGGCTCGCGCTGCCCTCGCCTCCCGCGGCGAGGCCGCCGCGCTCACGACGCGAGGCAGAGCCGGTCGCGTCCCATGTGCTTGGCAAGGTAGAGCGCTTCGTCCGCCGCCTGCAGCAGCGCCTGCGGGCTGAGATAGGGATGCCCCGGCTGGGAGGCCGCGAGGCCGGCGCTGATCGTCACGATCCCGTCGTCCGTCTTCCCGTCGGGCGTCCCCTCCGGCAGCGCCCCATGCGGCACGGCCAAGGCCCGCCAACCCTCGCGCAGCGCTTCCATCAGCCCCTGCGCGGACTCGATGTCGAAGCCGGGCAGCAGCACCGCGAATTCTTCGCCGCCCAGGCGGGCGACCAGGTCGGTGTCGCGCTGGAAGTGCTCGGCGAGCAGCCGCGCGAGCCGGCGCAGCACCTCGTCGCCAGCGCTGCGTCCGTGGCGCTCGTTGAACGGCTTGAGGTGGTCCACGTCGAGGATCGCCAGCGCCAGTCGCCCCTGGTCGCGCTGCGCGCGCTTGAACTCACGCCGCAGCGCGGCATCGAATTCCCTCCGGTTGGCGATGCCCGTCAACGCGTCGTGGCGTTCCATGGACGCCAGTTCGCGCCGCTTCGCTTCCAGGGATCGCTCCGCCTGCTGCAGCGCGCGGTGCTGGCGGGCGATCTCCTCCCGCAGTTCGCGCCCGCGGGACTGCTCGCGGTGCAGCTCGTCACCCAGCGAGGTCCGGACATGGTCGAGCGCCTGCTCCAGTTGCAGCAGCTCGCGGGGCCGCGGTTCGCCGGGCTCGAGCCAGGTCAGGGTCTGCGGCGGCAGCGTCGGATCGAAGCGGCGGGCCTGCGCGGACAGGTGGTTCAACTGCCGCAGCAGCCAGCGGTCCAGCAAGAGCGCGGCGACCAGGCCCAGCACGGTCGCCAGGGTCAGGTGGATCAGCGCGGAGCGCAGCAGCGGATCGCGGCGCAGCGTGTCGCCGATCGTCGAGGCCGAGGCCTGCAGTCGCAGCTCGCCGCTGCCGGCGAGCGAGAACTCGGCGCTCTGGCCCGGTTCACCGTCGTCATCGGACAGGGCACGAAACTGCTGGCCATCGCGCGTGCGCAGCTCGACGCGGCGCAGGTTGTGGCGGGTGAGGATGTGATGGAGCAGGCCGTGCAGCGCTTCGGGCCGCTCCAGCCGCTGCTGGAGGCTGTAGGCCAGCGGCCCGGCATACAGCAGCGGGATGGCACTCAGTTCCGCGTCGGCCTCCACGGCGCGGCGCTGCGTCGTTTCGCGCAACTGCCAGCCGCTGGACAAAGCGACGAGCAGCAGTCCGAACACGAACAGCGCCAGCAGTGGGCGGGCGCCCACCGAGATGCGGATGGCCTTGTGGGTCATGCGTGGATGCCGAGCTTGCGACGGAAGTTCCGCCATACGTCGTCAAGTCATCGTCGGGCCATTGTGCCGAGCCGTGTTCGCTGGTTTCCCCGGGGAAACTCCAAGCCGTGACGGGTCCCCGAATGGTCCTGGTGGGCCGGAACGGTCGCCTGGATCGACCTCGGCGGACTCGTCGCACTCACGGCGGCCTACCTCTGGGGGAACACCTGTCGCAGCCGTGGGGACATGCGGACCGCGTCGCTCGGATCCGTGTTCGGAAACCTAGAATCCGCCCGCCCCGCACACCCTCCTTCCGAAGGCGTGCAGGGCAGCGTTCTCAGGGCGGGGTGGAAGTCCCCACCGGCGGTATCCGGGGCGCGGTCGACAGACCGACGACCCCGGGAGCCCGCGAGCGCCCGGCACCGCCCTTGTGGTGCCGGGGTCAGCAGACCTGGTGAGAAACCAGGGCCGACGGTCACAGTCCGGATGAAAGAGATCGCGTCCATCGTCGGCCTCGCGGGCCGGCGCAAGCGTTCGCGCCTGCGCCGCCGGGCGGCCGCGTTGTGCGTGCGCGCCCTGATTCATCGTTCCAACCGAAGGGTTCACATGAATCAGACCAACCACCTCCACTCTCCCTCCTCCGCCGTTCCGCGCGTGGCCATCGTGTCCGCGAGCTGGCATGCCGACCTGGTCGGTCGATGTCGCGAGGCCGCCATCCGCGGACTCGAAGCCGGCGAGCCCGTCCGCGTCGAGACCTTCGAGGTCCCTGGCGCCTTCGAGATCCCGCTCCATGCGATGAAGCTCGCGCGCAGCGGGCAGTTCGACGCGGTGCTCGCCTGCGCGCTCGTCGTCGACGGCGGCATCTACCGGCACGACTTCGTCGCGCAGGCCGTCATCGACGGACTCATGCGGGTGCAGCTCGATACCGGCGTGCCGGTGTTCTCGGCGGTGCTCACGCCGCTGGCATTCCATGAGCACGCCACGCATCACGGGTTCTTCCATGAGCACCTCGTGATCAAGGGCACCGAGCTCGCCGGCGCCTGCCGGGCGACGCTGGAGGCGTTGCGCAAGCTCGACGCGTTGAGCGCTTGAGCGTCGGGGCCCAGTGAGACTCGTGGGGCGCGCTATGAGCGCGTCGCCGCGGCGGTCAGCTGGAGCGAGGTCACGAACTTCCTCGGCTGACCGCTCACCGGATCAATGAAGGCGATCTCGCGTGCGAGCAGTTGCAGCGGACGCGTGAAGTCCACCGTGTCCTCGACAGGCTGCAGCAACGGATAGATGCGATCGCCCTCGATGGGCAGCCCCAGCGCACACAGCTGCGCGCGCAGCTGATGCTTCACGCCGCTGTGCGGGCGCAGCTCGTAGCGGGCGAGATCGGCGCCGAGACGCTCGATCAGCGCGATACGCGTGCGCGCATTCGGCGTGGATTCCGCGTCGTCCACGGTGCGCATCTGCATGAAGTCGACGGGATGCTCCTCCAGTCGGCTTTCGTACTCGAATGGGAGTCGTGCGCCGATGTCGTCGCGCCACGGCGCAATGGCCTCGTAGACCTTCTCGACGTCGCGATCGCGGAACAGCCGTTGGTACGCGTCGCGCGTGGCCGGCCGCACGGAGAACAAGGTCAGCCCCGCCGTCTCGCGATCGAGCCGGTGCACGGGGCTCAGGTCCGCCAGGCCGGTCTCGCGACGCAGGCGCGTCAGCAGCGTCTGCTGGACATAGCGACCCTTCGGCGTGACCGGCAGGAAGTGCGGCTTGTCGGCGACAAGCAGATGCTCGTCGACGTGCAGGATGCGTGCCTCGAAAGGGACTGGCGGCTCGTCGTCCAGCCAGCGCCAGTAGTAGAGGCGGCGTTGCGCGCGATAAGGCGCATCGGGCGGCAGCGGCGTGCCCCTGTCGTCGAGCACGTCGCCGCGTGCCATCCGCGCGGTCCAGTCGTCGCGCGCCACCAGCGGCAGACGCTCGGCCAGGAAGTCCAGCACCCGTGTCCACGGGCCCGGCGGGCAGGCGAGTGCACTCGCGGCGACGCCGTCGCGCAGCGGCAAGGCGAGCTTCGGCGGACGGGCCATTGGGAACTGAACCTTCAACCGGCGGCGGTGTTCACTCGATCTGCGCCGGACCGCGGGCGCGCTCGTCGAGGAAACGGTTCAGGCGCTGCAGATCGTCGGTATCGATCGGCGCACCGTTGCGCCAGGCCTTGATCCACGCATCGCGCTGCGATTCGGCGGCCAACTGCCGTGCCGCCTGGTCCATCGCCTCGATCGCGCGGCGACCCTCCGGCGTGCGACTGCAGCCCGCGGTGGCCACCGATGTGCTGCGACCCTCGGCCAGCGGCAACTTGGCGAGTTCGGGCGGGCCGGGATGCGTCGCGTTGTACTCGTCCACCATGATCGGATACTCGAGCGTGTAGTCCATCCGCCTGGCCCGCAGCATCGGCAGCAGGTGGGCACCGCGGCCCGCGACGATCGAGCGCGGCGCGCGTTCCGGACTCGCGGCGAGCAGCTTGTCGATGCGCGGCCCGTAGCTGCGGTCGCGCGTCAGCAGACCGGTGAGATCGGTGCGACGCAGCAGCTCCGCGAGCTGCAGCGGCTGGCCGTTGGATTCGAAGCGGGCCAGGTCCTCGCGTCGGACGATCACATGGATCTGGCGCGACATCATCGGCGGGAACAAGGTGGTGAAGTACAGCCACTGCAGTCGCTCGGGCGTGCGCACGTGCAGCACGGAGCACAGCGTCTCGCCCTGGCGCACCTGGGCCTCGAAGCGGGGCAGGCTGAGTTCGATGAACTCGTGCCGGTATTGCGGCATGCGCTCGATGAGCAGACGCAGGAAGCCGTCGACTTCGCCCTGGCCGAGGTCCTCGGCGCGCTGCGGCGGCTTGCCATCGCGATAGACGAAATGCGGCGGCATGTCCTGCACGAGCCAGCGCAGCACGGGCGGGGCCGGCGGCGGCGATGGCTGCGCCACCGCGGGCGCGGTGGCCACGAGTGCGGCGAGCACCGCGACGATCAGTCGCCCTCGACCCATTCCACCTTGGCGCCGAGGCGGGTGATGTTCTCGGCGAACTGCGGATGGGCGCGGCGGACCGGCGTCGCGTTGCGGATCACGGACTTGCCGGGGATGCTGGCCGCGACCATCAGCAGCGCGATGGCGACGCGGATGATGTAGGGGCTCTCGACCTCGGCGGGGCTCAGCGTCTTGCCGCCGAAGGTCACCATGCGGTGCGGGTCGGACAGGAAGGCGTGGGCGCCGAACTTGGACAGCTCGGTGGTCCAGCCCATCGCGCCGTCGTAGACCTTGTTCCAGAACATCACGCTGCCCTCGGCCTTCACGCCGAGCGCGACGAAGATCGGCAGCAGGTCGACCGGCAGGTAGGGCCACGGCGCCGCTTCGACCTTCTGCAGGATGTTGCGGGTGAAGGGCTCCTTGACCTTGAGCTTGCCGTCGACGACGGAGCGCGACCAGCCGTCCTCATGGATGATCTGGACGCCGAACTTGGCGAAGGTGCGGTCGATCAGCGGGAACTGCTCGGGCTGCGAGTTCTTGACCCGGACGTCGCCGCCGGTGATCGCGCCCAGCGCCAGGAAGGTGACGATCTCGTGGAAGTCCTCGGCGAAGGTGAATTCGCCGCCGCCCAGGGCCGCGACGCCGTGGATGGTCAGCCGCGAGGTGCCCAGGCCTTCGAGCTTCGCGCCGAGCATCTGCATGAACTGGCAGAACTCCTGCACGTGCGGCTCGCTGGCGGCGTTCATCAGCGTCGACGTGCCATGGGCCAGCGCGGCGCAGAGGACGAAGTTCTCGGTCGTGGTGACGGAGGCGTAGTCGGTCCAGTGGTCGTTGGCGCGGAGCTGGCCCTCGACCTTCACGACCAGGCCGTCGGGGGCGCGGTCGACGCTCGCGCCGAAGCGCTGGAAGACCTCGACGTGCGGATCGATCTCGCGCGCGCCCAGGGTGCAGCCCTTGACGTCGTCCTCGATGCGGGCGGCGCCGAAGCGCGCCATCAGGCCGGGGACCAGCATGATCGAGGAGCGCATCTCCTCCGGCAGATGGTCCTTGGCCGGATCGAAATGGGTGTCGAGGTGGTGCAGGTCTAGCACGCCGCTCTTGAAGTCCACGGACACGCTGCTGCCGAGCTTGCGGAAGACCTCGAGGATCTTCTTGACGTCGGTGATCTCGGGCACGCCGTGCAGCCGGACCGGCTCACGCGTGAGCAGGGTGGCGCAGAGGATGGGCAGGACGGCGTTCTTGTTGGCCGAGGGAACGATGCGGCCCTTCAGGGGCGAGCCGCCGTGGACGATGAGGTTGGACATGGCCTGGCGCGGGCGCGCGGATGGAATTCGGTGGACGAGCGCGAATTATCGGGGGTCGCGGGATGGCCCGGCGCTCGAACGGGACATCGATGTGCATCTTGCAACCTGGGCCTCGCGGATGCCAGCGAGCTTGTGTTCCGGCGACGGAGGAAATCCTCCGGGGCCGGCGGTTCGAGGGCGGCTGACTTGCATGAGTCGGTTGGCCTACGAATCCAGGGAGGATTCGCTCGAATGACTCCTATCCTGGGCAGGTGTTGGAAGAGGAACTGATGCCTAGAGTCGATGCTTTTGGAGGTGCACATGCAGCACGGGACGGAAGCAGCGAATGATGATTCTCGGATCGCGGATCGGTCGACCCCAAAAGACTTGCCAGAGGGCCTGCCGGAGCTGTTCTTCGGATTTGTAGGGCCGACAGGGGTCGACCTGAGCCTCGTCTGCGAGACCTTGGCGAGCCAGCTGAACTTGGCGGGCTATGAGACGCGGGTCGTATCGTTAGGCGATCTGATTGACCCCTTCATGGGCTTGGTCCATCGCCCTGGCAATGAGTTCGAGCGCATGGATGCGCTCATTACCAAGGGCACGAAGTTGCGGCGCGCGACAGGCAATGCGGACATCGTGGCACGGCTGGGTCTGGCGCACATTCGAGTTCTTCGCGAGCAGATCACGGGAAGCATGGATGTCCGCGCGACTCATGGCCTTGCCTATCTCGTGAAGTCGTTCTGTCGCCCCGAGGAAATCGCGCTCTTCCGAGAAGTCTACGGTCAGGCCTTCCTGCTCGTTTCCGCCTATGCGCCCAGGGAAAGTCGACGTCGCAATCTCGCCCTGAGGTTTGCTGGTCTTCAGCACGGGAACGCGGGACCAGAGGAACTCGCGATCCGCCTCATTGCCCGCGACCATGCTGAAGACACCCCGTTGGGACAGAAGGTGGGCGACGTGTTTCCGCTGGCGGACTACTTTGTGTTGGCGGGCCGCCTTGCGGCGCTGAGGGCAAACCTGAAGCGACGGGTCCAGTTGGTCTTTGCCGAGCCCTTTGTCTCGCCCACGCGCGACGAGCAGGGCATGTTCTTCGCGCATGCGGCCGCGCTCCGCTCGCACGACCTTTCCCTGCCACCTCTGCGCCCGGCACATCCTTGCAAGCGGCATTGCGGACGTGCTCTTCATCGAGCCTTACGAAAAGAGCCGCACGGATCAGCTCCACGCGGACGCCATCAGCGTGGAGCCCGAGGAGCCGTCTCGGATTCGCACCAACTTCCGGGCCTTTGTAGGCCTTGCGCCTCGGCGCTACATGGAGTTCTTCTCCGTAGGCACAGCGCCCCGCAAGACCGACGATGGGCAAGTCACGCAACGCGCTATCCGAGGCTGGGGCCCGCGATTCCGGGCGACATCCATGGACTACGTCACCGAGGAGCAGCGACTCATCCGCGAGCTTCCCGATGCCGGGCCCGACAGTGGGCCCGGAGCACCCCTGCACACCACGAAGGCGGCCTGACCATGACATTCAACAGCAACGATTACCCATTCCTCCGAGCGATCCAAGAGGCCAAACGAGAGGTCGACAGCTGGCCGGAATGGAAGCAGCGCTCTGTGCGCATGAGGATCTGGGCTCCCGGCGTACCCAGCACGGTCTATCTCATTGATGATCGCATCTACCGGGACATCCCCCTCTGGTACCGCGAGGAGCAAGAGCGTGGCGAGAGCTAGGGAAGTCATGGGCCTCGAAGAGGGAACGCCCTCGCGACAATCCTGCCCCATGATCCCGCCCGTTGAACCGCCCACTTCCGAGACCGTTCCCCCGGTGCCGGAAGCGCCCGTGCCTTCGCCTTCGCCAGCGACATCCCCTGTCCGCCGGCTGCTCGCGAAGCGGCGCGCCGCGGCCGAGGCGCCCGAGGACCCGCGCGACTGGATCACGCCCGAAGACCTCAACGTCGCGCCGGCCCTGCTCGGTCTGCCGCTGGCCTCTCCCTGGCAGCGCGCCAAGGCGATGGCCGTCGACGTGACGCTGGTGACGCTGCTCTCTAACTTCGGCAACACGCCGCTGCTGGCCGGCTGCTGCTGGGTCGCGTGGCGCTGGTACAAGCTGCAGCGCGCGTCGCGCGGAGAAGTTCGCAAGGAATCCGGCTGGCTCGGTTGGGCGCCGGCGCTGTGCCTGGTCGCGTTCGGGCTCTACTCGAGCACCATGGAGCACATCGACGAGCCGACGAAGCAGGCCCGCCGCGAGGCCGCCGCGGCCGCATCGACTGACAAGGCCGCCTCGACCGAGAAGGCCGACCGCCACGACGAGGACAACGACACGTCCGAGGTCCACGAGGACGTCAAGGACCTCGTGAAGCACGCGATCGCGACGGCCGCGACCGCGGCGTCGGCCGCCTCCGCATCGGCCTCCGGCGGGCTGGAGCAGGAGGTGATCCGGCAGGTCGAGAAGGACGGCGAGCTGCAGCGCAAGGCCGACCGCCTGCGCATCAAGGCGCTGCAGGAAGAGGTCCGCTCGCTCAAGGACGAGGCCAAGCGCTCGCCGCTCGAGAAACTCCGCCATTGGTGGGAGGTGGTGGGCCTGAACCTGGTCTGGGCCTTCGTGTACTTCGTGGCCTTCCCACTGATCTGGCCGGGCCAGACGCCGGGCAAGAAGCTGATGGGCCTGCGCATCGTCGAGCTGACCGGCAAGCCGCTCAAGCCGATGTTGTGCGTGCGCCGCTACGGCGGTTACGCGGCCGGCGCGACGACCGGCGGCATGGGCTTCCTGCAGATCCTGTGGGACGCCAACCGTCAGGGCTTGCACGACAAGGCCGCGCACACCGCCGTCATCGACACGCGCAACCCGCGTCGCCTGCGCCTGACCGAAGACCTGACGGGCTGAACTCAGCCCTTCGGATCGAGCCGCTTCGCCCGCGCGAGCCGCCAGGCCTCGGCGGGATCGTCGCCATAGACCTCTTCCGCCGTCGTCGCGGTCTCGCGTCGATGCGTGTCGATCGCGATGCGCTTGTCGAAGACGAAGCACTCGCCGCGCCAGTCCGCGTCGGCATCGGGCATCTGCTCGAAGTAGTTGAGGATGCCGCCGTCCAGTTGCCGCACGGTCAGTCCGCGCGCGGTCATCCAGCCGGACAGCTTCTCGCAGCGGATGCCGCCGGTGCAATACATCGCGACGGTCTTGCCTTCGCGCTGCCAGGCGTCGGCGTGGGCGTCGATGTAGGCGGGAAAGTCGCGGAAGTGCCGCACGCCGGGATCGATCGCGCCTTCGAAATGGCCGAGTTCGAATTCAAAGTGGTTGCGGTTGTCCAGGAGGACGACGTCGTCGCGCCGGATCAGCTCGCGCCATTCGCGCGGCGAGACATGCGTGTCGCGCGCATCGGCCAGTCCCGTGACGCCATCCAGCCCGAAGGCGACGAGCTCCGGCTTCTCATGCACCTTCAGCAGCGTGAACGGGCGCGTCGCGCAGAAGCTGCGCTTGAAGTGCAGGTCGGCGAACGGTGGCTCGGCACGCAGCGCGGCTTCGTAGGCATCGAGCGCCTGCGGCAGCCCGCCGATGGCGCCGGTGATGCCTTCGGGGGCGAGCAGCAGGTTGCCGCCGATGGCGCGTCCTATGGAGTCGTTGACGTCACGCAGCCGCTGCGCGAGCGCCCCCGTCTCGTCCAGCCGGACGAACTTGTAGAACGAGCTGTGCTCATGCGCATGCTCGTGCGCGTGTTCGTGCTGCTGCGCGGGGAAGACATCGGAGGGACCACTGAAGACGGACGCCGTAAGACAGGCAGGAAGGCGGGCAGGGCGTCATGGTACCGACCTTCCGCGCAGGCCCGTGGGAGGGCGCGAAGCCCGCCCGGGAGCAACCCGGGTGTGGGACCCGTACTTGCCCGCCTAGAATCCGCCACCCATTTTTCGCCCCTTCGGGGGCCCGATGCCGTGTCCGATCGCCTTGCCGTCCTGCCTCAATACCTGATGCCCAAGGGCGCCATGACGCGGCTGGCCGGTCGGCTGGCGAGCGCGGAACTGGGTGGCTTCACGACCTGGACGATCAAGCGCTTCATCGCCAAGTACGGCGTGAACATGGCCGAGGCGGTCGAGTCCGATCCGACCGCCTATTTGACCTTCAACGACTTCTTCACGCGCGCGCTGAAGCCGGGCGTGCGCCCGCTGGCCGACGCGCCGCTGATCTGCCCGGTCGATGGGGCCATCAGCCAGTTCGGTGCGATCCGCGCGGACCAGATCTTCCAGGCCAAGGGCCACCAGTACTCGACGACCGCGCTGGTCGGCGGCGACCAGCAGCTGGGCGCGCAGTTCCGCGACGGCCACTTCGCGACGATCTACCTGAGCCCGCGCGACTACCACCGCATCCACATGCCTTGCGCCGGCCGCCTGGTGCGCATGGTGCATGTGCCGGGCGACCTGTTCTCGGTGAACCCGACGACCGCCCGCGGCGTGCCGGGCCTGTTCGCCCGCAACGAGCGCGTGGTCTGCCTCTTCGAAGGCGAGCATGGCCCGTGGGTCCTGGTGCTGGTGGGCGCGACCATCGTCGGTTCGATGGCCACCGTCTGGCACGGCGTGGTCAATCCGCCGCGGCCGGGCCGCCTGCGCACCTGGCACTACGAGAACGAGCACTTCAGCTACGCGCAGGGCGCGGAGATGGGCCGCTTCCTGCTCGGTTCCACCGTCGTGCTGCTGTTCCCGAAGGACCTGCCGATGCAGTTCAACGCGCAGTGGCAGCCCGGTGGTGCGGTGCGCCTCGGCGAGTCGATGGCCACGCTGGGCTGATCGCCGCGCGCTGGCAACCCCTGTCCCTCCGACGGGGGGCCGCCTTTGCGGGACAATCGCCGTTTTGCGAAACGACGGCGACGAGTTCCCATGACCCTGCGTGTCCTGACCGGCATCACGACCACCGGCACCCTGCACCTCGGCAACTATGTCGGCGCGGTGCGCCGCGCCATCGCGGCCAGCCGCGAGCCCGGCGCCGAGAGTTTCTTCTTCATGGCCGACTACCACGCGCTGATCAAGTGCGACGAGCCGGCCCGCATCGAGGCGTCGCGCCTGCAGATCGCCGCGACCTGGCTGGCCGCCGGCCTGGACACGAGCCGGGTCGTCTTCTACCGCCAGAGCGACATCCCCGAGATCCCCGAGCTGACCTGGCTGCTGACCTGCGTCACGTCCAAGGGCCAGATGAACCGCGCGCATGCCTACAAGGCGTCGGTCGACGCCAACGTGGCCGCGGGCGAGGACCCGGACGCCGGCATCACGATGGGCCTGTACAGCTATCCGATCCTGATGGCCGCGGACATCCTGATGTTCAACGCGCATCGCGTGCCGGTGGGCAAGGACCAGGCGCAGCACATCGAGATGGCGCGCGATGTCGCGCAGCGCTTCAACCACACCTTCAAGACGGAACTCTTCGTGCTGCCCGAGGCGAGCATCGACGAGGAGATGGAGCTGCTGCCCGGCCTGGACGGCCGCAAGATGTCGAAGAGCTACGACAACGTGATCCCGCTGTTCGAAGGCGGCGCGAAGGCGTTGCGCGAAGCGATCTCGAAGATCGTCACCGACTCGCGCCTGCCCGGCGAGCCCAAGGAGACCGAGGGCTCGCACCTGGTCCAGATCTACGACGCATTCGCCACACCCGCGCAACGCCAGGCGTTCCGCGCGGCGCTGCAGGGTGGCCTGTCCTGGGGCGAGGCCAAGGACCAGCTGTTCGCGCTGATCGATGCGGAGATCGGCCCGATGCGCGCTCGCTATGACGCGCTGATGGCCAATCCCGAGAAGATCGAGGAGATCCTGATGGAAGGCGCCGCCAAGGCCCGCGCCATCGCGGGTCCGCTGCTGGCGCAGGCGCGCGAGGCCGTCGGCCTGCGACGCTTCCAGCCGTTGGCCACGCCGGTCGCTCAGGCGACCAAGGCAAAGTCGACGGTGCCGGCGTTCAAGCAGTACCGCGAAGCCGACGGGCTCTTCTACTTCAAGCTGCTCGCGGCCGACGGCACCCTGCTGCTGCAGAGCACCGGCCTGTCGCAGGGCAAGGAAGCCGGGCAGTGGGTCGCCAGGCTCAAGCGCGAAGGCGCCGCGGCGTTGGGCGACGCGCCGGTGACCAAGGAGACCGGCGACGACGTGCTGCTGCCGGCGCTCGAGGCGCTCGTGGCCGCCGAGCTGGAAGCCGCCGCGGCGAAGGGCTGAGCCTCCTGGCGTTTCGAAAGGAAACCCTGGTTTAGGGTGCCAAGTCGATCACGTTCATCGAAGAAACCCGCTCGTTCCTCGACGCGAGGCGTCGTAGTCTCCAACGTTGATTCCGTCACGATTCAACACCACAACAAGGAGACCACCGATGTCCACGACGACCCGCCTGCCTGCCGACTCCCTGGCGCTGCAACGCCTCTATGCCTGGGAGCTGGACACGCCGGACCGGGTCACGTTGCGCCAGCCGATGGGCGGGGGCGTCGTCAAGGACTTCACCTGGAAAGAGGTCGCCGATCAGGCGCGCCGCATGGCCGCGCACCTGAAGACGCTGGGCCTCGAACAGGGCTGGGAACCCGGCGCCCGCGTCGCCATCCTGTCCAAGAACTGCGCGTGGTGGCTGATGAGCGACCTCGCGATCTGGATGGCCGGCTACGTCAGCGTGCCGCTGTATCCCACGCTCGCTCCCGACACCATCCACCAGATCCTCAGCCACAGCGAGGCCAAGCTGCTGTTCGTCGGCAAGCTCGACGGCTGGGAAGGGATGCGCCCCGGGGTGCCGCTGGGCCTGACCTGCATCTCCTATCCGGTCTCCCCCGACGACGCCCAGGACACCTACGACCACTGGGACGCGATCTGCGCCGAGACGCAGCCGCTCAAGGGCAAGCCCATCCGCGCCGCCGACGACTTGGCGACCATCATCTACACGTCCGGCACGACAGGCACGCCCAAGGGGGTGATGCATTCGTTCGGCAACTTCGCGTGGGCCATCGCCACGGGGCTCAAGCGCATCCCGCTGAGCGAACGCGATCGCATGTTGTCCTACCTGCCGCTGGCGCACGTCGTGGAACGCGCGCTGGTCGAGCACGGCTGGCTCCACACCGGCATGACGATCTACTTCGCCGAGAGCCTGGATACCTTCGCCGCCGACCTGCAGCGCGCCCGGCCGACGGTGTTCTTCTCCGTGCCGCGGCTGTGGACCAAATTCCAGCAGGGCGTGCAGGCCAAGGTGCCGCAGCCCAAGCTCGAGCGCCTGTTGAAGCTGCCCTTCATCGGCAACCTCGTGCGCAAGAAGATCCTGAAGGCGCTGGGCCTGAACGAGTGCACCTTCGCCGCCGGCGGCGCCGCGCCGATGCCGGTCGCGCTGCTGAAGTGGTACCGCGCGCTGGGCCTGCCGATCAACGAGGGCTACGGTATGACCGAGAACCTGGCGCTGTCGCACATCACCGTGCCGGGGCGGGACCAGATCGGCAGCGTGGGCCCCGCCTATGACGGCGTGCAGACGCGGCTGGATCCGATCACCGGCGAGCTGCAGATGAAGAGCCAGGCGCTGATGCTGGGCTACTACAAGCAGCCCGAGCTGACCGCCGAGACGCTCACCGCCGACGGCTGGCTGCACACCGGCGACAAGGCGGAGATTTCCGACAAGGGCGCGCTCGCCGGCTGCGTGCGCATCACCGGGCGGGTGAAGGACCTGTTCAAGACGAGCAAGGGCAAGTACGTGTCGCCGGCGCCGATCGAGGACCGTCTGTCGACGAACCCCGCCATCGAGGCCTGCGCGGTCACCGGCGCGAACTTCGCGCAGCCGGTGGGCATCGCGATGCTGTCGCCGGAGGCCGCCGCGCGCGATCGCGCCGGGCTGGAGCAGGAATTGACCGCGCATCTGGAGAAGGTCAACGCGCGCCTCGATCCGCATGAGCAGCTCGACTGCCTGATCGTCACGGCGACGCCGTGGACCGTCGACAACGGCCTGATCACCCCGACCTTCAAGGTGCGCCGCAATCGCGTCGACGAGGTCTACGGTCCGCGTCTGGAAAACTGGATCGCCCAGCGCCGGAAAGTCATCTGGGCGGACTGACGCGCCGCCCCCGCGGCTGGCGCATGATGGGCGGATGAAACGCGGATCCCTCAAGCGCTGGGCCGCCCTGCTCAAGGGCGAGCTGCTCACCGTCTTCTACGCGGCACGCGATCCGGAGGCGCCCTGGCTGGCGCGCTTCGTGGCGATCGCGGTCGCCGCCTACGCGCTCAGCCCGATCGACCTGATCCCGGACTTCATCCCGGTACTCGGCCTGCTCGATGATCTGATCCTGGTGCCGCTCGGCTTCTGGCTGGTGCTGCGGCTGATGCCGCCGCAGGTGATCGCGCGGGCGCGCCTGCGTGCCGCCGAGCAGCGCGGCCGGCTGCCGCGCAACCTCAAGGTCGGCGCGGCCATCGTCGTGCTGTGGGTGCTGCTGATGGTGCTGCTCGTCGTGTGGCTGGCCGGCCGCGGCGGCGCGCCGGCCGGCGCCGTCTGAGCGATCGACGCCATCGACACGATCAATCCGGGCCGAGACCCTTCTTCGCCAGCGTCTCGGCCACCCACTCGATGAACACGCGCATGCGCGCCGACACGTAGCGGTTGGGCGAATAGACCAGGTAGACCGGCACCGCGTTGTGGTGCCACTCCGGGAAGAGCGGCACGAGCTCGCCGCTCGTGAGCTCGTCCTGGACCGCGTATTTCGCCAGCTGGACGACGCCCAGTCCCGCCAGCCCGGCGGCGACGTAGGCGTTGCTGTCATTGACGTCGAGCCGGCGGCGGCCCTCGACCTCGATGCGCTCGTCGCCGCGATGGAACACGAACGGGAACACGCGCCCGGTCCGCGACGAGAAGTAGCCCACGGCCTGGTGGGGCTCCCGGTCCAGGTCCTCGGGCGTCTCCGGCGTGCCGTGCTTGGCGAGGTAGGCCGGCGACGCGCAGGTGCAGAACTGGATCTGCCCGACGCGACGCGCGACCAGGCCGGCGTCCTGCACCGCGCCGACGCGCAGCACGAAGTCGACGTTGTCGACCAGCAGATCGATCGCGCGGTCGCTGACACCCAGGGCGATCTGGATGTCGGGATAGCGCTCGTGGAAGTCTCCGAGCGCGGGAATCAGCACCCGCGATCCGGTCAGCGTCG
The DNA here is from genome assembly GCF_056867975.1 of Mitsuaria sp. MSU3D. Classification (NCBI taxonomy): domain Bacteria; kingdom Pseudomonadati; phylum Pseudomonadota; class Betaproteobacteria; order Burkholderiales; family Sphaerotilaceae; genus Roseateles; species Mitsuaria sp. MSU3D. The sequence goes on along the minus strand of NZ_CP200314.1, from coordinate 4,884,757 downwards.
TCACGTCGACACGCAAGCGGCCGCGCGGCTTGCTCTGGTCGTGGAGCATCCCCTGGTCGATGGCCTCGAGCTCGCTCAAGAGCGCCATCGTCCGCTCGTAATAGGCGGCGCCATCCTGCGTGACGGTCACCTTGCGGGTGGTGCGCGTCAGCAACTGGACCCGCAGCCGCGCTTCCAGCGCCTGCACCAGCCGCGTCAGGCTGGCCTTGGGGAGATCCATCGAGTCAGCCGCCTTGGTGAAGCTGCCGGTTTCCACCACCCGGGCGAACGCCCGCATTTGCACGATCCGGTCCATCCGATGCCCTTGATCTGGCGGCCCGAAGAGGGGGACTGCTGGGGGGCCGCGGGGCGATTCTCCGGGATTCCGCACGGTCGTGCGCGTTGCGCGCCGCATTCCCGTGTCACACGCGGTTCCGGGGCGATCTGGGCGAATGCCGGATGAATATGGCGCCCCTGCCTGTTGAATATCGGAGGAGTATCTGACAGCGCGGAGACTTAATTGGTGCTTAAGCAAAAGAAAACCCCCTCGGCGAGTAGTGGCTCATCCGAGGGGGGTATAGGCGGTCGGTGACGGACAGGAGGGAGGAGTGCGGAGAACCGCCACCGACCAGGGCCGGAGCCCTTGACCTCAAAAAAACGCTCTCAACCAATCTATTGTTCGAGTTCTCTCTCAGGGGGTTGCTTGCAGGCGGGTATCAGGAACGGGAATCAGCGGCCGGCGACGGAAGTGGCCGGGGCGCTGCCACCGAACTTCTTCACCAGCGTCGCGTAGTACGGCGAGCTGCGCAGTTGGGCGTACTTGGCCTGGGCGGCGTCGCGGCGGGCATTGTCGTAGCCGTAGGTTTCCGACTGCTCGACGGCGGCCAAGCCGGACTCGCGGTAGATCTCCAGGTCGGCCAGCACTTCGGCGCGGCTCACGGCGCTGGGGGTGTTGACGGGCTGGGTGTGCGGGTTGTCGTTGGCCATCGCGCTGCCGGCCACCAGGGCGGCGGAAGCGAACAGGACGGAAGCCAGGATGTTCTTGGTGCTCATGATCTTTCCTTTCAGATTCGGTCCCAGGGCAACAGCGAAGGGGCACGGGGTGGATGATTCGACCCGTCGATTGCGCCAGGGATTCAATTCGGTTTCGTTTGAAATCCGTCGGTTGCCCGGAGGTTTCAAGCCGTCGCCTGGTGGAGATTCCCGGAAGCGGTTTCGGTGTGTCGATGGGATGAACTATGAACGATAAGGGTTCACCCTTAAATCCATTCCTTCGCAACAGTCCGTTGAAAAGATCGGAACAATCACTGCGCGAATCTCGCGCGGTCCGCGCAAGCGGGGGCGGGCATGATGGCGGCCTTTCAGGAGATGCATTCGATGCTCGGCACCCACGACCTCGGCCTCTTCATCGCCTCCGGCCTGCTGCTCAACATGACGCCGGGACCAGACTCGCTGCTGATCATGGCGCGCAGCGCCACGCAGGGCTTCCGCGCCGGCTCGGCGGCGGCGCTCGGCATCGGCGCCGGCACCTGCGTCCACATCCTGGCCGCGGCGCTGGGCCTGTCGGCGCTGCTGTCGGCCTCGACGGCGGCGTTCACCGTGGTGAAGCTGCTCGGCGCGGCCTACCTCGTGTACCTTGGCGTCGGCATGCTGTTCAAGCGCCGCGCGGCCGACGCCCGGGTGGAGGACGCGCGCCAGGAGCAAGGCCTGACGCCGCCCCCCGCGGCCCCGCTGCGGAAGATCTTCGCGCAGGGCTTCCTCACCAACGTGCTGAACCCCAAGGTCGGGCTGTTCTTCCTGGCCTTCGTCCCGCAGTTCATCTCGGCCGACGCGCCGAGCAAGGCGGTCGCCTTCCTGTTCCTGGGCGCCGTCTTCAACGTGAACGGGATGCTGTGGTGCCACCTGCTCGCCTGGTCGAGCGCCGTGGCGGGCGCCCGCGCACGTGGGCAGGGGTGGGCGCGCGCGCTCGGGCGATGGCTCAACCGCGGCATCGGCGCGCTGTTCCTGGCCTTCGGCGTGCGATTGGCGGTGGCCGAAATGGGGTAGCCCATCCGTGGTGCGCGTGGCGTTCGGTTCGTCCGAACCGCGCCTGCGGGTTTTCCATCGCGGGAGTAGGCTGCCGGCATGAATGCCAACACCCCTCCCCTGTCCGGCGGCGCGATGTCGCCGGCGTCCGGTGTCCCCGGGCACTACACCGCGCACGAGAAGCGCGATCGCATCTTCGCCATCGTCGGCGCATCGTCCGGCAACCTGGTCGAATGGTTCGACTTCTACGTCTACGCGTTCACGTCGATCTATTTCGCGCACGCGTTCTTCCCGAAGGGCGATCCCACGGTCCAGCTGCTCAACACGGCGGGCGTGTTCGCGGCGGGCTTCCTGATGCGGCCGATCGGCGGCTGGCTGTTCGGCCGGATCGCCGACCGCAAGGGCCGCAAGACGGCCATGATGATCTCGGTGCTGATGATGTGCGGCGGCTCGCTGGCCATCGCCTGCATGCCGACCTACGAGACCATCGGCGTCCTGGCGCCGGCGCTGCTGCTGGCGGCGCGGCTGTTCCAGGGTCTGTCGGTGGGCGGCGAGTACGGCACCAGCGCCACCTACATGAGCGAGGTCGCGCTGCGCGGTCAGCGCGGGTTCTACGCGTCCTTCCAGTACGTGACGCTGATCGGCGGCCAGCTGCTGGCGGTGCTGGTCGTGGCGGTCCTGGAGCAGACGCTGACCGAGACGCAGATGCATGACTGGGGCTGGCGCATCCCGTTCGCGGCGGGCGCCGCGACGGCGGTGATCGCGTTCTACCTGCGCCGCTCGCTGGCCGAGACCGCGAAGGCGGAGCAGCTCGACCGCAAGGAATCGGGCTCGATGCGCGAGCTGTTCAGCAAGCACATGCGCTCGTTCCTGATCGTGCTGGGCTTCACCGCGGGCGGGTCGCTGGCCTTCTACACGTACACGACCTACATGCAGAAGTACCTGGTGCTGAGCGTGGGCATGGACAAGAAAGTGGCGAGCACCGTGATGACGGCGGCGCTGTTCGTCTACATGTGCATGCAGCCGCTGTTCGGCGCGTTGTCGGACCGCATCGGGCGGCGGACCTCGATGCTGTGGTTCGGCATCCTCGGTGCGCTGTGCACGTGGCCGATCCTGTCGGCGCTCAAGGGCGTGCAGAGCCCGTACGCGGCCTTCGGGCTGATCATCCTGGCGATGGCGATCGTGTCGCTGTACACCTCGATCGGCGGGCTGATCAAGGCGGAGATGTTCCCGCCGGAGATCCGCGCGCTGGGCGTCGGCCTGTCGTATGCGATCGGCAACGCGATCTTCGGCGGCTCGGCGGAGTTCGTCGCGCTGAGCCTCAAGTCGGCGAACGTCGAGAGCGCGTTCTATCTGTACGTCTCGGTGATGTGCTTCTTCGCCTTCCTCGTCTGCTTCCTGATCCCCGACCTGCGCAAGCATGGGCATCTGAACGAGGTGCATTGAGCGTCAGCCCGCGTCGCGCATCCCCAGGTGATGCGACAGGTACAGGCGCCCGCGGAACCACGATTCCCAGCCGCTGGCCTTGAGCCGGTCGAGCACCGGCCCCTTGACCTCGCTGAGGTCGAGTCGCCGGCCCTGGCGCTCGAGCGTCTCGTGCAGTTCCTTCAGCGCGCTCAGGCCGCTGAAGTCGATGCTGTTGACCGGCGACATCTGCAGCAGCACGCGCCGCGTGGTCGGGTGCGTGTCGAGGTGGGCCTGGACGACGTCGGCCAGGCTGCGGCCGTTGAGGAACAGCAGGCTCTCGTCGATGCGCAGGCCGAGGACTTCCGGATCGAGCTCGACCTGGTAGCGCTCGACGTTGCGATAGTGCTCGGTGCCGGGAATGCGTCCGATCAGCGCGACGTGCGGCCGGGCGCTGCGCTGCAGCAGCAGCGCGATCGCGCTCGCCACGCCCAGGCCCAGGGCCGCGGTGATGCCGACGAAGATCACCAGCAGCGTCACCGCCGTCATGAGCAGGGCCTCGGCGCGGTCGTAGCGCCAGGCATCGGCATAGGGACCGAACTTCAGGCCCGACAGCACCGCGACCATGATGCTGGCCGCCAGCACCGGCTTGGGCACCCAGGCCAGCAGCGGTGACAAGGTCAGCAGCACGAGGCCCATCATCGCGGCGACGAAGACGCCGGTCATGCGCGTGCGGCTGCCCGCGTCGCTCATCAGCACGCTGCGCGAGAAGCTCGCGGCGGCGGGCATGCCGCCCGAGATCGCCGCCGCCAGATTGGCGACGGACAGGCCCATCAGTTCGCGCCGCGCGTCGACGCGTTGACCGACCCGACGCGCCAGCGATTCCGCCACCGCGAGGCTGGACACGTAGCCGAGCAGGCCGATCAGCGCGGCGCCGGGCAGCATCGCGGTCCAGAGCTCGGGATCCAGCCGCGGCAGCGTGAAGACCAGCGCCAGCGGCGGCAGCTCGCCGACACGCGGCAGGCCCTGCGGATCCCAGCCCCACGCGACGCCGATGCCGATGAGCAGCACGGCCAGCGGCGCGATCCGGGAGACGAAGCCCTTCGGCAACCGCCGCACCACGACCAGCGCCAGCAGCGACACGACCCCGAACAGCGCCGCGACGCCGCGCCAGTCGAAGCCGTGGGCCGACAGCGAGCGCCACAGCTCCGGCAGCGTGCCGCCGGTCGCCGTCGAGCCGATCAGCACCGGCAGCTGGCTGGCGGCGATGGCGATCGTCGCGCCCGATTCGAATCCGTGCAGCACCGGCACCGACAGCAGCGCGGCCAGCGCGTGCAGGCGCAGCAGCGCCGCCGCGCCGAGGAACAGGCCGACCTCGGCGGACAGCACCAGCGCGGCCTCGCTCGGGCTAACGCCGGCGGGCGCCAGCTGCAGCGTCTGCATGATCATCAGCGCCAGCACCGCGACCGGGCCGATGTTGAGGAAGGGGCTGGAACCCAGCGCCGCGTAGAACAACGGCGGCAGCAGGCTCGCGTAGAGGCCCACCTGCGGCGGCAGCCCCGCGAGCATCGCGTAGGCCAGGCTCTGCGGGATCAGGAGGACGCTGACCACCACGGCGGCGACGAGATCGTCGCGCAAGGCGTCGCGCAGATAGGGCCGGAAGGCGGCGAGGGAGGGCAGCGTCGGCATGGGGGGAGGCCGCAGGAGCAGCGCGCGGCAGTATAGGTGCCACCTTCCCCGCGGGTGCCCCGGCCGACGCGCGTGCGGACCTCGTCTCGCCCATCGGCGCTCAGAGGATCAGCGACCCGGCGGGATGGTCCGGCGGCACGCGCGGCAGCGGCGGCGTCCGCGGCTCCAGCAGGTCGATCGACACGCGCAGCGTCAGCTCCTCGCCGCGCGGCAGCGGCTGCAGCCGCGGCGTGTCCGGGGTCATCAGCCGGAGCTGGACCGAACTCCGCGTCGCATGGCGCTCGAAGCTCAAGGTGTCCAGCGGCGGCTCGCCGCGCAGCAGCGCGATGCGCCCGCCGGCGCCGCTCAGCGAGGCGATGCCGCACCAGGGATCGCGCCGCTCCGCGTGATCGCGGCCGGAGAGCTTCACCACGTCCAGGGAGTCGTCCAGCCACGCGGCGTCGGCGAAGTCTTCCGGGAAGTTCAGCAGCCACCCCAGGCGCGCCGGCATCGGCATGCGGCTCAGGTTGCGCACCGACAGGCTCCAGTCCAGCCGGTGTTCGTCCAGGCGGAAGGTCTGGCTCGCCTGCAACCCCCAGGTGCCCGGCGAGGGGCTGCGAGGATGCAGCATCAGCGTCATCGCGTCGGGCGCCTGCTGGGTGACGCGCCAAGGCTCGTCGAAGGCGCCCGGGTCCGGGACCAGGGCCGCCATGTCCTCGGGCACGTCGGACGGAGGCGCCAGTCTCACCGCGCCGCCGCCGATCAGCCTGCCCCGCTCGATCAGCAGCGGGCGCAGCCACGGTTGACGACCGCCGGGCCCGCTCTCCCCCAGCCAGCGCAACCGTCCGCCGCGATCCGGCGCGATCACCGCGCGCCAGCGCCCCGATTTCAGTTCGACGACTTGACCCACATGCATCCCCCATGTCCAAAAGCGGCGGAGTCTGCGCGCGAGGGCATGGGTCCAGCTCTACCGAAAGAGGGGTGGATCCTTGCAGGTGTGATGCATCGAGGTGGGTCGGCTGCAAGGCTTTGCAGGGCGCCCCTCGCGGCCGCTACGCGCCGGCGATCAGCGCGGCGATGCGCTCGTCGGAGAGGCGGATCGGCGAGGCGTGCGTGGGCAGCAGGGCGACCACAGCGTGGTCCTCGCGGCTGCTGTCGCGCAGCACCGGCGTGTGGCGCGGCTCGCCATTGGCGTTGGTCAAGGCCGACACCATCGGACGGTGCGCCTTGTCGCCGTTGCGCACCACCAGCCCCACCTCGCCGCTGGCCAGCCGCACCAGGCTGCCCGGCGGAAAGATGCCGAAGGACTTGATCAGCGCCGCCGCCAGCGGGCTTTGCGCCGCCATCTGGTGGAGCTCGCGACCCGCCTGTGCGGCGCTCATCGCGGGCCGGTTGGCCCGGCTGCTCAGGCGCGCGGTGTAGATGTCGGCGTAGCGCAGCATCTCGGCCAGTTCACCGACGTCGCTGATCCCGTGCGGGTAGCCGCGTCCGTCCGGCGTCTCGTGGTGCTGCAGCACGGCGTCCAGCCAGTCGGGATCGTCGATGCCGGCGGCGCTCAGCATCTCAACGCTGCGGATCGGATGTTCATTGATCGCCTCGCGCTGCATCGACGTCAGCGGCGAGACCTGGCTGGACAGCCGCGCCTGCAGGTCCAGCATGCCCAGGTTCATCGTCAGCGCGGCCTGGAAGGCGCGCCGCTGGTCGTCCGGACCCCAGCCCAGATAGCGGGCCGCCGCGTGGCACGCGGTGGCTGCATGCAAGGAATGCGTAACGCCGTAGTGCCCGCTAGTGGATTCAGGCTGTCGCACCACCTGTGAGAGTGCGACCTCGGGCGAGCTGTCGATCAGGGTCAGCATCAGCGCCGTCGCGCCGTCGAGCGCCCCGGCCATGCGATCGGGCGACGCCGAGAGGGCGTTGCGCACATCCTGCATGCCGCGGTCCCATTCCTCGGGCAGCCGGTCGCGCAGGTAGGCGGCGGAGCGCGTCGGCGCGGGCGTGGCCTGGCGCGCGGACTCGGCGAGTTCGTTCGCGTCGACCAGCGCGCCGCGACGCATCAGCGCGTCGAGCTGCGCCGCGTCGGCGATCACCTGCCCGCGCGCAAGCAGCAGCGTCCTGTCGGTGTCGCGCACGCTGAAGGCGAGCGGCTGACCGAGGACGATCCGGTTCTTGACCGATGACAGTGAACAGACACGCATGACAGACGTGGGGAGCGGAGGGCAGGCCGGCCACGTGTCGACATGTCTTGAAGTTGTAACGTGGGCGGCCCGGACTCTACATCGTCCGTTCGGGCTCCGACCTGAACGGTCGCGGCAGCCCCCGCGCCCCGGTGGGGCGGGAAAGCGCCGACTCCGTCACGGATCGGCGCCCGGGGACAGGCGGCTGGCCGGTCAGGCGGCGACGGCCGTGACGCCCGCGGCGGTCTCGGTGGCCGCCGGATAGTCGCTGTACCCGGCCGCGGTGCCGCCGAAGAGCGACTCGCCGTCGAAGCCCGCGAGGGGCAGGTCTTGCCGCAGCCGCGCTGGCAGGTCCGGGTTGGCGATGAACGCGCGCCCGAAGGCGACCAGGTCCACCAGACCCGAGGCCAGCAACGACCGGGCGCGCGCGGCGTCGTAACCACCCGCGACGATGATCCGGCCATCGTAGGTCTTGCGCAGCGCGCGGCGGAAGTCCTCCGGCACCTGCGGCGCATCGTCCCAGTCCGCCTCGGCCAGATGGAGGTAGCCGACGCCTCGGCGGGACAGCTCGCGCGCGGCCTGCAGGATGGTCGGGATGATGTCGGGGCAGTTCATGTTGCGCGCGGTGATGAAGGGCGCCATCCGCACGCCGATGCGCGCCGGATCCACCTCCGCGGCCACGGCGTCCACCACCTCCAGCAGGAAGCGCAGGCGGTGCTCGCGGGGGCCGCCGTACTCGTCCTCGCGGTGGTTGGAGGTCGTGCGCAGGAACTGGTCGATCAGGTAGCCGTTGGCGGCATGGATCTCCACGCCGTCGAAGCCCGCGCGCATCGCGTTGGCGGCGGCGCGACGGAAGTCGTCGACGACGGCGCGGATCTCGTCGCGCGACAGCGCGCGCGGCACCGGGCAGTCGACCATGCGGCCGATGCCGTCCTCGCCGGCGACCCAGACGCGCGCCTCGGGCGACAGCGCCGACGGTGCGACCGGCAGTCCGCCGTCGTGGAAGACTTGATGGGACATCCGGCCGACGTGCCACAGCTGCAGCACCATGCGGCCGCCGGCGCGGTGCACCGCCCGGGTGACGAGCTGCCAGCCGGCGACCTGTTCGTCGCTGTGGATGCCCGGCGTGAAGCTGTAGCCCTGCCCCTGCGGCGAGATCTGCGTGGCTTCGCTGACGATCAGCGCGGCGCTCGCGCGCTGCGCGTAGTAGTCGGCCATCAGCGTGTTGGGGATGTTGCCGGGCTGGGTGCTCCGGGCGCGGGTCATCGGCGCCATCACGACGCGGTGGGGCAGCGTCAGCGGGCCGAGGGTGATCGGGGTGAAGAGATCGGTCATGGGGGGGCCTTGAGGAGGGGTCGGGCGAATCGCCCCGGGTCACTGGATGAGGGCGCCGCCGTCGATGTCGATGACGGCGCCGGTGACGAACGGGTTGTCGATGACGAACAGATATCCGGCGGCAATGTCCTGCGGGCGACCCGCGCGGCCGGCGGGCAAGGTCGACGCGGCCTTGGTCAGCATCGCGTCGCGTGCCGCAGGCGCCATGCCGTCGTAGGCCTCCGTGTCGGTCAGTCCGGGGCTGACGACGTTGATGCGCAACGGGGCCAGTTCGCGCGCCAGCACCTTGGCGCCGGCCTCGATCGCGGCGTTCATCGCCGTCTTGACGAAGGTGCCGGGCGTGGCGCGTCGCGCCAGGAAGCCCGAGGTCAAGGTCAGCGTGCCGCCCGGGCGCAGCCGGCCGGCGGCCGCGCGGGCCACGGCGATCGCGCCCCAGAACTTGACGTCGAACGCCGCCTTGGCGGCGGCCAGGTCCAGCGAGGCGACGGGGCCGCCCGGCGCTTGCGACCCCGCGGTGACGACGACATGGTCCACCGGTCCGATCGTGGCGAGGAAGGCCTCCACGGCCGCCGGATCGGCGATGTCCAGGTCGGTCGATCGACCCGCGACGACGACGCGGCCCGGGCGTGCGCGGAGCGCGTCCGCCACGGCGCGCCCGATGCCGGAGGTGCCGCCGAAGACGACGCTGACGGTGTCCGCCGTGAAGGCGGAGGAGGCATGGGCTGGGGCGGGTTGAGTGTCCATGTTTGTTCCAGGCTGTTTGATGGTTGACAGTCTGGAACTGATGGGCTCGGGGTTGAGGTCCCTGGCGGACGAAGCTTTTTCAAAGAAAATCGAACAATGGCCCGGATTGCTGACCTCGAACTGCTGGTGCGCATCGCCGACCTCGGCAACCTCACAGCCGCGGCGAAGGCCCTGGACTGGTCACCCGCCGCTGCCAGCGCGTCGCTCAAGCGCCTGGAGGAGGAGCTGGGCTTCCCGCTGTTCGTGCGCAGCACCCGCAGCCTGCGCCTGTCCGGCGAAGGCCAGCGCTACCTGCCGCATGCGCGCGCCGCGTTGCGGGCGCTGATCGATGGGCGCGATGAAGCGCTTGCAGGGCGCGAGGCGCTCAGCGGCGAACTGCATCTGACGGTGCCCTCCGACCTGGGCCGCCATGTGCTGCTGCCGTGGCTGGAACAGTTCCAGGAACGCCATCCAGCGCTCACGCTGCGACTGCAGATCGGCGATCCGCTGACGGACCTGCTGCGACGTCCGGTCGACGCCGCCGTCCGCTACGGCCAACCGGCGAGCGGTGCCCAGGTCGCGTTGCCGCTGCTGCCGGACTGCCGCCGGGTGCTGGTCGCCGCGCCGCATTACCTGGCGCTGAATGGCATGCCGACGTCGCCCGAGGACATGTCGCGCCACGAGGCACTGCGCTACCTCGTCGCCGGCGAGGTGCCGACCCACTGGCCCGTCGAGATCGCCGGCCAGCCAGTGGGACTGCCACTCGCCGGACGTCGCGTCGCCGACGACGGCGAGGTCGTCAAGCGCTGGGCGCTGGCCGGCCTGGGGCTGGCCTACAAGTCGTGGCCGGACGTGGCCCAGGAACTGGCCAGCGGCCAGCTGGTCCACGTCAATCCGCACTGGCGCGGTGACCCGGCGCCCCTGCACCTGATCGTGCCGGGCCGCGCACAGCTGTCCCCCGCGCTGCGGCTGGTCCGGGACGAACTCCGCCGACGGCTGGAGGAATTCGCCCGGGCCATGCCGCGCTGAGCGGCGGCGTCGGCTCGTCCCAGGCTCACCCCTGGTTCATCCCTGGTTCAACCGAAGACCGCCTTGATCTCGGCTGCGACCTGCGGGGCGAACTCATCCAGCACGAAGTGGCCGCCGTCCAGCCAGACCAGCCTGGCCTCGGGCAGGTCGTTCAGGTAGGCACGCGCACCGGGCGGGATGAAGATCGGATCGTTCTTCCCCCAGACGATCAGCGTCTTCGGGCGGTAGCGGCGGAAGGCGGCCTGCCACTCCGGATAGAGCGCGACGTTGGTCTTGTAGTTCTCCAGCAGGTCGACGTTGGCGTCCTGCATGCCGGGCCGGTCCAGCAGCGCCTGATCGACGATCCAGTGATCCGGGTCGATCAACTCGGGGTCCTTCACGCCGACCAGCCAGTGCCACTTCGTGCCGGCCATGGTGATGAGCTGGCGCGCGGGCGCTTCGCTCTCCGGCGTGCGCGATGCCCACAGCGGGCCGAACACCGACTTGGCTTCCTCGCCCACGCCGTCCAGGTAGGCGTTGGCGTTCTGGATGATGAAGCCCTTCACCTGCTCGGGCCGTTGCTGAAAGAGACGGAAACCGATCGGACCGCCGTAGTCCTGCATGTAGAGCGTGTACGAGCTCAGTTCGAGTGCGTCGACGAGCCCGGCGACATGCGCCGCCAGGTGGTCGAAGGTGTACGCGAAGTCCTCGCGCTTGGGCGCGTCCGAGTGACCGAAGCCGATGTAGTCCGGCGCGATCACGTGGAAGCGGTCCGCCAGCAGCGGGATCAGCGGATTGAACATCCGGCTGCTGGTCGGCAGGCCGTGCAGCAGCAGCAAGGTCGGGGCGGTCGGGTCGCCGGCCTCGCGATAGAACACCTGGCGACCGAGAACGGTCGCGGTGCGGTGGCGGATGGCAATGTTGGTGGCGCTCATGGCGGTGTCCTTGGCGCCCTCCCCGGGTCGGCGACCCGCCTTGGAAGGCATGGGATGCAGTCTCCGCATTCCCGGATTTCTGCGGAAGCCGCTAGGATCGAGAGCAACCCTCCCGAAAACTGGAAGGCCTGGCCGCTGACGCCCGGTCGCGAGTGCGCATGGATCGAATCGACGCAATGGCGATGCTGATCGCCGCCGTGGACGCCGGCAGCCTGTCGAAGGCGAGTCAGCGGCTCGGGCTGCCGCTGGCGACCGTGAGCCGCAAGGTCGCCGACCTGGAGAAGCACCTGCGCGCGTCACTGCTGATCCGCTCGGCCAAGGGCCTGGACCTGACCGACGCGGGACGCTCCTACGTGGAGGCGGCGCGGACGATCCTCGACCAGCTCGACGAGGCCGAGCGCGCCGCCGCCGGCGAGTACACCGAGCCGCGCGGCGAGTTGATCGTGACCGCGCCGACGATGTTCGGGCGCTTGCACGTGCTGCCAACGGTGATGGCCTTCCTGGATGCTTTTCCCGAAATCGCCGTGGAGCTCAAGTTCACCGACCGGGTCACGCATTTCCTCGACGACCAGATCGACGTCGCCCTGCGCATCGGCGAGTTGCCGGACAGCAGCCTGGTCGCCACGCGACTCGGCGAGTGCCGCCACGTCCTCTGCGCGTCGCCCGCCTACCTGGCCAGTCACGGGGCGCCGGAGACGCCGGACGACCTGCGTCGCCACCGCGTGGTGTCCTTCGGGAGTCTCTCCAGCGACGGCGAGTGGCCGTTCCGGCAGGATGGCGCGGTGCGCACCGGGACGTTCCGATCGCGCCTGAGCGTGACGACGATCGACGCCGCCATCGATGCCGCGCGCGCCGGCGCGGGCCTGGCGCGGGTGCTGTCGTACCAGGTGAACGAGGACGTCCGGGCAGGTCGGCTGCGACTCGTGCTGGAGCCCTTCGAGCCCGCGCCGCGGCCGGTGCATCTGATGTATGCGCCGCGCAGCCAGAGCCGGCTGCCGTTGAAGCTGCGGGCGTTCATCGACTTTGCGGTACCGCGGCTGCGGGAGCGGCTCGTGCAGGCCGCGCTGCCGTCGGCGGGCTGAGCGTCAGGTACGAGCGACGCTGCTGCGCGGCGCTGTCGGCGCCTCATCCGGATGGCAGGCGCACGCCTCGCCATGCGCCGCCGACACGAGCTCTTCGAGGATCCCGCAGGCGTGATGGTCGTGGTCCGCGTCGCAGCGCTTCTGCAGGGCGACGAGCTGCGCCTCCAGCGCCCGCATGCTCTGCAGCCGAGCGCGGACCTTGCCGAGCTGCGATGCCACCAGCACGTCGACCTTCACGAGCTCCTCCGGATCGCGGGTCTCCAGACTGTTCAGCAGCAGCGTGACGTCCGCCAGCGACATGTCCAGCGCCCGGCAGTGCCGGATGAAGGCCAGACGCTCCAGGTGCTCATGGGCGTAGTCGCGGTAGCCGTTCTCGCTCCGCGCGGGCGGAGGCAGCAGGCCGCTCTTCTCGTAGAAGCGGATGGTTTCGATGTCCACGCCGGTGGACTTGCTCAGTTCGCCGATTCGCATGTCGATCAGGATAGCCGCTTGACCTTGGAGCGGCTACAGACTATCCAATCGACCCCATGGCACATCAGGAACACGATCACCGCCCCGCCGCGCCCGAGTCTTCGGCCTCGTCCTGCGGGGGATGTTGCGGTCACGCCGCCGACGTCGCGACAGCCGCACTCGTCGCGCCAGCCGCCACGCCCGCTCATCGACACGCGGGCCATGCGCACGGACACGGGCAGGGTCACGACCACGACCACGACCACGACCACGACCACGGGCATGGCGCATCGTGCGCGGCGCCCGCGCCGAAGTCTCCGGCCCCGAGCGCCGAGGAACTGGCCGGCACCACACGCCAGCGCTACTTCATCGCCGGCATGGATTGCCCCACCGAGGAAGGCCTGCTGCGCAAGCAACTCCAAGGCAAGCACGGCGTGGTCGCGCTGGAGTTCGACCTGATCAACCGCCTGCTCGACGTGCACCACCGCCTGCCCGACGACGCGCCGTTGCGCGCCGCGATCAGCGCGGCCGGCATGAGCGCCGAGGCCATCGAGGCCGAAGCCCCGCCGCCCGTGCCGCCGCCGGCGATCTCGACCAGCCTGCGCTGGCGCATGGCGATCGCCGGCGTTGCCGCGATCGCGGCGGAGACGCTGGCGTTCTCCGGCTTCGACGAGTCCGGTCCGCTGGTGATCGCGCTGGCGGTCGCGACGATGCTGCTCGGCGGTCTGCCGACCTTGCGCAAGGGCTGGATCGCGCTGAAGAGCGTGACGCTCAACATCCACCTGCTGATGAGCCTCGCGGTCATCGGTGCGATCGTGCTCGGCCAGTGGCCGGAGGCGGCGATGGTGGTGTGGCTGTTCGGCCTGTCCGAGATGATGGAGAGCCTGAGCCTGGCTCGCGCCCGCGACGCGATCCGCGCGTTGACGCAGCTCGCGCCGGAGACCGCGCAGGTGCAAGGCACCGATGGTCGCTGGACCTCGGTGCCCGCGGCAGACGTGGCGATCGGCGCGCGGGTTCGTGTCCCTCCGGGCGAACGCGTGCCGCTCGACGGCCGCCTGCTCACGGGCCGCTCCAGCCTGAACGAAGCGGCCCTGACCGGCGAGGCGATGCCGGTGGACAAGGCACCCGGCGATGCGTTGCTGGCCGGCAGCATCAACGGTGACGGCTTGCTCGAAATGACCGTCACCGCCGGCAAGGGCCACACGCTGCTCGACCGCATGGCCGCGGCCGTGCAGCAGGCCCAGTCGCAGCGCGCGCCGACGCAGGCCTTCATCGACCGCTTCGCCCGTGTCTACACGCCGGCGGTGGTGCTCGTGGCCGTCGCGCTGGCGGTGCTGCCGCCGCTGCTGGGCTTCGGGACCTGGAGCGACTGGATCTACAAGGGCCTGGTGCTGCTGGTGATCGCGTGCCCCTGCGCGCTGGTGATCTCCACGCCGGTGACGGTCGTCAGCGGCTTGGCCGCGGCGGCGCGGCGCGGCATCCTGATCAAGGGCGGGCTCTACCTGGAGCGCGCCCGGCAGCTGAAGACGCTGGCCTTCGACAAGACCGGCACGCTGACCGAAGGCAAGCCGCAACTGGCGGCGGTGCAGCCGCTGTACCCGTCGGTGAACGCCGATCAGGCGCTGCACCTGGCCGCGCGGCTCGATGCCGGCAGCACGCACCCGCTCGCACAGGCGATCGTCGCGGCGCACGCGCAGCGCGTGGGGTCCGTGCTGGAGCCGGTCGATCACCTGCAGAACCTGCCGGGCCTGGGCCTGACCGCGCAACTGGACGGCGCCGAATTCGCGCTCGGCAACGAACGTCTGGCCGAGCAGCGCGGCGCCGTCGACGACGAGGCTCGCAACGCGGCCCGTGCGCTCCAGGCGCAGGGCCACACGCTGGTCTGGCTGATGCGAGGCGCGCAGACGCTGGCCTTGCTGGCGCTGTCGGACACGCCGAGACCCGAGGCCGCCGAGGTGCTCAAGACGCTGCGCGCGCGCGGCCTGTCGCTGACGATGCTCAGCGGCGACCAGCGCGCGAGCGCCGTCGCGATGGCGGGCCGCCTCGGCATGCCGGAGGACGCCGTGCGCGCGCCGCTGCTGCCGCAGGACAAGCTCGACGCGATCGCGACGCTCGCGGACGAGCAGGGACCGGTCGCGATGATCGGCGACGGCGTCAACGACGCGCCGGCGCTGGCCCGCGCCGACATCGCGATCGCGATGGGCGCCGCCGGCAGCGCGACCGCGCTGGAGACCGCCGACATCGCGCTGATGCAGGACGACCTGCGCAAGCTGCCCGAGCTGATCGACCTGTCCGAGCGCGTCGCGACGGTGTTGAAGCAGAACATCGTCGTCGCGCTGGGGCTGAAGGCGATCGTGGCGGCGTTGACGCTCGCGGGCATCGGGTCCCTATGGCTGGCGGTGCTGGCCGACGCGGGCGCGAGCCTGCTGGTGGTGCTCAACGGCTTGCGGCTGCTGCGCGAAGAGCGCCCCTGACGGCCATCCCTACCTAGGGTGAGCCCTAGTGCGGACGGGCCGGTTCCAGCTGACCTTTGGCTGACAATGGCGCCGCCTGCCGCTGGCGGGCCCCAAGGGATCGGATCGATCCGGGGCCTGGACCAGCGGCAAACGCGTTCTGATCCCTGGAACGCGGTTTCCCGTGACCCGGAGCGCCGGGTCATTGATCCCTCAGCGATCCATCACGGAGCGTCGTTTGAACACAATTCAAACTCCCGGAGCGCGGCAGACCATCCTCGGCCAGCCCAACAGCCTGTTCGTCCTGTTCTTCACCGAAATGTGGGAACGGTTCTCCTACTACGGCATGCGGGCGCTGCTCGTGCTGTACCTGATCTCCGAGGCCGCCAAGGGCGGTTGGGGCTGGACGCGCGAGGAGGCGACGAGCCTCTACGGCACGTACACGATGCTCGTGTACCTGACGCCGATCATCGGCGGCTACATCGCGGACCGGTTCCTCGGCACGCGGCGCTCGGTGGTGCTGGGCGGCTTCATCATCGCGGCGGGCCACATCGCGCTGTTCTTCGACACCAAGGCGACCTTCTACGTCGGCCTGGGTCTGGTGATCCTGGGCACCGGCCTGTTCAAGCCGAACATCTCGGCGATCGTCGGCCAGCTCTACAACAAGGACAACGAGGGCCAGCGCGACGGCGGCTACACGCTGTTCTACATGGGCGTGAACGCGGGCGCCTTCTTCGGCATCTCGCTGTGCGGCTACATCGGCGAGAAGATCGGCTGGCACTACGGCTTCGGCCTGGCGGCGGTGTTCATGATCCTGGGCGCGCTGCAGTTCTGGCTGGCGCAGGGCATCTTCGGCGACATCGGCGGTGCGCCGGGCAAGGACGCGCCGCTGGTGGACGCGAGCGAGCCGCTGGACGACACGCCCGCGCACATCGTGCGCGACCGGCTGATCGCGATCGGCGTGTTCTCGTTCTTCACGATCTTCTTCTGGTTCGCCTTCGAGCAGGCCGGCGGATCGATGACCATCTTCGCTGCGGACTACACCGACCGCGCGCTGGTGGGCACGAGCGGGCTGATCTTCAAGATCGTCAACTCGCTGATGACGCTGATCCCGGTGGCGATCCTGAGCTGGCTGCTGGTCAAGCTGGGCCGCAGCACCGAGGGCCTCTACAAGCTGTCCAACGCCCTGCTGGCGCTGGCGCTGGCGGTGATCTGGGGCCTGTCGCTGTGGATGCTGGGCCGCGAGTTCCAGATGGAGCAATCCGAGATTCCGGCCACCTGGTTCGGGGTCCTGAACTCCTTCTTCCTGGTGATCCTGGCGCCGATGTTCAGCAAGATGTGGGAACGTCGCTGGAACCCGAGCGGTCCGGTGAAGTTCGGCGTCGGCCTGGTGCTGCTGGGCCTGGGCTTCGCGGCGCTGTCGTATGGCGCGTCGGGCATCCCGGCGGGCGCGAAGACGGCGCAGGTCAGCATGATCTTCCTGACGCTGGCCTACCTGCTGCACACGATGGGCGAGCTCTGCCTGTCGCCGGTCGGCCTGTCCTACATCTCCAAGCTGGCGCCGGCGCGTCTGCTGGGCCTGATGTTCGGGGTCTGGTTCGTCAACGCGGCGATCGCCAACAAGATCGCCGGCATGACGGGCTCGTACATCGACGCGATCTCGTCGACGTACTCGATGTCCACCTTCTTCCTCATCTTCACCATCGTCCCCGCGGGCGCCGGCGTGCTGCTGATGCTGCTCAGCCCGGTGATGAAGAAGCTGATGCACGGCGTGCATTGAGCAATGCGCCAGGGTCCTCATGGACTCACCAGGAAGAACCCGGGCCATGCCCGGGTTTTTTGTTGCCCGTGAGGCGGCGCGCGAAGGGATGACCGGCCGACCGAAGCACCAATCTGGTTCAGTCCGGCGTCCTTGCCCAATCCTCCGAACCCCCAGCCTCCTGACGTTTTCCGGCAGTGTCTCCCGCGAGACTTGCTCACAACCTTGCCCAGGCAGTCAATCAGGTTGATGTATGCCCTCCAGCCTAGGGGCAGGTATTGCCCCAGGCACTGGTCGGTGATTCGTGTACCGCGTACATTCCGCCGCACGCTGCGGTGCAACAGATGCTGCGGGCGCTTTCGGGAGTGATGCATGGCTGGACCTTCTTTCAATCGCAACGCCGTCGCCGGTGCCTTCGTGGCGCTGCTGCTGACCGCCTGTGGACAACAGGATCAACAACAACAGCATGGCGGCCCTCCGCCCGTGACGGTCGCCCCGGCGATCTCGCGCGAAGTCCAGGACTTCGATGAATTCACCGCGCGCCTGGAAGCGCCCGACACCGTCGAGATCCGCGCCCGTGTCGCCGGAACACTCGACAAGGTCCACTTCCGCGAAGGCCAGGTCGTCAAGAAGGGCGACCCGCTCTTCACCATCGACCCGCGTCCGTTCCAGGCCGAGCTCGCCCGCGCCGAGGCGCAGGCCGCCGCCGCCCGCACCGCCGCCGACCTGAGCAAGTCCGACCTGGGCCGCGCCGAGAAGCTCGTCGCCATCCAGGGCGTCAGCCAGCAGGAGATCGACCAGCTCAAGGCCGCCGTCCGCAACAACGAGGCCAACATCCGCGCCGCCGAAGCCGCCGTCACCCAGGCGAAGTTGAACGTCGAGTTCACGCAGGTCCGCGCCCCGGTCGCCGGCCGCAGCTCGCGCGCCAACGTGACGCCCGGCAACCTCGTCAATGTCGGCGAGCCGGTGCTGACCACCGTCGTCTCCAGCGACAAGGTCTACGCCTACTTCGACGCCAGCGAGGCCACCTTCCTGAAGTACGCCGCCGCCGCCCGCGCCGGTGGCGCCAAGCGCGAGCAGGCCAACAGGATCCGTCTCGGCCTGGCCAACGAGCAGGGCTACCCGCACGAGGGCCGCATGGACTTCGTCGACAACCGCCTGAATCCGGCCACCGCCACCATCCGCGGCCGTGCCGTGTTCGACAACAAGGACGGGCTCTTCACCCCGGGCCTGTTCGCGCGCGTCAGGCTGGAAGGTTCCGGCTCCTACACCGCCACGCTGATCCCCGACCGCGCCATCGGCACCGACCAGGCCAACAAGGTCGTGATGGTGGTCGGCGCCAACAACATCGTGGCGCCGCGTCCGGTCGTGGCCGGCGCCCTGTTCGACGGCTACCGCGTGGTCCAGGGCGTCAAGCCCGGCGAGCTCGTGATCATCGACGGCCTCCAGCATGTGATGCCCGGCGCGCCGGTCACGCCGCAGCAGGCCAAGCTCGACGACAAGGGACGCCCCGTCGCCGCGCCGCAAGGCGCCGCCCCCGCCGCTCCTGCCGCGTCGTCGAAGTAACCCGACGCGAGGCCGTCCATGGATATCTCACGCTTCTTCATCGAGCGGCCGCGCTTTGCGTCGGTCCTCTCGATCTTCATCTTCCTGGTGGGCCTGCTGGCGATCTTCCGGCTGCCCATCTCCGAGTACCCCGAGGTCGCGCCGCCGCAGGTCGTCGTGCGCGCCCAGTTCCCCGGCGCCAATCCGCGCGTGATCTCCGAGACGGTGGCCACGCCGCTCGAGGAACAGATCAACGGGCTGGAAAACGTCCTGTACTTCGACAGCCAGGCCACCGCCGACGGCGGCATGACGCTGACGGTCACCTTCAAGATCGGCACCAACCCGGAAGCCGCGGAAACGGCGGTCCAGAACCGCATCAACCGCGCGCTGCCGCGCCTGCCCGACATCGTCCGGCAGATCGGCGTGACGACCGAGAAGTCCAGTCCCAACCTGACCATGGTCGTCCACATGGTCAGCCCGGACAACAGCCGCGACGCGCTGTACCTGCGCAACTACGCGCAGCTGCAGGTCCGCGACGAGCTGCTGCGCGTGCAGGGCATGGGCTCGGTGCAGGTCTTCGGCTCCGGCGACTACGCGATGCGCGTCTGGCTGGACCCGGCCAAGCTGGCCGGTCGCGGCCTGACCGCCTCCGACGTCACCAACGCCATCCGTGAGCAGAACACGCAGGTGGCGGCCGGTGTCGTCGGCGCGCCGCCGGCGCCCAAGGGCACCGACTTCCAGCTGCAGATCAACACGCAGGGCCGCCTCGTCACCGAGGAGGAATTCGCCGACGTCATCATCCGCACCGACACCGCCACCGGCGGGCTGGTGCGCGTGCGCGACGTGGGCCGTGTCGAGATGGGCCCCGGCACCTACGCGCTGCGCAGCCTGCTGAACAACAAGGAAGCGGTCGGTATCGGCATCTTCCAGGCCCCGCAGTCCAACGCGCTGAACATCTCCAAGGATGTGCGCGCGACGATGGAGCGCCTGAAGACCAGCTTCCCCGCCGGCGTCAGCTACGACATCGTCTACGACCCGACGCGCTTCGTCGCCACGTCCATCGAGAAGGTCATCCACACCCTGATCGAGGCCGTGCTGCTGGTCGTGCTGGTGGTGATCATCTTCCTGCAGACCTGGCGTGCGTCGATCATCCCGCTGCTGGCCGTGCCGGTGTCCATCGTGGGCACGTTCGCGGTGCTGCTGCTGCTGGGCTACTCGATCAACACGCTGACGCTGTTCGGGCTGGTGCTCGCCATCGGCATCGTCGTCGACGATGCGATCGTGGTCGTCGAGAACGTCGAGCGCAACCTCGAGGACGGCCTCACGCCGCATGCCGCGACGATCAAGGCGATGCAGGAGGTCTCCGGACCCATCATCGCGATCGCGCTGGTGCTGTGCGCGGTGTTCATCCCGCTGACCTTCGTGCCGGGCCTGTCGGGCCAGTTCTATCGCCAGTTCGCGGTCACGATCGCGATCTCGACGGTGATCTCGGCGTTCAACTCGCTGACCCTGTCGCCCGCCATGGCGGCCTTGCTGCTGCGTCCGCACGACGCGCCCAAGGACCCGATCATGAAGGTGATGGACAAGCTGTTCGGCCGGTTCTTCCACTGGTTCAACTGCTTCTTCCAGCGCCGCAGCGAAGGCTACAGCCGCGGCGTCACCGGCATCCTGAAGCGCAAGGGCGGCGCGCTGGTCGTCTACGCGATCCTGCTGGGCCTGACCGCGCTGCTGTTCACGCGCATCCCGTCGGGCTTCGTGCCGGCGCCGGACAAGCAGTACCTGATCGGCATCGCGCAGCTGCCGGCCGGCGCCACGCTGGACCGCACCGAAGAGGTCATCCGGCGCATGAGCGACATCGCGCTGAAGGTGCCCGGCATCCGTGACTCGATCGCCTTCCCGGGCCTGTCGATCGCCGGCTTCTCGGCCGCGCCCAACGAAGGCATCGTGTTCTTCGGCCTGGACGAATTCGAGAACCGGACCTCCGCCGACAAGTCCAAGGACGCGATCCTGGGCAAGGTCAACGGCGCGATCCAGCAGATCCAGGGCGCGCGCATGTTCGTCGTGCCGCCGCCGGCGGTGGACGGCCTGGGCAACGCGGGCGGCTTCAAGGTGCAGGTGCAGGACCGCTCCGGCCTCGGCGAGCAGGCGCTCTACGGCGCCGTCTGGGGCACGCTGGGTCCGATCTACGGCGACCCGAAGAGCGGCATCGGCACGCCGTACTCGACCTACGACATCAACGTGCCGCAGCTCTTCGCCCACGTCGACCGGGTCAAGGCCAAGCAGATGGGCGTGAAGCTGCAGGACATCTACGACACGCTGCAGATCAACCTCGGCTCGCTGTACGTCAACGACTTCAGCCGCTTCGGCAAGACGTATCAGGTCATCGTGCAGGCGGACGCACCCTTCCGTTCCAACGCCGGCAGCATCACCGACCTGAAGACGCGCAACGAGAAGAACGAGATGGTGCCGCTGGGCGCGCTGATGAACGTCGATCCGACCTTCGGACCGACGCGCGTGACGCGCTACAACGGTTTCCCGAGCGCGGACATCAACGGCGCGGCCAAGCCCGGTTTCTCCAGCGGCCAGGCCGAGGCGGAGATCGAGCAGCGCCTGAAGAACCTGCCGCGCGGCATGACCTACGAGTGGACGGAGCTGACCTACCAGGACCGGCTGACGCGCGACATCAAGGTCGGCGGCTTCTCGATCCCGACGCTGGGCGCCGTGCTGGCGATCTCGGTGCTGCTGGTGGTGCTGGTCCTCGCGGCCCAGTATGAAAGCTGGTCGCTGCCACTGGCCATCATCCTGATCGTGCCGATGTGCATCCTGTCCGCGCTCTTCGGCGTGTGGCTGTCGCACTTCCCACCGTTCGCGCAGGCCGGGGATCTCAACATCTTCTCGCAGGTGGCGCTGGTGGTGCTGGTCGGGCTGGCGTGCAAGAACGCGATCCTGATCGTCGAGTTCGCCAAGGAACTCGAGGAACGCGGCGAAGCGCTGCACGACGCCATCATCCACGCCTGCCGCATGCGGCTGCGTCCCATCCTGATGACCTCCATCGCGTTCTGCGCGGGCGTGATCCCGCTGATTCTGGGCTCCGGTGCCGGCAGCGAGATGCGTCGCGCGATGGGCATCGCGGTGTTCTCCGGCATGGTCGGCGTGACGCTGTTCGGCATCTTCCTGACGCCGGTCTTCTACGCGCTGCTGCGCAAGAGCACCGAGAAGAAGCGCGCCCATGCGGTCGAGCTGCGTCATCAGATCGATGCGGCCGCCCATCCGTTCCATCCGGGCGTCGACGACGCCGACACGCCCAAGGGCAACCCGACCAAGGGGGGCGCATGATGTTCTTCCGAGTCTCTCTGATGGCCGCTGCGGCGGCCGCGACGGTGGCGCTCACGGGCTGCTCGACGGCCCCCGCGCCGAAGAAGTCCGAGGTGCCTCTGGCGAATGGCTTCGCCAACGCACCGCAAGGTGACGGCGCCACGCTGGCGCAGGCGCCGGTGGGACGCTTCTGGCAAGGCTTCAACGACAGCGGGCTGGACTCGCTGGTGAACCGCGCGCTGCAGGCCAACACGGACCTGCGCATCGCTTCAGCCAACCTGCGCGAAGCGCGGGCGCTATCGCGCTTCGCCGATGCGCAGCTGTTCCCGACCGTCGACCTGACGGCCGGGGCCGGCCGCGCCCGTGCGCCGGACTACCAAGGCAATCCGCAGAGCAGCAACGCGTTCTCCGTCGGCTTCGACGTGCGCTGGGAGGCGGACCTGTTCGGTCGCCTGTCCGACGAGCGACGAGCCACCGCGGCCGAGCTCCTGGCCGGCGAGGCCGGCCTGCGTTCGGCGCAGGTCAGCGTCGCGGCGGAAGTGGCGCGCAACTACTTCGAGCTGCGCGGTCTGCAGGAGCAACTGCGCGTCGCCCAGCAATCGCTGGAGACGCAGCAGGGCGCGCTGAAGCTGGTGGCCGGTCGCCAGGAAGCGGGCCGCGGCAACGGCTTCGACACCGAACGCGCCCGCGCGCTGGTGCAAAGCACAGCGGCCACGATTCCCGCGCTGGAGATGGCGCTGGCGCGCACGCGCTACCGCCTCGCGGTGCTGACGGGTCAGCCGCCGACGGCGCTCGACGTGGAGCTGTCCGACGTCAAGCCCTTGCCGGGCCTGAAGACGATCGCGCTGGACCGCATCGGCACCCCTGAGGACCTGCTGCGTCGTCGCCCGGACGTCCGCGCTGCAGAAGCGCAGGCGGCCGCGGCTGCAGCGCGTGTCGGCGTGGCGCGTTCGTCGATGTTCCCGCGCATCACGCTGGGCGGCACGATCGGCCAGAACGCCTCGCGCATCGGCGACCTGGGCGATGGTCCGGCGTACGCCTACAACCTCGGCGCGCAGCTGGTGTGGAACCTGATCGACTTCGGTCGCATCCGCGCTCAGATCGCTGCGGCGGACGCGCGCAACGAGGCGGCCTTCATCAGCTACGAGCGCACCGTGCTCGCCGCGCTGGAAGAGACCGAAGGCGCGCTGGTGACCTACAACCGCAGCCAGCAGCAGGCGCAGGCGCTGTTCGATGCGGCGGTGTCGGCGGAGCGCGCAGCCAACATCGCACGCGAACGCTTCAAGGTCGGCATCAGCGACTTCCTCGCCGTGCTCGACGCCGAGCGCGAACTGCTCACCGCACGCAACCAGCTGGCGCAATCGCAGACGGCGGCGGCGACCTCGCTGGTCGGCGTCTACAAGGCGCTGGCGGGCGGCATCGACGCCGAGGCGCCTGCACCGACGGCGATGCGCTGAGTCAGCGCAGCACCTCGCTCTCGGAGGCTTCCTTGAGCAGACGATCGCGATCGGCGGACAGGAGAAATCCTTCCGCCGATGCTTTTTCTGCGGCCGCTTTCACGGCGGCGACGTAGCCTGCGTGATCGCGGTAGCGCTCTTCCAGCGACAAGCGCGGGTCTCCCTTGGCCTCGCGCTCCGCGCGCGTGCGCGCGAACGGCACATAGCCGCCGGCGTAGTTGCAGACCTGCCCGGCATGGAGGCCGTTGCCGGTGATGTTCCAGCCGAGGTAAGTCCCCAGCGGTGCCATCGTCAGCACCGTCGGTACGCCGCCGACCTCGTTGCCATCGGCATCGACGCGCGGCACCTTCGCCGGCAGCACGCGTTTGATCTTCGGCGGGATCTGGTCCGGCACGCCTGACGCTTCGACGCGATCGAAGCCAGGACCCCAGTCGTAATCGAAGACGGGGAAGATGAAGTTCTCCGGCAGGAACACGCGCTCAGGAATGCCCGGCACGCCGCGCGGGAAGCCCATCGCCGCGCGCGTCGGATCGGCGAGCTCGCCGCGGGCCAGCGTCGGATAGCGACTCGGCGGCGGCGACGTGCCCTTGAGCACCCAATCGCGCATCGCCGCGCTCAACACGTTGCGCAGCTCGCGATGCGGCACCGGATTGGGCGCCAGCGTCGCCTGCCCGAAGTGATTGCCCGGACAGCTGAACGACGTGCTCTCCGCCTCGTGACGGAAGCCGCCAGCCCCGCCGCCATGCGGGCTGCCGGCGACGTAATAGCGGCGCACGTTCCGCGCGAGCGGGATGTCGGTATCCGCCGACGATCCCACCCATGCCAGCGACAGCTTCAACGCGTAGACCTCGGCGGCGCCGAAGTGCTCGAACACCTTCGGGCAGGTCCTGCTCGCGGTACACCGGGTCAGCAATCCCTTCGCGGGCAGGCCCCGCGCCTTGTCGGCCCAGTCGACCCACCATTGCGGCCCTTCGCTGCCCATCTGGAAAAGCTCCAGCACGCCGTCCGGCTGCGCCCAGCGCGCGTTCGCCGCGACGCGCCGTCCCGCGATGATGGCCCACGCGCCGTCGTGGACCTGGCGGCCGGCCTCGTCCTGGTTCAGGCCCATGAACAGGAACTGCCGGACCATGTTCCCCGATTGCGAGACACCCCGGATCGCGCTGCCCCGCACCTGGCCGGCGATCGGGTTGGGCGTGCCGGCGTCATCCGCCTTCGCGTGGCGGAAGAAGGCCCCGACGTCGCGGAACGCCGCCATCCCCACGCCCAGCACGTAGGCGTTGCCGGCCGTGTAGACGAGCTGGTAGACCTTGTCCGCTTCGAAGCCATTGCGCAGGCAGACGTGGATCGGCAGGTTGGCCGGCGCGCGCGCCGGATCGATGTCGATGGGCGTGCCGGGGAAAGCTTGTCCGCGATCGCAGCGGGCGAAGGCCCAGTCCTTCGGGTCGACGGTTCCGGCCGTCGTGATGCGGCCGTCGACGGTCTCCTTCGTGTGGACCGTCAGCGTGGCGCCCGTCGTGTCCAGCGAGACCGGCAGGTAGGGCATCGGGTTGCCCTGCACCATCAACGGCTGCGAGTCCGGCCCGCTGCGGTTGACGATGCGCGCCATCACGCTGCCGGTCACCGGCTTGCCGTCGATGCGCGCGATCGGCACGCGGACGTAGTGGTTGCGGGCCGCTTCAGGCCGCGTGCGCGGCACGCCGGTGTTGCCCGCGTTGTCGGCCTGCCAGCCGCTGCGCAGGCCGATGTCGCCGGCGGCGAGTTCCCCGGGCTGCAGCCGGACGTCGCCACCGCGATTGGGCACGTCGTGCCACAGGAAGCCGCTCGAAGGCTTTCGACCGACGGGCCGGGTGAGCACCCAGTTCGTCTCGTAGCGCACGAGGCCGTCGGCATCGGCGCCCAGCTTCAGATCGGTGATCACCGCGTTGTGCGGATCGGCCGGATCGAGCTCGCCGAACGCGCGTCCGCGGATCTGCTCGTAGCCGCGCTGCTCGCCGATCAGCGGCGACACCTCGTCGACGACGATGCGCGTCACGCGCGCCTGTGCCGCGCCGGCGGCGAGCAGGGCCATCGTCAGCAGCGTCGTTGCCTGGAGGCCTCGTCGCGTGCGGCGATCCCGCATCACTGGCCCTTGAACAAGCCCTGGAACTGCCGCGATACCGGCAGCTTCTCCACGCAGCCCTTCAGCGAGAGCTGCATCGTGTTCTCGTCGACTCGCGTCGCGCTGGTGATGAAGCGGCTGTTGACCAGCACCGAGCGGTGGACCTGCCAGAACACGCCCGGGTCGAGGTCGCTCAGCAGTTCCTTGAGCGCGGTGCGGATCCAGGCCTCGCCGTCGCGATGCACGACGCGGGTGTAGCGGCTGTCGCTCTGGAAGAACAGGATGTCGTCGGGGGCGATCAGCTGGATCTCGCGGCCCTGGCTGGCCTGGATGGGGCGCATCGAGGGCCGCTGCGCGGGCAGCAGCTGGCGCAGCAGTTCCAGCGTGGGCGCGGGCATCGCCGCCGGGGTCGCGCGTCTGTCCTCGCCGTCGTTCGATCTGTCGTCATCGGAGGCCGTGCCGTTGGAGGCCTGCCGCTGTCGCAGTCGCTGGAGGCATTGCTCGAGCCGCGCATCCTCGACCGGCTTCAACACGTAGTCGACCGCGCCCGCCTCGAAGGCCGAGAGCGCGTGGTCACCATAGGCCGTGACGAACACGACCTGCGGCGGCTCCGCCAGCTGTGACAGGCGCTGTCCGACCTCCAGGCCGGACATGCCCGGCATGCGGATGTCCAGGAAGCAGAGGTGCGGCTCATGTTCGAGGCAGTCGTCCCAGGCGTCGCAGCCGTTGACGCTCGCCGCCACGATCTCGATCTCCGGCGCCAGCCGGGCCAGCGCGGCGCGCAGCTGCTCGCGCGGGCCTTCCTCGTCGTCCGCGATCAGGGTGCGGATCTTTGTCGTCATGCGTGTTGTCTCCCCGATGTGACCGATGAGGTCTTCGATGTGTCCTTCGGACTGTCCCGACGGCGGCCGCCGATCCTGCGACCGTCAGGCGGTCGGCACCTCGACCCACGCGAGGCACCCGGGCGCTTCTGCCGAACCCGACTCCAGGCCCAGCGCGGCGCGGGCGCCGAACTGGGCGCGGAGCCGCTCCCGCGTGTTGGCGAGCCCCAGACCCTCGCACGCCCCTGGCGGCAGACCCTGGCCACCATCCTGCACCTCCAGGCGCAGGTGCCCGTCCGCCGCCTTCACCCGCACGGCGATGTGCCCGCCGCGCAGGCTGGGCTCGATGCCGTGCGTGATCGCGTTCTCCGCCAGCGTCAGCAGCGTGCCCGGCGGCAGGCTCGTGCGGGTGATCGCGGCCTGCGCCGTCTCGTCGGTGTCCAGCGACCAGCTCAATCGCTGCCCCAGCCGCGCCTGCATGATGTCCAGGTAGCTGCGCACGATCTGGAGCTCCTGCTCCAGCGGCAGCCGGTCCTGCTCGAACATCGGCAGCGTCGCCCGCAGATATCGCGTCAGCGAGCGCAGCATCGGTCCGGCGCGGTCGTCGCGCGTGTCGACCCAGTGCTGCAGCGACGCGAGCGTGTTGAAGAGGAAATGCGGCTGGATCTGCGCCGTCGCCAGCCGCTGCGCCATCGCGATGCGCTCGTCCTGGGCGTCGAGCTCCGCGAGCCGCGCGCCCAGCTGCTGCGTCCGGTACAGCGTCAGGAACCACCAGGACGAGACCGTCAGCGTCATCCCGCCGGCCACGAAGGGCAGCAGGTCGCGGGCTTCCTCGCGGAAGCCCGCCTTCACCATGCCCAGCGTGAACAGCACCATCAGCACGCTCAGCGCGAGCGTCGCGCCGTTGAAGCGGGTGCGGGTCGGCTGGCGCCACAGCCAGCGCGCGACTGCCAGTCCCACCGACGCCATCGCCAGGCCGCCGATCAGGATCACATGCGCCAGCTCGCGCGGCAGCATCGTGTAGAAGACCAGCCCCAGCACCAGCACGTTGCTCATCACGTAGCTGTCGATGGCGGTGGACCACCGCTTCAGGCCGGAGCGTTCGATCTCCGCCTCGCTGAACGTGCGCCGCGGGCCCGGGAACAACCACTGGGTCCAGTCGACCTGGACGGTGCCGGCGTCGGCCGATGAGGCCGTTGCCGTGGCGGTCGGTGCCGCGGTGCCAGCCGCCACGGGCGGCTTGGCGTCAGGGACCGCGTCGGCGGGAGCGCTGGGCGAAGTCATGGGGCGAGTCTAGGCGAGGGGTCCGGCAAGCGTCTCCGGATGCGGCGAATGGCGGTCGGCAGCGACGGTTGGCCGACTGCGAGGGTTGGCCGACTGCGACCGAGCGAACGCCGTGGCGGCCGGTGCCCCGTTCCGCTCAATCGCCTCCTCACGCTCGGCATTCGCTTCACGGGGCACCGGCCGCCACGGCTAGCAGAAGGGCTCGCCGCCGACGAAGACCTTCAGCGTGCCGGGCTCGATGGGGAGCCAGGCCTCGTCGCGCGTGAGCGGCTCGGTGGCGACGATCGCGATGCGGTCGTCCTCGGTGGTCTTGGCGGCCAGGTCGACGCTCACATCCTCGTCCTGCAGCGTGACGTGGCCGAACGGCGGCCGGCGCAGCAGGTAATGCAGCTTCGTCGAGCCGTGCGCCCAGAGCGCCTGGCCGTTGGACAGCAGCATGTTGAAGGTGCCGTGGCCGTTGAGGCGCGGCAGCAGCTCGCGCAGCGTGTGGTTCAGCTCCTCGATCGCCGGCATGTCGGCGTGCGCCTTGGCCAGTTCCTGCATCAGCCAGCAGAAGGCCTGCTCGCTGTCGGTCTGCCCGACCGGCTTGAACGCCGCATGCAGACGAGGCGTGAAGCCCTTCAGGTCGCCGTTGTGCGCGAACACCCAGTAGCGGCCCCACAGTTCGCGCACGAACGGGTGCGTGTTCTCCAGCGACACGACGCCCTGCGTCGCCTTGCGGATGTGCGCGATGACGACGTCGCTGCGGATCGGGTAGGTCTTGACCAGCTCCGCCAGCGGCGAGACCCGCGCGCTGTGGTGGTCGACGAAATGCCGCAGCCCGCGGCCCTCGAAGAACGCGATGCCGAAGCCGTCCTTGTGCTCGTGCGCCCGCGTCGCCAAGCCGGCGAAGCTGAACATCACATCGGTCGGTCGGCGGGCGTTCATGCCCATCAGCTGGCACATCGCGGTCTCTCCAGGCTCAGGTCGCGGCGCTCATCCTAGGCGACTTGCCGAATCTCATTCGAGGAACAGCCGCGTGAGCCCCTTCAGGCTCACCAGGTTGCCGGGATTGCTGGTCTCGTTGAGCACGCCGCTCATCCGCTTCAGCAGGCGCGGGCTCTTCTGCGCGCGCCAGATCAGCAGGTCCGCCAGCCAAGGGAAGCGGTTCACGCGGTTGCCGCGCTCATAGAGGTCGTACTTCGGCTGCAGTGCGCGCAGGCCCTGCTCGTACTGCTCGCGGACCTGGACGTCGACTGCGGCGGCCGTCGTTCCGGCCCGGTGCGCCAGGATGGCCTCCGCGGCCAGCAGGCCGGTCTCCATCGCTTTGCCGATGCCCTCGCCGGTGAACGAGTAGGTCGAGCCCGCCGCCTCCCCGGTGACCAGCAGGCCGGGCCGTGTCCAGCGCGCGCCGTTG
The DNA here is from genome assembly GCF_056867975.1 of Mitsuaria sp. MSU3D. NCBI lineage: Bacteria > Pseudomonadati > Pseudomonadota > Betaproteobacteria > Burkholderiales > Sphaerotilaceae > Roseateles > Mitsuaria sp. MSU3D. The sequence goes on along the minus strand of NZ_CP200314.1, from coordinate 4,855,846 downwards.
AGCGTGCAGCGCAGCGGCGCGCCCTTGAGCTCGCCGATCAGTTCGCCCTCGGCCATCAGCCGTTTCGCGGGCGGGTAGTGCTCGACGAAGGCATCGAAGATGGCGCGCAGGTTCACGTCCTTCTTCTGCCCCTTGCCGGCCATGTCCTTGTGGCTGTCGGTCACGCCGACGCCGATGTTGAAGCTGCCGTCCGGCGCCGGGAAGATCCAGCCGTAACCCGGCTGCACCGGCTTGCACCAGACCACCTCCAGCGCCTTGATCTCGCCGACCATCGAGGGCGCGCGCACGTAGCCGCGCAGCGCGACGCCGCTGGGGGTGTGGCGTTCGCACATGCCGGCGGCCGTGAGGGCCTTGGGCACGGCGCCGGTGGCCAGGATCACCCAGTCGGCGGCGATCTCGTGGGGCTGGCCGTCGATGGTGAGCCGCGCGCCGCGCACGCGGCCTTGATCGTCTTCCAGCGCCGCTTCGAAGCGGGCCGGCGCCAGGAATCGCGCACCGGCCTCCTGCGCGCCGAGGTTCAGGATCTCGTCGAGCTGCTTGCGCGGCAGCACCGCGAGGTGACCCGGCACGTCGATCCGGCCGCCGCGCGGGCCGATGCAACCCACGTGCGCCGAGCGCTGCGCCCTGGCCATCACGCGGTCCAGCAGGCCCAGGCGGTCGAGCGCCTTGTGCGCGTCCGGGATCAGCCCGTCGCCGCAGACCTTGTCGCGACCCAGCGGCTGCTGGTCGACGAACACCACGTCCACGCCCGCCTTGGCCAGCCAGCGCGCCGCCGCGCTGCCGGCGGGGCCGGCGCCGATGATGAGGATCTGGCAGGCGGCGGGCAGACCCGCGGGAGACTCGACGGACATGTGGGCGCTTCGAACGGAGACGAGGAACCGCCCATTCTAGGGAGCCTGCCGACCCGCCGGGACCGGCGATTCCCACCCGTCGCGCCGTGGCTGGGCACGGACGAAAAAAAACGAGAGGGGGATCCCTCTCGTTTCGTGCCACTGGCGCGGGACGCCGGAACGCCGAAGCGTCCCGGCCTCGCCGGCGATCAGTAGTTGTAGGTGGCGCGGATGTAGTACGCGCGGCCCGTCGCGTCGGCGTAACGCGAGTCCCAGCCGCCGGCCTGGAACAGGTCGGTCTGGTTGGTGAACGGCGGATCGCGGTCGAACAGGTTGCGCACGCCCACGGTCAGCGACAGGGCCTTCGCCGGCGACCACGTGCCGTAGACGTCGGTCGTCGTGTACGACGGGACGAACGGATGGGCCTTCGGGTCGAAGTCGACATAACCCGACTTGTAGCGGACGACGAAGCCGCCGCCGAAGTCGTTGTAGTGCCAGTTCGTCGCGAAGTTGTGCTGCCAGCGGAAGACCGGACCCGACTCGCCGTACTGACCCACGGCCGAGACCCAGTAACCGTTCTTGAAGTCCTGGAACTCGTACTTGTTGACGTAGGTGCTGTTCAGCGCGAAGTCGAAGGCGCCGATCTGCGACGACAGGCGGTACTGGGTGCTGAAGTCCAGGCCGTTGGTGCGGACCTTGCCGAGGTTCTGCAGGGTCTGGTCGACGTAGCCGCACTGCGCGCTCGGGCAGTTGCTGATCACCGACAGCTGGCCCGTGCCGGTCGGGTGGAAGTACTGCTGCAGCTGCGGGTAGTTGGCGTAGTTGTTGAACAGCGCGAACTGCGGGATCGCGCCGATCGAGTCCTTCAGCCGCACGGACCAGAAGTCCACGCCCACGCTCAGGTTGTTGGCCGGCTGGACCACGACGCCCAGGGTCTGGCTCTGCGACTTTTCAGGACGCAGGTTCGGGTTGCCCGAGTTCAGCACCTGGAACTGCGCCGAGCACTGCGAGCCGGTCGTGCCGTCCGGGCAGGTGATCGGGTTGGCGTAGTTGCCGGCGGTGTTCGTGAAGGCCGGGTTGCCGTACAGCTCATACAGCGTCGGCGCGCGGAAGCCCGTCGAGGCGGAACCGCGGAACAGCACTTCCTTGATCGGCTGGAAGCGGAAGCTCAGCTTGGGGTTGGTGCTGCTGCCGAAGTCGCTGTACTTGTCGTAGCGCAGCGAGCCGGTGATGTCCAGGGTCTTGAGCACGGGCAGGTTCAACTCGCCGTACAGCGCGTAGACCTTGCGGGAGCCTTCGGCGTGCGAGTCCGGCGCGACGCCGGTCGACACTTCCACCTTCGACGCGAAGTCGGGCTCGGCGACCGACTTGAACTTCTCGTAGCGGGCTTCGACGCCCAGCGCGAGCTGCGTCGAGCGGCCGGCGCCGAACCAGTCGCCGAACTCGCGGCTGGCGTGGGCGTTGACGTCGTAGACCTCGCCGATGGCGTGCTGGAGCTTGCCGTTCAGGGCGGCGTCCTGCAGCAGCTTCGTGCCGGCGGCGGTCTGGGCACCGAAGGGGTTGATGATCCCTTCCAGCAGGCCTTCGCCGATCATGTCTCCATCGCCGTAGCCACCGGTCAGGAACTGCTGCACCTTGTTGTGGTTGTACGAGGTCGCGACCGAGTAGTCCCAGCCCAGCGTCGCACCTTCAGCGGTCAGCAGCAGGCGCTGCTGGTCGTTCTGGTTCATCTGGGCGCGCGAGCCGTTCGGGAAGTCGCGCCACAGCACGTAGACGAAGCCCGGCTGCACGTTCACCGGGTTGGGGAACGCGCTGGTCGGCGCGAACGCCGGCGCGCCGGCGCTGCCGTCGTCGAAGGTGCCGCTGATGTTGGTGTTGCCGGTCGGGTAGTACGCCGTGCCCGGATTGATGTAGTAGCCGCCGTAAGGCACCGGCGCGACCAGCGTCGTGACCTTGCTGCGGGTGGCGAAGACCTCGGCACCCAGCGTCAGGTCCTTGTTGACCGCCAGCGAGCCCTTGAGCATGCCCGAGTACACCTCGGTCTTGGGCTGGAAGTCGACGAAGGCCGGGGTGACGATGCGGCACTCGCCGTTGACGTTCTTGACCTGCGTGCCGGAGCAGTCCGGCAGCGTCGGGTTGTAGTAATGCTCGAAGTCCTGCGTGTAGTTCGCCGGATCCGTGCTGTACGACAGGCCGCCGACGACGCGCTTGTTGAAGTCGCGCTGCGAGCCGGAGATGTTGTCCGTCTTCTTGTAGCTGGCGAAGCCGAAGACGTTGAAGCCTTGCGTCTCCAGATCGCCGTAGCCGAAGCCGGCGTTCACGCTGCGGGTCTTGCCGCCGGCGTGCTGCGGCGAGTCATAGCCGCCGGTGATGGTGACGCCCTGGTAGCTCGACTTGGTGATGAAGTTGATCACGCCGCCGATGGCGTCGGTGCCGTACAGCGACGAGGCGCCGTCCCGCAGCACTTCGATGCGGTCGATGGCCGCGAATGGGATCATGTTCAGGTCGGGTGCGGAGCCGTCCACCGCGTTGTTCGCGATCCGCTGGCCGTTCAGCAGCACCAGGGTCTTGTCGGCACCGATGCCGCGCATGTCGGCGAAGCTCGCGCCGCCGCTGCTGGAACCGATCGACTGGGCCGTGTTCGTCGACGACTGGACCGAGGTCAGGTTGGCCATGATCTGTTCGACCGACGTCACGCCCGACTTGCGCAGGTCGTCCATCTTGACCACGGTCACGGGGACGGCGGTTTCGGCGTCGATGCGCTTGATCGCCGACCCCGTGACCACGACCTTCTCCAGCGTGGAGTTGTCGCTCTGCGCCAGCGTCGGGAAGGACGCGGCCGCGAGGGTGGCGGCGACTGCCAGGCTCACCGCGTTCAGCTTGTACATATGCACCTCTAGGGAGAGCGCCCGCCCTCCTCGTGGGTGCGGCGAGCCGGAATTGAAACGGCCCCGCATCGCGAGGCCTGACAAAAGTGTGCTGACGAATTGCCAGAGGTCATAGGTGCCTGTTCGTAAAGCGCGCGAATTTGGAGCCGTGCGCGCCGAAACGGCCTGTTTTTGCGGGTTTCTCCTTACCGTTTGGTGACGGTTCGGTCGTACCTGCGCCACAGTTTCGGAATTTACGAACGCTTAACTCGCATTGAAATGTCGGATTTCAAACTGCGGGGTTTCGGTCGTTGGTCGCCCTAAACGTTTATTGACCGTTTGTCTGGTGTTAAGAGCTTGAGAAGATTCGTATGCGGACAGCAACAGTGAATTTATCGATTCAATTTGATGAATATGGAAAATGTTCGTAGATCCAATGATTTACGAATTACTGGTGGGGTTTGGAAACAATACTTAACTTGAACATAAGTGCCATGAGGGCTTGCGATGCATTCATGCCCGTGGCAGCCAAAGAAAAAGGACTCCCGGAGGAGTCCTTGTCGTGAAGCGGCCGATGCCCCGCCGTGGTGCGGCGGGACGTCGCGATCGCGATCAGAAGTCGTAGCTGGCCTTGACCTGGAAGGTCCGGCCCATCGGGCTGTAGTAGCGGTAGTCGAAGCCCAGCATGTGGCCGCCGTTGGCGCGCAGCGACAGGGGAGGTTCCTTGTCGAACACGTTCTTGATGCCCAGGGCGACCGTCAGCTGCTTGTTCCAGGTGTAGGCGGTCTGCCAGTCCAGGGTCACGTACGGCTTGACCTTCAGGCGGACCTCGTCGACATCGCCGTTGGCCAGGTTCTCGACTTCGGTCGGGAAGTCCTTGTAGCCCGACTGGAAGTTGATGTTGGCCGTGTTCGCCCAGTTGCCGGTCACCAGCGTGTTGCTCAGCTGGCCCTTCCAGCGGAAGGTCACTTCGCCGATCGACGGGTGGTTGTCCGCGAGGGTCGAGAAGTACTGTTCGCCGGCCACCAGCTGGCGCTTGTCGCTCAGCATGTAGGTCGCGTGCAGGTTCGACGTCAGGCGGCCGATCGGGGTGTTGAACCGGCCGGTCACGTCGAAGTCGATGCCGCTGACGAAGCGCTTGCCCAGGTTGGTCGTGCTGGCGTTGTAGGCCAGGAACTTCTCGCCCGTGACCGGGTCGGTGTAGACCAGGAACAGGTTGGAGTACTTCTGGGCGTTGTTGAACGCCTCGTTCTCATCGACCGAACCGAAGGTCTTGTCGATGCCGGCCCACCACCAGTCGGCGCCGAACGAGAAGGTGCTCGTCGGCTCGACGCGGAAGCCCAGCGTCGCCTGCTTGGACTCTTCCGGCTTCACGGAGTCCACGCCGCCCGTGTAGACGTTGTACTGCTTGCTGCCCGGCTGGCAGGCCGCGCCCAGGCTGGCCGCGACGGCGGCCATTTCCGGCGTGCAGTCGTAGGGCGTGGCGGTCACGCCGAATTCCTGCAGCGGACGGTAGAGCTGGCGCAGCGTCGGGGCGCGGAAGCCCGTGCCGACCGAGCCGCGGACCAGCACTTCCGGCACCGGGGTGTACTTGAACGAGACCTTGCCGTTGACCGCGCTGTCGACGTGGCGGTAATTGTCGTAGCGCACGCCCGCGGTGACTTCGAGGTTCTTCACCACCGGCACGATCAGCTCGGCGAAGGCGCCCATCGAATCGCGGCTGGCGCTGTAGGGGATCACGACCGTGCTGTCGCCGAAGCGCTGGTCGTCGCCGTTGACGCCGCCCTCACCGCGCGCCACGGCGCCCGGATCGTCGGTGACCTTGTCCTTCTGGAACGCGGCGCCCAGCGCCAGGTAGGCCGGGCCGGCCGAGGTCGAGAACAGCTCGCGCGAGGCGCGCAGGTCGGCGTTGAACAGCGTGCTGGTCTCGGTGTCGTAGACGCCGGAGATCATGATCTGCTTGACCGCGTCCTTGGCGGCCTGCGACTGCTGGCCGGCGAGCACGAACGGGTTGTAGACGCCGCTGCGCAGCAGGGCGCCGAAGGCCTTGGCCAGCGGGTAGCCGGAGTTGCTTTCCTCGACTTCCGCGCGCTGGTAGCCGGCGGTCGCGGTGTAGTCCCAGCCGGCCACCTGGCCGTCGAGCTGCAGCCACAACGCCTTGTTGTCGCGCTCGAAGGTGCTGGTGCGGTTGCCCAGGTCGAAGGCGCGGTACGACACCGACGCGATGCGGTTGGGGTCCAGGCCGATCGAGGTCAGGTAGGCGGGGGTGTAGCCGACCGCGGCCAGTTCGGCGGCGAAGGGGCCGTTCGGGTCCACGGCGACCGCGCCCGGCACGGCGGCGATCTTGCCGCTGGTCTTGGTCTTGCCCAGCAGCACGTCGGCGCGCAGCTGCTGGCTGCCCAGCTTCACCGTGCCGGAGCCGAAGAAGTTGGTGCGCTCGCGGTCCGGGAAGGCTTCCACGGTGCCGGCGTAGTCGAAGTAGCAGGACGCGCCGACCTGGACGTTGCGCTCCGCGCAGGAACCGTTCTGGGCCAGGTACACGTTGCGCAGGTCCGAGCCCAGCGTGCCGTCGGCGTTGCGCACCGGCACGTTCACGTTGCCCGGGATGGCGGACGGCGAGCCGTTGAAGAACTGGTACTCGTTGCCGTTGTGACCGAAGTTGATCACGCCGGTCTTGCTGAAGTCGCGCTGGCTGGCGGTCAGCGAGTCGCGCTTGTCGACCGACAGCGCGGCCATGATGTTGAAGCCGTCGCTGTCCAGGTCGCCGAAGCCACCGGACAGGGAGGCGCGACGTTCCTTGCCGCCCTTGTGCTGCGGGATCGAGACTTCCGCGGCGATGGTCTTGCGGGTGGAGTTCGTGCGGGTGATGAAGTTCACCACGCCGGCCACGGCGTCGGAGCCGTACAGCGCCGAAGCGCCGTCGGTCAGCACGTCCACGCGCTCGATGATCGACAGCGGGATCATGTTCAGGTCCACCGCGCCGCCGGCTTCGCCGATCAGGCGACGGCCGTTCAGCAGCACCAGCGTGCGATCGCCGCCGAGGTTGTGGATGGACACGGTGGCCTGGCCGCCGCCGCCGCCGCCGACGGTGTCACCCTCGGTGATGCCGCCCTGCACGGACGACAGGTTCTGCATCAGCTCGACCACCGAGGTCACGCCGCTGCGTTCGATCTCGGCACGGGTCACGGTCTGCACGGGCACGGAGCCCTCGACCGCGATCCGCTTGACGGCCGAGCCGGTCACGACGACGCGCTCCAGCTGGGTCTGGTCCTGGGCTTGGGCGATCGCGGCCGACGACGCGATTGCAATGGTGGCGGCGACTGCCAGGCTCACCGCGTTCAGTTTGGTCTTCAAAGAAACACTCCTAAAGGTGTCGAGCGGCGGCGCTTGTGACGTCGCGCGAAACATGTCCGGACGACCTTGGTCCGCAGAATTGCGTGAAGGTCACGTGAAAGAAGTGTCAATGACTGGAATTCGACAACCGGCGCGGGTTCCTACCAATTGAGGCAGTACCGGTCCCCGGGAAACGGGGCATCCCTGGAAGGACCGATACCCCTGCATGACCGGCGTCACGGGTGACTTCCGGCCATGCAGGGGTATCGGCGGGCAATCCTCTCCCGAGGATTGCCCGATTCATCATGCGCCCAACTCGTTGTTGAGTAGCAACAAACAGTATCCCGGCTGCCACAGGCAGCCGGAAGGGTTTGTCAGGGATTCATCAGAAACCGTACGCGGCGCGCACGAAGAAGGCACGGCCCAGCGGGTCGGAGTACCGCGGGTCGTAACCACGCTGCGAGCGCGAGGATTGGTTGGAGAACGGCGGATCGGTATCGAACAGGTTCTTCACGCCCAGCGTCAGCGAGGTCGCCTTGCTGAACTTGTACGTGCCCGACAGGTCGACCAGCGTGTACGAGTCGACATTGCCGTAGAACGACGGGCCGCCCACGACGGTGGTCGGATCGTTCTGGTCGCGGTAGCCGGACTGGTGGCGGATCGCCAGGCGAGCGCCCCAGTTGTTCATCGCCCAGGCCGCCGACACGTTGTGCTTCCAACGGAACACCACGCTGCCGTCGTTGTAGACGCCCAGACGGGTCTTGAACGCGTCGGCCGGGCTGGTCTGGTAGTCGTACCGGTGGACGTAGGTCGCGTCGTAGCCGAGCGACAGGTTGCCGAAGCCACCCAGGCTCTGGCTGTAGGCAGCGCTCAGGTCCAGGCCGTCCGTCTTCACGCGGCCGATGTTCTCGTTGTGCGTGATCAGGTAGCCGATCGCCGGGCTGTTGGCCCACAGGCCGCCGCAGCGCTGCAGGTTGACCTGCTCGGCGGCGGGCAGCTGGTTGCAGCGGATGATGCGGTCGGCGTAGCGGGTCGCATTGGCCAGCATCGAGTCCACCGGCAGCACGTCGATCTGGTCGCGCAGTTTGATGTTCCAGTAGTCGACCGACAGCGTCAGCGCCTTCATCGGCTCGAAGACCGCACCCAGGGTGAAGGTCTTGGACTTTTCCGGCTTCAGGTTGGCGTTGCCGCCGTTCTGCACCTGGGGTTGCTGACCGCAATCGCGGCTGGCAATGCCCCCTGCCGAGGTGATCGGCTTGCCCTGCGCATCGCACAGCAGCGGGTCGTTCTTGGCGCCGGCCGTGAAGGTGACCGCCAGCGGTGCGTACAGGTCGTCCAGCGCGGGGGCGCGGAAGCCGGTGTTGTAGGACGAGCGGATCGCCAGTTCCTTCATCGGCTGGAAGCGCAGGCCGATCTTCGGATTGGTCGTGCGACCGGCGTCGGAGTAGTCGTCGGTGCGCAGCGCCAGCTGGACTTCGACCATCTTGTGCACCGGCAGCAGCAGCTCGACACCGATCGCCTTCACGTCGCGTTCGCCGCCGACATGGTTGGGCGAGCGGCCGGCCGAGGGGATCGCCAGCACGACGGCGTCGTTGGTGTCGCTCTTGTAGAACTCCTTGCGGAACTCGGCGCCGATGGCGACCGCGGCGGGGCCGCCGGGCAGGTCGAAGATCTCCTTGCTGACGCGGGCGTCGACGCTCTTGGTCGTGCCGAGCGCGTTGGCGAAGACGCCGGCGCGCTTGGCCTGCTGGATGATCGCCAGCTGGGCCGGCGTGGCCTCGCCGAACGGGTTCAGGTTGCCGGCGGCGACCTGGGCGCGCACGAAGGGCGCGTTGACGTAGCCGTCGACGGCGGCGTCATTGGCGGTGCTGCGCGAATAGAGCGCGCCCAACTTGTAATCCCAGCCCAGGATCACGCCGGACAGGTCGGCCACCAGGCGTTGCGCCTCGGAATGCGCGCCGTTCGTGCGCGGACCCGCCGGCACCATGCGCCAGCCGACGCTGATCGGCTGGGTCAGGTTGATGCCGGGCGTGGTGCGCGGGAAGAAGGGGTTGCTCGGCTGCATCGTGATGCCGGTGACCGGATCCGGCGCAACGCGCGAGGTGTTGTCGTTCGTGGTCTGCGTGCCTTCGAGCGAGAACTGGTGGTTCTCGTTCAGCTTGAAGGTGAAGCGGCCGGCGAGGGTTTCCTGGTCGACGTCCGGGATGATGTCGATCGTCGAGCTGAAGTCGAAGATGCAGTTCGCGGCGTTGGTCGGGTTGGCGACAGACAACGGCGCCTGGCAGCCCGGCGCGCTGGGGTTGCCGCCGCCGGTGCCTTGCGTGAAGTTGCCCGGGAAGGTGGTGCCCGAGCTGCCGGCGACGCCGCGCTCGCGGATGATGCCGGTCTTGGAGAAGTCACGGTCCAGCGCGCGGACACGGTCCTGGCGACGCTTGTCGTAGGAAGCCCAGAAGTTGACGCGGTCCTTCTCCAGGTCGCCGAAGCCGACCGTGACGGACGCGCCTTCCTTCTTGCCGCCGTCCTCGCTGGGACGGGTCGCTTCCACCACGACCTGGCCGCCGCGGTAGCTGGTCTTGGTGATGAAGTTGATGACGCCGCCGATGGCGTCCGTGCCGTAGACGGCGGAGGCGCCATCGCGCAGCACTTCGACGCGGTCGATCACCGCGAAGGGGATCGAGTTCAGGTCCACCGCGGTGGCGCCGAAGGCGAAGGCCGTCATGCGGCGGCCGTTCAGCAGCACGAGGGTCTTGTTGGTGCCCAGGCCGCGCAGGTTGGCGTAGGCCGCTCCGCCGGTGCTCGAACCGATGGAGTTGGAGCCTGTGCTGCTCGACTGGCTCGAGGCCAGCAGGTCGATGATCTGCTCGACGCTGGTCACGCCGGACTGGCGCAGTTCTTCCGCCTTGATGATGGAAATGGGCAAGGCGCCTTCATCGGCGATCGAGCGCTTGATGGCGGAGCCGGTGATCTCGATGCGTTCGAGCTGCGTGGCCGATTGGGCTTGCGCGGCGCCGATCGAAGCCGCAGCAATCGCGGTAGCGATGCAGACGCGGCGGAGTTGATGCGAAGGGGTCATGCCTGTTCCGTGAAATGGCAAAAATGATTGCTGAGCCGATGGGTTTTTGTCACCGGACACTGCGCGTAAGTGAAGAAACTTTAAGGAACAGGAAATGCCGCCCACCCCAGGGCCCTCCCCTAAGGGTTTCCCATGCTTGAAGGTTCATGTTTCGCCCTTTGCGGTATGTCGCAGGGCATGCGTATGCCGAAAGTCACTCGGACTGGTTTTGCCGAAGTGCTGAAAGTGACAGGGCCGCAACGAGAAAAGCGGCCCGGAGGCCGCTTTCGCATATGGAGACGTACGCCGCACGATGGCGGCGATACGCTGCAGATCGTTACCGTTGCCGCGTCATTCAGTGACCGGTGGCGTTGCCGGCGGCCTTGCGTTTCTGCCGCCACGCGTGCAGCAGCGGCTCGGTGTAGCCGCTCGGCTGCTCGCGTCCCTTGAACACCAGATCGAGCGCCGCCTTGTACGCCATGCTGTCCGGATGGCCGGCCATCGGTGCGTACAGCGGGTCTCCAGCGTTCTGGCTGTCGACAACGGCTGCCATCCGTTCGAATGTCGCCCGAACCTGTTGTTCGGTCACGACGCCGTGGTGCAGCCAGTTCGCCACGTGTTGGCTCGAGATGCGCAATGTCGCACGGTCTTCCATCAGGCCGATCTGGTTGATGTCCGGCACCTTCGAGCAACCGACGCCCTGATCGATCCAGCGCACCACGTAACCGAGGATGCCCTGGATGTTGTTGTCGAGCTCCTGCTGCTTCTCCGTGTCGCTCCACGACGGGGCCGCCGCCACGGGAATCGTGAGCAGGCGCTGGAGCAACTCGGCGCGATCGACGCCGGGCGCCTCGGCCTCGATCTGCTGCTGGACCTGCGCGACGTTGACCTGGTGGTAGTGCAGCGCGTGCAGCGTCGCGGCGGTCGGGCTGGGCACCCAGGCGGTGTTGGCGCCGGCCTTCGGATGGGCGATCTTCTGATCGAGCATCGCGGCCATCAGGTCGGGCATCGCCCACATGCCCTTGCCGATCTGGGCGCGGCCGCGCAGGCCGGCGCTCAGGCCCGTCAGCACGTTGTTGCGCTCGTAGGCCTGGATCCAGGCGCTGGCCTTCATGTCGCCCTTGCGCAGCATCGGACCGGCGAGCATCGCGGTGTGCATCTCGTCGCCGGTGCGGTCCAGGAAGCCGGTGTTGATGAAGGCGACGCGGCTCGGCGCCGCGGCGATGCAGGCCGCGAGGTTGACGCTGGTGCGGCGCTCCTCGTCCATGATGCCCAGCTTGACCGTCGAGGCCGGCAGGCCGAGCAACTGCTCGACACGGCCGAACAGCTCGTTGGCGAAGCCGACCTCGGCCGGGCCGTGCATCTTCGGCTTGACGATGTAGATCGAGCCGCGGCGCGAGTTGCGCAGCCCCGAGCCCGAAAGCTGCTTCAGGTCGTGGATCGAGATGAGCGTCGTGATGACGGCGTCCAGGATGCCTTCGGGGATCTCGCGATCGCCGTCGAGCAGGATGGCCGGGTTCGTCATCAGGTGGCCGACGTTGCGGACGAACAGCAGCGAGCGGCCCGGCAGCACGACGTCGTCGCCGCCGCCGGCGGCCTTGTAGACGCGGTCCGGATTCAGTCGGCGGACGAAGGTCCGGCCGCCCTTGCTGACCTCCTCGGTCAGCGAGCCGCGCAGGATGCCCAGCCAGTTGCGATAAGCCAGCAGCTTGTCCTCGGCGTCGACGGCGGCGATCGAGTCCTCGAGGTCGAGGATGGTCGACAGCGCCGATTCCATCAGCACGTCCGAGATGCCGGCCGCGTCGCCCTGGCCGATCGTCGAGGTGCGATCGAACTGGATCTCGAGGTGGATGCCGTGGTGGCGCAGCAGGATCGCGGCCGGTGCCGCGGCATCGCCCAGATAGCCGATGAACTGGGCCGCATCGGCCAGCGCGACCGTGCGGCCGTCCTTCAGCGCAACGGACAGCGCGGTGCCGCTGACCGTGTAGCCCGTCGCGTCGGCGTGCGACGCGCCCGTCAGCGGCGCGGCCTGATCCAGCACCTGGCGCGCGAAGGCGATGACCTTCGCGCCGCGGACCGGGTTGTAGCCGCCGGCGCGCTCGGCGCCGTCGGTCTCGGGAATGACGTCGGTGCCGTAGAGCGCGTCATAGAGCGAGCCCCAGCGCGCGTTCGCCGCGTTGAGCGCGTACCGGGCATTCAGGATCGGCACCACCAGCTGCGGACCGGCCTGGATCGCGAGCTCGGCGTCCACGTTGGCGGTCGTCGCCTTCGGGTCCGCCGGCAGCGGCACCAGATAACCGATCTGCTTGAGGAAGGCCTGGTAGGCGGCCATGTCGGTGATCGGGCCAGGATGGGCGCGATGCCAGCCGTCGATCTCGGTCTGCAACCGGTCGCGCTCGGCCAGCAGCGCGGCGTTCTTCGCGGCCAGCTCGTGCGCCAGCGCGTCGAAGCCCTGCCAGAACGCGGCTGGCTCGACGCCGGTGTCCGGCAGCGCCTCGGTTTCGATGAAACGGGCCAGGGCGGCATCGACCTGGAGACGGTGGTGTTGGCTGCGTGCGGTCATGGCGACTCCCAAAGGCGGTTCAACGGTTCAGCGGTCCGTCGACTGTAGGACGTGCGGGGGTGCCGATTCATGTCGGCCCTGGTCGAAGATCCCTGACTTTTTTGCACAAATAACAACGCTCAGGGTCGTCATTCATTGCTCCGGGCGGCGCAACGGGCCAACAATCGTCGCCCATGGACCGCCTCAAACAGATCGAGTCCTTCGCCCTGGTCGCGACCAAGGGCAGCCTGACCGCCGCGGCGCAGGCCGAGGGCGTGGCGCCAGCGGTGATGGGTCGCCGCCTCGACGCGCTGGAGGCGCGGCTCGGGGTGAAGCTGCTGCTGCGCACGACGCGCAAGCTCACGCTGACGCACGAGGGGATCGCCTTCCTCGAGGACTGCCAACGCCTGCTTGCCGAGTTCGCCAGCGCGGAGGCCAGCGTCAGCGCCGGCGGCGTGAAGGCCAGCGGACACCTGCGCATCACCGCGCCGGCGGGCTTCGGCCGGCGCCACGTCGCACCGCTGGTGCCGGACTTCCTGTCACGGCATCCGGAGGTCAGCGTGTCGCTGAACCTCAGCGATCGCGTCGTCGACATCGTCAACGAGGGCTTCGACTGCGCGGTGCGTGTCGGCGACCTCAGCGATTCCAGCCTGATCAGCATGCGCCTGGCCGACAACCGACGCCTGTGCGTGGCCGCGCCGTCCTATCTGAAGCGCGCTGGCACGCCGAAGCATCCATCCGAGCTGATGCGGCACGAATGCCTGACGCTGAGTTCCGACGCGAGCCAGACGCGGGGTTGGGCCTTCCGCATCGACGGCCAGGTGCAGCACCTGCGGCCCAGTGGGCGGCTCGACTGCAGCGACGGCCAGGTGCTCCACGACTGGTGCCGGCAGGGACTCGGCCTGGCCTGGCGCAGTACCTGGGAAGTGGCCGCGGCACTGCGCGCGGGCGAACTGGTCAGCGTGCTCGATGACTTCGCCGCGCCGCCCAACGGCATCTTCGCCGTGCTGCCGCAGCGCAAGCACCTGCCGCTGCGGGTGAGGCTCTGGATAGATTTCCTGAAAGAGCACCACGGCAGCCCCGACTACTGGGCGCGTGCCTCCACTTGGGAGACCCCATGACACTCGAAGCCCTGCTCGCCGGCCTGCACATCGTGGCCATCCTCAGTCTGGTCGTGTTCCTGTCGAGCCAGGCGGCGCTGTGCCGCAGCGAATGGATGAATCCGGCCGTCGTGCGTCGGCTGTCGAGGCTGGACATGATCTACGGCATGACCGCGGTGGCGGTGCTGCTGACCGGCCTGGCCCGCACCTGGTGGGGCATGAAGGGCCTGGGCTGGTACTGGCACCAGCCGCTGCTGCACTTCAAGTTCGGGATGTTCGTCGTGATCGGGTTGATCTCGATCAAGCCGACGCTGACCTACCGGCGCTGGCTCAAGACGCTCGACGGCGGCGGCGGCCTGCCCAGCGAGACCGAGGTGCGCGCCACGCGCCGCCTCGTGATGATGCAGGCGCACCTGCTGATCCTGATCCCGATCGCCGCAGTGATGCTCGCGCGCGGCGTGCTGGTCAAGTAGCGCTCAGTCGGCGGAGGAACGCGGCGTCGCATTGGGATGCCCCGCCAGGCGCAGACCGGAGCCATGGCGGCGCCATGGCGACGATCTGCAACGAGGCGGGGCGCCCAATGCGGCGTCGCGTTACTTCGCCGAGAGGCATTCCTTCATGAACGCCTTGCGCGCATCGCCGGTCTTGCCCTTGGCGTCGGCATTGCAGGTCGTCATCTTGGTCTGCTGAGCGGTCTTCGCCGGACCCGAGGCGGTCTCGCCCTTCAGGCAGGCGCTCATGAAGGCCTTGCGCTCGTCGCCGGACTTGTCCTTGGCGTCGGCGTTGCAGCTCTTCATCAACTGCTGCTGCTTCAACTGCTTCTCGGACGGCGCCTTCTTCGCGTCGTCCGCGGCGTGCGCGCCCAGCGCGGCCAGGGCCAGCAAGGCACCGGCAAACAGCGAGGTCGGGGTCAGGTGTTTCATCACTCTCTCCTACGGGGCTACAGGGGGTTTGGGGAAGGACCTGTGCAGCAGTTGAGCATACGAACGAACCGCCCTCAAGTGCGGTTGACGTACGTCAAGAAACCCGGTGACCGGAACCGGCTGACATCCATTCGACTCGCGCTTCCCGACGCGAGTCAGATGACCACTCACATGATCCGGCGCGGAGAAGCCAGCGCCTCATGGGCGAGATGGAGTCGCCTGACAAGAACCTGGATGAAAGCCCGGTCGAAGCGGTGCTGGCACTCGGGACTGAGCTGCCCCAGCGACTCCGGCGTGAAGGACACGGTTGTGCAAAGTTGGGTCACCCGGATGTCGGTGCTGTGGCGGCGCAGATCGGGATTCGGCGCCAGGTAGGCCATCTCGCCGACGGAGGTGCCGGTGCCCAGGGTCGCGACCAGCGCCTCGTCGCGCCAGACCTCGACCTCGCCCTGCGTGATGATGTGGAAGGTGTTCCCTTCCTGGCCCTTCTTGAACAGCAGGTAGTCGAGCGGATAGCGGCGCCAGCGCGCGCGCCGCACGACCTCCCAGAGCTCGACGTCGCCGAAGCCCGCGAAGAACTCCAGCCCGCGCAGCAGGTTGAAGCGCTCCGAGTCCTTCACCTCGTTGAGCCGCGCCAGCGGCACCAGCTGCTTTGCGACCAGCTCCGACAGCGCCTGGCCGAAGGACTCCCAATCCGGGTAGCGCTCGGACGGGTGCTTGTAGAGCGCCCGCTGGATGACCGCGTCCAGTTCCGCCGTCACGCCGCCGCGCTGGCCCAGCAGCGGCTGCGGCGCCTGGTGGTAGATCTGATGCATCAGCGCCATCTGGTTGGGCGCGTCGAAGGGCGGCCGGCCGCTGACCAGGTGGTACAGCACGGCGCCCAGCGCATAGATGTCGGCCTGCGCGCCGACGTCGCCGCCCTCGATCTGCTCCGGCGGCATGTAGGCCAGCGAGCCGACGCGATGCACCTGCGTCATGTCCGCGTTGAGGTTGAGCGCGCTGCCGAAGTCGCTGACCTTGACGTCGGTGACCTGACCCTGGTTGTCGAGCACCGCCAGCAGGTTCGCGGGCTTGATGTCCCGGTGGACGACGCCCTGGCGGAAGACATACGACAGTGCCATCGCGCACTTGAAGCCGAGCTCGACGATCTGGTCCAGCGGCAGCAGCCGGTCGTTGCGGCAGAAGTGCTTCAGCGTGACGCCGTGGACGAACTCCATGACGAGATACGGCAGGTCGCCGTCCTGCACGGCGTCCAGGATCTGCACCACGTTCGGGTGCTGCAGCCGGCCGGCCAGCGCGGCCTCGGCGGCGAAGAAGCGGATGCTGAGCGTGTCTTCCTCGGTGCGGCCGCCGGCCGACCAGGTGCGCATGCGCTTGATGGCGACCTCCTGGCCCTTGAAGTCGTCCATCGCGAGGAAGACGTCGCTGGTCGCGCCTTCGCCCAGCCGTCTCAGCACGCGGTACTTGCCGATCTGCTCCGGCAGGTCGGCCAGTCCGCCGAGCGTCGAATCGGAAAAGGCGGAGGGACGGAGATCGTCGGAGGCGCTCATCGGAGGGCCATCCTGCCCCAGGGAGAGGGTGCGGGCAAGGGGGGCACACGGTCTCTTACAGGGGAGGTCCCCTAAAATGCGGCCCCATGATCCAAGCCAAGCAGGAATTGCTCGCCGCCCTCGGCACCGTGCTCCAGGGCCTGAGCCAGGAGGCCGTCGACGCCGGCCTCATCGCCGCCGCGCCCGTGGCCGCCTTCGAGAACCCCAAGCAAGCCTCCCACGGCGACTTCGCCTGTACCGCGGCGATGCAGCTGTCCAAGGCGCTGAAGAAGAACCCGCGCGAACTGGCGCAGACGCTGATCGCCCAGCTGCAGGCGCAGCCCGCGTTCGAGCGCTGGGTCGACGCGCTGGAGATCGCCGGCCCCGGCTTCATCAACATCCGCCTGAAGCCCGCGGCCCGGCAGGCCGTGGTCGGCGAAGTGTTCGCGGCGACCTCGCGTTTCGGCCATCAGCCGGCGCGCGACACGTCGGCGCTGGTCGAGTTCGTCTCCGCCAACCCGACCGGTCCGCTGCACGTCGGCCATGCGCGCCAGGCGGCGCTGGGCGATTCGCTCTGCCACCTGTTCGCGACGCAAGGCTGGAAGGTCAGCCGCGAGTTCTATTACAACGACGCCGGCGTGCAGATCGCGACGCTGGCGCAGTCCACGCAGTCGCGCCTGAAGGGCCTGAAGCCGGGCGATGCCGGCTGGCCCGAGTCGGCCTACAACGGCGACTACATCCAGGACATCGCCGACGCCTTCCGGCGCAAGGAGACGGTGAAGGCGGACGACCGCGAGTTCACCGCCTCCGGCGACATCGAGGACCTCGACGGCATCCGCCAGTTCGCCGTGGCCTACCTGCGTCACGAGCAGGACCTGGACCTGCAGGCGTTCGGGCTGCGCTTCGACAACTATTTCCTCGAGTCCTCGCTGTACAGCGGCGGCCAGGTCGAGGACGCCGTGTCGCGCATCATCGCCAACGGCAAGACCTATGAAGACGGCGGCGCGCTGTGGCTGCGCTCGACCGACTACGGCGACGACAAGGACCGCGTGATGCGCAAGTCCGACGGGACCTTCACCTACTTCGTCCCGGACGTCGCGTACCACGTCAACAAGTTCAAGCGCGGTTTCTCCAAGTGCATCAACGTGCAGGGCAGCGATCACCACGGCACGATCGCCCGGGTGCGCGGCGGCCTGCAGGCCACCGGCGTCGGCATCCCGCCCGGCTTCCCCGACTACGTGCTGCACAAGATGGTCACGGTCATGAAGGGCGGCCAGGAGGTCAAGATCTCCAAGCGCGCCGGCAGCTACGTCACGCTGCGCGACCTGATCGACTGGACCAGCCGCGACGCGGTGCGCTTCTTCCTGATCAGCCGCAAGGCCGACACCGAGTTCGTCTTCGACATCGACCTCGCGCTCAAGGCCAACGACGAGAACCCCGTGTTCTACGTGCAGTACGCGCATGCGCGCATCTGCTCGGTGCTGCGCAGGGGTGCGGAGCAGGGTCATGACGAGGCGTCCGTGGCCGGCGCCGACCTGTCGCTGCTGACCGCGCCGACCGAGTCCGCGCTGATGCTCAAGCTGGCGGACTATCCCCGCATGCTGACGGCGGCGGCGCAAGACCTGGCCCCGCACGACGTCGCGTTCTATCTGCGCGACCTGGCCGGCGCGCTGCACAGCTACTATGGCGCCGAACGCGTGCTGGGCGACGACCCGGCCCTGACGCGCGCGCGCCTGGCGCTGCTGGCCGCGACGCGGCAGGTGATGCGCAACGCGCTGGCGGTGCTGGGGGTGTCGGCCCCGGACGCGATGGAACGTGACTCGCAGGAGCAGCAATGAGCAAAGAGAAGCAGCGCGGCGGATTCGCCATGGGCCTGATCGTGGGCCTGCTGCTGGGGCTGGGGATCGCGCTGGGCGTGGCCCTGTACGTGACGAAGGCCCCGGTGCCGTTTGTCAACAAGCTGCCGCAGCGCACCGCGGAGCAGGACGCCCAGGAAGCGGAACGCAACCGGAACTGGGACCCGAACGCGCCGTTGGCCGGCCGCGCCGGCGCGAAGGCCGCGTCGGGCGTGGTGACGCCGGCGGTGGCGCCGCCCGCGACCCAGCCGGCCCCGCAGGTCAGCACGGGCACGACGCCGGCACCGGCGGTCGAAGGCCGCCCGGTGGAACGCGCCCCTGCGGTTCAGCCGCAGGCCCAGAGCCAGATCCCGTCCGTCAAGCCGGAGCAGCGTCCCACCGAGCCGCGCGCCGACGGCGCGCGTCCCGACGGCTCGCGCGGCAGCTTCTTCGTCCAGGCCGGCGCCTACACGCGCATGGAAGACGCCGAGCAGCAGCGCGCCAAGCTGGCGATCCAGGGTTTCTCCGCCAAGGTCATGGAACGTGAGCAGTCCGGCCGTACCGTGTTCCGCGTCCGCCTGGGGCCCTTCGACACGCGTGACGAGGCCGAGGCGCAGCAGAAGAAGCTCGAGGGCGCCGGCGTCGAGGCCAACCTCGTGGCGATCCAGCGCTGAGCGCCTGAACGGCGTCCGTACCGCCTCCGTACAACGTTAATGCCGCTCTAAGTTTGACTTTCTAGGATGGCCGGCCGCTGCGGCGCCGGTCGAAGCGGAACCAACAAGGAATCGAAGATGAAGCGTCGCGAATTCAACGCCCTCACGGCCCTGTCGACCGCCGCGGGCGGTGGTGCGCTCCTGGCCGGCGCGTCGGCGCAGGCGCAGGGCGGCCCGGTCGAAGGTCGCCAGTACCAGCGCCTGGCCACGCCGGTGGCCGGCTCGGTGCCGGGCAAGGTCGAGGTGATCGAGTTCTTCTGGTACGGCTGCCCGCACTGCTACGTCTTCGAGCCGACGATCGAGGCCTGGGCCAAGCAGCTGCCCGCGGACGTGGTGTACCGCAAGATCCACGTGGCCTTCCGCGCCAACGTGAAGATCCACCAGCAGCTGTTCTTCACGCTGGAAGCGATGGGCAAGGAAGCGCAGGTCCGTCCGGCCATCTTCAACGCCATCCATCGCGGCAACCAGAGCCTGCTCGACGTGGAGGAGATGGCCAAGTTCCTGGCGCCGCTGGGCGTGGATCCGGCCAAGTTCAAGGAAACCTTCAAGTCCTTCACCGTGCAGTCCAAGTGCCAGCAGGCCGAGAAGCTGCAGAACCAGTACAACATCGATGGCGTGCCCAGCGTGGCGATCGGCGGGCGTTTCCTGACCTCGCCGGCGATGGCCGGATTCGGCCTGCGCGTCAGCGAGGAAGAGCTCGGTCAGCGTTGCATCGCCGTCGCCAACTACCTGCTGCCGCTGGCGCGCAAGGGCGCCTGAACGGTCTGATCGACGTACTGCCCCGGCGGCAGCCCCTCACCCCCGCCCTCACCCGCGGTGCGGGAGAGGGCGTCCAGCCGGAGTCCTCAGTAAGCGCCCCTCGTGGGCGCTTTCTGCTTTTTCGGTGCCAGGACTTGCGCAACCGTGTGTCCGGGGCTTAAAGTGATATCACCTTTTTGGAGGAGTTGGTGATGAGCACGACCGCAGTCCCGAAAACCCCCCCGTTGCGCGCCGCGGCGCCAGCGACGATGGAGCGCCGCGCCGGGACGGCCAACGGCTACGCCGCGCTGCTGATCGGCCTGGGGCTGCTGGCCTTCGCCGTCTGGCGCGTCATCGCGTTTCGCCACGATGCGATCGACCTGACGCAGTTGACGCTGATCCTGGCGGGTCTGATCCTGCTGTCGGGCCTGTACATCCAGCAACCCAACGAGGCGCGCCTGCTGACGCTCTTTGGCCGCTATGTCGGCACCGACCGCGTGTCCGGCCTGCGCTGGACGATCCCGCTGTTCATGGCGAAGCGCCGTCTCTCGCTGCGCGCGCGCAACCTGGACGCGCCGACGCTGAAGGTCAACGACAAGCGCGGCAATCCGGTCGAGATCGGCGCGGCCGTGGTCTGGCGGGTCCAGGACACGGCGCGCGCGGTGTTCGAGGTCGACGACTTCGAGCAGTACGTCAGCATCCAGGCGGAGGCCGCGATCCGGCATGTCGCCTCGCAGTTCGCCTACGACGAGGGCGATGACATCGACAGTCAGGAGATCACGCTGCGCGCCGGTGCCGACGAAGTGATGGCCGCGATGATCGACGAGCTGCAGGCGCGTCTCCAGCCCGCCGGCGTCAGCGTCGAGACGGCCATGCTGACCCACCTGGCCTATGCGCCGGAGATCGCGCAGGTGATGCTGCGCCGCCAGCAGGCCGAGGCCATCATCAGCGCCCGCAAGAAGATCGTGCACGGCGCGGTCAGCATGGTCGAGGAAGCGCTCAAGGGCCTGAGCGAGCGCGAGATCGTGCAACTCGACGATGAGCGCAAGGCCGCGATGGTGTCCAACCTGCTGGTGGTGCTGTGCTCCGACAAGGACACGCAGCCGATCATCAACGCGGGCACGCTCTACAACTGAGCGCGGCAAGGAGCAGGCATGGCCACGACACCGCGGACATCACGCGCATCACGCACGCCATCGACCGGGACCTCCGCGGAGACGGTCATGCCGTCGAAGGGGGGCGGCTGGAGCCCCTGGCGGGCCTTGTTCCTCGCGTGCTGGGGCGCGCACCTCTCGTTCATCCTGTTGTCCGCCGATTCGTTGCCGGCCGTCGTGGTGGATCCTGCCCACGGGGGCAAGGCCTGGAGCCGGGACGCTTATCTGGCGATCTCGCTCGGCATGGGAGTCTTCGTGCCCGCGATGTGCACCTGGGGCGTGACCTTCATCGCCCGGCACTTCACCGGTGCGCTGAACATGCCGAACAAGGACTACTGGATGGCGCCGGCGCGTCGCGCATCGACGCTCGCCGCGCTGGGCCGTCTGATGTGGCCGCTGGGGCTGCTGATCGTCCTGGCGCAGGTGGGATCGACCGTCGCGGTGCTGGCGTCGGTGATGCATTGGCCACTGCCCCCCGAGGCGCCTATCGCGGGTGGGGTGCTGTGGGCCGTGGCCATGGCGGCCTGGGTGGTCGTGGTGCTGCGCACTTTCCGCCTGCCCGAGCGCCCATCGATGTCGTCGTCATCATCGCTGCCGTCGGCGATGCCCGGCGATCGTCAGAGACCGCGCACCCCCCACCGCCGTCCCGGGCGCTGACGACGGAGCGACGCAGCGATGGGCAGTCCCGGCAAGAAGCAGTTTCCGCTGCGCCTCGATCCCGCGTTGTGGGAGGAGATCGAGCGGCTGGCCGCGGTCGAACTGCGTTCGTCCAACGCGCAGATCGAGCTGCTGCTGCGCGAGGCCCTGAAGCGCCGCGGCATCAAGCCTGCGCTCTCGCCCACGCCACGTCGCGGTCGCCCGCCGGCGGTCGACGCGGACGCCGACGCCAGCGGCGGCAGGGCGAGCGACGAGGCCCCTGGTCATCCTGGCGACCACGCGGACGAATAACCCGTCCGCTGTCCCCGCCATCGTGGTGAGCAGCGAACTTCGCACGACCGTGCTAAATTGCGCTTCATGGAAGCCAAGACCGCCCGCAGCGAACTGACGCAGAGCGCCATCGTCGATGTCGCGCTGGAGATGGCGCGCCTGGACGGTCTGGACAGCCTGTCGATCGGCGAGGTGGCCAAGCGGCTGAACCTGTCCAAGAGTGGCGTGTTCTCTCGCATCGGCTCGCGCGAGGCCTTGCAGGCCGCGGTGCTGGATGCGTTCGAGAAGATCTTCCAGCAGGAGGTCATCCTGCCGGCGCTGCGTGAGCCGCGTGGCCTGCCGCGGATGGACGCCATGGTGCGTGCCTGGCTGAACCGCGTCGACGGACCGCATGGCAACTGCCTGTACGTCGCCGGCGCCTTCGAATACGACGACCGCGACGACGTGATGCGCGATCAGCTGCTGGACGGCGTGCGACGCTGGCGCGGGACGCTGCGACGCACGCTGCTGCAAGCGCAGGACGCCGGCCAGCTGCGCGCCGATGCCGACCTGGATCAGTTGATCTTCGAGCTCGACGGCCTGTTCACCGCGCTGGTCCGCGAGGTGCGTTTCCTGCGCACGCCGGACGCCGTCGATCGGGCCTGGACCAGCTACCGCCGCCTGATGGCGCCGGCGCTGGCCGCGGGCGATCCGCCCACTCCCGTTTCCCCCGCCTGAGGCTGCCGACCATGAACCGCCTCGCCCGCATCGTTTCCACAAATTTCGCACGACCGTGCGAAGTCGTTTGCGGCGTGCGCCGCGACGCCTCTTTATGACCTTCAAGGAGTCGATCATGACCATCCTGTTGATCCTGAGCCTGCTGTCTGGTGGCGCGCTGTGGCGTGCCTGGGCGTCCTGGCGCCGCCTGCTGCGGCAGCTGCCGCGGCGCAATCGCGACATGGTGCTGTTCTGATCCCGCGCCGCGAGGACGCCGATCCGCCGTCGGCCGACCACCCGGTCACGGGATAAGCCGGAGTGGCGATGCCATGAGCGCTCCTTACACTCGATGGCTTGTCCCATTGAGGAAAGTCCATGGCGTGGTTGATGCGCTGGCGGCCCGTGACCGTCGGCCCCGAGAAGGCGATTGCTCCCGATGAACGCCTGTCCTGGCCGCAGACTGCGGCGCTCGGCCTGCAACATGTGATCGCCATGTTCGGCGCCACCGTGCTGGCGCCGCTGTTGATGGGCTTCGATCCCAACGTCGCCGTGCTGATGAGCGGCGTGGGCACGCTGCTCTTCTTCTTCCTGACCGGCGGCCGCGTGCCGAGTTACCTCGGCTCGAGCTTCGCGTTCATCGGCGTGGTCATCGCCGCGACCGGCTATGCCGGCAGCGGTCCCAATCCCAACCTGCCGCTCGCGCTGGGCGGCATCATCGCCTGCGGTGTGCTGTACACCGCCATCGGCCTGCTGGTGTCGGCCACCGGGAGCGGCTGGGTCGAGAAGCTGATGCCGCCGGTCGTGACCGGCGCCGTGGTCGCAGTGATCGGGCTGAACCTCGCGTCGGTGCCGATCAAGAACATGGCGCCGACGCCTTTCGACGCCTGGATGCAGGCGGCGACCTTCGTCAGCGTCGCCGTGGTCGCGGTCTTCGCGCGCGGCATGCTGCAACGACTGCTGATCCTTGCCGGCCTGATCCAGGCCAGCCTGATCTACGCGCTGCTGACCAACGGCTTCGGCCTGGGCGCCCCGATCGACCTGTCCAAGGTCTCGGCGGCGGCATGGATCGGCTTGCCGCAATTCCATGCCCCGGTCTTCGATGGCGCCGCCATGCTGATGATCGCGCCGGTCGCGCTGATCCTGGTCGCGGAGAACCTGGGCCACCTGAAGGCGGTCGGCGCGATGACGGGCCGCGACATGACGCCCTTCCTCGGTCGCGCGTTCATCGGCGACGGCCTCGCGACGATCGCCAGCGGCGCTGTCGGCGGCACCGGCGTCACGACCTACGCCGAGAACATCGGCGTGATGGCCGCGACCCGCATCTATTCGACGGCGGTTTTCGTCTTCGCGGCATTGATGGCGCTGGCGCTGGGCTTCTCGCCGAAGTTCGGCGCGCTGATCCAGGCCATCCCGCTGGCCGTGATGGGCGGCGTCAGCATCGTCGTGTTCGGGCTGATCGCGATCGCGGGCGCCCGCATCTGGGTGGACCACCAGGTCGACTTCCGCGACCCGCGCAACCTGATGGTGGCCGCGATCACGCTGGTGATCGGCACGGGCGACTTCACGTTGAAGCTGGGTGGGTTTACCCTGGGCGGCATCGGAACTGCCACCTTCGGCGCGATCCTGCTGCATGCGCTGCTCCGGCGCGGCCGCACGGACTGACCCCAACGCCGCATGCACGAGCGCGAACTCGTGCACGCTTCACCTGTTCAACAGGGTTGGACCTCAAGTAACGAGACATACAACTCGACATCAGCACGATGAGCAAGGTTGGGGTGTTGCGAGCAGCGGTGACAGCAGGGTCGTCGGCGGGCGTGGCCGATGGACGCGTGCGTCCGCCCGCCCGCCGCTCGGCGTCCTTCATCCGCCTGGTGCTCCCGGCGCTTCCGGATCTCTGTGCAACGGCGCTGGCGCTGGCGGTGAGCCTCGCGCTGCTGTCCGGCTGCGGGCCCGGCGACGGCGCCGGATCGCGCGGCAGCGCCGCCTCGGCCGGGTCCGCCGGACCGGCCATGCAGGATCGCGCGCTGCAGGCCGAACTCGAACAGCAGGAGCGCGTCGGTCAGGCCCATCCCCGCGAGCATGTGCGGGAACTGCAAGCCATCGAGGCGCGCGCCCCGGTGGGCAGCGCCGAGCGCCTGGAAGCGCTGAGCCAGCGCGCGGCGCTGCTCGCGCAATTGCGCGACCGCAGCGGTCATGAGGCGGCGCTCGAGCAGCTCAAGGCCTGGCCCGAGGCCGCGCCGACGCGGGGGCAGATTCCGCTGGCGCTGATGCTGGCGCGCGCGCAATGGCTCAAGGCGAACGGTGAACTGGGTGCGGGCGTGCGGCTGCTGGGCGGGCTGTCCGACATCGACGCCGCCACCGCCGACCGCCGCATGATGTGGCGCGCGACCGAGTTGCGCGCCTACATCCAGGGCGATTACGGCGAGGTCGACGCGGCGGTCGAGAGCGGACTGAAGGCGCTGGATCAGGCACGCGCGACGGAATCGCGCTGGCGCGCCGCGACCACCGAGGCGACCCTCGCCTTCAACTACTATCGCAGCCAGCAGATCGACCATGCCAAGCGCACCGCGCGCGACGCGTTGCAGGCCGCGCAGCAGGATCCCGACCCGGTGCTGCTGTACTCGGTCCACACGATCCTGGGCATCGTGTACTCGCAGGACGAGGATCCGAAGTTCAGCCAGCAGGCCCGCGAGCAGGCGCTGCAGTACGCCCGCGAGGCGCAGGCCCAAGGCCTTCAGGCGCTGGCGCTGGGCAACCTGGCGGACTACGAACTGCGCAGCGGCAACTACGCGCGGGCCCTGGAGATGTCGACGCAAAGCCTGGCACTGGCGCACGAGAGCGGCGACATCTCGACCGAGATCCTGGCACGGCACAACTCGGGCATCGCCAAGATCGGCCTGCGCAAGCTGGAGGAGGGCAAGCGCGACGTGCTGCAGGCCATCACGATGGATGCCCAGCGCGAGGCCGGCAGCTACACGGCCGAGTCGTGGCTCGAGCTTGGCATCTACCTGGAGAAGTTCGACGACCTGCCCGGCGCGATCGCGGCCTTCCATCAATCGCGCAAGGAATTCGACGAGGTGCTGCGCGACGAGACCCGCAAGGCCGTGCTCGAGGCGCAGGCGCGCTTCGAGGACCAGCAGCGCCAGCGGGAGATCCGGCTGCTCAACCAGGACAACAGCCTCAAGGCCGAGCAGATCCGCACGCGGGACCTGCAGCTGAAGCTGTGGGCGGAGGTCGGCGGCTGCGTGCTGCTGTCCGGCGCGCTGCTGGCGCTGGCCTATCGGCGCATCCGGCGCACGAACGCGGCGCTGGCGCAGACCAACGAATCGCTGCGCGTGCAGAGCGAGCGCGATCCGTTGACGGGACTGGCGAACCGGCGTCACTTCCAGCAGGCCATCGCGTCGCGCACCCGCGAGGGCGGGCTGCGCGGCAGCCTGTTCCTGATCGACATCGACCACTTCAAGCGCATCAACGACCAATGGGGCCATGCGGCCGGCGACACCGTGCTGGTCGAGGTCGCGCGCCGTTTGCGCGGCGTGCTGCGCGAGCAGGACCTGGTCGTGCGCTGGGGCGGCGAGGAGTTCCTGATCCTGGTGAATTCCGAGGCCACCGAGGATGCGCGCCAGCTCGGCCAGCGCCTGCTGGACCAGATGGGCGGCCAGCCCGTCGACCACGGCGCGCTGCGCATCCCGATCAGCGCGTCCATCGGCTTCGCGAGCTTCCCGATGGCGCCGCAAGACCTGACCCTGGAATGGGAGCGCGCCATCGATCTCGTCGACACCGTGATGTACATGGCCAAGGCGCACGGCCGCAACAAGGCCTACGGTGTGGCGGCGATGCAGGCGCGCGACCGGGATCAGCTGCTGGCACTGGCCGGGCGCATCGAGTCCGCCTGGCACCAGGGGCAGGTGCAGCTGGTCAGCCTGCTCGGCCCGACGCAGGAGCCGCGCGCATGAGGACAGGGTTTCGTGCCTGCTTGATGACTGCCGGGAGGGCCCGGACGGCCGCCAGGATGGCTCTCCTGACGACCGTCCTGCTGGGCCTGGGTGCGACCCAGTCGCGCGCGGAGATCCCCGACCGCGCGCTGGATGCGCAACTCGCGCAGCTGGACCGCTTCGGCTACAACGAGCCGGGCAAGGCGGGCCAGCAACTGCGCGCGCTGCTCGCGGAGCCGGCGCATGCGCCACATCGTCTCCACATCGAGTACACGCTGGGTCGCAACGCGGTGCAGGCCGGGCGTCCCGAGGAGGTGCGCCGCATTGCCCGCGAACTGGAGGCCAAGCCTGGCGGGCGGCCGCTGTCGCGCATGCTGCTGGCCGAGTTGCAGGATCGGCAGGGCCAGACCGGTCGCTCCGGCGAGATGGCCCAGCTGGCGCTGGATGAATTGGCGCCGGCCTGTGCGTCCGCATCGGCGTCGACGATTCCACCTGGCTGCGATGCGCGCGTGATGATCCAGGCCCTGCGGCTGATCGCCCGGGCCCAGGGCGCGCGCGGCGAGTACGCCTTCGCCGAGACCTCGTTGCGGCGCGCGTTGGCGCTGGCCCAGGCGATCCAGGACCACAGCGTGACCGGCACGATGATGGGATCGCTGGCGGTCAACAGCCAGGTGAGGGACGAGTCCACGGCGGCCCAGCAATGGATGGCGCAGGCGTGGCAACTCGCGCAGGGCGACGTCTCGGCGATGAGCCGCGCGAAGATGGTCGAGTCGATGGTCGCGTCCCGGCGCGGGGACCGGACGACCCAGCTGGCCGCGCTGGAAGATGCGCTGCGGCTCGCCGAGCAGGCGGGCGGCCGGCGCGATGTCGCGCTGCTGCAGAACAACCTGCTCGACGCCTACATCCATACCAACCAGTCCGCCAAGGCCGTGCAGCTCGCGCGACTGGCGCTGCCCGTGGTGCAGTCCTACAACGACCAGACGGTCGAGCGCACGCTGCGCCACAACCTGTCGGTGGCGCTGGTCCAGCAGCGGCAGTTCGAGGCGGCGCGGCGCGAGATCGCACGGGTCCTCGAGCTCGCGCAGGGCGACTTCGATCCCGTGCGTCGCGCGCTGCAGCTGCGGGAACTGGGCGAGGCTTACGCCAAGGTCGGTCAGGCCAAGGAAGCGCTGCGGCTCTATCACGAGGAACGCGCGCTCAGCGCGGACACGGCGCGCCGTAACCGCGAGTCCTCCTTGCAGCAGCTGCGGCTGAAGTACGACAGCGAGGCCAAGCAGCGCGACCTGGAACTGCTGCGCCGCGAGCAGACGCTCAAGGACCGCGAGCTCGGCAACCGCCGGCTGGCGCAGTATGTCGGCGTCGGGCTGGCGGCGCTGCTCGGGCTGTCGCTGATCCTGATGGGCGTGATGCTGGCGCGCGTGCGCGAGGCCAACCGCAAGCTCAAGGCCAACCAGAGTCTGCTGCGCGCGGCGAGCGAGCGCGATCCGCTGACGGACCTCGCCAACCGCCGGCACTTCCTCGCGGTCATGGACCGCCATGCGAAGGACATGTTCACCGGCGCGCTGCTGATGATCGACATCGATCACTTCAAGCACGTCAACGATCGCCACGGCCATGCGGCCGGGGACGCCGTGATCATCGAGGTTTCCCGGCGCATCGCGCAGGCGGTGCGGGCGGAGGACCTGGTGGTGCGCTGGGGCGGGGAGGAGTTCCTGGTCTTCGCGCGCAATGTCGCGCCGGACCAGCTGCAGCTGCTGGCCGAGCGCGTCCTGTTCATCGTCGGCGAGGCGCCGGTGCAGACGGCGGCGGGGCCGCTGCGGGTGACCTGCTCGATCGGCTTCGCGCATTTCCCGCTGCCGCCGGCGCAGCTCGCGCTCCACTGGGAGCAGGCCGTCAACTGGGCCGACATGGCGCTGTACACGGCCAAGTCGCAAGGGCGCAACCGCGCGCGCGGTATCGTCACCGTCGAGGCCGGCGACGCGCAGGCGCTGATCCAGATCGAGGCCGACTTCGACGCGGCCTGCAGCTCGGAGCGCGTGCAGCTCCAGACCATCCTGGGTCCGGAGTCGCCCGAGGTGCCCGGCGCGGACTAGTCACCCATACTGGGGCGGCCAAGATCACAACATCGGAGACGCCCCCATGAGCCTGAACCGCCGCGCGCTGCTCGCGCTGTCGTCCACTGTCTGGCTGCCGGAACTCGTCCGCGCGCAAGCGGCCTGGCCCTCGCGCCCGCTGCGCATCGTCGTGCCGTTCCCGCCGGCGGGCACCACCGACCTCCTCGCCCGCGCGATGGCGCCCGAGCTGCAGAAGGCGCTCGGCCAGCCGGTCGTCGTGGAGAACAAGCCGGGCGCGGGGGGCAACACCGGCTCCGCCGACGTGGCCCATGCGACCGATGGGCACTCGCTGCTGATGGGCACCGTGGGCACGCATGCGATCAACCAGTCGCTGTATCCGAAGATGCCTTTCGATCCGGTCAAGGACTTCGCGCCCATCACGCTGGTCGCGGCCGTGCCCAACGTGCTGGTCATGAATCCGGCGAACGCGCAGAAGTACGGCATCAACAGCGTGGCCGACCTGGCCCGTGTGGCCAAGGCCAACCCGGGCAAGCTGAACATGTGCTCCAGCGGCAACGGCACCTCCATCCATCTGGCGGGGGAGTTGTTCAAGAGCCTGACCGGCACCTACATGATCCACTTCCCGTACCGCGGCTCGGGGCCGGCGCTCCTGGACCTGATGGGCGGGAACATGGACCTGATGTTCGACAACCTGCCCTCGGCGCTGCCGCACATCAAGTCCGGCAAGCTGAAGGCGATCGCGGTGACCAGCGCGAAGCGCAGCGAGGCGCTGCCTGACCTGCCGACGATCGCCGAGAGCGGCGTGCCGGAGCTGAAGGCCTTCGAGGCCTCGTCATGGTTCGGATTGCTGGCGCCGGTCTCTCAGCCGGCCGATCAGGTCGCGCGCGTGCAGCGCGAGGTCGCCAAGGCCCTGTCCACGCCCGTGATCAAGGAGCGCATGGCCGCGCAAGGCGCGGTCCCCGGCGGCGGTACGAGCGCGGAGTTCGCCGCGCTCATCGCTCGCGAGACGACCAAGTGGGCGAAGGTGGTCAAGGCATCGGGCGCGAAGGTCGACTGAACGCGTCTAGGCGATGGCGCCCCTCGATCCGAAGCCGGCGCTGCCGGTGCCCCTCAGAGCGAATGCCGAGCGTGAGGAGGCGATTGAGCGGCGAGGGGCACCGGCAGCGCCGGCTGGCGCAGTCAGAGAACGTCTTCAAAAGACTCAGAACTTGAAGTCGTAATCGATCGTCAACGGCGCATGGTCGCTGAAGCGCTGGTCGAGGTAGATCGCTTCGCGCGTGGCCAGGTGGGCCATGCCGGGGGTTGCCAAGTGGTAGTCCAGGCGCCAGCCCACGTTCTTCGCCCAGGCCTGGCCGCGGTTGCTCCACCAGGTGTATTGATCGGGCTTGTCGTTGAGGAGACGGAAGACGTCCACCAGACCGACGTCCTTCTCGAGCAGGCGCGTCATCCAGTCGCGTTCCTCGGGCAGGAAGCCGCTGTTCTTCTGGTTGCTCTTCCAGTTCCGGAGGTCGATCTCCTTGTGGGCGATGTTGACGTCGGCCACGAGGATGAACTCGCGCTCCGCGCGCAGGGCCATCAGGTAGGGGTACATCTCCGCCAGGAAGCGGAACTTCGCGGCCTGGCGCTCCTCGCCGCTGGAGCCGCTGGGGAAGTAGCAGCTGATGAGGCTGAGCTTGCGTCCCGGCTTGTCGAAGCGCTTCTCGATCCACCGGCCTTCGTTGTCGAACTCGCTGCTGCCGAAGCCGACGATCACGTCGCTGGGTGTCTCCTTCGTGTAGAGGCCGACGCCGGAGTAGCCCTTCTTCTGCGCGTAGTGGAAGTGGCCGCTCAGGGTGTCGTAACCCGCGAACTGCGATTCGACGACGTCGGCTTGCGCCTTGAGTTCCTGGACGCCGACCACGTCGGCCTGCTGCGGCGGCAGCCAGTCGAAGACGCCCTTGGTGGCGGCCGAGCGGATGCCGTTGAGGTTGAGGGTGATGAAGCGCATGGGCGGTGGACGGGTGACCCTGGAAGAGGGCGGCAGTATCGCAAAGCCTCGTTCCGAAGTTGGCAGCAGCGGGGGGAATGCGGCCCGCCGTCGAGGGATCACGCTGCACCACGTAGCGCCCGCTTCATGCGCCGTCCACGCTCATTCGGGCGACACGCGATCAGGTGCAGTGTTTGGGCAACAGAAAGCGCACCGCCGTGGTGCGGAGGGTGACGTCTTTATGACGAACTTGCTAGATTCGCGTCCACCGCGCCAACCGGCGCCCACATTTTTGCCGTCTGTGAACCCGGTTTACCCGTCGGTGTCCCGGTCGGCCTCCCCGGTTTTCCATCCTTCCCCCGGAGTCCATCCATGAATCGATTCGCCACCCAGCGCGCCGCCGTCCCGGCGCTGCGCGAGGCCGCCGCGGCCGTGTCGCTGGCCCTGCTCGCCTGGCCCGCACTGGCGCAGGACGCCCAGACCGATGCCGCAACCAAGGAGAAGGGTCAGCTCGAGACGGTGACCATCACCGCGGAGCGTCGGGTCGAGAACATCAAGGAAGTGCCGAACGCGGTCACGAAGATCTCCGGCGAAAAGCTGGACGTGCTGAATTCCGCCGGCCAGGACGTGCGCTTCCTGTCGGGCCGCGTGCCCAGCCTGAACATCGAATCGTCGTTCGGCCGCGCCTTCCCGCGCTTCTACATCCGCGGCTACGGCAACACCGACTTCCGCCTGAACGCGTCGCAGCCGGTCTCTCTGGTGTATGACGACGTGGTCCAGGAGAACCCGATCCTGAAGGGCTTCCCGGCCTTCGACCTGGCCGCCGTCGAAGTGGTCGCCGGCCCGCAGGGCACGCTCTACGGTCGCAACACGCCGGCCGGCGTCGTGAAGTTCGATTCGGTCAAGCCGTCGCAGCGCCAGGAGGGCTACCTGAACGTCTCCTACGGCACCTACGGCACGATGAACCTGGAAGGCGCAGCCAACGTGCCGCTGACCGGCGACTGGGCCGCCCGCATCTCGGCGCAGATCCAGCACCGTGACGACTGGGTCAAGAACCAGGTGCCCACCGGCAAGACCGGCGAGCTCGAGGGTTACGACGACCGCGCCCTGCGTCTGCAGGCGCTGTACCAGCCGCACAAGGATTTCAGCGCGCTGTTCAACTTCCACGGCCGCGACCTGAAGGGCAGCGCGCGCGTGTTCCGTTCCTCGATCATCAAGACCGGCACCAACGACCTGGTCGACGGCTTCGATCCCGAGAAGTCCTACACCGACGGCGTCAACGAGCAGACCCTGCACGCCACCGGCGGCAGCGCCCGTCTGCGCTGGGGCCTGGGCGCGATCAACCTGTACTCGATCACCGGCTACGAGTCGGTGCGCCCCTTCAGCCGCGGCGACGTGGATGGCGGCTTCGTGTACTTCGGCCCCAAGCCGTACACGCAGGAAGGTCAGGCGACCTTCCCGGCCGAGTCGTCGAGCTCGATGAGCGGCCATCGCCAGATCACGCAGGAGTTCCGCGTCGAGTCCGCCGCGGCCGGCCCGCTGCGTTGGCAAGGCGGTCTGTACTTCTTCGACGAGCGCTACACCGCGCGCAGCACCGACTACACGACCGCGACCGGCCTGGCCGCCGGTTATGTCGACACGTACCAGAAGAACACCGCGTGGGCGGCCTTCGGCTCGGTGAACTACGCGGTCACGCAGGACTTCCAGCTGCGCGGCGGCCTGCGCTTCACGCACGACAAGAAGGACGTCAAGGTCAGCAGCGACTACACCGACCTGAACACCTCCACCGGTGTCACCGCCAACACCGGCGACTCCAAGTGGAACTGGGACGTGTCGGGCACCTACAAGGTCACGAAGGACACCAACCTGTATGCGCGCGTGGCCACCGGCTTCCGCGCCTCGTCCGTCCAGGGCGCGTCGCGCTTCGCCGGCCAGTCGCAAGCGACGCCGGAGAACGTCACCTCCTATGAAGTGGGCGTCAAGTCGGACTTCTGGGATCGCCGCGCGCGTCTGTCGGCCAGCGCCTTCACCTACACCGTGAAGGACCTGCAGCTGACCGCCGTCGGCGGCCAGAACAACGCCAACCGTCTGCTGAACGCCAAGAAGGCCGAAGGCAACGGCGTCGAACTGAACCTGGAAGTGCTGCCGGTCGATCAGCTGCTGATCACCCTGGGCGGCAGCCTGAACAACACCAAGATCCGCGACAACACGCTGTCGCTGCCGGCTTGCGGCGGCGGTTGCACGATGACGGATCCGCTGGTGGCGGGCTCGACGACCAACTACAGCATCGACGGCAATCCGCTGCCGAACGCGCCGAAGTGGGTCGCCAACCTGACCGCGCGTTACTCGATCCCGACCGCGGCCGGCAACGAGTTCTACATCTACACCGACTGGGCCTATCGCTCGAAGGTCAACTTCTTCCTGTACGAGGCCAAGGAGTTCACCGGCAAGTCGCTGACCGAAGGCGGCCTGCGCGTGGGCTACATCTGGAGCAACGGCAAGTACGAAGTCGCTGGCTTCGTCCGCAACATCACGGACCAGATCCGCGTCACCGGCGCGATCGACTTCAACAACAACACCGGCTTCATCAACGACCCGCGCACCTACGGCGTCCAGTTCAAGGCGATCTTCTGATCGGCTGAACCACACCGCGTCGCGCAGCACAGTGGCCCGCGGGCCACCCTGCAAAAAGTGGGCCTGCTTCCGGCGACGGAGCAGGCCTTCTTCTTGCTTCAACTGCTGAATTCAGGCGACATGACGCGCTGCGTCACCCGTGGGGTGGCCAAGACCGACGCCCTACAATTCCGGCCCAATTTCAATCTCACGTCTCGACGTCCCGCTGCCATGACCACCGCCGCCAATCGCCAGGCCCAGAGCCCGGATTCCCAGGACGCCCTGGCCCAGGAATTCGTCGCCTTCGCCGTCGACACCGGCGTGCTGCGCTTCGGCGAGTTCAAGACCAAGGCGGGTCGTCTCAGCCCGTACTTTTTCAATGCGGGCCTGTTCGACGACGGCCTCAAGATCGGCCGGCTGGCGCAGTTCTACGCGCAGCGGCTGCTGGCCTCGGGCGTCGAGTTCGACATGATCTTCGGCCCCGCCTACAAGGGCATCACGCTGGCCGCGGCGGTCGCGATCGAACTGGCGCGGCTGGGCCACAACAAGCCGTTCGCCTACAACCGCAAGGAAGCCAAGGACCACGGCGAAGGCGGCACGCTGGTCGGCGCCAAGGTCCAGGGGCGCGTGCTGATCATCGACGACGTCATCTCCGCCGGCACCTCGGTGCGCGAATCGATCGCGATGATCCAGGCCGCCGGCGCCACGCCCTGCGGCGTGGCCATCGCGCTGGATCGCCAGGAGAAGGCCGCCGAGAACGGTCAGGATCTCCCCTGGTCGGCGGTACAGTACGTGCGCGACCAGTTGAAGCTGCCGGTTGTCGCCATTGCGGGCTTGTCGGACCTGCTCCAGTATCTGCAGACCACCAGCAGCACCGCCGTGTCCGCCCATGCGACGGCGGTCCATGCCTACAGAGATCGCTACGGAGTCTGATGCGCGCTTCCCTCTCACGCCGTCTGCTGTCCCGCCTGATCATGAGGTCGACGCTGTCCGGTCTGCTGCTGACCGGCGCGCTCGCGGGCGCCGCCTGGGCGCAGACGAAGGCGCCGCCGCCGTCCAACATCTATACGTGCACGACGCCCGATGGGCGCCGGCTGACGTCGGATCGCCCGATCCCGGAATGCCAGTCGCGTGAGCAGCGGGTGCTGAACTCCGACGGCTCGGTCCGCCGGATGCAGCCGCCGGCGATGTCGCCCGAGGAGCAGGCGGCCTTCGATCAGCGCAAGCGCATGGAGGAAGTCCAGCGCGCCGCCCAGCAGGACGCGGTCCGACGCGACCGCAACCTGTTGCAGCGTTATGCCGATCAGGCCGCGCATCAGCGCGCACGCGAGGCGGCGCTCGACGACATCCGTGAAGCGATGCAGCAGTCCGAGAAACGCTTGCAGGTGCTCGCGGCCGAGCGCAAGCCGATGCTCGACGACGCGGAGTTCTACAAGGGCAAGCGGATGCCGATGAAGCTGCAGCACCAGCTCGACATGAACGACGCTTCCGCCGCCGCGCAGCGCGAGTCGATCGACAACCAGAAGGCCGAGATCGTGCGCGTCAACAAGCTCTATGACGATGAGTTGGCGCGCCTGAAGCGGCTGTGGGCCGGCGCGGCGCCGGGCTCGCTGGAGAAGTCCGCGACGTCCTCCCCGTCGCAGCCCGCGCCGGCGAAGCCGGCGGTGCAGGCCTCCCCGGCCAGCGGGCGCTGACGCGCGGGCTCGGCGACGCGCGGGTCAGGCCGCCCGCTCGGGCGGTTCACACGCTCAGGCGCCGAGCTTCTTCTTCAGCAGCTCGTTGACGGTGGCCGGATTGGCCTTGCCCTTGGCCGCCTTCATCGCCTGGCCGACCAGCGCGTTGAACGCCTTCTCCTTGCCGGCGCGGAATTCCTCGACCGACTTGGCGTTGGCGGCGAGCACCTCGTCCAGGATGCGCTCGATCTCGCCGGTGTCGTTGGACTGCTTCAGGTCCTTGGCGTCGATGATCGTGTCGACATCGGCGCCCTCGCCCGTCCACAGCGCCTCGAACACCTGCTTGGCGGAGTTGTTGTTGATCGTGCCGTCATGGATGCGCTTGATCAGCGCGCCCAGTTGCGCGGGCGTCACCGGCGCGCTGTCGATGCTGCGTTCCTCGCTGTTGAGCCGGCGAGAGACCTCGCCCATCACCCAGTTCGCGACCAGCTTCGGCGCGCCGCAGAGGTCGCGCGCGGCCTCGTAGAAACGCGCCGTCGCCAGGCTCTGCGTCATCATCGTCGCGTCGTAGGCGGGCAGGCCGTCGGCCTCCTGGAAACGCGCGGCCATCACGGTCGGCAGCTCGGGCATCTCGCCGCGCACGCGATCGACCCACTCGGCCGAGATCATCAGCGGCGGCAGGTCCGGGTCAGGGAAGTAGCGGTAGTCGGCCGCGTCTTCCTTCGTGCGCATCGAGCGGGTCTCGCCGGTGTCCGGGTTGTAGAGCACCGTCGCCTGCTGGATCTCCAGGCCGTCCTCGATCTGGTCGATCTGCCAGTTGACCTCGTAGTTCACCGCGTCGACCAGGTAGCGGAAACTGTTGAGGTTCTTGATCTCGCGACGCGTGCCGAAGGGCGCGCCGGGCTTGCGCACCGAGACGTTGACGTCGCAGCGGAACGAGCCCTCCTGCATGTTGCCGTCGCAGATGCCCAGCCACATCACCAGCGCGTGCAGCGTCTTCGCGTATTCGACGGCCTCGGCGCCGGAGCGCATCTCGGGCTCCGAGACGATCTCCAGCAGCGGCGTGCCGGCTCGGTTCAGGTCGATGCCCGACTGGCCGTGATAGTCCTCGTGCAGGCTCTTGCCGGCATCCTCTTCCAGGTGGGCGCGAGTGAGCTTCACGACCTTCTTCTCGTCGCCGACGAAGAACTCGATGTGGCCACCCTGCACGACGGGAATCTCGTACTGGCTGATCTGGTAGCCCTTGGGCAGGTCCGGATAGAAGTAGTTCTTCCGCGCGAAGATCGACAGCGGCGCCACCTTCGCGCCGACGGACAGGCCGAAGCGGATGGCACGCTCGACCGCGCCGCGGTTCAGCACCGGCAGCGTGCCGGGCAAGGCCAGGTCGACGGCGCTGGCCTGCGTGTTGGGGGCCGCGCCGAACGCGGTCGACGAGCCGCTGAAGATCTTCGATTCGGTCGAGAGTTGGACGTGGTTCTCCAGGCCGATGACGACCTCGTAGCCCCGCACCAGTTGACTGTTCTTGCTCATGACGTTCACACCCCCGCCGGATGCTGGCGATGCCAGTCGGTGGCCTGCTGCAGCGCGTGCGCGGCGTGGAGCAGGGTGCCTTCCTTGAAGTAGTTGCCCAGCAGCTGCAGGCCCACGGGCATGCCGCCCTCGCCGCTGCCCACCGGCACGCTCATGCCGGGCAGGCCGGCCAGCGAGCCGGGCAGCGTGAAGATGTCGGCGAGGTAGGCCTTCACCGGATCGTCCGCGCCCTCGCCCTGCTTCCATGCGACCGTCGGCGCCACCGGGCCGGCGATCAGGTCACAGTGCTGGAAGGCCTGCTGGAAGTCGTCCGCGATCATGCGGCGCAACTTCTGCGCCTGCAGGTAGTAGGCGTCGTAGTAGCCGTGCGAGAGCACGTAGCTGCCGATCATGATCCGGCGCTTGACCTCGGCCCCGAAGCCTTCGGCGCGGGTCTTCTCGTACATGTCGATGAGGTTGCCGTAGTCCTTGGCGCGGTGCCCGAACTTCACGCCGTCGAAGCGCGACAGGTTCGAGCTCGCCTCGGCCGGGGCGATGATGTAGTAGACCGGGATCGCGAGCTCGGTGCGCGGCAGCGACACGTCCACCAGCGTCGCGCCCAGCTTCTCCAGCTCCGCCAGACCGGCGCGAACGGCGCCGTCCACGTCGGCGGACAGCGCCGCCGGGAAGAACTCCTTGGGCAGGCCGATGCGCAGGCCCTTGAGCGGCTGCGTGGCGGTCGCGCCTTCACGCGGCGTCAGCATCTGCGCGCTGAAGTCCTGCGGCGGCTGCTGGACGCTGGTGGCGTCGCGTTCGTCGAAGCCGCTCATCGTCGACAGCAGCAGCGCGCAGTCCTCGGCCGAGCGCGCGAACACGCCGGCCTGGTCCAGGCTGGACGCGAACGCGATCATCCCGTAGCGCGAGCACACGCCGTAGGTCGGCTTGATGCCCGTGATGCCCGAGAAGCTGGCCGGCTGGCGGATCGAGCCGCCGGTGTCGGTGCCGGTCGTCGCGGGAACGAGGCAGGCGGCCACGGCGACGGCCGAGCCGCCCGACGAGCCGCCCGGCACGCGCGTGCGGTCCCAGGGGTTCAGCGCCTTGAAGTAGGCGCTGTTCTCGTTGGCCGAGCCCATCGCGAACTCGTCGCAGTTCAGCTTGCCCAGCGAGACCGTGCCAGCGGCGTTCAAGCGCTCGACGACGGTGGCGTCGAAGGGGCTGAGGTAGCCCTCGAGCATCTTCGAGCCGGCCGTGGTCGGCATGTCGCGGGTGACGAAGATGTCCTTGTGCGCGAGCGGCACGCCGATCAGCGCGCCCGCTTCACCGCTGGCCAGCCGCGCGTCCGCGTCCTTGGCCCGGGCGAGCGCGTAGTCCGCGTTCACGTGCAGGAAGGCGCCGAGATCCTTCGCCGCGGCAACACGCGCAAGCAGATGTTGCGTCAGTTCGGTGCTGGAGACCGTCTTGGCGCGCAAGGCGCGGCCGAGCTCGGCCACGCCGAGGTGGTGGAGGGGCGTGGTCATTCGATGACTTTCGGGACCAGGAACAGGCCATCCTCGACGGCGGGGGCGCTGCGTTGGTTGAGTTCGCGCTGGTCGGTTTCGGTGACGCGGTCCTCGCGCAGCCGCAGGGCCACTTCCTGGACCGCCGACAGCGGCGTGTAGAGGGGGTCGACACCGCTGGTGTCGACCGCGCTCATCTGCTCGACGATCGAGAAGAAGCCATTGAGCTGCGGCAGCAGCGCGGCCTGCTCGTCGCCGGAAAGTTCCAGCCGGGCCAGTTTGGCGATCCGGCTGACGTCGTCGTGGGTGAGTGCCATGGAGATTGAAACGCTTACGGATGGCTTGCAGACGGGCCAAACCAGGGGGTGATCAGTTATTATCCCCGCTTATCTCCATGAGCCGAGGCTGCCAGTGCAGCCTCGTTCCTTATGGCAAGGAATCTCGCTCGCGCGGACGCCGCCGGTCCGCGCGGTTACCCGACCCGAACCGCCCCGAATCGCAGCCGCCCGGACAGAACGCAGACGAACGCCGCTTGATGCCGTCGAATGCCGCCGATTGCGTGTAGTTCGACGTTGACCAGCGGCTCCAGGTGCCGAAGCGTCTTGTCCAGGTCTTGCCTACACACATGTTCGCCTCCCTGCGCCGCTATTTCTCCACCGACCTCGCCATCGACCTGGGCACCGCCAACACGCTGATCTACGTCCGCGGAAAAGGCGTGGTGCTGGACGAACCGTCCGTCGTCGCCATCCGCCACGAAGGTGGCCCGAACGGCAAGAAGACCATCCAGGCCGTCGGCCACGAAGCCAAGGCCATGCTGGGCAAGGTGCCCGGCAACATCGAGGCGATCCGCCCGATGAAGGACGGCGTGATCGCCGACTTCGTGGTGACGGAGCAGATGATCAAGCAGTTCATCAAGATGGTGCACGACACCAAGCTGCTGCGTCCGTCGCCCCGCATCATCATCTGCGTCCCCTGCGGCTCCACGCAGGTCGAGAAGCGCGCGATCCGCGACGCCGCGCTGGGCGCGGGCGCCTCGGAGGTCTACCTGATCGAGGAGCCGATGGCGGCCGCGATCGGCGCGGGCCTGCCGGTGTCGGAAGCGTCGGGCTCGATGGTCATCGACATCGGCGGGGGAACGACCGAGGTCGGCGTGATCTCGCTGGGCGGCATGGTCTACAAGGGCTCGGTCCGCGTCGGCGGCGACAAGTTCGACGAGGCCATCATCAACTACATCCGCCGCAACTACGGCATGCTGATCGGCGAGCCGACCGCGGAGTCCATCAAGAAGAACATCGGCTCGGCCTTCCCCGGCTCCGAGGTCAAGGAGATGGAAGTCAAGGGCCGCAACCTCAGCGAAGGCGTGCCGCGCAGCTTCACGATCTCGTCCAACGAGATCCTGGAAGCGCTGACCGACCCGCTGAACCAGATCGTCTCGGCCGTGAAGAACGCGCTGGAGCAGACCCCGCCGGAGCTGGGCGCCGACATCGCCGAGCGCGGCATGATGCTGACGGGCGGCGGCGCGCTGCTGCGCGACCTGGACCGGTTGCTGGCCGAGGAAACCGGCCTGCCGGTGCTCGTGGCCGAAGACCCGCTGACCTGCGTCGTGCGGGGTTGCGGCATGGCCCTGGAGCGCATGGAACGCCTGGGTTCGATCTTCACGAACGAATAAGTGGATGCGGCCTCAGATGGCCGCTTTGCGTTGAATCTCCTTCGCTGAGATCTTCATGCCTCTCGGCACCCTCGACCGCAATCCACCGCCGCTGTTCCGCGAAGGCCCGTCAGCATTGACGAAGCTGGCCTTCTGCGCGGCATTGGCGGTCTTCCTGATGGTGGCGGACTCCCGCTTCCAGGTCACGGCGCCCGCACGCGCGGGGCTGGCGCTCGCGCTGCATCCGCTGCAGCGCGCGCTGCTGGCGCCCGTCGATGCCTGGGAGCAGGCCGGCGACTACGCCCGCGGCATGGAGAAGGCCACGGAGGCCGAGAACCAGGCCCGGCAGCAGCTCGCCTCGCAGGCGGTGATCCTGAGCCGCGCGGCGCAGCTGCAGGCCGAGAACACGCGCCTGCGCGCGCTGCTCGAGCTGCGCGAGGCACTGCCGGTGAAGGGCCTCGCCGCCGAGGTGCTCTACGAGGCGCCGGATCCCTTCTCGCGTCGCATCATCATCGACCGCGGCGGCCATGGCGGCGTGCGGCTCGGCGCGCCGGTGGTCAACGATGCCGGCGTGCTCGGCCAGGTGACGCGGGTCTATCCGCTGTCCGCCGAGGTGACCCTGCTGACCGACCGCGACGCCACCATCCCCGTGCTCAATACGCGTACCCAGCAGCGCGGCGTCGCCTATGGCGGCGAGCGCGGCGTGATGGAGCTGCGCTTCATCGCCGCCAACGCCGACATCAAGCCCGGCGACGCGCTCGCGACGTCGGGCCTGGACGGGCTCTATCCGCCGGGCCTGCCGGTGGCGAAGGTCGCCGAGGTCGAACGCCGCGGCGACACCAGCTTCGCTCGCGTCGGATTGGCGCCGATCGCGCAGCCCGACAGTGCGCGCCACGTGCTGGTGCTGGAGCCGCTGGAAGGTCAGGAGTCCGCCCGCACCGAAGCCGCGCAGGAAGCGGCCAGCGCCGCGATTGCCGCCGCCGCTGAAGCCGCCAGCAGACCGGCGCGCGGCCGCGCGGCATCGGCCGCGTCCGCGCCGAAAGGAGGCACACGATGATCATGCCCCGTGGCGCAAGCCAGCTGCTGTTGCCCGCCAACCCCCTGTTCATCGCGTTCAGCCTCATCGTCGGGCTGCTGATCGACATGGTCCCCGTCGGCCGGCAACCCTGGATGCCGGACGTGCTGGCGCTGGTGCTGGTGTTCTGGAACGTCCATCAGCCGCGTCGCGTCGGCGTCGGCTGGGCCTTCGTCTTCGGCCTGATGATCGACGTCCACCACGGCGCGCTGCTCGGCCAGCATGCGCTGGCCTACAGCCTGCTCGCCTTCGGTGCCGTCGCGCTGCACCGCCGGCTGCTGTGGTTCACGCTGGGCGCGCAGGCACTGCACGTGCTGCCGCTGTTCGTGCTCGCGACAGCGATCGCCGTCATCGTCCGGCTGATCGTCGGCGGCATGTGGCCGGGTTGGAGCCTCTTGCTGGCGCCGCTGCTGCAGGCGGCCTTGTGGCCGATCGCCGCGGCGCTCCTGCTCGCGCCTCAGCGCCGCGCGCCGGATCCCGACGCGCACCGCCCGCTCTGAGGGTGCCGGGAACAAGCCCGCGATGACGGTCATCAAGAACCTCCAGGCGGAGCTGAGCCGCTTCCGGCTGCGGCTGTTCGCGGCGGCGGCGTTCGTGCTGTTCTGCTTCGGCCTGCTCGTCGCACGCCTCGTCTACCTGCAGATCACGCAGCACGATACGCTGCTCGAGCGCGCCGAGACCAACCGCGTTTCCGTCGTCCCCATCGTGCCCAACCGGGGCCTGATCGTGGACCGCAACGGCGTGGTGCTGGCGAGCAACTACTCGGCCTATACGCTGGAGATCACGCCGTCGAAGGTGCCGGACCTTGAACGTACGATCGACGCGTTGTCCGCCGTCATCGACATCCAGCAGCGCGACCGCCGGCGGTTCAAGCGGCTGATGGAGGAAAGCAAGAACTTCGAGTCGCTGCCCATCCGCACCAAGCTGACCGACACCGAGGTGGCCCGTTTCGCCGCGCAGCGCTTCCGCTTCCCCGGCGTGGACATCAAGGCCCGGCTGTTCCGCAGCTATCCGATGGGCGACATCGGCGCGCACCTGCTGGGCTACATCGGCCGCATCAACCAGGCCGAGAAGAAGGCGATGGACGACTGGTCGGAAGAGGACGTCGCCAACTACCGTGGCACCGAGTACATCGGCAAGCTCGGGTTGGAGCAGGCCTATGAGCGCGAACTGCACGGCCAGACCGGGTTCGAGGAGATGGAGACCAGCGCGGGCGGCCGCGCGGTGCGCCGCCTGCGCAACCGCCCGCCGACGCCTGGCAACACGCTGCACCTGTCGGTCGACATCAAGCTGCAGGCACTGGTGGAGCGGCTCTTCGGCGACCGACGCGGCGCGCTCGTCGCGATGGATCCGCGCAACGGCGAGGTGCTGGCCTTCGTCTCCAAGCCGACCTTCGATCCCAACCTGTTCGTCGACGGCATCGACGCGGACAGCTGGCGCGAGCTCAACGAGGACATCGACAAGCCGCTGCTGAACCGTGCGCTGCGCGGCACCTATCCGCCGGGCTCGACCTTCAAGCCGTACATGGCGATGGCGGCTTTGAACACGGGCAAGCGGGCCGCCAACGTGGTGATCCAGGACAACCTGAACTTCAGCTTCGGCGGCCGTGTCTTCGGCAGCGCCACCGGCGACCGCGCGGGGCCGAAGGACATGCGGCTGGCGATCGTGACGTCGTCGAACGTCTACTTCTATTCGCTGGCCAACGAGATGGGTGTGGACATGATCCATGACCAGCTCGAACCTTTCGGCTTCGGCCGCAAGACCGAGATCGACCTCCAGGGCGAGGTCACCGGCCTGCTGCCCAGCACCGAATGGAAGCGCCGGGCATTCAAGCGGCCCGACCAGCAGAAGTGGTACGCCGGCGAGACGATCTCGCTGGGCATCGGCCAGGGCCAGAACAACTTCACGATGCTGCAGCTGGCGACTGCGATGTCGACGCTGTCCAGCGGCGGCGAGCGTTACCGGCCCAGGCTGGTGCGGGAGATCGAGGACGTCGTCAAGCACGCGCAACGGCGCGTGGCGAGCGATGCCTTGGCGCCGCTGGCGCTGCGCAAGGCGGACGTCGACGTGATCCGCAACGCGATGCACGACGTGACGCTGGAAGGCACGTCGCGCGCGGTGTTCGCGGGCGCGCAGTACCAGAGCGCCGGCAAGACCGGGACGGCGCAGGCGGTGGGCCTGCGTGCCGGCCAGACCTACAGCAGCATCAAGGCGGACGAGCGCAAGCGCGATCACTCGTTGTACATCTCGTTCGCGCCTTACCAGGCGCCGACCATTGCGCTGGCCTTGATCGTCGAGAACGCGGGCTTCGGCTCCGAGTCGGCCGCGCCGATCGCACGCCGCGTGTTCGACT
Source organism: Mitsuaria sp. MSU3D (assembly GCF_056867975.1). Taxonomy (NCBI): domain Bacteria; kingdom Pseudomonadati; phylum Pseudomonadota; class Betaproteobacteria; order Burkholderiales; family Sphaerotilaceae; genus Roseateles; species Mitsuaria sp. MSU3D. Next base: position 4,813,264 of record NZ_CP200314.1, on the reverse strand, counting down.
ACGTGCTCACCGGGACTTACCCGAGCGAAGAGGACATCGCCAAGGTGCGGGTCGGCCAGGTCGGCGCGCCGATCGGCACGCCGCGCCGCGTCGAAGACATTCCGCTGCCCAACGCCGCCGCCAGCGCGCCGGAGGCGGCGGCCTCGGCGGTCGCCTCGCCCGCCTCTGCCCCTTCGCGGGCCTCCGCGCCTTCGGCGCCGGCCGCGCCCGTCGCGCGGGCCGCCGCGTCGCGTCCCACCCAGGGAGCCTCACGATGAGCGCCGTCTTCAGCAAACCCAGCCTGCTGCAACGGGTGAAGCCGCTGTTCCAGGGCTTCGACATCCCGCTGCTGCTTGCGATGGCCTGGCTCATGGGCCTGGGCCTGATGTGCATGTACTCGGCGGGCTACGACCACGGCACCCGTTTCGTCGATCACGCCCGCAACATGGTGCTGGCCATGGGCGTGCTGTTCGTCACTGCGCAGGTGCCGCCTCAACGGCTGATGCAACTCGCGTTGCCGCTCTACGCCGTCGGCGTGACCCTGCTGGTGGCGGTGGCGCTGTTTGGCATCACGAAGAAGGGCGCGACCCGCTGGCTGTACGTCGGCACGCAGATCCAGCCGTCGGAACTGCTGAAGATCGCGGTGCCGCTGATGCTGGCCTGGTGGTTCCAGAAGCGCGAAGGCCAGTTGCGGCTGCCCGACTTCGTCGCCGCCTTCATCCTGCTGGTGGTGCCGGTCGGGCTGATCGCGAAGCAGCCGGATCTGGGCACGTCGCTGCTGGTGCTGGGCGCGGGCCTGTACGTGATCTTCTTCGCCGGGCTGTCGTGGAAGCTGATCATCCCGGCCCTGGTGCTGGCCGGCGCGGGCATCACGGCGCTGGTCTTCAGCGAGGACCAGATCTGCCAGCCCGACGTGAAATGGGTCGTGCTGAAGGACTACCAGAAGGACCGTGTCTGCACCTTGCTGGACCCGACGAAGGACCCGCTGGGCAAGGGCTTCCACATCATCCAGGGCGAGATCGCGATCGGCTCCGGCGGCGTGACCGGCAAGGGCTTCATGAAGGGCACGCAGACGCACCTGGAGTTCATTCCGGAACGGACGACCGACTTCATCTTCGCGGCCTACGGCGAGGAGTTCGGACTGATCGGAGCGGCGGGACTGCTGATCGGCTTCACCGCGCTGATCCTGCGCGGACTGGCGATCGCGCACGAGGCGCCGACCTTGTTCTCGAGACTGCTCGCGGGGGCGATCACGTTGAGCTTCTTCACCTACGTGTTCGTGAACATGGGCATGGTCACCGGCATCCTCCCTGTGGTGGGGGTGCCGCTGCCGTTCATCTCCTATGGGGGAACGGCGATGGTGACGCTGGGCTTGTCGCTCGGGATGCTGATGTCCATCGCCAAGAGCCGGGGCGGGACGCAGCGCTGAGCGGGCGGCGGCTCCCGGTGGCGGAAGCGGTCAGGAGCCGGCGTTCTGCAGCGGGTGCGCGGCGAACCGGACCGTGAATCGCGCGCCCGGCCCTGCGCCTTCCGATTCCGCCTGTCGACGCGCTCGCGTGTCATCGACCGCAATCTCCGCTTCATGCTGCTGGACGATCTCGCGCACGATCGCCAGCCCCAGTCCGGAGCCGTCGACGTTGGTGCCCAGCGCGCGGTAGAACGGCTGGAAGATCTGCTCGCGTTCCGACTCGGCGATGCCCGGTCCGGAGTCTTCCACCTGCAGCACGCAGACCTGTCCGAACGGGTCCTCGACCACGCGCACCGTGACCGTTCCGTCACTCGGCGTGTAGAGCAGCGCGTTGTCGACGAGGTTGCGGATCAGCTCGCGGATCAGCAGCGGATGCCCGCTGATGCGCAGCCCGGCCTGGCTCGCTTCCGGTCCCTCGTAGCCAAGGTCCAGCCGCTTCTCCATGGCCCGCGGCACGAAGTCGCGCACGGTCTCGATCGCCAGCACGGCGAGGTTCACTTCGCTGCGCCGGGCGGCGTGCTCCTGGTCCTCGGCGCGGGCCATCGCCAGCAGCTGGTTGACCATGTGCGCCGCGCGCTGACTCGATACCGCGATCTGCTTCAGCGATCGGCGCAGCTCCGCGGGTGAGCTGCGTCCCTCGTCGATCTCGCGCTGCGCCAGCTCGGCCTGCGTGCGCAGCCCCGCGAGCGGCGTCTTCAGCTGATGCGCGGCGTCGGCCAGGAAATGCTTCTGCGACCGGATCGACTGGTCGAGCCGCTCCAGCAGATCGTTGATCGCCTGCACCAGCGGCGCGACTTCGTCGGGGATGCGCTGTTCGTCGATGGGGCTCAGGTCCGAGCTGTCGCGGGAGCGGATGCGCCGCTGCAGGTCGTTCAGCGGCGCGATCCCGCGCGCCAGTGCCAGCCACACCAGCAGCACCGCCAGCGGCAGGATCACGAACTGCGGCAGGATGACGCCCTTGATGATCTCGTTGGTCAGCCGCGAGCGCTTGCCCAGCGTCTCCGCGACCTGCACCAGCATCATCCGGTCGCTGCCCGCCATCCCCTCTGGCACCACCCACAGGTAGGACACGCGCACCGCCTCGTTGTTGATCTCGTCGAACCGGCGATTCACCTCCCAGGGAACGATCGGCGGCTCGACCTCGGGCACCGGCAGCAGCGCATCGCCGCTCAGCAGCTCGCCGCGCAGGCCCAGTACCTGGTAGTAGACGGTGTCGGATTCGTCCGCGCGCAGCAGGGCGGCGGCCTCGGGCGCGAGCGCGTAGCGCGACCGGCCGCGCCGCGCCGCCGCATCGCCGGGCCCGGGCTCGGTCACGACCTGCAGGCCGAGCGTGCGCGCCATCTCGTCGAGCTCACGGTCATAGGGCTTGTTGGCGATGCCCTGGGCCACCAGCCAGGTCAGTGCGACGCTGATCGGCCAGATGACCAGCAGCGGCGCGAGCATCCAGTCGAGGATCTCGCCGAACAGCGAGCGATGGCCGGTGGAATCAGTCGCCATGACGCGCACCGTGGGTCAGGCGTCCGCGCGGAGCTGTCCCGCGCCTCGCGCGGCCAGGCCCACGCGACCGCTCAGCCGGGAATCTTCTCAAGGCAGTAGCCCAGTCCGCGCACCGTCGCGATGCGGATCGGGCCCTGCTCGATCTTCTTGCGCAACCGATGGATGTAGACCTCGATCGCGTTGTTGCTGACCTCTTCGCCCCACTCGCACAGGCGCTCGACCAACTGGTCCTTGCTGACGAGGCGGCCGGCGCGCTGCAGCAGCACTTCCAGCAGCGACAGCTCGCGCGCCGAGAGTTCCACCATCTGGTCGTTGATGTAGGCGACGCGTCCCGTCGCGTCGAAGGTCAGCGGACCGTGGCGGATGACGCTCGAGGCGGTGCCCAGGCCGCGGCGCGTGAGTGCGCGCACGCGGGCTTCGAGCTCCTGCAGCGAGAACGGCTTGGCCATGTAGTCGTCGGCGCCCAGGTCCAGGCCCTTGACGCGTTCCTCGATGCTGTCGGCCGCGGTCAGGATCAGCACCGGCACGGAGGATCCTCGTGCGCGCAGCCGCCTCAGCACCTCCAGGCCGTGCAGCTTGGGCAGGCCCAGATCGAGGATCAGGAGATCGAATTCATGCGAGGCCAGCGCGGCATCCGCCTCGCTGCCGCTGCCGACCTGATCGACGGCGCAGCCCGACGCCCGCAACGAGCGCAGCAGGCCGTCGGCCAGGACCTGGTCGTCTTCGGCGATCAAGATGCGCATGTGTCGTCCCCTCTGGTTATGGAGACATTCTAGGGAGCGGCCTGCTGGTGTTCCCTAGGCGTTTCCGAGGCGTTCGCTCGGCATGCGTCGGGCGTGGCGACTCACACCGACGACAGCGCGGCGTGGGGATGACTCCCACCGAAGGCGGAAAAAGGTGGGAACTGCGACGGCTGGCTCATCCAGTGAGCCATCTGGTGCTTAGGATGCCTACATCGACCCGTTGCCGGCACCGCAAAGCGCATCCGGCCGCTTCGACAAAGTACTGTACAGATATACAGATTGCGCCATAATCCGCCGCAGCCAACAGGAGAAGATTGCATGGACGCCCCCGTGAAGAACGCCAACACCGAAAAAGCCAAGGCCCTGCAGGCCGCCCTCGCCCAGATCGAAAAGCAGTTCGGCAAGGGCTCCATCATGCGGCTGGCCGAAGGCGAGAAGATCGAGGACATCCAGGTCGTCTCCACCGGCTCCCTGGGTCTCGACATCGCGCTGGGCGTCGGCGGTCTGCCGCGCGGCCGCGTGGTCGAGATCTACGGTCCTGAATCCTCGGGCAAGACCACGCTGACGCTGCAGGTCATCGCCCAGATGCAGAAGCTGGACGGCGTGTGCGCCTTCATCGACGCTGAACACGCGTTGGATGTCCAGTACGCGCAGAAGCTGGGCGTCAACCTGCAGGAACTGCTGATCAGCCAGCCCGACACCGGCGAACAGGCCCTGGAGATCGTGGATTCGCTGGTGCGCTCGGGGTCTGTCGACCTGATCGTCATCGACTCGGTCGCCGCGCTGACGCCGAAGGCGGAACTCGAAGGCGAGATGGGCGATTCGCTGCCCGGCCTGCAGGCCCGACTGATGAGCCAGGCGCTGCGCAAGCTGACCGCCACCATCAAGAAGACCAACTGCACCGTCGTCTTCATCAACCAGATCCGGATGAAGATCGGCGTGATGTTCGGCAGCCCGGAAACGACCACCGGCGGCAACGCGCTGAAGTTCTACGCTTCTGTGCGCCTGGACATCCGCCGCATCGGCTCGATCAAGAAGGGCGAGGAAGTCATCGGTTCCGAGACCAAGGTCAAGGTCGTCAAGAACAAGGTGGCGCCGCCGTTCAAGACGGCGGAGTTCGACATCCTCTACGGCGAAGGCATCAGCCGCGAAGGCGAGATCATCGACATGGGCGTGGCCGCCAAGATCGTCGAGAAGGCCGGCTCCTGGTACGCCTACAGCGGCGAGAAGATCGGCCAGGGCAAGGACAACGCGCGTGAGTTCCTGCGCGAGAACGCGGACCTGGCGGTCGAGATCGAGAACAAGATCCGCGAATCCCTGGGCATCCCCCTGTTGGGCGCAACGCCCGGCGGCGACGCCGAGTAAGCGCGGGGCTTTCGCATGACCCCGCCCGACGGTCGGCGGGGCCGAGCCTCGCAGCCTCTGTCGCTGAAGGCTCGCGCGATTGCGCTGCTCGCGCAGCGCGAGCACAGCGCGATGGAGCTGCGACGCAAGCTGCTGCGCATCGCGCGTGATCGGCAAGCCGAAGCCAGCGAGGCTTCGGAACCGAGGGGCGACGAATTCGCGGATGAAGCCGGGTCGAAGGACCTGGACGACGAAGTCGACGCGGTACTCGATTGGCTCAAGGCCAACGCTTATCTCGACGAGTCGCGGTTTGTCGAATCCCGCATCCACGTACGCTCTCAGCGCTTCGGTCAGCGACGTATCGAGCAGGAGCTCGCCCAGCATGGGCTCGCTTTGGACGCGGAACAGCGGTCGACACTTGTGGCCGGCGAATTGGATCGCGCCTGCGAATTGCTTCGGCGCAAGTTCGGTGATGGCCCCGCCCTCGATGCAGCGGCGCTAGCCAAACGCCTGCGTTTCCTCATCGGACGGGGATTCGGTTCGGATCTCGCGCGCCGGGCGGTCCGACGCGTCGCCGAGGGCAGCGATGCCGATGCGTGAAGCGCGCGTCGGACCGGTCACTGGTCTTGCCGCCTGAATGAGCGACAGGGGCTGAAACTCCCCGAAACTTCGTGCGTCATGAGCACCTTGCGGCGCGCTGACAAGCCCACGCCAGTGCGCGTCTCAACCGCGCCAAGGGCTTGATGCAACGCAGCATGCTACATTTTCGGCTTCGCAAAACAGCCCGCCGGCGTTCGTCCGCGGGCGTGTTTTCGCGTGTTTGCATCGGTTTTATGTCTTCCTCCGCCTCCCCCGAGCGCCATCCGCCGCATCATCGTCGCTCCGTCGACGTGCGGTCCTATGGTCGCGACGACGGGTTCCTTGTCGCGGAGACCCGGTTGAATCCGGCGTTGCAAACCTCCTCTCCACGCCGGCACCGCGGAGCGCCCGCGGCACTGGCAGCCTCTTCCTGATTCATCCATCAAGCGAGACCTCCCTATGAAGATTCACGAGTACCAGGGCAAGGAAATCCTGCGCCAGTTCGGCGTGCCGGTGCCGCGCGGCATTCCCGCGTTCACGGTGCAAGAGGCGGTCGAAGCCGCGCAGAAGCTGGGCGGCCCGGTCTGGGTGGTCAAGGCGCAGATCCACGCCGGCGGCCGCGGCAAGGGCGGCGGCGTCAAGCTGGGCAAGAGCCTGGACGACGTGAAGGCGCTCTCCGAGCAGATCCTGGGCATGCAGCTGGTCACGCACCAGACCGGCCCGGTCGGCCAGAAGGTCCGCCGCCTGTACATCGAAGAAGGCGCGGACATCAAGAACGAGCTGTACATCTCGCTGGTGACCGACCGCGGCACGCAGAAGGTCGCCTTCATCGCGTCGAGCGAAGGCGGCATGGACATCGAGGAAGTCGCCCACTCGACTCCCGAGAAGATCATCACCGAGTACATCGATCCGCTGACCGGCATCACGGCCGAGCAATCGAAGAAGATCGCCGCGGCCATCGGCCTGAGCGGCGCTTCGGTGGATCAGGCCGTCGACCTGTTCGCGAAGCTGTACAAGTGCTACATGGACACGGATGCGTCGCTGGTTGAAATCAACCCGCTGAACTGCGATTCGAAGGGCAACCTGATCGCGCTGGACGCGAAGTTCAACTTCGACGCCAACGCCCTGTTCCGTCACCCGGAAATCGTCGCCTACCGTGACCTGGACGAAGAAGACGCGGCTGAAATCGAAGCCTCGAAGTTCGACCTGGCCTACATCTCGCTGGACGGCAACATCGGCTGCCTGGTGAACGGCGCCGGTCTGGCGATGGCCACCATGGATACCATCAAGCTGTTCGGCGGCGAGCCGGCCAACTTCCTGGACGTGGGTGGCGGCGCCACCGCCGAGAAGGTCACCGAAGCCTTCAAGATCATGCTGAAGAACCCCGAGGTGAAGGGCATCCTCGTGAACATCTTCGGCGGCATCATGAAGTGCGACACCATCGCCGAAGGCGTGATCACGGCCTGCAAGGCCGTCAACCTGAACGTCCCGCTGGTCGTCCGCATGAAGGGCACCAACGAGGAGCTGGGCAAGAAGATGCTGGCCGAGTCCGGCCTGCCCATCATCGCCGCCGACACCATGGCCGAAGCCGCGACCAAGATCGTCGCCGCCGTCAAGTAAGCCGAAGACCCAGCCAAGGAATACGACATGAGCATCTACATCAACAAGGACACCAAGGTCATCACCCAGGGCATCACGGGCAAGACCGGTCAGTTCCACACCCTGGGCTGCCAAGCCTACGCCAACGGCAAGAACGCGTTCGTCGCGGGCGTGAACCCGAAGAAGGCGGGCGAGAAGTTCTCGGACATCCCCATCTACGGCACCGTGAAGGAAGCCGCTGCCCAGACCGGCGCCACCGTGTCGGTGATCTATGTGCCGCCGGCCGGCGCCGCCGCCGCGATCTGGGAAGCCGTCGAGGCCGATCTGGACCTGGCGATCTGCATCACGGAAGGCATCCCCGTCCGTGACATGCTGGAAGTGCGCAACAAGATGAAGGCCAAGGAACTGGCTGGCGGCAAGAAGACGCTGCTGCTGGGCCCGAACTGCCCCGGCCTGATCACGCCCGACGAGATCAAGATCGGCATCATGCCCGGCCACATCCATCGCAAGGGTCGCATCGGCGTGGTCTCGCGCTCGGGCACGCTGACCTATGAAGCGGTGGCGCAGCTGACTGAAATCGGCTTGGGCCAATCCTCGGCAGTCGGTATCGGCGGCGACCCGATCAACGGTCTGAAGCACATCGACGTGATGCAGGCCTTCAACGACGATCCGGACACCGACGCCGTCATCATGATCGGTGAGATCGGTGGCCCGGACGAGGCGGAAGCCGCCCGTTGGTGCAAGGCCAACATGAAGAAGCCGGTGGTCGGTTTCATCGCGGGTGTGACCGCGCCTCCCGGAAAGCGCATGGGCCACGCTGGCGCGCTGATCTCCGGCGGTGCCGACACGGCCGATGCCAAGCTCGCCATCATGGAAGAGTGCGGTTTCACCGTGACGCGCAACCCGTCGGAAATGGGCAAGCTGCTGAAAGGCCTGCTGTAAGTAGCAGGAAAAACCTGATGCCAGGAGCTGTTGCTGCGTAATTTCACGCACTGCGGTTCCTGGGGGCGGGCGCGGACAATCCAGCCGTACCCCCCAAACAAATGAAGGGGCCCATGGGGCCCCTTCATTCGTTTGCCCTCCAACGCTTTAGACTGGGCTCTCGTTGCGCGAGGCCCGGCGCGGGTTCCCTACATGGACATGCTCACCAGCCCCGAGTTCTGGCTCGCCGTCGGCCAGATCATCCTGATCGACATCCTGCTGGGTGGCGACAATGCCGTCGTCATCGCGCTTGCCTGCCGCAAGCTGCCACCGAATCTGCGCACCAAAGGCATCCTTTGGGGCACCGCAGGTGCCATCGTGCTGCGCGTTGTGCTGATCTTCTTCGCGCTGACCCTTCTCAAGCTCCCGTTCCTCAAGCTGGTAGGCGGCGTGTTGCTGCTGTGGATCGGCATCAAGCTCCTGATCCCGGAAGGCGAGGACGACCACTCGAAGATGGAGGCGAGCGACAAGCTCTGGGGCGCGGTGAAGACCGTCATCATCGCGGACTTCGTGATGAGCCTGGACAACGTCATCGCGATCGCCGGCGCTGCTGAAGGCGCGGGCGGTCAACATCAGATGCCGCTGGTGATCTTCGGCCTGTTGGTGTCGATCCCCATCATCGTCTGGGGTAGCCAGCTGGTGATCAAGCTGATGGACAAGTTCCCGATCGTGATCACGCTGGGCGCGATGCTGCTGGGTTGGATTGCCGGCACGATGGTGGTGACCGATCCCGCGCTCAATGCCTGGGTGCCGATGCAAGCGGGCAGCAAGCCCGGTACGACGGAAGTGCTGCCGCAGGTGTATTACGCCCTGGGTGTCGGCGGCGCGCTGTTCGTCCTGCTCGTCGGCAAGCTGCTGGCCGCGCGCCGTCCGGCGCAAGCCTGACGAAAGGCCTGTCATGTCATGAGCGCCTCCGGCTTCCTGAAGAGACTTCTGGGCCGAGGCGCATCTGACGATGGGAGTCTGGGCGTGTCCGACACCTTGCCGACGACGCAGCCGATGCCGCGATCGGCGGCTGTGGCGCTGGACGACTACGACATCGGCGAGGAAGTTGGCCGGGGTGCGATGGCCGTCGTTCATCGGGCTGTCGACCGCCGTAGCGGCCGGACCGTCGCCATCAAGCGCCTGGCGCTGCAACGTGAGTTTGCGGCGGAGGACCTGATCGACGTTCGCGACCGCTTCATGCGTGAAGCGAGCGCGGCCCGGCATCTGGATCATCCCGACATCCTGCGCGTGCTTGACGCTGGCGAATGCGCTGGCGAGACCTGGATCGCGATGGAATACGTCGTGGGGCAGGATCTCAGCCACCACACGCGGCCTGGCCAGCTGCTGCCCTTGCGCGAGGTACTGCTGCTCGCCGCGCGCCTGGCGCGGGCGCTCCAGTACGCCCATGGTCACGGGGTCGTACATCGCGATATCAAGCCCGCCAACGTCATGCTGGAACGGGAATCCGGCAGCGTGAAGATCATGGACTTCGGCATTGCTCGTGTCGCCGATGGCAGTCGGACGCGGACGGGATTGGTCCTGGGTACGCCGTCCTACATGTCGCCGGAACAACTGGCCGGCCTGCAAGTGGATGGTCGCAGCGACCTCTACTCGTTGGGCGCGATGCTGTTCCAGCTGTTGACCGGCCACCTTCCGCATCAGACGGAGTCGATGGCGACGCTGATGCACCAGATCATGAATCAGCCGGCAGCGGATGTCCGTCGTCTTCGGCCTGAGTTGCCCGAGTCGCTGGCCATGGTCGTGGCGTTGGCGCTGGAAAAGCGTCCCGAATTGCGCTACCAGCGCGGCGACACGCTGGCCCAGGATCTGGAGGCGGTGCTGGCTCAGATTCCAGTGGAACTGGCCAATAGCACGGGTGCCACACCCCCCCCACCGGCGGGACAGGCATTCGAGCAAACTTTGCGGCTACAGTCCCAGGGCGCAGTGCACAATCCCCTTCCCCCAGCCGATCCCGCCAGCAAGACATGACCCTGGAGTTCTTCAGCGCCACCGATACCGGTCGTGTGCGCGACAACAATGAAGACTCGGTCGCCCTGGAACCGGGCGTCGGGCTCGCGGTGCTTGCCGACGGTATGGGGGGGTATAACGCGGGGGAGGTCGCCAGCCAGATGCTGACGACGTTCATCAAATCGGAGTTGGGTCGATGGCTGGCCGAGTCTGGCCAGCATGCGACAGACATCGATGTGCGACGGGCGATGGACATTTGCGTGGACAACGCCAACCGCGCGATCTTCAACGCCGCCAACACCAATCCGCGCTATGCGGGGATGGGGACGACGCTGGTGCTGGCGGTCTTCCGGGAACAGAGCCTGTTGCTCGGGCATGTGGGCGATTCGCGGGCCTATCGCTATCGGGAAGGCCAACTTGTCCAGCTGACGCGTGACCATTCGTTGCTGCAGGAACAGATCGATGCAGGTCTACTGACGCCAGAGGAAGCCGTCTTCAGCAGCAACAAGAATCTGGTCACGCGAGCCGTTGGCGTCGAGGATACGGTGATGCTGGAGGTGCATCAGCACGAGCTGCTGCCCGGGGACCAGATCCTGCTGTGCAGCGATGGCCTGTCCGACATGGTCGATGACGCCAGCGTGGCACAGGTGCTGCAAAGCCACAATGATCTGCCTGAAGCAGCGCAGGCGCTGGTGGACACGGCCAATGATCTCGGTGGCAAGGATAATATTGCGATCGTTCTGGTTCGCGCGGAAAGTCGCACCAAGCCATGGGCGTGGTGGCCATTCAGTCGCAACAATGGGCGCCGTTGAGGCGGCCCTCTACAAATAAAGACAGGACTCGAGGTCAAGCATGGGCAAGCTGGTGGTGTCGCTCGACGGCGTGGTGATCAAGGAAGTGCAGATCACCAAGGACAAGACCACGCTCGGCCGGCGGCCGTACAACGACATCGTCATCGACAACCTAGCGGTGAGCGGCGAACACGCCGTGCTGCAGATGGTCGGGGCGGATGTGTTCATCGAGGACTTGAACTCGACGAACGGCACGTACATCAACGGCAAGGCGATCAAGAAGCAATTGCTGTCGCACAGCGACGTGATTGAGGTCGGCAAGTACAAGATCAAGTTCCTGCTCGAGGACAACGGCGACTACGAGAAGACGATGATCCTGCGGCCCGGCACTGCGCCGAGCAGCGGTTTCGGTCTGCCTTCCTCGTTCGGTGGGCTGGGTCCGGCGCCGGTGTCGACCGCGCCAGCGGCGATCAAGGTGCTGAACGGACCTGCGGCGGGCCGCGAGGTCTCCCTCACCAAGGTCGTGACGACGGTGGGCAAGCCGGGCGTGCAGGTGGCGTCGATCACCAAGAGACCGAGCGGCTATGTGTTCGCGCACGTCGAGGGTGGCGCCCGGCCAGTGGTGAATGGCGCGCCGTTGACGGCCGAATCGGTCCCCCTGAAGAACGGTGATGTGATCGAACTGGCTGGTACGCAGATGCAGTTCGTGCAGGCCTGATCGGTCCGTCTCGATACGAAGGGGGCCCGCAGGGCCCCTTTTTGCTGCCCGGTCGGTGATCCGGCGGCGTGGTTTAGGCGCACCATCCTGTATCGAGATGATTCGGTGCTGTCGGGCGAACACCTACACGCGTGCAGGTTTTCACGGCATGGCGGCGGGGTCGCGTAAGCGACGGCAATAAACCTTCGAATCGAGGATTCGGCGCTTAGCGCCACACGAGGGTGCCTCTACAGTCTTCCGCATGAAGATTCGCGTGCTTGGTTGCGCTGGCGCCCTGGCGGCCGGCTACAGGACCACTTCCTTTCTGCTCGACGACGATGTGCTCATCGACGCCGGCAGCGGCGTGGCTGAGCTCACCGTGGACGCGATGGCCAAGGTGGACCACATCCTGGTGACGCATTCGCATCTCGATCATGTTTTGGCGATCGGCTTGCTAGCCGATACGGTCCAGCGCCGACGCGCGCAAGCTGGTCGTCCCCCGGTCAAGGTACACGCGCTGCCCGAGACTCTGCAGGCACTGCGCGCACATGTCTTCAACGGCGTGATTTGGCCCGACTTCACGCGCCTCCCGTCGCTGGAACGGCCGGCTCTGACCTTCCATGAGTTTGCGGTGGGTGACCATCTCGATCTGGGCGGTGGCCGCCGGATCGAAGTAATCAGCGCGGCGCACACCGTACCGGCTGTGGGATTCGCAGTCGATGGCGGCGCATCGGGTCACTGGGTCTTCACTGGCGACACCGGCCCGAACCCGGCGCTCTGGCGGCGCCTGTCGGAAATCAAAGTGGCGCATCTGATCATCGAGTGCGCCTTCGGCGACGACGAGTGCGGTCTGGCCGGCATCAGCAAGCACCTGTGCCCGACGACGCTTCGGGATGAACTTGCAAAACTTGGCGGTGCAATCGACGTGCACATCACCCACATCAAGCCAGGTGAACGCGCGGCGGTGATGGACGCGGTCATGGGCCTGCGTACGACGCACAGGATTTCGGCGTTGGAGAACTTCCAGGAGTTCACGTTGGCTTGATGTCTTCTTGCCGCGTTCTCGCCACTTGCAGCCCGCGCCGGAGGTCCGCCGCGGGCTGCGTCGCTTCTGGATCGCCGGATCTTCGCGTCTGCGTGATCTGACAAACCTTGTCAGCGTCGGAAGAGGTGACAAATCTGGGCGGGCGGCCTGACAAAAAACGTCACTTGAAGCCATGCCTGACTCCGCCAGTCCGTGATGTCGTGCACTAATCAAGGAAAGAAGCGGCTGGCACGAGCCCTGCGTACATCTGCTTCGTCTCTACCCCACTTCTTCTCTTTGGAGTTTTTATGAAGCGCGTTCAACAAGGTTTCACCCTGATCGAACTGATGATCGTCGTGGCGATCATCGGTATTCTGGCTGCCGTGGCTCTGCCGGCGTATTCGGACTACATCAAGAAGACGAAGGTCTCGGAAGTGATGATCGCCGCGACGCAGCCGAAGGCCAACATTCAAGAGTGGGCCTCGGTCAAGGGCGCGTTGCCTGGCGCTGCCGATATCGTCATTCCGGTCCCGACCAGCTCGTATGTGAGCGCTGTCGCTTGGGACGGCGCCGCTATCACCGCCACTGCCAAGGGCACGGGCGACGCAT